>NZ_AYXF01000048.1:0-373 GCF_000502215.1 Mesorhizobium sp. L103C105A0 | reverse complement strand
TTTTTTCAAGCAGAAGACGGCATACGAGATATTGGCGTGACTGGAGTTCCTTTCCTGAGCACGCCAGAGAATCCGGGCTCCGTCCAGATCGCCGGGAAATTGATGCCCCCATCGCTGAACCGGTCGGAATCCACCAGGCCAGTCACCAGCCTGAAGGGAAGATCCTCGCGATTGACCGGATGCGTCGCGAAGAGCGACCAGCCGTCTCGATCTGTATGGTCCAGAAGCTGTTGAATTTGATAGCGGCTTGACCGGGAGTGGCAAACGGGCTGCCGGCGAGCTGCCCCGGCGTGTGGAAGCTCAAAGGCGCTCGGGGGTGGTTCTCAGTGACCGGGTCTGGAATCTGCCAGTCCCAGGAAAAGGTCCCTTTGTC
>NZ_AYXF01000046.1:0-412 GCF_000502215.1 Mesorhizobium sp. L103C105A0 | reverse complement strand
GGAAACTGCGGTCGCGCGGTCGCACATAGAGGTCTGGAAGAGCATCGCAAAGGGCCCCCACAAGTTCGTGTTGGTACTTGAAGATGACATCTGGTTTCGCCGGGGAGCTGCGGCGGCCGTGGATAGCGGTTGGCAGGCTGCACTGCAGCGCTGCCGGATCGAAGGTGGACCACGTCTCCTATATCTCTCCTACTCTGATGCTGGCGGAACAGCGGAACGTGCTGATGTTTGCGACGCCCTGTTCAGGCCGGTGCGCGGGCTTTGGTTCCTATCGGGCTATGTTTTGTCAAAAGAAGGAGCAGTTGCACTACTGAAAGCAATGCCAGTCATCGGTCCGGTGGATATGTGGATCAACTATCGCTTCGACGAACTCCAGTCACTGACCAATATCGTATGCCGTCTTCTGCTTGAA
>NZ_AYXF01000045.1:0-412 GCF_000502215.1 Mesorhizobium sp. L103C105A0 | reverse complement strand
CAACGGTGGGGAAGTATGATGAGAGTTGCTGCGTTTTGTGCGGCGATCGTGATCGCTGGGACTGGTGTCGCTGTTGCCAAGGAGAAGAAGGTGGTGGTGAGTGACGCCACGGACCTTTGCTCTACGAAGCAGTCGGCCAAGAAGCAGGTGCTCGAGCTGGACTGCAGGCCGACCGGAACCGCCAAATTGCCGGCCGATGGAACGCCGGAAAAGCCGCGCCTCGGATACGACACCAATCCGTGGCTGGTTAAAGGCCTTTAGAGACTAGCCGATGGCAATACAGCGCGGCTAAGGGGAATGTGCGCTGGCGGTGAAGCCTTCTTTGTTCTCTCATCGGTGGAACATTGTCGCCTGGAAACGCTTCGGACGGTGCACTGCCCCATCAGTGCAACGTTCCCTTCCTTGTTTGCAC
>NZ_AYXF01000044.1:0-741 GCF_000502215.1 Mesorhizobium sp. L103C105A0 | reverse complement strand
GCACCGAAGTCAAGCTCAATGGCGAAGACCTTCTGATCATGAAGGAATCCGACATTATGGGCATCATCGGCTGATTATCGGCCTCACCGTCAACTGAATTTCGGGCTTGATCGCAAGCCCCTGCCAGGAGCTAAAAAATGGCTGCCAAAGACGTAAAATTCTCCCGCGACGCGCGCGAGCGCATGCTTCACGGCATCAACATCCTCGCCGACGCGGTGAAGGTGACCCTCGGTCCCAAGGGCCGCAACGTCGTCATCGATAAGTCGTTCGGCGCACCGCGCATCACCAAGGACGGCGTCACCGTCGCCAAGGAAATCGAACTTTCCGACAAGTTCGAAAACATGGGCGCGCAGATGATCCGCGAAGTTGCTTCGAAGACCAACGACATCGCCGGTGATGGCACCACGACCGCGACCGTTCTGGCGCAGTCGATCGTCCAGGAAGGTAACAAGGCGGTTGCCGCCGGCATGAACCCGATGGACCTGAAGCGCGGCATCGACCTGGCCGTGACCGAAGTCGTCGCGGCTCTCGGCAACGCTGCCAAGAAGATCAAGACCTCCGAGGAAGTTGCCCAGGTCGGCACGATCGCCGGCAATGGCGACGAGTCGGTCGGCAAGATGATCGCCGAAGCGATGCAGAAGGTCGGCAATGAAGGCGTCATCACGGTTGAAGAAGCCAAGACCGCCGAGACCGAGCTGGAAGTCGTCGAAGGCATGCAGTTCGACCGCGGCTATCTCTCGC
>NZ_AYXF01000043.1:0-995 GCF_000502215.1 Mesorhizobium sp. L103C105A0 | reverse complement strand
CCTTCTGCCATGTCAAGCTCAAGTCATTAACAGCGGCCGCCCGGTCATGAGCAGGCATGCGCCCATCCTAGCATATCGCGCTGCCGGTATCGCAAGGCGCCGGCAGCAAGGGGAGGCGACCAGAGCCGATGTGAAGGGACTAGGCAGCTAATATTCGCTTGCGCTAATTTAAAAGTGCCGTAACGTCATGCTCAGCCTTTTGCGGAGGCGCAACGGTGGGGAAGTATGATGAGAGTTGCTGCGTTTTGTGCGGCGATCGTGATCGCTGGGACTGGTGTCGCTATAGCCAAGGAGAAGAAGGTGGTGGTGAGTGACGCCACGGACCTTTGCTCTACGAAGCACTCTGCCAAGAAGCAGGTGCTCGAACTGGACTGCAGGCCGACCGGAACCGCCAAATTGCCGGCCGATGGAACGCCGGAAAAGCCGCGCCTCGGATACGACACCGATCCGTGGCTGGTTAAAGGCCTTTAGAGACTAGCCGATGGCAATACAGCGCGGCTAAGGGGAATGTGCGCTGGCGGTGAAGCCTTCTTTGTTCTCTCATCGGGGGAACATTGTCGCCTGGAAACGCTTCGGACGGTGCACTGCCCCATCAGTGCAACGTTCCCTTCCTTGTTTGCACTGGCCGGCTGCCGAAAGGTGGCCGGCTTTTTTGTATATAACCGCGACCTGATGTTTGGGATTGTTGATGGACAGCCGNTGGAACATTGTCGCCTGGAAACGCTTCGGACGGTGCACTGCCCCATCAGTGCAACGTTCCCTTCCTTGTTTGCACTGGCCGGCTGCTGAAAGGTGGCCGGCTTTTTTGTATATAACCGCGACCTGATGTTTGGGATTGTTGATGGACAGCCGCGAGTGGCCGCTGCTGGCCTAGCGTCTAGGATTGGAATATGTAGAGGCGAGATCACCAAGGCAGGAATGACCAGACTAAACAGCGGTTTCGTCTGTTCGCCGCGACGCCGGCGATAATTGAATTCAGAAGGGCGTCGGCCCGG
>NZ_AYXF01000042.1:0-1534 GCF_000502215.1 Mesorhizobium sp. L103C105A0 | reverse complement strand
GGCCGATGCGACGGAGTATTTCCAGATCCCGACCGGACGTGTGGTCGAGATCGGCACGCAGGTGGCGATCTGAGGTTTCCGGCAGCCTTTGACGCCACGCACCGGTCATTGCGGGGCAAGCCCTGCGCTGGGAACATGGTAGCCCTACCGTCACGGCACTTGATATTGCATCGCAGCAAGCGTAGAGCACCGCGCGCTTATCGGAGTGTCGTCCATGGCCCTTACCAATGCTGGTATTGAGGCAGAACCCGTCGAACAATCGAGCCATCCCGAAATCGAACAGCACAGCACCAAAGTTCTGATGCTGGGCGCGCTCGGTGTGGTCTATGGCGACATCGGCACCAGCCCGATCTACGCCTTCCGGGAAGCGCTTGTTGCGTCCTCCGGCGGCGAAATCGCCGAGCGCGGCGATATTCTGGGCGTGCTGTCGCTGATCATCTGGTCGTTGACGATTATCGTCACCATCAAATACATCATGTTCGTGCTCAGAGCCGACAACCGAGGCGAGGGCGGCGTGCTGTCGCTGATGGCGCTGGCGCGCGGCAGTTTCCCGACCCGCTCGGCGATCATCCTGGCCATCGGTGTTGTCGGCGCGTCATTGTTCTTCGGTGACGCCGTCATCACGCCGGCAATCTCGGTGCTTTCGGCGGTTGAAGGCATGAATGTCGTTACCCCGACCTTCCAGCCCTACGTCGTGCCGCTGACGCTGGTCATCCTGGCGATCCTGTTTTCGGTGCAGCGCTTCGGGACCGGCGGTGTGGCGCTGATCTTTGGCCCGATCACGGCGGTCTGGTTCCTGGCTATCGGTCTTTCGGGCTTGAACCACATCATCGCCGATCCCGAAATCCTGTGGGCGGTCAGCCCGCACTACATCGTCGCCTTCCTGATCAATTCGCCCGATGTCGCCTTCGTCACCATCGGCGCCATCTTCCTCGCCGTCACCGGCGCCGAAGCGCTTTATGCCGATCTCGGCCATTTCGGCCGCAAGCCCATCGTGCTCGCCTGGCTGGCCATCGTGTTTCCCTGCCTACTGCTAAACTATGCCGGGCAGGGCGCTTTCGTGCTGGCGAAGAACGGTCACGTCGGCCATCCATTCTTCGAGATGAACGAAGGCTGGACGCTGATCCCGATGGTGGTATTGGCAACCGCGGCGACNTGCAGCTCAATATGCTGCCGCGCCTCGAAATCCTGCACACGTCGGAACGGCAGTCGGGCCAGATCTACATGCCCCGCGTCAATGTTTTGCTGGCGTTGGCGGTGATGTTGCTGGTCGTCGGTTTCGGCGAATCGAGCAAGCTGGCCTCCGCCTATGGCATCTCGGTGACCGGCAACATGCTGGTGACGACGGTGCTGCTGTTCGTCGTCATGACGCGCATCTGGAAATGGCGGCTGTGGGTGGCGGTCGCCATGACGGCGGTGTTCGGCTTCATCGACATCGGCTTCTTCGCCTCCAACATCGTGAAGGTGTTCGAGGGCGGCTGGGCGTCGCTTGCGGTGGCCTTCACCATCGTTCTGGCGATGTGGACCTGGGTGC
>NZ_AYXF01000041.1:0-1244 GCF_000502215.1 Mesorhizobium sp. L103C105A0 | reverse complement strand
GGTCCTCCGGCGGACAAGAAAACTGTCACCCATGCTATCGGTCCATTCTGTTACCTATCTATCCGGTTCGGACACATCTCCCTTCTCCCCGTCGCTATACGGGGAGAAGGTGCCGGCAGGCGGACGAGGAGCAGCGCCAGCCTCTGAAATGATTGCCTTGTTGCCTAAGCCCTTGCGCCCTGTGCAGCGCGGCATACCTATAGAGGATACTGCCCACGCATATCTGCCAGGATGAAAGCATGCCGATCGATCCCGTTTCCCCGCTCTTGCGCTCCGTCGTTGGCGTGCGCGCCATGGTTCCCGACGATGCCTTCACGGCCAATGCCCTGGGCACGCGCCGGGAAGGCAGCGGCGTCGTCATCCGCGGCGACGGGCTGGTGCTCACCATAGGCTATCTCATCACCGAGGCCGAGGAGGTCTGGCTGACCGACCAGGACGGCCGCGTCGTGCCGGCGCATGCGCTGGCCTATGACCAGGAGACAGGCTTCGGCCTGGTGCAGGCGCTGGCGCCGCTCGGCCTGCCGGCGGTGGCGCTGGGCGACGCCTCGAAGGCCAAGATCGGCGACCCCGTGGTGTTTGCCGACGGAACCGGCCGCTCGGTCAAGGCACACATCGTCACCAAGCAGGAATTCGCCGGCTATTGGGAATATCTGCTTGACGAGGCGATCTTCATTGCCCCGGCGCACCCGTCCTGGGGCGGCGCGGCGCTCATCGGCCAGGATGGCAGCCTGCTCGGCATCGGTTCGCTGCTTTTGCAGATGAGCCGCAACGGCGAGGTCGCCGACATCAACATGGTCGTGCCGATCAACCTTCTGACCCCGATCCTCGACGATCTGCTGACGCGCGGCCAGGTGGCGAAGCCGCCGCGCCCATGGCTCGGCGCCTTCTCGGCCGAGAGCAACGGTGCGGTCGTGGTGATGAGCGTCGCCGAAGGCGGCCCCGCCGCCAAGGCCGGCCTGCGCCAGGGCGACATCATCTCCGACGTGCGCGATGGCGAGGTCGACGGTCTCGCCGATTTCTACCGCAAGCTATGGCAGAATCCGGCGGGTTCGGAGATTCCTCTCAGGGTCGTGCGTGACGGTCGTGAGACTTGGCTGCGAGTGAAATCCGCCGACCGAAACAGCTTTTTGAAGAAACCGCATCTGCAGTGAAGCCAATCTCCCCCCAAGTGGGCATAGGCGCTAAGATAGGTATTGCCCTGCGGAATCGGGTGTGATTCTACACTGCGATGACACACGAATCGC
>NZ_AYXF01000040.1:0-1384 GCF_000502215.1 Mesorhizobium sp. L103C105A0 | reverse complement strand
GACCTCATCCTCGCCCATGAGCGTGCTGTAGCCGACCACGTCGGCAGCAAGGATCGCGGTAAGCCTTCGCTCCATACCTGCCTGCGCCCTCCTTGGTCGATCAAGCGGCTTCGCGCAGCCTATTCTAGTCCCGCATCGGACGCGAGTGTGTGCGTCCGTTATGACGCGCGTGTGCTTCTACTGAACAACCGTAAAGTGAAACACCTTGCTTGAGTTGACGAAGGAATAGCCGCCGCCTCCATCGTCGCGGCGTTTATAGACGGGTCCACAGTCGGGGCGCCCGAACATATTCTCGCTCAGCTCGCACAATAAGTCGCCATCGACACGGACGGTCTCGGTGACCAGCCGCGTCGTGGAGCGGAAGGCTGCCTTGCCGTCGCTCCCGATCTGGAGGAAGGCTGGTTGGAGACCGGGCTCAAGCTGACCCTGCAGAGTATGGCCCAGCACCAGCGAGGCGATCTCCTTGCCCTTCAAGCGGTTGTGCTCATCGCCGGTGAAACCGAACGGCCATTCGGGCAAGCCCGCCTGCTGCAACGCGTCGACGATGAGAGCCAAATCCTGCGGGTTACGATATTGGGCACCGTTGAGTCGGTATGCGGACAATGAATCGAAACCTGGTGTGGACATGGCACCTAGCCCCTCGGCCACTGCCGCCCTGGCATCCTGCAGGCGGCCGGCGCGGGCGTAGGCGGCACCAAGCGTGATCGTGAAATCTCCGACTGACGGCGCATCGTCGCGGGTGCGTTCGAGGGCCTCGATCGCCCTGTCGTTGCTCCCTTGAATTAGAAAGACCAGACCGGCAATTTGCCGGTTTACAGGTGAAAGGTTGGGATCGAGCCTGAGCGCCGTCTCGACCGCTTCGGCAGCCTCAGCATGACTGCCGGCGAACAGTTGCACGTATCCCAGGGCTATTTGCGTCTCAGCATCGCCGGGGCCGAGTGCGACGGCTCGCTCGACCGAAGCGATGGCTTCCTCGTAGCGGCGATCCACGACCTGCATGATCCCAAGAATAGCATAGGGCGACGAAAGGTCAGGGTCGAGTTGCAAAGCTCGGCTCGCCTTCTCATATGCTCTCTTTCGTGCTGGCGCGCTCTGCATGATGTCATTGAACGATTCACGCCAGATATACACCGTCGTGCTTGCATCCGCCGCGAAGGCTTCCGCAAAAGCGGGGTCGAGCTGCTCGGCCTTGTCGTAGAGCGTGAGCGCCTCCCGCAGGCCGTCGCGCCGACCGGTCCGTGCTGTCTGCTCGGCACGAAGATAGAAGTCGTAGGCTTCGAGGTTTTCGGTCGGCGGCCGCGCCATGCGTTCGCTTTCCGCTGCCGAAGGTTGCATGCCAAGCGCCTTGGCGATCTCGCCGCTCATCTCGTGCTGGACGGCAAAC
>NZ_AYXF01000039.1:0-3664 GCF_000502215.1 Mesorhizobium sp. L103C105A0 | reverse complement strand
GCGCAGCCCATGATGCAAGGGAGCGGACAAGAACACGCCGCGGCGCCGTACGCCGGAGGCAGTGGGTCGATGCTAGGTGCCTCGGTGCTGCAGCCGGGTCACTCAACGGCGCGCCATCATCATGCGCCGGATTCGTCAGTGGTTGATCTGAATCCCCCCGCACCGTCCGAGTTGCGTGAACATGCTCGTTCTGTGCCGGCGGCGGTGCAGCCAGATCCTCCAATAGGGGTCTCCGGTCGCGACAAGGGTCCCCTCTATTCCAACGATGCGACCGTTGTCGAAGGGCTGAGGTCAGCTTACGCGGGTAAGGTCAAGGAGAGCACGGTCAAGCGCCATGTAAATTCTCTTCTCGGCTTTGGTCGTTGGCTCTTTGACAATAACAGGCCGGGATTTGCTGCTCGGCTTGACGAATCGTCGCTGGATCAGGATCGCAAGGAGTACGAGAGCAGGGGTGGCCCCTCGGAGTACGAGAGCAGGGGTGGCCCCTCGATTGTGGCTAGAGCACTGGGTCGTCTCAAGACGTTGGCGGGCGGAGCGCCAGTGGTCGACCGCCCTGTCCGGAATCCCTACCCTGCCGACGCCGCGCTCATCAGAGATTACACAGCGGCTCTCATCAAAGAGTACAAAGAAGCGCCTGCGACCGGGCCGAATCGCGGTACCATTCAGGTCTATGGATCTACTCTTATACGTTTCAGTGAATATCTGCATGAAAACAAAAAGCCGGGGATTGCGGATCGGCTTCACGAGGGGTCGCTGGATGAAGATGCCAAGCGCTATGTGAACTCCGGTGGTAACCGGAGGATCAGTGCACTAGCTCATCTCCGGAAGTTCGCACCCGGGCGCGAAATTGCCCTTGCTGCTCGTCCGGAAGACGCAGTCGGCATGGAGGCTCGTGCCATTGGGGACGCCNCGGGCGCGAAATTGCCCTTGCTGCTCGTCCGGAAGACGCAGTCGGCATGGAGGCTCGTGCCATTGGGGACGCCGCTGCGCAGCGCAGCGGGACGCAGGAGGCATTGGGTCGGCCAGAGAGGCCCCCTGGGAAAGCTAAAGACGGGCGGGTGCTCGGCGCATTGGAATGGCTAGGCGACGAACATATCCAGAGGGATTACCAACTCCTGGAGCAGGAGTTGCAGGGGAACAATCCAGATCTCGCCGCCCGGACGCGGTTCGTGGATCCCCTCGTAGCCAATTATCATCTGCGCTTGGGCTCCGAGAGCGTCATGCTAAGCGCATTCCAGCGCATCGTCCATCAGAACGGTAACGACACAGCCGACTTCCTGTTCGTGCCAGTGAGCGATGGCGGTAAGACTCTTGCGGAGCGCGGCACCCATTGGTCGCTGCTGTTCGTTGATCGCAGCGACCGGGAACGGCCGGTTGCCTATCATTATGACTCCTACAACGGATGCAATGACACGCTTGCAAAAGAGCTCGCAGAAAATCTGGGCGCCAGCCTGGAGACCCGCGTGGGCGTATCCCGCATCGCCCAGCAGAGCAACGTGGTGGATTGCGGAGTCTACGTGGTGGACGGCACGCGGGCGCTGGTTGGGCGATTGCAATCGCAGCCAGATAACCTGAACCTCAACAACCTCGTCGTCAATCGGCAGGCACTACAAACCCGCCTCAGGGGTGACAATACATTCGGAACGGCAAATAATCTTACGAACTTTGAACTCATGGACCGACAGGCCCGAGACGCGGTTAAGGAAAGCCCCGTTGGGACGTTTCACCAGCAGATAAAGCGGCTCGGCCAGTCAGCGCCAGACGTTGCTCCCGGGGACCCATTTAAATTTCAAAGTCTTGAGAGCAAGGGGGACGCCGCTGCGCAGCGCAGCGGGCCGCAGGAGGAATACAGTTGGCCAGAGTATCTCCCCCCTGGGAAAGCTAATGAAGACGACGCTGTTCTGGCATCGTCTTTCGTGCCAACTGGGGCCCATCACCAAGCCTCGGATCCCGCAGGGTCCTTTCGTCCCCTGATCTGGCGCGACGGCGACCAGCGCGCGCCGGACGAGCGGATCGCTGCACAAGACAGGAGCAACCAGCTATCAAGCGAGGAGGTCCTCATCAACCGTGAGCATGATACAGCGGAGTTGAGACCAGCGAAGAGGCAAAGGCCCCTGAACAGTCGTCTGCAGGACGTTGCCACTGAGCCGCAGCTGAGCGAGATCGGCAATTCAGGCGCTCGCGTGCTGATGCAGGCCCCCACCCATCAAGTGGGTGCATTGCCATGGGAAGCGCAGCCCATGATGCAAGGGAGCGGACAAGAACACGCCGCGGCGCCGTATGCCGGAGGCAGTGGGTCGATGCTGGGTGCCTCGGTGCTGCAGCCGGGTCACTCAACGGCGCGCCATCATCATGCGCCGGATTCGTCAGTGGTTGATCTGAATCCCCCCGCACCGTCCGAGTTGCGTGACCATGCTCGTTCTGTGCCGGCGGCGGTGCAGCCAGATCGCCCAAAAGTGGTCTCCGGTCCCGACAAGGGTCCTCTTTATTCCAACGATGCGACCCTTGTCGAAGGGCTGAGGTCAGCACTCTATGCCGGTAAGGTCGGGGAGATCACGGTCAAGCGCCATGTAGATATTCTTTTCGGCTTTGGTCATTGGCTCGTTGAAAATAACAAGCCGGGGATTGCGGATCGGCTTCACGATTCGTCGCTGGATCGGGATCGCAAGGAGTACGAGATCTGGGGTGGCGGCCCCTCGGCCGTGGCTGGGTCACTGGGTCGTCTCAAGACGTGGGCGGGCGGAGCGCCAGTGGTGGGCCGCCCTGCCCTGAATCCCCACCCTGCCGACGCCGTGCTCATCAGAGAGTACACAGCGGCTCTCATCAAAGCGTACGAGGCAGCGCCGACCGGGCCGAAACCCCGTACCGTTGAGGTCTATGGGTCTGCTCTTAGACGTTTCAGTCAATGCCTGGTTGAAAACAAAAAGCCGGGGATTGCGGATCGGCTTCACGAGCGGTCGCTGGATGAAGATGCCAAGCGCTATATGAAAACCGCTGACATCAGTGCACTAACTCATGTCCGGAAGTTCGCACTCGGGCGCGAAATTGCCCTTGCTGCTCGTCCGGAAGACGCAGTCGGCATGGAGGCTCGTGCCATTGGGGACGCNCTCGGGCGCGAAATTGCCCTTGCTGCTCGTCCGGAAGACGCAGTCGGCATGGAGGCTCGTGCCATTGGGGACGCTGCGCAGACCGCGGCACAAGCTCATGGCCACGCAGGAGAGCAGGGACCCATCTCTCGAGCTCAACAAGTCGCGCCAGCGCCGTTTGAACGGCACTTGGGCAAGAAGCGTGAGGCCCAGGACGGACTGACGAGTACACTTGACAGGAGCAACCTCGTGAACAGCGGGGGCGTCATCATAAACAATGAACATTACACAGCGCTGTTGAGACCGGCGAAGAGGCAGAGGACTGATAATCCGCAAAGCCGCGCCATGGGGCGGCAACTGAGCGAAGCAACCACGACGTCCATCAGCCAAGCCTCCGATCAAGCCCGAGCGGACCTAATGGCTTCCTTCAGAAGCAGGGAGCGCTCCGACGCGGGGCGTTGAGCTCCATGGCTGGGGTCAAGCAGAACAGCTCTCTTGACGACAGAGGGGCTGATGCGATCTCCGGACCGGTAGCTCTCGCCGTAATTGATCAGGCTGGTACTGTTGGAAGGCTTGAT
>NZ_AYXF01000038.1:0-2474 GCF_000502215.1 Mesorhizobium sp. L103C105A0 | reverse complement strand
CAGCAACAGCACTGGTTCGGGTACAACCACCGGCACGTCGGGATCCTCGAATACAGCTGGCGATACGACCGCCAGCACCAGCACGGGTTCGGGCGCGAACTCGGCTGCTCAAATGGCTTCGATGCAGCAGCTCTGCACCCAAGTCCAAGGGATGTGACTGAATGCGGGCTCCGGGCCGGCTTGGCCGAAATAAGAAGAGGCCTTGAAGGCCCCGACATCGCTTTGGCTTTGGCTTGGTAGCAATTTCGGCGCTGAAGTCGGTCGGTGATCGGTGTCAGAACTTCGCGTTAGCCGGGCGACAAGTGCCTGAACGCCCTCGCTAGGAGTAATGCCGAGACTCTGGAATTGCCTTCCGAACTTGGAGAAGGTTAGCTGCGAGTTCCCTTCCCTCTCGGCTAACGCCAGATGGACAATCTGTGCGCCGCTGGTGCCGTCTGTCGCATGGCCTCCAGTCATCTTTTTTCGCTGTCCGGGAATAAAACGCCGCCCGCCCTGGTCTTCCATGCATACGCTGCTGATTGACCTTGGAGGAACGCCGCACTGCAAACCCACACATTGCCGAGCACGACGGTATCGGTCGACACGTTCCAGGACCTCTGGAAGGCGATAGGTCGGCCGCCTGCGGCCGGCTGGCTCACCTGTCTGCCGAAGGTGCTGCCGCGGTCGGGATCGGGAAAGCTCAGGTGCCGCGGATGCGAAATGGGTCGTGAATTCGGCAATGCTTGTGCTCGAGAAGNAAGCTCAGGTGCCGCGGATGCGAAATGGGTCGTGAATTCGGCAATGCTTGTGCTCGAGAAGCATCCATCTGGATGCATGTTTGCGGTCCAGTGTGTGATTGACATCGATGCGACGTTTGCCCTCACATTCAACGCAGTTGGCGACCCGGGATGTTTGCGCTGGGTTCCATCGCAAGGCAGAACCATTCTCGCCAAATGAGGACACGAGCTCCAGGCGAGGCGCATGTGACGGTGTACCGATGCTGAGCAGCAATGCGCAGGCCGACCGCTTCGGCGAAGTGGTAATGCCCCATCTCGCCGACGCGCTTTCGCTGGCCCGCTGGCTGACCGGCAATGCCACCGACGCCGAGGATGTCGTGCAGGACGCCTGCGNCCGACGCGCTTTCGCTGGCCCGCTGGCTGACCGGCAATGCCACCGACGCCGAGGATGTCGTGCAGGACGCCTGCGTGAAGGCACACGCCAACATCGCAAGCTATGCAGGCGGCAATGCACGTGCCTGGCTGCTCACCATCGTTGGCAACTCGTGCTACACATGGCTGGCGCGCAATCGACCGCGCAGCATCGTCTCGGTGGGCGACCTCGGTGATCTCGACGAGGTGAGCGCCGCTCACGCAGTCGATNAATCGACCGCGCAGCATCGTCTCGGTGGGCGACCTCGGTGATCTCGACGAGGTGAGCGCCGCTCACGCAGTCGATCTGATTGAGAGCGAAAGCCCGGAGGCGAGCCTGATCGCCAAGGCAGACGTGGCGGCCCTGGAGGCGGCGATCGCCGCTCTGCCGCAACCCTTTCGAGAAACGCTCGCGACGCCAAGCGGTCGGCAAGTGCTACGATATCCTTCAGCACCGCCTCCCTGCGGCGATGCGATACGATGTCGCGGGCCGCCTCGTCCGCGAGCACCTTGGCAGGCGCTTTCTTTTCGCGCGATATTGCCATCGTTTTCCTTTCCATTCGAGGGGGCTCAGCGTGTGAGGCGCAAGCGGGAGGGTCGGGATGCAGATTTTCGATCACATCGAGGCGCTGCTGGATGCGGGTGAAGCCTCGACGGCACTTAAGGAAGTGCGGGCGCTGGTGCATCAATTTGGGCCCGGGTCCAATGTCTTGGCGGGCGACGTCGGTGACCTCATTATTGACCTGTCGACGCTATCATTCGTCGCCGATGCTTACGGAGGCCGCATCGCAGAGGCGGCGCGCATGTTGGCCCGAAAAAGACTATTAAAAATCAAGTTGCTCGCACCTCGTCAAAGCGTTGAAGTGGTCAGCTAGAGATTGGTGGTCGCTACGAAAAACGTGTAGACCTGCTCGGTGCTCCGACCGCATCGAAACCTCTCGCCATCATCGGTTCCGTACGGACGGAAGAGCCGCCTGACCCTGCGACCAGATGAAAGCTTGGACTTGCGGCAGACCGCAAGCAGTTGGAGCTTGAATTGNGCTTGAATTGCCGACACACTCTCAGGAACCGTTGCCGGGATCGCACTCCATTGGTCGTCGGCCCAGATCCGGCGCGCCTCGCTTAAGGTGCCGGTCGAATATGGCCAGCTTCTCTTCGTAGCCGAGCCGCACTCTGGACCTGCAGCTATCGCATTTGAAACCGGCAATCGTTTTCAGCCAGGATCCCCTTCTCACCATAGGGCGTGAACAGGAGGGGCATTGGAATTCTAAAGGTACGTCGCGCAGTTCATTTGATAGAGGCACTGTGCATGTTCTCCTCAGCGGCACGGCCACTGCAACAAAGTAG
>NZ_AYXF01000037.1:0-2739 GCF_000502215.1 Mesorhizobium sp. L103C105A0 | reverse complement strand
TTATTGCAACCCAGGTCATCGACTGGTGCTGCGCGTCGACTTCATCTTTGGCCTCGCGCCCACCACGACCCTGCGCAAGCATGTGGCGGATCTGGAGGCCAGCACGACAGCACGCTTCGAAGCGTCGGCCAAGAGAGGCAAGGTCCGCATGTCCAAGGAGCTCATTGACGGCGCCCGCGGCGCGGCCGGGCCGGCAGCACTCAGGCGACTATAACGGGCGCAGAGCCGACCCTGCGGCTTCCAGACATTGTCGTGTACAGCTTCAGACCCTCAAGCCGAGCCCGCATGGCCTCGCTTACCTTTTACGGGGCGGCGGTACGTCCAAGCCGGTTCAACAGTTAAGAATTTCGCAAAGACGATACCCCCGGATCCTCGATCTTCCGCTGCCACTTCCCGCATTCGCCGAGGCGGTCAATGACCCGCCCTTCACAAGGTTATCCGGCAAGCATCTGGATGCGAGAGATAATGTTGCCGGAAGCATCTTTCATGGCTTCTACACCTGCCTGAACGCCAGAACCGCGTTCGTGCCGCCAAAGGCGAAGGAGTTGCTCAGTGCCACGCGCACCTTGCGCTCGCGTGCCACATTGGGCGTGACGTCGAGATCGCAATCGGGGTCCAGCTCACGATAATTGGCAGTCGGCGGGACGACGCTCTCGCGGATAGCCATCACGCAGGCGATCAACTCGAGCGCGCCGGACGCGCCGAGGCAATGCGCGTGCATGGACTTGGTAGAAGAAATGGACATTGAGAAGGCGTGCTGACCGAAGACGCGCTTGATCGCCGCCGTCTCGATCTGGTCGTTGGCCTTGGTGCCGGTGCCGTGCGCGTTGAGATAGTCGACATCCTCGGCGTCCAGCCTGGCATCGGCAAGGCAGGCCCGCATTGCTGCCTCCGGCCCCTCGACAGTCGGCGCGACGATGCCGGACGCATCGGCGGAAAGGCCGACACCGGCAATTTCGGCAAGGATGGTGGCGCCCCGAGCCAAGGCATGCTCGTAGCTTTCCAGCACCGCCATGCCGGCGCCTTCACCAAGCGACAGGCCCTGGCGATCGGCCGAGAATGGCCGGCAAGTATCGGGCGAAAGCACGCGGATCGCTTCCCATGCCTTCAGCACACCCCATATGAGCGGCGCTTCGCTGCCGCCGGCAAGCATCACGTCGGCCCGGCCGAGCCTGATCTGGTCCACCGCGCAGGCAATCGCATGGTTTGCCGAGGAACAGGCGGACGTGACGCCGAAGACCGGCCCGCGCAGGCCGAGACTCATGCTGACCTGGCCGGCAGCGGCACCCGGCATTGCCTTGGGTACAGTCAAGAGAGCGGCACGCTTACCGCCCAGAAGGATGGCGCGGTAGGTTTGCTCGATCGCATCCCACCCGCAGCCGCCAACGCCCACCGTCGCACCGAAGCGATAGCTATTTCCCTCTTTGGAGGAAAGTCCGGCCTGACGCATGGCTTCGCGCGCCGCAAGCACAGCGAGCAGGCTGAAGCGGTCCATGGAGATGAGTTGCTTGCTGTCGATGTCATGCTCCGGCAGGGCCTTGATCTCGGCACCGATCCTGACCCTCAATTCATGGAACTCGGAGTTGACGATTGGGCCGATGGCGGAGCGGCCTTCTCGCATCTCTGTCCAAATGGCGGCGGCGTTGGTTCCAAGCCCGCAAATCCCGCCAATCCCAGTAATCACGACGCGCCTGTCCATTCACACCCCCGTAGGGAGCAAGCTGCGCACGGCTTCCACCATGCCCCCAACATTCTGGAGATCCGACCATGCCTCGGCCGTATTCATCTCGATCTCGATGCCGTAGGCCTGCTCCAGGTCCCAGAGAACGTCCGCCAATCCCAGTGAATCGATACCGAGCGAAGTCAGTCCCGTGGCAGCCGTTATTTCGCCGCCCGTGGCAGGCGCTATGCCGCCCTCTGACGCGGCGCGCTTCTTGATCATTGCGATTATTTCGTTGGCGAGTTGATCTGCCATCTTGTTCCTTTCCAGCTTGCGTTTTCGGCGTCGTTCAAAACCCGAGTCGCGTCGCGTTGCCAAAATTGCCCCTCATAGAGCCTGTGCGCCGACCAAGCCCAATGCCCATAGGAACCGGACGAGTTCCGGCTTCTGCGGCGTCAGCCCGATGACGAAGAAAAGTCGCCGGCCTCCCGCTTTTGCGCCAGCACATCAAGAATCTGCGTGTAAATGGATAGGAACCGTCGTCAAACGTCAGCTAAACGCTGCGACGGTGGGTGCTGTCAGCGTATTCACTCGGCACCTCATATGTAATCGAGATGTTTCATAGCTCCGGACCAGTTGCGATCAACTATGTACCGGTCGCCATTCGTCGGAGAGTTCGACATGATTTGGAGCGCTGCCTCTCATTCCCAGTACAATCTCCACCGCACGCGACAGATTTCCTCTTTCGGGCTCTTCTCAAGGGACTCGCCACGCGATAGAGGCAGTGATCGGCGCACGTGAGGTCCTGCCAGGTCCATGCGACATTCCGGAAAATTGGTAAAATCGTTTGTTTCAATCAAATTCATCCACGCTATGGATAGCTAAGACATGCGTTTCAAAGGGCTCGATCTGAATCTTCTCGTCGTTCTCGACGCGCTGCTTAGCGAGCGCGGCCTCACGGCGGCGGCACGCAGCATCAACCTAACCAAATTCATGGGGGTTGGTGGATGTGGCGCAAGCCCGTTGAAATGACGTAGGATTTGGTTGCTTAAGCCGATCCGAAATTTCCCGGAGACCAC
>NZ_AYXF01000036.1:0-3136 GCF_000502215.1 Mesorhizobium sp. L103C105A0 | reverse complement strand
AATCATCTTCCTCTACATCTGGGCCGGGCCCCATCACCTGCACTACACCGCCCTGCCCGATTGGGCGCAGACGCTCGGCATGGTGTTCTCGATCATGCTGTGGATGCCGTCATGGGGCGGCATGATCAACGGCCTGATGACGCTGTCGGGCGCCTGGGACAAGCTGCGCACCGATCCCATCATCCGCATGATGGTGATAGCCATCGCCTTCTACGGCATGTCGACCTTCGAAGGCCCGATGATGTCGATCAAGACGGTCAACTCGCTGTCGCATTATACCGACTGGACCATTGGCCACGTCCATTCCGGCGCACTCGGCTGGGTCGGCATGATCTCGTTTGGCGCAATCTACTTCATGGTGCCGAGACTCTGGAACCGTGAACGCCTCTATTCGCTCAGGCTCGTCACCTGGCATTTCTGGCTGGCGACGCTCGGCATCGTCGTCTACGCCGCGGTGATGTGGGTGTCCGGCATCATGCAGGGCCTGATGTGGCGCGAATACGACGAACAGGGCTTCCTGGTCTACTCCTTCGCCGAAACCGTGGCAGCCATGCATCCTTACTACATCATGCGTGCCATCGGCGGCGCCATGTATCTGGCCGGCGCCCTGCTCATGGCCTGGAACATCGCCATGACCATCCTCGGCTACCAGCGCGAAGAAGAACCTATGCCGGGCGCCCTGCCCGTCCTGCAGCCTGCCGAATAAGGAGCCAGACAATGGGCTTGATGGACAAACACGCGCTGATCGAGAAGAACGCCACGCTTCTGCTTATCGGTTCGCTTCTCGTGGTCACCGTGGGCGGTATCGTCGAGATCGCACCGCTCTTCTATCTCGATAATACGATCGAGAAGGTGGAAGGCATGCGGCCTTACTCGCCGCTCGAACTTGCTGGTCGAAACATCTATGTCCGCGAGGGCTGCTACCTCTGCCACAGCCAGATGATCCGCCCGTTCCGCGACGAGGTCGAGCGCTACGGCCACTACAGCCTGGCGGCCGAGTCGATGTACGACCACCCCTTCCAGTGGGGATCGAAGCGCACCGGACCTGATCTCGCCCGCGTCGGCGACCGCTATTCCAACCTGTGGCACGTGGATCACCTGACAGATCCACGGTCCGTGGTGCCGGAATCGATCATGCCGAGCTATGCCTTCCTGAAGGACAAGCCGATCGCGGTGAAGGACTTCTCTACGCATCTGGTCGCCAACAGGCGCGTCGGCGTCCCCTACTCCGACGACATGATCGCCAACGCCAATGCCGATTTGATGGCGCAGGCTGATCCCAACGCCGACCCATCCGGCCTCGAGGCCCGCTACCCCAAGGCTAAGATCGGTGACTTCGACGGCAACCCGCAGCAGGTGACGGAGATGGACGCGCTGGTCGCCTATCTCCAGATGCTCGGCACGTTGGTCGATTTCAAGAACTACGACGAAGCCGCCGGCTACCGCTGAGGAGGTTTGTCCATGGATTACAATTTGATGCGGGAGTTCGCTGACAGCTGGGGTCTGGTCGCCATGTCGCTGTTTTTTGTCGGCGCAATCATCTTTGCCCTGCGCCCCGGCAGCCGCAAGCTGGCCGACGAAGCTGCCCGGATTCCCCTTGAGGACGAGTGATCATGAGCGACGAGCACATCGATGAAATCTCTGGTGTTTCAACCACGGGTCATGAGTGGGACGGCATCCGGGAGCTCAACAACCCGCTTCCGCGCTGGTGGGTCTGGACGTTCTACATCACCATAGTCTGGGCGATCGGGTACACGATCGCCTATCCGGCATGGCCTCTGCTGCACACGGCAACCAAGGGGGTGCTCGGCTACTCCAGCCGCAACGATGTCGGGAACGAGTTGTCCGCGGCTGAAGCGGCCAAGGGCAAATATGTCGCCGCGATAGAAGCGAAAAGTGTTTCGGAGATCGCGGCGGACGACACGCTGCGCGAATTCGCCGTCGCCCGGCATGCGCGTTGAAAGNTCGGGAGCTCAACAACCCGCTTCCGCGCTGGTGGGTCTGGACGTTCTACATCACCATAGTCTGGGCGATCGGGTACACGATCGCCTATCCGGCATGGCCTCTGCTGCACACGGCAACCAAGGGTGTGCTCGGCTATTCCAGTCGCAACGATGTCGGGAACGAGTTGTCCAAGGCTGAAGCAGCCAAGGGCAAATATGTCGCCGCGATAGAAGCGAAAAGTGTTTCGGAGATCGCGGCGGACGACACGCTGCGCGAATTCGCCGTCGCCGCCGGCGGTGCCGCGTTCAAGCTCAATTGCGTGCAGTGCCATGGTTCCGGCGCCCAGGGCTCCAAGGGCTTCCCCAACCTCAACGACGACGACTGGCTGTGGGGCGGCAAGGCGGACCAGATCCAGCAGACGGTTACACATGGCATTCGCTTCGCCACCGATCCGGATACGCGCCTGTCCGAAATGCCGGCCTTTGGCGACATCATCACTGCCGATCAGATCAAACAGGTCAGCGCCTATATTGCCAGCCTGTCCCAAACCGTCAGCGATCAGGTGTTGGTGGCGCCCGGCGCCAAGGTCTTTGCCGAAAACTGCGTGGCCTGTCATGGCGACAATGCAAAGGGCAACAAGGAACTCGGCGCTCCTGATCTGACCGACGCCATCTGGCTCTACGGATCGGGCGAAGCCGCCATCGCCGCCCAGGTAACCGCACCGAAACAGGGCGTGATGCCGGCTTGGGGCGCGCGCCTGGGCGAAACCAGGGTGAAGGAACTTGCGGTTTACGTGCATTCGCTTGGCGGTGGGGAATAGGAACGGGGCCCTATTCCCTGCTCTTCACCGTCCAAGCGACGAGGCCCGGCTCTGCCGGGCCTCGATCTGTTTGCGCGGACCTGGCGATTGACCTGCATCAACGCGGCGCCATCCGGTCGGCGGCACAATCCGATCGACGCTGCATTTCGCTGACCTGGCTGCACCAGCCAAGACATTTACCCCGGCGAAATCACGAGTTGCGCGACGGGAGAAACCAGTGCTGGACAATATGCAGGTAGAACGGCTCGAGGCTGAGGCGGTCAACTCCGCCAAGGTGCGCCAGCCAATGTATGCCGCGCGCAGGAAGATCTTCCCGAAGCGGGCCTCGGGCAGCTTTCGCCGATTCAAATGGATCGTGATGGCGATCACGCT
>NZ_AYXF01000035.1:0-4486 GCF_000502215.1 Mesorhizobium sp. L103C105A0 | reverse complement strand
ATCACTATGATAGGAACATCCGATTTTGTCGCCAGATTGCGGACGATCGCAAGTCCATCCTCCCGGCCTAGGTTGAGGTCAACAACCACGAGATCGACTGGCTCACGTGAAAGAACATAGTCAAACTGCTTGCTATCGTGGACTGCGGTTACCTTCAGGGCATGCATCGGCGATGAGGCGCCGCATTGCGGCATCATCGTCAATGACAAGAACATGTTTCAACGGCACACCTGGTTTTGGGGGTTGCGCCCCGATCAGGGTTGCATTACCTGAATCTGCAAGTAAAAGGCTGTATTAGTGATGACATTACTTGAAATTGAACAACTGGTTCTCAAAACCCTCAACGCTCTAGTTGCCGAAAAAGTAGAGGTGTCGATGACAACCAGAATGCGGGATCTCGGCCTCGACAGCCTCGACTATAACGAGCTTGCTACGGCGATCGAGAGCCGACTTGGCTGGTTTGTCGACGATTACAAGCTCTGGCAATACGAGTCCGTAAGGCATGTCGCCGACGCCGTCGCGAGTCAGGAGTTGCGCACCGCGGAACCACCAGCAGTGCGACAAGTGCTGGAGTAGTGCTGTAGGCACAGGTTACGGTGAGGGCAGCTTGGGCGGCGGTAGCTATTGCCATTGCTCCGCTGTGGTTTCTATTCGTGACTGGTGTGTTTGAGAACTGTTGGGTCAGCCCGGTCCATGTCGCAGTGCCGATGCCCCTTTGGTGGCGTTGCCCGCAATTGCGATCGCTGCGCCCAGGGCACCAATGCTGACGGTCGTTGTCAGGCCACCCGTTGAATTGTTGTCAGAGGCAACAGTGCCCACCACACCATCCCAATTGGTGGTCGTATAGACCGACATGTAGTCACGGAACACGCTCTCACTATACGTGGTCACGATCGTTGCCGTCGTACCGGTTGGCACGAGGGCCGACCACACTGACAGATAGACCACACCAGAATTGAAGATGCTTTCCACCTGAGCGAGAAGGGTGGCAGCCACACCCCAATCGTCATACTGTTGACGGTCACTGCACTTTCGGTGTCAGTGGTCTCAGTTGTCACGATGACACGACGATTAGCGTGTGGCGCGACAAGAAGCGGAATGCTGGTGTGGGTGTAAACGGTCGTGGCAGTCGAGTCTTCGTGAGTGCCATTGAAGACCAGATCTATCGGGAACATTTTCTCCCAGACGCCCGAGCTGCGCACATAGACCTGTCGAGCCTTGGTCCAGAGGCTTGAGATTTTCACCCATACGGCGCTAGCCGCCCCCCAGACCCCGGAGGCTTTGACGTAAAGGGCCATTACGGCTGCACCCAGAAATCACCGTCCACGCCGCCAGAAGGGGCAGCGGCCGAGATCGTGACGCTGCGATTTGCCATCGTGCCGACGCCGAGAAGCGCCTTGGTCTAGGCAATGGACTGCGGTCGACGATAATTGTCCCCGGTGCCGTCACTCGACACGCGACCGACGAAGCTCGTCACAGCGTCGGCACCTGTGGCGTAGGTCGAGCGGTACAAACGCGTCGTGATATCACCAGCGCCATCGCGCTGAGGCGATGAACATGTATGGCGAGAGCAGAACGTTTGGGGCGGGACGAAGAGGTTGCGGAGGGCTGACAAGGTCGAGACGAAGCTTTGCAGGCCTCCCGGCGATCGGACCTCTGCATCATCCGCTCCCGTTTTCGCGGCGGCACATGGGAATTCTCCGCTCCGTTGTTCAACCCCTTGTGCGACCGGTGCTTGACGTCCGGCATCACCTGTCGCTTTGCCGCTCCATACGAGCGCAGCTAGTCGGTGATCATGCGCTTCGGCGCGAGCCCCTGCTTCTTCAACGGCCGCGTCAGCAAGCGCTTGGCGGCCTTGGTGTTGCGGCGGTTTTGCACGATTTCGTCCAGCACATATCCATCCTGGTCGACGGCGCGCCACAACCAAAGCTTTTTGCCGGGCGATGGTGACGACCACTTCGTTCAGGTACCAGACATCATTCCGGCACGGCGGCTTGCGGCGCAAGCAGCGAGCGCAGTCCAGCCCGAACTTAGATGCCCCACCGGCGACTTGTCTCATACGAAACCACGATGCCGCGTTCCAGCAGCATTTCCTCAACCAGGCGCAGGCTCAGCGGAAACCGGAAATAAAGCCAGAGCGCGTGGGCGACAATAGGCGGCGGAAATCGGGGGGCGTGTAGCTGACGGCGGGCGTATTCATGCCCCCCGGCGTCCATGTCGCAAATCTTGACGATTGCTTTGTGTGTCAAGCCCGCCGCAGGTCTCAACGCGTTCATATGCAGACATTGTGAAAATCGCCCTATTCCCCCTTTTTTTACCGCCCCTTAAGTCCCCCGCTCGCATGCTTGTCGATGCATTGAACTCATAGCCATCGGCCAAGGATTTTGGAAAATATGTTTCCGCTCGCAGCAGAAACGTGAGAGTCGCTGTAGGCCTAACGTCAAGGGGAGAGAGCGGTTTGATTGGACGAAATGGGTACCGGAGTACCGAGTCATGAAGCCACGAGGTAATCTGGTCCGACTGAAGCAATTTCAGGTGAATGAGAAGCGACGACAGTTGCACCAGCTAGACATCATGATTGCCGATTTCGAACGCATGGCGCGAGAACTGGAGTTCCAGATAAACGCCGAGGAAACGAAGGGCGGCATCTCCGATGTCAATCATTTCGCTTATCCGACGTTCGCCAAGGCCGCTCGCCTACGTCGTGACAACGTCAAGAATTCGCAATCGGACCTTCTGCGGCAGAGAACCGCAGCCGAGCCATGCCTCGCCGAGGCTGAAGCAGAGCTCTCCAAGGCGCAATTGCTAGAATCGCGCAGCGGCAGAGGCCACGACCTCGAACCCGGCAACCGAAGCGCCATGATCGGCTGAGCCGGACGGCTTCAGCGCGCCTCAATTCGCGACACCGACTGGCCGTTGGCGCGCGAGAGGCGTGCGGGCACTGTAAAGATATCAGCGTCTTGATGCAGCGATAGCTGGTCGGGACGGCTGTCATGCTGCGGCGACATACGCGATTTTGTCCAGATTTGCATAGCGGCGTTACGCAGGTATGGGGGAAAGTGGAATTGGTTGGCAATCGGATCATCGGTGGAGACGAACCGCTGCCGGCGGACCGGCGCCTGGCGGCAACGCCTGGCGCTTTCGGCGGCGGCGGTAACGGCAAAGCAGGCTGGCCGCGTCGAGGATGAAGCGGCCCCTGCGTGATGCCGTTCTGCTCACGGCCGGGAGACGGGGTCGGCCCCGCCGGCCGGATGCTGCTCGCTTGGCGCGGCACCGTAAAGTCAACCGACAGCTTATGAAGATGTGCTTACATTGGGCCACGTCAGAAGTTGCTCGTGGTCCGCTCTATGGTCGCCACCGCTTTCCACCGAGATCATTGCGCACGCGGTATGGCTCTACTTTCGCTTTCCGCTCAGCCTGCGCATGGTTGAGGACATGCTGGCGGCCCGCGGCATCATCGTCACGCATCAGACCGTTCGAAGCTGCGCGGAGAAATTCGGACGGCATTTCGCCCAGGAGATCAATATCAGCCGGCTGCCTGGGCGACAAATGGCATCTCGACGAATGTGTCGTGGCTATCAGTGGCAAGAAGCAGTGGCTCTGGCGTGCCGTCGATCAGGACGGCTTCGTCCTCGAAGTGCTGGTACAAAGCCGCCGAAATGCCAAGGCGGCAAAGCGTCAGATGCGCAAGTTGCTGAAAGCTCAAGGGCGGACACCACGGATCATGATCACCGACAAGCTCCGATCCTATGATGCCGCCATGCGCGACCTCTTGCCCGGCGTCGAACACCGGTCGCACACAGGCCTGAATAATCGAGCGGAAAATTCGCACCAGCCGACCCGACGACGCGAAAGGATCATGAAACGCTTCAAGTCGGCACGCCAGCTTCAGCGGTTCGTTTCCATCCATGATCCGATTGCCGACCTGCTCACTTTCCCTGCAATGCGCTGTCATCGGCTCAACATCGAGACCTGCGTAACGCCCCCATGCAAATCTGAACAAAATCGCGTGTGTCGCCACAGCGTGACAGCCGTCCCGGCCAGCTATCGCTGCATCAAGCCGCTGAAACTTACAGTGCCGGGCGCGCTGCTACCTGATTTTCCTTACCGCTCAATCAATCTGACAGCACCGATTCTTCTCAACCGCGGCATGCCCTAAATAGTCACTTGCGTTCCTATCTCGACGACGCGTCCGGTCGGGATCTGGAAATATTCGGTCGCATCGGCGGCCGTGCGTGCCAGGCCAATGAACAGCTTGTCCTGCCACACCGGCATGCCCGAATTGGGCGAGGCTTTGAGCGAGCGCCTCGACAGGAAGAAGGATGTCGTCATGATGTCAAACTTCCAGCCTTGCTTGCGGCAGGTCGCCAGCGCGCGCGGAATGTTGGGCTGCTCCATATAGCCGAAGGTCAGCGTCACCCGCATGAACAACTCGTTGACTGTCTCCATCTTGACCCGCTCGCTGTCGGGCACCAGCGGCTGCGGG
>NZ_AYXF01000034.1:0-7315 GCF_000502215.1 Mesorhizobium sp. L103C105A0 | reverse complement strand
TTATTGCAACCCAGGTCATCGACTGGTGCTGCGCGTCGACTTCATCTTTGGCCTCGCGCCCACCACGACCCTGCGCAAGCATGTGGCGGATCTGGAGGCCAGCACGACAGCACGCTTCGAAGCGTCGGCCAAGAGAGGCAAGGTCCGCAGGTTCAAGAAGTTCGTTGACGGCGCCGCTAGTTGGAGCCGCGTCGAGCGCATCATCGCGCGGGTCGAGGTCGGCGCCCACGGTGGCGATATCCGCTTCGTCCCCCGCCTGCCATCACGCCGGAGTAATCCCGGCGCCTGACGAGGCGCGTGGAAAAGCACCGCAACGGCGACCACAGCGTCGCTTCAGGCCGTCAAAAGCTTATCGCCGTGCATCAAGGCGGCTAGATGGCAACGAGGCTTATGCCGCCCGAGCATCGCAGCTAAGTATGCATGAGGGGTCGTCCCTTCAAAATACTTGATACATTTGCGCTTGCGTAGCTCCTTGCATGCGCTCGATGCCAGGAGGAGACCTCTGTTCTAAACGCTCGCATCGATGCAACGCCGTTGACACCATCATCGCGGCGACCGCTTTGCCGCGGCCGCCGCAGCCCTTTTCGAGCATGACGATCATGCCGGCGCCATCGCAGTGATGCACTTGCAAATTCAGAGATGCACTCTGGCCAAATGCTAGGTGCCCAGCATATGTCCGGCATCCCGCAACGCCGCTACGAAGAGACGGGCATTGCCGTTGGCATCCATCTTGGCCTGCATCGACAGGGGCATCCTGTGCCAGCTCTCCAAGGCCGCAATGTAATGTGAGAACATACCGTTAACGATGCAATAGTGGGTAACTAGGCCGTGTCCGTCTAACGCCAGCACGCCGAATTGGCCGCCCGTGATATCGGATGGCTGCGACCCGCTGGACCTGCGCGTCACCGTCGATCCGCACGTTGAAAAGCAGGCTGCCGCGGCTCCTGGTGGCTATCTCGGCGGCTTTTTCAGCGAAGCTCAACGAGAGCGAGCGGACGCTTTCGACTGCCATCTGTAAAACCATCAAGTTCAGTTCATCCACTGCCATAAGGTACCTGTGCGCAAGACATGGGTGATTGCAATCGACCACACCGCTTGTTCACAGATGTCGGCTCACGACCGGTTATTCAGGGTTCGCCGGTTATCCATTGAGGGCGTGCTCATCAAAATGATCCTGACGTGGAATGCGCTGCATCTACGAAGCGCGACGAGCAGGCCAGCCAAAGCTGTCGCGACAATTGATCTCATAATCCACCCCGATATCTGGATTTCGGCATCGCTGAACATCCCTGGTAAGTGAGCTGTTTGCGGCAAGCCCATCTCGGCTTTGTACTCCGAAACCGTTGCAATGGCGTCGCTCGGCGCTCGGGACCGACAGGCTCTGCTCGTCGAGAACTTTGTCCCCGAGAAGCGTTCGACTTTGAGCATTCCGCTGAAGGGTGACGTCTCGTCAGTCCGTGTCCTTGCAGCTCACCGCGAAGGCTTTTTGCGCATCGCACGCAAGCGCACGAATTGGTCTCCGTTCACTTCACAAAATGGTTTTCCTGAAGTACTGGAGCGCAGAGAAATCTCCGGTCGCAGCCTACCCGGTTAAAACAAGGACCCAACGATGAAGACTCTCGTCGTCTGCTCCGGCGGATTGGATTCCGTTACTCTTGCCCACAAGGTGGCAGCGGAGCACCAGCTGACCGGCCTGCTATCGTTCGATTACGGCCAACGGCATAGGAAGGAATTGGGCTTCGCCACCCTTTGCGCGGAGCGCCTGAGTGTCCCGCAGCGAATCATCGATATCCACGAGATCGGCGGCGACCTTTCCGGCTCCGCGCTGACCGACAATGTGGACGTGCCCGACGGGCACTATGCCGAAGACACGATGAAGATAACGGTGGTGCCCAACCGGAACGCCATCATGTTGGCCATTGCCTTCGGCCTCGCCGCAGCGCAAGACGCTGACGCAGTGGCGACGGCCGTGCATGGTGGGGATCACGTTGTCTATCCCGATTGCCGTCCGGCCTTCATCGACGCTTTCCAGATGATGCAGGACCACGCGCTCGACGGCTACGCGCAGATTCGCCTTTATGCACCCTATGTGAACCTGACGAAGGCGGACATTGTTATGGATGGAGCCACATACGGCACGCCGTTTGCGCAGACCTGGTCCTGTTACAAGGGCACCGAGCGTCATTGCGGGAGGTGCGGGACCTGCGTCGAGCGGCGTGAGGCGTTTCACATCGCTGGGCACCCGGACCCAACCGAGTATGAGGACTCCGACTTCTGGCTCGGAGCGCTGCGAAGGACCACCGCGTAATGTTCCGCATCACCAAGGAATTCCACTTCTCAGCCTCGCATCAGCTCACCTCATTGCCACCCGATCACCAATGCGCGCGCCTGCACGGACATAACTACATCGTCGAAGTGGAGCTTTCAGCGGATGGACTGGACGATCACGGCTTCGTGCGCGACTACCACGACTTGGCGCCATTCAAACGCTACATCGACGAGAGCTTCGACCACCGGCATCTCAACGACGTGCTGGGACACGAGCAAGTCACGGCGGAATATCTGGCCAGACATTTCTACGACTGGTGCAAGGCACGCCTGAGCGAAACCGCGGCCGTGCGGGTGAGCGAAACGCCGAAAACCTGGGCGGAATACCGGCCATGACGAATACTCATCCCGCAATCCGCGTTAGCGAGATTTTCGGGCCGACGATCCAGGGCGAGGGCGTGCTCATAGGTTTGCCGACGATCTTCGTCAGAACCGGCGGGTGTGACTATCGCTGTTCCTGGTGCGACAGCCTCCATGCTGTGGACAATCAATTCCGGCATGAATGGGAGATGATGTCCGTTGGGGCGGTGTGGAAAAATGTGCTTGCCCTTTCCGGTGGCCGCCCGCTGATGGTGTCGCTATCAGGCGGCAATCCGGCCATCCAGCCGCTCGGCGCGCTCATCGACCGGGGCCATGGTGACGGTTACCGTTTTGCGCTGGAAACCCAAGGGTCGCTTGCCAGGGACTGGTTTGCGCAGCTTGACGTGCTGATCCTCAGCCCAAAGCCGCCGTCAAGCCGAATGACGACAGATTGGGCCGCTGTCGAGGCGTGCCTCCAGGCGGCACAAGGCAAGCCCCAAGTCGTGCTCAAGCTCATTGTTTTCGACGAAAGGGACTACACCTACGCGAAAGACGCCGCTGCGCAATTTCCGCAACTTCCGATCTATCTGCAGCCCGGCAATCACACGCCGCCACACCCCACAAATGATGACGCGCCTGTCGACCTTGACGGAATATTGAAGCGCATGGAGTGGCTGGTTGACAGCGTGACCCGCGACAGATGGTTCGAGGCCCGCGTGCTGCCGCAGCTGCACGTTGTGCTCTGGGGTAACAAGAGAGCCGTCTAGCCCAGGCCCTTTCCGCTGGAACTGCGCCGGCAGAATTCGGGTGAACGGGTGGTTCAGGTCGAAGGGAGCTGTCGCCGACAACCATGATCCGACAGGCAGGGCTCGAGCGGACGATATCGTCGCTGCGCCAAGACGCGTCTGGTCCGCTCAGAATCTTGTCTCGATAGACGGTCGCCGATGAACAAACGTACCGCGGTCCATGATCGCCTGAGAGGCATGACCGTTCCTCTGAGTGCTCAGACTGCCGCCGAGTGCCTGGCCGTTCCAGCTTCGAAATATTTGTCGAACCTGGCCGCGATGCTTCGGACGAAAGGGCGACTTTCAGCCGGCACAACGAATCTGTCGCCATCAAGTTCAAGCAATCGAACCGGATCGTGGAGGGCCATGGAACTTGACTGAAGGAGGAGCCTCTGGCCGGCCTCGCCGAAGCGTTCCACCAGATCGATGGCCGAGAAGGCGAAGTCGCACATCAAACGTTCGATGATCCAGCCGCGAACGCGGTCGTCGTTGGAAAGTGCGATACCCCGAACAGCGGCCAGCCCGCCGTCATCAACCATGCGTCTATATTCGCTAGTTGAAGGCATGTTCTGCGCATAGCCTTGCCGAAACTGGCTAATGGATGACGGGCCGAGCCCGATCAAGATTTCGCAGCAATCGTCCGTGTAGCCCTGAAAGTTCCGGTGCAAAGTCCCGGTGTGTGCCGCAATCGCCAGCGCATCGCCTGGTTTGGCGAAATGGTCGAGCCCGATTGCCTCGTATCCATTGTCTACAATCGCCTGTGCAGCCAGTTGCGACTGGGCAAAGCGCTCCGCGGGACCCGGCAACCAGGCCTCGTCGATCATCGTCTGATGTTTCTTGAACCACGGTACATGCGCGTAGCCAAACAGTGCGATCCGATCCGGTTCCAGGGTCAGTGCCTGCGTGACCGTAGAAGCGACGCTTTCCCTGGTCTGGTGCGGCAGACCATAGAGCAGGTCCAGATTGACGGATTCGACGCCGCGCGAACGAACGCCGTCGACGACCGTCTTGGTCTGCAGGAAGCTCTGCTCGCGGTTGATCGCCTTTTGCACCTTCGGATCGAAATCCTGAACGCCGAGGCTCGCACGGGTCATGCCGATTTCGGCAAGCGCATCGAGGCGGGCATCGTCCATATCGTTGGGTTCGATTTCAACGCTGATCGTGGCGCCGGGAAGAAAGCCGAAGCTGTTGCGCAGGGCGGTTCCCAGCGCCACTATATCTTCGGGCTTGAGCATGGTCGGCGAACCACCGCCGAAATGGACGGCACGCACACGACCTTTGCCTCCAACAAGACCGGCGACGGTAGCGATCTCGGCATGCAGTGAGCGGAGATAGATCGTCACCGGTTCGTAATGGCGTGNGTATGGCAGGCACAAAACCAGCAAAGCTTGTCGCAGTATGGGATGTGCAGATAGAGCGAGATTTCGTCGCCCTCATCGAGCCGCTGTAGCCAGCCACGACAAACGGTAGCGTCAACGCTTGCATTGAAATGCGGCGCGGTCGGGTAGCTCGTGTAGCGCGGGACGTTCTCGCCAAATCTGGCAACTAGCTTTTGTCGCATGTCGTGGTCCACCGTGTTTGCCTCGTCCGAACTGTGGATGCTTGGATGAGCCTAAGCCCTGATTTCGATCAACCCTCAGCACGGACAAACTGCCGCAAGGATTTTTCTACCGTGGATGCTATCCTGCGCGCACGGAGCGGTAGAGCGATCGAATGACATTACGGCAGGATATTCACAGTTCCGGCATCCCCGTTCTTTGCCTGTCTTGCGAGGCACGGCGCCGCGGTGTCTGTGGCGCGCTAGAGCCAGACCATTTGGCTCAGCTCGCCAAGACGTCGTCGCGGCACAAAATCGAGCCGGGGGTCGAACTGATCGGCGACGCCGAGGCGGTCGACTGTTATTCGAACGTGCTTTCAGGCGTGGTGAAGCTCACGAAGAGCCTGTCAGATGGACGCCAACAGATTGTCGGCCTGCAGTTCGCCCCGGATTTTCTGGGTCGGCCCTTCAAGATGAAAAGTGCGATTAATGCGGAAGCGGCAACAGCTGTCTCGCTATGCTCGTTTCCCAGAGCGGCCATCGAACGGATGATGAAGCAGTCACCCGAATTTGTGCATCGCCTGCTCAAGCAGGCGCTGAACGAACTTGACGAGGCACGCGAATGGATGGTGACTCTGGGGCGCAAGACCGCACCAGAGAAGGTGGCGAGCTTTCTCCTCATGATTGCCCGGAACATCGACTCCAATGTTGACCCGACGGCTAGCTCGACGTGCTTCGAGCTGCCGATGACGCGTGCCGACATTTCTGATTTCCTTGGAATCACAAACGAGACCGTGAGCCGTCAGCTGACCAGCCTGAGAATGGACGGCGTGATTCGGATCGAGAACAACCGCCGCGTCACCGTGGACAGCATGAGCCGGCTGGAACGGCGCTGCGGCGGCCGAGGCGCTACAGCCGTTTGAATGACGCAGAAGCTGCATGGCCCCCGTCACTTACTTCATTCGGGGCAGGGCATGCTCGCGTTGGGCTCAGAAGAAGTCGCGTAGCGACAGCCCGTTCTCCATCCGATCGTATGCGCCAGTTGCCTTTCGGCTCGTCGGCGAAGCATCCACACTTGGCCGAAGTCAATACGCCTCATCCGCAGGGGAAAATCGCCGTCTCCCCAAGCCATGAATGTCACGACGGCAGCGTAACGCTGGCGCTGGCTGTTCCAAGGCATTGAACGCGGGGTTCGGTAAGGCGTCGACCTGCTTTCCAGCGTCGCAGAAGGTGCGCTCCCCCACACGCCCGCGGTCGCCTCCGCACCCGGGGCCCGACCGGGGACGCCAGGCCCCATCCATAAACGGGCGGCCGGTGGTGCGCTTCCACATTCGATCGTCGCAGTCTGATCGCACCGAACTCGATGCTGCTCGAGCAAAATGGTGCGGCTCTGACATGGATCAGGGCGAGCAGGCGACGGCTGCGCAATAAGGCACCGCGGTTTGGCATCCGCCGGAATTGGAAATCGGGGCTTGCGATGAAATTCGGCAAAGAAATCGTGCTTCTAAGCCTGTTCGCATTCGCGGCTTTGGTGGCGGCTGGCGCTGGGGTGGATGAACCCTTTCGCCAGCATATGTGGGTCTTGTTCTTCGCCTTGGCTGGCTTCACTGCGATCCTACTGCGTAACACTGAGTTCAAGCCTGCCGCTCCGATCGACCCGTCCGCTTACATGGACGGGCCAATCCGCTACGGCGCCATCGCCACCATGTTCTGGGGTGTGGTTGGCATGGTGGTCGGGGTGGTCATCGCGCTGCAGCTTGCCTATCCCGATCTCAACATCCAGCCCTGGTTCAACTTCGGCCGCTTGCGGCCTCTGCACACCTCGGGCGTCGTCTTCGCCTTCGGCGGCAANACACGACGCTCTTCCGATCTGCTCGGCATCACCGAGAGCCGCGAATATGCGGAACCCGAATGGTATGTCGACATCTGGCTGACCATCGTCTGGGTCGGCTACCTGATCCTGTTTCTGGGCACCATCCTGAAGCGCAAGGAACCGCACATCTACGTCGCCAACTGGTTCTATCTTTCCTTCATCGTGACCATCGCGATGCTGCATGTGATCAACAACCTGTCGATGCCGGCCTCCTTTCTCGGCTCCAAGAGCTATTCCGCATTTTCCGGAGTCCAGGACGCCCTGACGCAGTGGTGGTACGGCCACAATGCCGTCGGGTTCTTCCTCACCGCCGGCTTCCTCGGCATGATGTACTATTTCGTGCCCAAGCAGGCCAACCGGCCGGTCTATTCCTACCGCCTGTCGATCGTCCATTTCTGGGCAATCATCTTCCTCTACATCTGGGCCGGGCCCCATCACCTGCACTACACCGCCCTGCCCGATTGGGCGCAGACGCTTGGCATGGTGTTCTCG
>NZ_AYXF01000033.1:0-4815 GCF_000502215.1 Mesorhizobium sp. L103C105A0 | reverse complement strand
CTGCGCGAGCACAAGAAGCTCGCTCTGCGCCAAGCCGCATGACCAGCATCATGGCCGCCCCATTTTGCAGAACTTGACGCACACAACCTCATCGCTGAACAAGAATATCCGCGATTCATGAGTGGTCCCCCTCAGAGACCCGTGAATCACAATCCCGCCGTCAGAGGAACCCCTTTTATGGGTCCGGACCCTAAATCAAAGATGAGCAGGCTCAGACTGGATGAGGAGTGTCGCAAGCCAAAGTGGATCCGGGGAACGCTGGCGAGGTCGGTGCATTCTTCCAAGCGGATCGTGTCCCTGGAGTGGTGTAGCTGGCGGCATTAGTCGCCGTGCTCTCCGGCATGGGCCGGGCTGATCAGCGCGCCACGGCTGGCAAGCTGATCAGAGGATCATCGCTCATTTGCGACATCGTTTCCAGTGTCATGTATCTTGCGCGCTGGACGGCCCATTCATCGTTCTGTTCGAGCAGCAGGGCGCCGACGAGGCGCACGATCGCATCGTCGTTCGGGGGATTCCGACGACCTCAGTGCGCTGCTTGATCTCGCCGTTGAGACGCTCGATCGGATTCGTCGAGTGGAGCTTGGCGCGATGTTCCTTGGGGAAGGTCATGTAGGCCAGCACGTCGGGCTCGGCGTCGTCCATGATTGTCGTCAGCTTCGGCACCTTCGGCCGGATCTGGTCGGCGACGGCGCGCCATTGTACGGACGCGGCCTCGGGCGTTTCCTGGGCGAAAGCGGTGGCGATGAAGGCTGAGACGACCCTGCGGCCGCTCTTGCCGGCATGGGCCAGCACGTTCCTCATGAAGTGGACGCGGCACCTCTGCCATGTCGCGCACAGCACCTTGGTGACGGCCGCCTTGAGGCCTTCGTGAGCATCGGAGACGACGAGCTTGACGCCGCGCAGGCCGCGAAGTGTCAGCTTGCGCAGGAACTCTGTCCAGATCGGCTCGGCCTCCGAGGTGCCAATCTCCATGCCCAGTACCTCGCCCCGGCCGTCCGCGTTGACGCCGACGGCGATGATAACGGCGACCGAGACGATCCGCCTACCGCGGCGGACCTTCAGGTAAGTGGCGTCGATCCACAGGTATGGCCAATCGCCCTCGATCGGCCGCTCGAGGAAGGCCTTCACCTTCCCGTCGATCTCCTCGCACAGCCGCGAGACCTGGCTCTTGGATATGCCGCTCATACCCATGGCCTTGACCATGTCGTCAACCGACCGGGTCGAGATGCCTTGCACATAAGCTTCCTGGATGACGGCGGTTAGCGCCTTCTCGGCCATGTGGCGCGGTTCGAGGAAACCTGGGAAGTAGCTTACCTTCCTGAGCTTCGGGATGCGCAGCTCGACCGTGCCGGCCCGCGTCTCCCAGTCCCGGTCGCGGTAGCCATTGCGCTGGGCGAGCCGCAGCGGGTTCTTCTCGCCATAGCTTGCGCCGATGGCCGCGCCCACCTCCATTTCCATCAGTCGCTCGGCGGCAAAGCCGATCATCTGCCGCAGCAGATCGGCATCCGGGGTCTTCCCCCACGACCGTGCGCAGGTTCATCATGTCGTCGGTCATCGGTGGTCCTTCCGGTCAAAGGTTGGTGTCGCAACCAGACCCTACCGGAAAGCGCCGATGACCACCGCAAAGCCGCTCGCTCCCTACAGCGCCATCGAGGGCGCGCTCGCGAGCAGCTTTTGCTACCGCCGGCTACACCACTTACGGGGACACGACCTTCAAGGCGCTGCTAAAATGTACGCATCCGAGCAAGGCCACCTTGTATGCCTCGTGGGGGTTGCGCACTGGCTGTCCTTGTTGACGTCAACAAGGAAAGTGTGCCGATAGCGGTCGTGTTTGATCCCGGGTTCACATGACGATGCTGAGGTCAAGAGGTGAGTTAGGGCGGCATCGTGTTGCTCCCAATTGGCGGCGGAATCCAGAGCTGGGCCCGATTGCGTGACACGTCTCGGTCAATCGAGCCTAGTCAAACTGACATATGCAACGGGTGATCGGCGGAGCTGGTCGGGGTTGCGCAGCCGATCGTCCGTTGCGGTGAGAGGCGCTCGATCGTCGTTCTCAGCCGGCGGGTGCCGGCCTTCGAGACGCCTTGCTCGTGCTGGACCGATCCGCTCTGCCAAGGCGTCGGCGCGAGCCTGGCATAGGCGGCGACCTGCTGGCGATTATCGAAGTGCCGGAACAGCCCTTCCGCGTAGAGGATGGCGGCACACTCGGGGCCGATACCCTTGAGATCGAGCAATGTCGCTGCTGGAGTTTCGGCGACTTCGATTGCCAGCAGGGCGTCGCGTCGGCCTGCACCTCTTTGATCTGGGCTATCACCAGTTCGAGGCGGTCGAGCTCGCGACGGATCTGCCCCTTCAGATGTTCAGCAGCGGGCGGCCGTCGCCAGTCCTCAGTTCCTCACGCCGATGTCGACGGTCATGCCGCAGCGGCTCGTAGCCGGTGATTCCCTGGGCAAATAGCAAGCCCTTGATACGGTTGACATGGCAGGTCCGCTCACCAACCAGAACTTTGCAACGGCCGATGCGACGATGATCCTCCTCCTTGACGCTCGGTACCTAACCACCGCGCACACGCGCGGCTCACCTCGTTTGTAGGAGAGCAGCGCACGCACCAACGCCTCTCCATCGATCTTGTCGGTCTTGGCACGACGCCGCCCGCGCGACGTGGCAATCGAGGCGGCGTCGACGACATGGCTGTCGATCCCCTCGGCCTCCAACATTCGATGGATCCAGAAGCCGTCGAGACCCGCCTCCTGAATGCACACAAGCGCAAAGTGCCGGCCGGTGCGCGCCTGTGCCTTGTTCTGATGCTGGGCAAAGCGTGCCAGCAGTCCTGTGATATCGCCGCCGCGTACCGCATGTTTCGACATCTTCTCCCCACTGCCTGGCCATAGCGAAGTGATCAACCAGGTCGATTTACTGAGTTCCAAAGAAACGAAGATCGCGCCAAGATTGGTGCGGATAACGGCAGGGTGCCGCAGATCGATCGGCTACAACACGCATGATTGGCCTCCACAGAGTTTTGGTCAGCAAGCCCACTCTGCCAGAGCGCAGCTCGCTATCAACCCCGGTCATGGGATCTTTGATGGGGCATCCTTATTCTTACCGAATCAAAGGATGCGCTATGGGCCAGGTTCTGCATGGGAGCGCCACAACGACAGAGGCGGTCCGTCGAGCGATGCATCATAGTTATGTCTGGACGGCGCCCGCTGATCAGGGGTTTGTTTTAGCGATGGGACGGTCGCGGGTGCGGTCATGTCTCCGGCCAGTTGTTGCGGTACTGTGACCGCTGGCCCTGATGGTGTCCGCTGATCCCTTTGGCCTGATCAAGAGAACGAGCTCGAAGCTCCGACTATGCTGCAGGCTTTCGGGATATGTCCTCGTCTGTTCCCATCACGTCATTGTCACCCTCGATTCTGGACCGCAGCCTCAGCCGTTTTTTCCGTTACCCCGGTGTACCGGCATAGCGTGCGTCACCACGCGTGAGCGCGAAGGCGAATGCGGGCGAGCTTGTTGGCGGTCGCCACGGCGACAAGCTTGAACGGTTTGGTCTCCATCAGGCGATCCGCCCAGTTTCTCAACGCATCGCTGGAACGCTTGCGATGGAACAGAACGGCATGAGCGCCGACAACGAGCAGCTTGCGCAGATACCGGTTTCCCATCTTGGAAACGCGTCCCAGCCGCTCCTTTCCGCCTGATGAGCTTTGCCGGGGCGGTAGCCCGAGGAAGGCCGCGAACTCACGCGGGCCCGCGCCATTTGCCGGCCCTCATGGCGTGTGCCTGATTGTGCCGATGACATCATTTTCTCGACAATCAGCGCTCCTAACCCTGACTGTGTCCGTTAAAAGACCTATCCACTAGGGCACAAGCCATTGTAAACCATCGAAAGAGTCCACACCGCCATCGCGAACAAGCGTCATCAACGAGAAAGGTCCCTTGCGGAAGTCGACCGGCGCGCTTGCAACATAAACCGTCACGTCGAGTGCGGATTCCGACGAATGATCCATTCGGGCGTCCGGCATCACCTGTCGCCTGGCTGCTCCATAGGAGCGCAGCTTGTCTGTGATCATGCGCTTGGCGCGACGCCTTGCTTCTTCAGCAGCCGCGTCAGCAGGCGCTTGGCCGCCTTGGTGTTGCGACGGTTCTGGACGGCTCGTCTAGCCCATAGCCATCCAGGTCGACGGCGCGCCACAACCAGTGTTTCTTGCCGGCGATGGTGATACGACCTCGTCCAGGTGCCAAAAATCGTTTCGGCTGTGCTGCTTGCGGCGCAAGCGGCGAGCGTAATGCGGACTGAACTTGATGCCCCATCGGCGCATTGTCTCATTCCCGCGCTCCAACAGCATTTCCTCGGCCAGACGCAGGCTCAAGGGGAACCTGTAGTAGAGCCAGACTGCATGGGCGATGATCTGCGGCGGAAACGATGGCGGGCGTTCCTGCCATCGGCCTATGTCGCAAGTCCCTGAACGCGACTTAAGTTGATAATGCCAGTCCGTGACCTTCTGCAACGCGCTCTGCGCCTTGCAGAAGGTCGGCCGCGCGACCCACAAGGCGCTGTCGCAGCTCCGTCTGATCGCACTCCGCGTGGCGCAATTCCTCATTTGAGGCCCTTTTTTGAGGCCTTTCAGCCAGAATCGAAGGCTTTCTGGATCATTGCCACCATGGCGTGATGTTAGTTTTCGACTAGATCAAGTCGAAAAGATTGGCTTTGTGCAATCCTAACCGCTCAATATAGGACAATCGTCTATGCCTGCATTTACAAAAGAAGAGTATCGCGCACGGACTGACCGGCTCCGCCAACAGATGGCTGAGCGTGGC
>NZ_AYXF01000032.1:0-7495 GCF_000502215.1 Mesorhizobium sp. L103C105A0 | reverse complement strand
CCACGCTCAGCCATCTGTTGGCGGAGCCGGTCAGTCCGTGCGCGATACTCTTCTTTTGTAAATGCAGGCATAGGCATTTCCGTTCCCCACAAGGCCGATGGTATTATTTGTACGCCACAACCACGAGGCTCGAGCTATCGGATGTAAACCTTCCACCTTCCTGCCCATAAGCCTCAACAGCCTCGAACCCTGCGCTTTTTAACATGCGAACAAAATCAGAAAACCCATACTGTCTGAAAGAAAGGTTCGTTCGTCTAACGCATCCATCGCGGGCGAAAATCCGTTCGATATTCAGGCGATCGCTTAGCACGTCGTTGCTGTGTATATCGATCCTTAGATCGTCGTTACGCTGCACTACGGAAATCGGCGACTTGTAACGCAGAAAATCGAAGCGATTGGCATAATCGATTAGAAGACGACCGCCCTTTCGAATTGAAGAAGCGGCTTCACGAAGAACTCTCTCATTGTCCGCGTCATCGAAATAGCCAAACGTCGTGTACCACAGAAAAGCCGCGTCAAATCGATCTCGCCAAGGAAGTGAGCGCATGTCGCCCAGAACATACTCAACGTTTACTCCGCGTTCAGCCGCATCAGTTTCGGCTCTTTTTAGCAAGATGGGTGAGATATCAAGTCCGGTTACCCGCGCTCCTTTTTCAGCCAACCGGTTGGTAATCCGCCCATAACCGCATCCAAGCTCAAGAACTGAAACGCCTGGTCCAAGGCAAAGAATATCCCAAATAACTCCCGCATCTCGGTCGTTTTTTCCTGGGGGATTTACTATATCGCCGAAATGCAAGTAATCTTCGCTGAAGTATTCTTCGAGTTCCGGTATAGTAACTGCATTGCTAATCTTGTCACTCATGTGCATTCCATTGAGTTTCATGCCTCTTGGTTCAAATTTGCACAGCGCGAAGAATATTGAAAGAAAACATTTGTGAAATTTTTCATGATGTTGTTAAAGCTCGACGGTGCCGGCGCGCGTCTCCCAGTTGCACTCGCGATAGCCGTTGCGCTGGGCCGTGCGCAACGGGCTCTTCTCGCCATAGGCGGCGCCGGTGGCGGCCCCAACCTCCAGTTCCATCAGCCGCTCGGCGGCAAAGCCAATCATCTCGCGCAAGAGATCGGAATCCGGAGTCTTCTCCACGAGCGCGGTCATCCTTCGAATCAGGTTGGTGTCAGCAACCCGACCTTACCGGCGAACTGTCGAGGACCACCGCAAAGCCGCTTGCTCGCTTGTATGGGTGATTTTTGTCAACGTGATCTTTCAGTCGTTCCGTCTCCTTGTTCAGCCGTGGCGACCATTTGTTCCTGCTTTGGCTCCGGGGTCCATTGGGGCGCCGCGCGCAGTGACGGTCAAGGGTGGTCCTTTGGCCATCGCGAAGCGACTTGCCCTTGATGTCAGGAGCACGGCGGCAGCGTTACATTGAGCCGGCAGGTGGGCCCTGTTTGTAGAGGTCTATAACTTGCAAACCGAGGGGAGCTCGCCATCAGGCGCCGTAAACGCGCCGCAAGCTTGTATGCGGTTGATCCTCGCGGATCAAAAACCATGATGCGGCCATACGCATCGGCGGCGAAGCTCCGGCGGTGGGCCCATTCTACAGCGCGGCGTCGTAAGGCCATGTGAGCGACCGGGATCACCACCACCTCGGATCCGTTATCGGCAGACGCTATTGCAGCTGCCAAACTTCAATGCTCGTCCTGTCGAACGCTCCTTACCGGACGCAGGGCTACTCCCGTCGGGATCTCGCCTGTCATGACAAGTCGCCAGAATGCAATCAGTAGCTTGCGCGCCAAAGCCACGATCATTGTCTTGCGCGTACCGCCACGGCCATCGGCCGTTCTCGCGCAAAACCAGGGCGCCAGCGCGCTGTCCTTTTGGAATTGGAGGAACCGCCAAGCCATAGCATCATGTCGTAGCGGACGCGAGCGTTGCCGGCCCGCGCAAGACCTTTCTCGCGCCTGCGTTGGCCGCTCTCATCCGGCGCCCCGGTAAGTCCGGCATAGCGAGCGACGGCTCTCCGATCACGCAGGCCGCGTGAGAGAATCTCATTCACCAGCATGTCCGCAGTCTCGATACCGACACCGATGATCCGCGAAAGAAGGCGAACGATTGCGAGTGGACCCTTCTCCTTGTCTGGAAGCACCGAGAGCTGCCGCAACCGCTCCTGTTCGATCTCGTGGATTTGTTCACGCAACAGGGGAAGCCGTCCGAGATTACGGCGCAACTCTGCTTGGCTTCGTTCCGGTAGGGGCATACCTTCCGCCGTATGCAGAACCTCCAGTTTCTCGGCAGCTTTGCGCAGATTGGGTTTGAAGGCGCGAATGCCGAAGCGAGCAAGGATTGCCTTGATGCGATTGACGATCCGTGTACGTTCGCGGACGAGCTTGTCCGTTCACGGTTCGGACGGCGAGCCTCCTCCTCATTGATGGTTGGGATGGCTGCCATGCTGCAGTGGCGCTTCTCGCCCCGCAGCCAGCCAAGAAGGCGCGCATCAGCAGTTCGGTATCGAGGCGATAGGTCTTGGCGCGCCGATGTTCGCGGGAAACCGCGACGCTCGACGGATGTATGACATAAGCCTCGACAGCGCGCGCCTGGAGCCAGCGCGCCAACCAAAAGCCGTCGCGTCCAGCCTCATAGGCGACAACGATGCGCCGGACTTCGCGCCCGGCTTGGATGGCTTCGCTGCGCCAGCGGCGCAACAGCTTAAGCACCGAAAATCCGGGTCGGCATCGAGCTTCTTGAGAGGACTACGTTCAAAGCCAGGGACCGTCGCAGCAATGAGCCACTTTGTCTGACTCATCTCACTAACGTGCTGTCCTGATCAAGGGCGGTAAGGGATTTGCTTGCATCAAAGAATGGTGACATGGGGCGCTACCTTAGGTAGCTGCTCAACAGCGCCGAGGGTGCCCCACGCTCGCCGCCGCCCATAGCATCTACAGCACTATCGAGGGCGCGCTCGCGAGCGGCTTCGCTACCGCCGAGCTACACCCCCTGTAGGGAGTACGTCATGCCAAGCTGATGATTGCTTGTGGGTGCAAGTCCCATCCGGCCAAAGCCGTAGCGGGCAAGCCGGGACCGAGTCTTGCGGGCGTCGCGGCAGCGCGGGGGCTGAAGTGTAGACAGGAGCCATGCGGGGTGCGGGAATGAGCCTCGAAAGGTGGATGTTCGCGGAGGCCGAGTGTGTTCCCTAGTCACGAAGGCAATATGAGCATCGTCGTTACGCGAGACGATGCCGCTCCGTCGGGGTCGATGGCCTGATCACGCATGGAAGGTAATCATCGGAACATGAGAGGCCCGACCGGGTCCGCTGGATTGGTCTCCAGCGGGGGACAGCAGCAAGGTACTGCCAGAGCTGCCGTCCGAGCTGACAGCCTGCGCGAGGAGGCCAAGGTCCGGACACAGAGCCGGGTTGCCTTGCCGCTGAACCTCGAGCGGGTGAACGCGGCGGCCAAGCAGGCTGCCCAAACCCGGTTCACGGCCCTGCTGCATCACGTCGACGAAGAAGCCCTTTACCGGGCGTTTCGGCGACAGAAGCGACAGGCGAGTGCTGGGGTCGATGGGATGACCGTGGCGAAGTACGAAGAGGGGCTGACGGATAACATCCGTGATTTTCTGCGAACGGGTCCACACCGATCGCTACCAGCCACAGCCGGTGCGGCGGGTCTACATTCCCAAAGCCGATGGCGGTAAACGGCCTCTCGGGGTGCCGGCGCTGGAAGACAAGATCGTCCAAAGCGCGGTGGCCGAGGTGGAGTCGGACTGGTTCATAGTACCCGTGAAGCCGTCGAAGGAAACGAGGCGACTGGAGGGAAGGGACCAGCCTGAGGGGACGCCTTGAGGGCCAACAGCATCTCCTCTGCGTCGGCCTTCTTCTCAAAGCCCATGACGAAGTCGTCAGCGTAACGCACGATCACAACGCGACCGTGTGCATGGCGGCGACGCCATTGGTGGGCCCAGAGATCGAGGATGTAGTGCAGGAAGATATTGGCGAGGAGCGGACTGATGCCCGCCCCTTGCGGGGTACCCCTGTCCGTCTCTTGCCTGGCGGCTCATGCACGCGCCAATGGTTGCGCAGCACAGGTGGTTCGCCGCCGTTCTGCGTGGACACTACGGCTACTACGGCAGGCCGCACAACTACCCAGCGCTCAACGGATTCTATCGGCAAATGCGCCGGATATGGCTACGGTGTCTCTGAGACGGCGCAGCCAGAAAAGCCGGCGCATGGACTGGTCGGAGTTCGAGACCCTGACGGCGCGCTTCCCCGTGCTAACTCCGCGCATCACTCGAACTTGGGCGCAAGCACGGATATGACGCGGGTTAACCGCGGGAAGAGCCGGGTGCGGGAAATCCGCCCGCCCGGATCTGTGAGGGCGAAAGCCGAATGGCTGAGCTACTCGACCGCGACCCTGCGCCGATTGAGCGACTGAACTGCAGTCCGTACTCTCTTTCTCTCTTTCAGCATTGACCGAATTTGGTTCTCGAGATCGCCGCAGATGGCGACAAGTCGCGATCGCGCCACCAGGAGGGATTGGGTTGCCTGGCTCTTTGTGCTTTTGACCTTGACCTCCCTATACGCGAACCAGCTCGGCCAGGCCGCGGGCATCGTTCTCATCGCTTTTGTTTATTCGAACTGAAAGGCCGCCCTCGCATGCCGAGCATCAATACAGACGACCGGCAATCCGACCCGTTGAAGCTCATGCCAGAGCCCAATTGGACATGGCGCCGGTCTCGAATCCGATGCGCTCGGCGTGCGGTGCGCTGTTCCTCAGACAATCGCATTTCAAATCGTGCCCCTGCATGTAATATATATTTCAGAGGTCGGCGTAGTTTGGAGCAAATCGGATCCCTCCAATGCGTCATCCTACCATCGGCGTTGAACAATAGAAGTCTGATCCTCGACTCAACGAAATGAAGGACTGACGTCCTCATTTCGGGTTCAATTCAATGGAGCCTACTTTCGCGCCGAGGATTGTCGACGCGGCGGGACTAGGACATCGAAACGGGCAGCGCAGAATGCGTGCAATTAGGGCTGATGCAGCATGAGAAGCGTTGAAACTTTCCGAAAATTGCAGCGCGAAGCAACCGAATGCCGCCGCCATCTCCATGAGAATCCCGAGCTCGATTTTCGGCTGCCAAATACGGCGAAGTTCGTTGCCGAGAAACTTGCCTCGTTCGGTATCAATGACATTGAAACGGGGATAGCCGAGACCGGCATCGTGGCATTGATTCAGGGTGAGGGCAGAGAGGGACCGACGATCGGATTGAGGGCGGACATGGACGCCCTGCCGATCGTCGAAGCTTCAAACAAGCCCTGGTCGTCGAAAACCCCCGGAATAATGCATGCCTGCGGCCATGACGGTCACACGGCCATGTTGCTGGGTGCCGCGAAATACCTCGCGGCTACCCGAAATTTCAAAGGCACTGTCGCCTTGATCTTCCAGCCGGCAGAAGAGCCAGAATTCCCAACGGGCGGCTTTAAGATGGTTCAAGAAGGGATCATGCATCGCTTCAATATATCCCAAGTTTATGGCATGCACATCCAGCCCGGGCTTGACATCGGTAAGTTCGGCATCCGCGCTGGCGCGATCATGGCCTCGCAGGATGACTTCGATATCAGCGTTAACGGCAGGGGCGGTCATGCTGCCCACCCCAGTCAAACCATTGACCCCGTTGTCATCGCGGCCCAAATCATTCTAGGTCTGCAAGCTCTGGTTTCCCGCAAGACGGACCCACTGGAATCCCTGGTGATATCCGTCACTAAACTGAGCGCTGCGCAAGCCTACAATATTATCCCCGATAAAGTTGAGATTTCCGGAACTGTTCGGACGCTGGCACCCGCGCTGCAAGACTTCGCCGAGCGAGAAATACAGGCCGTCGCCCAAGGGATTGCGCGCGGATTTGGTGCGGATATCGAATTCAAGTACACGCGTTCAGTTCCTGTCACCTTCAACCATGCTGAGCAGACCAAACTGGCTGTCACGGCGGCACAAAACCTCGTGGGCGCCGCTAACGTCGATGAAGCAATCAAAATCTCCATGGGGGCGGAGGACTTCGCTTATATGCTGGCGGAGCGGCCGGGAGCCTATATCTTGGTTGGTAACGGACCTACGCACCAATGTCATAACCCGGCGTTTGATTTCGACGATGAGGCCTTGCCTTACGGGATCGGTTGGTGGGTTACTCTGGTTGAGACGGTATTGCCCATTTGAATTGGAACGCGACCGAACTTCACCGCCATCCCGACGTGTTTGCGCACGAAGAAATCTGCAACAGCTTGCAAATCCTGTCGGAGAGGCAAAGGCGATTTTGGACCGATTCACAAGCGACTGACCTACTGACTTTCGCCACCTCCCAAGGCGTACCAGCCCGGCAGCGAGCTTAGGCTACTGCCGGGCGCTCAAGTTGGTGAGTGTCTTCAGCGGATTTCAGACGCAATTTTTGCTGTACAGGAATGTACTAGGGCTAAGACTCAGTAGCTGACGGTTGCAGCGATGCAGAGGCGGCGAGGAAGTTGCGGGCGAGCCGATCGTAGCGAATTGCGATGCGACGGAAGTCCTTGATGCGACAGAACATGCGCTCAATCGCATTGCGGTCCTTGTAGAGGAAGGGCGAGAAACAATTCTTCCATTTTCGGTTCGCCTTGGGCGGGATATTGGCGAAGGCGCCGCGTCCGCGAACCTGCTCCCGGATGGCATTGCTGTCATAGCCTTTGTCGGCATGCAGGATTGGCGCCGCCGGCATCTGCTCGATCAACAGCGCCCCGGCAGTGCAATCGGCGGCCTGGCAGCCGGTCAGGAGAAAGGCGACCGGCCGGCAGAATCCATCCGTCAGGGCATGGATTTTGGTAGTCCGTCCGCCTCTCGAGCGACCAATGGCCTGATTTTTCTCCCCTCTTTGCCGCCGGCCGCCCAGCGATGCGCCCTTACCGCCGATGAGTCGATGAGAAGCTCGGCCGGAGGCCCGCCGGCGTTGGCAAGAGCATGGAAAATGGCACTCCAAATGCCCTTGGCCGACCAGCGCTGGAAGCGGTTGTAGAGGGTCTTGCGCGGTCCATAGACCGACGGAGCGTCGACCAGCGTCCGCCGCTCTTCACCACATGAATAATGCCGCTGATCACGCGGCGATCATCACGCGCGGCTTGCCTCGGGTGTCGGTCGGCAGATGTGGTTCAAGCCCAAACTGCTCATCGCTGGTAGTGTGCTGAGAGTTCTGCAAATTCGCTGAGAGGGGGCGGTCATGGCAGGCTGGTGATTGTTCACGTCACNCTCGGGCTATTACGGCCGTACCCTTGTGACGCGGGTCGGCAAGCTCGAGCTGCGGGTTCCGCAGGACCGGGCCGGGCGCTTCTCCACCGAGCTGTTCGAGCGCTACCAGCGTTCCGAGCGGGCCTTGGTGGCGACACTGGCGGAGATGTATGTGCAGGGCGTGTCGACCCGCAAGGTGAAGGCGATCACGGAAGAACTGTGCGGCCATGCCTTCTCGGCCTCGTCGATC
>NZ_AYXF01000031.1:0-15511 GCF_000502215.1 Mesorhizobium sp. L103C105A0 | reverse complement strand
GACCAGACTAAACAGCGGTTTCGTCTGTTCGCCGCGACGCCGGCGATAATTGAATTCAGAAGGGCGTCGGCCCGGCTGCACAGCCGGGCCAAGGCTGGAAGAGTTCCGCTCCCGCCCAGCACGATACGCATCGCACCTGGGCGCAAGCGGTACCAATGGCTCGCCTATTCCGCCGCGCCTTTTCGGCAGGAAACCCTCGGCCTCATCACAATGGAGGGCGACATTCGCAGCNCCTGATGTTTGGGATTGTTGATGGACAGCCGCGAGTGGCCGCTGCTGGCCTAGCGTCTAGGATTGGAATATGTAAAGGCGAGATCACCAAGGCAGGAATGACCAGACTAAACAGCGGTTTCGTCTGTTAGCCGCGACGCCGGCGATAATTGAATTCAGAAGGGCGTCGGCCCGGCTGCACAGCCGGGCCAAGGCTGGAAGAGTTCCGCTCCCGCCCAGCCGTGCCCAGCACGATACGCATCGCACCTGGGCGCAAGCGGTACCAACGGCTCGCCTATTCCGCCGCGCCTTTTCGGCAGGAAACCCTCGGCCTCATCACAATGGAGGGCGACATTCGCAGCNGGCTCGCCTATTCCGCCGCGCCTTTTCGGCAGGAAACCCTCGGCCTCATCACAATGGAGGGCGACATTCGCAGCGCCCTATGGAACCATCCAGAGTGACATAGGCTGTTTCATGGAACTTCCTGATGACATCAGGAGGCCTGTTAAGCATGCCAGTTGTTCGCGCTCGTAGCTCAGATGCAGGTTGGAGCTCTGCCTAGTGCACCAGTATCGGAAGCGAGAACTAGGAACCGGGAGTGCTGCGGATAGATTGCCGCAGTCGAGCTTTTATCAGAGCATGGCAAGGGCTGCCTTTCTCTCCACGTTGGCGGTCGTCCTGTTGCTCGCGCTATTGCCAGACCACTTGCTGCACGCCCTCGGATTGGCCTTTACGTCTCATCACGACAAGCTCAACCACGCCGCCGCGTTCGCCACCTTGTCGGNGGCTCGCCTATTCCGCCGCGCCTTTTCGGCAGGAAACCCTCGGCCTCATCACAATGGAGGGCGACATTCGCAGCGCCCTATGGAACCATCCAGAGTGACATAGGCTGTTCATGGAACTTCCTGATGACATCAGGAGGCCTGTTAAGCATGCCAGTTGTTCGCGCTCATAGCTCAGATGCAGGTTGGAGCCCTTCCTAGTGCACCAGTATGAGAAGCGAGAACTAGGAACCGGGAGTGCTGCGAATAGATTGCCGCAGTCCAGCTTTCATCAGAGCATGGCAAGGGCTGCCTTTCTCTCCACGTTGGCAGTCGTCCTGCTGCTCGCGCTATTGCCAGACCACCTGCTGCACGCCCTCGGATTGGCCTTTACGTCTCATCACGACAAGCTCAACCACGCCGCCGCGTTCGCCACCTTGTCAGCTTTGGGTAGCCTCGGCTGGCCCCAACAGGTGGTCCGGCTGGCGGTTCTACTTGCTTTAACGGGCGCAGCGANTGCACGCCCTCGGATTGGCCTTTACGTCTCATCACGACAAGCTCAACCACGCCGCCGCGTTCGCCACCTTGTCGGCTTTGGGTAGCCTCGGCTGGCCCCAACAGGTGGTCCGGCTGGCGGTTCTACTTGCTTTAACGGGCGCAGCGATCGAAATCCTTCAATGCGTCACAGGGCGTGACATGAGTGTCTTCGACTGGTTTGCCGACTGCGCCGGAATGGCATACGGGCTGAGAACTATGAGCTGGGTGAACGAGATTCTAGGCGAACCGGTTATTTGATCGCCACAGGCTCCGCTTTACCGCCGCCGTCTTGGCCCCACTTGCCAGCCTCACGNCAGCTTTGGGTAGCCTCGGCTGGCCCCAACAGGTGGTCCGGCTGGCGGTTCTACTTGCTTTAACGGGCGCAGCGATTGAAATCCTTCAATGCGTCACAGGGCGTGACATGAGTGTCTTCGACTGGTTTGCCGACTGCGCCGGAATGGCATACGGGCTGAGAACTATGAGCTGGGTGAACGAGATTCTGGGCGAACCGGTTATTTGATCGCCACAGGCTCCGCTTTACCGCCGCCGTCTTGGCCCCACTTGCCAGCCTCACGCCCGGGGCCGCCTTCGATCACCCTCGCTATTTCAATTTCCGACGCAAAGGCCGATAGCAAGGCGAATGGGTTTCAGGCCGCTCACCATTTAGACTTAGGTCCGATTCTTTCGCGCAAATGGCCGAAGCCGGAAACATTTCTCCTTCTACTTTGTTGCAGTGGCCGTGCCGCTGAGGAGAACATGCACAGTGCCTCTATCAAATGAACTGCGCGACGTACCGATAGAATTCCAATGCCCCTCCTGTTCGTGCCCAATGGTGAGAAGGGGATCCTGGATGAAAACGATTGCCGGTTTCAGCTGCGATAGCTGCAGGTCCAGAGTGCGGATCGGCTACGAAGCGAAGCTGGCCATATTCGACCGGCACCTTAAGCGACGCGCGCCGGATCTGGGCCGACGACCAATGGAGTGCGATCCCGGCAACGGTTCCTGAGAGTGTGTCGGCAATTCAAGCNGCGCGCCGGATCTGGGCCGACGACCAATGGAGTGCGATCCCGGCAACGGTTCCTGAGAGTGTGTCGGCAATTCAAGCTCCAACTGCTTGCGGTCTGCCGCAAGTCCAAGCTTTCATCTGGTCGCAGGGTCAGGCGGCTCTTTCGTCCGTACGGAACCGATGATGGCGAGAGGTTTCGATGCGCTCGGAGCACCGAGCAGGTCGACACGTTTTTCATAGCGACCACCAATCTCTAGCTGGCCGCTCCGACGCTCTGACGAGGTGCGAGCAACTTGATCTTCAATAGTCTTTTTCGAGCCAGCATGCGCGCCAATGATAGCGTCGACAGGTCGATAATGAGGTCGTCGATCGCGCCCGCCAAGACACTGGACCCGCGCCCAAATTGATGCACCAGCGCCAGCACTTCCTTAAGTGCCGTCGAGGCTTCACCCGCATCCAGCAGCGCCTCGATGTCATCGAAAACCTGCATCCCGACCCTCCCGCTTTAAAACGGTGGCAATTTCGCGCGAAAAGAAAGCGCCTGCCAAAGTGCTCGCGCACGAAGGCGGCTATTCAAACAACAAGAAAGACCCTGGTGGCCCAACGATGAAGGGCGTCCATGGAGGGCGTTCAGCGAGACGCAACTGAGATTCGGCGCGACATTAAAGGACGGCGATGCTTCAGCCGCGCTCTCTTACGAGCAATCCGAGCAGCGCCCAGCCGCCAGCCAATCGAAGATGTACGCCAAGACCGATAAGCTGGCGGAGCGTTTTGCCGAGACTGAAGACGCGGTGAATCGCTCAGCGAAGACATGACCGAGGTGGAGGCGGTCTCTGCCGAGGTGACCCGGTGGAAGTTGATGGGCCTCGGCGCATTGGGCGTCACTGGCATGGCAGCGGCGGCGCTCGCCTCGCTTAGTTACGCCCTGTTGGTCTATCTGGCGCGTGCTGCGCGGCGGATGACGAGCAGGCGGCATAGTCGACAGGCTCTCAAGATGGCTGATGATGTGTGATGATCGCGTCGACGGGAACAGCTTTGCGATTACGCACGAGTTCTTATCAGTTATGCTCGGTGTCNCTAATTGCGCTGGCTGATGGGTCATATGGCAGGGCTGAAGCCGAATACGCTCGGCTAGTCGGCAAACTGCATTGACGGCAGACGCCGCCCCCGTGCACAGTTCCCCTGCAACAGAGCCCGCCGGCTGAGCCACGGGTGTTTTTGCGCCAGGCGGGAACATTCCCGCTCTGAGGCTGTTTCGCTACAGCCGGCGCGTTCTTCAGCGGTCCGTGCCGGTGACCAAGATGCGTCCCTCACTCGTCATGGGATGGCCCGCGCAGCCTCGGAAGCAGGCGCGGAACCTGGCCCATAGCGCATCCTTTGATTCGGACGAAAAGTATGCGCCATCAAAGCCTGGGATCAAACACCTNGCGGAACCTGGCCCATAGCGCATCCTTTGATTCGGACGAAAAGTATGCGCCATCAAAGCCTGGGATCAAACACCTAGCCATTCCCCAACGGCTCGGACAAATCCGGTTCCCGGCGGCGTTCCCGTCGTTCTTCAACGAACAGCTTCGGTGTGCTCGTCCCACTCAAGGGGCGTTGTCCCGCGCTCTTGACGAAACTTTCCAAACTCCTTGCGCAGGTCGGCAAGGTCCAATGCCCAAAGATGCTCACTGCTTCCGGGGTTCGACAAAGCGCTCACCAGTTCCGTCCGCTCTCTCGGAATTAAGTTGGCTTCGCGGTTGAGCCTTCAAGGTGGCATTGCGAGATAATTTGCTCGCTTGCTAATATGCCTATATCTTAGGCAGAGAGTGGGGGTCTCATATCTTCCCGCAGTGGCCGGTGCGGTTAAGCCCCACAAGCACCCCCAACTGCACCGGCCATGTCCCACGGCTGGGTATGGTCTTTGCGCTCGGCATATCTTTTCAAGAGCTTCCGTGAAGCCTGACGCAAATTTGTTGCTGCTGCGAGCCGCACCCCCCGTTTGGCGGAGCTTCGTATATCTCTCGCTTTACGACGATCTTATCCGAAGTGATTAGGCGAGCTAGGCGCTTCAGCGAGCTGCCACTACCTCGTAGGCGTCCAAAGCTTCTTGGTGTGCCGATGCCGAAAAGCAACCCAGCGGCCGGTCCATAAACGGCCAGCAAGTCGAAGTCCTGGGCTCCATCCGTAGGATGGGTCGACGAGCGGGTCGAACAGTGGCGCGCGCGCCCCCGAGAGGAAGAGGGAATGTCTTATAACGGAGCGTCCGCAAGTGTCGGACGCTTACCGGGCTGCCCAGCGCAACCCTGCTGAACCCGACGCTTTGGTGTCACTTCCAAGTATACCCTGATGTGCAACAACAACATATGCGCAAATCGAAAGCCGTCCGGCTTACCGGTCAAGAACTGGAGCGCCGCTAAGACGAAAAAGCATCTCGCTGTAGGGTAGCCGAGCAAGGATCTTGCCGTGGTTGGCAATTGCCGCAGCTGTCATTCCTCTACATAGGAGACTGACGCCCCCTTGGGTTCGTTGGCAGATGGCATCCGGACTGTCAACGAGATGCAGATCCGGAACCCCATATACTATGGCAGTTACACCCTCAGGAATGGCTCCGATCGGTTGAACTACCAATATGCGCACACCGAGCAGCCACCCTATGATAATGGCGGCTACGCAACCAGTGCAGCCAAAGACGCCGAACTTCTTCATCGCATCGCACCTATTCCCCGCATCCCATCATAGTACCTGATGGCGTGATGGTGCATTCGTTGCCTTCAGTGTCCACGGAATGAGTTCCGGTGCTGTCTCTCCAGGAGCGAATGGAGTAGGAGTTTCCTTCGCTATCGCTACTGGTGACCTCTTGGCCTCCGTTCGGAAAGCGAAGAGTTTCGGTGTCAATCGAATAGTTATTCCCTTCGGTATCGTACGATCTCACATGTTGATCCCCATTTTTACCGGAATAGGAATCTGTGCAGACCCTGTAGTCGCTTTCACCCAAGCAATCAGCGTATGCGGAAGCGGTGCAGCCGAGTAGAAATGCTGCCGTCAACGATGACGTTTACTTTCATTGAATTTCCTCGATAAAAACACTAAAGCCCCATCAACAGTCATAACGGCTCTGGGGGCGAGGGACCGCAGCGGCTAGGTATCCTTGAAATTAAACCGCCTATCAAGCCAATCTGCGCCTCTGAAATATACCGCACTCGAGTGCCACGAGTTATTCAAGGTAAGCGTCCAGGCCCAAAGGCTTATGGATACAAGTGCACCAATCCACCCGTACAGCAGAGCTGCCGCAAAAAGCGATGGGGTCGACATAACGAGTATCCACCACTCCCAAATGAAGCGCAGGGTAATACCGACGCAAAAATAAACTGAGATGAAGAGTATAATCCCGACAACGACCCCTATAAAGTCCATTATCCCGTCAGTATTTTTCTTTTTTGCTGTTCGAATTCTTGATCTGTGATGATTCCGTTCGCCTTCAAAGCGCCGAGACGCTCAAGCATTGACACCACGTCGGTACCCTGCGGTTGATTGTAGACTGGAGCTGGCTGCCTTCTCTGCTCCAGTGCATCCCTAACCTTATTGACGAATTTGACAACAGTCTTCTTCCAAACGTTGCTGATGTGCCGCTGCGAAGCTCCGTCTTCGATGGTGATCAAACCAAAGATGAGCCCCGTTTTGCCGCTAACAGCATTTACCTTGTCAAGGCCTATGCTGGCCTGCTTCAGGCCGTAGATCATTCCTTTGTCGAGAAAGATGATACGTCGGTCTGTCAGGGTGATGAGCCACGTGTCGCCGTCCATGAGCCCAGAAGTGAATGCCAATACCTGCTCACCGTCTGAAAGAATCTCCGGAAGGTGATTTAGCTCTTTCTTTGTAAAAAATTGATCGTCGCCGATTTCATCGGCGATACGTTTATACTCAATTCGAAGCTCCGCCTTGGACGCATTTTTAAAATCGAAGGTGATATTCTCTCCAATCGCTATCCGAGTCAGCAGCGCACAGATTGTATTTCTAAGATTTAGGCTAGGTTATCCCACCGGGGGACCGGCTTTCGTAATTTTCAACCAATCTGATGTTCTATTTTGTTTGAAACGCCGAGATATGGGAGCTTCGTGCAAGGTGGCTAGATGAAAAGAAGCCACCACATTCGGCGCGCTTGGAGCAGCTTGTGCACTCGTTCAAGTACGCATTTTTCCAGTCACTAATCGACCGCTTTGCATACTTGTGGATAGAGCCATCAAGAAGACAGAGCTGGTGATTGTAGACTGAAACATTGATCCTAGCCGCAGCCAGATATTGCACAGCCGCCCGCAACTCACTTCGATAGTCGTACGGGTCCATCCAGAGCTTATCCATATTTGCCCTTGTGAAGCCAGTGATCTCCAGTCCCATAAACGTCACGTGGTCTACGAAGGTGAGGTTTCTAAAAATGAAATCTGACAGGTCGACGAGACCTTCATAGGTCTGCTTGTGAACGACAACTCGTATCTCAACCTCGGCCCCGACGGCCTTCAGGTTCATGATCCCGCGGATGGTCTCATCGAAGGCGCCTTTGGACTGAACCACGTAGTCGTGAACTTCCGGGTCGGCGGAATAGATCGGTATGCCGACCGAAAGACGAGGATGTCCAATCCCTTGATAGCGCTCTGCGAATTGCCGATCCTTGAACGTCCGGCCATTGGAAAGAATATGAACCGGCGTAGACGGAAGGTGGTCACGAGCTGATGACAAAATGTCAAAAAAGTCCTCACCCACCAGCGTTGGCTCACCGCCAGTGATCCCGAGAAACGGGGTCGTTACGGGCAGCAGGGGCAGCACATCCAAAATCTCCCTCGCCAACCAGCGATCATCAACGTCTTTGGGTGGCTGGGAGCACATCAAACACAGGTGGTTGCACCGCTCCGTTACGAGGAAATAGTTCGCGTTGGCATCCTTTCTGAACAGGACACGCACTGCCTTCCGATCCGGCACAAAGCGGATGACGTCTCCTTCGCAAAGGTAGTCGAACTCGTGGGGCAGAACGACTAGTCGTCGGTCTGAAAACAGTCGCTCAGCTTCCGGCCGATGCTCCTCAAAGGTGACAACCCACTGGCATTCAGGATGAAACGTCTGCCCCTTGAAAAGGTACGCATCATGTTCTCGGTTAGGCGCTTGGTCAGCTTGGCCCGTCACGAGCCTAAGTGCCACTCGCTGTGAGAAATCACCGACGCTTGCTGACGCAGCGAAGCCACTCAGTCGCAACATCCTAATTCGCCCAACTTAGAAAGAGTTCTCGGGCGGTAACGTCCCTCTCCATAAGGCCGATCAGCCTCTTGAAGATCGACATATTGCGATTGCAGAATCCCGACCGCGTTTTGAGGCCAACAAAGTCGCCCTGCGTTGCGGTATGGAATACTGGATCGGAGCCACAGAACGGCTCGTAAGCGCAGTCGGCGCACATCGGTACGGAGCCTGCAAAAGATTGCTCGATAGGATCGAGGAGAGCGTCGGACCCGAAAATCTCGCCATAGGTGTTTTCGTGGACATTCCCGAGCAGAAATGTCTTGTCGCCCATTTCGGCCAACATTCGTGCTTCGTCGGACGCGTAGACGCTGGCGTCATAGTTATAGACGACGGCGGAGATACCGATGCCTGCCGGGCTCATAAGATCCACATATCCTGGCTCGAAAGGCGTGAGCATCTTTGTAAGGATGGTGGCCGCGTAAAACTCCTTGAAAGGAATGCCGTTACGGTTCAGTTCCAGGATGTAATTCAGCCCGTCGAAGTAGAAATCGAGCCAGCGGTCCACGTCATAGGCTGCGTACGATTTCGTCTTGACCGCGAAGCCGTAAGGGGAAAGCGGCCGAAGGAATATTCCGGGGAAATCTAGCCGCACGTATTCGTCAATGATCTCGCGCGCCAGTGGAAGACTGGCTTTGGTCGTTGTCATAAGTGCGCTGACGCGTTCATGGCCGAGAGCCAGTCTGGCCTTGTGGATACCTGCCACAGCCAATTCGTAGCTGTTCTTTCCCGGGCGCGGTCGATTGGCATTGTGAAGAGTGGCCGGTCCGTCGAGCGACGTTGAAATTAGAATCCTGTGCACGCGACAGAATTCCAAGATTTCGTCGGTGATGACGGCGAGATTCGTCGTGATGACGAATTGCAGCGACCGCCCGGCGACCTTGTTGATCGCTTCAGCCCGATGCACGACGTGTTGGATCAACGGGAAATTCAGGAGCGGCTCGCCGCCTTGGAACTCGATCTTGATAGCCGGACTTGGAGACTGGAAAATGAGCGCCAACGCCTTCTCGGCAGTCTCCTCTGACATATCGAAGGCTGAACGATCTTCGCTTTGGCGAGATACCTGACAGTAGGGGCAGGAGTGCTCGCACCGCAAAGACACGACCATGATGTGAAGCGATGTGAAGTTCTCAAGCCTTCTTGCCTTGGTCCGAACCTTCAGCGCCAGCAGCTCCTTGCCGATATTGGAGGATGCATCAAAGAGGAACTGCCTGCTGCGCAGGCGGGAGTAGGCGGGGTGTGTGCTGGGAAGCTCGTGCCTGATAAACGAAGCCAGCACGGCGCGCGGCAATAGCAGATATTCGCCCGCTTGGTTGGTCAGCACATACCGCTCGTCGTCCAACTGGGAAAAACGAAAGTACGCGAGCTGATAAGTGTCGTCCAACGGTCGTTGGAACTCAGTTGCCGGAGCAAACTTAGTCATCGGACTGCAGGCCCGATCTGGAAAACGCAAGCGCCAGTATCGCGTTTCTAACAGTGGCGGTTTCGGCGGCGATGCTGCTACGCAGGTCCTGATCCAAGACCTCTAGCCGCAGTCTTTCTACCGCTGCGTCGGCCGAAGTTCGCGCGGCCGCCTTGCTGAAGTTGATCGTGCATACTGCGAAGCCGCCCTCGATCGTGATCTCAACCGCAGCGTTGCCGGTTACCCGATACGCTGCGCGCTTTACACAGTCGAGGCTGAAGACTGACAGATCAAACTTGACTTGGGCAGTCTGGACGAGCTCGCTCTCGCGAGGGGTGTCCGCCATCAACAATAGCTGTAGCCAGAGCAGTGAGACCCGTGACTAGCATGGCTCGAATGGCTGGTGTGGTACGCCATGATAACGTCCGTACCATTTGAGCGATCTAGCACCTCACCGTAGCCGAGGTCCGCCGGGACAGTGCCAGCTTCAGCGAGCTTGGTCGAAGGCTGATTTGCCGATTCGACAAGGACTGCAGCCTGAACTTGGCCGCCGAGAATCATCGTGGCCGACAAGGCCATTGGTGACAGGAAATTGCGTTTCGACATTATCCAAACCCCCGTTTGTACGGACTCATTAGCAAAACGCGCCAAGCCGGACAAGTACCGCTTGTGGAGAAGTGCTTAAGGGACCACTAATGTTCCGGGTCAAATACTTGTATTGTGGAGTTGACGGGGTCCGTCTTCTGAGCGCAATCGATCGCAGAAGCGGCCCGACGATGCTCTTTTGCAGCCGCTTCGGCTGCCGCCAGAAAGCGCTCGGATTTCAGCCCGAGATAGCTGTTCGGAAGGTTTGGTTCTGGGCCATTGGCGATCTCCGCTTGATGGGGTTCGCCGCAACGCGGACCATAGTCCTACATGCCACGCTGCCTGACCTCCTGGCCTACTCTCACGGGAGCGATAGGGCCAGGCGCCAAGCGCCACCATCAGGAGGGAAGCGGTCGTGCCGACCATGTCTCGCGCCTGAGCGTCGCGGGCGCCGCATCAAGGAAGCGGGCTACAGCGCTGCGGCCTGATACTGGACTCCCGGCTTCAGACGATGCATTCTCGCCTCGGGGAAGGGATCATGGGCAATTCTGTTCATGCCAGGAGGTTGCAGAGGCGACGGCCTTGGTGGCGCTCGCTTTTCCGCTATCGTCTCGCCGCCGTTCTGGTGATGCTCGGGGCGACTTCCGCGGGCTATCTTGCAGTCGGCGACGATCGGCACGAGCTGCCGCGCGTTCACCATGGCGGCGATTCGTCGGCCAGCAACGCGGCTGTCCGCGAGGCGGGCTGCGATATCAAGGGCAACATTAACGAGCGCGGCGAGCATATCTACCATATGCCGGGGCAGGAATATTACTCTGCTACGCGCGTCAACCCAGCTCGAGGAGAGCGCTGGTTCTGCTCACAATGGGAAGCGTGGTGGGCGGGCTGGCGGAAAGCGAAAGTGTAGCGATTGCCTTTAGACTACACCTTCAGTTGCTCGATGCGCGTGCTCTTTATTGGAAGTTCGAACATCGCGCCGCCCGCGAGTTCCGGGTAATGCGTCGATCGCCAGAGATGACGATCCAACGCCCCCTCCGTGCTCAGCTGGGCGATCCAGGCCACATCTTTCACGCCGGGGCCGAACTTCTCTCTGATATGGACGATCTCATGCTCCCCGGCGAACAGGGCATTTAGCGAACGGGCGAGAGCGGGCGACAGGTTTTCGTCGACCAGGGCTTTCACGCGGCACTCTGAAGGCTCTCTTCGAATTTCATGGCGTCTCTAACAGCGGTAGCTGAGACATCGAAAAGGCGCGCCACCTTTTCCACAAATCCTTCGGCTTCTACAGCTTGCGCAAGCGCCACGGTCGGGACGCCATATTTGGAGGCGATCGGCTGACCGAACGAACGATGGGGGTCGATCACGATGGACTGCTTGCCATTGAAGGGCCGCCAGCGCGCCACCGCGTCATCCTCGATATCCAGGTCTTTGAACGTCCGCTCTATGCAGGAATGCAGCCAGAGCGACGCGGCAAAGCCCATCGGGACGCGCCAGCCTAGGTCTTCCTCCCCCCGCTGCATGCCAGACGTATTGTCCTTGGGCATCGCGCCGCTCCATCGGCGAGGCGTCAGTTCGTCTCGTCTACGATACTGTCATAGTCGCGGCCGATCAGTAGCAGCACGAAGCCGCAGGGCACTGTCACGCTGGTGAGGGCAATAAGGCCGAGCCATCCATAGTCCGGCTTCGCAAAATAGTAGTACCAGCTAATCGCCTGCACCAGCGGAGACACGATCAACATCCAAGCACCCCATTTGCCATCCGTGTTGAGCCGGATCGTTGTCGTCGCCCGATATCTGATTGCCATACGTATGCCCTCCCGTTCCTCAAAAGGCAGCTTCGCGTCGGTTGAGCGCGAACGCAAGCGCCGGCCCGGCTACGGCTTTGCGAGCCTCACGCCGGCGCCTCCTCCATTCTGCGGAATGAGCTCAACCCCGGCAGCCTCCAGAGCGGCCTGCAGGTCGACCAACGTGCGGTCGTATGGCGTCCGCTTGCCAGCTTCGAAATTGGCAATGGTCGTCTTGGCCACCTGGGAGGCCGCTGCCAGCTGATCCTGCGACCATCCAACAAGCGCCCGGGCTGCCCGGCATTGAGATGGCGAAAGTGTCATTTTAGTTAAACCTTACATTAAAGTGACTGTACGATACGTGCAGCCTTATACCATTAGTGCAAACGTTATCGCAAATGCAGACCCAAATGCCTAACACCCCTCTTCTGGAGGCCGGCGAAGCTATGGCCGCTGCCTTCCCTTTAGAAGATTTTCCCGCGCCCTGCTCGGTGCCATCGCCTCTATTCCGGCCATAAGAGGCGCGGCCGCGGCGCATGTCTCGCCGCAACCGGCGCCTCTGCCCTCCGAGGAGGAACTGCTGCAAGCCTACAGTGAGTGGCTGTTCTTCGAACGTCTGCTGCTTATGCGCGACATCTACCCTCGCGAGCGCAACCCCTACCGCCAAACAGCCCTCGTGCCCTGCAACACTCTTGCGGCGCATTACCATTTCCCGCTACGATGACCGAGAGTTGTAGCCCGACATGGGAAACGGTGCCCTCGCCAGCCACGCGTGCGCTGCTCGTCTTGCAGACTGTCGGCATTGACTTCAGGCCGCTGAGTGAACGGCAATGATCTTTCGTTCAGAAGGAAACTGCCATGCGAACGACCGAAGGTGATCGACCGCCTTCCGGCTGGTTTGTGGTCGACGTGATGCGCCGCGAAGCCCGGAAGTGGGACTGGGCGGCGCTTGTGACCGATACGCATCCTGACGATCTAGAAGCTCGGATCTTTGCGAAGCAGTGCTGGGTCCCCATTCCCGGCAAGCACCGAAACCGAGATGCGGCTTGGGATATGTTCGAGGCGATGTCAGCCACGCGGCACTGACTGACTTTCATTCCGCAGAAGAGAAACGAACAGCCCGCTGCGGCTGGTGGCGGGTTTTTCATGTCGCGTTTCATGTCGCGTCCATCAGCCGCGCACCAGTAAAAACCGTTGGAAACCAAGGATACTCAGTTGCAACATGGTGCAACATCAGCTGAATATTACAGAAACAAGCGGTGCCCAGAGGCAAGTAGGAAATGTCTGTGCTTTCAGATCTTACCACGCACATAGCATGCGGACAACCAACAGAAATAGCAACAATAGATTCCTGTGGGGTTATTTCATTCCTCCCGGAATGTCCGACTGATTTGGTCCGACAGCGGCTTCACGAAATAGGAAAGCGCCGTACGCTCACCCGTCTGGACCATCGCTTCGGCCGGCATACCGGGCACGAGCGTCAGGCCCTTGAGCTTCGTCAGTTCCGCCTGCGGAACCGACAGGCGCACCAGGTAGTACGAAATGCCGTTTTTTTCATCCGTCGCCAGATCGGCTGCGATCCGGCTGACATATCCGTTCAATATCGGCGTGGTTCTCAGATTGAAGGCTGACATCCGCAGCACGGCCTTGTGACCAAGCTGGATTTGGTCGATGTCCTTCGGGGTGATTCGTACTTCAAGCGCAAGATCGTCGCCTTCCGGCACGATTAGCATGATCGGATCGGCGGGCGTGATCACTCCGCCGACCGTATGAATTGCGAGTTGTTGAATGGTGCCTGACTGCGGCGCGACGATATCGATCCGCCGCAGTTCCTGTTCAACCGCCACCTTGCGCTCAACATACTCCCCGACCTGCGCCTGAACCTCTCTGAGCTCCTGGCCCACTTCCGACTTGAAATCCTGATCGATCTGCGGGATCTGCAGGCGCGTTTCGGCTATGCGGGCTGCCGTCTGTGCCTGATCTGCGATCTTCTCACCGCGTTCGCCACCGAAAGTGGCAACCTGGATCTTCAGGCTGTTCAACCGTTGGTCCGAGACAATGCCTTGGTTGCGCAGCCCACTTAGAACAGCAATTTCCTTTTGGAGAACCTCGATCATTTTTTCACAGGCAATTTCCTGCGCCTTGAGTCCTTCGATCTCGTGGTGATATTGAGTAATGCGTTCCGCCAATTGCGCCTGCTTCCCGTCGCGGGATTGCCTGCGGAATTCGAACAGCAACGTCTCGCTATCTATTGCCGAAGCTACGTCCGGAACATCTCTTCGGGCGAGTAGCCAGTCCGGGAAGGGGATTTCCGCGAGATCGTCACGCTCAGCATCGAGTCGAGCTAGGTAGGCGGCCAGCTCATCGAGCCGCTTGGTGACTATGGCGAGATTAGCGCGCGCCTGGGTGGCATCGAGCCGCATGAGGATGTCGCCGGCTTTTACCTTATCGCCTTCGCGCACCAGGATTTCTCCCACCACCCCGCCAGTCGGGTGCTGCACCTTCTTGACATAGGAAACGACGACAAAGTGTCCGGACGCTACAACCGCACCGGAGAGATTCGTGAAGTTCGCCCAGGCTCCGGCTCCTCCCACAAAGATCACGCTCGCCAGAAAGCCCGCCACCAGGTGGCGGCGAATGGAGCTTGAAACGTCATTGTTCTGATCAATGCCGGACACCGGTATCCTCCATGTCAGCGCGCTCTGCCACGTTATCCTGTGTAGACTCGATGGCCTTCAGGACTTTGGAAGGCGCACCGAATGATCGCTGCCGTCCACCTTCCATCACCAACACCAAATCCACGGCGCGGATGACGCTCGGCTGATGGCAGACAACAACCGCAATGCCCTTGCGCTCGCGCACAGAGGCGATCGCCTTAGCGACTGCAGCTTCGCCTTCCGCGTCGAGATGGATATTGGGTTCATCCAGCACGACAAGGAAAGGGTCTCGATAAAGGGCACGGGCAAGACCGATAAGCTGGCGCTGCCCGGCGGAAAGTGCCGATCCGACCTCACCAATCGGAGTTTCGTATCCGTGCTCAAATCGGAGNCGTGCGTGCCCGCTGCTTTCGCCGCGGCGACAATAGCCTCAGGGTCAGGATCATGTTCAAAACGAGCAATGTTTTCGGCAATGGTGCCGTCGAACAGTTCAACACCTTGCGGCAGATAGCCGATATGACGGCCTAGTGCTTCCCGGTCCCATTGATCGAGGCTTGCGCTGTCGATGCGAACCTTCCCGGCGACNGCCGATATGACGGCCTAGTGCTTCCCGGTCCCATTGATCGAGGCTTGCGCTGTCGATGCGAACCTTCCCGGCGACCGGCGTCCATGCGCCGACGATGGCGCGCGAGAGTGTCGACTTGCCCGAGCCCGATGGACCGATGACCCCGAGTGCGCTTCCCGCCTGAATGGCAAACGCAATGCCGGTCACGGTCGGCTTGCTTTCGCCGGGCGGAACAATTGTCACGCTTTCGAGGCGCAGTTCGCGTTCAGGTGCAGGCATAGGCACAACAGGAGCGGTTTCAGGAACCTTTTCCAAGAGGTCCTCCAGCCGCGCCCAACTCTGGCGCGCCATGAGGAAGGGTTTCCAGCTTGAAATGGCCAGATCGACCGGAGCCAGCGCACGCCCCATCATGATCGAACTGACAATCATGACCCCGGCCGTAGCCTCCTGCCTGACGACAAGGTACGCACCGACGGTAAGAATGGCCGATTGCACCTGCAGGCGCAAGTCGGCATTGCAACGCGCTGCTTGCAGCAGACCATTGCGTGCCATGTTGTGGGCAACGGTATCGCTTATCGGCCCTNTCGGCATTGCAACGCGCTGCTTGCAGCAGACCATTGCGTGCCATGTTGTGGGCAACGGTATCGCTTATCGGCCCTTGCGTGAGAGTGTTGGCAAGGAGTGTCAGAGATGTGAGACCGACCGCCCCGATAAGTGCCGTCATGCCGATCCAGAAA
>NZ_AYXF01000030.1:0-23663 GCF_000502215.1 Mesorhizobium sp. L103C105A0 | reverse complement strand
CGCTGTCGGCGCGCTTTGCGGATCGCTGGTCAGGAACACGGCGGTGCCGGACACCAGCTGCGGCTTCTTCTTCAACAGATTGCCGGCGAGGAAATCGAGCGGGATTTCGTTGCGCCGGGTCTTGTCGAACAGATAGCGGCTGCCGCGCACCCAGGTCCACATCGCCAGAACGATGGTGAAGGCCACCGCAAGCGACGCCCAGCCGCCCTCGAACACCTTGACGATGTTGGAGGCAAAGAAGCCGATGTCGATGAACGCGAACACCGCCGTCATCGCCACCGCCACCCACAGGCGCCATTTCCAAATGCGCGTCATGACGACGAACAGCAGCACCGTCGTCACCAGCATGTTGCCGGTCACCGAGATGCCATAGGCGGAGGCCAGCTTGCTCGATTCGCCGAAACCGACGACCAGCAACATCACNGATGCGCGTCATGACGACGAACAGCAGCACCGTCGTCACCAGCATGTTGCCGGTCACCGAGATGCCATAGGCGGAGGCCAGCTTGCTCGATTCGCCGAAACCGACGACCAGCAACATCACTGCCAACGCCAGCATAACATTGACGCGCGGCATGTAGATCTGGCCCGACTGCCGTTCCGACGTGTGCAGGATTTCGAGGCGCGGCAGCATATTGAGCTGCACCGCCTGCCGGGTCAGCGAGAAGGCGCCGGAGATGACCGCCTGGCTGGCGATAACCGTCGCCGCGGTTGCCAATACCACCATCGGGATCAGCGTCCAGCCTTCGTTCATCTCGAAGAATGGATGGCCGACGNGTCGCCGCGGTTGCCAATACCACCATCGGGATCAGCGTCCAGCCTTCGTTCATCTCGAAGAATGGATGGCCGACGACGCCGTTCTTGGCCAGCACGAAGGCGCCTTGCCCGGCATAATTGAGCAGCAGGCAGGGAAACACGATCGCCAGCCAGGCCAGCACGATCGGCTTGCAGCCGAAATGGCCGAGATCGGCATAGAGTGCTTCGGCGCCGGTGACGGCGAGGAAGATGGCGCCGATGGTCACGAAAGCGACGTCGGGCGAATTGATCAGGAAGGCGACGATGTAGTGCGGGCTGACCGCCCACAGGATTTCTGGATCGGCGATGATGTGGTTGAGACCGGAAAGGCCAATTGCCAGGAACCATACGGCGGTCACCGGGCCGAACACCAATCCCACCCCGCCGGTGCCAAAGCGCTGCACCGCGAACACCATGGCCAGGATGACCAGTGTCAGCGGCACCACATAGGGCTGGAAGGTCGGCGTGACGACGTTCATACCCTCGACCGCCGACAGCACCGAAATCGCGGGCGTGATGACCGCGTCGCCGAAAAACAGCGAGGCGCCGACGATGCCGATGCCCAGGATCACCGCCGACCGCTTGGGGAAACTGCCGCGCGCTAGCGCCATCAGCGACAGCACGCCGCCCTNCGATGCCCAGGATCACCGCCGACCGCTTGGGGAAACTGCCGCGCGCTAGCGCCATCAGCGACAGCACGCCGCCCTCGCCGCCGTTATCGGCGCGCAGCACGAACATGATGTACTTGATGGTGACGATGATAGTCAGCGACCAGATGATCAGCGACAGCACGCCGAGGATATCGCCGCGCTCGGCGACATTGCCGCCCGACGACGCCACCAGCGCCTCACGGAACGCGTAGATCGGGCTGGTGCCAATATCGCCATAGACAACGCCGAGCGCGCCTAGCATCAGCACCTTGGTGCTGTCCTGTTCGATTTCGGGATGGCTCGATTGTTCGACGGGTTCTGCCTCGCTACCAGCATTGGTAAGGGCCATGGACGACACTCCGATAAGGGGCGGCCCTCTACCTTTGCTGCACTGCAATATCAAGTGCCGCGACGTAATGGCTCCGTATGCGGACCGCATTTGTCGCCGCACCGGCGGATTGTCTCATACGAAACCACGATCCCGCTCCCAGGCCATTTCCTCGACGAGACACAGGCTCAAGGGGACCTGAAGGAGGGCCAGACTGGATGGGCGATGATCTGCGGCAGGAAACGATGGCGCTGCTTGTAGCTGACGGCATATCTTTCTCCTTTGTGTGTCTGCCAGACGAGCGGGCGGGCACGGAAGTGGTCGCGCTCTACTGCCAGACATACTCGTCCAACCTGATGAAAACCTGACTTGTACACCCAGCCCAAACAGGTGCGAGGGGTCGGTTATTACCAAAGGCTCTGAGGGCCTGATTCTCTAAGGTTTCCGCCCAGATTGATCCGTGCCCCTTGTTGTGTTCCGCCCCGGGTTGATCGGAGGCTCCAACTCCTGAGAAGGTGGAACCATGACAAGCAAGGCGACCAACAAGTTCTCTCCCGAGGTCCGGACCCCCCGCGGTGCGGCTGGTTCTGGATCACGAACGCGAGCATACGTCGCGCTGGGCGGCGGTTTCATCGATCGCCGCCAAGATCGGCTGCAAGAAAGCCGAGCGTGACGGCGGCGTGCGCGCCGGAGTTCCCACGGATGCTGCGACGAAACTGAAGGCTCTGGAACGCGAGAGCCGCGAGCTTCGCAGGCCAACGAGAGCAAGGCTTCCGCGTATTTTGCCCAGGCGAAGCTCGACCGCCGGTTCAGGCCACGATCGCGTTCATCGACGATCACCGCAAGGCGCATGGGGTTGAGCCGATCTGCAAGGTGCTGCCGATCGCCCCGTCGACCTACCACGACCATGTCGCCAAGCGCGTCGACCCCTGCCGGCTGTCGGCTCGGGCAAGATGGGATACAGCCTCGAAGCATGAGGTCCGACGGTTTGAGGCGAACTTCCGCGTCTACGGCGTTCGCAAGGTCTGACGGCGGTTGCGTCGCGAGGGCTTCGACGTCGCCCGCTGCACGGTTGCCCGCTTGATGAAGGCCATGAGCCTCGAAGGCATCGTCCGCCGATCCGCACTACGGTGAGCGACAAGGCCGCACCTTGCCCTCTCGACCACGTCAACCACCAGTTCCACTGCTCCGCGCCGAACATGCTGCGGGTCTCCGACTTCACCTGCGTCGCGACCTGGACGGGCTTCGTCTATGTCGCCTTTGTCATCGACACCTATGCCCGTCGGATCGTCGGCTGGCGGGTGAGCCGGACGGCGCATGCAGCCTTCGTTCTCGATGCCCTGGAACAGGCTCTCGATGATCGGCGGCCCGTGCGGGGAGGCGGGCTCATCCATCACAGCGATAGAGGCAGCCAAGGCGGATTCAACCGGATCGTCGCAACACCGGCATCATACTGTCCCCCAAGGAGTTGGTCGAGGAGTTCGGCAGGTGTTTTCCAGCCGAGCGTTTTGCGCGGTCTTGTGTTGATAGCATGGGCGACTGCGTCCAGTTCCCGGGCTGTGTGCCGACTGAGATCCGTGCCCTTTGGAAAGTACTGTCTCAGCAAGCCGTTGGTGTTTTCGTTGGAGTCTCGCTGCCACGGGCTTGGGGATCGCAGAAGAAAATCTCGAGCCCGGTGTCGATGCGCAGGTCGGCTGCTGCGCCATTTCCGCTCCATGGGCCCAAGTCAGCGACTGACGCAGTTGCTCGGGAAGTTTGCCCATGGATCGGGCTAGGGCTCTGCGGACTGCTTCAACGCCGTGGCCGGCAAGTGGTGGACCGTTCTTGATGCGCAGGCTCTGCTGATAGCCATTGCATGCGCGGCAGGTGAAGCACGCATTGTGAAGCGTGAACTTCGTTCCACGAGCGTACCGATCGCCTAGCTTCCGAGGCCAAGGATGAGGTCGCCTTCCCAATGTCCGGGGACAGCCCGATCGGCAATTTCGGCCGGACGGTCGCTTATTATAAGGGCGTCTCCAATGAAGGACTTGTTGCGAACTCGGGCCCGTTCGCGCGGTACGCGCGTTCGGGCGGTACGCGCAACGCTCGGCCTGAACGCAGACATGCGGTCAGTCCTCGGCGCAATGCTCCGCGTCCTTGAATGTACAAGGACTGATAGATCGTCTCGTGGCTGATCCGCATGGTTTGATCCTCTGGGTAATCGATCTGAAGCCGATTTAGCGATCTGCTCGGGGCTCCAGGTTGCCGACCACCTCCGGCTCTGTCGTTTTTTCCACACCCACCTTGGGGCCCTCGAATGAGGCGCCATTGGGGTTGGTGACTTTGCCGGCCAAGCGCTCCTCAACATATTCACGCAGAGCCGGATTGACCGCCAGCTTGCCAGGAGGCCGGCGGGACTCACGATCCGCGTGCCATTGGGCGGCACTGGCCGGTAATCCAGATTGCCGCTACGCGTCGCGGCATTGCGCCTGACCTCCCGCGAGATTGTGCTCGGCGGCCGACCTAGCTTACGAGCAATGGCCCGGATGCCGATCCCCTTGGCAAGCTCAAGCGCAATATCCTCGCGCTCCCGAAAGAAAGATATCGCCCCGAAGGCGGCTTCGCCCACGGCGCCAAATGCGTTGGCGGCATCCCTCCTGTACTCCGAAACCAGCGCGGACCAAGAGGCGTTGATGTACCGGCATCCAGTGCGGCCTCCTCGCTCGAATGTCCCAAGGCAATAGCTTGCCAGAACCGGAAGCGATTCTCACGCTGCCAGGCAGGCGGACGCCCGGGCGAATCCAGCTTCTTTCGAGTGCACCGATCTAAGCGCGTTGGTGAACCGTCATTGCAACCTCCAATCCCTTGGTGTTGCGACGACCGGTTGAATCCGCCCAACACGTCAGCATTCAATACACCGAGCGCTTGGCGGAGGCCGGCGTCGAACCCGCAGTGGGCAGTGTCGGCGACTCTTTCGATAATGCTCTCGCCGAAACGATCAACGGTCTTTACAAGGCCGAGGTGATCCATCGACGCGGACCCTGGCGCTCATTCNAATGCTCTCGCCGAAACGATCAACGGTCTTTACAAGGCCGAGGTGATCCATCGACGCGGACCCTGGCGCTCATTCGAGGCCGTCGAGTTCGCCACGCTCGAATGGGTCGACTGCTTCAACAATCGCCGGCTGCTGGAGCCCATCGGCAACATCCCGCCGGCCGAAGCCGAGGAACGCTACTACGCCATGTTGGATGAACCAGCCATAGCCGCGTAACTCAAACGAAACGGCCTCCGATCAACCCGGGGCAGTTCACATCGCATTTGATGCCAGCTTCATCGTATTTTCTTCGGCTTGGACGGGCACTTGGCAGACCCACAGAGCTGGGAACCCTTTGCCATACTACAACTGTAACATCATATCGGTTTAGCAGGTCAAGCTTCGGTGGTAACCTCATTGGGTAGAATAACTACTTTGGAGGCGAGCAATGGATCGCGATAACAAACGGGCACGCGCAGCTGCAAGATCATCTCAAGGCGTGGGGAGCAGTAGCCTCCGTGACGTTCCAGAGGGGCCATTGAGCGATGTTGCAGAACGGCTGGTAACCGCTAACCCGCGCGATACAGCGCGAAATCTTGGGGGCTTCAAAGGCCTCGGGACGCACGAGCGAACAGCCGTTCGGGGCACTCAACCCGGGCCAGAAACTGACCTCGCGAGATTTGAAAGGCGGACCAATCGGCTTGGACGATCAGCCATCAATCTGGCCGCGACATTAACAGCCGAATTGGGGTACAGCACGGATGACATAGCATTGCAGAAAGTCGGAGCGGCCAGTAATCTAGGCAATTACCTAACGCCAGGGCTGCAAGATGCTATTGTTAATCGCATTGGCAACATGGATCCGCCGTCGCAAGCTCTCGGAACTTATTACGTTGCGCCACACTTCAGTAAGTTTACTGAGGAAAACAAATCTCGCATTCTTGATCAGGCCATTGGATTGGCTTCTTCTGATCCGGATGGCAATGTCAGAAACATGGCATCCAATGCTATTCTCAACATGTATCACCAGTTCGACGCAAATCAACAGGCCCAAGCTCACTCAGTTTTTCCCGGCATGCAAGACATCTTGCCGCACATGCCGCCGCCGCAGCATGCAGCAGAGGAACGGAGTGCGAATCTGGACGGCCACATAGCAGGTATTGAGGCTGCAGTCCGTGATACAGTAGGCCCGCAAACCTCCTATGAACAGCTGCAGCGGGGTGCTCAAGTCGGGCGGTCCATAAGCCAAGCCTACAATCACGCCCGAGAGGACCTAATGGAGGCCACCAGAAGCAGAGATCGCTCCGGCCGTTGATGTCTCGGCCATGGTACAGTGACGCTTTCTCTCCCGAATTCCGTCTACGGCCTTGCCGTTTCCAATTCGCTGGCCGTTGACGTACCTGCTTAGTGTAACTTTCAAAAACCACGTCTGCCGGGTGATGCGCTGCAAGCATCGCACCACCCACTGCGGCATCGATCTGTCGAGCGGCGACATCGCGCGACGCCGGTTCGGTCTCTGAAGCACGCGCAGCATTAGCTACGGCTAATCCGGCAATGGAACAATGCTTTCAACAAAAACGACGCCCCCCAACATAGCCATTAGCATCGCGTGCTCACTCGCCGTGGGCTTCTGTGCGGCAAGTCTTTACGCAACCTTCCGCCACGGCGGCAGCGGCGAGGCTCTGATGGCGTTTGATGTCCGTGCCTTTTGGTTTGAAACGCCCTTCTATTTGGGTTTCGCAACCCCCGTTTTCTATCGGGGCGCGGCTATCGTGCTCTCGACGTCCGCGGTCGTCTTGCTGATTCAGCAGATCGTATTGCGCCGCAAGCTCGAACACCACGGGACGGCTCGTTGGGCTCGAGTGGATGAAATGCGACGCACGGGATATCTGCGACGATACCGTGGCGTGACAGGGCCGGTGTTTGGGAAGACAAGTGGCCCTTTCTGGCCTGGCTACTACCTGACCAATGGCGAGCAGCCTCACAGCCTCATCGTTGCACCGACCCGCGCTGGCAAGGGCGTCGGCATAGTCATTCCAACGCTACTTACATTCAAAGGCTCGGTGATAGCTCTGGACGTCAAGGGGGAGCTCTTTGAGCTCACCTCGAGGGCGCGCAAAGCCGCAGGTGACGACGTGTTTAAATTCGCGCCGCTGGATTCGGAGCGGCGCACAAACTGCTACAATCCGCTGTTGGATCTTATAGCGCTGCCTCCACAGCAGCAATTCACCGAGGCCCGCCGCTTGGCCGCAAACCTGATTACGGCCAAGGGGGAGGGCGCGGAAGGTTTCGTCAGCGGCGCGCGAGATATCTTTGTCGCGGGAATCCTTGCCTGCATCGAGCGGGGCACGCCAACAATCGGCGCCGTCTACGACCTCTTCGCCCAGCCGGGGGAGAAGTTTAAGCTCTTCGCGCGACTCGCTATGGAGACTCAGAACAAAGAGGCACAACGCATCTTCGACGACATGGCGGGGAACGATACGAAAATCCTAACCTCCTACACTTCCGTGCTCGGCGATGGCGGGCTCAACCTGTGGGCGGATCCCGCTGTAAAGGCGGCCACAAGTCGCTCGGACTTTTCGGTCTATGATCTTCGCCGTCGCAGAACGTGCATCTATCTTTGCGTTGGTCCGAACGACCTTGAGGTGATCGCGCCTTTGATACGCTTGTTTTTTCAGCAAATCGTTTCAATTCTGCAGCGGTCGCTGGCCCGCCGGGATGAAAAGCACGAGGTTCTCTTCCTGCTCGACGAGTTCAAGCACTTGGGTAAGCTGGAGGCGATCGAGACCGCAATCACGACTATCGCGGGCTACAAGGGGCGTTTCATGCTCATCATCCAAAGCCTTTCGGCACTGACGGGGGCTTATGGAGAGGCTGGCAAGCAGAATTTTCTCAGCAATACCGGACTGCAAGTGTTCATGGCCACGGCTGATGACGAAACTCCGAACTACATTTCCAAGGCCATCGGTGAATACACGTTTGAAGCCAAATCGATTTCCCACAGCCAGGCGCGAACGTTCGACTGGACCATTCAGAATTCACATCAAGGTGCACCGCTATTGCGTCCCGAACAGGTTCGGCTGCTCGATGACGACTACGAGATTGTTCTCATCAAAGGTCTGCCACCATTAAAATTGAGGAAGGTGCGTNAACATTCAGAATTCACATCAAGGTGCACCGCTATTGCGTCCCGAACAGGTTCGGCTGCTCGATGACGACTACGAGATTGTTCTCATCAAAGGTCTGCCACCATTAAAATTGAGGAAGGTGCGTTATTTCTCGGATCGCATTCTGAAACGCATCTTTGAACGCCAGACAGGCGCCCTCCCGGAGCCGGCGCCCTTGACGGGAGCAGAGGAGGCGCTCCCCGCCGAATCTCAACTCGATGACCCGCTGTGTGAATTGGCGCAGGACTTTGACGATACAGTTTGATGTGAGGCTGGTGTGGACCCCGCGAAAAAATCCATCCCGTGTAACAGCTTTGTCGCAGGTGCAGGACGCCGGCTTGGAAGTGGGGCAAGCGGGCCAAGCCCGGCAAGTGGGCTTTGAGCAGCACGTGTCCGAGGCGCTCCGGCCGCTGTTCGATGGTCGAGCTGACGAGCCGCCAACCAATCCAGAGGAGCTTCTGCGACTGGAACAGGGGGTTTCGCGAGGTGCTTCAGCGAGGGCAGGATCATCAAGCCGCTTCGTCTTTTTTCAGCAACCCAGGGATGCCCGCTGGACGGGATGACCTCAACAGAAGCGTGTCGGAGGCTTTCGCAAGCTCTGGGACGCCGGAGTTCGGGCCGCCGCCCCCAGTCTTGGCTGCCAGCCAACAGCAGATCCGCCCTTCGCCGGATGAGCTTGACCAGGGCAACCACCTACCACCCGAGTGAGTCGTCCCAACAATGAACATTCACCAGCGCTGTTGTGGCCAGCGCAGACGCAGAGGGCCCTGAATACGCCGCAAGCCGTCGCCATTCAGCAGCAGCTGAGCGAAATCGGCAATTCAGGCGGCCGCGTGCATATGCAGAGAGGGGCTGATGCGATCTCCGGACCGGTAGCTCTCGCCGTAATTGATCAGGCTGGTACTGTTGGAAGGCTTGATCAGCCTCGTCACCCCAATCTCCAGCATAGCTCACTGTCACGCGGCCAACGTGCCTCCGTAGCTAACATCCACGTCAGCGTTGAAGAAGTACCCTGCGCCACGGGATGTTTTGACCAGGCGAGGGTTGGCCGCATCAGCCTCCAGCTTTCGGCGCAAGCGCATGATTAGGACATCGATACTTCGATCGTACACCTCTTCTCCACGCACACGGCTCGCGAGCAAAAGCCGTTCTCTGGATAGCACGTTGCGGGGGTTCTCCAGAAATGCGATCAAGAGATTGAACTCACATGCGGTAAGCTTGACCTCGCCACGCTCCGCACAGATCAGTCGCCGCTGCTTCACGCTGAGCTTCCAGGCCCCAAAGCGAAATGAGCGCTGCTCTCTGGTTCGCGGACTAGAAATGCGCTGGCGTAGCGCTACTCGAATGCGGGCCAGGAATTCGCGCATCCCGAAAGGCTTGGGAATGAAATCGGTTGCGCCGAGCTCCAGTGCAACCACTTTTTCCGCCTCATCAAGCCGGTCGCCGCTGATCACTATGATAGGAACATCCGATTTTGTCGCCAGATTGCGGACGATCGCAAGTCCATCCTCCCGGCCTAGGTTANATCACTATGATAGGAACATCCGATTTTGTCGCCAGATTGCGGACGATCGCAAGTCCATCCTCCCGGCCTAGGTTAAGGTCAACAACCACGAGATCGACTGGCTCACGTGAAAGAACATAGTCAAACTGCTTGCTATCGTGGACTGCGGTTACCTTCAGGGCATGCATCGTGAGATACTCGGCGATGAGGCGCCGCATTGCGGCATCATCGTCAATGACAAGAACATGTTTCAACGGCACACCTTCAATCTTGAATCCCCTTGTCTAAACCTGTTGCCGAGCAACCCTGGGGCACCGACCCAGAACAGCTGCTCCTTGATACCACTCGCCGTTGCGTGCGGCCAATGTGAGGCCGTGCTCGTCCTGTTCCTTTCATCCCCAGCGAATTGACCGCACCAAGGCAGCCCGTGGCCACCAGACAGGTCCCAGCGCCGACATGACCCTGCCGTGTGGTCCTTCGCTTTTTCGCTTCGAGCTCCCCCGTTGGTGCAGGCCTGCCAATATCACTCAAGTTCGACCTCATGGATGCCAAGTTTCCTGCTATGCCCTTGCATCCTGGTCATCCTGGAGTTTGCGGACCTGGATCATCTCGATATCCTCCGGCTCGTGGATCCAGCTCGGACATGGTTGAGCAGCGCGGCGTTTGGCTTGATCGGAGAGGCGGTCGGCGGAAGAAGACCGTGATTCGCTGCAGCGGCCTTGTGCAAAATAGTGTGTCTCCTGCCAAGCCGGCTTCGTCCAAGGTGGCCGGCGGCCTCAAATGCTGTTCGGCGACCGGCAGGTCGCCGGTTGCGGTGAACGTCCGGGCTAACATTTCTCAGTTACTGCAACTCCTCCATCTTGAGCGTGTCACTATGCTTGTCCATTGCGCCGTCGGACTGCGTAATGACGTGCGGTTATCTGCCGATGGGACTGTGCATGATCCACCCTTTGGCGGCGGCGGCCGAACAGCTGAACGAGGCTCGCACCAGGATGGGCTGCGCCGCCACGTCTTCCCAGTTGACCCTCGCCGCCGCGGATTTGCGCCTTCGAGCCAGCTTCGCGGACGAGCTCGCGTCTCAAGCAATGATCTGAGTATGCAGGGCCGCGCATGGCTGCTCTTTAAGGACCGGCAGCATACCGGCAAAGTTGGGCCGCTTTATCGCCTTAGTCGATTCCCCACGGTGATCCCGAGCCTGAACAAGCCCGCCAAGCTCCCCATTTTGTCCTTGGCTTGGCGCTGACAGAAGTACCGTCCATGACGCCAAAGTCGCGGCCCACACTCCAGGAGCAACGGACGGCCGGGACGAGCAATCCTGTACAGGAGTCATTGTACCAAGATGCTCCGGATGTCGCTGGCTGATCGGGCCCGCGCCACCCACGCATGCGCAAGATGCTCACCCACGCTGATACGAACACGGTCTTTGCTTCAATTGAAACCGAAAAGCTGAACTTGAACATCACACAGTAACAAACCTCCCCGATAAGCGCGTGCCGGACAGGGCCAGAACCCGTCCGGCGGCTTGGAAAGGTAGGTGATAGGGAATGTTTATTGCAGCTTGGCCGCTGGCCATCGTCCTGATGACATCCATGTCACTCCCAGCCGAGCCCGCGCCACTTTCTCCGCGTGAGTTCCGCAGCCTGTCGCGCAAATGCGCCCCCTGGGTTGCGCCGTCCACCCTGGCCGCGATTGCCAAGATTGAAAGTGGCTTTGAAACGCTGGTGGCTCATGACAACACCACAGGTGAGCAGCTTCGCTGGATAGACCACCTGGAAGCCACGCGGGGCATCAAGGAACGCCTCGAAGCACAACATTCTGTCGATGTTGGATTGATGCAGATAAACAGCAAGAACTTTGCCATGCTCAATCTCACGCCGGAAAGGGCTTTCGAGCCCTGCGCCTCGCTTTCGGCTGCCGCCCACCTGCTTGAAAGCCGGTATGCCGGCGGCACCACTGCTGTGGCACAGCAACTGGCGCTTCGCCGTGCCATCTCGGCCTATAACACGGGCGACGTCACGCATGGCTTCGCCAACGGTTATGTACGCAAGGTCGAGTCGGCCGCAAAGGACATCTCAAGTCTCCTTGAGAGAACGCTGGAGCCGACTGCTCGAGATATGCCGCACCTTGAGGCACCCGGTCGGAAAGCCGTGCCGCCTCTGCTCCAGCAGAGCCAACAGGCCAATAGAAAGAAGCAGCCCAACCAAGATTCTTGGGACATCTGGGGCTCGTATCAGCCAGACCGCTCCGGGGCCGATCCCTCCGATCCGACAGGCAGCCAGGCTGCGAAAGCACGGGAACCCTCGAACCCGAACAAACTCGTATTCGATTGAAACATGGAGATGCAATGATGACGCCACTCAAGATACTTCGTGCGCTTAAAACGCGTGTTCCTTCGCCTTTTTCCATGCTGCGCATGGCGGCTGAATATGTACCGGCCGCTGCTGCAGGCGCGGCGTGGACGGTCTTCTACAGCGGGCCAGCCGCGGCTCAGGTGACCGGAGGGACGGATCCTGCCAAGATGGTCCAGAATATCTGCACGTTCATACTTGGCCCCTTTGGACAATCACTGGCCGTGCTCGGGCTCGTAGCCATCGGTATCTCTTGGATGTTCGGTCGTGCTTCACTTGGCCTGGTTGCGGGTGTCGTTGGAGGGATCGTCATCATGTTCGGGGCCAGCTTCCTGGGCAAGGCGCTCATAGGCGGCGGCTGATGAGCGACCGGTTGGAAGTGAGCACCCTCTATGTGGCGGCGACGCGCCCCGCACTGTTTCTGGGGGTGCCGCTGACGCTGGCCGGATTGCTCATGATGTTGGCTGGGCTTGTTATCATTATCCTTCAGAACCCGCTCTACGAAATCGTTCTCGTGCCACTCTGGTTCGGAGCACGGCTGGTTGTTGAGCGTGACTATAACGCGGCAAGCGTCGTGCTGCTCTATTTGCAGACGGCCGGCAGAAGCGTGGACGGGCCGGTCTGGGGAGGCGCAAGCGTCAGCGCCAATCCGATCAGAGTGCCGAAACGCGGAAGAGGAATGGTGTAATGTTCGGCGCCAGCGGCCGGACCGAGAGGTCTGGCGAGATCTACCTTCCGTATGTTGGTCACGTAAGCGATCAGGTTGTCCTTCTGGAAGACGGATCGATAATGGCCATGGCACATGTGAACGGTGTGCCCTTTGATTTGGAAGACGCTGAGATGCGCAACTCGCGCTGCCGCGCGTTCAACACTCTCTTGCGCAACATCGCCGATGACAATGTCTCGATATACGCTCATCTTGTGAGACACAACGATGTGCCGGCGCCGGCGCCGCGCCAGTTTCAAAGTGCATTCGCTGGCAGTCTGAGCGAGGCCTACGAGCGTCGTGTGCTGTCGGGAAAGCTCTTTCGCAACGATCACTTCCTCACTTTGATCGTGTCCCCCCGCACCGCAATCGGCAAGATCGGCTTGCGGATTGCCAAGTCCCGCAGACGGAATGAGCACGATCTAGCCACCCAAATGCGGAGCCTGGAAGACCTCTGGCACATCACTGCTGGCGCACTCGGCGGTTACGGTCTGCGCCGGTTGGGCATTCGTGAGAAAGGCAACGTGCTCTTCACGGAAATCGGCGAGGCGCTTCGGCTCATGATGACTTGCCGGTTTCTTCCGGTTCCGATGGTTACCGGCTCACTTGGCGCCTCGATCTACACTGACCAGGTCATCTGCGGGAAGCGGGCGCTTGAGATTCGAAGGCCCGGGGATAGCTCCGTCGGATCATTGTTTTCGTTCCGTGAATATCCGGCGACGACGCGGCCGGGCATGCTAAATTCCTTGCTGTCCGCCAACTTCCCGCTTGTCCTGAGCCAGAGCTTTTCCTTCCTCACTCGCCCACAAGCTCATGCCAAACTAAGCCTTAAGTCCAGCCAGATGACGAGTGCCGGCGACAAGGCTCTCACCCAGATCAATGAACTTGCCGAGGCAGAGGACGCACTGGCAAGCAACGAATTCGTGATGGGTTCGCATCATCTGAGCCTGTGCGTCTATGCCGACAGCCTCAATAGCCTTGCAGATCGCGCAGCAAGTGCCCGCGCACGGCTGGCCGACGCGGGCGCCGTTATCGTCCAAGAGGGCATCGGCATGGAGGCCGCATATTGGTCCCAACTTCCGGGGAACAACAGGTGGCGCACGCGCCCGGGGGCGATCACCTCACACAATTTTGCCGGGCTCGTCTCATTTGAGAACTTCCCAAGCGGTTCCAGTTCCGGCCACTGGGGCAATGCTGTTGCGCGCTTTCGCACAAACGGTGGAACTTCTTTCGACTACATCCCCCATGAGAATGACGTCGGCATGACGGCAATATTCGGGCCCGTTGGCAAAGGCAAGACGACGCTGATGACCTTTGTCCTCGCGATGCTTGAGCAAAGCTTGGTCGATCGCAATGGTGCGATCGTCTTCTTCGACAAGGATCGGGGTGGTGAACTGCTGGTGCGAGCCACGGGAGGGACATATCTTGCGTTGCGCAGAGGCGCTCCGAGCGGCTTGGCCCCTCTGCGTGGACTGGACAACACCTCCGCCTCCCGGGACTTTCTGCGCGAGTGGTTGATGGCCCTGATCGAGAGTGACGGCCGTGGTCCGATCTCGCCGGAGGAAAGCCGTCGGCTGGAACGCGGCATTGTTCGTCAGCTTTCGTTCGAACCCCCTATGCGCTCACTTGCGGGCCTGCGCGAGTTCCTATTGCACAGCCCCTCCGAGGGCGCAGGAGCACGGCTGCAGCGGTGGTGTAGAGGGGGGGCGCTTGGATGGGCCTTTGACGGCGACGTGGACGAAGTAAGGCTGGATGCCTCCATTACGGGCTTCGACATGACGCAGCTCCTGGAATATGAGGAGGTCTGTGCACCGGCCGCCGCATACCTTCTGCATCGAGTGGGCGCTATCGTCGATGGTCGTCGGTTCGTCATGAGCTGCGACGAATTTCGATTCTATCTACTCAACCCCCAATTCTCGGCCGTTATCGACAAGTTCTTGCTCACGGTCCGCAAAAACAACGGCATGTTGATACTCGCAACGCAGCAGCCTGAACACGTTCTGGAATCGCCTCTCGGAGCTAGTCTCGTTGCGCAATGTATGACGAAAATTTTCTACCCATCACCGACGGCGGACCGCTCTGCGTATGTCGATGGCTTGAAGTGCACTGCGCAGGAGTTCGAGGCAATCCGCCAGGGAATGGCAATCGGCAGCCGCAAGTTTTTGCTCAAGCGCGATAGCGGGAGTATTGTTTGCGAATTCGATCTTGGGCAGATGCGCGAGTACGTAGCCGTACTCTCGGGGCGGGCCAACACAGTGCGCTTTGCCGACCAGCTTCGTAACCAGCACGGAGACGCCCCAAGTGGGTGGCTCGACAAGTTCATGGCCCGGTACCACGAAGTTCAAGACTGACGGAGGAATATTCATGAAATTTGCCAAACTTGCAGTAACGACCCTTGCTGCTTCCCTTCTGCTTCACGGACAGGCCCGTTCGCAATTTATCGTCAGCGACCCTGTAACAGAAACACAAGCGACCTTAACAGCGCTTTCCAATGCGGCGATCCTTGAGAGGTCAATCGAGACGCTCGCTACCACGATTGAAATGGTGACAATTCTAACGTCGTCATTCGCTGTCACGGGACTGCTAAGCTCACTTAACCAAGGAAATCACTACCCGTCGAGCAATAAGCTGGAGGAGCAGATGTTTGATGCTCGGGCGCCAGCTTCGATTATGGCCCGTAACATTGCGAAGGACCCAAATCGGATAGTCAACGGCACCGATTCAGAAGCGAAACTGTTACAGGGACAAATCGCCGGGGCCGCCAATGCCGCAGCTATTGCAGCCGACACTTTGGGCATGATGGACAAGCGCCTTAAGGATAACGCCGGCACGCTTGGTCAGCTTTCCCGCTCGGGAAATATTATGCAGGCCACCGTGACCAACGGTCTGGTCCTCAAGCAGATTCACGATGCGATGATCCAAAATGTCCAGGCCACGAGTCTGCTGACAATGGCCACTGCACAAGGGAGCCTTCACGCCGTGGAGGAGGCCGCCACGCAGCGTCGCGAACATCAGGACACCGCTAATATGTTTAGCATCCTCCCGTAAACCACACAGAGTTCATCAGGCTCAGCTGCGCTGATCAGGGACACATCAGGCTCACGCCATGAATTTCAAAATTCCCGCGCCATTCACGACTATACACACGATCTTTCATGGGGCCTTCACGTCCGGGCTGCACAAAGTGCTTGAAAACGTCCAAGCGGCGGTCAGTGCGCCTCTGGTTGCGTGTGTCACGCTCTGGATAATAATCCAAGGCTGTCTGGTCATGCGTGGTCAAGTCGATGCGCGCGGGGGTATCTCGCGCGTAATTATGGTGTCGATTGTCGTCGCCCTTATCTTAGGGCAGGCCAACTATCAGCAGTACATTGAAGCGCTCTTCGACGACACGATTCCGAGGTTGGCTCACGACATCAGTGGCAGCGACTTGCCCTTCATCGGAATCCCCCAGAAGCTCGATCTCATGTTTGCTTCAAGCCAGTATGTCTTTCAGCTGATTGCTTCCGAAATTGGGCCTATGAACGGCCAGGACATACTTGCTTTCGAGGGAGCGCAATGGATTTTCTACGGCGCGCTGTGGACAGCGTTCGAGATCTACGATGCCGTTGGAATTCTGACGAAGGTGCTCTTGACGATCGGCCCCCTGGTCCTCGTAGGCTACCTTTTTGATCACACTCGAGACATAGCCACCAGATGGATCGGCCAACTGCTCTCGTACGGGCTGCTGCTTCTCCTCCTCAACATCGTTGCAACGATAGTAATCGCTGCCGAAGCAGTCTCGCTGGCAGCCATGCTTTTGATGATCAAATTCTCGGGCACGACAGCAGCCAAGATCATCGGGCTTTACGAGCTCGACATGCTTTTCCTAGCTGGTGACGCTCTGATCGTCGCGCTTCCGACGATCGCCAGCAGCATCGCCGGCGGCTCTTGGGGAGGTGCGAACCGACCTCTTAACAGCCTCAATCGCCACTTTGCCAAAACGGCGGGTGCTTAATCAATCGACAAGCTCGGTGCCAAAAACATGAAATATTGCCTACTTCTGTCAATCCTCGCTTTGGCCGCCTGCAAGACGAGCCATGGGCTTGCGACATGCGCGGGTGCCCCATTCCAACTGAACGTGGGACAATGGGAAACCACCCCTGAGGATCTTCGGGTCGAATGCGCGGAAGAGCCAAAGTGAAAGTTCCTGAACATGCCCTTCTGGTGGAGAGAGAAACGCTAGCCGCCCACTATAAGAAGGTGGAAGCGTTTCAAACTTCACGAGCGAAGTCTGCGCGGCGCCTGTCAAAGGCCCTGATAGCCTTTGCCGCAGCGGCGGTCCTAGGAAATGTTGCACAGGCATTTACCATTGCTGCCATGGTCCCGTTGGCCAAGCTCGTACCTGTGTTCCTCTGGGTCCGGCCGGATGGGACCGTCGACAGCGAAGTGTCAGTCTCTCGACTGCCGGCAACCCAAGACCGAGCCGTCATAAATGCTTCGCTGTGGGAATATGTACGCCTGCGCGAGGGGTACACAGCAGATACAGCCCAATACGCCTATGACCTCGTATCCAGTTTCAGCGCGCCGGCTGTGCGACAGCAATATCAAGATTTCTTCAACTATCCGAATCCCACCTCGCCGCAAGTCACGGTCGGCAAACGCGGCAAGCTCGAGGTCGGGCATATTTCTTCAAACGACATCAGTCCGGACGTTCAACAGATTCGTTACAAACGTTCGCTTGTTGTCGATGGGCAGATGCCGATAGTGACCACCTGGACAGCTACCATCCGCTACGAGCGCTTGACGGGTCTGCCTGGGCAATCGAGGCTCACCAATCCGGGAGGTCTACTCGTCACTTCCTATCAAAGCTCGGAAGATAGCGTATCGAACCTGGGCTATGTGCAGCCATGACAAAAAGAGCGTTTCTCGCGCTGGTCTGTTCACTCTTCTTAACGATGGAAGCGTCCGCGGAAGACACACCACTTGCCGGCAAGCACGATGCGCGCATGCGCTACCTGGCTTACCGTCCTGACGAAGTGGTGCGCCTGTCTACCGCAGTGGGGGCAACGCTGGTTGTCACATTCGCGGCCAACGAGACAGTCGCAGCCGTGGCCGTTTCCAATAGCAAAGACCTGGCTGCGCTCCCGCGCGCCAACTATCTCTTTTTTAAGGCTAGCCGGATGCTCCCGCCGCAGCCGGTCATCGTGCTGGCCGAGAGTGAGTCCGGTACACGGAGATACGTCTTCAGTATTTCAACGAGAGCGATGCCAAAACTCGATGAGCAGCAACCTGACCTATACTACAGTGTGCAGTTCACCTATCCTGCTGATGAGGCTGCTGCTCAGAGAAAGGACGCAGAAAGGCGCTCGATCCTTGGTCAGGCCCGGGCGAAAGTGCTGCGCGACGAGAGAGTTCAGGATTTGTTGAATCGGCCCGCCGCAACTACCAGTCCGGACGAAAGCAATTTTCACTACGTCGCAAAGGGCGATCGATCGCTGGCGCCGCTGGAAGTTTTCGATAATGGCTTTACCACCGTATTTGGCTTCGCAAGCAATTCCCGCATACCCTCCCTCTACATTATCAATCCCGACGGCAAGGAAGCCGCTGCCAATTACACGGTCAAAGGAGACTATGTTGAAGTATCCGCAGTCGCCCGGGAATGGCGTCTGAGAGATGGCAATACGGTCTTGTCCATTTTCAACAGGGCTTATGACCCTGTGGGACGAGCGCCAGGGACCGGTACAGTGACACCCGACGTGTGGCGCGTTTTGAAAGGCCCGGCCGATGAATGAAACCGGCCCACAGTCGGGACATGATGTCCATGCCTCAGGATCGATGGTCTCGGAGCCGGCCCGCCGGCATGTTTCGGGATTGCAGAAGTTGGCCGTCGCTGCTCTTGTTCTCATCTCATCTCTATCGCTCATCTGGCTCGGCGGTCGTCCCAGCACACAAGACGAGCCAACTCAGCCAAAACCTCCAATTGTCGCCGACGCCGAGCCATTCCGCCCCGTGCCGATTGAGATTGCTCCCGAAGCTCCAGCACCCGTACAGGCGGCGCAGGCAGGAGATTCTGCGCCATCCACGCCGCCTCCGACGCCAGCTGATCCGCCGCCGGAGGAAACACCAATTTTCGCCTACAGTGGCAGCGGTCAAATGCCCAACGACGGTCAGCGGAGCGAAGACAACCATAGGGATGCTCCCGCGACCTCGCATGAGATTTCAGACGCTGGCGATCTGACGGGGCGATTGAAACCAGATATACAGGAGCCAAGCCGGGCCACACTTTTGCCGCACCCTGATCTCGTGATTACCCAAGGAACGATAATTCCCTGCATTTTGCAAACGGCAGTCGACACAAATTTACCGGGTTATGTGAAGTGCGTCTTACCTAAAGACGTCCGCGGCGCCACCAACAACGTGGTGCTTTTGGATCGCGGGACGACCGTGATTGGCGAGATCCAGCGTGGTCTCCAACAGGGGGATGCGCGTGTCTTCGTGCTGTGGACGCGCATCGAAACGCCTGACCATGCCCTCGTTTCGCTAGCGTCGCCGGGCGCTGACGAGCTCGGCCGCTCCGGAATGCCTGGCACGGTGGATAATCACTTCTGGCAGCGCTTTGGCGGAGCAATGCTCATGAGCGTCATTCAAGGCGCGTTTCAGGCCGCCGGTCAATACGCTGGCAGCTCAGGTGGAGGAAGCGGCATCAACAGCTTCCAGAGCAACGCCGGACAAGCCGTTGACACGACCCTTAGAGCAACGATCAACGTTCCGCCAACTCTGAAGAAAAACCAGGGAGATGCTGTATCCATCTTTGTGGCTCGGGACCTCGATTTCTCAGATGTATACGATCTTAGACCGATCGCCGTGGCGCCAGCCCCCCAACATCGCCAACGCCGGAGAGACAACAATGCGACCGGAGGCTGACCCTCAATTGCGTTTGCTTCTCAACCCTGTTTTGAAATGGCTTGAGGAGCCAAGAACCGAAGAGGTCGCTATCAACCGGCCTGGGGAAGCCTTTGTCCGACAGGCCGGCGTTTTCACGAAACATCCGCTGCCGCTATCTTATGACGATCTGGAGGACATCGCGATCCTCGCTGGAGCGCTGCGCAAGCAAGATGTCGGACCGCAAAGCCCCCTCTGTGCGACTGAGCTGCCGAACGGAGAGCGGCTGCAGATCTGTTTGCCGCCCGCTGTTCCCTCAGGAACAATAAGCCTGACGATACGGCGTCCCTCAAGTCGTGTGACCGAACTCAAGGAAGTTTCTTCTCGCTACGAATACTCGCGTTGGAATCAATGGCGGTCACGAAAGGAGCGCCAAGAGCGGCAGGACGAAACGATTCTTCAGCACTACGACCATGGTGACTTGGAGCAATTTTTGCGAGCATGCGTTTGCGGGCGGCTCACGATGCTGCTTTGCGGACCTACTGGAAGCGGCAAAACGACAATGAGCAAGACTTTGATCAACGCTATACCCCCGCAAGAGAGGCTGATAAGTATCGAGGACACGCTCGAACTTGCAATCCCGCACGAGAACCATGTCCGGTTACTTTATCCGAAGGACCGAGCAAGCGTAGGTGCGGTGACAGCCGAGCAACTGTTGCAAGCCAGCTTGCGCATGCGCCCTGATCGAATATTGCTTGGCGAGATGCGCGATGATGCTGCTTGGGCCTACCTTAGCGAAGTCGTCTCCGGCCATGCGGGATCAATATCAACGATTCATGGGGCGGATCCGGTCCAAGGCTTTAAAAAGCTCTTTTCACTCGTCAAGAGCAGCCCGCAAGGAGCTGCTGTGGAAGACCACACGCTTCTTGACCTGCTGTCGGCTGCCATTGACGTCATTGTGCCGTTCAGTACCCACGGCGACGTGTATGAGGTGGGGGAGGTGTGGCTCGCCGCCGATGCCCGGCGACGCGGAGAGACAGTAGCCGACCTTCTTAACAAGCACTAAGGCTAGAGCACGTCGGGGATCGGTAAGTCGTTTGTGATACGATGGCGTAATTTGTTCAGATTGAACGTCCACTTTGATTTGAGGGAGGTGGATAATGGGAGGAGGACTGGGCGTAGACCTTCGGTCACAAGTCTGAAGTCTTCGGGCGCCCTGTCGGCGCGGCAAGTTGCGGCACGATTCGACTGGGTGTATCGAGCGCGTCCGCTGAATTGCGCGGGCGACGCTCACCGAGCTGGAGCCGATGCCTGCTTCAAAAGCGGCATCGACACCCGGCAGTCGTACCCTTGATTTACCTAGCCGCGCTCAATGAGTGTCTTCAAAGCCGCCGAACGTGGTTCGGAATGACCGGTGGTAAATCGGGAAGTGCCATATAGGGAATCCTCCTGGTATTGCCTCCAGGGGGTCCTCTCAATGAACAAAGCCGCAACCTGCCCTTGCGACCTCAGCTGGATGTTGCGACGCAACCCATAGGAGGATCGATGCGCAGAGAAATCGCAGGCAGAGTCGGTGGCATTGTGGGCCCGCCGACCGACGGTTTCAGCCCGTCAACAGGTCTTCACGTGTTCCATCCCCGACTATTGCAGGCGTGCGGCTTGCATGCTCCCGCGATCACCCATCGGAAAGAGCGTTACGAACACTACGAAGAGTTGCGCGACTTCCGCTGTCGCCCCGGTCTTACAGCGGACGGTGACCTGTCCGACCTTGATAGGACGTGAAATGCGAACGCTGCTCATTGATCATCATGTGGATCTTACGCGCGCTGTGCGAGTTGCGCTCGGGGATAGCGGTTTTGCCGTTGATGTAGTTGGCAACCTGGAACAGGCATCGAGGGCATTTTGTTGCGCAACCTATGAAATTCTCCTGCTGGAGTTGGCTCTGCCAGATGGCGATGGCTTGGGCTGGCTGAGACAGCTAAGGAGCAACGGGCATTCAGTTCCAACCCTCATTATGAGTAGCATCAACGATCTCGAGAAGCGGATTGCAATTTTCAACGGTGGCGCGGACGACTTTCTGCTCAAGCCCGTCTCTTTCGATGAGCTCATCGCCAGAATGAGAGCCATTCTGCGCCGGTCGACACAGGTGACCGACCCCATCGTTGTATTTGGCAATCTCAATTTCGATCCGATCGGCCGACAGGTTTCCGTCTCGGGTCATCCTCTGAAGATCGCACGCCGCGAACTATGTATTTTGGAGCATCTGCTTATCCGTGCAGGCCGCATCGTGCCTCGTGCGCAGTTGGAAGATCACCTCTATTCGTTCAACGACGAGGTATCTGCCAACGCGCTTGAAGTCGGAATCTATCGCTTACGTGGACACCTGAGAAGGTCAGGTGCAACGCCACGTATCACGACCATGCGCGGCATTGGTTACATTCTTGAATTGACTGAGGCGGCATCCGCATAGTTGGTCTAAATTGAAAGAACAGACTGCCTGCCCGTCGTCAGGGTGAGCTTGTGGCCATAATGGACATCGCGGCCGCCCTTGACGATGGTGTCGGCATGCGGTTCGAACGGCTCTGTCGCAAACCTTTTTGTAAGCGAGCATGGCAAGAAAAACGCCTCAGCTGTGGAGGAGCACGTGATGTTCAAGGGCCGCCATTTCGACCAGGCTATCGGCTTCAAGTCGCATGCGAACGACGTGGTTATCCTCTCCGGCATCGAGATGATCCACATGATGGGCAAGCGACAGGCGAGGTATGCCTACAAGGCTGTCGATCGCTGTTTCGATCTCCTCGCTGCCTGACGGACAGGCCGAAATGGCCGTTCACAACCCCATTTCCAGGTTTGCGACAGAGCCTTTTGTCGGCGTTGCCGGCTTCGAAGGGCCGGTGCGCGCCGAGCGGATCAAGATCACCCCCGGCCACCTTGCTGCGGCCACTCGCCGAGTACGAAGCGGCGGCCGGAGGGAGCTGGTGATGGCGACCCTAGATCATGACCTGCTGATCGCAATCCTGGATCGGCTGAAGTTGACGGCGATCCGCGACCAGCTCGACACGCTCATGTCGAGCAAGATCGCGCAGTTCCCGTTTGTCCGCGAACTCGACGGCTTCGGCTTCGACGCGCAGCCATCGGTCTGCTTCAGCCAAACGTATTCATAGGTATGGGACAGGCTGCTATGTCCGCCACCCACGCCTGCTCCGAGGCCCTCCAGGGCAATGGTCTGAGACCTGGGCTCAAGCCCTTCGGCGAGGAGGATGAGACGCCGCTGGAGCTCGGGTGCAAGCGCTGCAACGCCCGCTCCGAGGCCCCACAAGGCCGTAGCGCAGTCGTCGGGGTCACGAGGCCCCTCGGCCATGACGACGAGACGCTGCTGGAGCCCGGTTGCAAGGGCTGCCACAGATGGCCTGAACCTGAATCCGCCTTTCTTGAGGCGTTGCGACTATCATCGCGGCGACACGCAGCTCTTGATTTGTGTGCGAAATCCTCAGCAGATCCATCGGGCTGAGCCGCTCAGCAATATCAACGAGAATGTCCAGCGGCAGATCAAGGATACTCAGAGGAGGAAACGCTCTTGAGGCTCAGAGCGCGTCTGCTCCACTATAGATCAGGGTGATTCACCGGGTCCTTCAACGCCAGCCGCCGGTTCCGATGAGAGAATTGTCCCTGATATCACGCTCGATGGAGTTAAATGCCGAGATGGGCGCCTTGCCACGCTCCTCAATGCCCCTCATGATTCACCGCCAATAGCTACCAACTGAATGAATCATCGTGATTGTGGCGCAGCGGAATGCTCAAGGATCGGGCAGTTCGTAGGGGGCGCCGGTTTGACCAGGTTGAGCCCGCGAATTGCTCGATCAGACAAGATCCTAATTCTCGACCATGCGGTGAGGCTCGAACGAGATCCTCGGGACGCACTCCAAGGTTTCGATCATGTTCGGCACACAAGGAAAGGGCGGCATTGCTGCCGCCCTGTCCGCTGTAAGTTGATAGGGGCTGGATTAAAAATCCATACCGCCCATCCCGCCCATGCCGCCCATACCGCCGCCGCCCATGCCGCCAGGCATGCCGCCGCCAGCTGACTCCTTCTTCGGAGCCTCCGCGATCATGGCTTCGGTGGTGACGAGCAGGCCGGCGACCGAGGCCGCGTCCTGGAGGGCAGTGCGAACGACCTTGACCGGATCGACGATACCCATGGCGATCATGTCGCCATATTCGCCGGTCTGGGCGTTGTAGCCGTAGGTCGCGCCCTTGTTGTCGAGGATCTTGCCGGCAACGATCGAAGCTT
>NZ_AYXF01000029.1:0-17698 GCF_000502215.1 Mesorhizobium sp. L103C105A0 | reverse complement strand
CCTGAAGAAGGCGCTTTCGGAACGGATTCAGAACGCTGAACTCGACGAGCACCTTGAGGACGAACGCACCGACGGGAACATCAATCGTCGCAACGGCCATTCGCGGAAGTCGGTGCTGGCGGGCACATCGAAGATGACGCTGAGGATCTCGCGCGACCGTGCCAGGAACCTTCGATCCGAAGCTGATCGCCAAATATCAGCGTCGCTTCTCAGACTTCGACGACAAGATCATCTCCATGTATGCTATGTGAGCGGCATGACGGTGCGCGAGATCCGCGGCCATCTGGAAGAACTCTATGGTATCGACGTATCGCCGGACCTGATCTCGGCTGTCACCGATGCCGTCCTGGAGGAGGTTGCCGAATGGCAGAACCGGCCGCTCGACATCTGCTACCCGCTCGTCTTTTTCGAGGCGATCCGGGTCAAGATCAGGGACGAGGGCTTCGTCAGGAACAAGGCCGTATACATTGCGCTCGGCATCCTGCCCGATGGCACGAAGGAGATTCTTGGCATCTGGATCGAGCAGACCGAGGGCGCCAAGTTCTGGCTGCGCGTCATGAACGAGCTGAAGAGCCGCGGCGTCGGCGATATCCTGATCGCCGTCGTCGACGGACTGAAGGGCTTTCCCGAGGCGATCAACGCCGTCTTTCCCCAAACCGTCGTCCAGACCTGCATCGTGCACCTGATCCGCCATTCCCTGGGGTTCGTGTCCTGGAAGACCGCAAGCCCGTCGTGCCGGCGCTGCGCGCGATCTACCGGGCCAAGGACGCCGAAGCCGGGATGCAGGCCCTTGAGGACTTCGAGGCCGGCTACCGGGGGCAGCGATATCCGGCGATCACGCAAAGCTGGCGGCGCAACTGGAGCCAAGTCGTCCCATTCTTCGCCTATCCCGAAAGCGTGCGGCGGATCATCTACACCACGAAGGCCATAGAGGTGCTGAACTCCAAGCTGCGCCGCGCCGTCCGCACCCGGGGACACTTCCCGAGTGACGATGCGGCCATGAAGCTGCTATAACTGGTGCTGAATCACGCGGCCGAGGAATGGAAACGACCGCCGCGCGAGTGGTTCGAGGCCAAGACCCAGTTCGCCGTCGTCTTCGGCGACAGGTTCGTCAGCCGATGACGAAACCGGCCTCGCGCACAGAGTTCCTGACAGTCCCCGCGTCATAATCAATGCCGAAGCGGTCCTTGATGGCTTTCTTCAGGTCGATCCGCCGCCAACGAACGACGCCATCGACGGCACGATCCGGGCCCCTCTCCACAAGCGCGGCCAGTCCGGCCTGCTGCTCATGCGACAGCCGGGACGCTGGTCCCGGCGCCCATTGGTCCACAAGACCCATCGGGGCCGGCCGTGTTGAACCGATGCACCCAGTCGCGTAGCGTCTGGCGATCCATCCCGCCGATCCGGGCGCATCGGCCCGGCTCATGCCGTCCAGAACCGCCGCGATCGACAACAGCCGGCTGCTCTGGCGCACATCCTTTGAGTTCCGGGCAAGACGGCGAAGCTCCCCCGCCGAAAAGTCCGTCCGCAACTTCACCGCTGATCGCATCGCCGAATCTCCTTCGGCAATAGGGAAATCATGGCGCGCAAATCGGCCAAAGTCACAAAAGAGTCAGCGCCCAAGACCGTTGGTGTTACCAGGCTTCAGCACTCGCCGGAGGGTCCGAAGCTGCGCTGGGGTGGCTTTTGCCGTGTTGCTTGGCGGCATCCCCGATCGCCGCCTTTTCGAACAACGCTACGCGGCCGAGCGGCCAAGGCGACCATCGCCATCCCGGCCGCGGGCAGGCAGCATGGACCTTGGTCCGGTCGAGATAGGAATGATATTGGACCTGATATTTGCCACAAGCGGATCATCCGACAGGCGCACCGCCTCCGCGCTTCCAGTACCATTCCACTTCAGTGGCTGAATGCGCCAGTTGGCATCTTTGCTTCTATTCTATTCACAGTCTTCGATGATATCAGAGCAGCCGCCGTACGGCGGCGATGATGTGATCCTTAGTCGGAAAGAAATCCTTCTCGAGGCTCGGACTAAATGGGACGTGAATATCCGGAGCGCTCAAGCGCAGGATCGGTCGCTTCAATAGATCGAACGCCTCTTCGGCCATCACCGCGGCGATTTCACTTCCGACGTTGCAGACACGGTGCCCGTTCTCGACTATCACAAGCCGTCCGGTCTTCGCGATTGACATCTTGATAGCCTCATGATCGAGCGGCTTCAGCGTACGTGGATCGATCACTTCGACCGAAATGTTTTCGTCGGTGAGCGCATCGACAGCTTCCATTGTCGGCCGAATGGCGCCTGCAATCGCGAGAAGAGTAACGTCTCTTCCCTCACGCTTCACATCCGCTTTGCCAATCGGGATTACATGGTCCGGATCTGTGGGCACATCGCTCTTGAGCGCCCACAGGCGGGCGTCTTCGAAGACGAGTACAGGATCGCCATCGCGAATGGCCGATTTCATCAGCCCCTTGATATCGGCGGCGCTGGTCGGGCTGATTATCTTGAGGCCCGGCACATTCATAAAAAACGGATAAGGCCGGTCGGCATGCTGCGCCGCCTCGGACCCCACCGAGAACATACAGCAACGAAACACGATCGGAATGTGGATCTGGCCTCCAGTCATATACCGCAATTTCGAGGCTTGGTTGATGATCTGGTCCGAGGCCAGATATACGAAGCTGGCACCTGAGAGGTCTACGATCGGTCGCAATCCATTGATGGAAGCCCCGATTCCGAGGCCGGTAAAACTGCCTTCTGAAATCGGCATATTCCAAATCCGGTTGTTGCCGAACCGCTCAACAAGTTTGGCGCCGCCATGGACCGAGATGTCCTCTCCCATCAGGACGACGCGCTCATCACGATCCATTTCCTCCATCTGAGCCTGCACGAGCGCTTCAAGATAGGTCATCTGAACATGGGAGCTTGGCGTCGCGGCAAGTTTTTGGGCATCGGTGCCATGTCGATTGATTCCTCTCCAGCCCAGCCTCGAAGTTGTAATGACCTGTAGGGGCGAGTTGAACATGTAATCGGACAAGGTTTCGGGCTGAGGCATGGGGTTGGCCAAAGCAAATTGCACAGCCTCCTTGACGGCTTGGGCGACTTCGTCCTCGATTGCTATCAGACTGTTTTCATTTATGCCTTCTTCGAGGAGCACAGTGCGACATAGCAAAATCGGATCGCGTTCGCGTTTGTGAGCCTCGACTTCTTCAACCGATCGATAAGGCTCCCCCGGAATAACCAAGCCAAAATTGTGCTCGTCGAACCGATGGGTGTTGGCTACGATCAGAGTAGGCCCCTCGCCCGCGCGTGCTCGCGTGACGGCCTGCGCCGCAGCTTCGTAGACGGCGCTCACGTCCTGCCCATCCACCGTTACCCCTCGCATGCCGTAACCCGCCGCCCGCAGCGCGATGTCCGGCTGCCCGTGGCTTTGCCCCACCGTGGTGGTCATGGCATAGCCGTTGTTCTCGCAAAGATAGATGACCGGAAGCTTCCACAGCGAGGCCATGTTTAGACTCTCGTGGAAGGTGCCCTGGTTCACCGCCCCATCGCCGAAGAAGCAAAGGGTGACCTGATCGACGCCACGCACCTTGGCGCTGAACGCACACCCTGTGGCAAGAGGAATGCCTCCTCCGACGATACCCGATTCGCTGATGATCCCGACCGAATTGTCTGCAAAGTGCATCGAACCGCCGCGCCCCTTGCAAACGCCGCCCTCCTTTCCCATCAGCTCGGCCATGAGCGCGTCGAGATGAGCACCCTTCCCGATCGGATGGCCGTGCGAACGATGCGTCCCGGTTATGCCGTCATCGTCCCGAAGCGCGAGACATGCTCCAACGATAGCGGCTTCCTGACCCACGGTCGAGTGGAACCAACCAGGAATCTTGTCGTCTTTGAACTGGCGCATACCCTCTTCTTCGAATCGACGGATGCGAAGCATCCGCCGATAAGCCTCTAGTCTCTGATCACCGCCCAACTTCATGTTCAAAACATTGCTCCAAAATCCAAGTAAAAGACGCTGCCTAGGTTAGCAGAGCGCAGGTCGTGCTTTGTCGCGGATAACTCATCCACTTCCTGGCTCTCTCATAATCCGGAACAAAGAGCTTGCCGACACACTATCGGCCCCGCGCTTGGCTGTGAAATAGGCTTGACGCCTTCGGGCTGCTCGGGCACGGCTCTCTACGCCGATGGCGCTTGAAAGGACATCTAGGGTCCGCTTCTCGTGCTCGACAAAAAAAGTGGCAGTGGTCGGAAGTGTCCGCGTCGACATGGGCCAGACCAATCTGCGCAACACAGCTGTCAAGCAGGGACCGTGGACATGTCCCGATATTCTGCGGGAATAGGGACGGTCTTCTCAGGCGCTTGTATGGAGCTTTGTGGTGTCAGCAATGGCCTTGTCCCTGATTTTCTACGTGCCTTCTGTGGGGCCTAACGAGTCCGAAGCAAGCGCCGCGCCATTTGACTGAAAGGCTAACAATCACGTTGCTTTTCCAGCGACGAGGCGTCGCCGGGAGAAATCCCAGACTCTCTTTTGTCCGAAGTTGGACAAGATTGTCGGAAGCTCAAACAAAAGGATTGGGGCCGGGCCGGGGTTACGGAAAAGCGGCGCGACCTCCTCCCCTCAAACGTCTCCGGTCTGCTCTTCAGGACATGTTGCGAAATTGTGCCACTCGGCGTTGCTCGATCGCCTATAGCGCGGTCTCGACACGAAAGCTGGAGCAGCTTTACGACCGGCGCGCCCAGGGCAAGATCAACCCGCCGCGAACCTCAAACGAGCAGCCGCCAGTCCTGCGAAAGGGTGCCGATGATCCGCGAATCGCAGCGGGACTATGAGCCGGGGCTCCTGATCCGGCGAGATAATCGCGTTCCACGCCGCCGGTCCGAGAATCGGAAGCCGACTTGCCTTCATGGAAGGCTTAGCTTGGCAGTGCGGCCACCGTCCACGACAAAGATCTGGCCGGTGACGAATGCAGCCTCGTCGGAGGCAATCCATGCGACCATAGCCGCGACTTCCTCAACACGGCCGGTTCGACCCAACGGATGAATGGTACCCAGCCTCCCTCGCGCCTGCTCCGGCAAAGCGGCGACGAAATTGACGTTGAGATCCGTATCGATCCAGCCAGGAGCCACGCCATTGCAACGCACCCCGTCTTGCCCGCCGTCGACCGCCACGGCACGCGTCAGGCCATGCAGTCCTGCCTTCGAGGCACAGTAGGCCGCGTGCCCTGGGTTGGACGCCAATCCCTCTATCGAGCCGATATTGACGATGGCGCCGCGGCTTCTGCGAAGATGAGACATGGCCTGACGGATCAGCAGGAAAGGAGCATCAAGGTTGAGCGCCATTGTGCGTCGCCACTCTTCCAGCCCCGTCTCATCTACTTTGGCTTCAACCATGCGCCCGGCGTTGTTGACGAGGATATCGAGCCGGCCGGCCTGTTGAACGACATCATCAATGATGATGGCCGGAATGTCGGGGTCGCAAAGGTCCGCGACTATCGATCCTATGTGGCCGGCCTCCTCAAGCTGAACAGCGAAGACCCTGGCTCCCTCGCCGGCAAGCCTGTCAGCGATTGCCGCCCCAATGCCGCTGCTGGCCCCGGTCACCAGGGCGACCTTCCCGGCAAAACGGGTCATTCGACAGCCTTTCCGCCGTTCACCTCGACAAGCGCGCCGCACATGTAACGCGCGGCTTCGGACGCCAATAGCAGGACACCATCAGCAATGTCTTCCGGCCGCACCGCGCGACCAAGCGGCACCGAGCGGTTCAGGTCGGCCATCGGGGTATTCGACTCCAGCCCGCACACTGCGAAGCCGATCTGCAGCAGCAGCGTCTCGACTTTCGTTGCGGCAGGCCAAGTTGACCCGGACACCTTCTCCCGGGTGATCGCGGCCCATCCACTGGACCGGCGATCCGAGCGCTCACTTGGGCGGTGAAGTCGCCGCCGCCATAAGCGACCGCAAGTGGATAATAGCGCTTCTGCCTGCGAAAGCTCTGACACCTTGCAGCCGACCGCCTGTAGCGTGCGGTATGCGATACGAAGGAAAAATTTCTCAATCAGATCTGGCGGCTCGGTGGGCCTGATCTGATGGCCATGCGCAACATCGCAAGAGGCCCCCTGGGCTGCGCCACTCGATGTCCGAAGTGTCAATCTGAAACGTAATGCGAGCAATTGAAGCCTCTTTTCTGTTGGGTGCCGAGCCTCCGCCCAAGACATACGATCTGGCCAAGGTTTCGAAAGCGTCGCACAAAAGCTTCTGCAGGCCCTCCAATGCAGACGAAATCGCCAAGGGCGAAACCTGCCTCGTGAGACGGGCGGATCATCGATTCGGTGCCGAGAGCCGTTTTTGCCCACACTTCGATGGGACCCGATTTCGCGATGGTCCGGCAGGTGCACGATGCTGGTCTGTGAAACACAAGACCTGGCGTGACGCCAGAAGGGGCCAGGCTTGGCGGCCAATCGCACGGCCGCAACAATCCATCTCGTTCAAGAAGATCCTTGGCGGACTGGCCAACCGGTTGAGCGCTCTCCCGCTGCTCCGCGTCGCACGCCTTAGTTTCGCCATTTGCCACCAAAGGCATCCTCTCGTCCATTAGGCGTCCTGTGCCAAGTGCTGGAAAATACGCGGGGCGCTTTCTGCCACCCGCCGCCGGGAACTCCTGCTTGCTCGCTACAAGGCTCGCTACAAAGAAGGCTCAAAAGTCGTGCCAAATTGGCATAAGGGAGCGCCGGAAAAATGTTCTTCCACGCGTCCTTGAGCCCCTCCGGCCCGGCTTCGTTGAAGCGATGCACCCATTCGCGCAAAGTCTGGCGATCCATCCCACCGATCCTGGCGGCGTCCGCTCGGCTCATACCGTCAAGCACCGCCGCCAGCCAAAGCAACCGACTGCTCTGTCGCGCGTCCTGTGAAGCGCGAGCCAACCGGCGAAGCTCCGAGGCCGAATAGTCCGTCCGCAATTCAACTGCTGATCCCATGGGCGAATCTCCTTCGCACCAAAGGAATCATAAATCAGCCCGCAGAGGAATCTGGACCCACGAGTCAGAAATAAACGCCGCTGGTATAAATTGATCGCCGAGGAGGACGTGCACTACTGGGTCTTCCAGGTGCCCGAGAATGGCAGCGCACTAGAGGAACAGGGCTATGGCGACGCAACCGCAAATCTCACGGCGAAGCTGGCAACCGATTCAAACGCGTACAGGGGAGCGAATTGCAGCATGATGGCACAATCGAGCGCGGAACTCTAGGCCGGGACGTGAGACCGCGCTGCCGCGCGGCGTTGCATGTGAATTTCCCGTATGCTCGGAACGAGCCCAAGGCGCGGAGATTTGGGAAAATGGAAGCCCGCCGAGATATCGATTTCATCGGCGGCAATGGGCGCGCTTGCGGTCGGACACTCGCATCCCCAGGTGGTTGATGCGATCAGAACGCAATTGCAGCGCTTCACCCAGACCTCTTGGCAGTTTTTCTTGTGCTGCGTGCGGCTCGGGAAGGCCTCAACGCGATAGCCCCGTTTCCCACGCCGGCGAAAACTCTGCTTGTCACCACTGGCTCAGAAGCAGCGGATGCGGTGAACAGCGCTCGTTTCCACTCGAGTCGAAGTGATTCATCGGCTTCAAAGGAGCTTCCACTTTGCTGAACCTCGCAGCGCGACCATACGAACGCGGCTTCGGCCCACCGAGCCGGTTCGGGATGAAAATATTTCCTGCCAGCACCGCCGGAGTTCATCCGCCGTCTGCGCGCTTTGTGCGATGCGCAACGGGTATCGTCATGATCGCAGAGGAGGTCCACCACGCGGCCCGTGGCGAATCCCGGCGCGGCACAGGACCTCCAGCCGGCCCAGGTCGATCTATTCAACGTGCAGGAGGAGCAGTTCAGGCAAGCGGCCGTCGGGTCGCGGCACTCCTGGGCGAAGGCGGGACGGTAGACGGGCAGATGACGTCGCCAAACAATAGATCCGCTCTATCGTCAGGCCATGTGCCGAAGCATTGCGGTTGCGTAGCTCAACCTCAGTGCGGCGATAGCGCGACTTTCGGAAATCACATGGTCGACTGCAATATCACACCATGCTGTGCCCAAGCGCGGAATGCGCGGTATCAGCCGGATCCACGTGAACGCATCGGTCGAGGCAATCGTCACATCCGCGGACGACCGCCGCGTTCAATGGTCGTGACGACGTCATCCTCTGGCCCATAAATGACTGCCGCCAGCCTACGCGACGGAACTGCGGTTGTCCGCCGTGATCCACGCAAGTTGCGTGCCGGTTGGCGAACTGTTGTTGCACCACTCGTCCATACCGACAGGCCGGCCCGCCCGTCCATTTCGTCGGGTTCCGACGCGCGGCTACTCGGGTTGTATCCGCACCCGTTTCCCGCCGAGGTGGGTCAGCGCGGAGGTCAGCCACGAAACCGGGCGAGAACTCCAGACAAAGGCCTAGTCTAAGTCTAGCACAGCGTCTTGTGAAAATCCGCCCGCGGGCGGCTTCGAAAGCCGCCTGTTTGCGGACTGGCTCGCCAAGCAATTTCGAATCATTGTAGCTTTCCGCGATGAGGCGCGGCAGGCAGTGTCACGTGTGTAAGTGCCTGTCCGCTCTCATCACGCTTTGGCCAAGTGAGCGTAACTTGCTGCGAAACGGTCGAATTTGTGCTCGCCGCAAGTCACCGGCTTGTAGCGCCGCGGGTTGCTGTCCGTGACACATGAGGCCAATGGCTCAATGATCGCGTTGAAATCAGCATCGATAAAGAAGGGGATTGAGTATCGCTCACGCCCCGAGGTGTTCACAACGCGGTGCAAGTTCGCCAAGTAGACATCGTTGGTCAGCCGCTGAATCAGGTCACCAATGTTGATTATGAAAGTGCCGTGGATCGGCGTGCCCTCTACCCAATCACCATCTCGGTTCCTGACCTGAAGACCACCCACATCGTCCTGCGCGAGGATAGTCAGATGGCCGTAATCCGTGTGGGCTCCAATCCCGATGATGTCTTCGGTGACATAACCACTCTGCGGCGGGTAATGAATTAGGCGCTGAATACTGATCGGGTCCCGCATGAGGTTCTCGAAATAGTTTTCCGACAGGTCCAGACTGAGCGCGATGCCCTTCAAGAGTTTTGTGGCGAGGCCCACCATCTTTTGATGGTAACTGTATGTGAGTGCCCGAAATTCGGGCAGGCTTGAGGGCCACTGGTTGGGGCCAAAAAACGGACCTTCCAGTGTCGAACGTTCAGGGCCGATGTCAAAGCACTCCTTGAGGTCTTTCGTCTTACCTGGATCTGTGTTCTCCCCGAACGGCTCGATATATCCGCGCAGCGCCACATCGGATTTGCTAATATGCAATGACATCTTCTGCGACAAGGGCAGATCAAAGAATCGGCGACCCATGTCGAACATTGAATCAACAAAGCCCTGCGGAATCCCGTGGTTCTTCACATACATGAACCCGGTGTTCGACAACGCCCAATATATCTCCTTGGCCACCCACTGTTTATTCGTGCCATCGAGAAGCGGTGCTATATCAACCACAGGAATCTTGTCAAAGCGTTCGCGTTTCGCGCGCAGCTTGTCGTCCAGTCTGGCTATGATATCTTCGGGCATGAGTACACCTTCGTTTTCGCAAGGATTTTGGCATTTCTTATTTGCTTGGCAGCATGAAGAATCGTCGGGAAGCCTGGATAGCTAGGGCGATGCGTTCTTTCGTGGTGCCATGCTCAACAATGTAGAAGAACCCGAACTCCTGGCAGCGCATGCGTAGGCGCTCGCGATAGTCGTGTCGCCTTGCATCGGCTCCCAGTTTGTCGTCAGCGTGATTTGCGGTATCGTGGTCATGGCCGCTCCTCCGTTGGTACGCATACCTTCTCGGGCACCCGGAAGACCCAATAGTGCCCGCCCTCCTCGGCCGCGTATCTGCCGTCCCTTAAACACTGTGCCGGTATAAGGACGCCCTCATCCTGCAGACGCCGCACATGGTCTTCAAAGGATGTGGCCTCCGCATAGCCTTTGCGGATGCTTGCGATGATGAATCCGTTCGGGCGCGTGACGCGAGCCAGCTCGCGCAGCCTACCTGGTCCGACATGTCCGGGCGCGAAGACACCGCAGCAGACCGTGATATCATAGCTTGCACTGAAGTATTCGGAGGGTTGCCCGTTAAGGTCGACATCGCCTCGGACATGGCGGTAGACGCGCGTTTGCCGTGCCTTTTCGGCCATCTCCTCGGAGAGATCGAACCCGTCGATCAACCGGAAGCCGAGGCTTTCCAGTTCCACGCCGACGAGGCCTGTTCCGCACCCAGCGTCCAGGATTGCGATGGCCGCTCGATGCCTGGCCAAATAGGCCGTCTGCACGGCGGCTGCCAGTTCCGCCACGATCATCGGCCCGCAGTACCCATAGCGGCCCACATCCAAATCGTAGGAACTGGCCCATCCGCGATAGAAGTGGGCCAAGCGCCCGGCGTCGCCGTCGAGGGAGTGGGAATCCTTGATACGCTTTCGTGCGGCTTGCTCCAGTGCCGTCTGCTGATCGGGAGTGTCCATAACTGTTCCTCTATGTAGGGGTAGATGATCATCGGCAGCGCGCCCGTCCGGCACCTGCTGGCGACTCGCAAACGAGGGGCATCAAAACTCGTGCCAATTGGCCGAACGAGGCGAAGAAAACAATTTTTGGCGAGTGTTTCCCGCTATTTGGGCTGAGGCAAAATAAGAAATCGGCTAGATAACCCTGTATCGCAGGCGCGACAAAGCTGACAGAATGTCCGATGCCGTCACTTGAGACCGCTATTCGTTGACGTCGACCGATAGCCATAACTGTTAAGCGTTGATCGAGTAGGCCAAACAAGGCGTTGACTATTTCACCATCCACGCCAGCGAGCGGCTGCACTACATTCCGCCGGCAGTTGGATCTGGGGTGCTGTCGCCCAGAACTACTCCTTGACCTGGGCGTTGATGGGCGCCGCGGGGGCTCTGTTGCTGGTTGCGGCAGTAGGGATAGTTTTGCCGGTGAGTCCTTGGCAAGAATCGGATCAAGAAAGTTCGGATTTTCCCGCACCGGAGCGGGCACTCGATCTGAAGCCGAGGAGTGGCCGGATCGTTGCCAGGGTCGGCTATTCCAGAACCGAAAAGAGTATCGACGCCCTTTTCGGCTGCATACGCGCGAAGCGCGACGCCGTTACCCGTGCCGGTGCACGAAACTGGCCGCTCCAGCGCAAACGCCAAACGCCTCCACTTTGGACAGCGACATTCGGCACGCCTACCTGGATGGACTTTCTTCGTCTGAATCATCGGCTCACGGCAGCGGACAAGGAAGTAGGCCAGCACCTTCTCGCCTGCATGAAGGAGAGCTTTATCCACAGTACTTTCGATCGAACGAACGACCGAGGCAGCTCGTACCCGTGTATCAACGCTTTTCTGCTCCTTCGAGGTGACGTCATGATGAAGCTGTGGCCGGTGAACAGGCGCGATCGGGAAAATCGGGCGTAATTTAAGGGCTCTGGTGCTTCTTGCAGGGCGAGTGCCCGTATCGGGAGCGACGCCGTCAATTCGGCCAAATCCATCGAGTACAGTAGAAACGTGCCGGACTATCGCGTGTCTCGTAGAACCATGCGCGGTGTGTTCTTCGACCCAATGTGTTCTTCGACCCAATGCCTTTACGGCAGCGTGTTTGACGGGTGTGTCGCAACGCATGCCGAAAACGACTTCCTCCATTCTTAGAGGCGAGTCCTGCGGCCCGCGCTTACCAACAGACGCCGTTCGCGTTCATAACGCCAATCGAAGGCCTTCTTGATCAAGACGGTTCGGTCGACATTCTGGCGCGCTGCCTCGTCTCCCTGGAGCATGGCAGAAATGTCGCTGGCTGCTACGACCCTGCTCCCGCTGCTGTGCATCGGCATGCAAAATTTATCGATTGACACCCGCCGCATTTGATCTTGTGAAGGTCACCCGCGGCGTCGGTAGGAACCGAGTATCCAACGTAGATGCCTCTGTGCTGATCTCCGTAATGACTCCACATCAGCGGACAGTCGGCACGTTCGCCCAACGAGACAATTCCTTTGTCATAGCGCTGCTCCCCTTCGACATATTGCCCCAGAAGGTATTGCAGCGGATTCCCTACGTCGTACTCGAAGTTGTCGCGTGGTAGCGGATATCGGCCAAAAATCCTGGCAATGCGGTCCGGCTCTGCTTCGATATGTTAAAGCGTTCTCGGGTCCGTTGTATTTGAGCTCTTGGCCGCCGCGCTCCTTTCCGCCTTCACGCGTTTCTTCCACCAGCTGGGAAAGAATGCTCTCGAGCACCTCTGACCCGACATCCACCTTCATCGACGGGTTGGTGTCGAGCGGGTCATTGAAAGTACTCGGATCGGCGAAAAAGAGCGTTCATCTTCGTAACAATCTGACAACGCGAACTTAGATATCGGTGGAGCTCGCCTCTCACGCGACCGGCAACGGCAGTTTTTTGGTGCGGCCGCCATCGATGACGTAGACATGACCGGTAACGAAGGCACTTTCTTCCGAGGCGAGCCAGACAGCGAGATTACCGACGTCCCTCGGTTCGCCTAAGCGCCCGACCGGATGCATGGCCATCAGTTCCCTGCGGACACGAGCGCTGTCCGGCATGCTGTCGATATAGACCTCGCTCAGGTCGGAATTGATCCAGCCCGGCGCAATGGCATTGCAGCGGATGCCCTCATGCCCATGATCCACGGCCACCGCCGCCGTGAAACCATGAATGCCGGCCTTCGAGGCGGAATAGGCAGGATGTCCAGGATTGGACGCTAGCCCTTCGATCGACCCGATGTTGACGATGCTTGCACCTGGCCGATTCCGAAGATGCGGCATTGCCGCCTTCGTCAGCAGGAATGGGGCTTTAAGGTTGATATCCATCATCTGATCCCAGTCCGCCTCAGTCATCTCGTCGACCGTCTTCTCGAACATGATCCCGGCGTTGTTAACGAGGATGTCCAAGCCGCTGAGCCGCTCGGCAACCATCTGGACGGCCGAGGCAATTTCCTGGGAGCTCGAAAGATCTGCCTTTACATAGATGATGTGCTCATTGAGCATAGTATTAGGCGGCGGGCTCCTTTGCACAATGGCAACTTTTGCCCCCTCCTCCGCAAAGCGCTGGGTGATGCCGGCGCCGATACCGCGCCCGCCGCCAGTGATGATTGCAACCTTGCCTGCCAATCTGTGAGCCATGGGTATCCTCAATAACGAGCCTAGCGAGGGTTCAGGTCTCGCCTCCGATGTAACAGGCGGCTTTACATATCAGAACATAGCTGCGTCGGGGATCAGCCGACAGTCGGACGAGCCAGCCTTAGAGCGTCCACGGGACTTTATGCAACCTGCTCACCGCTCAATCTATTTTTCAGCCCGTCCTGCGATTGTTCGCTGAAGGGCCGACAGAAGCCAGTGACGCTGGTCCGAAAGAGTTAGATCGTGTGCCAATGCTAAAGCCCCTGTACCCGTCGGCAGCCACTTCGTGCCGTAAGTGCCAGTCAAAATGTTAGCCATCTTGGCCGCAGTATTCGAGGCAGACGCAGGGAACCCCATATGCCGAATTTGTCATCAATACATCCTACGCGCAAGACTCATCGAGGATAATATCTATGTCTGACGATACCGACTCGAAGACGTTAACGTTCCGGACATACTAGCGCGCGCTCCAAAAAATTATTGGTTACTTGAGAGATCAACTATATAAGATCATGCATTATTTACTCATTCATTGCTTGTTTACCAGGATGTATAGCCACCATCCACTGACAGCACGGTGCCTGTGCAATAGCTCGCCGCAGGACTGGCAAGAAACAGCACTGCGGAGGCGACTTCGTCCGGCTGGGCGAGTCGCCCCAGCGGGGTCTGCTCGAGCCATCGATCGAGCCACAAGGGGTTGTCAGCCTTCAGGGGCAGCGTCATTTCTGTGGCAACATAGCCGGGCGCAACGGCATTGACCCGTACTTCGTGCTTAGCCCACGCGCAGGCGAGTGACTTCGTCATCATATGGATGGCACCCTTACTGGTGATGTAGGCGGTGTTGTTCTGGGGCTGGGTGACCACTAGGCCGCACATGGATCCGATATTGACGATGTTGCCTGAGCGGCGGGCGATCATGTGGCGGCCGAAAGCGCGCGCACACCAGAATGCAGCGTCCGAATTCACCCGCATCGTTGCCAGCCAATCCTCGTCTGAAGTGTCAAGGGCCTCGGCTATCCGGGCGATGCCAGCATTGTTGATGAGAATATCTATCGGCTCGTAGGCATTTAGGTCGTCGGCGAGCGCCGTCACCGCATCCGGCTTCGTCACGTCGACAGCACGGTAGCTTGCCAGCACACCGCGAGTTGCGAGATCGGCCATAGCAGTAATCGCACTATTCTCGTCCAATTCAGCGATGGTGACTGCCGCACCGGCCTGGCCGAGAGCGCGGGCGATTTCAAGCCCGATGCCGCGGCCCCCACCCGTTACGAGAGCACGTTTACCGGCGAGCCCGAATTTTTCCATGTAGTCCATACTGCATTGCTCCAAGTCCGCTGTTCTTGCATTGTGCCTAACCAAATTAGGCGCTGTTCTCGAGCTGTCGTCAGTGTACCGCTGACGAAGATCGTATTTTGACCGGTTTGCGCTCCACTTTTTCGGCAATAACACCAATTGACTGGGCGACGTCATGCCCTCTAGCTATAGCGAGCGAGCTTGCTAAAGGCTACCGACGCAGCCTTTGGTGTTGATCAGGTTTCCAGCCAGACGTCTTGCAGGTCCAATTGAAAGGTGGGATGAACATTATAGTTCTTCACCTTCTTGGCCATATGGCTATACACTTTTTGCCAAAAAGGCTGGATGATGACGCCGGAATCCTGAAGTATCTGCTCCAAATCCTTCATGACCTGACGTCGCTTGGCCACGTCATTGATCGAGAGCGCCTGTTTCAGCTTGGCATCGAAATCAGGGGCAGAGTAGCCTGTCTCATTCCAAGCCTCGCCGGTACGATAAGCCAAGGCAAGAACCTGAACACCAAGTGGCCGCATGTACCAGACCGTCAGTGAGTAGGGATACTTCGCCCAGTCGTTCCAGTAAATCGAACTCGGAATCACTGTGCGCTTGACTTTGAAGCCGGCCTCCCGCAACTGGGCCGCGATTGCATCGCTGGTGTTCTTCTCGAAGTCCCCGTCGATCGAAATCAGCTCATGCTCGAAGTCGGCATGCCCCGAGTCCGCCAAGAGCTTCTTCGCACCCTCGAGATCGCGCGTCTTGGTCGGCAATGCGAAATATTCAGGGTGGACGGGGCTAACGTGATGATTTTCGCCGGTCGTGCCGCGGCCGCTATAACCGAGTTGGAGCACGACATTGTTGTCTACCGCAATCTGCAGAGCGTTCCGCACCCTCTTGTCATCATAGGGTTTGTTCGTGACATTAGTACGGGCGACCGCCGTCGTCGCGGTGGAGACCTCTGACCTTACCAGATTCATGTTATCGAGCAGGTCGACGAAGTCGGGTGGCGTTGAAAGGTTGGCGTCGATTTCGCCGGAGTCGAATGCATTCAGCGTCGCCGAAGAATCGGTGCCATAGTCAATGAACTCAACGCCACTCAGATGCGCCTCGCCGCCCCACCACTTCCCGTTTTCACGTCGCTTCACGACCGCTTTCACGCCGACTTGATATGATACCAGCTCGAACGCGCCGGTGCCGACGGGTTTGGCGACGGGATCGGCGCCACCGGCATCAAAATTGTGATGAACCACAAGCGCGGGATAGTCGGTGAAACTTGCGATGAGCGAAATGTCGGGACCGCTGAGCTTCAGCCTGACCGTATGATTATCGGCTTTGGTGATCGCGCCCTCTCGTGCCTTCCCCGTCTTGGCGTCAATAAGCGCGCCGACCCGGCCAGCCATGGAATTGCCTTGCGCGCTTTTTTCGCACCAACGGGTCAGGTTGTAGACAACATCGTTGGCATTCAAGGCATCGCCGTTATTCCATGTGACGCCTTTGCGCACATGCAGCACATATTCGGTAGCATCATCATTTATTTCCCAGCTTTCGAGCAACGCCGGCTCGAACGTAAACTCGCGTGTATAGCGGACCAGCGGATCGAGCCAGCATCGAGAGATATTGGCAGCTTCCACTGTGTCATAAGTACGCGGGTCTTTCTGCGCATGTACAGGCATGGACACGCGCAGAGTTCCACCTTTTTTCGGCTCAGCGGCGCGTGCCTGTTGGGGCAATGCTACACCAATCAAGCCATAGGCCATCGCAGCCGAGGCGCCGAATGTGCTTGCGAGCGCGAGGAACTCGCGCCGATCCATCTTGCGTGCTTTGACGTTGCTCGCCATCTTTTCGATGGAAGCCGGAATGCGGTCTTCATTACTTTTGAAGTATCCCATTTTCTTCTCCCTTGTTTATGTACCCAATTGATCTCATGGGCTCGTGGACGGAGGCCTAGGTAATGCTTGGCGAGATTTCCTCCTGGCGTTTGGCGACGAATGCATCGAGTTCCTCGCGCACAGCGGAATCCATGGGCGGCTGCTCATAGCTCTCGATGATCGATTTCGCCTTCTCACGGCAGCGCTGCGCCATGTCCTTGGAGCCTTTGACCTTCCACTGCTCGTAGCTGAGGTAATCGAGGATCTCAGGTGCGATAAATGCGTCCTTGAAGCGCTTGAGCGTGAAGGAATCGCCGAGATAGTGGCCGCCAGGGCCGATGCGCCGCACAGCTTCGAGCGCGTCCTCGAAATATTCGAAGGATATGCCCCGCGCATATTTTTCGATGAGCAGGTTCTGTTCTGCATCGGCGACGAACTTCGCCATGCAGCAGACGAGACCGGCCTCATCCCAGCCGCCGGCATGCATCATCAAATTGGCGCAGGCACTGGCGCCTGACATGTAGGCAACCGCCGATTCATAGCCGGACTGAGCATCGAAGGTCTTGGCGGAGGATTGAGACGCAGTGGTTCGCCACGGCACCCCGTAACGCCTCGCCAGTTGGCCGATGACCGCGTTGATGAGCGTGACTTCGGGCATGCCGGACATCGGAGCGCCGCTGCGCATTGAGACCGAGACCGAATACTGCCCGTAGATCATTTTGGCGCCGGGCCTGACCAGTTGGGTGTAGGCAAGCGCTGCGAGCGCCTCGGCGTTCAACTGGGCGATTGTGGCCGGGATGTCGGCAGGAGTGTTGGCGGCCCCAAGCACAAAAGGTGACAGCAGGACGACCTGGTTCGCCTCGACGAAAGCGCGAAGCCCTTCCAGCATGGTCGAATCCCAGACTAGCGGCGAGTTTCCCGACACATGACCGAGCATCACCGCGTTCTGATCCATAAATGCCTTGCCGTGGACGATCTGCCCCATAGCGATCGAGTCCTCGGCACGCTGCTGCCCGGTCGTCAGACCGAAGAAGGGCATATTGGTTTCCACCAGGCTCGAATGGTTGATGTGCAGATGGCGCCATGGAACAGCGATATCGGTTGGCTCGCAGGTGAACCCGCCGGCGATATGGAACCCGGGCAGCATCTGGGTCAGCCGGTTCATGTTTCGCAGGTCCGCGATCGTGGATGCACGTCGCACGCCCTGAAGATCGCGGATGTTTGGCGCGCCCTGCATGGCACTGAAGGTCATTGTGTCTGGCGCGATTTCGAAACGCTGCGATGGATCGCGCGATGTCATCTCGAAGCGGGAGGGGGCCTTGGAGATGAGATGCATAACCATCTCGCCCTCAAGGCGCACTCGCTGAC
>NZ_AYXF01000028.1:0-19132 GCF_000502215.1 Mesorhizobium sp. L103C105A0 | reverse complement strand
CCTGGCCACCGCCGGCGGCGCCAGCTCGGTCAATCCATCACTGGTCAGGACGGATGACGGCCTGTTTTCGGACAGGGTGGCGCATTTCCATATCCACAAGATCTTTCGGCCACGAACCTATGTCTACATGGCCATGTGGTCGCTGATCGGGCTGGGCCTGCTCTTTTCGCTNGATCCCCGAACCGAGAACGATTATCGTCACCCTCGGGGGTTTGCCAGGCGCGGAGATGAGCATCGTTGGCGTCGACCTCCCCGCCGATCGCTCCTTTGCGGTCCAGGTCGAACCCGACCGGCTGAAGATGCTGAAGGTTTTCGTGCGCCTGCCCGCCGATCAGATTAATCGCCAGGCGCAGACCTTCACATTCCGCGTCGAAGACAAGGTCAGCTTCGAGTCCAACGAATACACCGCCACCTTCAATGCGCCGGAGATCGCCAGATGAACGCCACCACGCGAAAACCCCGCGAGTTCACCGGCAGGCACATGTTGGCCACCGTCCTTGCCTTTTTCGGCGTGGTCATCGCGGTCAATCTCACGATGGCGACGCTTGCCAACACAAGCTGGACCGGCCTTGTCGTCGAAAATACCTATGTGGCGAGCCAGCAATTCAACAAGAAGGCCGAGGAAGGCCGTGCGCAGGCAGCGCTTGGCTGGACCGGCCAGTTGACCATCGCATGGGGNTCTGGATCATCGAAATAGACGCCGATGCCGGCCTGGCAAAACCTTATCGCGACGTGCGCAGGGTCATGATTTCCCAAGGGGTGCTGAAATGAGCTGCTGCGCGCCGGGCGCTGAAATGGCGCTGGATCTGGTCAGCCCCGCTTCGGTCCTGCCGTCAAGCCAGGAGGTCAGGCTGGCGAGCCAGTCGCTGGGCGATGACCTTCATCAGACCGACCTGTCGGTACCGACGGTTCACTGCGGCGCCTGCATCCAGATGATCGAGACCGCGTTGGGAAAGCTCAATCACGTCCAGGCCGCCCGCGTCAACCTTTCAACGAAGCGGGTCTCGGTCCAGTGGCGCGGCGATGAGGTTCCACCATTGGTCGCAGTGCTCGGGCGCCTGGGCTACCAGGCACATCTGTTCGAAGCCGACACCGATGCGAAGGACAGGACGTTATCGGAGCTCATCCGCGCCGTCGCCGTTGCCGGCTTTGCGGCGGGCAACATCATGCTGCTCTCGGTATCGGTCTGGTCCGGCGCCGAAGGCGCCACGCGCGATTTGTTCCACTGGGTCTCGGCGCTCATCGCCATTCCTGCGCTGGCCTTCGCCGGCGGGATCTTCTTCAAGTCGGCGTGGAATGCGCTGCGCCACGGCCACATGAACATGGACGTGCCGATAGCCGTCGGCGTGTCGCTGGCCTACGTCATGAGCCTCTATGAGACCATCACCCATGGCGACCACGCCTATTTCGACGCGTCGGTATCGCTGCTGTTCTTTCTCCTGATCGGTCGCACGCTCGATCACGTGATGCGGGAACGCGCCCGCACCGCCGTCAAAGGCCTGTCACAGCTCGCGGCGCGTGGCGCCATGGTGCTGCGCGGCGATGGCGCTCGGGACTATCTGCCGGTGGCCGAGATCGAACCGGGCATGCTGTTGTTGATCGCCGCCGGCGAAAGAATCCCTGTCGATGGCAAAATTGTGCGCGGGACATCGGACGTCGACTGCTCCCTGGTCTCCGGCGAGAGCACGCCCAGTAGCGTGGCGCCGGAAGACACCGTGCAGGCCGGGGTCCTCAACCTCACCGGTCCGCTGACGATTGAGGCGACAGCGGCCGCCAAGGATTCGTTCCTGGCGGAAATGGTTCGGCTGATGGAAGCCGCGGAGGGCGGTCGCGCCCGATATCGCCGGATCGCCGATCGTGTTTCAGCGCTCTATGCCCCGGTGGTTCATCTCACCGCCTTCGCGACATTCCTAGGCTGGATGGCGGTGACTGGCGACTGGCACCGGGCGATCACCATCGCTATTGCCGTTCTGATCATCACATGCCCATGTGCGCTCGGNCTCGCCGTGCCGATCGTCCAGGTGGTCGCGGCGCGGCGCCTGTTCGACCACGGCATCATGGTCAAGGATGGGTCGGCCATGGAGCGCCTGGCTACGGTTGATACGGCTGTGTTCGACAAGACCGGCACGCTCACGCTTGGGAAGCCACGGCTCGTCAACGCAGCTTCGATTGATCCCGCCATGCTGGCAATCGCTGCCGACTTGGCCGCGCATTCGCGTCATCCATATTCAAAGGCCATTGCCAGCTTTTCCGTCAGCAGCAGCCAGCACAAATTCGACGCGGTGACCGAGCACCCGGGTTTCGGGATCGAAGCCACAGCCGCCGGTAGCATCTGGCGGCTGGGTAGACGCGGATGGGCTGGCTGGAAGGCTCGAACCGGCGGCGAAGGCAAACATGGCTACGGCGGAACAGTCCTGACTAAAAACGGCATGATTGTGGCATCCTTCGTTTTCGAGGATGCGCTGCGCCTCGACACCAGGGCAGCGATCGATCAACTGCGCAACGCTGGTATGTGCGTGGAAATGCTGTCGGGCGATACCGCGAAAGCCTGCGCCGAGGTTGCCGACATGCTTGGTGTCGATGACTTCGTTCCCTGCCTGCTACCGTCCGGCAAGGTTGAACGCATCGAGAGCCTGGCGAGAGACGGGCACAAGGTTTTGATGGTTGGCGACGGGCTCAACGACACACCGGCGCTGAGCGCCGCGCATGTCTCGATCGCACCCGCCACGGCCGCCGACATTGGCCGCAATGCAGCCGACTTCGTTTTTCTGCGCGAAAGCCTCTTGGCGATCCCGCTGGCGCTGGACGTGTCGCGCAAGGCGGGAAGCCTGATCCGACAGAACATAACAATTGCGATCGTTTACAATGCTGTGGCCGTGCCGATCGCCATTCTGGGCCATGTTACGCCTCTCATCGCGGCGGTCGCGATGTCTGCCTCGTCATTGCTCGTGATTGGAAATGCCATGCGTCTGCAAGGCCTCGCAACGGGTGCATCGTCCGCAATTGCGCGGCAGGGCAGGCCCGCGCGGGCCGGCGCCTTGGCCCAATCCTCATGACGACGCTCGCCTATCTCATTCCGGTGGCGCTGTTCCTTGGCGCACTCGGCCTGTCCGGCTTCCTGTGGGCGTTGAGAAGCGGCCAGTACGATGATCTCGATGGCGCGGCGGAGCGCATTCTCATCGACCGCGACGACGGCGCGGAGAATCCTCCTCGTTCCAAGTGACTCAGATCAAAGCGCCGCGGGTCGGGATGTCCCATCGTCGTCCGACGTAAGATCAGGAGGGTGAGGATGCAAGCCGAAGCCATCATGACGAAGCCAGTCATCACGACGGATGCGAACGCGACGATCGACGAAGCGGCCAAGCTCATGCTTTCAAACAAGGTCAGCTGCCTGCCGGTAGCAGACAGCGACGGCACCCTGATTGGTATTGTAAGCAAAAGCGACTTCTTGCGCCGAGAAGAACTTGGGACCCAGCGTGTGCGTCCGCGCTGGCTGGAGTTTGATCTTGGCCCGGGCACAGTCGCCAATGACTATGCGCGCTCGAACGGACGGATCATCCATCAGGTGATGACCACACCCGTCATCTCGGCGCCTCCTGGCGCCTCGATTGCAGATATTGTCGACCTGATGATGCAACATCGCATCAACAATCTTCCGATTGTCGATCGGGACAGGGTCATCGGCATCATCACGCGAACTGATTTGCTGCTTGTCCTGATCCGCGCCATGCCGAAACAGGGCACCACGCCACCCGATGACGACCTGATCCGCAAGGCTATCCTTGCCGAACTGCAGTCACAAACCTGGAGCGGTGGTGACTTGATCGATGTGAGGGTCAGCGACGGCCTTGTCGAACTGAAGGGGGCGATTGTCGACGAGCGTCAGCGGAAGGCAGCGATCGTTGCGGCTGAGAAGGTTGCCGGCGTCGGGCAAGTCAAGGACGGCCTCCTCCTCAGTACGGATCCGTTCGGTGAAGGTTTCATAGCTGCGGAAAGGGCGGGGACGCGAAGCAGAGTCCCTTTGGTTCTGCTCCCTTCCCACATCACTTGGACATGAGGCCGTCGGCGAGTTCCTTCGGCGTCTAGCGCCCGTCATGGGCGGAGAGTACGCTGTCGGCAGCAAGATGCCCGTCCTGACGGAATGCGATGGCCGCTGCCTGTTTTGGTGGGCTTGGACCGGCGCTTCCTGTGGATCTGAAGAGCGGCCAATACGAAGATCTCGACGGCTCCGCCCAGCGCATCCTTATCGATCGGGAAGAGCCGCGAGGCTGAACCGGTTGGCGGCGCCCAACGACTGTGCGGATGCTGGTCGTCAGTCGACCGAGTCTTTGCTGGATTGCCTCGTCATGATGATATCGGCGCGCGTGCGAAGAACGGATCAGCCACAATACGTTGCCGAACCTTTGGCCAGTAGGGGCACGCGATTGGGAAGCCGACCATTCAGAATGCCTAGACATGCAAACGTTTTCACGGCAATCGACCACTCGACCGTGAACCCGCCGTTGCCGGGTTATCGAGCCTGGTTGATCCAGATCAGCGTTATCTCTTCGTCGGCGTGGTTTCATTGACCAGGCTTCCAACGGAGAACGCATGTCTATCGACGATGGGGAGATGAGCGGCAAACCGTGGGTGATTGCGATGCTTCAAGAGCGCTTCGTATCGCAGATAGCCGCTATGGCGGCACGCTGATGGCCGGCTCTGTCGACACATTCGACATCATTGTCGTCGGAGCTGGGCCGGTCGGACTTGCCTTCGCAGCATCGCTCGCCCTGAGCCGACTCAAGGTGGCAGTGGTTGAACGGCAGTCGCTCGACAGCCTGGCGAATCCGGCTTTCGACGGTCGCGAGATCGCGCTGACGCACGCATCGGTGAGAATCCTTCGCGAGCTCGGCGCCTGGGACGCCATGCCCGCATCTGACAAATCACCGCTTCATGGCGCGCGCGTGCTCAACGGATCGAGCCCTTTCGCCCTGTGCTTCGATATTCGCAGCGGATCTGGGGAACCACTCGGATTTCTGGTCCCAAATTGTCGGATCCGCGATGCCCTGTTCAAAATTGTCTACTTCCAGGATCATGCCCGGCTGCTGTGCGGCAACTCGGTCGTGAATGCAACAACCAGCGACGACGAGGCGGTCATAACGCTTTCTGATGGCAGGCAATTGGCCGCTCGGCTGCTCGTAGCAGCGGATTCGCGTTTGTCCGCGATGCGCGACCTGCTCGGCATTGGCGCCAACATCCATCCGCTTGGCCACTCCATGCTGATTTGCCGAGTGAGGCACGAGCGCTTCCATCACCAGATCGCGGTCGAATGGTTCGACCACCATCAGACCATAGCGATGTTGCCGCTCATGGAAGGCGTGTCGTCGCTGCTTCTGACTTTGCGCTCAATCGAGGCCGATAGACTGTCTGTTCTCGATGACGAATTGTTCCTCATGGAATTGATGAACCGGTGTCGAGGACGCCTCGGGCAGATGACCCTGGCAAGCACCCGCCATGCCTATCCGCTGGTCACGACCTGGGCGCACAAGTTCTCGGCACCGAGTGCGGCACTTATAGGAGACGCTGCCATCGGCATGCACCCGGTGACCGCGCATGGCTTCAACATCGGCCTCAGCGGCCAGAAGCAACTCGCTCATAAAATACTGACAGCATGTCGCGCCCGCCGCGACATTGCCGATCCCGACATGCTCGGCAGATACGAAAGCCGGCTGCGGCTGTCGGCGGGGCCGCTCTATCATGCCACCAACATGCTTGTCGGTCTTTACTCAAGCGAGCACCCGGCGGCACGGCTTGCAAGACATGCTGGGCTCCGCTTTGCCCAACATCTTCCCTTTGTCCGCCATGGCATTTCGGCCATGCTCAGGCGGTGAATCGCACAGAGCGCTACCGCTCTGGAACGCTGTCTCGGCGCGGCTTCCTTGTCTTGCTGGCGCGCGTCGTCGCGGGGCAAGGCTGTCTCCTGGTGACGTTGCCGATCATGGCATGATTCGGATCAAGGCACGCGCGCGGGCGAAGCCTTGATGATTCGGGCAATGCTAAGCCAAAGGTGTGACCCGCAGCATGGTGAGCGCACTGGTTACCCTCGCTGGGTAGTTAACCCGTCCTTCAGTGGGCTTGCATAGGTTTGGTCCTCGCGAACAATGACGCAAGCAAGCTGGTCCATTCATGGCACCCCTAAAGAAAGAAGAATCGCTGGAGGCCAAAATCCGTCAGGATCAGCTTGCTGACCTGAGGGCCGGGCTCTTCGTGTCGATGCCGATAAGCGCGATCCTGTCAGGCCTGATTTGCGCGGTGCAGGCCCTTTCTGGCGGCGGCTTTGCCGCTGCAAGCTGGTTCCTGGTCGTCAATGCGCTAAATGCCGCCCGGCTTGCACTCGCCCGTTTTCAGCTAAAGGAAACGGGGCGCCATCAGGATTTGCTTGGCGTTTTGCCGCGCCTTCGCATGTTTGGCGTCCTTGCCCTTCTGGCAGGGTTTGCCTGGTCCTTCCCGGCCGTGCTGACTGTTGGATACACAACACCTCAAGCACCGATGCATCTGGTCATACTGGCGGGCATTTCAGCTGGTGCGGTTACATATGGCAGTTCGTATGCCGCGGCGGCGACCAGCTTCATCACACCTCCACTCCTCATCACGGTGGCGTGCCTTTTGGCGAAAGGCAATTTTGAACGCTACATTCTGGCTTTCACCGTTCTGCTCTTCATGGGCGGCTTGGTCCGAGCTTCGTTTGTTGGGCAGGCGCGCTTCCGCGAAGCAAGCCGCCTGAGACATGAGGCAGAGCGACTTGCGTCGGAAATGGAGCGCAACTCCAGGGAGGACCATTTGACCGCCCTTCTCAACAGGCGGGGCCTTGAACACGCCATCGGTCGGTTCAAGACCGCGGATGGCCCCTTCGTGGCAATGCTGATTGATCTGGACGGCTTTAAATCTGTCAACGACACCTACGGTCACAGGACCGGTGATGAACTGCTTGTCATGATCGCCCGCCGCATAGAGCAGGAAGCACCGGAAGGCTCAACGCTAGCTCGTATCGGCGGCGATGAATTCGTGCTGGTTTTTCCCTCAACGAGAGCTTCGCTTTCTGCCAGTGATCTCGCCTCCAATATCATAGCCAAAATTGCTCGCCCCTATATCGGGGTCGCGTCCGTGCGCGTCGGGGCATCGATAGGGATATACTTGGCGCAGACGTCGAGCCTGACTGAAATGCTGTTGCGGGCCGATATCGCCCTTTATACGGCCAAGCGCCATGGCAGGAACGAATTTTGCCTGTTCGATGCCGAACTCGACCGGGAACTCCAACGCCGCCAGTCCATCGAACGGGACCTTCATTCGGCGATAAAGACGGGAAGATTGCAACCTTGGTTCCAGCCGATCGTGAAACTCGACACCGAGGCCGTGGTCGGTTTTGAAGCCTTGCTGAGATGGTCCCATCCGACACATGGTGCCATCTCTCCACCCGAAATCATCACAGCCGCACGCGAAACCGGAATGCTTCAGCTGCTGACGCAAACCGTATTCGCCGACTGTTGTGCTTTTATCGACGGCTTGGTGAAAGCTGACTGTCGTAACATTCGTGTGGCGATGAATGTTTCCCCGCGCGAACTGGAAGCCGGCGATATCGACGACATGGTTCTGGATGGTCTGGCCGCAAGAGGCCTGCCTGCGACGATGTTCGAAATCGAGATTACCGAAGAATCGCCGGTGGATCCGGACAGAGTGGATGAAAAGCTCGGACGGCTTTCGCATGCCGGTATTTCCATCGCGCTCGACGACTTCGGCACCGGCTTTTCTACCTTGGCATCTCTCAAGGACCGTCGGATACGCAAGGTGAAAATAGACCAAGGCTTCATTCGCGGCTTGGCCAAGTCCCGAGAGGACCGACTGCTTGTCAAATCCGTCATCGAACTCGGTGACATGCTCGGGATCGAGGTCATGGCCGAGGGCGTCGAAACAGAGGCGGATCGGCAAACCCTGCACAAGCTTGGTTGCCGAACCGCCCAAGGCTTCCTCTTCTCCAAGGCTGTGCCTTTGATGCAAGCACTGGAAATGGCAGTCAAACAGTACGCGAACCAGTTGTGACCGCTCCCGCAGCGCCCGCTGTCGCGGCCGTGCGCTGCCGAATTTGGCTACAGAGACTTGCCTACTCGAAACACGTGGCATTGGGCGCTGTGCATCAGCCGGCGAACAGTTCCTTGTAGCCGGTCGTCACCATCCAGTTCGCACGGTCGATATGGCTGCGAAGAGCTTTGCGGGCGCGGACCGGGTCAATGGACGGGTCGATGCCGAGGATGCGCTCGGCCATCTCCTTTTCGCTGGCATTGTCGGCGCAGGCATCCAGGATCCGCAGGTAGATCGTGAAATGCTCCCTGTCGTAGCTCGTGAGGTTCTCCGACCAGGGGACTTCATCGCTCAAACTTGAGCTTCGAGTCTCATCTGTTCCCATTGGTCCATTCATGCCTGCGAACCTCGCCTGTGAGCGCAGGCAGTATATCCCAAAATGGGATAATCCGAAACCGGGATTAGTCGCTGATCCGGTCTTTACCCGACCGGTTCGCCTCCATGCCCAAATCCCTTCGATCGCCCCGCCACCAGCGGTTCCTGGCCCGGCTGGTTTTGCTGCGCAAGGCCAAAGGCCTGACCCAGAAGCAGCTGGCTGACAAGCTTGGTCGTCCCCAATCCTTCGTGGCCAAGTACGAGGGCGCAGAGCGGCGTCTCGATGTCATCGAGTTTCTCGACATAACTGCGGCCCTTGACGCTGATCCGTGCGAGATTCTCTCCAGCCTCCGGTCCTAGCGGGCGCGCCGCATCTATCATGATCACGGACAGGAATATTGAGTGGGACAACGCCTCAATTTGTTGAAAGGCGAGCGCTGGTTTTCGGAGGAAGCCGCGCGCACGGCGCCGATGCCTTTTGGTTCTCGACGTAACTGCGGCGCCTGACCATGTGCGAAAAAACTTGGCGGGCGCCCGCGCGCCTGACGACGCGCACCAGGTGCTCGTGAACCGAGCCCGCTTTTCTTCGGCAAGCTCAGGCGGTCTCGGCCATTCGGCTTCGCCCCTTGGCGTGGGCAGCCCTTCGGGCTGTGACGGCCGCCGCCCTTGCGGGCGGCGCGGTTTGTCTGTTGGCCTTTCCCGGTGGCGCGGGGCGGGCGGCACTCCCTTCTAGACCCGCCGCGGCAGCCCGCAACCCTTCGCGTGCCGCTCAGGGTCCTCCTCTTCGTTCCGGTCCTTCGGATGCGGTCCGCCTACCACGGCGGGCCTTTCCGGTCGCGACTCGCCGCCCACCCCGCTTCCGGGGAAAGGCGCGGCGATTGGCGAGCGGAGGATAACACATGCGTGCAAACAGCAAGCGTACCACCAGCGGAGAGGCTGGCGCAGGCAAGGGCAGGCGCCCAGGCGCAAGCCTCTATCAGGAGATCACCGACCGCATCATTGCCGAGCTGGAGCGCGGCACCGTGCCATGGGTCAAGCCATGGGGCAGCGCAAAAGCAGGCCTCGGCCTGCCGAGGAATGCGTCCACGGGGCGCACCTATTCCGGCATCAATATCCTTATCCTGTGGGGCGCCGTCATCGAGCGCAGCTATCCCAGCCAGAATTGGCTGACCTTCCGGCAGGCGCTTGCCCTGGGCGGCAATGTCAGGAAGGGCGAGCGCGGCACCACGATCGTGCATGCCGACCGCTTTGTCCCAAAGAACGAGAAGGAGCGCGCACGCCACGAGGGCGATGCACCACAGGCCGTGCCTTTTCTGAAGCGCTTTACCGTCTTCAATGTCGCGCAATGCGACAATCTTCCGGAACACCTCCATGCCCCTGCCGAGCCGCTGCCACAGTGCGAGATCGTGCCGCAGGCCGAGACGCTCATTCTCGCCAGCGGTGCGGATTTCAGGGTCGGCGGCGATCGCGCTTTCTACATGCCGTGCAGCGACCACATTCAGGTGCCGCCGCAGCCAGCGTTCCATCAGCAGATCGACTATTACCGGACCTGCTTTCACGAGCTAGGCCACTGGACCGGCCACCCGACGCGGCTTGCTCGCGACCTCTCCGGCTCGTTCGGCTCCAAGGCCTACGCGCGTGAAGAATTGGTCGCCGAAATCACTGCCGCCTTCGTCTGCAGCAATCTCGGCATCGAGCCGACCGTGCGTCACGCCGATTACATCGGCTCATGGCTGAAGGTGCTGCGCGAGGACAACCGCGCTATATTCCGTGCCGCCAGCCTAGCTTCGAAGGCCGCTGATTTCCTGTTTGGCCTTCCGGCCGATGCGGAAGGCGAGGCGCAAGAAGGGATTGCGGCATGACGATGCGCGATCCTCAACTGACCGCGACCGAGCCGACGCCGCAAAGGAGCAGACGCTCATTCCCGGCGTCCAGCCGATCACCACGCGGGCAAACCCTCCTGATGGGCGCGCCGATGTGTCCGCGCGCGGCGCAAAGCTGCTCGAGGTCGGTCTCTAATGGGGAGGCGGATCAGAGGAAGGTCCGGTGAACCTTTCTCCCGCCGGACGCAAGAAGTCAACGCGACCCGTTCTGACAAGGAGTCTTTCCATGATACTGATCACCAATCCACTGCGCGCACGACTGCTCGCCCATGGCGCCGCCGGCGCCGACATCGACCATTTTCCCGTTGTGAAACTGTTTGATCCGACAGGTGCCGCGACCTCGCTTCTGAGCGAACTCGAAGCCGATGGCGACACGCTGTTCGGTCTTTGCGATCTCGGCTTCGGCTTCCCCGAACTTGGCAGCGTCAGTCTGGCCGAGCTTGCATCCGTAAAAGGGCCGCTTGGCCTCGGCATAGAGCGCGACCTGCATTTCCAGGCGCGCTTTCCGATCTCCGTCCATGCCGAAGCCGCCCGCACTTTGCGGCCACGTCACCGAGGCCGAGCGACTGCTGCGGCAGGCAGCAGACGCCCTATCAAAGCCCCATTCCGAGCTTCCGCCCGACACGGCGGAACAGCAGCGCCGATAGGCGCAAAAACCGTCCCGCCGCGTCGGCCTTCGGCCTCCGCGGCGGGGACAACCCGGCAGGCGGTGCTATTTCGCCGCGAAATCGCTTGCCGACGAGCGCGGTGAAGGCGATCCCTTGCCCTGCGCCATCATGGAGGACGGTGACGACGCCGATGCGCTCGAAGCTTCCTGATCGAAAACCTCGCCCGCCTCGATCCTGACGAAGTATGGCAATGGGAGACGTTTCGCGGCTTGTCAGGCAAGGCCGCACCGTTCTCGACATCGCTGTGACCTTCGGCATCACTGATCTCAAGGTCAAACGCATTCTGGCGCTTGGCGACCTCTTGCCCAAAATCCGCGAAGCCTATCGGCGCGAGGAGATCGACACCGAGCCGGTGCGCCATCTCACCATGTCTTCCAAGGCGCAGCAGAAGGACTGGCTGGCACTCTGTGCCGATCCCGATCAATACGCGCCGCGTGGCTATCAATTGAAGCAATGGCTGTTCGGCGGCCAGTCGATTTCCACCAAGGTGGCACTGTTTGCCATCGAGGAGTATCCCGGCCTGATCACCTCGGACCTGTTCGGCGACGACAGCTATTTCGCCGATGCCGACCTGTTCTGGCAAAAGCAGAACGAAGCGATTGCCACCAAACGCGACACCTATCTCAACGAGGGCTGGAGCGAGGTTGTGCGCTGGAACCGGGCCAGTATTTCCACGCATGGACCACGAGAAGACCCCGAAGAAGAAGGGCGGCAAGATCGTCATCACTGTCTCGCATCGCGGCGAGGTCGAGTGTCACGAGGGCTGGCTGTCACGCAAGGAAGCCCGCCGCGCCCGCGAGGGCGGCGAGCAAGAAGAAACAGCCGCCAAGCTGCCGCGCCCCGAAGTCACCGGCCCGATGCACAACTATATCGATCTGCATCGCCATGCCGCCGTGCGCGCGGCCATGCTCGACCATCCCGCCGTGGCGCTGCGCCTCGTGGTGGCGCACGCCATCACCGGTTCGGGCCTGTGGCAGGTGCGGCCTGAGCCGCAGCGCGCAGCCAACGAGACGGTGACTGCCAGCCTTGCCGGCTGCAAGGCTGAAGCCGCATTCGGCAAAAAGCGGCGCGAGGTATTGGCCCTGCTCGGATCACCGGATGAGGATAGCTTGGTCGCCGGCGGCAATGGCGACGCCGTTGCTATCGCTGGCGTGTTCGCGCGCCTCTTGGCGCTCTGCGACGACGATGTCATGCGCGTTCTCACCCTTGTCATGGCCGAGACGCTTGCAGCCGGCAGCGCCGTCGTCGAGGCGCTCGGCAACCACCTGAACGTCGACATGGGCATATGGTGGCAACCGGACGATGCCTTCTTCGACCTCTTGCGCGACAAGGAAATCGCCAATTCGATGCTGGCCGACGTCGGCGGCAAGCTGGTCGCGGACGGCAATGTCGCCGAGAAGGTCAAGACGCAAAAGAACATCATCCGCGACGTCCTGGCGGGCGAGAATGGCCGCCCCTGGGTCGAGACCTGGCTGCCGCGCTGGATGAAATTCCCGGCCGAAAGCTACACCAGCCGCGGCGGCTCCGCACCGCAGATCAGTGGACACAGGTGCAGCCGCTGTTCGTGCGCGAATAGTCGATCAGGGCCCGAGCGGCGGTTCTCTCGATTACCGCCGCTCAGGTCGCGCGCGCCGCTACGGGCCACGCCGGCTGCCGATTGGGCGTCTTGTCGAGCCAGTGCCGCGCGCGAGAAATTCCGACGCCAGTTCGCCCCATTTCGGCAGCCCCGCACCGCGCCGGGTTGCTTGCTGAGGCGCCAAAGGCCCATGGGGCCAATTGTCCGATCCGGTTGCCGACAGAGCCCGCGCAGCCGGCGCTCTGCATTGCGGCCGGCTTCTTGTGTCACCGATCGCGCCACCTGTCTCCATTGTGTCTCGGGGACCATTTCCTGCGGCTGGCTTGTCGACCTATGGGCGGATCAGGCCCGCCCGAAACCCTCGCCGGCAGCTTTTTTCCCCGCCGCCTGCGGCGGCTTCCTCGCGCCGCTTCGCTTCAAAAAAGCTGCCCGCGCGGGTCCTCCGCTATCGCTGCGGCCGTCCCGGTTCCGGCGGTCCGGACGCGCCCATCACGGTTCGCCATCGCAGGGGAATGGTCCCTTGCGAGCACCAAGAGGAGACTGGAAATGACCGCGATCGGATACGTCACCAAACAGGAAAACGGCGGCTACAAGGGCCAGCTCAAGACGCTCAGCGTCCGCGCCGACATCGATATCGTGCCCAATCAGGCAAAGAGCGCCGACACCCATCCCGACTTCCGGGTGCTGACGCAAGGGGTCGAAGTGGGTGCGGGCTGGATCCGCACCGGCGAGACCTCCGGCAAGGACTATGTGAGCCTGTCGATTGCCGCCCCCGAGTTTGGCCCCCGCAAGCTCTACGCCAATCTCGGCCGCGCCGCCGGCCAGGATGACGACGACACTTACGCCATCATCTGGAACCCGGTCGACTAACCGGCCGATCCGGAAAGCCCCGCGCCGCCACCGGCGCGGGGTCCTCTCTCAGGACCCGTGAGGCCGCCGAAGGGGGCGGCGAAAACTCGCCCCCCACTCTTCGCCCGTCCCCAAAACGATCTCGCTCGCCGATCCTCGCCTTCGCTTGTCCGTAGCGAAACGAGGATCATCATGGACGACGAAAACGAACGCGCAGCCCGCGCCAAGAAGGGCAGTCCGTTTCTCAATACCGCGCAAGCGGCCTTCTATATCGGGCTGTCCCAGCGCACGCTGGAGAAGATGCGCCTCAAAGGCGGCGGCCCGCAATTCCGCAAGCACGGCCGCTATGTCCGCTATCACATCGACGAACTCGACGATTGGTCGAAGGGGCACGCGCAGGAGACCGGGCCCGAGGACGGCGGGCACGATTCCGGCTCGGCCGGCGAGGGAGGCCGCTCATGAGCCGGCGTCCCACCATCCATCTGATCGGCAGCCATCTGCGGCGCATTCGGGCGCGCAAGACGATCGCCATGGCCACGATGGGCCTTGCCCTGATCGGCTTCGCCGCCTTCGGCAAACCATCGCCCTGGCTGGTCTGGAACGCCTCGGCGAGTGCGCCGGTCGGCCTCTATCGCGTCGCGTCCGGATCGCCGGCTCTTGGTGATCTCGTACTCGTCCGCCCGCCAAAACCGGTCGTCGATCTGGCCGCCGAACGCTTCTATCTGCCCAGCAACGTGCCGCTGGTCAAGCACCTTGCCGCGCTGGCTGGCGAGCACGTCTGCGCCTTCGGCGACGCCATCATCATCGGCGGCGAGATTGTCGCGCGCCGGCTTGCAACCGACACGCAGCACCGTCCGCTGCCTTCGTGGAATGCCTGCCGAAAGCTCGCCGCTGCCGAGGTTTTCCTACTCGGCAGCGACAAAAATCGCTCGTTCGACAGCCGCTATTTCGGGCCGGTGCCGACCGAAAACATCATCGGGAGGCTCGTGCCGCTATGGACCGAGTGACCCTCCTTATGCTGAGCATGACGTGTCTCGCACCATGCTCCTGTTCCGCCGCGACCAACACGAAGCCGGTCGTCATCTCCCATAGTCCGCAGCTTGCAAGATGGCAGCCCTTCGTAGCCGAAGCAAGCCGGCGTTTCAGCATTCCACAGACCTGGATTTATGCCGTCATGGATGCCGAAAGCCGGGGGCAGACGACGCTCAATGGGCGGCCGGTCACGTCGAGCGCCGGCGCCATTGGCCTCATGCAGGTAATGCCAGGCACCTACGAAGAGTTGCGCGCAGAGCTTGGCCTGGGAGCCGCCCCGCACGACCCTCGCGACAACATTCTGGCAGGCACTGCCTATCTGCGCGCCATGTATGACCGCTTCGGATTTCCAGGCCTGTTTGCAGCCTATAACGCCGGGCCGGAGCGCTACGAGCAGCATTTGCAGCGCGGGCGACCGCTGCCTAGCGAGACGGTTTCGTATCTGGAAGAGGTCAAGGCGGCGGGCATTTCGGCCGCCGATATGGACGCGCTCACCGACAAATCCCGTTCCAAAAGCGCGCCGGGAATCCCTTCCGGGCAGTCGCTGTTTTTCCTCCGAAACGGTGTTTCCGTGACCGGCCCGAATGGGCACCTCCTGGTGCCGCTCGGATCGGAGCGAGCAAGGTCAGGCCGGCCGGATCGCAGGTGAGGGCAGCGGCTACCGCGGTTCGGGCGGGGGGCAGGGAGGCAGGTCCGCGGAACGCAAGATAAAGGCATCGCCTCCTGAGGCGGCGAAGTGTTTGTCTGCACATCGTTTTCCCAGGAGGTTGCCTGCGGGTCCAGGAGGGTCTGGCGCGCAAGCCTCTGATTTTGCTGCTGGTTCATCGGAGGCCGCATGCAGGATGACGAATTCACGCCGAGGCTCGGCAAAATTGGCTCGCGCGGCTCGAAGGCGGGCAAACGCTACGCTGGCCAGGTCCAGGCCGCGGTCAACCGAGCAGGCGGCAGGAGCGGACGCGGCAGCCGCTTCATCGGAAGCCGGGTGGGGCGCGGCGGGGCTGCTGCCGCCGTTCTTAGAGCACGCGACCGCCACGCGGCGTTTCGGCAGCGGCGCGCAGTCGTCAAGGCACGCATCGTCAAGCTGGCCGGCAAGGGAGTCGACGGAGCTCGTGCGCACCTCCGCTACCTCCAGCGCGACGGCGTCACCCGGGAAGGCGAGCGTGGCGAGCTCTACGCTGCCGACAAAGACCACGCGGACGGCAGGGCCTTTCTCGATCGCGCGAACGGTGACCGTCATCAGTTCCGCTTCATCGTCGCCCCTGAAGACGGTATCGAGTATGATGACCTGAAGCTGCTCACCCGGCGCCTCATGGCGCAAATGGAAGAAGACCTCGGCACCAGGCTAGACTGGGTGGCCGTCGACCATTTCAACACCGGCCATCCTCACACCCACATCATCGTGCGCGGCAGGGACGATCACGGCGAAAACCTCGTCATCGCGCGGGACTACATCTCCTCTGGCCTGCGCGAGCGCGCAGCCGAACTGGTTAGCCTCGACCTTGGCCCGCGCACCGACCGCGAGATCGAGCAGCGCTTGCGCCAGGAGATGGAGCAGGAACGCTTCACCAGCATCGACCGGCAGCTGATGCGCATGCGCGACGAGGGGCATGTCTCACCAGCCAGCCGAGACACCTTTCGCCAGACGCTGCACCAGGGCCGCCTGCGCAAGCTCGAGCGGATGGGCCTTGCCGAGGAGATGCCTTCGGGTCGCTGGCGCCTGGAGGATGAGCTCGAAGCCACGCTACGCCGCATCGGCGAGCGCGGCGACATTGTCAAGACCATCCATCGCGAGCTGACCGGCAAGGGGCTCGTCCGCAGTGCCGCCGACTATCTTATCCACGATCGATCCGACGGGTCGGCCCAAACCGTGGTCGGACGTGTCGTCGGGCGCGGGCTGGCCGACGAAATCACTGACCGCCATTACCTCGTCGTCGACGGCGTGGACGGCAAAAGCCACTATTTTGATATCGGCAAAAGCGAGGCCACCCAACCGACACCAGAAGGCTGCATAGTGCGGATCAGGCCGAGGGACACCGGGCCAAGAAAAGTCGACCGCACAATTGCCGGCATCGCCACGGTTAACGACGGGCGCTACAGCATCGATATCCATCTCAAGCATGACCCCTCGGCCACCGAACGCTTTGCCGAAACGCACGTGCGGCGACTGGAGGCGATCCGCCGTGCGACCGGTGGCGTCGAGCGCGAGCCGGACGGCACATGGACAGTCGCGCCCGACCATCTCAACCGCGTCGCGGATTACGAGCGTCAACGAGCGAGGGCCCAGCCTGTTGTCGTCGAAAAGCTCTCATCAATGCCGCTGGAGAGCCAAGTAGGCTTTGACGGCGCCACCTGGATCGACCAGGAGCTGGTATCAGCCCACCCTGAGTCCTTGCGCGACTCTGGCTTCGGTCGAGAAGTACGTCAGGTCCAGGCCCGCCGACAGCAGTGGCTGATCGCGCAAGGTCTTGCCCATGATGCGCAGGATCGGGTCATCTATCGCGCCAACATGCTTTCAATGCTGCGCCAACGAGAGCTGAACCGTGTTGCCAGTCAGCTCTCGGACGAACTCGGGCTCTCGTATTCTGAAGCGCAGCATGGCAATCGAATAGACGGTACGCTGCGCGGCTGCGTCGAGCTCGCCGGCGGAAAATACGCTGTCATCGAGAAATCGCGCGAGTTCACGCTGGTGCCCTGGCGGCCGGTGCTTGAGCATCATATCGGCAAGGAGGTGTCTGGCGTGGCGCGCGCCGAGGGGATTTCCTGGACGATCGGACGGCAGAGGAGCGGGCCTGGCGTTTCGTGAACTGGCTACAATTTATTTGTCCACGTTGAAACAGGTACTCAGCCCAGACGGAGTTCCTCCGCCTGCTGCTTGCTCGCAGCATTCATTTGGCGGAGAGTCAGTGTTCTGCATTTTGTAGTTCGCTCTGTCAAAAAGCGCTGGGAATATGCATCATGTTCTGCGTTGACACGGAAGCCGGGCCGGGCCGACAGGTGCCGCCCTGTGGTTGCGGATCGGCTCCCGATGGCTGCCAGCTAGAAAGGTGGGCTGACTCGTGATAGCGCAAGGGGCTATGGCGGCCGCGGTACGGCGAAGCGAGCTCTGGCATCGAGGATGAAGCCGCACTTCCCGATCTTATTCTACTCGCAGGACCGGCAGACGCGGCGGTCGCCCCTGCGGGTGCTGTTGGCCCTGGCGTGAACTGGCAGTCCGTCCCGCGGGGACTTTGTAACGGAGAAAAGTCGCTGCGATGGCCCGGGTGACGATGCGGTCAGCGACCATGCCAGACGAGATCGGCAGCTTTCTGCCGCGGCACGGCGCCGGAGCCATCAGGCCGCCGCGACATCGGGTCTGGCGCACCTTCGGATGTTGGCTGGCCGCGGTTTACTTCTAGCAGCGCCGGGTGGGTCATGCGGTGCCGCTACTGGGCACCGAGGCAGCTTTGGGCATGAGACCCGTTCAATCGCGCCGGCCACGTCGGTCATCGCGACATCTGGAGTCGAGGCCAGGTCAGACCGGGAAAAGAACCTGCTCGTCGCGCGGGAGCCCCGGGTTGCGCCGTCGATCCTTCCGCCCAACTCAGCGCCGCGCGACCAGCAATAGCCCCTTGCCCCGAAACTGACGCCAAGCCGACGGACCGCTCTGCGCATACCGATGCCGTCCGCGCCGTCGTCGGCGGAAACCAGCGAGCCGTGGACCTCACACAATCTGAGCCGCTGGTGACGATGTGCATCGCCTACTTCCATCCGCACTCCTATCGACGAACTCGCCCGCTGCCCGCGGTGATGCGAACCCGTGGATGAATATTTCGCCGAAGCCGCAGTGGGGGCTCAGCCTCGACGATTTTTTTGCCTTGCCCCGGCGGGCGGCGCAACCGAGCATCGAGACAAAAAACGGGAAAGGGAGGGCACCAGCCCGTTAGAGCCGTGGCCATGATGATGTGGGGACGATCTCCTGGAAGAAATGTGGAGATCGACGCTCTCCTGACGCGCTCATCGAAGATTTTAGGCCGCGCCGACGTGGCTGCTTGAGCGATAACACTCACTCCGGAGGCCCCAGTGCCGCTCCTTGGCCAAGCTGCTCGGCACGCCGTGAGTGTGCTTTCTTGTTTGGGGAAGGGAGACTTACGTCTACAACAATCTCGTTTCGATCTACGATGGAGAGTCGGCGAGACAAGGGTTGCTGATGTTCATTGGCTCCGTAGCAACTTCTGCAGTCACAATGCAGCTTATGTTCCTATGCTGGAGAGTTGGCCATTCAACTCGCGTAGCTCGCTTTGTTGCGGTGGAGCTTGGTCAGAGCACACTGCTGCTTTACCTGCTTCAGGGCGCCGTGTTTCGCTTCATGGATCTAATAGGGTTCGGAGAGCTTTGGGATCTCCCGAGCAGAATCGGGTTCGCCACTTTGCTTGGTGCCGCGATCGTTGTCTCCGCTTGACAATTCGCAGGATTGCGCGTGACCACGGATGGTTGTCGCGCGGCTACGCTTAATATGTGACGACGCTTGCGCCTTGTAGGCAATTGTTGCGGCCGCCCACGGCCGACATGAACGTGCTTGGCCGCACGTTTTCTAAGTGAGGCGGAAAGGTTGTGTGCGTCAAGTTCTGCAAAATGGGGCGGCCATGATGCTGGTCATGCGGCTTGGCGCAGAGCGAGCTTCTTGTGCTCGCGCAGATCATCCATGTTGATATAGC
>NZ_AYXF01000027.1:0-24068 GCF_000502215.1 Mesorhizobium sp. L103C105A0 | reverse complement strand
GCCGTATCCGGGATGATGATCCCGCCGGCGGTCTTGGATTCGGATTCGACCCGGCGTACGACCACGCGGTCATGCAGCGGCCGGAAATTCGACTTTGCCATTTTTGGATTTCCTTGGTGCGGATGTTGAACGGTGCTCCGTTGCCGGAGCATGCCTAGCACTCAGCCGAAGCGAGTGCTAACGCGGCAATGAGATAAGCCGCAGGCTCCTGCTAGTCAAGACGGAAGAGCAAAGAGAAAAGAGAAAAGAGAAGACAGCAAAGAGCAGTCAGCAAAGAGCGTGTAAGCATCGAGCCTTTTATGTGAACAATGTCGGGTATCCGACATATATGGGGCGGCTCACCCTTTGTAATTGAGCTTTATTCAGGTGGTACGATTGGTGCAACGGGTGTTGCATTTGAACTCATCCAGAGGCTCGCACGGGTCGTGCTGCGTCAGCTTGGTCATGTCGAGCTTCAGAAGGCCATTTTTTGGCATTGGTTCTGTTGCTCCTATTGCCATTCATGACCAATCCTGCGCGCGTGAGCCGGCCGGCTAGATTCCAACCACGAGAGCGCCGCCGCTGAGACCCGCACCCGCCGCCGCCAGAAGGATTTTCTCTCCTGGCTGGAATGGCTTCATCTGGTTGGCGAGCGAGAGCGACAGCGGGACCGTCGCGGCCGAAGAGTTGCCGTATTCGGCAATCGTCTTGACAATTGCTTGGTCCGCAATGCCGAGGTTTCTTCCGACCGCGCCGAAAATCCGAGTATTGGCCTGATGCGGCACAAACCGGCCGACATTGTGTGGCCGCACTCCCGCAGTGGCTAGCGCGGCTGTCGAGCAATCGGTCATCATCTCGACGGCCTTTGCGAACACTTCGGGCCCGTCGGTCATCGTCATCCGGGTCTGCCCGAGGTCGAGGTCGCCATGGAACGGCGTGTTGCTTCCTCCTGCGGGAATCTGGATCAGCCCGTAGCGCGAGCCGTCCGAAGCTACCGAGGCACCGAGAATGCCCCGATCAGCATCATCGCACTGACCGATCACCAGGGCGCCGGCGGCATCGGCGAACAAGGCTGAGCTCGCGCGCTCGGCTGGATTGATGCGGCGGCTGAGGATGTTGGCGGCGATGACCAGCGCTGGTTTGCCATGCAGGCGGGTGAACCCGTCCGCAAACATGAGCGCATAGATGAAGCCGGCGCAGGCGCCGGTCAGATCGACCGCGCCTGCGCGGCCAAGGCCAAGCTTGTGTGCGACCAGCGGCGCGCTTGGCGGCAGAAGATGGTCGGGCGTCGAGGTGGCAAGCAACAGCAGACCGATGTCGTGGCGCGCAATACCGGCGTTCACCAGCGCCATGTCGCCAGCCCGGGTGGCAAGACCCGACAGCGTGTCTTCGTCCGTTGCCCAGAAGCGCGAACGGATTCCGGTACGCCTTTCGATCCAGCCCGGCTCGAGGCCGAGATTGCTCTCGATCTCGGCATTGGCCACCTTGCGCCCAGGCACGTGATGGCCAAGTCCGAGAATGCGCGACGACTTGCTCATGGCCTTGACCCGAAGCGTTCCCCAGCCTCCTCGATGGCGTCATAGAGTCGTTCGAGCTCGTCGCCTGCGATGCAATAGGGTGGCAGAAGGTAGAGGACATTGCCGAGCGGGCGCACAAGCAGGCCGCGCTCGAGGAAGAAAGCGCGCAGCTTCGGACCAATCTCGGCGAGATAACCTGCTGAACCGGTTCGCAGGTCGAGCGCCGCGATCGTTCCCGTGGCTCGACAGTCGACAAAATATGGATTGTCCCGAAAGCGTTGCAGCCCGACGGCCTGCATCACGCTCAAGGCCGTGATCCGCCCGGCCACTGGCTCGTCGCGCCAGATCTCGACATTGGCGAGTGCTGCCGCACAGGCAATCGGATTGGCGGTGTAGGAGCTCGAATGGAAAAACGTCTTCTTCCGGTCCTCGGAATAGTGCGCCCGGAAGATGGCATCGGTGACAAGCGTTACGGCCAGCGGGATGGTGCCGCCGGTCAAGCCTTTGGAGGTGCACAGGATATCTGGAGAAATCGATGCCTGCTCGCAGGCGAACATGGTTCCGGTGCGTCCCCAGCCGGTCATCACCTCGTCGGCGATCAGCAGCGAGCCGGAGGCCTCAGTGATCTTCTTCAATTCGGCCAGAACCGATGCTGGATACATCAGCATGCCGCCGGCGCCCAGCACCAGCGGCTCGACGATCAAGGCTGCGGCTCGTCGATCGCGGGTCACAGCCTCGAAACGATCCAGCGTCTCCTGCTCGTGCCCCGCGGCCGGAAAGGGGATGATGTCGACCTCGAACAGCAAGGGTTCATAGGCGGCGTTGAACACGCCACGCGCACCGACGCTCATCGTTCCAATCGTGTCACCATGATAGCTGTGCTCCATGACGACGATGCGCGAGCGCGGCGCGCCGATGTTGCGGAAATAACCGAGCGCCATCTTCAGCGCGACTTCGACTGAGGTCGAGCCACTGTCGGAATAGAACACCCAGTCGAGTCCAGCGGGAGCGAGGCCGACAAGCGCCTTGGCCAAGCGCTCTGCCGGCTCGTGCGTGAAGCCCGCAAAGATAATCTGGTCGAGGCTCGACGCGGTTGTCTCGATTGCCTTCATGATGCGGGGATGGCGGTGGCCATGTGTGACGACCCACCAGGAGGAGATGGCGTCCAGGATGCGGGCGCCGTCGGCCCTGTGGAGATAGGCGCCCTCAGTCAGGACGATTTCTGGGATCGCAGGCTCGAGTGCGTGCTGGGTGAAGGGATGCCACACATGAGACTGCGACATCAGTCACCTCCAGTAATCGAGGCGAAGGCGAAGCCGGCAACCATTGCGTCCCTCAGTGTTTTGCCCGTCAGCACATCGAGGTGCGGCAGCCTGCCGAGCTGCGGGGCACCGCTGAATTCCACGATGGTCCGTTGCGTATCGGCCATCTCATCGCCGATGAAAGCGATGCCCGCCAACGGGATGGAGCGGGCGCGGAGCGCCTCGACCGATAGCAAGGTGTGGTTGATGGTGCCGAGTGTGGTGCGGGCGCACAGAATAACGGGCAGCCGCCATTCAGCGAAGATGTCGATTAACCTTGTGCGCCGGTTGAGCGGCACCATTAGGCCGCCGGAGCCTTCGATGACGAGCGGCGTCGGTAGGACGGGAAAAGCAAGATCGGCAGCCTTGATCGCCACGCCGTCGATCTCGGCCGAACGATGCGGCGACAGCGGGCTCCGCAAGCGGTAGGCTTCCGGCAGCACGCGCTCTGAGGGCAAGCCGGCAAGCCGCGCGACCACCTCGCTGTCGGTCTCGCCGTCGAGGCCCGATTGCACCGGTTTCCAGTAAAAGCCGTCCAGCAAACCGGCGAGCCCAGCCGCAAACACGGTCTTGCCAACTCCGGTATCCGTTCCGGTTATGACGATGCGTTGGGTCATATCGCCTCCGGTGATGTTTGGGCCAACACCTCGACCAGCGCCTCGACCATGGCGGAAATGTCGGCTTCGCCAATATTGAGCGTCAGTGAGATGCGCAGCCGCGACGTGCCCTCGGGCACGGTCGGAGGACGAACGCCGCGTATGTCGAAGCCGCGGGCCTGCAGGCGCGCCGCCACTGCCATGGTGCGCCTGACATCGCCGATTACTAAGGGCTGGATCTGAGAGCCACTTGGTGTCACACCCCAGCGATTGACCAACCGGCCGGCGCTGGCGACGCGTTCATGCAGCTGAACACGCCTCATAGGCTCGTCGGCGAGCATTGCGAGTGCCTCGCGCGCCACGACCGCCATCAGTGGCGATGGCGCGGTCGCGTAGATGAATGGCCGGCAACGGTTGATCAGATATTCGCACAGTGCCCTCGGCCCGGTGACGAGCCCACCAGATGCGCCGAGCGCCTTGCCGCAGGTGTGGAGCGCTATGATGTTGTCGCGGCCCTCGAAAGCGGCGGCAAGCCCCCGGCCATCCGGTCCCCAGACGCCGGTGGCATGCGCCTCATCAATGACGATGAATGCGCCGTGCCGATCGGCAAGTGCGACCAGGCTCTCCAAAGGCGCGCAGTCGCCATCCATGCTGTAAAGGCTTTCCACCGCGATCCAGACGCATCCCATGCCGCCTGCGACGCGCCAACGTGTAATCGCATCCTCGACAGCGGTGGCGTCGTTGTGCGCGGCCAGCACGAACTGTGCGCGCCCGGCCTGCGCACCCTCATGCATGCTGGCATGGGCGAGCTCATCGACAACCAAAAGATCGCCCTTCTGCGGCAGGGCGCTCAGCAGAGCGAAGTTGGCGATGTAGCCGCTGCCGAAGAACAGCGCGCGGTCGGCTCCAAAGAATGCCGCCGCGTCTGCCTCGAGCTGCTCGTGTTCCGGTGCATTGCCGCGCAACAGCCGCGACCCGGTGGCGCCAACCGGCGTGCCCCGCGCAATCGCCGCCACAACCGCATCGCCAAGTCTTCTGGACGCGGCCAGCCCGAGATAGTCGTTCGACGAGAAGTCCAGCCCGGCGCGGGGCGAAAGCGTCCGCAGCCGGTCCTTGCGCGCTAGCCCCTGCAAGGTCGCATCATAACGGGCAAGCGGCGCCCCGTTCATTGCGCCTCGAGTTCCATCGGATCGATGCCAAGGCGCCGGAACAGCAGGGTATCCTTGTCCTCACCGGGATTGTCCGCCGTCAGCAGCGTGTCGCCGAAGAAGATCGAGTTGGCGCCGGCAAAAAAGCACAGCGCCTGCATCTCGTCGGTCATCGCGGTGCGGCCGGCGGACAGACGGACATGCGATTTCGGCATCATGATGCGCGCCAGCGCGATCACGCGCACGAATTCGATCGGCTCAATGGGCTTGGCGTCTGCAAGCGGCGTACCGGCGATCGGGATCAGCATGTTGATCGGAACGCTTTGCGGATGTTCCGGCAGATTGGCCAGCGTCACCAGCATGTCGATCCGGTCCACCGGCTCCTCGCCCATGCCGACAATGCCTCCACAGCAGACCTTGATGCCGGATTTGCGAACGTGGTCAAGCGTCTCGAGCCGCTCGGCAAAGCTCCGCGTACCGATGATCTCGCTATAGTAGCGTTCTGACGTATCGATGTTGTGGTTGTAGTAGTCGAGACCCGCCTGCTTCAGTCGCACGGCTTGCTCAAGATCGAGCATGCCGAGTGTCATGCAGGTCTCCAGGCCCAGCGCCTTGACGCCTTCGACCATCGCCACCACCGCATCCATGTCGCGCGCCTTGGGGTTTCGCCAGGCCGCGCCCATGCAATAACGGGTGGCGCCGGCATCACGCGCCTTGGTCGCTTCGGCGATGACGCGCCTGACTTCCATCAGCTTGGACGCCTCCAACCCGGTTTCGTGACGCGCCGACTGGCTGCAATAGCCACAATCCTCCGGGCATCCTCCGGTCTTGATGCTGAGCAGCCGGCTGAGCTGGACCTTGTTTGGATCGAAATTCTGGCGGTGCACCGTTTGCGCCAGGAAGAGGAGATTGTTGAAGGGGGCATGGTAAAGTGCCTGAGCCTTCTCCAAGGTCCACGCTCCAGGGTCAGGGGGGTCAAGAGATTTGGCCTGTGGCGGTGTCTGCGTTGAACTTGCCGTTTGCATCTCCATGCTGTTCCTCCGGTATGACTTGCGGGTCTTTGCTATCTGACTAGTGATCGGAAAGGACAGTTGACCCAATCCTGTTCGTTACTCAGACAATCATGAGCCCCGATGGTCGAGGCCGATATCCAGGATCGGCGCGCTGTGGATGAGTCGGCCGACCGAAATCAGATCAACGCCGGTCGCGGCAAACGCTCGCGCTGTATGCGACGTGATCCCGCCAGAAGCCTCGGTGATAGCGCGGCCACCGACCATTGCGACGGCGCGGCGAAGATCGGGGAGGGACATGTTGTCGAGCAGAACCGCATCGGGAGCGAAGCCAAGTACCTCCTCCAACTGGGCCAGAGTATCGACCTCGACTTCGATCTTGACGAGATGACCGGCCGCTCTTCGTGCTCGCTCGAGCGCTGGCCGGACGCCGCCTGCGATGGCGATGTGGTTGTCCTTGATCAAAATTGCATCGTCCAGGCCGAAGCGGTGATTGGACCCGCCACCTGCGCGCACGGCATACTTTTCGACTGCCCGCAATCCGGGCGTCGTCTTGCGGGTGCAGACGATCTTCGCGCCATATCCACGAACCGCAGCGACCATCGATGCCGTTGCTGTGGCGATGCCGCTCAGATGGCACAAAAAATTGAGTGCCGTCCTTTCGGCTGTGAGAATGGCCCGGGCCGGGCCAACCACTGATGCAATGACCTCTCCATCCACGACATTGCAGCCGTCTGCCCGCTCCACGGAGATTTCGACACCAGGATCAATCAAGCCGAAAGCGAGCATCGCCAGATCGATGCCGGCGACAACTCCGGACTGTCGCGCCACCAACACGGTTCCCGCTTGGCATTCCTTCGGGACGATGGCGTCCGTGGTCAAGTCGCCGGCTCTGCCAAGGTCTTCAAGAAGAGATGCCCGTACAAGCGGCTCAAGCAGGACCGTGGGGAGCGGTGAGAGCATCATCCCTTTGCACCTTCGGAGCTTGGCGAGTGTCCGAGTTCCCGCGCAGCCGCCAAGGCGGCTTCGAGCGTGATTTCGGACCGTCGGGCGGCAGTCGCATGATGAGGAAAATCTGTCCGGTAATGAGCGCCGCGGCTTTCTTCGCGCAACAAGGCGGCAACAGCAATCATTAGGCCGACAGCCGCCGGATCCGAGGCCGCATCCTTGCTTTCGGCGAGCGGCAATAAGGCACGCGCGGCTGCTTTCAACGCTTGACCATCCCGGACGATGCCGAGTGCGCGCGACAGAAAAACGCGCACGGCTATCGGAGCGGGCGGTGGGTAAACGTTCGCAAACGCAGGCCTTGTTCTGCGCGCAGGCGTTCCGGCGACGCTTTCAGCGACCCAGCGGGCGCACACGATTGCCTCCGTCAAGGAATTGCTGGCGAGCCTGTTGGCGCCATGCAGTCCTGTCGAAGCGACTTCGCCGCAGGCCCACAGCCCCTTGACGGAGGTCCTGCCCGAGCTGTCCACGGCAACGCCACCCATGTGGTAGTGTTGGGCCGGACGAATGGGGATGAGATCGCGCGCGGGATTGATGCCCGCTCCAAGGCAGGCTGATGCGATTGTCGGGAAATGTCGAGCGAATGCCGGGCCTGGCCGTTGTCGGGCATCGAGAAAAACATGGTGGCCGTCCGCAAGATGGTTCCACACGGCGCGGGCCAAGACATCGCGAGGCGCAAGTTCCGCCCCGGGCACGCTCTGGAGAAAAGCCTGGCCGGTTTCATCGATCAGGGCAGCACCTTCGCCTCGCACAGCCTCGCTGACCAGCGCCATAGGGCGTTCTGGGCCGTCAAGCGCGGTCGGGTGGAACTGAATGAATTCGAGGTCGGCTAGGACAGCTCCAGCGCGGGCCGCAAGCGCAAGGCCTTGTCCGCAACTGCCCCAAGGGTTCGTGGTGTCGAGAAACAGTCCCCCGATGCCACCGGTGGCGAGGACGACCCGCCGTGAGCCGAAGAAGAAAGGTGCGATCGAACAGCTCGCCCAGACGCCTCGGATCGCATTCTCTCGCACGGCGAGCCGGCGCGCTTCCACGCCCTCCACGACAACTATCGACGGAGTGGAACGCACAGCCGCGATCAGCGCACGCATGATCTCACGCCCGGTGCCGTCCCCATGCGCATGAACGATGCGACGTCGGCTGTGTGCGGCCTCCAATCCGAGGCACAGTGATCCTTCCGGCGTGCGGTCAAAGCGAACCCCAAAGCCCGCAAGCCCCTCTATGGCCTTAGGCGCGGCTTGGAGGATGCGGCTCGCCACGTCTCTGTCGCAGAGACCATCCCCGGCGGCAACCGTATCGGCCAGGTGCATTGCCGGATCGTCGTCTTCGCCGAAACTTGCAGCCAGGCCCCCCTGGGCCCAGGTGCTCGAGTTGTCAGCTCCCAGCAGCGACCTTGACAGAAGAAGCACCGGCTCCGGCGACAGTTGAAGCGCGGTCATCAGTCCGGCGATGCCGCCGCCGATGATGATGGGCCGCCCGAAGAAGCTGCGGGGGTCGGCGCTCAAACTGCCAGCATCCGTTCGACCGCTAGCCGCGCGCGCCCGGCGATCCCGGGTTCGACGGTTACGACATGGTGGTTCTGCTCGAGCGCCGTGCGGATGTTGGCAAGCGTGATCCGCTTCATATGCGGGCACAAATTGCAGGGCCGGATGAACTCGACCTCTGGGTGGGCTAACGCGACGTTGTCGCTCATTGAGCATTCCGTCATCAGCACGACACGTGGCGGCCTTTGCCTTTCGACATAGTCGGACATGGCAGCCGTCGAGCCGGAAAAATCGGCTTCAGCCACGACGTCGGGCGGGCATTCGGGATGGGCGAGCACGACCACGCCGGGATGGCTTTCGCGCAACTCGCGGATGTCGGCCGGTGAAAAGCGCTCATGCACCTCACAACGCCCTTTCCAGGCGATGATCTGCACATCTGTCTGGGCGGCGATATTCTGGGCCAGATATTCGTCCGGCAACATGATCACCCGGAGAACCCCAAGGGATTCGACGACCGCCTTGGCGTTGCCGGATGTACAGCAGATATCCGACTCGGCCTTCACTTCGGCGGACGTATTTACATAAGTGATGATCGGAACGCCGGGATAACGCTGGCGCATCAAGCGCACGTCTTCTGCCGTGATTGAGTCCGCCAACGAGCAACCGGCGCTGAGATCCGGAATGAGCACGGTCTTGCCCGGATTGAGGAGCTTGGCCGTTTCGGCCATGAAATGGACGCCGGCCAGCACGATGACTTGCGCCTCGACCGTCGCAGCCGTGCGGGCTAGTGCCAAGCTGTCGCCGACGATGTCGGCCACGCAGTGGAAGATCTCGGGCGTCTGATAGTTGTGCGCCAGGATGATCGCGTTGCGCTCGCGCTTCAGCGCAAGGATCGCCTCGATATCCTCGGCGAAAGCCGGCCATTCGCTCGGCGGGATCACTCGTCGGACGCGCTCGTAGAGCAACGCGGCCGTAGGCAGCATGGCGCCCATCGACCCCCTCCCGCTTATACTCTAACTGAAAATAACCAGCATATACTTGCTGTGAGTATAAGGGATGTCAACCCCGCGCCAGCGGCAATTTTGTCCCGGCGATGAGCCTATCGTCGAGAACGGCGTGGCGGAAACGGAAAAGCTTCGCTGGCCGGCCGCCGGTCTCAGTGGTGGCCTCTCCGGTCTCCTCGACCAGCTCCTGCTGTTCGATCAGTCGGCGAAAGTTCGGCTTGTGGATGAGCCTGCCGGCGAGCGCCTCCACGGTTCGCTGCAGCTGCAAAAGCGTGAAGACCGGCGGCATCAGCTCAAAGACGACTGGGCGGTATTTGATCTTGGAGCGCAGCCGCGCAATGCCGGTCGCCACGATGCGGCGATGATCGGCGACCATGGACTTGCTGGGCACCAGCGGCGGGGGTCCTGCGTCCCGCCCTCTTACGGCCTCTTGGACCAGGCCTGCTTCGTAGACTAACTCATAGCGTTGAAGCGTGAGTTCCTCGTTCCAAAGGCGGTCGTCGAAGCCAAAGGCTATCGTCGCCCGCTGCCAGCGTTCACGTCGCGTGGCCGAATCGCCAACCCCGTTTGCCCATTCGATCAGGCGCGGCCGCAGAACGTCCAGCACGACCGCAGGCGTGCCGGAGCGGTGGTCCTCCCATGGAAAATATTCATACCAACTCTGCCATCCGCACTTGGGCGAGCCCGCTGCCTGTTCCTTGCGCGTCAATGCGAGATAGCTGATGGAGATGACGCGCTGCTGGCGCTCGGCGCCGATGCGATCCCGATCCGCGAACGTGTAGAGTTGCTCAATGTACCCCAGCCGATGGCCGGTTTGCTGCTCGACCCACCCCCTCAAGCCGGATTGCAGCGATCGGTGCTCAAGCGCAAATGGACCGGAGGGCAAGGTGTCCGCCTGGCCGATGGTGAGGACACAGGGTTGACTGCCGTTTACGGCGACCACAAAGGCGATCAAGTCCACTTTGACGTTGTCGGCCTTGCCGGCGGCTCTGTCTTTCCTGAGTCCTATTGCCTGATCGTCCATTATTTGGCCAACTCGGGGGCACCTTAATCGATTTAGTGTAAGCGTGCCAATTGGCACGTCAACACCCCGCAGCTGCATGGCCATTTTTTTGCTCTTCGCACCTGCACAAAAATGTGCCAAAGGCGACAGCCGCAGCTGGTAACGTAGGGGAAGGAGGGTCCCATGAGCGCTTATGGTGACACCAGGGCGATCACACCGCCGGATATTCGTTCGCGCAAAGGTGGGACGCCGCTCGTCTGCCTTACCGCCTACACCACCCCAGTCGCCCGGCTTGTCGATCCCCATTGTGATGTGGTGCTCGTCGGCGACAGCGTCGGCATGGTTCTCCACGGCCTGCCCTCGACGCTCGGTGTCACGCTGGAGATGATGATCACGCACGGCCAGGCGGTGCGCCGTGGCATCAAGCAGGCGCTGATGGTGGTCGACCTGCCGTTCGGTTCCTACGAGGAAAGCCCAGAGCAGGCTTTCCGCAATGCCGCGCGCGTCATGGCCGAGACCGGCTGCACGGCCGTCAAGCTCGAAGGCGGCGAAGCGATGGCAGAGACGATCGGCTTCCTCGCCGCACGCGGCGTGCCCGTCATGGCCCATGTCGGATTGACGCCGCAGGCCATCAACACCATCGGTGGCTACCGCGTACAGGGCAGGGGCGGGGATGCCGAGCGCATCAGGCGCGATGCAATTGCGGTGAGCGAAGCGGGCGCCTTTGCGGTCGTCCTGGAGAAGGTTCCTGAAGCGCTCGCCCGCCGGATCACCAAGGAGGTGGCGACCCCGACCATTGGCATCGGTGCCTCGGCAGCCTGTGACGGCCAGATTCTCGTCGTCGACGACATGCTGGGCCTCTTCGGCGACTTCCGGCCCAAGTTCGTCAAGCGCTATGCTGAACTCCGGGAGGCGGCTGCGGCTGCGATCGCTTCCTATGCGCGCGAGGTGAAGGAGCGCCAGTTTCCCGCCGCAGAGCACGTGTTTGCCGATGCGCCCAAGCCCGCCGACACGGACGCCACCAAGAGCGGAGAAGCAGCGTGAGCGTGCCGATCGTCAGGAGCGTTGACCAGCTTCGCGAAAGCGTCGCCGCATGGCGCTGCGAAGGTGTGAGGATAGCCCTGGTGCCAACGATGGGCGTCCTGCATGAGGGCCATCTCAGCCTGGTGCGCGCTGCACTCGAGAAGGCAGACCGTGTGATAGTGACGCTCTTCGTCAACCCGAAGCAATTCAACAGCCAGGCCGATCTTGCCGCGTATCCCCGCACCGAGGACGAGGATGCCGCCAAACTGGCACCGGTTGGCGCGCACCTGCTTTATGCGCCAGATGCAGAGGAGATGTATCCGGCGGGCTTCGCCACCACCGTTTCGGTTTGCGGTGTCAGCGAAGGCCTGTGCGGTACATTCCGGCCGGGGCATTTCGACGGCGTGGCGACCGTCGTCGCCAAGCTCTTCCTGCAGACCAGCGCTGACTTCGGCTTCTTTGGCGAAAAGGACTTTCAGCAAATTCACCTGGTCAGGCGCATGGCCCGGGATCTGGATATTCCAATCACCATTGTTGCCTGTCCGACAGTCCGTGAAGCCGACGGTCTTGCGTTATCATCGCGCAATGTGCGGCTCTCGCCAGCGGAACGCGCTGTTGCTCCCAAGCTATCATCGGTCCTGCTCAAGACGGCTGAGCGGCTTGAGCGCGGCTCACCCATCCTGCCAACGCTTGCAGAATCTCGCGCAGCAATTCTGGCTGCAGGCTATCGCGAGGTCGAATACCTGGAACTTCGCGATGAGGCAGATCTGCACCCGATAACAAGCCTCGATCGACCGGCACGGTTGCTTGCCGCCGCCTGGCTCGGCGGCACACGGCTCATAGACAACGTCAGACTATTTCGGATTGGTTCAACAGATTAGCCACGTTCTCGGCACGCGCCGTATTCGTCCGGGATCATCTAAAACAAGGTCTCTGCCTGGCATTGAGCGTTACGGAGGTTACGCACAGGACACATGCATCGCGTGTTTGAGAACTTCGTCGAGCAACTGTCTGCAAGTGTTGATGCTGCCGATCTCGGTGAGGCAATGGCCTCCGCTGCAGCCGGCTTCGACTTCCCGCTATTCGCCTATTTCACCTACCCGTCAGCCTCCGGCGACGCCCCCCAATTGATTTCAAACTATCCTTCATCCTGGACGTCACGTTATCTGCAACAGCGGTACCAGTCTCGATCCGGTCATCCTGCGCGGGCTGCAAGGCTGGGATACATTCGATTGGGGTGTGGATCGCGCTCGGCACGGTCTGCCGAATTCGCAGCAACAAATTCTAGAGAGTGCGGCTGAGTTTGGCATCTGCGGCGGCCTGACGATGTCCATGCATGATCATCTCGGCCGGTTTGCTGCCCTGACCTTTGCTTCCGACGAGTCCCGTCCGCCTCTGTTGCGGTCACTGGCACGTTACGAAAAAGCATTGCAGCTGGTGGCCATCAACTTTCATATCCATGTCCGGCGAAGGCTCGCCGATCATCGCGTGGTGGATGGTGTAACGCTCACCCCGCGGGAGTTCGAGTGTCTGAAATGGGCGGCGCGCGGCAAGTCGGCTTGGGATACTAGCCAGCTTCTCGGCGTCTCAAAGCGCACCGTGACCTTTCATCTGGAAAACGCCAAGGCAAAGTTTGGCGTTCGAACGATCAACCAAGCCGTTGCACGAATGGCTGCCTCCGGCCTGACGAGATCCTGATTCTCAGCCACGATACCTGTAAACCTCTACAGGCTGCATTGCTGTCAGCTTTGCCCTTCGATGGCGGGAACACATCCCACATGGAGGCGACCATGATGCAACTGATAGCACCAGACTTTTACAGTGATTTTGCAGGCGAGCTCAAAGAGATGCACGGGCTCAGGTTTCGGGTGTTCAAGGAAAGGCTCGATTGGGAAGTTGATACCGAAGACCAGATGGAATCCGATCCGTTTGATGCTCTCAAGCCTGTCTATCTGCTCCTCAAAGGATCCGACTGGCGAATTCGCGGTTGCGTGCGTCTTTTGCCCAGCACCGGACCCACAATGTTGCGCGACACCTTCCCGGTGCTGCTGGGTGCTGACGTCGTGCCCTCGACCACCGACATATGGGAGAGCAGTCGTTTCGCGCTCGATCTTCCTCCGTCGGCGCCCAAGGCAGCGGGCGGGCTGGCTCAGGCGACCTACGAGCTCTTCGCGGGCATGATCGAGTTCGGCTTGGCCAAGGATCTGACCCGGATCGTAACGGTGACGGACACGCGCATGGAGCGGATCCTCCGCCTTGCTACGTGGCCATTGTCGCGCATCGGAGAACCCAAGTGCGTCGGCAAAACGGAGGCGGTGGCTGGGTTTCTCGAGATTTCCCACGCGAGCCTTTTGCGCATCCGCAGCAGGGGACGTCTGAGCGGACCGGTACTGTGGCAACCGGTTCTAGGCCCGTCAGCATAGCGCCATTGTGGACACCTGTGCCATGAAGGATGCTGGTTTGCCCAAGGAAGCGACGGTCGGCCTTGTATGCTGGCCGGACTGGCGTCGCCAGGACGCTTACCACTACGCCAGACGATTGCCACGCACTGGCTGGGCCTGGGAGTTTCTTCGGCGCAATCCACAATTCCAGCGCGACCACGCCAAAATGGCACCGTCCGCCTGCTTTGTCGGAACCCAGGCCGACATGAAGATAATCGAGTTGACGACAGAATCAGCTTTCCTAAGACAATGGAGCCTCCTTTTTCGCGGACGCGCCACAGTCGGACGCTACATCGGCGAGGGTCTTTTGGGATCCGCGCGATTGCGCCTGTATTCTACGAGCGGCCGCGGAGCCGCTGGGGCTCGACCACGATTTTGAACCGCTTCACCTTTCTTCGCTCTCATGCTGCAAGGACATCCTGCTGACAGCTGCGGGCATGCAGCACGTGCTGCTGAGGGAGAACTGCCGGAGTCTGCAGATCGCCGTTTCCGGTGCGTCCGTCCTCCGCCCGTTGCGGCTATATGTCGACGCGATCCTTCAGCCGCAGCACCTCAAGTTCCATGTCGCTGCCCTTCAGTTCCTGAACGACATCAATGATTGCCGCCGCGTGTCAGCTGCTTGCTTTCCGCCGGAACACCGCGGAGCGCGTCTGCGTATGGTACTGCAGGCTTTGGATGGCTCGCTGGCGGGAGCATCTCATCAGGAGGTCGCCATTGCCTTGTTCGGGAGACGCCGTGTCGAAGAAGATTGGCGTCATCCAGGCGGCCATCTTCGCGATCAGGTACGTCGCGCCATCCAACGCGGTCGCTACCTGATGGGCGGCGGCTACAGACAGTTCCTGAGGTAATTGGAGTGGTTGCGATTGTCTTATACGAACGCGCAACCTCCATTTTCTCACTGCAATGGTGCGTTGCACAAAACGTGGCAAGCGCCTAGTTCTTCCGCGGCGAATCGGGTTTCGGCGAAACACCGGGACCCAACTTCGTCGATAAGTGCATTCATGACCTGAGGACCCCGATGACCGTTATGAACTCCGACAAAGCCGGCGCTGCAAGCCTTGAGACAATCGCGCGAAACGGCAGCATGCTGCGTCGCATAGCCGTACGCATTCCGACCTACCTGTCGGATATTCGCGAGAACCCGGCGTGGCTGCCCATGTTCATGTTGGCGCGCACCATGCCGGCACGGAGAATGCACTGGCGTGGTGCAAAGCCGGTCCGAAGGCCGCAAAGAGCCCAGGACACGATGTTTGCCGGTGTCAATTGCCACGACGTTGTCGACGCGCTGCGGATGGATGGGCTTTTTCCCGGCCTTGTCCTGCCTGCAATGGTGGCTGAAGATGTAGCCGCATTCGCCAGGTGCACACCTTGTTTCGGCAATTTCGATCGCCGACTCGAGTTCATGCCGGCGGAGCATGCGGAGGCTGAGGCGCGATTTGGCCGTCCGTTGCTCAGCGGCCATTATTTCGAGCGCATTCTGGGCTGTAAGTCGGCCGTTGCCATCCAAAACGATCCGCTGCTCATGGATATCGCGGCGCACTATCTCGGCGGCCAGGCGACGCTGATCACGACGCGCGTCTGGTGGAGCTTCCCGACCGGCCAGGCGTCGGACGCGGACAAGAACCTGGCTTCGCTCGGCAAATACCACTTCGACCTGGACGACTGGCGGATGCTGAAGTTCTTTTTCTATCTGGTGCCCGTCGACGAGGGGACCGGCCCGCATATCTATGTTCGCGGCAGCCATGATCGCCGCGCCCTCAAGCACCAATTTACGCTTGTCGTCGGCCATCCAGCGCAAGAGATTCTGGACGTCTACGGCAAGCAGAGTCCGGTCACGCTGACCGGCAAGGCCGGTTTCGGTTTCGTCGAGGATCCGTTCGGGTTCCATATGGGCACCGTGCCGTCGCACAGGCCACGGCTGATGATGGAAGTTGGCTTCGGCGTTTCTCCTCCATCGCGCCGCCGCTTCCATGGCGAGCCTGTGATCCGCTGATTTCGAAAAGTCCCGAAACAGCCTTCCCGTTGTGAGGGAAGATAAGGCTATGCCGCCAATCGATCTGTTCCGGGCCAAAAGCGGTTGTCTGCATATGCCCTGAACTTGGCTGGTGCAATGAGTCTCGCCATTGCTCCAGCCAGCGCATCAGTGCCTGTTTAATCGAGGTTAGATGGCAGTGCGCCCAAGAGATCCTCCTCGATATCGCCTGCCGCGCGAAGCCTCAGATGCTCTTCGAAAACCTCCTTTACGGACCGAGTCGTCTCGGGTCTCCTTTGAGTGGCCGGAAGGTGGTGCACAGCCGTATCGTGCTTCGGGATCCTGAACGAAGGCGAGGGGCGGTTTGTTCCTCGCGCGGCGCATGCAGCGGTGCCGGCATGACAGCTTCGTCGTGGATCCCGATGCTCGGCAACGTCGGCGGTGAAGGCTCTGTCTAGGCGGCTTACGTGACTCCAATGCAGGAGATCGACCATCTCCTGTTCGAGCACATTCGTTGGCGATCACCGTCGCGGCGCTACGGACGCCGCGGCGCCTGCGATCAATGCAGTTTGCCGACTAGCCGAGCGTATTCGGCTTCAGCCCTGCCATATGACCCATCAGCCAGCGCAATTAGNTCAATGCAGTTTGCCGACTAGCCGAGCGTATTCGGCTTCAGCCCTGCCATATGACCCATCAGCCAGCGCAATTAGACGCGCGCGATCAAGAATGACTACCTCTCCTCGCATTGAGCGTATCAGACCTTGGCCCTCCAAGGTTTGCAGCGCTATGGTGACGCCGGGCCGCCTGACACCGAGCATAACTGATAAGAACTCGTGCGTAATCGCAAAGCTGTTCCCGTCGACGCGATCATCACACATCACCAGCCATCTTGAGAGCCTGTCGACTATGTTCATCCGGGCATTGCTGAGCGCGGTGAAGCTTGCCTGGAGGTGAAAGTAGTGAACGTAGCGGAGCAGAAAACTTCGCAGGGTTGGGCTTGTCAAAAGCGCCTTGGTGAAGAGGCCCGCATCGATAACAAAGGCTCGGGCCTCTAATTGGACGTAACAATCGTGCGTTGACCGGTCATCGCCCATGATAAGCGCTGAGCCGGTCATACCCTCACAACCTATGATTCCGATCTCAGCTTCAATACCAGGCCGCAGTTCGCCCACCACTGACCCGAGACCGCTCTCGAAGAAGTACACGGTTCTGATTGGAGACCCCGCCACTTCGAGATGCGTCTTCAGTCCAAGGGAGACGCTTTCCAAATGAGGTTGCAGCAAGGCCAAATCTGCCGAGCACATTCGAAGCAGCAGCGAATTGCGATAGATGGAATTTTGGCGGGTGTCGCATTGCGCGGCAGTGTGAGTTCGTGAACTGGAGTCTGTCATAGCTCCCTCTCCCTATTGGGGCGGAAGCATGTTGATCGCTCACAGCCGACGGACGCCCTTAGAGTTGCCGTCGATGGCACACTGTATGCCTGCCGACCGCGGTTGTCCCATTTTTTAATCAATTACGTTAATCGGCCCGAGCCAAGCTTTGGCGCACCCGCTCTAACGCGGCATTCAGATGCTCCAGAAATTCGTCATCACCTTTCGTTGACAAATTGCGTTGTCGAACGCGAGTTACAATGCGCTCCTGGAGTGAAACCGCTGTCTCATAGTGGTCCACGATCATCTGAAATGAAGCTCTCACTGGGGCGGATTGAAAGGGCTGTGCCATAGCACAACCCTAGCTCCACGAGGATGAGAGTTCCATGCCGGCCGCCGCTTGGGTAACAATCGTACATATACCCAAGACTGACCGCGCTCTTTGGTTATCCTCCCAGAAATCCGGTAGCCTGCGTGGCGCAGCTTCTCTTCGCTCTTCGACCTCCTGACCCGGCCGACCAGTCCCGGCTTCAGCCATTCCGCCTTGTCCTTCTTATGCTCCTTCGGGACCGGGACGCCGACCTCGCCCTGCACACGATCCCACAGCGTTTGCCTTTTGTCGGCCTTGACGGCTAACATCGCCCGCCCTTGTAGGACCGCTTTCAGCCATGATCACCTCGGGGGGCTGAACGAAGCGCGTGGTTGTCGACTCTGTCAGTCGTCGCAGACGCTTACGGAGGCCTCACCGCAGAGGGAGATGCGCACTCCGGCTCGACGACGGCTGTCGAAAATCAGACTGATGTGGATGCACTACCATCGATCTGCACTAAGATTCTCGACCTCGGCAATAAGCTCCTCTGTACAGCAAGCGACCTTCCTGCCTCGCAAAATCAAAGTCAAACCCCGCCGCAGATGCATATGCCTGGCAGCACGCGTCGGTCTTTGGCCGCGCATCTGGCAAACCGAAATCAAGTAGCCCGCCATCGCGCGACCCTCAACGCGATCTTGATCATTGCAGTGGGGCAATAACTTGTCTCTTTGGAGCTTGGTGGTGATATATAGGCGCCCAAGCCAGCGCTAATATTGCATGGAGCTAAAATGCCCGGTAAGATTTCTTGGGTGTTGGCTGGCGGGTGTTTGATGCGGTTTCATCGTCTAGGCGCGGTCGCTCTGGGTCTGGCGTCCTTCATCAGCAGCGCTCATGGCCAAGAATCCTGCGACCCTAACTACACAGGCGCCTGTGTTCCAATCGCCAGCGATGTCGACTGTTCCTCCGGAAAGGGCAATGGTCCCGCATACGTACACGGGCCGGTCTCTGTCGTGGGCACCGATATCTATGATCTTGACCGAGACGGCGACGGAATAGGTTGCGAAAACGGCTAGAGGAGGCAAGTCGCCCTCCAACTTCATGACGGCACCAGCCCATCCGCTGTTGATGTTAACGGTCACCTCCGAGTTGAGGGTGAGCAACGTTCCCAGCCATTTGCATCAAATATTAGGGCCTCGTAAATGCGACTTATGGCGACTCTGCGGTACGACGGTCGAACACCTTCCACGTCTCAACCGTCTCCTGCCTTACGTTTTGTCAATTGGTAGCTGATTGTAGAATGTGCCAGTAACTGGGATGCTCATCTCGTTCCACATGCGCGAGCCCTGATGCGCGTCAGTTATTTTTACTCTCCGGTCACGATTGAGACCACTGGCCCGGGCGATGTTCCCCGAGAAGAACAAAGAGGTAGATGGTGCCGGAATGGTCCTACCAATGCTCTCCCCTTGTGAACGGCATCCAAATTTTTCGGCGGGCTTGAACAGCGGCCACCTTTGGCGGCTGTCGAGGGCTGATGAAACATTCCATTCCAGCTCTTTCTAATGTGTCGTCCGAACAGTGAACGAAAGTAGAACATATAGTTCAAGCGCGAATCGACTGTGAGAGGGATGAGCTCCAATTTGGGTCATGCCTGACGCTGGTGGAAGACGAAATTGCGGTGGCGACTGGAAGCTCAGCGATGCACCAAATGAAACTGGGCAGCTGGTGCTGTCCGCTGCGGCGCTATGACGACAGACGATGGTATCTGCCGAATGACCTGGGGAATCTTCGGGGACGTCGAGGCCGACGTGGTCGGAAGCAAACTGAGTTGCAGGCGGTGCGGCAGGAACGACCATATGCAAGCTGAGATGCCTGTCGCCGTCTCCGCGTTCCAGGCCGACGTTCTCTGCATTCCGAGGCCTGGTGAGCGATACGGGTGCGCCTGAGTGTCAATGGCGCATTTAGCAACGGCCTGGTACACGATTCACCGCGGTGCGCGCTGATCGAAACTGGCTTGGTCGATTGCATCGTAATAGCGCCGCCCACCAGGAAAGATTTTCTATCGTTTGCGGTTGGGGTCGCATGACGCGATTGTCGGACGCAACAAGCCAGCTTGGCAATAGGCAGAGGCTGTCCACACTGTACTCCCTAATGCCAATCCATACCTAACGAGACCGCCATGCCGTCACCTCCAGATTTCACCGACGATTTTCGCTCCGAGCTGATCACGCTGCTGCGCTGGCGCAGGGATGTGCGGCGCTTCGAGCCGACGGCTCTGCCAGAGGGTACGCTGGAACGCCTGCTCGAGCTCGCCAGCATTGCGCCCTCCGTTGGCCTCAGCCAGCCCTGGCGCTTCGTAGTCGTCGAGAGCCTCAAGCGGCGCACTGCCGTGAGAGACTGCTTCGAGCGCTGCAATGCCGAGGCGCTCACGCGCTTTTCGGGAGAGCGCGCCGCACTCTATGCCCGGCTGAAGCTTGCCGGGCTCGACGAGGCGCCCTGTCAATTCGCGGTCTTCGCCGACCGCACGACTCGACAAGGCCATGGGCTCGGTCGCATGACCATGGCGGCGACCATCGACTATTCGGCCGTCATGGCAGTGCACACACTGTGGGTGGCGGCGCGGGCGGAGGGCATCGGCATGGGCTGGGTGTCGATCCTCGATGCGACCGAGATGGCCGAAATTCTCGACACGCCGCCCGAATGGACGCTGATCGGCTATTTCTGCCTCGGCTATGCCAGCGAGGAGCACGACATGCCGACCTTGGAACGCGAATGCTGGGAAAATCGGCGGCCGCCGGTGGTGATCAGGCGATAGTGGGGCTGCTCATCATTCGCCTCTTCCCTGGCGATGAGCTTGACGCAGATCGGGTCGCCCTTCGCCACATTGCCATTCCGACCGAAGCCGAGGTTCGTGTTCTTGCAAAGGCCAGGAAAGAGCAGCATGACAAGCGCGACCGCAGCGAAGATGGCGCTTGCGACAACCGGGCTGAAGCCGGGCATGGAGGTGGTCGACCTCTGTTGCGGGGCGGCTGTGCCGATCGCCACGATCACCCGCCATGTCGTCGCACTACGCCGACCAGCTGGAGGCCGCGCAGCGCCGGCTGACCGGCGCCGGCGCGACCAATTGCGAATTCGTCGCCGGCTACGCGCTACGAACTCGCTACTCTGGTGTCACGCCCCGTGAGTCTTCACGGCCAACGCCTTCGACGGCGTCCCGGACCGACCGCGGCTGGCACGTGCCGTGCGCGAGGCGCTCGCCCCCGGCGGACATTTGTTATCGTCAACTGACACCGGCAGCCGCGCGAGACGACGACGGTCCTGAAGCGAACTCAGGCTGTCGCCAAGACAGACCATCGCCGATGCCCAAGTCGGCGGCACCCTGCTCCAGGTGCCGACTGCCTGGCAAGGGGCCGCAGGCCCGTCGTCCGTCCACTGTCCAAGGCCTCCTGGCCTTTCCGAGGCCGTGATCCTGCCGCGGGTGTGAGTTTGCGATCCTCATAAGAGCGTCAGGCGCGAATAGAAGTTTGGGTCGTGGCTCCAAGCGGCCGACCTATCCATCGGGTGGATGGTAGTTATCACAACAATCAATTTTACCAATATTATGGAATTCTACTACAAGGCCGCCACTTAAAGCGGCCGGACGGGTATCCGTCTCGCGTGGGCTGGTGCTGCCCGCAAAGATGCGGAGACGAACATGTGCGGGATTGTTGGCATCGTTGGGCAACAGCCGGTGTCGGATCGGTTGATCGGCGCGTTGAAGGGTTTGGAATATCGCGGCTATGATTCCGCCGGCGTTGCGACGATCATCGAGGGTGCCTTGCACCGCCGGCGCGCCGAGGGCAAGCTCGTCAACCTCGAGAGGCGACTGAAGGAAGAGCCGCTGAGCGGCAACGTCGGCATCGGCCACACGCGTTGGGCAACCCACGGGGCCTCGACCGAACGCAATGCGCACCCGCACTTTAGCGACGGTGTCGCCGTAGTCCATAACGGCATCATCGAGAACTTCACCGAGCTGAAGGACGAATTGGCGGCGGATGGCGCCGAGTTCCAGACCGACACCGACACCGAGGTCGTTGGGCATCTCTTGGCAAGATACCGCCGAGAGGGCATGAGGCCGCAAGAGGCCACGCGTGCCATGCTGAAACGCGTCAAGGGCGCCTATGCGCTTGCCATCCTCTTCGAAGATGAACCGTCGACCATCACGGCGGCGCGCAACGGGCCACCGCTCGCGATCGGTCACGGCGACGGCGAGATGTTCCTGGGCTCCGACGCGATCGCCCTTGCTCCCTTCACCAATGAAATTACCTATCTCATCGACGGCGACTGGGCCGTTGTCGGCAATTCGGGCGCCCATATCTTCGATGTCGACGGCCGTCCCGTCGAGCGTCCGCTCCATATCTCCACGGCCGCGGCCGATCTGGCCAACAAGGGCAACCATCGCCACTTCATGGAGAAGGAGATTTACGAGCAGCCCGAGGTCATCGCCCATGCTCTCCGTCATTACATTAACATCATAGACAGTCGCGACATGGTTCCTGGCATTGATTTCGCCAAGGTCCCGAGCTTGGCGATCTCTGCCTGCGGAACCGCCTATTTCGCCGGACTGATCGGAAAATACTGGTTCGAGCGCTATGCGCGCCTGACGGTTGAAATCGACGTTGCGTCCGAATTCCGTTACCGCGAGATCCCGTTGCCGCCGCAGTCGGCAGCTCTTTTCATCTCGCAGTCCGGCGAAACCGCCGATACGCTTGCGTCATTGAGGTACTGCAAGGAGCGTGGGCTGAAAATTGGCGCTATCGTCAATGCCTGCGAATCGACCATCGCTCGCGAGGCCGATACGGTTTTCCCGATCCTTGCCGGACCGGAGATCGGCGTCGCCTCTACCAAGGCTTTTACCTGCCAGCTTGCCGTTCTAGCAGCACTCGCCATCGGCGCCGCCAGAGCCCGCGGGACGGTCCCCGAAGACGAGCTGCAGGAGCTCGTCAGGAGCCTCGCCGAATTGCCGCGCGTGATGGGCCACGTACTCGAGAGCATCCAGCCGGAAATCGAGTTCTTGTCGCGCGAACTGTCAAAGTGTCGTGACGTCCTGTATCTCGGCCGTGGCACCAGTTTCCCGCTAGCGATGGAAGGTGCGCTGAAGCTCAAGGAGATTTCCTACATCCATGCCGAGGGCTATGCAGCGGGTGAATTGAAGCACGGGCCGATCGCCTTGATAGACGAGAACATGCCGGTGATCGTCATCGCGCCCCATGACCGTCTTTTCGACAAGACCGTTTCCAACATGCAGGAAGTGGCTGCCCGTGGAGGGCGGATTATCCTCATCACCGATGAAAAAGGGGCAGCCGTATCGAAACTCGAAACCATGCACACGCTCGTGCTGCCGATTGTCGACGAGATTATCGCGCCAATGATCTTCTCGCTCCCGATACAGCTTCTAGCCTACCACACGGCGCTCTTCATGGGGACGGATGTAGACCAGCCGCGCAATCTCGCAAAATCGGTCACGGTCGAATGATTGTGAACCTGTACAGGTGGCGATGCGCCTCCAGGAAAGCGGTACCCCTTGTCTGGATCCGAAGCCCGGATGAAACCAGATGACCATTGTTTGCTGCAATTGCGAAACTCGGTAGGTTACGAGCGGGTCTTTCGCTGCCTCGCCGGTGGAGATTGCCGAAGGAAGCAGTGTCCGTGCCGAAAGTTCGAGTTGCTGTTCAAGAAAGCCATTGGCGAGAATGGTCCACGAAGGATCGCAGGTCGCATGCGTTACGCCGACCAGGCTCTCAGCACGGGCAGTCTTGATACTTGATCAGAAGCAGGTGAGCCGCCATATTCCGGCCCGGCCAATTCAGCGGCCCATCCCATGCATGAGGCCGGTTCGGCCGAATGGACGACCATTTTTTTTATTTGCTAGGTGTGCGCCTCGGGAGGAATCTCCGAGGGAGCTCCCAGTTCTTGGAGATGTTTATGAAGGATTCGCGCATTCCCGAACCAGTCTTGACGGCTATGTCCCAGGGAACCCACATCGTCCGCGCTTATCGCGAGCACCTTGGATATTCGATCGACGACCTGGCCGTCGCGTGCGGGCTGGCCGCTGAGGAAATCCAAAACATCGAGCGAGGTCTGAGGTACAGCAAGGGCTATCGGGATCGGATAGCGAAATCGCTTTCCATACCTGTGGGAATTCTTGAGTCGGAGTTGGACATTTCGGACGCCGCCTGAACAGATCGGATGATCTGCAATGGGTGGACTAGCTGTTGTGATGTGAAGCTTGCGGCTGATGTCGACGCTTGATTCGATTGATGCGATGCCTTCTGGCGCAGCTCACCGAACAACAAAGCGATATAGCCGCCCGGAGTGCTACGAAACGTGCACGACGGCATCGGCTCGCGACGAAGGACTAACGGCGAACTCTTCCTAGTTCGGCAAGGCGATGCTGGCTTGAGCATCAACTCGGCCTACGAGAGTGGCTACTCCTAGGCTGAATCGTCCACCATGGCGAAGTCGCGCCGCTCTGAAAGTAACATGGCGGGCATCCTGACGTTTCCGGGTTGACTATGGGCGTTCGAACCAGGAAAAGGGGCCGCTCTTCGTGAGTGGCGTGCGCCGGCAGTCTGACCCCCAAGCCCCCCGCCCAGGCTGCCGGCGCGCTTCTAGAAAGATCGAAAGGGACTCGCTTGCGCTCTGCCCGCTGACACCTTGTGGTTCCTCCTGCGGGTCCAGCGGACCACCTTGGGTGTCACCAGTTCTGGTGGTCACGCGCCTCCATTTGCGATCTCGTGTCAGTGAGTGCACCGCAAGCACCCTCTCTGCCAGCCTGAAAAATTCACGGGGGTTGGTGGATGTGGCGCAAGCCCGTTGAAATGACGTAGGATTTGGTTGCTTAAGCCGATCCGAAATTTCCCGGAGACCAC
>NZ_AYXF01000026.1:0-24629 GCF_000502215.1 Mesorhizobium sp. L103C105A0 | reverse complement strand
GTGATGCCGCGGGCCTTCTCTTCGGGCGCCGCATCGATCTGGTCGTAGCGCTTGTACTCGCCAAAATACTTCGTGATCGCCGCCGTCAGCGACGTCTTGCCATGATCGACGTGGCCAATCGTGCCAATGTTCACATGAGGCTTGTTACGCTCGAATTTACCTTTTGCCATGTGATGTCTCCAATCTGCTCGCCCGTACGGGCCTTGAATTAAGTTACCGATGCAACCCGTTCAGGTTACGCGTATTTCTTCTGGACTTCCTGGGCGACCGCGGTCGGCACAGGCTCATAGTGATCGAACTGCATCGTGTAGGCCGCGCGGCCCTGGCTCATCGAGCGCAGGTTGTCGACGTACTTGAACATGTTGGCCAGCGGCACCATCGCGTTGATGACGACAGCCACGCCACGCGCTTCCTGGCCCTGGATCTGGCCGCGACGGCCGTTCAGGTCGCCGATGACGCTGCCGACATAGTCTTCCGGCGTCACGACTTCGACCTTCATGATCGGCTCGAGCAGCTGCACGCCAAGCTTGGGTGCGGCTTCACGGAAACAGGCGCGGCCGGCGATTTCGAAGGCCAGGACGCTGGAGTCAACATCATGGTAAGCGCCGTCGATAAGCGTCGCCTTGACGCCGATCATCGGGAAGCCCGCGAACGGACCCGACGACATGACGCTGTTGATGCCCTTTTCGACACCCGGGATGTATTCCTTGGGAACCGCACCGCCGACGATCTTGGTCTCGAACTCGAACTCCGAGCTTTCCGGGTTCGGTTCGAACACGATCTTGACGCGGGCGAACTGACCGGTACCGCCGGTCTGCTTCTTGTGGGTGTAGTCCTGCTCGTGCCTGCGGGTGATGGTCTCGCGGTAAGCCACCTGCGGCGCGCCGACATTGGCCTCGACCTTGAACTCGCGGCGCATGCGGTCGACGATGATGTCGAGGTGAAGTTCGCCCATGCCCGAAATGATGGTCTGGCCGCTTTCCTCGTCGGTCTTGACGCGGAAGGACGGATCCTCGGCGGCCAGGCGGTGAAGGGCGAGGCCCATCTTTTCCTGGTCGTTCTTGGTCTTCGGCTCGATGGCGATCTGGATGACCGGATCGGGGAATTCCATGCGCTCGAGGATGACCGGGTGCAGCGGATCGCTGAGCGTATCGCCGGTGGTCGTGTCCTTGAGGCCGGCCAGAGCAACGATGTCGCCGGCAAAGGCTTCTTCGACGTCGGCGCGCGAATTCGCATGCATCTGCAGCATGCGGCCGATGCGCTCTTTCTTGCCCTTGACGGTGTTGTCGACCGAGATGCCCTTGGTCAGCTTGCCCGAATAGATGCGGGCAAAGGTCAGTGAGCCGACGAACGGGTCGTTCATGATCTTGAAGGCCAGCATCGACAGCGGCTCGTTGTCGTCGGCATGACGCTCGATCTCGGCGTCGGTCTTGGCGTCGACGCCCTTGATGGCGGGAACATCGGCCGGCGACGGCAGGTATTCGACGACGGCGTCGAGCAGCGGCTGCACGCCCTTGTTCTTGAAGGCCGAGCCACAGAACATCGGGTAGAACTTGACCGCGATGGTGCCCTTGCGGATCAGCGCGCGGATCTCGTCATTCGACGGCATCTTGCCTTCGAGGTAATTCTCGAGGGCCGTCTCGTCCATTTCGACGGCGGCTTCGATCATCTTCTCGCGGTATTCTTCGGCCCGGGCCTGAAGGTCGGCAGGGATCTCAACGACGTCCCAGGCAGCGCCCAGCGTCTCGTCGCGCCAGACCAGCGCGTTCATCTCGACGAGATCGACGACACCCTTGAACTCGGTCTCAGCGCCGATCGGCAGTTGCATGACGACGGCATGCGCACCAAGACGCGAGCCGATCATCTCGACCGAGCGGTAGAAGTCGGCGCCGATCTTGTCCATCTTGTTGCAGAAGATCATGCGCGGAACTTTATACTTGTCGGCTTGGCGCCAGACAGTCTCGGTCTGCGGCTCGACACCGGCATTGGCATCGAGCAGCGCAATGGCGCCGTCGAGCACGCGCAGCGAACGCTCGACCTCGATGGTGAAGTCGACGTGTCCGGGAGTGTCGATGATGTTGAAGCGGTACATCTTGCCGCTGCGACCCTTCCAGAAGGTCGTGGTGGCGGCGGACGTGATGGTGATGCCGCGTTCCTGCTCCTGCTCCATCCAATCCATGGTGGCAGCGCCGTCGTGGACTTCGCCGATCTTGTGCGACTTGCCCGTGTAATAGAGGACGCGCTCGGTGGTCGTCGTCTTGCCGGCGTCAATATGCGCCATGATACCGAAATTGCGGTAGTCTTCGATTTTGTATTCGCGGGCCATCGTGGATGCCTTCTCAGTCTCGTTCGCGCTTTACCAGCGGTAGTGCGCGAAAGCGCGGTTGGCTTCTGCCATCTTGTGGGTGTCTTCACGCTTCTTCACGGCGGTGCCGCGGTTGTTAGCCGCGTCCATCAGCTCGCCGGAGAGGCGGTCGACCATGGTGGTCTCGTTGCGGTTGCGCGCAGCTGCAATCAGCCAGCGGATCGCCAGGGCCTGGCGGCGCTCGGGGCGCACATCGACCGGAACCTGGTAGGTTGCGCCGCCGACGCGGCGCGACCGGACTTCCACATGCGGCGCGACATTGTCGAGCGCCTGATGGAAGACGGTGACCGGCTCCTGCTTAGTCTTCGACTGAACCTGGTCGAGCGCACCGTAGACGATGGTCTCGGCAACCGACTTCTTGCCGTCATACATGACGGCGTTCATGAACTTGGTAACGATCAGATCGCCGAACTTCGGGTCCGGATTGATCTCACGCTTTTCTGCACTGTGACGACGGGACATGGCTTTTGTCTCTCAATCTCGTAGCCCGACGCATTCAAGCAGCGCCAGGGCCGGAAAATCTTACTTCGGACGCCCCTTACTTCGGACGTTTGGCGCCGTACTTCGAACGGCGCTGCTTGCGGTTCTTCACGCCCTGCGTGTCGAGCACGCCGCGGATGATGTGGTAGCGCACGCCCGGAAGATCCTTGACGCGGCCGCCGCGGATCATGACCACGGAGTGTTCCTGAAGGTTGTGGCCTTCGCCGGGGATGTAGCCGATCACTTCAAAGCCGTTGGTCAGGCGGATCTTGGCCACCTTGCGCAGTGCCGAGTTCGGCTTCTTCGGCGTCGTTGTATAGACGCGCGTGCAGACGCCCCGCTTCTGCGGGTTCTGCTGCATGGCCGGGACCTTGTTGCGCTTCACCGGCGCAATGCGCGGCTTGCGGATCAGCTGGTTGACGGTAGGCATTAAACCCTCTTGTCTCTCAATTCCGTGTCTCGCCCGGTCAGGGCCGCTCAAAGCGCCAATTCCATACGCAAATTCGGGCCATAAACCGCGCCTCGCGGTCCTGCCCGAACAAAATGCAGAGGAAGCGGGAACCGCTTCATGCGCGCCGGAAATGTCTTTTCGCTCGTAAAACGAACCCTGTTTGAGGCAAACTCCAAAGCGTGTCGCTTCGGAAGGGAGAGCCTCACATCGGTTCTGACTGGGCGGCTTCTACTCGCAAGACCGTGAACCGTCAACCCCGGCACGCCAAATATTGCGCGCTGACGACGGCTTGGCAGCCATGCGAAAAACGCATGTAATTTTCTTTCTTCATTTTGCAAGGCAGAGGAAGAAAGTGACCGGGGCAGACAAGAAAGTGACCGGCTTTTGGCTGTCATGCGCGGGTTCTTCATGGCAAAAGGCGCCATGGACAGCCCAAAACCCCTCGCCCGCCCCCGTCTCAAGAGGAATCAGCCCGTGAACGACAATGAGGAACGCCCGGTCACCATCATCACCGGCCGCGTCTGGAAAAAGAAGGGCGGCAAGCCGGAAGGCGTCCATGTGATGCTGGTTGCGCCCGACGACGATTCGGCCGTGCGCCGGGTGCTCGAATCGCTTGCGGCCGAAGGCTATGCCGAAGTCGAGCTCGACCAGATCGGCGATATGGACGGCGAACCCGACGAGGAGCCGCATCTGTCAGCCTTTCAGGGTGCCCTCGAAGGTGAGGTGTCGATCGTCACGTTTGACGTGCCGCTCTGAGCGTCACAGGCTGCTTGCGCCTGTACCGCGCCGGCTTGCCCGGCACCGGTTCTCTGCTAAGAACCAAGCGACTTAACAAGCCAAATTCGAATCCGCGGAGTTCCCATGCCCTCGAACAATGGTCCCATCAAGCTCGGCATCGTCGGCGTCGGCAAGATCGTGCGCGACCAGCATCTGCCGGCAGTGGCCAAGGATGCGGACTACCGCCTCATCGCCGCTGCCAGCCGGCACGGCAAGGTGGACGGCATCCCGAATTTTCCGACCATTGAGGCGATGCTCGACGCGGTGCCCGACCTCGAGGCCGTCTCGCTGTGCATGCCGCCGCAGTTCCGCTACGACGCGGCACGCACGGCGCTGATTGCGAAGAAGCATGTTTTCCTGGAGAAGCCGCCGGGCGCCACCGTCAGTGAGGTCGAGGACCTGAAGCAGCTGGCGGCAGCCAATGGCGTTTCACTGTTCGCCAGCTGGCATTCGCGCTACGCGCCGGCAGTGGAGGCCGCGCGCGCCTTCCTGGCGTCGGCCAAGGTCAACTCGGCTGCCATCGCCTGGAAGGAAGATGTCCGCCGCTGGCATCCGAACCAGGATTGGATCTGGGCGCCGGGCGGTTTCGGCGTCTTCGATCCCGGCATAAACGCACTGTCGATCGCAACCCACATCCTGCCGGCGATGTTCATCATCTCGGCCGTCCTCGACTTCCCGGAAAACCGCGCCTCGCCTGTGGCGGCCCACGTGACCTTCCGTACCTCGGATGGGTTGCCGGTGACCATGGAGCTCGACTGGCTGCAGACGGGACCACAGAGCTGGGACATCTTGGCCGACACCGACAAGGGCAAGATGGTGCTGTCCGGCGGCGGCACCAAGCTCGCCATCGACGGCAAGGTGGTTCACGACGAGCCGGAAGCCGAATATCCCCAGCTTTACCGGCGCTTCGCTGAAATCGTACCCGCCGGCGTCTCCGATGTCGATTTGGCACCCCTGCAGCACGTGGCCGACGCCTTCATGCTCGGCAAGCGCAATGTGGTGGAAGCGTTCTTCGATTGAGCGATGAGTTCTGCCGGACCGCAGTCCGGACACTCATCATGCAGCCTTACTCGACGATCGCAATCGCAAACCCGTCATAGCCTTTGGCGCCGACGGTCTGGATGGCGGTGCCGTCCAGGCGCTTGTCGCCGCCGATGAAGGAAAACGCACCGCGTGCGCCTTCGACATACGCGTCACGGCCATCGTCGTTGAGCACGGTGCCGTCGCGGATGACGTTGTCGCAGATGATGACCGTCCCCGGCCGCGACAGGCGCATGGCCCATGACAGATAATTCGGATTGTTCGGCTTGTCGGCGTCGATGAAGATCAGATCGAACGGAGCGGCATTTTCGGCAACCAGCGTCTCAAGCGACTGAAGCGCGGGGCCGATCCTGAGCTCGACCTTGTCCGACACCCCTGCCCGCTCGAGATTCGAGTGCGCGACTTTTGCATGATGCGGCTCGAGTTCGAGCGTCACGATCTTGCCGCCGACGGGCAATCCCCTTGCCATCCAGATGGTCGAGTAGCCGCCAAGCGTGCCGATCTCCAGCACCTTCCTGGCGCCGCTGATGCGGACCAGCAGCGACAGCAGCTTGCCCTGCGCCGGCGATACGTCGATGGCCGGCAGGCCCTGGTCGCGGTTGGCCGCAAGCACCGCTTCGAGGATGGGATCTGCCTCGAAGAGAGAGGAAACGATGTAGTCGTCGACGTCAGTCCAAACCTTCTTGCTCATGTTTTCCTCGATTCGATTGGGGGTCAAAACGCGAAAAGGGGCCACTGGGCCCCCTTCCTTCTTCTCGTCCTACCGCGCTTACTGCGCGGCGTTGACCATGTCGGTCAGCATCGGCTCAGCGACCTCGACACCGGAGGCCTTGCGGCGCTCGTCGATGATCAGTTCGTCGCGCGAGGTGGCGATGCGCCGGATCTGGCTCATCGTGCCGCCGGTACCGGCCGGGATCAGCCGGCCGACGATGACGTTTTCCTTCAGGCCCTGCAGCATGTCGGTCTTGCCGGCAACCGCAGCTTCGGTCAGCACCCTGGTCGTCTCCTGGAAGGAGGCGGCCGAGATGAAGGACGGCGTCTGCAGCGAGGCCTTGGTGATGCCCAGCAGCACCGGCTGGCCTTCGGCCGGCTTCTTGCCGTCCTCGACCAGGCGCTCGTTGACCTCTTCCAGTTCGATCACGTCGACGTGGTCGCCCGGAATGTAGGTCGAGTCGCCCTGCACCGTGATCTCGACCTTCTGCAGCATCTGGCGAACGATCACCTCGATGTGCTTGTCATTGATCGACACGCCCTGCAGACGGTAGACTTCCTGGATTTCGTTCACGAGGTAGGAAGCAAGTGCTTCCACGCCCTTGATCGCCAGGATGTCGTGCGGCGCCGGATTGCCGTCGAGGATGTAGTCGCCCTTCTCGATGACGTCGCCGTCCTGGAGATGGAACGGCTTGCCCTTCGGGATCAGGTATTCGACCGGCTCAAGCGTCGAGTCATGCGGCTCGATGATGATGCGGCGCTTGTTCTTGTAGTCGCGGCCGAAGCGGATCGTGCCATCGATCTCGGCGATGATGGCGTGATCCTTCGGACGACGTGCCTCGAACAGTTCGGCAACACGCGGCAGACCGCCGGTGATGTCCTTGGTCTTGGCGCTTTCCATCGGGATACGCGCCAAAACGTCGCCGGGACGAACCTGCGAACCCGGCTCGACCGAAAGAATGGCCTCGACCGAGAGCAGGAAGCGGGCGTCGCCGCCCTTCGACAGCTTGCCGACCTTGCCCTTCGGGTCAAGGATGGCGATCGCCGGCTTGAGGTCGTTGCCGCGTGGCGTCGAGCGCCAGTCGATAACCTCGCGCTTGGTGATGCCGGTCGATTCGTCGGCCGTTTCCTGAACGGAAATGCCGTCGACCAGATCCTCGTACGACACCTTGCCCTCGATTTCGGTGAGGACGGGGCGGGTATAGGGATCCCATTCGGCGATACGCTGGCCGCGCTTCACCTTGTCGCCATCGTCCACGAAGATGCGCGAACCATAGGTAAGGCGATGCGAGGCACGCTCCTTGCCGGCTTCGTCGAGGATCAGCACCGCCATGTTGCGGCCCATGACCATCTGCTGGCCGTCCGAGTTGCGCACCACGTTGCGGTTGCGGATCTCGACCTTGCCCTCATACGAGGCTTCAAGGAACGAGCTGTCCACCACCTGCGCCGTACCGCCCATGTGGAAGGTACGCATGGTGAGCTGGGTCCCCGGCTCGCCGATCGACTGCGCCGCGATAACGCCGACGGCTTCGCCCTGGTTGACCGGGGTGCCGCGGGCAAGATCGCGTCCGTAGCAGACCGCACAGACGCCGATCCTGACCTCGCAGGTCAGTGCCGAGCGAATGCGGACCGACTGCACGCCGGCCTTTTCGATCTTTTCCACGTCACGTTCGTCCATCAGCGTTCCGGCCTTGACCAGAACCTCACCCGAAACCGGATGCGTGATGTCGTCGAGCGAGGTGCGGCCCAGCACGCGCTGGCCGACCGAAGCGACGACCTGACCGGCATCGACGATCGGCTGCATGGTGAGGCCCTTGTCGGTGCCGCAATCCACGGAGTTGACGATGCAGTCCTGCGCCACGTCGACCAGACGACGGGTGAGGTAGCCCGAGTTCGCCGTCTTCAAGGCGGTGTCGGCCAGACCCTTGCGGGCGCCGTGGGTCGAGTTGAAGTACTCGAGCACGGTCAGGCCTTCCTTGAAGTTCGAGATGATCGGCGTCTCGATGATTTCACCCGAGGGCTTTGCCATCAGGCCGCGCATGCCGGCGAGCTGACGCATCTGGGTGGGCGAACCACGCGCACCCGAATGCGACATCATGTAGATCGAGTTCATCGGCTTTTGACGGCCACTGTCCTCGAACTCGACGGCCTTGATGCGGGCCATCATCTCGTCGGCGACCTTTTCCGAGCACTTGGCCCAGGCGTCGACGACCTTGTTGTACTTCTCGCCCTGCGTGATCAGGCCGTCATTGTACTGCTGCTCGTATTCCTTGGCCAAAGCCTCGGTGTCGGAAACCAGCTTGATCTTGGCGTCCGGGATCAGCATGTCGTCCTTGCCGAACGAAATGCCGGCGCGGCAGGCGTGGCTGAAGCCGAGGGCCATGATGCGGTCGCAGAAAATGACCGTCTCCTTCTGACCGCAGTGGCGGTAGACGGTGTCGATCATCTTGGAGATGTTCTTCTTGGTCATCTCCTGGTTGGCCGTCTCGTAAGGCACATTGACGTTCTTCGGCAGCAGCTCGCCGATGATCATGCGGCCAGGCGTGGTGTCGTAGATTTTCGACACGACCTTGCCTTCGGCGTCGACCGTGCGGAAACGACCCTTGATCTTGGAGTGCAGCGTCACCGCCTTGGTCTCGAGCGCGTGCTGGAGTTCGCCCATGTCGGCAAACACCATGCCTTCGCCCGGCTCGTTCTGATTGACGATCGAGAGATAGTAGAGACCCAGGACCATGTCCTGCGAAGGCACGATGATCGGCGCGCCGGAAGCCGGGTGCAGGATGTTGTTGGTCGACATCATCAGCACGCGGGCTTCAAGCTGCGCTTCCAACGAGAGCGGCACGTGAACGGCCATCTGGTCGCCGTCGAAGTCGGCGTTGAAGGCCGTGCAGACCAGCGGATGCAGCTGGATCGCCTTGCCTTCGATCAGGATCGGCTCGAACGCCTGGATGCCGAGGCGGTGCAGCGTCGGTGCACGGTTCAACAGCACCGGATGCTCGCGGATGACCTCGTCGAGGATATCCCAGACTTCCGGACGCTCCTTCTCGACCAGCTTCTTGGCCTGCTTGACGGTCGAGGAGAACCCCTTGGCGTCGAGGCGGGCGTAGATGAACGGCTTGAACAGTTCGAGCGCCATCTTCTTCGGCAGGCCGCATTGGTGCAGCTTGAGCTCCGGACCGGTGACGATGACCGAACGGCCCGAATAGTCGACGCGCTTGCCGAGCAGGTTCTGGCGGAACCGGCCCTGCTTGCCCTTCAACATGTCGGACAGCGACTTCAGCGGACGCTTGTTGGCGCCGGTGATGACGCGGCCGCGACGGCCGTTGTCGAACAGCGCATCGACGGCTTCCTGCAGCATGCGCTTTTCATTGCGCACGATGATGCCGGGGGCGCGCAGCTCGATCAGCCGCTTCAGACGGTTGTTGCGGTTGATGACGCGGCGATAGAGATCGTTCAGGTCGGACGTCGCGAAACGTCCACCATCCAGAGGAACCAGCGGGCGCAGGTCCGGCGGGATCACCGGAACCACCTTCATGATCATCCATTCCGGACGGTTGCCGGACTCCATGAAGTTCTCGACGACCTTGAGTCGCTTCAGATACTTCTTCTGCTTCAGCTCGGACGTGGTCGAAGCCAGTTCCGAACGCAGGTCGCCGGCGATCTTCTCCAGGTCCATGCCGGCCAGAAGGTCATGAATGGCCTCGGCGCCGATCATGGCGGTGAACGAATCCTCGCCATACTCGTCGACGGCGATCATGTACTCTTCCTCGCTGAGCAGCTGGTGCTCCTTCAGCGCGGTTAGGCCAGGCTCGGTGACGATGTAGTTCTCGAAGTAGAGGACGCGCTCGATGTCCTTCAGGGTCATGTCGAGCAGCGTGCCGATGCGCGACGGCAGCGACTTCAGGAACCAGATGTGAGCGACAGGTGCCGCCAGCTCGATGTGGCCCATGCGCTCGCGGCGAACGCGCGACAGCGTGACTTCGACGCCGCACTTTTCGCAGATGACGCCCTTGTACTTCATGCGCTTGTACTTGCCGCACAGGCATTCATAGTCCTTGATCGGGCCAAAAATGCGCGCGCAGAACAGACCGTCACGCTCCGGCTTGAAGGTGCGGTAGTTGATGGTCTCCGGCTTCTTGATCTCGCCGAACGACCAGGACAGAATCTTCTCAGGGCTGGCGAGCGATATCCGGATGGAATCGAACACCTGCGCCGGCGCCTGCGGATTGAAGAGATTCATGACCTCTTGGTTCATGCCGTTCTCCTTTTCGGGGTCCTCGAAAACCCCTTGCATCTAACGCGGGCCAAATGCCCGCTGAGTGGTCGGCCCACTGGCCGTAGAATTTGTCGCATCCGGTCGCGGCGTTCCGCGACCGGATGTCTTGCTTACTCGGCCGCGCCCCTATTCGGCAGCATCTGGCAGCCGGACAGGGTTGTCGTCGAGCTTGGTATTCTCCAGCTCGACATTGAGGCCGAGAGACCGCATTTCCTTGACGAGCACGTTGAAGCTCTCGGGAATGCCGGCCTCGAACGTGTCGTCGCCGCGCACGATCGCCTCGTAGACCTTGGTGCGGCCGGCGACATCGTCCGACTTCACCGTCAGCATTTCCTGCAGCGTGTAGGCGGCGCCATAGGCTTCCAGCGCCCAGACCTCCATTTCGCCGAAGCGCTGGCCACCGAACTGCGCCTTGCCGCCCAGCGGCTGCTGGGTAACGAGCGAGTACGGACCGATCGAACGCGCGTGGATCTTGTCGTCCACCAGGTGGTGAAGCTTGAGCATATAGATATAGCCCATCGTCACCTTGCGATCGAACGGCTCGCCGGTGCGTCCGTCATAGAGCTGCGACTGACCGCTGGTGTGCAGGCCCGCCTGCTCCAGCATGATGTTGATGTCGACTTCATGCGCGCCGTCGAACACCGGTGTCGCGATAGAGACGCCGCGGCGCATCTGCTCGCTGAGGCGAACGATGCTCTCGTCGTCATATTCGCGGACCGGCTCGTTGCGGTCGTTGGCTGGGATGAAGCTCTCGAGCGTCTTGCGCAACGGCTTGATGTCTCCAACCGTCTTGTACGCGTCGATCAGCTCGCCGATCTTCTTGCCCATGCCCGCGCATGCCCAGCCCAGATGCGTTTCCAGGATCTGGCCGACATTCATGCGGCTCGGCACACCCAGCGGGTTGAGCACGATATCGGCATGCGTGCCGTCCTCGAGGAAAGGCATGTCCTCGACCGGAACGATGCGCGACACGACACCCTTGTTGCCGTGACGTCCGGCCATCTTGTCGCCCGGCTGCATCTTGCGCTTCACGGCCACGAAGACCTTGACCATCTTCATGACGCCCGGAGGCATTTCGTCGCCGCGCTGGACCTTCTCGACCTTGTCCATGAAGCGCTGCTCGAGCGCCTTCTTGGAATCGTCGTACTGGCCACGCAGGGCTTCCAGTTCGCTCTGGAGCTTTTCGTTCTCCACCGCAAACTGCCACCACTGCGAACGCGGATACTCGTCCAGCGTGTCCTTCGACAGCTTCGAGCCCTTCTTGAAGCCCTTCGGCCCGGCAATCGCTTCCTTGCCGACGAGAACGTCGGAAAGGCGCGAATAGACGTTGCGGTCGAGGATCGCCTGCTCGTCGTCGCGGTCCTTGGCGAGGCGTTCGATCTCCTCGCGTTCGATCGCCATGGCGCGCTCGTCCTTCTCGACGCCGTGGCGGTTGAACACGCGCACTTCGACGACTGTGCCGAAGGTGCCCGGAGGCATGCGCATCGAGGTGTCGCGAACGTCGGACGCCTTTTCACCGAAGATGGCGCGCAGGAGCTTTTCTTCCGGCGTCATCGGGCTTTCGCCCTTCGGCGTGATCTTGCCGACCAGGATGTCGCCCGGCTGCACTTCCGCGCCGATATAGACGATGCCGGCTTCGTCGAGGTTCTTCAGCGCTTCTTCCGAAACGTTCGGAATGTCGCGTGTGATTTCCTCCGGTCCAAGCTTGGTGTCGCGGGCCATGACCTCGAATTCCTCGATGTGGATCGAGGTGAAGACGTCGTCGGCCACGATGCGCTCGGAGAGCAGGATCGAGTCCTCGTAGTTGTAGCCGTTCCACGGCATGAACGCGACCAGCACGTTGCGGCCGAGCGCCAGATCGCCGAGCTCGGTCGACGGACCGTCGGCGATGATGTCGCCCTTGTTGACGCGGTCGCCCATGCGCACCAGCGGACGCTGGTTGATGCAGGTGTTCTGGTTCGAACGCTGGAACTTCATCAGCCGGTAGATGTCGACGCCCGACTTGCCGGGATCGAGATCTTCCGTGGCGCGGATGACGATACGCGTCGCGTCCACCTGGTCGACGATGCCGCCGCGGCGGGCGCCGATGGCGGCGCCCGAGTCACGGGCAACGATCGGCTCCATACCGGTGCCTACGAACGGCGCTTCGGCGCGCACCAGCGGCACGGCCTGACGCTGCATGTTGGAGCCCATCAGCGCGCGGTTGGCGTCGTCGTTCTCGAGGAACGGGATCAGCGCCGCGGCCACGGACACCATCTGCTTGGGCGACACGTCCATCAGATCGACGTTTTCGCGCGGCGCCATCATCACTTCGCCGGCGCTGCGGCAAATGACGAATTCGTCGACGAAACCACCATTCTTGTCGAGCTCGGCATTGGCCTGCGCGACGTGGTGCTTGGACTCTTCCATAGCGGAGAGATAGACGACCTCATTGGTCAGCTTGCCGTTGACGATCTTGCGGTACGGGCTTTCGATGAAGCCGTACTTGTTGACGCGCGCGAAGGTCGCCAGCGAGTTGATCAGACCGATGTTCGGGCCTTCCGGCGTCTCGATCGGGCAGATGCGGCCGTAATGCGTCGGGTGCACGTCCCGCACTTCGAAGCCGGCGCGCTCGCGGGTTAGACCGCCCGGTCCAAGTGCCGACAGGCGGCGCTTGTGGGTGATCTCCGACAGCGGGTTGGTCTGATCCATGAACTGCGACAGCTGCGAGGAACCGAAGAACTCGCGTACGGCGGCAGCCGCCGGCTTGGCGTTGATCAGGTCCTGCGGCATCACCGTGTCGATCTCGATCGAGGACATACGTTCCTTGATCGCGCGCTCCATGCGCAGCAGGCCGACGCGGTATTGGTTCTCCATCAGCTCGCCGACAGAACGCACGCGGCGGTTGCCGAGATTGTCGATGTCGTCGATCTCGCCCTTGCCGTCGCGCAGCTCGACCAGCGTCTTGACCACGGCCAGGATGTCGTCCTTGCGCAGCACGCGCACGGTATCCTCAGCCTTGAGCTCGAGGCGCATGTTCATCTTGACGCGGCCGACGGCCGACAGGTCGTAGCGCTCCGAGTCGAAGAACAGCGAGTTGAACATGGCTTCGGCGGTTTCAAGCGTCGGCGGCTCGCCCGGGCGCATGACACGGTAGATGTCGAACAGTGCGTCCTGGCGGCTCTCGTTCTTGTCGACGTTGAGCGTATTGCGGATGTAGGCGCCGACATTGACGTGGTCGATGTCGAGAACCTTGATCTCGCTTTCGCCCGTGCCGAGCAGCACCTTCAGCGTCTTTTCATCGATCTCGTCGCCGGCTTCGAGGAAAATCTCGCCGGTGCCGTAGTTGACGATGTCCTCGGCCAGGTAATTGCCGAGCAGATCCTCGTCGGTCGCCTTGATCGCCTTCAGACCCTTTTCGCCAAGCGCCCTTGCCTGGCGGGCGGTGATCTTCTTGCCGGCCTCGACGACAACTTCGCCTGTGTCGGCATCGACGAGGTCGCCAACGGCCTTGAGGCCGCGGAAACGCTCGACGTTGAACGGGATGCGCCAGTGGTCGCCGGCGCGCTTGTAGGTGATCTTGTTGTAGAAGGTCGACAGGATCTCTTCGCCGTCCATGCCGAGCGCCATCAAGAGCGACGTCACCGGAATCTTGCGGCGGCGGTCGATGCGGGCATGCACGACGTCCTTGGAATCGAACTCGATGTCGAGCCACGAACCGCGATAGGGAATGACGCGCGCCGCAAACAAAAGCTTGCCCGAGGAGTGCGACTTGCCCTTGTCATGGTCGAAGAAGACGCCCGGCGAACGGTGCATCTGCGAGACGATGACGCGCTCCGTGCCATTGACGATGAAGGTGCCGTTGAGCGTCATGAGCGGCATGTCGCCCATATAGACGTCCTGCTCCTTGATGTCCTTGATCGACTTTGCGCCGGTATCCTCGTCGATATCGAACACGATGAGGCGCAGCGTCACCTTGAGTGGCGCGGCATAGGTCAGGTCGCGCTGACGGCATTCGTCAACGTCGAATTTCGGTCCTTCGAACTCGTACTTCACGAACTCCAGCATCGAGGAGCCGGAGAAATCGGAGATCGGGAAAACCGACTTGAAAACGGCCTGCAGTCCCTCGTCCGGACGCCCACCCTTGGGCTCCGCCACCATCAGGAACTGGTCATAGGATGCTTTTTGAACCTCGATCAGGTTCGGCATCTCCGCAACTTCCGGAATCTTTCCGAAGAATTTGCGTACGCGTCTGCGGCCATTGAAAGTCTGGGTCTGGGCCATCGTCGCTCCTTAGCTATAAACTCGGGGCGAGCCTCGCCGCGGCTCACCTTGCATGCGCGGCCACCTCGGCGGCGGCCCCTGATCTGTTTCCCGCCGCCTGGCGGCGACGGCTAAAACGGGAGAAAACCCGTTTCCTGAAGGCCGGTTTCGGCCCTCAGGAAAGAGGTTCTCGTACATCTCGCGCTACGCATCCTCCCCTCTGGTGAAGGGAGTGGCGGACGGCGCGAGGCCGCCCGCCGCTTTTACGCTTACTTNGGTGAAGGGAGTGGCGGGCGGCGCGAGGCCGCCCGCCGCTTTTACGCTTACTTCAGGTCGACCTTGGCGCCGGCTGCTTCCAGCTGGGCCTTGAACTTCTCAGCGTCAGCCTTGGAAACGGCTTCCTTGACCGGCTTCGGAGCTGCTTCGACCAGATCCTTGGCTTCCTTGAGGCCCAGGCCGGTGATGGCGCGGACTTCCTTGATGACGTTGATCTTCTGAGCGCCTGCCTCGGTGAGGACGACGTCGAATTCCGTCTTTTCCTCAGCCGGAGCAGCAGCAGCGGCAGCGCCGCCGGCAGCGGCAACCGCCACCGGAGCAGCAGCCGAAACGCCCCACTTTTCTTCCAGAAGCTTCGACAACTCGGCCGCCTCGAGGACGGTCAGCTTCGAAAGGTCGTCTACGATCTTTGCCAGATCAGCCATTGTTGTATTCCTTCATCAGGTTCGAACGTGTGTTTGTGATAGCGAGGAACGGCCTCATGCCGCCTCGTCCTTCCGGGCGTAAGCGCCGATGACGCGCGCGACCGAAGCCGCTGGCGCATTGACGATCTGGGCGATCCGGGTTGCCGGCGTGGCGATCATGCCAACCAGCCTGGCGCGCAACTCATCGAGCGACGGAAGTGTGGCGAGTGCCTTCACACCGTCGGCGTTGAGCGAGGTGGTGCCCATTGCGCCGCCGAGAATGACCAACTTGTCATTTCCCTTGGCGAAATCGGACGCGACCTTCGGCGCCGCAATCGGATCCTCCGAATAAGCGATCAGCGTCTGTCCCTTGAACAGGTCGATGATCGATGCGGAGTCCGTGCCCTGAAGAGCGATTTTGGCGAGACGGTTCTTCGCGACTTTGACGGTGCCACCGGCAGCGCGCATTTTCGACCGAAGGTCGTTCATTTGCGCGACGGTGATACCGGCGTAGTGGGCCACGACGACTGAACCAGCGCCTGCAAAAGCACCATTCAGGCCCGTGACGAGTTCGCGTTTTTCCGCTCTGTCCACTGCCTATCTCCAGTTGACCCCTGCCCCGCTAGTGGGACAGGCGTCGGGTTGCCTTTTTGCCGGCCGGGCCATCCATTACAGATCTCCCGAACGACGCTCGAGGATCCTGCCCCCTTTCGCCACATCGACGGCAAGCCGGAGATGCGCAGACAAAAGGCAAACACGGTTCGAACCTTTCATTGGAGCTTGTCGCTCCGTTGTCCGGTTTTCACCCGTCTCATGCAGGCCTAGTTCAATTAAGGCTTCTGGGCCGCCTGCAATCTCGGACAGGATTTCCGGAAGCCTCTCGACTTCCGGTACCGGGCCGCCGACAAGTCGGAGGCCCGGAATTCACTTGCGGATCAGCGCCTTGGCAGCCGATCCAGATGTTCGTATCAAGACGCTGCGAGCGTCGAGACGTCGAGCTTGAGGCCCGGGCCCATCGTCGAGGTGACCGACACCTTCTTGACGTAGTTGCCCTTGGCGCCAGCCGGCTTTGCCTTGGTCACGGCATCGGCGAAGGCGCGGACGTTTTCTTCCAGCGCCTTGACGTCGAACGAGACCTTGCCGACGCCGGCATGAACGATGCCGGCCTTCTCGACGCGGAACTCGACAGCGCCGCCCTTCGATGCCTTGACGGCGGCGGCGACGTCGGTGGTGACGGTGCCGACCTTCGGGTTCGGCATCATGCCGCGCGGGCCCAGCACCTTGCCCAGACGGCCGACCAGCGGCATCATGTCCGGCGTGGCGATGCAGCGATCGAAGTCGATCGTGCCCTTCTGGACGATGTCGACCAGATCCTCGGCACCGACGATGTCGGCGCCGGCGGCGCGAGCCTCATCGGCCTTGCCGCCACGTGCGAACACGGCGACGCGGACAGAGCGGCCGGTGCCGTTCGGCAGGTTGACCACGCCGCGGACCATCTGGTCGGCATGGCGCGGGTCGACGCCGAGGTTCATCGCAACTTCGATGGTCTCGTCGAACTTCACCGTCGAACGGTCCTTGAGCAGCTTCAGCGCCTCACCAAGGGCATAGGCCTTGTTGGGGTCGATGCCGTCGCGGGACTTCGATACACGCTTTGCAATCTTTGCCATGATCTCAGCCCACCACTTCCAGACCCATCGAGCGGGCGGAGCCCTCGACCATGCGCATGGCCGCCTCGACGTCGTTTGCGTTCAGATCCTTCATCTTCTGTTCGGCGATGGCGCGCACCTTGTCGCGACCGATCGTGCCGGCCTTGATCTTGCCCGGCTCTTTCGAACCCGAAGTCAAGTTCGCCGCCTTTTTCAGGAAGTAGCTCACCGGCGGCGTCTTCATGACGAAGGTGAAGGACTTGTCCTGGTAATAGGTGATGACGACCGGGATCGGCGATCCCTTTTCCATTTCCTGGGTCTGCGCGTTGAACGCCTTGCAGAATTCCATGATGTTGATGCCGCGCTGACCAAGTGCCGGGCCGATCGGCGGAGACGGCGTAGCCGATCCCGCTTTGACCTGGAGCTTGAGCTGGCCTGCAATTTTCTTAGCCATCTCTTTCCTGCCTTTATCTCATGCCGGCCCCAATATCGGGAACACCGGCGGTTGCAGTCTGGTGGTGCGGTCCGCGCGGCCGGCTAAAGCCGCATTCGCCTCCCACCCGTTCATGGCCGCGCGCTTTCCGCGCCGCCTCCCCTTGCCGGCGAACCGGCGCAGGGTTTTCGGATCAGCCCTTTTCGACCTGTCCGAATTCCAGATCGACCGGCACGGCGCGCCCGAAGATCGAAACTTCCACCTTGAGCCGCGCCCGCTCCTCGTCCACTTCCTGGACGAAACCGTTGAACGAGGCGAACGGACCATCCGAAACGCGGATCGCCTCGCCGATCTCGAAAGTGACCGAGGGCTTCGGCCGCTCGACGCCTTCCTGAACCTGGTTCAGGATGCGCTGCGCCTCGGCTTCGGTGATCGGCACCGGCTTGGAGTCACCGAGGAAGCCGGTGACCTTCGGCGTGTTCTTGACCAGCGAGAACACCGCATCGGTCAGATTGGCCTTGAGCAGCACATAGCCCGGAAAGAACTTGCGCTCGGCATCGACCTTGCGGCCGCGGCGGATTTCGACGACCTTCTCGGTCGGCACCACGATCTGCTCGATATCGGCGGACAGGCCCTTCTGCTTGGCCTTGTTCTCAATGTCCTCGGCGACCTTCTTTTCGAAGTTCGAATAGGCGTGGACGATGTACCAGCGCGCGGTCATTTCAAGACTTCTCCGTAATCGCCGGACTTAATGGCCGAGGCTCAGTAACCGCTCGATCGCGTAGCCCATGGCCACGTCGGCGGTGAAGAAAAAGATCATCGCGATGACCGCGAATACGAGCACCATCACCGTCGAGATCATCGTCTCCCGGCGCGACGGCCAAGTCACCTTGGCAGTTTCCGCGCGGACCTGCTGGAGAAAGACGAAAGGATTTGTGGTTTTCGAAGCCATATGCCGCTCTGTCTTCAAGACCCGTTGGCCGGGTCTCCTGGATGATCCCGCTGGCCGGGACGTGCCGCCTGGGTTCAAGTCAACGCCGAATCAGCGCCATTTCGCCCATGCAAATCGGACGCGTAAAGCCGGCTTCCCAGCTCCACGCGTCGCGTGTCTGTTGTGTCTACATAAAACCGATTCTTGATCCACGCAAGTGGCAAGTGTCCGCTTTATGACCAAACGCCGCCTCGGAACCATCCAGTCGTCCCGTCCCGGCTATCGAGGCCTTATGCCTCAGTTCGCCCAATATGGCAAGCCACCTGCCCTTTTTCAATGCCGGACCCCAATTCCAGGAGGTGGATCCGGAAATCAGGCACGCGATTACAAGTTCGAGGAAATGGCGTTGCGGACGAACCTGCGACCTGCTGTTTTGGAAACCAAATGAAGCGCACGCAAGATTGGAATCCAGCTGCCCATGCCGAGGCAGCTGGATCAACCCAGGGTTAGTTAGGCACAGGCGAGTTCGACCCCGGCCACTGCGCCGATTCCGCATGGTGGGCGTGGGCGCGGCGCGATCGCTGCCGGGCACGGGGGCGGGTCGTCGTCATCGTCGGGGCCGAAAGAACGGCCACGACGCCGCCAAGCTTTGAGACCGCTGCGGCGCGTGGAGGGTCGCCAAGGCAGCACCCGGCCTGAAGTCTCTTTCCCCAGCGTGGGTTTCTCATCCAGAGCCTTCAACGCCCTCAGAATCTGGTCGACAGGGATTACCGTGCCGTTGTCCAGGCGGCGCAAGGCAGGCTGGTTTTCCACCGCGCAGGCATCGGACGCCCACGAGGAAAGCAGTGCCCGCTTTTCTCCACGGCTGAGGCGTGGATGGTTGATGACGTCGTCTGGATTGTCGAGCAGGCACAAAGAAGTTTCAATTTTGCCCGAGCGTGCCGCAGAAAGTGTCGGTGTCTCGTAGAAGTTGTCCATCTCCATTCTCCGCAATCTGGGCCTCCCGGCCGAAGCCGGGAGGCGGACCGCAGGGATAACTGAATCGATACGATCAGGCCGCTTTGCGGGTGCGTTCCGTATCCTGGGCGATCTGCTTGCCGCCCACCTGGGCGTCGCCGGCCCCGATGCTGATGCGGCGCGGCTTCAGCTCTTCGGGAATCTCACGGACGATGTCGATGGTCAGGAGACCGTTCTCAAGGTTTGCTGCCTTGATCTTCATGTGGTCGGCAAGCTTGAACGTCTGCCTGAAACTGCGGTAGGCGATGCCCTGGTGCAGCAGCTGGCGTCCGCTCTGGTCATCAGCCTTCTGGCCTACCACGACCAGTTCGGGTCCATGCTGGGTCAGCTCAACCTCATCCTGGCTGAAGCCTGCGATGGCCATCGAGATACGGTAATCGTTCTCGTCGACCTTCTCGATGTTATAGGGCGGCCAGTCCGGACGCGTGCCGCTGTCGAGCATGTCGAAAAGACGGTCAAAACCGACGGTGCTGCGATAGAGAGTATCAAAGGTTCTCATAGCCACATCCTCCTTGAAGCAACATGGGTACAAGGGCGCCGCCCAGCAGCGCCGCCTTTTGTCAAGCCAATCGGCCTCGGCGGGAAACGAATTAGGAAGGGCTGAAAACCGGTTCAAGAGCCCTATTCAAAAAAATTCCAGAAGCCAGGCCAGCATCCCGCTTCCAATAATTCGCAGCCGCTGAAAAGCAGCCGGCGGCAGCAAAATAGGCCTATTCTGAATTGTGAACGCAAATGGCAATTGGCTCGCCAATGGCAGTTGAATCAAGGAAATCGGTTCGTGGAAATACGCCGACTTCGGCATTGCGCATCAGCGCTCTCGCTCTGCGCATGCCTTCGGAACGTCGCTCGTCGAGTACGCGGCTTCAGCCCAACCAAACGAGGAGCCAAAACAAGGCGTTTCTAAAATGCCGGATTCCAACGAGGAAAATGGCACGGGCAGCAGGGCTCGAACCTACGACCTGCGGTTTTGGAGACCGCCGCTCTACCAACTGAGCTATGCCCGTACGCGCGTTTCAGCGCAGGCGCTTCCTAAAAGCTTCCGGGCGCGCTGTAAAGAGTTGTCTGACGCGCTTTCAGATCCTTTGCCAAAATCCGAATAGGTGATGACCAGCCCGTCCCTGCCTATCTCGATTTTTCGCCTGCCTGAAGCCGCATGCCGGCGCTCAGCCCCCGGCCGGCGGCTTGTACGGCCCGCCCGGCACGCCCCAGCCCCAGGCCGGCATCGGTTCGGTCTGCGGGTCGCAGGTCTCGCCGAGGGTGGAATTCATCTTGGCAAGCCGTGACCCCCATTCGACATAGCCCATGAAGGCGGAACGGAATTCGGGATCGTCCGGCAGCCCGACCGCATCGGCGGCATCGGCAAGCAGGCTGATCCAGCGGCGGCGCTGTTCCTCCGTCAGATGCTTGCCCAAGTGATGCATGACCATCTCGCGATGGCCGCCATGCTGTTCGCTGTAGGTCTTGGGTCCGCCAAAAACCTCGCCGATGAAGGCCGCGACATGCGCCGGATGATCCGGGGACATGTGTTTGAACACCGGGCCGACCACCGGGTCGCGGGACACCTTGTCGTAAAAGGTTTCCGTCAGCCGATTGAGGGCTTCGATGCCGCCGGCCCATTCGTAGAGTGTCGGGATGTCCTGGCTCATTGTCGATCCTCCGCCAGCCCGGCGCCGGCACGACGATAGCGGAAATCGCGCCCTGCTCAACCTGCCTCGATGGCGAGTGTGAACCCGCCGCGCTACAATTTGGCCGGCGCTTCGGCCTGGGCGTTGGGCGACGGCGCCACGCGGCAGTTCTCAGCTTTCGGCACCGACTTGCAGATGCCGGGACCCGTCAGCGCATCCACCGACTGGGGCCCGGTCGTCAGCCCGACCTCCAGCATCATATCAGGGTCGAGCTCACGCTCGGCGAAACGGTCCTGAAGCGCTGTGAACAGACGGGGGCTGATCGCCATCTCATTCAGATACGTCTTCACCAATTGCTTCTGTCCCATCAGGTAGAAGCTGAGTCGCGCCTGGGGGCCGACAAACCGTCTGGCGCCACCGGCCAGCATGAGCGCGCAGGCCGAATCGCAGTCGGCTCCGGCGTCGAAGCTCAGCCCGGCATAGATGCCGTCCTCGACCGGGTCACCGATATCGGTGCGGCCAACGGCGACGTCGAGCTTCTTTTCATGGATGATCCGTCCGGTCGCCAGAGCGCTGAACAAGTCTCCGCCTCGTGAGCTGATCACCACGGGCAGCCGCCGGTTGCCAAGCGTGTCGAGTAATTGGCGCAATTTTTGCGGTGTCTGAGGCGTGATCGCGCCTTGCGCAGAAATCCATTGCGGACACTGCGGCGTGCAATGCTGGTCGCTGCCGCGGACCACGACAAAGCTCATATCCACACGAGCCGCTGCGGGGTCCGGCAAAGGCTTTGTGACAGCGGCGGGCTTGGCTGCCACATTCGCGAGCTTGACTGCGACCGTCGTGGCAGCGACCGGCGGCGTCGGCTTGCCTGCCGGTCCAGGCACTTCCCGGCAGTTCGGAGCCGGCGGGTCGAACATGCACAAACTTGCTCTGGTAAACAGCTCAAGAGTGTCCGTGCTGGTCGCCAGTTTCATCGTCAGCATATCGTGGAGGCCGATCTGCCTGATGTCGCTCGCCGGCGTCGCCTTCATCAAGTCCAGCACGCCCTGCCCGATACCCATCTCTCGGAGATAGGCCGAGATCTTTCTCGCGTACCCCTTGCTCATCTCATAGGTCTTGTAGCTTTCACCTTGAGTGACCGTTTGCGTGGTGACCCGATATTTTTTGCCCCGTTTGACGCGATATGTGGTCCGGTAGTGCGTTGTGGAGGGGAACCAGGTGGTGGTGATCTGATGAACACCCAGATAGTTCCAGCCGCCGGCCACGCGGCGGACGCCACCGGCAAACATCAGCGGACAGGCGGAGTTGCAGCTGGCGCCATCAGACGCCCGGCCGAGATAGGCGGAACCTTTGCCGTAACTAAAACCACAACCATCCGTCCCGGGCCAACAGTCGGAAAACTCGGTCTTGCCTACGGCGATATCGAGCTTGTTCTTGCGGATTATCCGGCCAAGTTCGAGCGCTGCATTGACGTTGCCGCCAAAGGAATTGACGATGATGGGCAGTTTGCGGCTGCCAAGCTTCTTCAAGGTACGCTTGAGCAAGGCTGGCGTGCCGGCTGAGATGTCGCCTTCGGCGGAGATCCACTCCGGACAATTGGGCTCGCAGCCAGGTGCGCTGCTGCGCGTGACGACAAACTGCATCTCCGAGTGATCGTCGGTCCATATCGTCGGATCGGTCGGATAGAGCACTCCCTGCAGAGGGGGTACTGTCTGCCATGTCCCGGGGGAGGCATCCTCGGCCTTCGCGGCGAAGGCAGCCATCGCCATCGCGGCCACCGTCGACAGCCGGACCAGCCCGCGCCGCCACCGTCCCACAGTGTCTGAACGTTGTCCCAAAACCACGCCCGGCAAACCCCTCAATGCAATCCATAATAGTTGCGGCGACGGTGCTTGCAATAGCTTTGAAACAATCGTGCAATACTTGTGCCGCGCAACGCCGGAAACAAAAAGGCAGCCCCAAAGACCGCCCTTTTCCTGGTCCATCCGGCTGACACCGGCTCGACTATTTCTCGATGGTGATGACGACGCCGGCACGACGGTGCGGCCGCCTTCACGGAAGGCGAAGCAAGGCTTCTCTTCCATGACGATAGGCGCGATCAGCCATTGGACGACGGCACCACGCGGCAATTCTCAGGTTTCGGCGCCGATCTGCAGATGCTGGACCCCGTCAGCGCATCCACCGACTGGCGCCCGGTCGTCAGGCCGACCTCCAGCATCATGTCGGGTTCGAGCTGACGCTCGACCGAACTGCCCTGGAGCGCCCGGAACAAAGCGGGGCTGATCGCCATCTCGTCGAGGTAGGATTTGACCGCCTGCTTCTGCCCCATCAGATAGAGGCTGAGCCGCGCCTGGGAACCGACAAGCCGCCTGGCGCCACCGGCCAGCATGAGCGCGCAGGCCGAATCGCACTCGCCGTCGCCATCGACGCTCAGCCCGGCATAGGCGCCGTCCCTGGCCAGGCAATTCCACTCTGCCGGGTCGCAGCCGACGAAATCGGTGCGGGCAACGGCAACGTCGAGCTTCTTTTCATGGATGATCCGGCCCGCCGCCAGGGCGCCGGAGAGGTCTCCGCCTCGCGAGCTGATCACCACCGGCAGCCGCCGGTTGCCAAGCGTGGCGAGCAATTGGCTGAGTTTCTGCGGCGTCTGGGGCGTAATCGCGCCTTGCGCTGCAATCCATTCCGGGCAGTCGGGATTGCAGAGCGGGTTGCTGCCGCGAACCACGACAAAGCGCATGCCGTCATCGTGCGGCGCGCTCTCCGGCTTCACCGGCAGCGGCGCAGCCTTTGCCACGTCCGGCAGGCCGCCGGCTGGCTTGTTCTCCGGTATCTCCCGGCAATTCGGAGCCGGAAGGTTCAGCCTGCACAGGCTTGCGCTGGTCAGCAAATCTGCAGCGTCGTCGCTGGTGACCAGCTTCATTGTCAGCATGTCGCTGAGGTCGATCTGCTGGATGTCGCTGGCCGGCGTGCTCTTCATCGTCTCGATGATGCTGAGGTCGACACCCATCTCCTTGAAATAGGCGGACAGCTTGCGCTCCACCCCCTTGCTCATCTCGTAGGTCTTGTAGCTGCCGGTGTTCTTGCGGCTGACGACCTTCTTGCTGATGACCCGCTTCTTGCCTTTCACGATCCGGTAGCGGACCTGATATTGCACGTTCATCTGCACGATCGTGGTCGTGATCTGGTGGACGCCGAGATAGGCCAGCGGCCCGACCAGGCGCCTGGTGCCGCCGGCCAGCATCATTGGACAAGCGGACGCGCAATAGCTGCCGAGCACATAGGGGCTGCCGATATAGTGCGCGCCTCTGGCGTCGTTCTCCTTGCAGTTTTTCATCCCCGGCTCGCAGCCGACGAACCACGTCCTGCCGACCGCGATGTCGAGCTTGTTCTTGCGTATCATCCGGCCCATGGCGATGGCCGCATCGACATCGCCGCCCGGAGAGTTGATGACGATCGGCAATTTGCGGCCGCCGAGCGTTTTCAGGGCAGCCTTGAGCAGCGCCGGCGACTTGGCCGATATCGCACCCTCGGCCGATATCCATTCCGGACAGCTCGGCTCACAGCCCGCCGCGTCGCTACGCACGACGACGAACCGCATCGGCGGATCCGGATCCGGCTCTGAATTTTTTGTCTCGGCCGCGAAGGCGGCGCTGCCCACGGCAAGCATCGACACCAGGCAGATCAGCCCCAGTGCCAACCATGGCCGACTATGCAAACGGTGCTGTGGAACCATCCGACCAAGCCCTCAACCCAATCTATACTGTAGAGGCTCACAGACTTGCAACAGAGATTGGGACCCCAAACAGGCACATCTGGCCAACGAAAAAGGGCGGCCCGAGGGCCGCCCCTATCCGTTTCGATCCGGCGATGCCGGGCTCGATTACTCTTTGATGGTGACGACGATGCCGGCACCGACGGTACGGCCGCCTTCACGGATGGCGAAGCGCAGCTTCT
>NZ_AYXF01000025.1:0-30512 GCF_000502215.1 Mesorhizobium sp. L103C105A0 | reverse complement strand
CCTTCTCGATAGCCATGTGATGATTCTCTCCTTTCCATCATCATGGCCTCGCGCACAGAATTCCTGACAGTCCCTAGGCTATTCCTTCTCACCAAGGTTGGAAAATGGTGTAATCGACCACTTGATTAAGTCGACGGCCCGCTGAAGTATGGCCTCAGTCCGAGCAAGGTTGGGTGAACTGGCGATGACATGTCCGATCAAGTCTTCCCAATCGCCTTTCCTGACGATCGCCGTATTGGGTTCAATATACAACTTGACCTTGGCGACGCCAGGTATAGCAGCCGCCTGACTGTCGCCATCTATCCATTCGAGCGTGCCATCGCGTTCAGGAACTAGGAAACGCGCGGCCGCAGTTTCTGAATAGCTTCTGCGCAAATTCCATTCGTCACCGATCACAAGCTTGATATGCTCGGTTATGAGATCAACACCGTAAGCTAGCTGAACCAGTTCAATACCAGGCGAACCCGCAAGACGTGGATTGACTTCGATGACGACCGGGCCACGCTTCGTCCATCGGAATTCAACATTGGATGGCCCCCAGCCAAGCTTGAGAGCTTGCAAACAGCTCAGCGAAACATCTGCGATACGATCGCGCTGTTCATCAGTCAGCGCGGCCGGAAAGGAGCACTCACGATAGACAAAATGCGGTGCGCCGCCGAAGACAAGGGCGGCAATCCCGATGATCTCATCTCCCATTATGTCAGCCCAATAATGGGGGCCTTCTGCAAATTCTTCGACCATTATCCTTGGCGACGACGGCCATACGTGCTTGCCGCCCAGCAGATAGTTGGTATGTTCGGCCAACTCATCGAGACTGCGGCACAACCTGACGCCCGTGCTGCCGCCACTGTCTACGGCCGGCTTTAGAATCACGGGCAGGCCGATCTCCGCAGCAGACCTTTCTACGTCCGTCGCATCCGTTGCCAATTGATAAGCAGGCATTGGAATGCCGGCATGAGCTAGGAGCTTGCGTTGGGTGAACTTGTCGCAGCATCGTTCAATCGATGTAGGATTCGGTCCCGGTAAATCGAAATGCCGGCAGAGCTTGCCGACCGTGGCATAGATCGATTCCTGGGCGCTGGTAATGCCAGCAATGTCGTAGGTCGAATGCAGTCGGGCACATTCGCGGATCAGCGCATCGAGATTGGCTGTATCGACACGGATTGCTTCACTGCCTTCCGCCGCGAGATACTTGTGGTGAGCTGGATCAGCCGAAAGGGTAATTGGATGAAGACCAAGACGTTGGGCCGCTTGGACGAACAGCGGTCCATTGCTCCTTGTGCCTTCAAGTAGGACGAGCGCTCTTCTTTTCATTGGCTGTCGACTCCTGGATAGGCTGCTGTACGGTGGTGCCTGCGTAGATCGACACAGCTTTCTTCGCCGTGCCGGCCTTAGATATTTGTCGTGAAAGTACCACTATCATTGATTTTCGTTCGCAAAGATACTGTGAAGTTATTTGAAGCCTGTGTTGCGAGCGTCGTGATTTCGGAGGGTTACAATGTTCAAGGGGACGGGTATATGCATCCGGTGAAGCTCGGTGACCGCAGACGTGCGTATCCGGTGGCCATGAGCACCTGAGGACCGCGGTGCTGGGGTCAAGCTTTCGATGGGGAGACGCGATGATATTGTTCGAGGAGGAGCTTGACCTCCTCGATGCCTTCATCGGTGAAGGCCAAGATCCCGTCGTCATCGTTGGCGCCGTAGACCCAGATGACGCCGTCCTCGGGCTCGAGACCGAGGGTCAGTTCCTGGATCAGCGCTTCGCTGACGCCGAGGTCCCTGGCGAGACGGTCGACGGTATAGACGTGATGCACCTTATTGCGCTGCATGATCAGGCCGCCGCTGGTTGGATCCGCAGTTTTGCAGATCTCCAATTCCACGGCAGCAAATCATCGATCCGATGGGCCGGATAGGCGGGCAGTCGGCCGAGGACGTCGGCGAGCCAGGACTGCGTGTCGATATCGTTCATCTTGGCGCTTTATGCCGACCGCCAAACTATGCCGAGTGAGCAAGTTTTTACCAACACTTTCCTCAACGTAGCTGAATCGGCATAGCTTAGGCTCTCTCCGTCGCAATTGACGCGAAGGAGAGGACACATGAATGCAAGTGACTACTGCAACGCAGCACACTGTATCGGAAGCTGATCCACCGGCCGTATGGCGAGTTTGCACGCGTTTATGCGGGCAGATTGTCGGATGAAGGCTTCGGTCAGCAAAGCACATGGCGATCGCTAAGCCTATTTCGTGAGCTGAGAGACTGGCATCTCGGCAACGGGCACGATCTCCAGGATTCAAGCGAAGATCATGTCGAGCGGTTCTTCTGTTTCGCCGGGTTGGCCGTCCGCCGCAGGATCTGGACGAGCCCGATTGGGCGATGATCTCACGCGAGCTGAAGCGTGGGCTTGACCGGCTCGGCCGCGGGCGGCACGCGGTCGAGGCCGGATTTGAGGATGGCGTTGACGGAGGAGTAGGTGATCACATTGATGGTCAGTGCCCGCGCGCAGGCTGCCTCGAGCCGATCCCGCTCGTAGCGACGGGCCAGCGAGAGGATGCCAAACGCGGAGCGGTATCCCTGCTCGGGATGGGGACGGTCGCGCATCCATGCGCTCGACCAGGATGGCGGTGTTGGCGCCGATCCCGGCTGCCTGCCGGATCAGGTTCGCCGGCGTCGTGTTGGCATAGCTCTGGTGCGCCTTGGGCATGTGCTCGTTGACGGTGACATGGCCGCAGCGCTGCGAGCGGCGGACATGGCTGGCGACGCGCTTGTGATCNTCAGCACCGCGCCCTCGACCTTGCCCTTGTCGCGCGGCTTGCGGCTTCGGGTCGGCAGGATCGTCGTGTCGTAATCTTCGGCCATGTGGCGCGGGTTGAGCAACCGGCGGAGGCGCGGAGCCTTCGATTAGCGCAGCGTCGGAGCCGGTTGCGGTGATGACCTCGGCATAGGCTGCCGGGGTCTGGTATCCGAGCGAGGAATGTGGCCTGGCGGTGTTGAAGTCCTCCTCCATTCGGCGACGGCACTGCCGGCGTGATCCAGGCCGAAGAAAAGGCTCTCGTTCAGGAGCTCATCGCGCATCCGTCCATTGAATGACTCGACAAGCCGTTCTGCATCGGCTTGCCCGGCGCGATGTAGTGCCATTCCACCCGATGATCCTTCGCCCAGGCGAGAATGGCGTTCGAGGTGAACTCGGCGCCGTGGTCGGATACGATCATGCCGGGCTTGCCGCGGTGGGCGATCAGCCAGGCATTCGCGCGTCACGTCGTCGACGATGTTGAGCACCCGGAACCGCCGGCCGCAGGCGAACTGGTCATGGACGAAATCCAGCGACCAGCGCGCGTTCGGCTTTGCCTCGACCAGGATCGGCGCCCGCGTGCCGACCGCTCGCCGCCTTGCCCGGCGCTTGCGCACCGTCAGGCCCTCCTCGCGGTAGAGCCGATAGATGCGGTTGACCCCAGATGCCTCGCCCTCGCGCCTGAGCAGGATGGACAGCCGCCGGTAGCCGAAGCGTCGGCGCTCGTTCGCGAGGTCACGCAGCCGACCACGCAGCTCCGTCTCGGGCGGACGCCGGGACTGGTAGCGGATCATCTTGCGATCAGCGCCCACAAAGGAACAGGCCCGACGCTCCGACAGGCCCATGACGGCCTCGAGATGCGCAACGGCTTCGCGCTTGGCGGCGGGCCCTACCATACATTAATGGGATGGTCCGCCCCGTCCTCACGCAGCATCATCTGGGCAGTTACACCAAAGGAGGTTGCAATGTCCCCACGCAACGCGCCGCGCCCTGCGGCAGTCTATGGAGTCGATATCGGCAAGAACATCTTCCACGTCGTCGGCTTGGACAGCGGCGGCGAGCCGGTCCAGCGCGCTCGCTTCCGACGCGATACGCTGCTGCTGTTCTTTGAACGAGCAGCGCCGGCGATCGTCGGGATGGAGTCGTGCGCAGGATCACAAGGGATCGCCAGGAAACTGCATGCGCTGGGGCACAAAGTTCGCTTGATCCCGGCGCAGTTCGTGAAGCCCTACGTGAAGTCGAACAAGAGCGACATCATTGATGCCGGGGCCATCGCAGAAGCGGCCACGAGACCAACAATGCGGTTCGCCACCATCAAGAGCGAAGAACAGGCTGACCTCCAGGCTCTACATCGAGTTCGCGATCAGATGATCGGCACGCGAACGCGTCTGATCAATCAGATGCGGGCATTCTGCCTGGAATACGGCATTGCATTGAGGCAGGGAGCAGGCCTGTTCAAGCTCGACCTGCCGCTGGTTCTCAACGATGCGTCGAACGACCTATCGCCGGCGATGCGCAAACTGCTCACCGATCTGTTCGCCGACCTGCACCAGTTAGAGCAGCGCATTCAGGACGTGACGAGGGAGATAGCTGCGATTGCAGATCGAGAAGATGTTGCCCGCCGGCTCATGACGATCCCCGGCATCGGAGCACTGGGCGCCACCGCCCTTCTTGCGGCCGTCGGCAACGGACGCCAGTTCCAGAAGGCCCGCGATCTGGCTGCATGGCTGGGCCTTGTCCCGCGGGAACACTCGACGGGGGGCAAGCAGAAGCTCCTCGGCATCAGCAAGCGCGGGAACCGCTACGTCCGCAAGCTCCTCGTTCATGGCGCGCGATCCTGCTTCAGACATCTGGATCGAACCGGGGATCGCCTTGGAAGCTGGCTCGATGGGCTGCAGAGCCGAATGCATCCGAACAAGGCCGTTGTCGCACTCGCCGCCAAGATGGCACGTATTGTCTGGGTTGTTCTGACCAAGCCGGGAGCGCTCTACGAACGCAGGGATCCTGCATTCGCCTGACGCTTCCGGCTCGATTGCAAGGCTCGGGAATAGTGATGACGAAACAGTGGATCAGCATGCCGTAAGCCCTGTGCAAAAAAGCGGGCTTCGTGCCCGAACCATTTATTGGGAACGGCGTGCGCGGATCTCATCATGGCCTGGCTGCAACAGCAGCCCACTCGCGAGAGGCCGGATACATTTATGCAACTGGAATCGTCATCGGCGATGTCGCGAACCCTTGCACGGACGGGGCGGACCATACATTTTTTGAAAGAAGCTCGCGCAGTGCCGACGCTTCGAGCATCTGGTCGGCGAGCAGCTTCTTCAGCTTCGCGTTCTCGTCTTCCAAGGCTTTCAGCCGTTTGGCACCGGAGACGTCCATCCCGCCATACTTCGCCTTCCAGTTATACAGCGTCGCCTCGGAGATCCCATGCTTGCGCGCCAGGTCGCCCGCCTTCGCCGCCGCCTCATGCTCACGCAGAACCTGAACTGGCCCCCATTTCGACCGGACAGTCGGCCTAACGCGGGAGGCTTGGGGAGATCCTCGAGCACAGGCTTAACCGCCACGCTATTGCGACATACGGGCTCGGAACACCAATCAAGACAGCTTTAAGGGAGAGATCTGCCCTACCATACGGCGATCATGGAAGCCCTAAGATGAACATTAAGTATGGCCACCAGATGCAATAGAACTATCGGGCGAGTTGCTGGCCACGCCGATGATCCCAATGCCATTTTCGATGGCGATATGGGTTCCAAAAGGCTTCGACAGCCTCTGTAGACGCTCCAGAATGACTTCGGCTTTTGGCTTGGTCGCCAGACGCGGCACACCCCGGTTAGCTAACCTTTCCGAGTAACCGAGCTCGACTGGAACGAGCCTCAGTTCAGCAAGCTGATTTTGCTCAAACCGGCTGACGGTGACGATACTCTCATAGAACTCCTTACCTGCAATACCCTGTTCGATCATCGCTTGGACCAGGATATCAGCAACAGTGTCGGCACGTGGGTCTTTGTTATATTCATCGAAGAAATCCGCCCCCTCAATCATTTGAAGGTTGTCGAAGATGAAATTGCCCAAGCTATAAAAAATAGGGCGGCCCCTATAAATCTCGATGCCCCGCAGTTGGTGAGGTCCATGCACAACATATGCATCAGCACCAGCATCAATTAACTTGTGCGCTAGCGACTGTTCGTAGTCAGGTGGCTCTTGGCTCCATTCGCCGGGCTCATGACCGTGGTTAGTGACGATCAAGAAGTCGGCACACTGCTTGCCTTGGCGAACGTTTCGTAGGATACCGCTTAGATCGCGGGGGTCCGGTTTGAAATTATATCCCACTTTCTCGCCGGTCTTGAATGTCGCACCGGCGAGAAGAACTGGGTCTTCATCCTCATGACCTGGAATTGAGTCAGGCAACGAATTGCGTATGCGCTTCAAGCTTTCGAGCATCTCAGGTCGGACTACGACGCTTTTCGCCAACCGAAGGGTGGCAAGGCCTGGCCTGCCCGGCGCCTCGCCCGCCGGATCGCACGCCCGCGACATAGGCGTAAACGTGGCGGCGAACGACACCAACGCCACTCGACCACGGGCGGTCTCAAGATAGCGAGCAGCCCCAGCTTGCGCCAAACTGTCACCAGCGCCCGCATAAATAATGCCATTCTGGTCGAGCACACGACCTGTTTCCCGCATGCCTTCCACCCCCCAATCAAACGTGTGATTGTTCGCAACAGCTAGAACGTTAAATCCCATAGCTTTCAGATCCGGTCCAAGTTCTGTCGGTCCGACGGTATAGCCCCCACCGTGCTCGGCTTGGGGGCTTCCCTTGAATGAGCGGGTGTCGAAGATATTCGTCTCAAGGTTGCCGAATGTAACATCGGCGCTGCAAAGAATTTTCACAACATCGCCAATACTGTTGCGTTGGTTTTTGGTTACCGGGCGCCTCATCATGAGGTCACCAACAGCAACCATTGTGAAGCCGTCCGCAACGTTTGTTGCTACCGACCCGACGGTGTCGTACCTTTCAATTTGTGTCATCGACGCTAGAGCCTGTCGCGATTTAAGGGATTCAGGATTCCCTTTGGTTTGAGTTCGTGATTCATTGCGGTTGAAAGGAGACCGCGATGGGCAAGCCGCTACCGCTTGAGTTGCGTCAGCGTGTTGTTGCGTATGTCGATGTGGGGCATGGTCACCGCGAGGCAGCGCGCCATTTCCGCGTTTCGCCTCGCTTTGTGAACAATCTGATCAACTTGCGGCGGCAGACCGGTTCGCTTGAAGCGCGCCGGCAGGGCCATGTGGGCGGCGGCAAGCTTGAGCCGCATGCCGCGTTTGTGCGTTTGCGATTGGCCGAGACCGGCGAACTGACGCTGGATGAGCTTTGCGTCGAACTGGAGATGCGTGGTGTGAGCGTGCACCGCTCCAATGTCGGGCGCCTGCTCCATCGCCTTGGGCTCAGTCATAAAAAAAACTCTACTGGCCAGCGAGCAGCAGCGGGCCAACGTGCGCCAGGCGCGTGAACTATGATTGGGCGGCGAAAGCGCTTCTTCAACAAGGCTTTGGCGCGGCTGATCTTCATCGATGAGACGTCGACCAACACCAAGCTGACCAAGCGCACCGGCTGGGCGCCGAAGGGCGAGCGCTTCAGGACCCATGCGCCCTTCGGCAAATGGCAGACGCAGACCTTCATCGCCGGGCTACGATGCCACGGTCTTGTCGCGCCGTGGATCGTCAACGCGCCGATGAATGGCGCCATCTTCGAACACTACATCGAAACACAGCTTGCTCCCCAACTGTCGCCCGGCGATATCGTCATTCTCGACAATGTCGGCTTCCACAAGAACGAGCGCGCCGCACAACTGGTTCGCCAAAGGGGCGCTTGGCTCCTGTTCCTGCCGCCATACTCACCCGATCTCAATCCGATCGAGATGGCCTACTCCAAACTCAAGGCGCGGCTGCGAAAGAAAGCGGCCAGAACCTTCGACGCACTCTGCCAAGCTCTCGGCCATATCTGCCACCTGTTCGAGCCAGTTGAATGCAGAAACTTCTTCAAGGCTGCCGGATATGAAGCTAATTAATCGCGACACGCTTTAATCCTTTTGAATATTTGAGGTTGACACCTTCGCGGAGCGCTTTATCTGGTCCGCTGTTCTCTTCGCCAACACTAGGTGGGGGAAGCGAGAGGGTGCCAACATGTGCTGCCGCGTGATAGAGACATCACGAGAATGCTATTAGACCTTCGCACGCAAATCACTGGGCATGACGTCTAGGGGAATCGGGCAGCGGTATGGGCGACCGCCAGTGCGCTGCTTCAACTCTGCCTTAGCACGAGCGATGATGTCGGGGTTGCGAATGCAATCGGCCGCCGTAGCGGCCATTGCCTTGGCGGCCACGACCATACCCTTGTGCGCTGCGGGCAAGTTGCCCTGCGTAACGAGTTGCCATGTATGGAACGGTGTACCTATGGCGAAACAAGCGGTGTAGCATTGTGCAGTTGGCACGATCCAGCTAACGTCGCCCACATCTGTTGTGCCCATCTCCGCTTGACCTCCGCCCAACGGCAAGATGTCATCGTGCAGTATTTTGCTGCTAAGTGAGAAATCGTGCGCTGCAACAGCGGCCAGCACGTCCTCATCCGTTAGTGCTTTCTCCCTAAGCTCCTTGGCGAACTCGTAGTCAGCTCCATCGAAGGCAGGCGGGCCAACCCGGCGCATGTTTTCAAACATAACCTCTTGCAACGCATCGTTAGGCAGGATTTCGGAACTGCCGCCAATCCTCTGCATTTTAACAGATGTCTCCGTCATCAGAGCAGCGCCGTCCGCGATCTTCTCAACACGCGCAAATATCCGTTCTGCTTGTTCCAGGTTTGGAGACCTCACAGAATACGATGACTCAGCGTAAGCTTGGACTGTATTCGGTGCCTCTCCGCCGGTATTGGTTATGGCGTAGTGAACGCGCGAGTTCGAGGGCATATGTTCTCGCATGTAATTGACGCCCACATTCATCAATTCCACCGCATCAAGCGCACTGCGACCTAAGTGCGGATCGACTGCGGCGTGCGCTGCGCGACCCGTAAAGGAGAAGCGAGCACTAATCGCAGCGTTTGTTGAATTGGTCATAACCTCGTTCAGTACCCATGGGTGCCAGCAAAAAGCTATATCAACGTCATCAAAAGCGCCGGCGCGAGCCATGTAGGCCTTGCCGCCTCCCGCCTCCTCTGCGGGGCAGCCATAATAGCGCACGGTCCCTGCAATGCCTTCAGCTTCCAGCGCGTCCTTCAACGCAACTGCTGCCAGCGCCGAGCCTGCGCCGAGGAGATTGTGCCCGCAGCCATGGCCGTGACCACCCCTCGTCGTTGGGTTGTGCTCAGTCGCGCCCGACACTTGAGCAAGATCTGGGAGCGCATCGTACTCGCCGAGGATGCCGATGATAGGGCTGCCTCCACCGTACTCGGCCACGAAGGCGGTAGCGATACCACCCACATTCCTCATAATACGGAAGCCTTCGTGCTCGAGCATCGCGATGTGCTCGGCGACTGAGCGATGCTCCTCGAAAGCTAGTTCTGGCATTGTCCAGATGCGGTCACTTAAGGCGCAGTAGTCGGCCGCCTTCGCGTTCACGAGACGGACGATTTCAGCAAGGCCGAGTGAGTCGTCTTCCATAGTCCTTACTCCGCGAGAGGCATGGCGAACCGCTCGGGATGGTCGGTCACGCCACTTCATCTTTTTCCTGCCCTACTTGGGACGATTTTGATTGTCGACGTCAGCTATGTTGTGAAGGTCTCCTATCGGAGAGAGGGTTTGCTGCGGTCCCGCAGTGAGCGAAAGATAGGACATCTCAGTCGGCTGGGTCGAAACCTGTGTGGCCGGAGCGCGTACATGACAGGCCACTGCCCGTCCATCTGGCATCGGCACCAAAGGCGGCACGTCGATGCGGCAACGTTCTAGCGCGATTGGACAGCGAGGGTGGTACGCGCACCCGCTCGGCGGGTTGAGCGGGCTTGGCACCTCGCCCTCGACCGGGGCCTCCAGCCGAACACGGGTCGGATCCGGCACCGGGGCGGCCCCGATAAGCGCCTCGGTGTAGGGGTGGACCGGCTTGGCAAAGAGGGAGTCGCACGGAGCGAGCTCCACGATCCGCCCCAGATACATGACGGCAACGCGATGCGCGATATGCTCCACGACGCCGAGGTCATGCGAGATGAAAACGTAGGCGATGCCCATCTGCTGCTGGAGATCCAGAAGCAGATTCAGGATCTGCGCCTGCACGGATACGTCAAGGGCCGACACTGCTTCGTCGGCGATGATTAGAGAGGGGTTGAGCGACAGGGCGCGTGCAATGCCGAGCCGCTGGCGCTGACCGCCCGACAATTCGGACGGGAGCCTATGCATCATCTCGGGCGACATTCCGACTTTTCGGAGAAGGTCCGCTGCAAGCGCGTTGCGCTGCTTCCGGCTGAGACGCTCAAAATTCTCGACAGGCTCCGTAATGATTTGCCCGGCAGTAAGGCGCGGATTCAGCGAGGAGTAAGGATCCTGGAAAACCATCTGCATCAGACGGCGCCACGCGTGAAGCGCATGCTTCTTGAGGCCCGCAATGTCGGTTCCGTCGATCAGCACGCGGCCAGCCGTCGGCTCGACAAGCCGCATCAAGAGCCGCGCGACAGTGGACTTGCCGCAGCCGGATTCGCCGACGATGCAAAGCGTCTCGCCCGCCTCGACGGAAAACGACACGTCCTCCACCGCCCGGATCACCGGAATGCTTTTCTTGAAGATTCCCGAGCCAAGCGGATAATGCTTAGTTAGATGTTCGACTTTCAGCAAAGGACCGTTCATGCGCCCATCACCTCTTCGGCGCGCCAACACGCTGCGGCGTGGCTCGACCCGACATCGCGCAGGATGGGCGTTTTTTTGCGGCAAATATCGATCGCGAACGGGCAGCGAGGCGCAAAGCTGCAGCCGACAATTGGATCGCGCAGGTTTGGCACGATCCCCGGGATTTCCGGAAGGCGGCGCTGACGGCCCCGCCGCGGGTCAGGCATCGATCGCATCAGGCCCTGGGTGTAGGGATGTGCCGGACGCGCAAACAATTCTATGACGTTTGCTTGTTCTACGATCCGACCAGCGTACATCACGATCACGCGCTGGCATGTCTCGGCTACAACGCCCAGGTCATGTGTGATGAACATAACGGCCGTTCCCGTGCGCTCTTTCAGATCGAGGATCAGCCGCAGGATTTGCGACTGGATTGTGACATCGAGCGCAGTCGTCGGCTCGTCGGCAATCAACAGTTCCGGGGAACACGCTAGGGCCATGGCGATCATGACGCGCTGGCGCATTCCGCCCGACATTTCGTGAGGATAGTTGTTGACGCGGCGCTCGGGGTCCGAGATGCAGACGAGACGGAGCATCTCTTCGGCCTTCGCCATGGCAACGGACCGGGAGGCCTTGGTGTGGATCCGCACGGCCTCCGCGATCTGGCGGCCGACGGTATAGACCGGGTTCAAGCTCGCCACCGGCTCCTGGAAGATCATGGCGATCTGGTCCCCGCGGATCTGTCGCATCTCCCGATCAGACAGCTCAAGCAGGTCGCGTCCGTGGAAGCGGATCTCGCCGCCGACGGTCCTGGCGGTCATCTTCGGCAGCAGGCGAAGTATGGAGAGGGCGGTGACGCTCTTTCCGCATCCGGATTCACCGACGACGCCGAGCGTCTCGCCTTTTTTTACCTGGAAGCTGATGCCGCCCAGGGCACGGGTGACGCTTTCGTCGCCGTAAAAGTGTGTCTCAAGGTCTCGAACGTCGAGAAGCAGGTCATTGGCTGGGGTTTGATGCATCTGCACGTTAGCGCCTCCGCTTGGCGCGGGGATCAAACAGGTCGCGCAGGCCATCCCCGAGCAGGTTGACGGCAAGGACCATAAGAACAAGGCAGATGCCGGGGGCGAAGACCGTCAGGGGAGCGATACTGAGATACAAGCGAGAGCCTGAGATCATGTTACCCCAGCTGGGAATTTCGGGCGGAACGCCCACGCCCAAAAAGCTCAGTCCGGCTTCGGTCATAATCGCATCTGCGCATACGATAGCGCTTTGCACCATAAGCGCCGGAATAGTGCTCGGCAGGATATGCCGCCACAGCACCTTCGGCAGGCGCGCGCCGCCGCACAGAGCGGCTTCGACGTAAGGACGCTCCCGAACACTCATGACCACCGAGCGAACCAGCCGCGAGACGCTTGGCAGCTGGACAACCGTGATAGCAACGATGAGGATACCGACGCCGGGGCCTGTCAGAGAAATAAGGGCGACTGCCAGCAGAAAGGTCGGTATCGACATTAGCCCGTCCATGACCCGCATTATGATACTATCGAAGGCACGGTTGTAGCCGGCGAACACACCGATCATAAGGCCGCCCAGAGCAGCGCCCGCCGCCGAAGTCAATCCGACTACTAGCGAGATCCGCGCGCCGAACATGGTTCGTGCAAACACGTCACGGCCCAGATTATCGTTGCCGAACCACATGTCGGCGGAAGACGGCTGGAGCCGTTTGAATGGATTTATGTTCAAGGGATCGCCGGCGTAAAGCGGGGCAGCGAGCGCTAGAACAATCAATAGCGCCAAGAGGCCGCCGCCAATCACCACCAGCGGATGGCGCCTTGCCAGGCGGGGAAACTCAGACAGGCGTAAGCGGCCTGTCGAGACGGGTTCGACTGGTGCAGACAGGAGTGTCATATCAGTACCGGATGCGAGGATCGAGAAGGGGGTACGCAAGATCAACCGCGAGATTGATGAGAACGTACAGCCCCGAAACGAGTATCAGGACGCCTTGAATGATAGGGTAATCGCGGCTGTTGATCGCATCGACCACCAAACGACCGATACCAGGTATATTGAAGACCGTTTCGGTGATGACGACCCCGCCAATCAAACTGGCGAAGCTTAAGCCGATCACGGTGAGAATTGGGGCCGCTGCATTCTTCAGAGCATGGTGGAAAAGCATGGAATATGTTGAAGTGCCCTTGGCTGCGGCCGTCCGCATATAATCTTCCGACATGACCTCTAGCATACTTGCCCGCGTGATTCGCGCGATGAAAGCAATATAGGGAATGCTCAACGTCACGGTCGGGAGGATCAGGTGCAGAAACCATAGCCCAACGCCGCTTTGGACAGGCTTGTAACCTTGGACTGGCAGCCAATGTGTATTGATCGCGCAAAAATAAACTAGGAAGAATCCGACGACAAATACCGGGACAGAAAAACCAAGTGTCGCGAACGCCGCCAGGATCCGATCGACCAAGCCGCCAGCTCGCCATGAGGCAAGGATGCCGAAGCAAACCCCTGTTGTCACAGAAAGCATCATCGTCAGGATTGATAGCGAAATAGTCGGTTCAAGCCGCTGCGATATGAGTTCGAGAACCGGTCGTCCGGCAAAAATCGAGGTACCGAGGTCCCCGCGTAACATGTCGTGCACCCAACGTATGAACTGAACTGGCATCGGATCGTTCAGTCCCATGTGTTCGCGGATGCCTGCGATCACCTCGGCGCTTGCCGACTTGCCGGCGATCATAGCTGCCGGGTCACCGGGTGCCAGCCTGACAAGCAGGAAAACGAACATCCCAACCATCGCCATGACGGCGATGGTCGAGAGCAATCTGCGAAGAATGTAGGCAACCATCAGCCAGTGACTTTTTTCATATTCCACAGCGGGAGATACGCAGGCATTCCGATAAGGCCAGTGAGTGACTTTCGGCGGGCGCTTGGTTGCACATACGCGCCCAGGTAAACCATTCCGACAAAATCCCAGTAGACCCTTTGCATCTTCCGTGCCAACGTCTGGCGCTCTTCGAGCGTCTCGACCACCACCCATTTGGCCCGCAGAGCCTCATACTCGTCGCTCGTCGGCCATCCGTACCAGCCTTTCTCGCCATTTGCGGCTAGGCCGATATTTGTATGCGGCTGCGTCGAGGTGTAGTTGCTATCATCCGTGATGAAGAGACTCCAGCCGCCGTCCTCGACAGGCCCCTTCTTTGCCCGGCGCTCGGAAACGCCGGCCCAGTCGCTTGATGCAAGTTCGACATTCGCCCCTATCTTACGCAACTCGGCAGCTAATAGCTGCGTAGCATTGCTGCCCTCCGCCCAGTCGGTCGGACTGAGAAGGACAATCTTCTCTCCGGCATATCCAGACACCTCCAAGAGCTGTTTCGCCCTTTCTGGATCACCGCCCTTTTTGAACCAACCAGTATTTTCGTCGTTGGAATAGGGGGTATTGTTTCCGAACAGCGAGCTTATAGTTCTGACGTATTTCTGGTTTCCGATCGAGGCCTGCAAGAATGCCTCCTGATCGACAAGGTGAAGCATCGCTTGGCGGGCCTTCAATTTGTCGAACGGTTTCTGAAGACAGTTCATGCGCAAGAGCAAGATCCGGCCTGCCTTGTCCAGAATCTCGAGTTCGAGGTTGGAATCGCTTTCAATGACCGGAAGAAGATCGGTGGATGGTAATTGAATAAAGTCGATCTCACCCGCCTGCAGGGCCGCGTATGCGGTTTGCTGATCGGCAATATTTTCCCAGACGACGCGATCAACATTGACGAGCTTCCCACCGGCGAATCCATCGGGCGGCTCCCTGCGCGGGACATAATATTCATTTCGATCGTACGTGATGTTTGCGCCAGGCTTGGAGAGAGCTTCATTGAACTTAAATGGACCCGATCCGATATTCGCTGTCACCTGCTCGGTTGCGGGGCGATCCGCGTCCTTTTCGCGCATGATGAACAGAGGCCGCAACGAAGCTAGGATTTCGGGCAGAAGTCCCAAAGGTTCCTTCAGAGCGATAGTGAAAGTTCTGTCATCCTTCTTCGAAATATCTTTGGTTCGCTCCATCATGAGCTGCCCGCCGGCTTGCCCGCCCTGGGCCCAGCGACGGATCGAAGCGACACAGTCCGCCGCAGTGACAGCGGTGCCGTCGTGCCAGCCGAGACCATCGCGGAGCTCAAATGTATAGGTCTTTTTGTCATCTGAAATGCCCCACTTCTGGACCATTTGTGGCTGCGCGATGAACTTGGAATCGAGCGCAAACAGCGTGTCGTAAACTGCGAGGCCAAGGGAATTGGTCGCGTCATCCGTCGTAAAGACCGGATCGTAGGAACGGGGGAAAGAGCCCATCACCATGCGCACTGTCTGCTCCGCGGTGGCCGCTGTCTGCGCCCGCAGGACTGACGGGATCGAAAAGGCGGCTCCGGCAGCCACGCTTGCCTTAATGAGGTCGCGTCGAGAGACTGTCATGCTTCAGTTCCCCTTCTTGAGTCAGTGGCGTGAATTAACCGCGCCGTTTGTTGACCGATATGACTGTGACATGAGAGAAGCGAAATGTTGCGTCATAATGCCTCGCCACTGAAACAGCTATTTCATCAAAAGGGGCAGCTTGAACGGCTTTATGCATTTCCTGGCAAACGGGTTGCGCCCTGTGGGTTGTACACTTTTTCGTGCGACAGCAGTCGCAGCTAGCGCCTAGGTCTGACGTGATAGTAGGGCGCGCTGGAGACGACGAGCTTGCGCTGCGTAAGCCGCGGCGTGCGGAGCATGGAGTTGCGAACTATCGAGCTACCTTCATCTTGTGCCGCAGGTCGGCGGAACCATCCGGTCCCCGCGGTCCGGGGATCGTGAACGAGGCGCTGTAGGTACTGTCGGAGAATATCGCGGGGCTGTATTCGCTAGTAAAGCGACCGCTCAATCGCGGGGGAGAAGCTCTCAAGGGCGATGCTTTTGGAGGTCGAATCGGCGTGGACGATCTCCTGGAACCATTTGACGTTTCGAGAAACCGGACCGGCTGCTTGACGGTGTTGCGGTTTTGACCCATCCACGCGTGAAGCGCCTTCTTTAATGTGATCCTTTCTCGGCAGACGGCATCCTGATCCAAGCGTGGGCTTCCAAAAGAGCGCCAAGCCGAAGGATAGGGCGGGTGAGGGACCTTCCGACGGCGGCGGGCGCATTGTGGAAACGGATTTCCACCGGAAGAAACGGGGTCCAACGAGACGCATGGTTCAACCGCCGATCCCAACGGCGGACTCTACCACAAGAGACGTGGCAGCGAAACAAAGCTTTGCTTCATGCTCCATAGGGTGATGGTTGCGACAGGATGAAGCTCCTGTTCTTCGATCGGCCGGGCTTTCAGGTGGTGCGAGGCCGACAGTTCAGCATTCTCCAAATCCTGCTATGCGGAGGCGTATGTTTATGGTCGACGCCGGGTGGTCACGGGCGAATTCGCCATGATGTCTATCGCCCGAAGACGGTTAAGCTCCCCATCGCGGACTGGGAGGGTTGCCCACAGTCCGTCGATCCCGGGTACATTGACTGGGAGGAGTTCATGGAGAACCAGAGACGATTGGCAAACAACATTAACCGCTATGAGGCCGGCCATTCTGGTGTGCCGCGCAATGGAGCGGCCCTGTTGCAAGGCATCGCCGTTTGTGGACAGTGCGGTCGCCGGATGATCCTGCGCTATAGCGGCCCTGCCGGTGACTATCCCGTCTACACGTGTCGCACCGACCGCGAGCAGGACGGAGGGCCGCCATGCCAGGAAACTAAAGACCGCAGTCATAGGATGGAAAGTTCATGTGCTACCTCCGCAAACGGGGCCAACCGCACGTCAATGTCCACGCTGGAATGGGCAGCCGACATCTGGGTACGGATGCGCGCCTGCCCCTTCGGCACCACTGGAAACGAGAAGCCGATGACATAGATGCCGCGCTTCAGCATGCGCGCCGCTCTCCTGCGCAAGCGCTGCATCGCCGAGCATCACCGGAATGATCGGATGGTCGGCGCCGGCGAGCGTGAAGCCGAGCTTGCGCATCTCGGTGCGGAAGCGCTCCGCATCGGCATACAGGCGCTGGCGCATCGCATCGCCATGGCGGATCATCTCGTACACCTTGATCGAGGCCCCGGCGATCGCTGGCATCAGCGTGTTGGAGAACAGGTAAGGGCGGGAGCGCTGGCGAAGCCAGTCTACCACCTGCCTTTTGCCGGAGGTGTAGCCGCACGAAGCGCCGCCCAGCGCCTTGCCGAGCGTGCCGCTGATGATGTCCACCCCTGCCCTCGACACCGCAATGTTCGGCCGAACCGCGGCCATTGGCGCCGACGAAGCCGACCGCAGGCTGTCGCCGACCATGACCTCGTAATGTCGGCGAGGTCGCAAACGCCCTTCAGGTTGGCGATGATACCGTCCATGGAAAACACGCCGTCGGTCGCGATCAGCCGGAAGCGGCAATCCTTCGCCTCCTTGAGCCGCGCCTCGAGATCGGCCATGTCACTGTTGGCGTAGCGGAAGCGTTTTGCCTTCGACAGCCTGACACCGACGATGATCGAGGCATGGTTCAGCGCATCCGAGATGATCGCATCGTCCTCGCCGAGCAGCGTTTCGAACAGCCGCCATTGGCGTCGAAACAGGAACCGTAGAGGATGGTGTCGTCCATGCCGAGGAATGATGAAATCGCGGCCTCAAGCTGCTTGTGCTCTTCCTGGGTGCCGCAGATGAAACGCACCAAAGCCATGCCATAGCCATAGCGGTCGAGGGCCTGCTTGGCAGCTCGCGCAATTCGGCGATGTCGGCGAGGCCGAGATAGCTATTGGCGCAGAAATTCAGCACCTTCTCGCCGCCGACCTCGATCTCGGCCGACTGCGTCGAGGTGATCAACCGCTCGGATTTGTAAAGGCCGGCGGACTTCAGCCGGCGACTTCGTTCGAGAGATGAGAAATGAAAGCGTCGGTCATCGGGAAACCCACGGCATCACAGACTCCCGCTGGGGAGGAGCGCTCGACAATGTGTCGCGGTACTATCTGTAATCTACCGCCGTCGACCATGCCGGATCGGCATGCTTCTCCCAATACAGGTCTGTCAGCTGGCGAGTCAGAGCGCCAACCTTACCGTCGCCAACAACGGTCTCGTCAATCTTGGACACCGGCATGATCCCGCCCGCTGTAGACGTGATGAAAACCTCATCGGCGCCCTTCAGCTCGTTGCGATCAATGTCGCCAGCGCTGACGGATAGGCCCAGTTCGCCGCATAGATCAAATACGGTCTGCCGGGTAATGCCAGCGAGGACGCCATAGGCCGGGGTCTTCAAGTGGCCGTCCTTCACGGTGAAAATGTTGAAGCCAGGCCCTTCGGCAACGTTGTCGTTGAAGTCGACGAGCAGAGCAGTTTCGGCACCGCCGTCGTACGCATCGAACAGTCCCTTCACCAGATCGAGCCAATGATAGTTCTTGATGGTCGGATCGATGGATTTGGGCGGGATCCGGACGGTGTTGCTGATGGCGACATGTAGGCCGCGCTCAAGTTGCTCCTTGTTGGCAACCGAACCGAAAGGCACCGCGAACGCGATGAACCTATTCTCGGACTGGCGCGGGTCACGGCTAAAAGTGGGCGACCCACCTCGCGTGCAGATCATTTCGACATAGGCCGACTTGTGCCCGGATAGCGCCACGCACGTCGACAGTATCTTCTCGATCTCACTGCGGTTGTAGGCGAGCTTCATGCGGAGCTTTTCCATCCCGCGGAAGAACCGGTCTAGGTGCAGGTTCAGCCTGAAGAATTTTCCGTCCCATACATGAACGGTATCGTAGGTGGCATCTGAATGCAGAAATCCCCAGTCCAGAACGGACACCTTGGCTTCGGACATCGGCAGGTACTGATCGTCCATGAAGGCTACGCCATGAGGATACTGCCGTTGATCGCGGTGCCGCTGCTCTATGGCTGGGAGAGCCGTTGCAGGTTCGGATGTAGCAAGGGTCATTCCTGAGTCTCCAAATCTTGCAATCCAAGCTGCCGCCGCGGAACCGTCCAGCGGCTCCGTCTCAGCAGGTCGAATGTTGGCACACCTCGGGCCGCTAGCACGCCGAGCGCGTGCCAGATGTCGTCAGCGCGATCGATCACCGCCAGAGCGGGTCAATAGGCCCTTTCATGGCGGGCAGCCGGTCACCCCAACTAAATCGCAGACTTCGATGCGCCGATCGCGATCAAAGTGGCAGTCTTGCCGCAATGCACGCTTCAAAAACGGGATGGGAGTGGCGAAAACGTTCACCCTTAAACGGGCTACACCAGCACCCGTGGCTCAAACTTCACGCGGTCCAGCGCAATCATGCTCTTGAACTTTCGGACATTGGGATTTGTGTAGAGTTTCGTCTTTACAAAAACGTCGAAGGCCTCGACGTCATCCACCGCAACAATAAGAACGAAGTCGGCATCGCCCGTGACCATATAGCATTGAGTGACTTCTGTTGCCGCCCTCATTGCTCGCTTGAAGTTGTCAACGAGGTCTAAACGCTCGCGATCGAGTTCCACTGTTACGATCACGGTCAGCGACTTCCCGAGCGCCTTGGCGTCGACCAAGGAGATATCAGCGGTGATAATCCCGTCTGCGCGTAGCTTATTGACACGGCGCATGCATGAAGCAGCAGACGAACCCACGAGGTCCGCAAGCTCGGAGAACGACAGCCTATTGTTCTTTTGAAGAGCCCCGAGTATCCGCCGGTCTAGATCATCTATCATACCAAACCCTAGAGGCGAAACCACGATGTGGCATAGCGGTTCGAAAAGGCTCGTTGCAAAATCGATCGCTCAATGAAACGTTACCCTATTCACAGGTGGCTGTTGTTCCAATTATCGCGGATACGCGACCGTTTCTTTTCACCTGAGCGCGAGTTTTGCCCAACCTATTCCAAACGCTATGGCAAATTCTGTAGATGATGCCGAACCCAATGGCCCTACGACGGCTACCCCGACGCCTAATGAATGGAGTCAGCATATACTCAGTCGAGGAGTTGTAGCTGAAAAATTCATCGGGGTTGGCGGATGTGCTGCAGGCCGTTGAAATAACATAGGATTTGGTTGCTTACCCGATCCGCGCCATTTCCCGGAGACCACACCCGCCATGAATGATCCTACGCTGCCGCTGACCGGTTTGTCATCTGTTCACGGCAAGTCCGTCGTCGCGCGTTTCGACAGCGGCATGCTGTCGTCCAACAGTGGGGTTCTGGTGCCGAGGTGGAAAAGCGGCTGCGGGTGACTGACCGTCTGGCGCGCTGCATCGATGATCCGCGCTGCCCGGACCGCGTAAAGATGATTGCCGCCGGTTATGAGGATGGCAACGATGCCAACCGGCTGCGCTCCGATCCCATCTTCAAGATGGCCCAGGATGCGCTGTCTTCGGGTCGGGACCTGGCCTCCCAGTCGACGATGTGCCGGCTGGAGAACCTGCCCGGGTTGCGGGAACTGGTCGTTACGGGCCGTGTGATGGTCGACCTTTATTGCGCTTCCTTCCGCCAGGTGCCGAAGCGGATCGTGCTCGACATTGACGACACCTTTGACGCCGTGCATGGCGGCCCGTGCATCAAGCGGGCTAGCTAAACTAGTGCCCGAATACCGCAGTTCATCGGGGGCAGATCAGATCGCACTTCGCGAGTCGTAATCCTTCATTCGACGCCATTTTTTGACGCTTTTCGGCCAGATCCTTAGATTTTTTGTGTCTCCCGCTATGTTTTCGCAATGTTACACCGCATTCAGACATCTACAAGCTGCTCGCTTGAATGAGGGAATTGTGATTTTGATGCGTTATCGAGGGTTCCGTGTATGAAATTTTCGGGCTTCCGGGTTCTTTCTGAAGCGCTCAAAGGTCATTCCGGATGGAAGCCTCTGTGGCGCAATCCCGATCCGCAGCCATTCTATGACTACGTCATTGTTGGCGGCGGCGGGCATGGCCTCGCGACGGCTTATTACTTAGCCAAGACCTTCAGGCAATCCCGTATCGCCGTTCTGGAGAAGGGTTGGCTGGGATCCGGGAATGTTGGCCGGAACACGACAATCATCCGTTCGAACTATCTGCTTCCCGGCAACGGGCCTTTCTACGAGTTTTCAATGAAGCTCTGGGAGGGGCTGGAGCAGGAACTGAATTTCAACTCGATGGTTTCCCAGCGCGGCATCATCTACCTCATTCACTCAGATTGGGAGCGAGATGCATATCGGCGCCGGGCCAATTCGATGATGCTGGCCGGTGCGGACGCCCGCCTGTTGAGCCGGGAGGATCTGAGGGCGATGGTTCCTTTCTTAAACTACGACAACGTGCGCTTTCCGATCCATGGCGGCTTTATGCAGCCACGCGCGGGGACGGCACGACATGACGCTGTCGCATGGGGATACGCTCGTGGCGCCGATCTGCACGGTGTGGACCTAATACAGAATTGCGAGGTGACAGGTTTCCGGATCGTCGATGGCAAGATCCATGGTGTGGAGACTTCGCGCGGCTACATCGGTACCAACAAAGTCGGCGTGGCTGTGGCGGGTTCCTCGGGCCGCGTCATGGCGATGGCGGGCATGCGACTTCCGATCGAGAGCCATGTTCTGCAGGCATTTGTCACGGAAGGTCTGAAGCCCGTTCTCCCCGGTATAATCATGTTCGGCGCGGGACACTTCTATATAAGTCAATCCGATAAAGGAGGCCTTGTCTTTTGTGGCGAAATCGACGGCTACAACTCCTATGCGCAGCGGGGGAACTTGCCGATGGTGGAGGATGTCTGCGAAGGCGCCATGGCCGTGATGCCGATGATAGGGCGGGTGCGACTCCTGCGGCAATGGGGCGGCATTATGGACATGTCGATGGACGGCTCACCGATCATCGACCGCACGAGCATCGAAGGCCTTTATTTCAACGGGGGCTGGTGCGTTGGGGGCTTCAAGGCGACGCCAGCCAGCGGCCACGCCTTCGCCCATCTTCTTGCGACCGACACTCCTCATGAGACCGCGCGCGCTTACCGATTCGATCGATTCGCAAGAGGATACGCTATCGACGAAAGCGGCGCTGGTGCGCAGCCAAATCTGCAGTGAGGTCAACGAATGCTCATTCCCCATCCAGTTCTGGGTTTGCGCGACGCAAGAGAATTTACCTATCTCGGAGACGCCCGGCTTATCGACCGTCCAGACCCATCTACTCCCGACGCCGCGACTGCCTTTTGCGACTATGTATTCTTGCGCGACAATCCGGCGGGCGCGCACCGCGAATTGTGGTTCCACGAGCACGGCGACCGCTCCTGGCTGGTGGTCACGCGCAATACGATAACCCACGAGGTTCTCGGCGCGGAGTTGGCGCGCAACGTTGCTCTTGCGCGGAAGAGGAGCGGAAGATGACGCGGCTCTCGGGCGGACTTATCGACCGTTCACAAACGCTGAACTTCAAGTTTGACAATAAACGCTACCAGGGCCATCCCGGCGACACACTCGCCTCGGCGCTACTGGCCAACGGCGTTCGCCTGGTGGGGCGCAGCTTCAAATATCATCGTCCCCGCGGGGTGCTGTCCGCCGGTTCGGAAGAGCCAAATGCGTTGGTCGAGCTGCGCAGCGGCGCGCGGCAGGAGCCGAACACGCGCGCGACAACGGTCGAGCTGTTCGAGGGACTGGACGCCCGAAGCCAGAATCGCTGGCCCTCGCTTGAGTTCGACGCAATGGCTATCAATGACCTGTTGTCGCCGCTTTTCACAGCCGGGTTCTACTACAAGACCTTTATGTGGCCGAAAAGCTTCTGGGAAAAAGTCTATGAGCCCGCCATCCGCAGGGCCGCGGGACTCGGGAGCATCTCAATGCAGGCCGATCCCGATGCCTATGACAGGGGCTTCCTGCATTGTGATTTGCTGGTAATCGGTGGGGGGCCGGCGGGACTTGCGGCGGCGCTGACGGCGGCGCGCTCGGGTGCCCGTGTAATCCTGGTGGAGGAAGATTTCCGTCTGGGCGGACGGCTCTTGTGCGAGACGGAAACACTGGGCGAGGTCCCAAGCGCCGACTGGATCTCAGCGCTGGAGTCAGAATTCAAGTGCCTGCGGCGTCTTCGGGTGATGACCCGGACCACGGTCTTCGGCGTCTATGACCACGGAATCTACGGCGCGGTGGAAAGGGTTTCGGATCATCTCGCGGAACCTGGTGGCCGAGTCCGCCAGACACTTTGGCGCATTACGGCGAAACGCGCTGTACTGGCTGCAGGCGCGATAGAGCGACCCATCGCCTTCGCGGACAATGATCGTCCTGGCATCATGTTGGCTGGCGCAATGCGTTCATACGCAAATCGCTGGGCAGCGTGCCCCTCCGAAAAGGTCGCTGTTTTCACGAACAACGAGGACGGTCACCGTACCGCCCGCGATCTCGCGGCCAAGGGTGTCCAGATCGCCGCGGTAATTGACGTGCGCTCCGAGGCGAAGGCAAGTGGTGACTACCGTTTGATTGCGGGGGGCGTGGTGACTGGATCACGCGGCCGACTTGGCTTGACGTCGATCGAGGTTCAGGCAAACGGCAGGTCCGAATGGATCGATTGCGGCGCCCTTGGGGTCGCTGGCGGCTGGAACCCGAACGTGCATCTGGCTTCACACCATCGGGGTAAGCCGACCTGGAATGAGCAACTGCTGGCGTTCCTGCATGGCGAGAACGGGCCTTCTGGCTTGCTTGTGGCGGGCGCTGCTGCGGGGCGCTTTTCGACCGCGGCTGCGCTGCGTTCGGGTGCGGAAACTGCGAAATATGCATTGGAGGACATCGGGATAGCAGCAAGATCGCCTAGCTTGCCGTGCCCGGAGGAGGACGCATATACCATTACGCCCGTGTTTCACGTGCCGGGCAGGAAACGCTCATGGGTCGATTTCCAGAACGACGTTACGGTAAAGGACATCAAGCTCGCGAATGTTGAGAACATGCGTTCGGTAGAGCATCTGAAACGCTACACGACGTTGGGCATGGCGACAGATCAGGGCAAGACCGCCAATGTGATCGGGCTCGCCGTGATGGCGGAGCTCACTGGGAAAACAATCCCGGAAACCGGAACTACGGTCTTTCGCCCGCCCTATACTCCCGTGGCGCTGGCGGTCCTGGGGGGTGGCGATACAGGGCCGCACTTCCGCCCGCCCCGTTTGACGCCGACCCACCACTGGGCCGAAGCCCATGGTGCGGTATTTGATGAGTCCAGTGCATGGCGGCGAGCCGATTATTTTCGCCGTAAGGGGGAAACGCACTGGCGCATGAGCGTAGATCGCGAAGTCCGAGCCGTGCGTAGCGCAGCGGGCCTCTGTGACGTCTCGACGCTCGGAAAAATCGACGTGCAGGGCACCGACGCGGGGAAGTTTCTTGACCACCTATACAGCAACATGATGTCCACGCTGAAAGTCGGCCGCGTTCGCTATGGGCTGATGCTGCGCGAGGACGGCTTTGCCTACGACGATGGTACGTGCGCGCGGCTGGCCGAGGACCACTATGTGGTTACCACAACGACGGCCAATGCAGGGCTAGTCTACCGCAATATGGATTTCGCCCGGCAATGCCTCTGGCCCGACTTCGACGTACACCTCATCTCCACGACCGAGGCCTGGGCGCAGATTGCTGTTGCGGGGCCGAGTTCGCGTGCGCTGCTCGCCCGCATCGTCGACGGGTTCGACATGTCGAACGAGGCGTTTCCTTTTATGGCCTGCGCGGAGCTAACGGTTTGCGGCGGTCTGCGGGCCCGGCTCTTCCGCGTCTCCTTCGTGGGAGAACTTGGCTACGAGATCGCGGTTCCCAGCCGCTACGGACATGCCCTGATGAAACGACTGATGGAGATGGGTGCTGATCTGGGAGTGACGCCTTTCGGAGTCGAAGCGCTATCTGTCCTAGGAATGGAAAAGGGCCACGTCGGCGGAGCCCAGCTTAACGGCCAAGCCACCGCCGAAATGCTCGGGCTCGGCAAAATGATGTCGCAGAAGAAAGACTCAATTGGCGCGATCATGTCTCGGCGGGAGGGGCTGGTGGCGGATGCGCGCCGGCTGGTGGGCCTCCAGCCTGTCGATATTGGGGGCAAGATCGTTGTTGGGTCACATCTCTTCGCCCAGGGGGCAGCATTTGACCTCGATAGCGATCAGGGCTGGATCACATCGGCCTGCTATTCGCCCCATGTCGGGTCTATGATCGGGCTCGCTTTCCTCAAGAACGGGTATGAACGGCTGGGCGAGGTGGTCGTGGCTTCGAACCCGGTCGAAGGAGAAAGTGCACGCCTGCGTGTCGTATCGGCGCATTTCGTTGATGCTGAAGGAGTACGTCTGCGTGGCTAACCTGGAACCGCTCATGGCGCTCGGCGCCGAAAAGCCTCGTTCCGCATCGTTTGCAACCTTGGAGATTCGTGAGAACGAGAATCTGGCGCTTGCCTCTCTAGCGCTACGGAGGGAAACCGTTGAGCCCCAGCCGTTCGGTTTGAATTTGCCGGGGCCGGGATGCTGGGTAGCAGATAACGAGGTGGCTGTTTTCTGGACCGGACCGGATCAGTGGATGATTGAGGCCCAAGGCCGCTATGAAGAGGACTTTGCTGCGAATTTGAAAGAGCAGGCCACCGGTTGCGCGGTGACCGAGCAGACTGGTGGGTGGGTGGCTGTCGAGATTATGTCCGTGGCCGGCACGGAGCCTATCGAGGCATTGCTGGCGAAGCTAATCAATATCGATCTTGCCGACTTTGGTCCGGGTCGCGCGACACGTACAGTCCTTGAGCATATGACCTGTTTCGTTATCCGCCGCAGTGAAACCCATTTCTCCGTGCTCGGCGCGCGTTCGTTCGCCGCTTCGCTCTGGCACGTGCTGGAAATAGCTGCGAAGCGGTTGGAGGAGAAAGCAGCGTGAGCGCCTCCGGCGCAGAGTTTCTGGCTGGCCGGATGCTTGCGCGCAAGCCACGCATGCCGCTGGCGATCGCTGGCTAACAAGACGGCCTGGACAATCTGGGCGATGCTGACGAAGCAAGACAATTATCGGAATCCGGTCCTTCCCGTAGCAGCCTGAGATGATCTCATCGCGCGACGACAGGACCCGTCAGGCCTGTGCGAAGCGGACGTTCAGATTGAATCAATTGGGATTTCCGTGAGGCAGCGTTCGTGATCGAACTAAACCGCTGCCGCGGTAGCTGATGCGCGGGTCTGGCCTGAGGAAGCCCTGACTGAGAAGATTTGGTGTCGAGCCAACCTTCCAGACAGGAGAACCCCAGATGGCCCAGATAAGCCCTCTGCGTCAGCGGATGATTGAAGATCTGACGATCCGCAATTTGTCACCGGAGACGCAGAGATCCTACGTGCATCACTGGCGAAGTTCGGTCGATTTTTTGGACGATCACCCGATCATCTGGGATACGAAGAGGTGCGCGCCTATCAGGCCCACTTGGTGGGCCGAAGGGTCTCGTGGGGCGCGTTGAACCAGACGGTGTGCGCGCTGCGGTTCTTCTACGGCGTGACGCTGGGTCGATCTGATCTGCCTGAGCCGATCGCTTACGCCCGGACGCCGCGCCTTCGAGGGTGACGCGATGGCGTTGTGGATGATCCTGTGGAGAATGGCGTCGGCAATACCGCGTGAAGGCTGCCTCGAGCCGATCCCGCTCGTAGCGACGGGCCAGCGAGAGGATGCCGACGCCGGCGAACCTGATCCGGCAGGCAGCCGAGATCGGCGCCAACACCGCCATCCTGGTCGAGCACATGATGCGCGACCGTCCGTGTTGGCATAGCTCTGGTGCGCCTTGGCATGTGCTCGTTGACGGTGACATGGCCGCAGCGCTGCGAGCGGCGGACATGGCTGGCGACGCGCTTGTGATCANGGGCATGTGCTCGTTGACGGTGACATGGCCGCAGCGCTGCGAGCGGCGGACATGGCTGGCGACGCGCTTGTGATCATGGAAGGGCTCGACCACCCGGTGGGTGAGCCGCACATCCACGCGCCGCCCGATCAACGCGTGCGGCACCGAGTAGAAGGTCCTGTCGATCTCGACATGGTAGTCGGGATGCACCTTCGCCGATTTCCACTCCGCATATTCGAACGGCGCCGGGAGCGGCGCCAGAGCCGACCGCTCGATCTCCTCGAACAGTTCGCGGCGGCTTTTGCCGACATGGCGCATGGGGCGGTTGTTCAGATCCTCCAGCAACACCGCGATTGCGACATTGAGATCGCCGAGACTGAAGAAGCGCCGGTTGCGCAGCCGGGCCAGGAGCCAGCGCTCGACGATCAGCACCGCGCCCTCGACCTTGCCCTTGTCGCGCGGCTTGCGGCTTCGGGTCGGCAGGATCGTCGTGTCGTAATGTTCGGCCATGGCGGCGAAGGTCTGGTTGAGCGTCGGCTCGAACCACAATTGGCGACGCCGCCTTCAAATTGTCGCAGACGATCGCCTTCGTTACCCCGCCGAAGAAGGTGAGTGCCCGGCACTGGCCCTCGATCCAGTCCGGCAGCTTCTGGCTGAAGCTGGCATGGGCGAAGGTGAAGGACGAGGCGCCTAGCACTGCAACGAAGATCTGAGCCTGATAGATGACGCCAGTATCGGGATCGACGATGGGCACGGTGTGGCCCGCATAGTCGGTCTGCATCACCGCGCCCGCCTCGTGGCGGTTGCGGAACGTTGCGCTCGCCCGGCGCTGGAAAGCGCCGAACCGGTCACAAAACCAAGTGTAGCCATAACCATCGGGGTGTCGCCGCGCGGTATTCCTGCCACAACAACGTCAGCGTCACGCCTTGCGCTTCAGCTCGCGTGAGATCATCGCCCAATCGGGCTCGTCCAGATCCTGCGGCGGACGCCCAACCCGGCGAAACAGAAGCCGCTCAAGCAATACGTCATTGTCATAGCCCGGCGGGCGCCGCGATCCTGGAAACCGCAGCCGGACATCGGCACCGAGAATCTTCATACCCATCAGGAACTCAATAGAGCGTTGAACTCGAAGCTCAGGCGGGCAGGCCCAGGGGCCACTTCCCCGGCGACGATGCGGCAACCAAGTTGCTCTACCTGATATTGAACCGATAAATGTGGAAAATGCCCCCACGTGAGTGGACCACGGCCAAGGCCCAGTTCGCCGTCATCTTCGGCGAGCGCTTCATCCGGGCCATGGCGGCGTAATGTTCAACCGCCCGCCGCACACGGAATTCCTGACAGTCCCCTCGCGCGGAGCGGCAGGCCGAATCACACCTGCACGTCGAGGGGCCGATTGGCGCCTCGGCCGGGAAACAGCCAGCCCTGCGGCTTCGCCAGACGCCAGTAGACCCGCAGGATACGCAGCAGCTACGCCGACAACATCACGGTGCGTCCTTGCCGCCCTTGCCATGCTCGACACGGATCACCCCCGCCCGCTGTCAATGTCGCCGATCTTTAGCCCGACAGTCTCCGAGGCGCGAAGTTGCTGCGTAGGCCGTCGTAGGGGCCGTACGGGTCTTCAGGCTCGGCACCGCCTCCAGGAAGGGCGACGACCTCGTCGGCGCTCAAAACCCCGGCAGCGTGCGTGGCGAGCGAGCATAGACGGTCCGCTCTCGGCATGGCCCAGCGTCACGCCGTAGAAGAACCGCAGCGCGCACACCGTCTGGTTCAGCGCTGGCCACGAGGTTCCGGTCGACACCAGATGTACCAACGGCCAGATTAGTGCGAAAACTTCGCCACGGCAGGCACGTAGGATCGCTCCGTGGCCGGCGACAGATTACGGATCGTCATATCCTCGATCATGCGCCGGCGAAGCGGGTTCAACTCGGCCATCTTATTGGTTCAAGATTGCACTTCAACAGCCGCAATCTTTCAAAACAGAAGCTTCACCCGCAAACCGACCCGCCAAAATGCCGCGTCAGCGGCTTCGTTTAATCCCTCTTGATTCAATCCGAGCGTCCGATGCTCTTTAGTCGCCGGCGGCCGCGCAACTCCTTCTTCTCTTCTGCAAGGGCAGTTTTGGAGCTTCGTCGATCCGATGTGCGGTTGCCGCTAATCGACGCCTTCGCTGCGGCTCTCCCAAATCGGAAAAAACGACGGATCACTCGGCCCGACCGTGACCGACCCATAGGCGCCCGAAGAACGGCCAAGGCTTGAGCGGTGGCCACTGCCACCTCTCGCCATCCAGTTATTTGCCGCAGCTGGATGTCGTCGAGCAGCAGACCGCCATTGTGGCTTGGAAATTGGCAACCCCGGATGCGGTGAGCGGCCGCACGAGGACAGGGGAACGCTATGCGAGGTAAGCGCGAACATCCCTGCCCGCACATTGAAAGCAATCTTGAAGCCGTGGGATCCAATGCGGAAATCATGGTGACGACATCAGCTGCCACCGTCGACACAAGCGGGGAGATTGGTGCCCCTGCAACCTCGCAGCACCAAGCGACCGCGCGACGAAGAGACATTGTGACGGCAACGTCGTCGCGGCATCGAAATAACTGCGGCAGCCAAGGAGCACAGGCAAAGATGAAACGATCTGGCCGCAGCGTTTCGCCGCGATTGCCAGTGATCTCATGAAGGGAGGTGCCCACGGATCGCGGGACGTAGACCGCACGAAAGTTGCCCCGCGCCTTCACGAACTTTCCCACGAGTGTCTGAACGCTGCGACGTGCCATGAGCGCGCCCATTCTTGGCTTAGTACCTCGACCGCGATACCATCGAAGTTCATTTGCGCCCACTGTGCCTCCAAGTCGGACGCCCATTGATTGCTCGGGATACTCCGGGCTCCCTGGACCGCGATGCTCTCGTCGACCTAGGGCCGCACGCTTGGTGGGAGGGCCGTGCTACATGCCGGCGCAGCGCATCGCGCTACGTCGGCTTCGCAAAAGGTCAATGATTTACCAATAGCTCGCGCGACATATTGCTGAAAGATTTCGCGCCGTTATCGGTCACACGGATGGTCTCACTGAAGATGTAACCGTCCGTCTTTTCAAACACTCCGATAATGAGATGAAAGGTCATGTTGGCCTGTAACACCGTCTCATCCCCCGCCTGGATGCTCGGACCGCCGTCCGCCCAGTCGACGCCGATGGAATACCCGATCCTGGATTCTTTCCGCACACCCCGAGGTTCGAATTCGCGCCGGAAGGCCCGCTCCACATCGTTGCTCGTCACTCCAGCCCGTATGGCGTCGAAGGCAGCGACAAAACCGTCAACGCAAGCCCGATGCACATGCCGCGACCTGGCGGATGGTTCTCCCAAAAATACCGTTCGCGCAAGTGCGCAGGCGTATCGGCGACGGAAAGCGGCGATCTCGAAATTGGTCTGGCAGCCCATCTTGTACCGCTCGTCCGACCACGTAAGATGCACCGCGTTGGCGGGTGAGCCCACGGGCATGGAGACGGGCATGCGGGAAGTCCAACCCGCAAATTCCGGCAAGCCCGAGTGTAGAGCATGGGTGACGGCAGCGCCTACGTCGCATTCTCGGGCGCCAACAGCAATCGCGAGCCTGCCGATCTCCATAGCCCTATCCACAATCTTTCCCGCCTGCTCCATGTAGGTCAGCTCAGCAGGTGATTTTATCGCCTTCAGCGCGAAAACCATCCCATCGGCATCAATGAATTCCGACATACCTAAGCCCTTGCTCAAAGCGGCATGGCCCCTTATCCCAAGCATCTTACCTGACAATTCGACGCCAATACGGCTCGACTTGCTGTTCTCGCGCACTAAGTCAGCAATAGGCTCCCATGCCGTGAGCTGGGTCGAAGCGACATATTTCTCCGGATAGCTGAGGATACGCGATTGCGGCAGGTACGAGCTGGCATCTGCGGACATAACGTCCATCTCACGCAATATAAGCCAAGGGTCCTCCTCGTCCTGGCACACAAGAGCGAGTTGTGGCACGTAGTCTGAGAAGCCCTCGTAGCCCGTCAGGTAGTTCATATTGCCTTCATGTAAGACAAGTAGTGTGTCAATGCCACGCTCAGCCATCTGTTGGCGGAGCCGGTCAGTCCGTGCGCGATACTCTTCTTTTGTAAATGCAGGCATAGG
>NZ_AYXF01000024.1:0-32878 GCF_000502215.1 Mesorhizobium sp. L103C105A0 | reverse complement strand
AATGACATCGGGGTTCTGGCCCATGCCGAGATAGTCGTTGGAGCACCAGACGGTGATTTCCTCGGCGCGGCCGTTTGAACGCCAGATGGCGCGCGGAAACTTGCCGACAATGCGCTCGAGATCGGCGAAAACCCGGTAGCGCCGCTCGGCGTGGAGCTGGTCGATCGCTTCCTCGAAGAACCGCTGATAGTTCATGTCGGCAATCCCTATTGCTGTCGAGCAATCCGTTGGTGCCGCCACACCATGCCCGCCGCCTGGATTTTCATCCGTGGCCCAAGGACAGTGCGGCGGCCCCTTACCAAGTCTTGTCGTCTGCATGATGATCGCTCTGCGCGCCCGCGTTTGCCCGCGGTGTCTTGCGCCCTCAATCAGCGGCTACGCTCAACTTGGCAGGGTTAATGTAGCTGTTCGCCGGAAAGGCCAACCTTGATCCATGTCAACGTCAGGGAGCCAAGACGCCTTATTGCTTAGTTCGAGATGAAGCGGTGCAACGATCCGCTGCGCAGCACTGAACGCGTGACGCCGCCAAAGGTCATTTCACGGACACGGCTGTGGCCATAGCCACCCAGGACAATCAGATCAGCGGCATTCTCCCTACCAATCTGGAGGAGCAGGTCCGCCGGCTCGGAGAAGTGCGCATCCAAAACTTCCGATCTCGCCTTCACCCCGTGGCGTGCCAGGAAGCGCTCGACGTCCGCAACATCGTCCGGAGGCGCGGCGTTTCCCCTGTTTACGGATACGACCACAACATTTCTGGCCTCGACCAGAAGGGGCATTGCGTCCACGACAGCGCGGCGTGCTTCCCGCGTATCGTTCCATGCTATCAGGATGCTTTCAGCTCTGATCGGGGCAGAGGTTTCCGACGCCACAAGTATCGGGCGGCCGGCTGCAAGAATGAGACTTGCCGGATCCAGCATACGATGATGGTCGACGATCAGGTCAACCGCCGGCGAGCCAGTTAGGATCAGGTCGGCGGCACGCGCATTGAGTGCGAGCTGGCGAGTGGGATGTCCTATTTCTCCGCGCCACGAGGCGCGATTGCTGCCGTTGACCGTGCTCAGGAATTCCTCTCTCAAACAGTTGAGGCGGCCCTCTATCTCCTCCACCTGACACCACAACGCCTTGGTCGCGGCCTGGTCATCGGTGCCGGTTGGCATGACAAAATGCGGCTCCGCTGCACAGAATCCGATCAGATCGGCATTATGTCGTTGAGCAAGATCCCAAGCCATGGAGATGCGTGGCGCGGCGATGGTGTCCACGTCCAGTTGAACCATGATCGTTTTGAAAGCCATCGCGGTAGCCCCTTTGTGTTCAACCGAGCTAGCCACGAAGAACGGGCAGCGACCTTGATGCGTGTCAAACGCGGGAACGATATCGGCAGGCCCGATAGCATCTGTTGATCCGGATCAACGACTTGGCGACGAACAGTGTTAGCGTCGCATGACGAACACTTTTGTTTGCACCAATCACAATGGAGTGCCGATCATGCTAACCCATCCCCGACCGTCGCAATTCGGCATGCAGCAATCGAGGACGCTGCGGCGAAGACAGTCGCGTAAATCGAAGGGCGCAACCATGAGCAGCAATATGGGCAAAGGGCGTTGCTGGCGGCGGTGGTTTCGATCGGTTTGCGCCCCTGCGGTGGTGTTGGTTGGTTCCGTGCTGCCCGCACAGGCCAACAGCCTGACGGAACGCGGTCATACTTTGGTCGAGTTCAATTGTGCCCGCTGCCACTCCATTGGAAAAACCGATAAAAGCACCCATCCCGACGCACCGGCGTTTCGCACCTTGTCGAAGCGCTATCCGATCGCGGATCTCGAGGAAGCCCTCGCCGAGGGAATTTCGACGGGCCATCCAGACATGCCCGAGTGGGTTGCGAGCCCTGACCAGATCGAGGCGATAATCGCTTACATCGGCAGCTTGCAGCAACCGTGATCGAGGTCATAGGCGCAGCGACCGACCGAGCCTGACAGATCGACAGCGCGATCGGAGTTTATCCAGGTCGCTCTGTACCATGTAATCGACCTTGCAGTCTCCATCAGAGCAACTCCAGATGGAGCTAGCGCAACATCCGGTCAGCGGCACGGAAGAACGACCGCGCGTGCGCCACGATCTGGGCCTCCGTAGGATGATCCGCGGGTTCAACACCGAGAATGCGGTCCTTCAAGTGCGCATGGTGGTCGCGGATATGCCTGGCCAGCTCATCCTTTGCCGATCCTGGTCCCACGATCAGCCATTCCTTGGCCGGCTGCAGGGCGTTGACCACATCGTGGTAGAAGGCTTCGTTTTCCGGCGCACGCTTGCCGTCGATGCTGCCTGCCTTGTTATGAGTCTGATGATGCGCCAGCGTAGTGGCAAGCCTGACGCTTTCGGCTGACTCACGATTGAAGAAAAACACCTTGGCTTCGCGATGGTCGAGCCAAGCGACGGCATGTTGAATCTGCATGTCTTAACGTCCTTGAGTTATTGTTGATGAGCGCAATTGTCGCGCTCGAATGCTTCACGCGGATTGGAACTCCAGCGTTGCCAGGATCGAGCCGGGTTTGATAACGGCATTTGCTGCGGCGACAATCGTCGCGCGGCCACCTGCCGGCGCGACAATCTCGTGAAGCGCGTCTTCGACGCGAACTCGGCTATTCGCTCGCTGGCCTTGATTGTGTCGCCGCTGGCAATGAACCGACGCTCCGGTATATGCCCTCGAGCAACATACTGGACGCCCACAGCGCCTCGTCGACCTTGATGTTCTGCATCGCAATTCTCCTTTGAAATGGAACGATAGACTGCTCGACGGAAGCGTCTTTGATCAAGATCAAGGCAGGGTGCCGTCTTGCGGACAAAAGTTCAGCAATCCTCGAAAATGATCCATGTCAAAGCGCGCTGCGCTGTTTTCCTCAAAGCTAAGACGATGTGGAACCCAATCCTAAGCGCACCGTATGGTCGCGACCTCGAACTCGCCGTCTTCGACGAAGAGGGGACGCATGCACTGGTATTTCCGTGCGTAAGGAGTCGAGAAGGCTGGAAGAACGCCACCACCGGCGCCCGTGTTGACATCCGGCCGACGCACTGGCGCGAGTGGGAGTCTGAGAAGGTTCAGGCCAGAACTGGCAATCCTTTAGAAGGTTCTCCCTAGGGTCTGGATTCCACGATCAACGCCATGCGCACAAGATGTGATAGACTGCCGGCGCCCATCTTGCTCATGACATTGGCACGATGGATTTCGACTGTACGCGGGCTGATTCCTAGGTCATAGGCGATCGTCTTGTTCGGCAGACCCGACACGAGCCCGTCGAGGACCTGCCGCTCGCGTTCCGACAAGGTCGACAGACGCCCGCGGATATCGGCTGACTGCGGATGCGCCGCATTGAACTGATTGCGGTTGGCCAGAGCGGAGTGAATCGCTTCGATCAGCATTTCATCGTCGAACGGCTTCTCGATGAAATCGGAAGCGCCTTCCTTCATTGCCTGAACGGCTAGCGCCACATCGGCGTGGCCAGTCATGACGATGACCGGGATTCTATGCCCGCCTGCTCTGAGCTGGCGCAGGAACTCGATGCCGTCTATGCCCGGCATGCGCACATCGGTAACAATGCAGCCGTCGAGACTGCCCGTCGCCGTCGAGAGGAAAGCTGTGGCCGATTCGTGCAGGCGTACAGCGAAGTCTGCCGTGGCCAGCAGAAAACCGAGCGACTTGCGAACGTCGACGTCGTCGTCGACCACGTGTACCACCAGATCACTCTCGGCCATTTGTGACCTCTTCCTTATCTACGATGCGCAAGGTGAAGCGGAAAGCGGTCCCGCCGGCCGGCATTGCCTCGGCCCATATATGACCACCGTGCGATTCCACGATGGTGCGGCAAATGGAAAGGCCGACACCCATGCCTTGCTTCTTTGTGGTGACAAATGGCTGGAACAGTTGAGCCGAGACCTCCGGCGCGAGACCTGGGCCGGTATCGATCACGCTTACCTCTGCCATCCCATCATCCCGAGCAACGGTTGTGACTTTCAATTCGCGGCGCGGTGCATCCTGCATGGCCTCCACCGCGTTGCGCATCAGGTTGAGCAGAACCTGCTGAATCTGGATGCGGTCGGTCAAGACCAGTTCGGCGGCAGGGTCAAGCTTGTAGCTGACGAGGACATTTGTCTCCCTCGCACCGACCAGGGCCAGCGATGAGGCTTCCTCAATCAGCGCTGGCAATCGTTCGACCTGACGCTCGCTTTCGCCCCTTGCAACAAAATCCCTGAGATGACGGATGACGTCTCCTGCCCGTAGGGCCTGCTCAGCTGCCTTTTCCACGGCATCCCGCAGCATAGGCGCGTTTTCTTCCGTACTCTTCTCGAGCAGCCGACGACTGCCTTTGAGGTAGTTGGTGATGGCGGTAAGCGGCTGGTTGATCTCATGAGCAAGCGTCGAGGCCATTTCGCCGAGTGCGGTAAACCTCGCCATGTGAAGCAACTCCTGCTGCTGCTCCTGGATTCTTGCTTCCGCCCGGTGGCGTTCAGTCAGGTCGCGGCAAAAGCCGGTAAAGAAGCGTCCGGTTCCAGGATTCATTTCGCCGACGGACAGCTCCATCGGGAAGGTCGAACCATCCTTGCGCATCCCGGTGACGGTGCGCCCGAGCCCGATAATCCGGCGCTCTCCGGTGGTCAGGTAGCGAAGCAGATAGGCATCATGCTCGTCGCGGTAGGGCGGGGGCATCAGCATTTTCACGTTTTGGCCAATGACCTCACCTGACTGATAGCCAAACAATGTTTCGGCGGCTGTGCTGAACGATTGGATCCCGCCTTGCTCATCGATGACGACCATTGCATCCGGCACTGTTGCCAGGATCGATCGTAAATGGTCCTCACGCAGCCGAAGAGCTGCGTTTGCAAAGGAGAGTTCGCTGACATCCGTGCCTTCGATGAAGATCGCGGTGATACGGCCATCGTCGGACTTGATGGGCTGATAGACGAAATCAAGGATGCGCTCTTCGAGCGGCCCGTCGGCCTTGTTGCGAAGGCCGACCTTTACGCCCTGGCCTCTGTATGGCTCGCCGGTCGTGTAGACCTGGTCCAGATGTCCGAAAAACTCATCTCCTTCGAACTCGGCAAAGGCTTCCCGGACTGACTTTCCAATCACCTGCCTGTTGCCGATCAACCGCTGGTAGGCGGCATTGGTCAGTTCGAAAACGTGACCCGGCTCGCGCATGAGCGCGATGAAGCCCGGAGCCTGATCGAACATCCGCGACAAGAGGGCTTTCAGTGTCGTCCCACCGGGCGACAAACTGAGCGCTTCGTCTTTGATCACCTGAAATTCCTGGGTTCGAGACGGTGCTACCGGGGCTACCTATCACTTCTCATCGCACAGGCAAAACAGATCGCGACGGCGGTTCCGCAAGAGATTCCGTTGGTAGGCGCAATTGGCGGGTCTTTGACGCGCATCAAGGCACCGGACGCTGACGAATGCGATCCATCACGCAATTGCACCGTTTCATCGAAAGGCATCCGCAATGTCCTACAAGTCAATTATCGTAAACCTCGCCATCGATGAGGCTCCTGCGCCCATTGTTCAGGTTGGGATCGAACTTGCCGAACGATTTGGAGCGCATCTGATCGGCCTGGCGGCCGCTGACGTCCCGCCTCTGGTCGCAACAGGCGACGGCATGGTCTACGAGGGCGAGGTCATGCAGATCCAACGAACGGAAATCGAAAAGCGGCTCGCCGAATTACGTGACGTGTTCGAGACGCTTGTCCCAGCTTCGGTCACAAGCGAATGGGGGCAAGCGGTCTGCAGTCCAACCCGCCTGCTCAGTGCAAAAGCGGCCGCGACCGATCTCATCGTCACCGGTGGTGGCGATGGAGACAATGTCTTTCGCGCTGTCGACATTGGCAGCCTAGCACTCGGGACCGGGCGGCCAGTTCTGGTCACTGCCGGCAATATGGAGCATATCCGCGCGAAAACCGTGCTGGTTGCCTGGAAGGACACCAGGGAGGCACGGCGGGCGATAGCCGATGCACTGCCGTTTCTGGCCAAGGCGAACGAGGTTGTCGTCGCCACAATTGACAACAGTCGTGACGAGAGCATTCGTAACAGCCTCGACGATGTCGCCGCCTTTCTTGGGCACCATGGCATCAAGGCGCGAACCGAGTTGATCTCCGGCGAGGCTGATGGCGCCCGGCTGGTGACTTTCGCACGCTCGATTCACGCGGACCTGATCGTTTCGGGCGCCTACGGCCACAGCCGCTTGCGGGAATGGGCGTTTGGCGGCGTCACCCGCACGCTGATCGAAGAGAGCGGCATCAGCCGCTTCCTGTCGTATTGATGACAGGCGAAGCTGACCAGCAATCCGTGCCGCCGGACGGCGCCGCTTATTGGTCGATCGAGACTGATGACCTTCTGCGGAGCCTCGAGACGTCGCCATCGGGGCTTGCCGCCTCCGAGGCCGCATCGCGGCTGGCAAAATTCGGTCGAAACACACCGGCGTCGAAGTCGAGCGCGTCGGCCATGGTCATGTTTGCCCGCCAGTTCCGCAGCCCGCTTGTCCTGATCCTCATTTTCGCAGCCAGCGTGTCGGCTTTCGTCGGTGAGGGCCAGGAGGCTGCGATCATCGGTGCGATAGTGCTGGCAAGCTGCATCCTGAGCTTCACCCAGGAATATGGCGCGTCGCGGGCGACCGAGGCCCTGAAACAGCGTATTTCGCGCAAGGCCATTGTGTTGCGTGACGGCGTCGAGTGTTCGATTGCTGCCGAAGACATCGTGCCGGGCGACGTCATCCGGCTTTCAGCAGGAAACCTCATCCCCGCGGACGGTATCATTCTGGACGCGCGCGATTTCAATGTCAGCGAGGCCCTGCTGACCGGTGAAACCTTTCCCGCGGTGAAGACACCGGGGCGGTCGGGGCCAGAGGCTTCGCTTTCCCAGCGCACCAATGCAGTCTTCACGGGCACATCGGTTCGCAGCGGTACCGCGACTGTGCTTGCCGCGGCGACAGGCGCCCGCACCGAATTCGCATCGATCGCCGCGGCCCTGGAGCGAAAGATCCCCGAAACGGGGTTTGCCCGGGGGATAAGACAGTTCGGCTATCTGATGACCGAGATCATGCTGGCGATTGTCATCCTGGTGTTCTTCGCCAACCTGATGCTGCATCGACCGCTGATTGAATCGCTGCTGTTTTCGCTGGCGCTCGCGGTTGGCCTCACGCCGGAACTCCTTCCGGCCATCATCAGTGTGACGCTGGCTCGAGGGGCTCGCGCGATGGCTGCCAATGGCGTCATCGTGCGCCGTCTCGATGCTATCGAGAATCTGGGCAGCATGGACCTGCTGTGCACCGACAAGACCGGCACGCTGACGGAAGGCGTCATCCACCTCGACGGGTGGCTCGATGTCGATGCCAATCCGTCAGCCGACATCCTGCTTTGGGCCCGTCTCAACGCGACCCTGCAGACCGGACTGAAGAACCCGCTGGACGAAGCGATCGCCGCTGCGCCGGGCGAGGGCGCATCGTTTGCTGCCTTCACGAAGGTCGATGAGATTCCTTACGATTTTATCCGCAAGCGCCTATCCGTTGTTGTGCGGAGCAAGGATGCCGGAGATCTCCTGATCACCAAAGGCGCCGTGCAGAATGTTCTCCAGACCTGCGGCTCCGTCTGCACGGCCAGGGGGCTGGAACCCCTCGATGCAACGCACCGTGCGGCGATCGACGACAAATTCCGGCGCTGGAGCGCGGACGGTTACCGCGTGCTGGGTGTGGCGATCCGTCGATTTGAGAACCGGAAAGCGTTCAGCAGGAAAGATGAGATCGAGCTCGCCTTCGCGGGCTTCCTGCTTTTTCTCGACCCGCCGAAGAAAGGCGTCAAGGAGACACTTGCCGAGCTCGCCCACCGCGGCATCGCGGTAAAGATCATTTCGGGCGACAACCGTTATGTTGCCGCGCATCTTGCGCAGGCGGTCGGCCTGCGCGCCGACAGGATCATGACCGGCGAGGCGCTTTCGAAATTGACCAAGAGCGCGCTTTTTGCAGGCGTGCAGCACACCGATCTTTTCGTCGAGATCGATCCCAACCAGAAGGAGCGCATCGTTCAGGCCTTGCGGAGCAGGGGCCATGTCGTTGGTTACCTTGGCGACGGCATCAATGATGCGCCCGCCCTCCATGAGGCTGACATCGGCATCTCGGTCGACACCGCTGTCGATGTCGCGCGCGAGGCCGCCGATATCATCCTCCTCAAGCAGGATTTGGGCGTGCTGGTGCGCGGCGTCGACGATGGCCGCAAGACATTCGCCAACACGATGAAGTATATTTCAATCACCACCAGTGCCAATTTCGGCAATATGATCAGCATGGCTATCGCCTCGCTTTTCCTGCCTTTCCTGCCGCTTCTGGCAACACAGATCCTGCTCAACAATTTCCTTTCCGACGTTCCTTCTCTCGCCATCGCAGGCGACAACGTGGATCCAGACCAGCTGCGCCGGCCGCGCCACTGGGACATCCGTTTCGTGCGGCGGTTCATGATCAGCTTTGGCCTGGTCAGTTCGCTGTTCGATTTCGCCACGTTCGCGTTCCTGCTGTTCGTCGCGCACGCCACGGCGGCTGCCTTCCAGACGGGCTGGTTTGTCGAATCGTTGCTGACAGAGCTTGCGATCGTGCTCATTGTGCGCACGCACAGAGCTTTCTGGACCAGCCGTCCGAGCCCATTGCTCGCCTGGCTTACGTTGGCTGTCGGGGTTGTCGCGATCATCATCCCCTATCTGCCGTTTGCTGCCTGGTTCGGCTTCGTGCCTTTGCCGCTGCCCGTGCTTGCCGGGCTTGTCGCAATCACTGCGCTCTATGTCCTGGCCTCGGAGGCGACCAAGCGCTGGTTCTTCGGGCAAGAGAGCCGCCAGTCGCACCGGAGGAGGGCGGGGCAGCTGATCGACGGAGAGCTCAAGCCTCACGTGGCCTATCCGAGATCATAGGCCATGAGGGAAGGCTTCAAGCGATGATGAAAAGAAGCGCGGGCATTCTGCCCTTTCGCAGATCGATCCATGGGCTGCAGGTGCTGCTTGTCCATCCAGGCGGCCCCTTCTGGCAAAGCCGAGATCTTGGCGCCTGGTCCATCGCCAAGGGCGAGTACGGTGAAGGCGAACTGCCGGAAGCGGCAGCGCGGCGCGAATTCCAGGAAGAGACAGGCTGGGAGCCCAAAGGGATCCTGCTCAATCTGGGAGAGTTGCGCCAGCGAAAGAGCAAACTCATTGCTGCTTTCGCGCTTGAAGGCGATTTCGATGTCGCGACGTTGCGCAGCAACATTTTTGAGATGGAATGGCCACGACGCAGCGGCCGCATGCAGTCATTTCCCGAGGTGGATCGCTGTGCGTGGCTGGACCTAGATCTGGCCCGGGTAAAACTGCTTGCCGGTCAGCGGCCCTTTATAGACTGGCTCGTCGCTTCTGTTTAGCGCGGCATGCTCCCTTTCCAAGGGCTCAGAGGTTGGGAAGGATGCCGCCTCTTGATCAAGATCAACGCCGCTGGCCGCCAGCATGGCAATGATGGCGAGTAGGCAGGAGTGATCAATATGAGCTTTCTCGATTACCTGATTTCGGTCGACGCCAGAACGGCTCTGATGGGTCGCATGATGCGGACGCTCGGCGTCGACAGACATTTGAAGGTCGTGGCAGACCATGCGGCAGTCACCAATCGGGCGGTGAACCGCTGCCGTGCCTGCGGCCATCAGGACGAATGTATGACCTGGCTCGATGAACACGAGCATGCGAGCGAGCCACCGGACTTTTGCCACAACCGTGACCTGATTGCCCGGTTGCAACACGTATCTGGCGAGCGATAGCGGCTCCTACACAGGACGCGGCCGCTCGACGGACGTCACCGCTCAATTGCAGCACTGCTGTGAATGATGACAAAACCAATGGATTTAACGCCGACGCCGCTGCGTTTGGCGTGGCGGCGCCGGAGTAACCTGCCGTGACCCGCAAGCAGAAGCGACTGTCTGTGATCATCGGAGGGCTGGCCTTCCTCGGCGCGGCCACCGGGTTGACCTTTTATGCGCTCGGCCAGAAAGCCTCCTATTTCTACATGCCAGCCGAGCTGACCACTGCCAGTGTGCAGCCCGGCCAGCGCATCAGGCTGGGCGGTTTGGTCGAGAAAGGTAGTATCACCCGCGGGCACGGCGCAACCGTCGCCTTCTCGGTCACCGACACGCAAAAATCGGTCAAGGTCACCTATATCGGTATCCTTCCTGATCTGTTCCGTGAGGAGCAGGGCGTCATCACCGAGGGCTCCTTCAATCCGGATGGCGTATTCGTCGCAGACAGCGTTCTGGCGAAGCATGACGAGCGCTATATGCCCAAGGATGTGGCCGACGGACTCAAGGCCAAGGGCGTCTGGCAAGAAAGCAACGGTGAGTAGCCTGGTGATTGTAAAAGTCGCCGCTCAGCGCGACACTAATCGGTCGCAGCCAGTGGCTCGGCCGCCAGCCTGGTTTACACCGATCGCGCGGTGCGTCCGCGACGCACGGTTCCCCAGTTCAGGAAACCAGCAGCACGGACATCGGCCCGGCGCAGAAGAGATTGTCCTTCACCATCTTGACGCCGGCGACGTTTTCCGCGGCGACAATGGCCGCCTGGCGCTGGCGTTCGTCGAATATGGCGCCACTCAATTCGACCGCGCCATTTTCCACGACGACGCCGATCAAATCGGCATTGGCCCATTTCTGTGCCGAGAACTCCGCGACAATTCTCTGCCGGATCTCGTTGTCGCTGGCGGCGTTTGACGCCGCGCTTGTCGAAACGCGCAACAGCGCGCGGAGCAGATCGGAGCGGGCAATCATGCCAACGACCATTCCATGCTCGACGATCGGGATGCGTTTGACGCGGTGCTTGATCATCAGTTCGACGATCTGCTCGATCGACGCGGTGGGAGGCGCGGTCAGGACGCTGTCGCTCATCACCTCCTCGACCAACCGTCCATTGGCGAGGACATACTCCTGGGCAAGGCTTCCCGGGCCAACCAGAAACTCCAGCCAGCGTGGGCGCTTGCGCTGCGTGCCCAGTTCCCTGCGGCGAAGAAAATCACCTTCGCTGACGATCCCCATAAGAGAACCGTCGCTGCGAATGACGGGAAGGCCGCTGATCTTGTTGGTGAGCATCAATCCGGCCGCCTCGGCGATCGATGCGGACGGATCTATTGCGATGACCGGCTTGCTCATTATGGCTTCGGCTTGCATGTCGCTCTCCGGAGTTTCCAATTCTCCGACTTCTTAAAAAACACATGCAGGAAGGGCCTTGATCTGGATCATTTTGCTCTCAAGGCAAATGGTCCAAAGGAAGGTCGGCATTCCCGTCAACCAGCAATCGCGCTCTTGGCTACATTCACGCCAAGTTCATAGACCAGCAGTCCACCATAGTAGGCCGTCGCGGTCACCAGCATCGCTCCGCCAACTTCAATCAAAGGAATGGCGATCGTTACAACCCGCATGTCACGGTTCCGCACCCAAAGGGCGAGCCGCACAAGTCCCCAGATCATGAAGGCAACGGCAGTGATACCCCCCAAGCTTTCATGGATTTCTGCGACATCGCTGCTGAAACCGGCCGCTTCGGCATGATCCAGGGCAAGACCGCCGAAGAACCAGGTCCCGATGGCGAACACTCCGGCAGCAAGTGCCACAAAAGTAGAGATCGTACCGGCGCTCGATCTTCTGGTGACGACGCTGCCGCCAACGAGCGCTACAAGGTCGATAGCCACGAGCAGATAGATCAGAACAATAGGAAAATGAACAAGCATGGGGTGGATATGTTGAATAGGGATCACGAAACTCTCCAGAAATTGGCAAGGAACTTTGGATAATTTGCCTGCTTTGAAACGAGCCTTCGCCCACGACATTGGTGGCCATGCACAGCGAAGGGGAGACCTAGTCGTTATCGTCGGCTTCATCGCCTTGCTGGTCGTCGCACACATCGTCGCCACCCTTGATGGCTTTCGGGGTGGAGGCGTCCTGCATGGGGATGGCCTGCAGATCTATCGGGCCGGATGGGACAACAGACGATGACGCCTCACATGATCCTCCGTCCGATTCAGCGGCCGCCGGCAGGGCAAAGATCGTGAGGCTTGCAAGTGCTGCAAGGACAAGCATGGAATCGCGCATGGTCTCGTATCCTTCTCGGCGCGGCCATGATTGGACGCGATGATGCCCTGATATGGACCCTTTGCTTGCTGTGGGCTGAGGATAACTGACAGCAAATTGAAAGCTGCAACGTGCAACATGCCTTGCCGATGAAAAGACGATGGAAGCGTTTAGCGGCGCTGTGTCTTGCGGGACTTGTCCTGGCCACGCCTCTCGTTGCCCGTGCCGACGAGGACGATGACGGCGACCATGACCGGGCGCGGGATTTGTACGAACGCGGCGAAATCAAGGGACTTGCCAATATACTGGACGTTGTCCGCGCCAAAGCTCCCGGCGATGTTGTTGCGGTCGATCTCATCCGCATGGCCGACAGATGGGTCTACCGTTTTCAGGTGGTGGGTGCCGATGGCCGGCGAAAGACCGTCGACGTAGACGCCGGTGCGGGTGTCATTATGCGCGATGGGGAGGGTGATCGATGAAGATCCTCCTGGCCGAAGACGAGCCCCGTATCGCTGCCGATATCACGGCCGCCCTCAAGGCGTCCGGAATGGCTGTCGATATCGTAAAGGATGGCGAAGCGGCCTGGTTCGCAGGCGATGTCGAGAATTATGACGCCGCCATTCTGGATCTCGGATTGCCCAAGCTCGATGGTCTTACGGTCTTGAAGCGTTGGCGGACCAATGAACGCAGGTTTCCGGTTCTCATCCTGACTGCAAGAGGCATGTGGACCGAACGCGTGGACGGCATCAATTCCGGTGCTGACGACTATCTTCCCAAGCCCTTTGAAATGGAAGAACTGCTCGCTCGGTTGCGGGCGATCCTGCGTCGCTCGGCAGGGCAGGCCACGCCCGTTCTGAGATCCGGCCCGCTGCTTCTGGACACGCGCCAGATGCGCATTTCGCTTCGTGGCATTCCTGTTTCGCTTTCGCCGCTGGAGTACCGGCTCCTGGCGTTTCTGATGCATCACGCAGGGCGGGTGGTGGCGCCGACCGAACTGGCCGAGCATCTCTACGATTCAGGCAACGACCGCGATCCGAACGCGATCGAGGTCATTGTAGCTCGGTTGCGACGGAAGCTCGGCAGCGATGTCATCGAAACACGACGCGGCTTCGGGTATCTGATGCCCGACGGTCCCATCTGATGGATAACTCGATCCGCTTCAGGTTGTGGCTCACGGCAACGATCTCGATTCTTGTCGCGCTCGGCATCGCCGGCGCCGGCTTGCGCTATCTGTTCGAACTGCACGTCGAGCGGCGCGTGGTGGGCGAACTGACAGTCGACCTCAACGAACTGATCGGCGCGACGACCTTCACAAGCGATGGCCGCCTTGTCGTGACCCCAGTGCTAACCGACCCGCGGTTTGCCAATCCGCTCTCCGGCTACTACTGGCAGGTGGAGGACATCGTCACCGGCAGCCTCGAGCGTTCGCGATCATTGTGGGATGCCAAGCTGCTCCTGCCTGCCCACAGCGAAACTGGTGGGGTGCGAAAGGTGGAGGAGTTCACCGGGCCGGGCGGAGAACTCAGTATTGCGGTCGAGCGCACGATCATCGATGCCGGAGGCCGTTCCTTTCGCGCTGTCATGGCCGAAGATCATCGAACCGTTGAGGTGTCTGTAAGCGAATATGTCCGCGACCTTGCTCCGGCTCTCCTGATGCTCGCGGCAGTCCTCATGGCCGCGTTTTTCATCCAGATCACCATCGGCCTTGCACCGCTGGAAACCTTACGTGCTGCCGTTGGAAGCGTGATAGCACAGCGAACAGCACGGCTCGATGTGGTGGCACCAAGCGAAGTGCAGCCGCTCGCTGACGAAATCAACCGTCTTCTCGATGCGCAGGAGAAGGCTCTCGCTCGGGCGCGTTCACGCGCCACCGATCTTGCGCATGGCCTCAAGACGCCGCTGCAAGTTCTGTCGGCCGACATCCGTGCCCTGCGAAAAAAAGGCGAGACGGATCTCGCCGACGAGATCGAGAAGAGCGCCGGAGCGATCCGGCGCCATGTCGAGCGGGAGCTCGCCCGTGCACGCCTCGCGCCCGGCGTCTCCGGCAAGGCATCCTGCCTTGTGTCGGACGTGGCGGCTGGCGTCATTGCCGTCGTCAAACGAACGCCAAGTGGCACGCAGCTTTCTTTCACGATGGGGGTCGCGGAAGATCTGATGGCGCCAATCGACGAAGGCGACCTGTCGGAAATTCTCGGCAATCTGGTCGAGAACGCCGCGCGCTATGCAAAATCGTCAGTCCGTGTCGGTGCATCCACCGATTGGGACGAGGTGACCATCAGTGTTGCTGATGATGGTCCAGGTATACCGGATGCCGATCGCGAGTCCGCGCTGTCACGTGGTGTCCAGCTCGACAGCAAGGGCGGCAGCAGAGGCCTTGGCCTTGCCATTGTTTCCGACATCGTCGAAGCTTATGGCGGCCGCCTTGCCATGGCCAACGCCGATCCTGGTCTGGTCGTGACCATTTCCTTGCCGCGACACAGTTGAGCGCGCTTCAGGCAAAGCCCGGGAAATAGTCGACCTTTATCTTCGAGCGGCGAACACCCATCGCCAGCAATTTCTGGCGCAGCGCCTTGACCATCGCCTGCGGGCCGGAAATGTAGAAAGTGCGCTCGAGGTAGTCGGGCATGGCCAGCCGTATCAGGCGCTCGTCGATGTGGCCGGGATACTGCCCGCGCTCGCGCCCTTGCGCCACAGCGTGGACCGTCTTGATACCAAGTTCCTGCCTGGCCGCGCCAAGCACGTCGCGATAGGCGATGTCCTGCTGTCCCTCGGTTCCGTAGAGGATGACGATCGGTCGCCGCTCTTTGCGATCAAGTAGATATTGCAGCATCGAGCGGAATGGCGTGATCCCGATGCCGCCGGCCAGGAAAGCGATCTTGGTTTCACGCCGGGCGGGCAGCGTGAAGTTTCCGGCCAGTTGCGCGGCGTGGATCGTGCTGCCTGGCTTCATGGTCAACAATTCGCGCTTGAAGGCGCTTGATTGCGGATAGAACTTTACGCCGAGGCGTACCGTTTCCTCCGTAGGCGCCGAGGCCACCGTGAAATAGCGGCGGTTACCGCGATTGTCGGCACGATCGAGGCCAAGCGTCCATTCAAGATACTGGCCGGCCTCAAAGGCGAGCTTACGCGGCGAACGGAAGATGAAGTCAAAGCTGTCGACAGCCGATTGTTCGATGCGTTCGAGCGTCAGCACAAACCGTCCCTTCGGGCCGGCCGCATAGGCAAACAGGTTGCCGGCGAGCAGCGCCAGTTCCGGCGTGAAATAGAACGAGCCGATATGGATGTTGGGAGCAAACAGAAAGCCGACGATCGCGGCAAAGGCAATGCGCGGCCAACGCATCGTCGGCGCCGTCAGCGGCTCGGTCAGCATCACAAAGGCAAAGAACAGCATGGGCGACGAACCCAGGGTCTCCGTAAGCGCGGTCCCGTACTGCGACGGATCGCTTGTTGCCAAAATGGTCGCCAGCGCCACGACAACAAAGGTCGACACAAGATCAAGCCGGCGCAGTTTCCGCACAATGAGCATGCCGCCGAAGAGAACAAGCGGAAGCAGCGGCAGGTTGCCGCCAACCCACCAGGTGGCCGGTTGGTCGAGCAGCAGCGCGGACAGCGCCACGCCCAGCGCAGCCGGATTGAAAAGGTGCTTTCGGCCGATGGTGAGAATGAATTTGGACGAAATCGCCCAGACGGCTGCGAATGCCACCGCCGCAATCCCCTTTATGTCAGTGACTGCTACCGGATCGAGAATGAGTGCCAGGATGAGTGCGGTGATATAGACGGACTCGTTGTTCGCCGGCACTGCAAAGACTTGCGCAAAGACCTTGTTGGTGATCCAGCAGGCGGCCAGCGCAAGCGCTGTCGTGAAGGCAAGCGCAATCGGATCATGTGGCACCAGCTTGACGAAGCCGAGCACAAACGCCGCCCCGACCAGCGCCATCAGATAGTAGAGGACCAGCCTGTACATTGTCAGGTGATCGAGGAAACGGTCGATGGTCTTGATCATGGCAGGCAAAGGGCTCCGAACCCGGTGGTCGGCGTAGCGCGGCCATTGGTGTCTATGACATAGCCCTCCATGCCAGGCGTCTGCTCGATGAAGAGAATGCCGTCCCGCCCCATGGCGAAGGCAGCGGTGGCGAAACGATCGGCTTCGAGCACATCGGCGCCGATCACGGTCAGGCTGACGATGTCTTGAATTGGACTGCCAATTGCATGCGGGTTGTAGATGTGTTGACCGCGGACATAGGTGCCGGAGGTCGCGACACCGCGGCCACGGGGATAGACGATCTTTACGATCTCGTGGCCGTTGAAGGGATTGCGGATGCCGACGCTCCAGTCCTGGCCCGAGCCATTCCTGCCGCCGGACTGGACGTCGCCTCCCGCCTCGATGAAGAAATCGCTGATACCGGCTCGCTGAACGATGGCTGCCGCGTTGCGGATGGCCCAGCTCTTGACGATGCCGGAAGGATCGAGCGAACCGTCGGGCTTGCGAATGTCGAAGTAGCCGTCCGTCTCGTCTTTCGTCTGCCGTGCGAGAGCAAACACTTCGGTCATCTCGCCGCTCCACTCGACGACGGGAATGTCGCCGCGGTTGATGGCTGTGATCTCGCTGTCGGCCCGGTATGTGCTGAAGCGCAGGTCGATATGCTCGAAATAGCCGAAGGCCGTGTCGATCAGCTCCCCGTTCCACGCGCCGCCGACATCGACCGTGATGGGCATGCCCATCAAAATTCGCGTTTCGCGCATGGACCTACGACGACGCTTGCTTCAGCGCGCCGCGAAGCGACTGGATGAAAGCCCTGCTGGTCAGCGTCGCTCCCGAAATAATGTCGACATTGGCGCTCTGTGCGCTGATCGCTTCGTCGCGCAGCACGGGCAGCGCCTGCCTGTTGATGCTGACGGAGGTGCGGCGGTCGGATGGATATTTCAGCACTTTCAGCGCTGTAAGCTGCCCGCCTTGTACGAGGGCCTGAATCTGGATGATGCCGTAGTAGGCATCGGCCGTGGGGCCGGTGTAGACGCCATCGGCATAGCCCTGTGCGGCGAGCTTCATGCCCACCCGGACGACACGTGCTGGTGCTTCCGGATATGCCGGCCTCGGCTGCGCGACTGGTATGTAGACGGGCGTTACGGCGAATGAAGGCGCTGACGACGCAGTATCTGTGACAGCCGGCGTCACTGGCTGCGCCGGCGGCATTGGTAACGGTTGTGGTGCCACTGGAACCACTGTCTGCTTGACTGGATCATTTGACCGTTCGGCGGGCGCTGCTATGCCAGCCGTCGTTTCCCTGGCGACCGGGAACCTTGTTCTGAACTGGGGTGAGGGCGCCGGCAAGGTCCGAAGCACCGGCGAAGCAGCAGCGGATGCCGGCTCTGTTGGCTGCACGGAAGGCGCTTCGGCTGCGTTGGCCGGCAGCACTTCGCCAAGCATATCGTTCGCCGGTTCCTTGCCGGCCTGATCCCAGACATAAGCGCCAGAGGCGGCGATCACGAAAAGTGACAAGGCAATCTGTTTCATCGGAATTTTGTTTCCACGTTGAATCTCGCACGGCGATCCGTCTGGCCCGCTTCGGATGCAATATCCCACGACCAAGCTGACAACTGGCTGTCAGCCGAAGTCGAGCTGCGAGGGGCCCGTGAAAGCTCAAGGGAGGCGGCAAATTGACTTGTCCTGGATCAAGGTTGTCGCATAAGCAGCGTGGTAGGAAGGTTCTCTCAAGCGAGGTACTGCCTGTGACTGTTGCCAACGAGCCGACCGGATACTCCGGAACCCAGATAGTGCTGCATTGGACTATCGCAGTGCTGATCGTCCTTCAGCTTTTAATTGGCGAGGACATCAAGCCGGCTTACCGGGCATTCTCGCGCGGCACCGAGCCGGCAGCTGACGACATCTTCAACGCGAACCTTCATGTCTATGTCGGTTTGGCCGTTCTGGTGCTGGCCATCTGGCGGTTTGCGGTCCGTCTGCGGCATGGTGTACCGGCGGCGCCGCCCGAAGAAAGCGTCTGGCTGAAACGGATTGCCGCGGCCGCCCATTTCCTGCTGTATCTTTTCATTTTCGGGATGCCGATCACTGGGGCGCTGGCATGGTTCTTCAGCTTTCGAGCGATGGGTGAGATACACGAACTCGCCAAGCCGGTGATCATCATTGTCGTCGGCCTCCATGCCGTAGCGGCGCTGTGGCAACATTTCTATGTGAAATCGGATGTGCTGGTGAGGATGCTGCGACCCGCCGGACGGCGCGCGCCGTGATGTCATGAGCCGCCTGCACAGTGAAAACCATCTTGTATCGCGCATCGGCTGGCTGCGCGCCGCCGTGCTTGGCGCCAATGACGGCATCGTGTCGACGGCCAGCTTGATCGTGGGCGTCGCGGCGGCCAATGCAGCGGCCGCCAACGTTCTGGTGGCCGGCGTCGCCGGGTTGGTCGCCGGTGCGATGTCGATGGCGGCCGGCGAATATGTCTCGGTCAGTTCGCAGTCCGATACCGAGCGAGCCGACCTCGACCGTGAGCGAGGCGAGTTGGCAACGCAGCCAGACTTCGAGCGACAGGAACTTGCAGACATCTATGTCAAGCGTGGTGTGGAGCAAACGCTCGCATTGCAGGTCGCCACCCAGTTGATGGCGAAGGATGCGCTTGGCGCCCACGCGCGCGACGAACTCGGCATTTCGGAAGTGACGACGGCGCGACCAATCCAGGCGGCGCTGGCTTCGGCGGCGGCATTTTCGGTTGGCGCGGCCATGCCGTTGTCAATGGTGTTCGTTTCACCAGCCGCGTGGCTTGCCGCAACCGTGTCTGTTGCCTCGCTCCTGTTCCTGGCGATTCTCGGGGCCATTGGAGCCAAGGCGGGCGGCGCCAAGGTGTTGAGGGCAACTGTTCGCGTCACCTTCTGGGGAGCGCTGGCCATGGCGCTGACCGCCGGCATTGGCGCCGCGGTTGGTACCGCCATCTGATCCGCTTGTCCGGCGTTGATCTCTGTCGATGACCGAACACTTGTTCCTCGCGCAAAACAGTCCTGCTCAGAGAGCGGTTCAGCGCATTTGCTGTGAAGTTGCGTAAGCGCAACGAAGGCAGTCCGAGCCGGATTTATGAAGAGGGCTTCGCAAATCGCGGAGACGTCATCATGAAACAGCGCAGTTCGATCAAACCCGATATGGTCGTCGACGAAATCATGAGGAAATGGCCGGCAACGGTCGCTGTGGTGCTGAGACACAAGATGCTCTGCGTCGGCTGTCCGATAGGCACTTTCCATACGGTGACTGAGGCATGCCGTGAACATCAAGTCGATGAGGGCGACTTTCTCGTCGAACTCGAATTGGCCATTCGAGGAGAACGATGACGATCAGTCTTTTACCCGGTTCTCGGCCAGAACCACAAGGCGATGCGCATCTTTGACCGTGACTCTCTGGCGCCCGCTGACAATTATTCCGTTCTCTTCCCATTTGCTGAGGAGCCGGCTGACGGTGTGCAGCGTCGTTCCCGTCATCTCCGCAATGTCCTGCCTCGAAATCGGGAAGTCGATCTCTATGCCACTGTCGGTCTTTCGGCCGGTCTGGTTAGCCAGTCGCAGCAGCGCATGCGCAACCCGCTGCTCCACCTGTTCCGTGGACATCTCCACCACCCGCGTCTGCGTCTCCTGCAGCCTGCTTCCAACCGTCCTGTAGGTGGCTGCCCCAAACACGGGGAAGCGTCTCGACAGATCAGGCCATAGGGGGTTGGGCCAAGCCAGTACCACGCAGTCCACCGCCGCGATTGCGCTGGCGGGATAGGTCGTCCGGCCAAGGGCTGCGGCGACGCCAAAGATCTCGCCTTCGCTGATGTACCTGGCGATGACCTGCTGTCCATCCGGCGTGGTGCGGAAGACGCGTATGTGGCCAGAGATCAACACGAAGAACGAATGGGCCTCGGTTTCCTGCTCGAAGATCGCGGAGTCCTTGGCATAGCGTGACGATCTCGCGCTTTGGAGAAGCTCGCTCTGCTCGTCAGGGGTCAGTCCCTGGAAGAGCGGCAGCTTCGATATCAGCGATCGATCCAGCAGAACCAAGCGGATTTCCCCACGCCCCAGCGTTCAGGTCAGACCTTTCTTATCCCGAGTTTGCGCCAGCGCAAATTGTCTCGGGCCGCATCAAGCTAAATGGCATGGAACGGCGCAACGCCGCGAAGACGAAACAAAGGACAAATCGATGAAACTCACCATCCTCGCTGCCGCAATCTCCCTCTTGGCGCTCGCAAGCGGCGCAAGCGCTGAAGAGCATGTGGTGCAAATGCTCAACAAGGGCGAAAAAGGCGCAATGGTTTTCCAGCCGGCCTTCGTCCAGGCGGCACCCGGCGACACCGTCAAGTTCGTGCCGACCGACAAGACACACGACGCCGAGTCGATCAAGGGCATGCTTCCGGATGGCGCTGAGCCTTTCAAGGGCAAGCCCAGCGAGGAAATTACCGTCACGGTGACAAAGGAGGGCGTCTACGGCGTCAAATGCGCGCCCCACTACGGCATGGGGATGGTCGCACTGATCGTTGTCGGCAAGCCGGTCAATCTCGATTCCGCCAAGGCGGTCAAGCATCCTGGGAAGGCAAAAACGGTGTTCGCCGACCTGTTCACCCAGGTTCCTGCGAACTGACAGCAATCGATACAGGCATGCCTGCCGCAAAAAGGGCGGGCACGGGCCGGACGGACCGAGGGCGGCGGTTCATCCGGCCCTGTTCATTTGAGGATACAGTCATGGGGATTCCACGCCTGCAGGCCTACGCCGGGCCTGCATTTCTTTCCTACGGGTTCAGGCCCTTCTTTCTCCTCGGGTCGCTGTATGCTGCGCTCTCCATTCTGCTTTGGCTGCCGATGTATGCCGGCGAACTCGATGCCCACAGTGCGTTCGTTCCCGTCGACTGGCACATTCACGAGATGCTGTTCGGCTATCTGCCGGCGATCGTTACCGGGTTCCTGCTGACAGCCATCCCGAACTGGACCGGCCGGCTGCCCGTGCAAGGCCTGCCCCTGCTGGCGTTGGTGGTCCTGTGGCTTGCCGGCCGTGCCGCTGTCTTCGTCTCGGCGGATATCGGCTGGGTAGCGGCAGCCGTGATCGACGGTTCATTTCTGCTTGCTGTCGCAGCCGCTGCGGCACGCGAAATCATCGCAGGGCGGAACTGGCGCAATCTCAAGGTGCTGCTGCCGCTCGCCGTCCTGGCGTGCGCCAACGGTGCGTTCCATATCGAGGCCCACCTTCAAGGCACATCTGACATCAGTCGCAGGCTCGGCATGGCTGCGGCGATCATGTTCATCTCGCTGATCGGGGGGCGCATCATTCCAAGCTTCACCCGCAACTGGCTCGTCCGCGAAAATCCTGGGCGGCTGCCTGCGCCGTTCGATCGTTTTGACGTCGCCTCGATAGCCATCTCAGCCATTGCGCTGGCTGCTTGGACGCTCGCTCCCGACCACGAAGTGTCGGCAACGCTCGTGGCCGTCGCGGCAGTCTGCCAGGCATGGCGTCTGTCGCGTTGGGCTGGCGAACGCACGTTGCGGGATCCGCTGGTGCTGGTTCTGCATCTTGCCTACGCCTTCGTGCCGATCGGTCTTGCCCTGGTATCGGCGTCGATCTTCTTTCCCGATGCCGTGCCGGCGGCGGCAGGACTTCACGCGCTCGGGACTGGCGCGGTGGGCTCAATGACGCTTGCCGTGATGACCCGCGCGACGCTTGGGCATACCGGGCAAAAGCTCAAGGCTGGGAAAGGCGCCTCGTTCATCTTCGTGACCGTCCTTTTGGCGGGATCATTGAGAATCCTGGCCGCCTTTGTGCCCTATGGCGTGGTGATCGACATGGCCGGCACCGCATGGGTGGCGGCATTCGCAAGCTTCATCCTGACCTACGGAACCGCGTTGATGACGCCAAAGGCACAGTGAGGCGACGGGAGTGCAGGCGAAACACGATGGAGCGGACGCTGCTGTTTTTTCAGGCAATGCCGAGGTAGCCGAGGAAACGGTTCGCCCATCCTCGATGGTCGCGGACCAGCCTGAATCCAAGATTGTCGGGAGGTGTGCCAACGGCGCAGCCACCGCTTTTCCCGTCGCCGACGAAGTTCGACATGTACGCCCTGTGAAGCCCTTCAAGGACGTGGACGCCGCAATTGTCGACCGAACTCACGACATCGGTCCCGTCCGCAGCCAACGTGGTGCGGACATAGCAGGTCGAAGTCCACTCCCAGACGTTGCCGGAAAAGTCGGCGAGGCCTAAGGAATTCACACCAAAGGAGCCACGGCTCCTGGGCAAGGGGTCCGGTTTGCGATTGAGGTCCACCTCGGCCTTGTAGCTGGTGAGCCAACGCCTGGCGGGATTGTTGGTATCGTTTTCGACACCCTCAAATTCCCCTGCAAACCGCTCGGCCGCGGCAAACGCCCACTCCTCATCGGATGGCAGCCGCCAGTCGTCGCCTATCGCCTTCGAATACCATTGGGCGTAGGCATTGGCGTCGAGATAGCTCACTCCGGTAGCGGGAGCATCGGGCGCGATCGCGTGCGTCTCCTGTGCCGGCTGACAGCCGCCAGCCGCCACACAGCTCGCATAGTCTGACGCGCTGACCTGATAGGTCATGATTTCGATAGGTTTATTGAACTGTCGGCTGAGCCGCGGATTTGCTTGCGGGCGCCCATTCCTCAGGAACTCGCCCGGCAGGGGATATGTGATCGAACCGGGGACCAGGGTAACTGTCGTGGCGGCAGGGTAGGACTGTCGATGTCCGTTCCGGCCGATGGCAGACAAGCCCATCGGAACCGATGCAGCCGCCATGGCGACCGAGACAACCTTGACGATGAGAGGTGACATGGCTTTTGTCCATGCCCGGACAGCGACGCTGTCCGGGCAAATTGGAGTGCCGTCAGTTGGTGGCGATGGGTTTAGGCGCCTCGACCTGCGTCATCAGGTCGTCATCCCATTCGCCCTCCACCATGAAGTGAGCGGTCGCCCCGAGTTCCACAGCTTCGATCAGATTGTGGTTGACGTAAGCGTAGACACCGGGCTGCAGGAACGTATAGAGCGCCGAGCCTGCCGAGCCGCCGCGGATGAACCAGGTTTCCAGATCCTTGGCCGGCGGATTGGCGAATTTTCCTTGTTCCCAGACATAGTCACCGTGTCCACCGATGAGATGTGGCCGCGTATCGCGGTTGGCCTGCGAATGGACGATCAACACGGTCTCGCCGACCTTCGCCTTCATGGCGTTGTCGCCGGTCAGCGAACCGGCCCTGCCGTTGAACACCACATGCGTCGGGATCAGCCCGCGCATGACCTTGACGATGTCGTCGTAGCCGTCGCCTGCCGATTCATAGCTCTTGTAATTGCCCTTCTCATCGCGCGGAATATAGAAGTCGCTCTCGCCGATATAGAAGATCTTGTCGTATTTGACCGGCTCGCCCTTGTCGTTCCTGAGCCCGTCGCGCGGCAGCACCATGATGGCGCCATTCATGCCGGAGACGACGTGCCACGGGATCATCGGTCCGCCGGGAGCACAGTGATAGACGAAAGTTCCCGTTCGGGTTGCCTTGAAGCGCAGCGTCACCTGTTCGCCGGGATTGATCAAGGTGAGGGCGCCGCCGCCCAGCGCACCCGTCGCTGCGTGAAAATCGATGTTGTGGGCTAGCGAGTTGGTGTCGGGATTGATGAGCGTCAGCTCGACATAATCGTCTTGGTGGACGACCATCAGCGGGCCCGGGATCGAGCCGTTATAAGTCATTGCATTGAGCTGCGTCCCGTCGGCGTCGATGACCATCGGTTTCTCCTCGATCGTGATGGTGAATTCGACGATCTTCGGACCGCCTTTGGCGATCTGGTCGTGCGGATGCACAAAAGGCGGTGCCACGAGCTTGACCTTGTCGCGGCGAAGTCCTCGAATGTCTGCTTTCGTCACCGTTGCCGACAGTGCGGGCAGTGCCGCCACGGCGGCAGCGCCAATCGCTGCTCCGAAGAGGGCTTCGCGTCGCGTGATCATATCAATCTCCTATCTCAACCGTTGCGGATGAGCAGAAGCTAACTGACCTGACGCAGCGTTTCTTTGCGCTGGCGCAAATTGGTGAGTGTTAATTGGAGCAACAAACAGCCTCGACTGCGGCAATCTTGTGCGTCAAGAATGGTCGAGCAAGTCCCGCTCGGTTTCGAGCTTGGCGATGGACGGGCGTCTTCGCTGCCGACAGCGTGCTCGCCAACCATGACGGGCGCTATACGCTGGAGGAACTCGCCGACAGCCTCATGTCTAAGTGATGTGGGAAGGGAGCAGAACCCCAAGGGACGCTGCTTGGCGTCCCTGCTTTTTTCCGCAGCTATGAAACCATCACCGAGAGCGGATCTGTACGGAGGAAGAGGCTGTCCTTGACTTGTCCGACGCCGGCAACGTTCTCCGCCGCAACGATCGCGGCTTTCCGTTGACGCTCGTCGACAATCGCCCCGGTCAGTTCGACGACGCCGTCGCTGACCCTTACATCAATCAAGTCACCGCCGCCCCACGATTGTCCCTGCAGCTCGGCAAGTACGGCCTTGCGGATCAGGTCGTCATCGGGTGGCGTGGTGCCCTGTTTCGGCATGGCGCGGATCAGGACAGGCAGCAAATCAGTTCGCGTGATGATGCCGACGACCCTGTCCCGATCGACAATCGGCACATTGTTGATGCGGTGTTGCATCATCAAGTTGACAATCTGTGCAATTGAGGCGCCTGGAGACGCCGAAATGACGGCTGTGGTCATCACCTCATGGATGATCCGTCCGTTCGAGCGCGCATAGTCTTCGGCGACTGTGCCCGGGCCAAGATCAAACTCCAGCCAGCGCGGACGCACACGCTGGGTCCCAAGTTCTTCTCGGCGCAAGAAGTCGCTTTTGCTTACAATTCCAACGAGGGCACCGTCGCTGTCGGTTACCGGGAGGCAGCTGACTTTGTTTGAAAGCATGAGCTCGGCCGCTTCGGCGATCGTCGCGTTCGCATCCGTCGTGATGACTGCTTTCGTCATGATGGCTTCGGCTAGCATCCTTACCCTCCTGATCTTACGTCGGCCGACGATGGGACATCCCGACCCGCAGCGCTTTGATCTGAGTCACTTGGAGCGAGGAGCATTCTCCGCGCCGTCGTCGCGGTCGATTAGAATGCGCTCCGCAGCGCCATCGAGATCATCGTACTGGCCGCTTCTCAACGCCCACAGGAACCCGCCCAGGCCTAGCGCGCCAAGGAAGAGGGCGACCGGGATGAGGTAGGCAAGGGTCGTCATGAGGATCGCGAGAATTCGTTGACGCCGGATCCTCTGGAGGTCCGAACCACTTTCGCCGGCGAACCTGGCATGGAACGCCGCAAACGCATTGCATTGCCAATGACAAGCAGCGATGACGCCGACATGGCAATCGCCGCTATCAATGGCGTGACGTGCCCGAGAATGGCGATCGGCACGGCGACAGCATTGTAGACGATGGCGATCGCGATGTTCTGGCGGATCAGGTTTCCCGCGTTGCGCGAAACGTCCAGCGCCAGCGGAACCGCCATGAGGCTTTCGCGCAGGAAAACGAAGTCGGCTGCATTGCGGCCAATGTCGGCGGCGGTGGCCGGTGCGATCGAGACATGGGCCGCGCTCAGCGCCGGCGTGTCATTGAGGCCATCGCCGACCATCAAGACCTTATGTCCATCGCGTCTAAGGGACTCGATGCGTTCAACCTTGCCGGATGGCAGCAGACACGGAACGAAGTCGCCGACACCCAGCATTTTCGCAACATCCTGGCAGGCATGGGCGGTATCGCCTGACAGCATTTCCACCGCTATTCCAGCGTCGTTCAATTGCTGGACGGCAGCCCTGGCGTCGGCACGCAGCGCATCCTCGAAGGCGAAGGTAGCAACAATCAGCCCATTCCTGGTCAAAACCGTTCCGCCATAGCCATGCTTGCCTTCGCCACCGGTCCGGGCTTTCCATCCCGCCCATCCGCGCCGACCCAGTTGCCAGGTGGTCCCGGCGTGGGTGGCTTCGATTCCGAACCCTGCATGCTCGCTGACGGTATCGAATGTGAGTTGCCCGCTAGAAGTGGCAAAACCGGAGATGGCCTTTGAAAACGGATGACGCGAATGTGCGGCCATGGTGGCCGCAATCATCAACATTGCCGGATCGATCGAGGCCGCGTTGACGAGCCTGGGCTGTCCGAGCGTGAGCGTGCCGGTCTTGTCGAACACAGCCGTATCGACCGTAGCCAGGCGCTCCATGGCCGACCCATCCTTGACCATGATGCCGTGGTCGAACAGGCGCCGCGCCGCGACCACCTGGACGATCGGCACGGCGAGNCCGAGCGCACATGGGCATGTGATGATCAGAACGGCAATAGCGATGGTGATCGCCCGGTGCCAGTCGCCAGTCACCGCCATCCAGCCTAGGAATGTCGCGAAGGCGCTGAGATGAACCACCGGGGCATAGAGCGCTGAAACACGATCGGCGATCCGGCGATAGTGGGCGCGACCGCCCTCCGCGGCTTCCATCAGCCGAACCATTTCTGCCAGGAACGAATCCTTCGCGGCGGCTGTGGCCTCGATCGTCAGCGGACCGGTAAGGTTGAGCACGCCGGCCTGCACGGTATCTTCTGGCGCCACGCTTCTGGGCGTGCTCTCGCCGGAGACCAGGGAGCAGTCGACGTCGGATGTCCCGCGCGCAATCCTGCCGTCGACGGGGATTCTTTCGCCGGCTGCAATAAGCAACTGCATCCCTGGTTCGATCTCGCCAACCGGCAAATAGTCGCGTGCGCCGTCGCCGCGCAACACCATGGCGCCGCGCGCGGCCAACTGCGACAGACTCTTCACCGCGGTGCGGGCGCGCTCGCGCATCACGTGATCGAGCGTGCGGCCGATCAACAGGAAGAACAGCAGCGATACCGACGCGTCGAAATAGGCGTGGTCGCCATGGGTGATCGTCTCATAGAGGCTCATGGCGTAGGCCAGCGACACGCCGACAGCGATCGGCACGTCCATATTCATGCGGCCGTGGCGCAGCGCAGTCCACGCCGACTTGAAGAAGATACCGCCGGCGAAGGCAAGGGCGGGAATGGCGATCAGCGCGGAGACCCAGTGGAACAGGTCGCGGGTGGCGCCCTCGGCGCCGGACCAGACCGACACCGAGAGCAGCATGATGTTGCCCGCCGCAAAGCCGGCAACGGCGACGGCGCGGATGAGCTCCGATAACGTCCTGTCCTTCGCATCAGATCGGAAGAGCACACGTCTGAACTCCANCAACGCGGTCTCGATCATCTGGATGCAGGCGCCGCAGTGAACCGTCGGTACCGACAGGTCGGTCTGATGAAGGTCGTCGCCCAGCGACCGGCTCGCCAGCCTGACCTCCTGGCTGGACGGCAGAACTGAAGTGGCGCTGACAAGATCCAGCGCGACTTCCGCGCCCGGTGCACAGCAGCTCATTTTAGCGCTCCATTGGAAATCATGACCCTGCGCACGTCGCGATAAGGTTTTGCCAGGCCGGCATCGGCGTCTATTTCGATGATCCAGACACCATCCCTTGGCACGTGTTGTGCTGCAAACTCCTGGCCAGAGACCAGGGCGAGCGTGACGGACTCATCCTCTTTCTCGTAAGCCGGATGGCGAAACAGCACCTTCACGCCATGCAGGGAAACCGGTTTGCCCGCGGCGTCGATGATGCGATAGCGGACTTCGCCCCATGCGATGGTCAACTGGCCGGTCCAGCCAAGCGCTGCCTGCGCACGGCCTTCCTCGGCCTTCTTGTTGAACTGCTGGCTCGCCACATAGGTGTTTTCGACGACAAGGCCGGTCCAGCTTGTGTTGGCAAGCGTCGCCATCGTCAGATTGACCGCGATGACCACGCCGAAAAAGGCAAGGATGGTGGCCAACATGTGCCTGCCGGTGAACTCGCGGTGTTTTCGCGTGGTGGCGTTCATCTGGCGATCTCCGGCGCGTTGAAGGTGGCGGTGTATTCGTTGGACTCGAAGCTGACCTTGTCTTCGACCCGGAATGTGAAGGTCTGCGCCTGGCCATGAATCTGGTCGGCGGGCAGGCGCACGAAAATTTTCAGCATCTTCAGCCGGTCGGGTTCGACCTGGACTGCAAAGGAGCGATCGGCGGGGAGATCGACGCCAACGATGCTCATCTCCGCGCCTGGCAAACCCCCGAGGGTGACGATAATCGTTCTCGGTTCGGGGATCATGTTCAAGAGCTTGACGGTATAGCCATTGCGGATCGAGCCGTCCGAGAGCGTCACGAATTGCGGGTTGCGGTCGTGCAGGACATTGATTTCGAGCCGGTCGCGCGTCAGCAGCGAAAAGAGCAGGCCCAGCCCGATCAGCGACCACATGGCCATGTAGACATAGGTTCGTGGCCGAAANCGTCAGCAGCGAAAAGAGCAGGCCCAGCCCGATCAGCGACCACATGGCCATGTAGACATAGGTTCGTGGCCGAAAGATCTTGCGGATATGGAAATGCGCCACCCTGTCCGAAAACAGGCCGTCATCCGTCCTGACCAGTGATGGATTGACCGAGCTGGCGCCGCCGGCGGTGGCCAGGATCATGTTGGCGTTGTAGTCGGAGAGCGTCGCGTAGGAGATCAGTCCTCGCGCTTTGCCGAGCTTGTCCATGACGCCGTCACAGGCATCGATGCAGAGCGCGCAGGTGATGCATTCGAGTTGCTGACCGTCGCGTATGTCGATCCCCATCGGACAGACGGCGACACAGGCATTGCAGTCGACGCAATCGCCGACGGGATGCCCTGCGGCAAGAACCTTCTTGGCGTGACGCGTGCGCGGTTCGCCGCGCCAGTCATTGTAGGTGACGGTGAGCGAGCTCTCGTCGAGCATGGCTGCCTGGATGCGCGGCCATGGGCACATATAGGTGCAGACCTGTTCGCGCATCAGCCCGCCAAACGTGTAGGTCGTCGCCGTCAGAACCGCGACGGTGATGTAGGCGGCAGGCGCTGCCGTGCCGGTGAAGAGTTCGCCGAGCAGCGTCGGCGCATCGGCGAAATAGAAGATCCATGCGCCNGTGCAGACCTGTTCGCGCATCAGCCCGCCAAACGTGTAGGTCGTCGCCGTCAGAACCGCGACGGTGATGTAGGCGACAGGCGCTGCCGTGCCGGTGAAGAGTTCGCCGAGCAGCGTCGGCGCATCGGCGAAATAGAAGATCCATGCGCCACCAGTCGCTGCGCCTATGACCAGCCAGGTGACGTGTTTCGATGCCCGCAGCACAAGCTTACGAGTGGTCCAAGGACCGGCATCGAGCTTGATGCGGGCGTTGCGGTCGCCCTCGATCGCGCGCTCGACGACCAGGAACAGATCGACCCATACGGTCTGTGGGCATGTGTAGCCACACCATGCACGGCCGACCGTTGACGTGATCAGGAAAAGACCGACGCCGGCCATGACCAGAAGACCGGCGACATAGTAGAATTCCTGCGGCCATATCTCGANTCGCCGAGCAGCGTCGGCGCATCGGCGAAATAGAAGATCCATGCGCCACCAGTCGCTGCGCCTATGACCAGCCAGATGACGTGTTTCGATGCCCGCAGCACAAGCTTACGACTGGCCCAAGGACCGGCATCGAGCTTGATGCGTGCGTTGCGGTCGCCCTCGATCGCGCGCTCGACGACCAGGAACAGATCGACCCATACGGTCTGTGGGCATGTGTAGCCACACCAGGCACGGCCAACAGTCGATGTGATCAGGAAAAGNAGCACAAGCTTACGAGTGGTCCAAGGACCGGCATCGAGCTTGATGCGTGCGTTGCGGTCGCCCTCGATCGCGCGCTCGACGACCAGGAACAGATCGACCCATACGGTCTGTGGGCATGTGTAGCCACACCATGCACGGCCGACGGTTGACGTGATCAGGAAAAGACCGACGCCGGCCATGACCAGAAGACCGGCGACATAGTAGAATTCCTGCGGCCATATCTCGACGAAGAAGAAGTAGAAGCGCCGGTTGGCGACATCGAGCAGCACGGCCTGGTCGGGGGCAAACGGACCCCGATCCCAGCGCAGCCACGGTGTCAGATAGTAGATGCCCAGCGTGATCGCCATCACGATCCATTTGAATCGGCGAAAGCTGCCCGAGGCCCGCTTCGGGAAGATCTTCCTGCGCNTGATCAGGAAAAGACCGACGCCGGCCATGACCAGAAGACCGGCGACATAGTAGAATTCCTGCGGCCATATCTCGATGAAGAAGAAGTAGAAGCGCCGGTTGGCCACATCGAGCAGCACGGCCTGGTCGGGGGCAAACGGACCGCGGTCCCAGCGCAGCCACGGCGTGAGATAGTAGATGCCGAGCGTGATCGCCATCACGATCCATTTGAATCGGCGAAAGCTGCCCGAGGCCCGCTTCGGGAAGATCTTCCTGCGCNAGCGTGATCGCCATCACGATCCATTTGAATCGGCGAAAGCTGCCCGAGGCCCGCTTCGGGAAGATCTTCCTGCGCGCGGCATACATTGGCTGGCGCACCTTGGCGGAGTTGAACGTCGTGGGTTCGATCCGTTCTATTTGCGTGTTATCGAGCACGAGAAGCTCCAGTCACCAGCGACGATTTCGCCGGAAGCCGACTCATCGGTTCTGGATGATGCCGAGGCCCGGCTTGCGCCGGGCCTCGTCGCTTGGCGGGAGGGGGAGGACGAGAATAGGCTGCTTTCCTATTCTCCGCCGCCAAGCGAATGGATGTAGACCGCCAGTTCCTTGACCTTGGTCTCGCCGAGGCGCGCGCCCCAGGCCGGCATCACGCCCTGTTTCGGCGCGGTGACCTGGGCGGCGATGGCCGCTTCGCCTGACCCGTAGAGCCAGATGGCGTCGGTCAGATCTGGAGCGCCGAGTTCCTTGTTGCCTTTTGCATTGTCGCCATGACAGGCCACGCAGTTTTCGGCAAAGACCTTTGCGCCCGGCGCGACCAATGCTTGATTGACGACGGCCCCCGACAGACTGGCGACGTAGGCGCTGACCTGTTTGATCTGGTCGGCGGTGATGATGTCGGCAAAGGCGGGCATTTCCGACAGGCGCGTATCCGGATCGGAGGCGAAGCGAATGCCATGGGTGATCGTCTGCTGAATCTGGTCCGCCTTGCCGCCCCACAGCCAGTCGTCGTCGTTAAGGTTGGGGAAGCCCTTGGAGCCCTGGGCGCCGGAACCATGGCACTGCACGCAATTGAGCTTGAACGCGGCANTACCCGATCGCCCAGACTATGGTGATGTAGAACGTCCAGACCCACCAGCGCGGAAGCGGGTTGTTGAGCTCCCGAATGCCGTCCCACTCATGACCGGTGGTTGAGATGCCGGAAACCTCGTCGATGTGATCGCTGCTCATGATCAGTCCTCCTTCAGAGGAATTTGAGCTGCTTCGCCGGCTTGCCTGCGGCTTCCGGGACGAACTGCAAAGGCAACAGATCCGATGAAGAAAAGAGCCATGGCAAGTAGGCCCCAGCTGTCGGCAAACTCCCGCATGAAATTGTACGTCATGGCCATTGTCCTCAGCGGTAGCCGGCGGTCTCACCGTAGTTCTTGAAATCGACCAGCGTGCCCAGCATCTGGAGATAAGAAACCAGCGCGTCCATTTCGGTGACTTGCTGCGGGTTGCCGTCGAAGTCGCCGATCTTGGCCTTGGGGTAGCGGGCCTCGAGGCCGGATGTGTCGGCGTTGGGATCAGCCTGCGCCATCAAATCGGCATTGGCGTTGGCGATCATGTCGTCGGAGTAAGGGACGCCGACGCGCCTGTTGGCGACCAGATGCGTCGAGAAGTCCTTCACCGCGATCGGCTTGTCCTTAAGGAAGGCATAGCTCGGCATGATCGATTCCGGTACCACGGACCGTGGATCTGTCAGGTGATCCACGTGCCACAGGTTGGAATACCGGTCGCCAACGCGGGCGAGATCCGGTCCGGTGCGCTTCGATCCCCACTGGAAGGGGTGGTCGTATATCGACTCGGCCGCCAGGCTGTAGTGGCCGTAGCGCTCGACCTCGTCGCGGAACGGGCGGATCATCTGGCTGTGNGTGGCAGAGGTAGCAGCCCTCGCGGACATAGATGTTTCGACCAGCAAGTTCGAGCGGCGAGTAAGGCCGCATGCCCTCCACCTTCTCGATCGTGTTGTCGAGATAGAAGAGCGGCGCGATCTCGACGATGCCGCCGATTGTCACGACCAGCAGCGACCCGAGGAGGAGAAGTGTAGCGTTCTTCTCGATGACCGCGTGTCTGTTCATCAACCTCATTTTCTGTCTCATCATCGCGCAAGCTGGAGGGCGGGGGTGGAGCGCGGCATCGGATCCTGCTCGCGCCGGTAGCCGAGGATGGTCATGGCGATGTTCCAGGCCATGATCAGGGTGCCGGAGAGGTACATGGCCCCACCGATGGCGCGCATGATGTAATAAGGGTGCATAGCGGCCACGGTTTCGGCGAAGGAGTAGACCAGGAAGCCCTGCTCGTCGTATTCGCGCCACATCAGGCCCTGCATGATGCCGGACACCCACATGACAGCGGCGTAGACAACGATGCCAAGCGTCGCCAGCCAGAAGTGCCAGGTAACGAGCCTGAGCGAATAGAGCCGTTCACGGTTCCACAGCTTCGGCACCATGAAGTAGATCGCGCCGAACGAGATCATGCCGACCCAGCCGAGCGCACCGGAGTGAACGTGGCCAATGGTCCAGTCGGTATAGTGCGACAGAGAATTGACCGTCTTGATCGACATCATCGGGCCCTCGAAGGTCGACATGCCATAGAAGGCGATGGCCATCACCATCATGCGGATGATGGGATCGGTGCGCAGCTTGTCCCAGGCGCCCGACAGCGTCATCAGGCCGTTGA
>NZ_AYXF01000023.1:0-30273 GCF_000502215.1 Mesorhizobium sp. L103C105A0 | reverse complement strand
GAACGCTAGAGCAGCCGTTGGCGCGACTACGCTACCGGCCGCATTCACCTAGAGAGTTGGCAGTGAACTCATAGCTTAACGCTCGGTGGCGAGTCCCGGGTAGATGAACCATGAAAGGTGGTAAGCTACCGCGGATGAAGCAGAAAGACGCCGGAAGGTCGTTGGCGAGATTGGGTATAAGAGGGGATTGGGCTACAAGAATCGAGTACTCGCATCGACAATGGATTGACGGGATGTAGATCAATTTAGGACACAAAGTAGAGGCATCGATGTCGAATATTATGCCCGCACCATTCGCGCATAAGTTGTATTACCACATGGCTCGCATCAGGCGATTCGAGGACAGGGTTATTACTCTGGTCGATGACAATGAGATCGCCGGCGTGACCCATGAGTATAGCGGGCAAGAGGCGGTGGCTGTCGGCATCTGCGGCGCGCTAGCGGCCGCAGACATCATCACAAGCACCCATAGAGGGCATGGTCACACGTTGGCGAAGGGGGGAGACGTCGGCAAGATGTTCGCTGAACTGCTTGCCCGGACGACCGGATACAATCAGGGTCGTGGCGGATCCATGCACATTGCCGACATCGGACTTGGGATCTTCGGAGCTAATGGTATCGTCGGCGCTGGAACTCCTATAGCCTGTGGCGCGGCTCACAAATTCAAAGCCGCTCGCGAAAACCGCGTCGCCGTTTCGTTCTTCGGCGACGGTGCAATCAACCAAGGGGTTGTGCACGAGGCGATGAACCTCGCGGCGATCTGGCGGCTTCCCGTTGTCTTTGTGTGCGAGAACAATCAGTACGCGATTTCGACACCGCTCAAACAAGTCACCATCCTCGAACCCTATCTTCGTGCTCAATCCTACGGAATGCCTGGGGTGAGCGTCGACGGCATGGACGTGGAGGCAGTCTATCACGCTGCCCTCACCGCCACGGAACGCGCTCGGTCAGACAAAGGCCCGACTTTCATTGAGTGCCAGACTTATCGTTACTTCGGGCACTATACGGGCGAGCGTCACATGAAGATGAGTTATCGGCCCCAAGACGAGCTCGAAAGCTGGAAGTTGCGGGACCCCATCAAGATTTGGGCAGCCCGTATGGTGGAAGGCGGATTGTGCACGCAAGAAGACGTCGAAGCGATCGACGCGGAAGTTGACGCTGAGATTGAACGAGGCGTCGAGTCCGCAAGGAGCAGCCCGCAGCCGAACCCGGCGGAGGCGCTCGATTGCATGTACGCCGTGTCGTACCCGAACACTCCGGCGTGGGGAGTAGAGCCGTGAGACAGCTGAGATTTCTTCAGGCCATGAATGAGGCCTACCATCAGGCTATGGGCGCAGACGCGAGCGTCTTCATCATCGGGGAGGACATTCGAGGTGGAATTCGCGGTGAGACGAAAGGCCTGCATGGCGCCTTCGGTGATTCCCGCGTGCTCGACACGCCGATTTCCGAGGCTGCGTTCACCGGGTTCGCCACTGGGGCGGCTTTGGCCGGCCTGCGTCCGATCGTCCAGTTCCAAGTTCCGTCACTGATTTACGTTGCGTTTGACCAACTGGTGAATCAAGCCGCGAAGATGCGACTGATGCTCGGCGGCCAGGCTAATCTGCCAATCACATACACGATTATGGTGTCCGGCTCGCGGGGAGGAAACGCGGGCCAGCATTCGGACAATCCTTACCCGTATCTCCTCCATGCAGGTTTCAAGGTCGTTTGCCCTTCGAACGCCTATGATGCGAAGGGTTTGATGATCCAAGCAATTCGAGAAGACGACCCGGTCATTTTCATCGCATCCGCCATGTGCCTTCCGCAAAGGGGTCAGGTGCCGGAAGAAATCTTTGCGGTACCTCTCGGTCGCGGTGACGTTAAGCGTGAAGGCTCCGATGTGACCGTCATTGCTATTGGACACTTGGTGCCCGAGGCTTTGGCTGTCGCTGAGACCGTCTCTCAGAAGAATGGCATCAGCGTTGAAGTGTGGGATCCTCGCTCTCTCTTGCCACTCGACAGGGAAGGGCTTTTGAAGACGGTCAGGAAGACCGGCCGCGTGGTCATCTATGACGACACGAACCGTACTTGCGGCTTCGCAGCCGAGCTGAGTGCAATCATAGCCGAGCTGGCGTTTTCGTCTCTCAAGGCGCCGATCAAGCGCGTCACGCGGGCTGACGTTCCCATGCCGTTCAACCTTAGGCTCGAATCTGCGGTTCTGCCGAAGCCGCAGGAGCTTGAAGATGCCATCATATCTGTAAGGAGCTATGCTCATGCTTGAAGTTCGCATTCCGAAGATGGGTGCATCGACAGTCGACGTTGATCTCACGAAGTGGCACGTTTCGGTCGGGACCTCCGTCGTTCCGGGGCAGATTCTGGCTGAAGTGGAGTCGGAAAAGACGAACATCGAGATCGAAGCGGAAACTGCGGGCGTAGTTGCTGAGATCCTTGTCGACGAAGGGGCGGTGACGGGGGTCGGAACCGTCATCTGTCGCATCAAGACCGAGTAGGAGCGGGGCTGGAATGAATGTTCTTTCGCTCCGGTCGCGAAACTCCAGAAGTAACTCCCAAGGCTGGACGTCGGTCGCCCGCACTCTGGCGGCCGACGTCCGACCGCATGAGGCGCGGCGGGGCCTCCGGGCGGCCTGACACGTCAACTATACACCGATCGTAGAGACGACTATGGCACGCGACAAACGCTTTGAAGGCAAGACGGTTTTGATCACCGGAGGAGCTCGGGGTCAGGGTGCGGCTGAGGCCGTCCAGATCGCATCCGAAGGAGGGCGGGTAATCATCGGGGACATCCTCGACGACCACGGCAAACAGATCGCCGAGACCATCGGTGAAACAGCGTCTTTTGTACATCTCGACGTCAGTAGCGAGGAGGACTGGCAAAGCCTAATCCGCTTCCTAGAAGGACAGAAGACGGGACTTCACGGCCTAGTCAACAACGCGGCGATCTACCAACCGTTGCCGATGGACGAATCCAGCGTCGCGATGTTCGAAAGGCACTTCCGTATCAATCAGCTGGGTTGCTTCCTCGGCATGCGGGAAGCCGCGCCTCTCATGAAGGCAGCCGGCGGGGGCGCGATAGTAAACATCTCGTCTGTTGCCGGGATGCGTGGAAGCCGAACCTCCATGGCCTATACCGCGACAAAATGGGCCCTGCGAGGCATGACGAAATGCGCGGCGCTAGAACTTGCTCCAGCCGGAATCCGCGTCAACTCCATCCATCCCGGATGGATTGAAACGGAGATGCTGCTCGCTGAGGATCCTTCGGACAGAGAGCGCCAGTACGCGCTCATTCCGCTCAAGCGGGCCGGCACGGTCCATGAGATAGCGAACCTCGTTCTCTTCCTGCTCTCAAACGAGAGCAGCTATATGACCGGAGCGGAGATCGCGATCGACGGAGGGTTGTTGTTGTGAATCATTGGTCACCTCGAATGATCTCCCTTTCGCAACTCAACGTGCGCCCGCTCAGAGTTCTTCTCTATGCATAGGCAGAGCAGCCTGTTAACCGCAACCGGCAAGCCTGGTAGATAATTCCCGCGAAACGTAAAATAGCACAGTAGCGCAGATGCCTATCAACGTCAGAATGCCCGCCCTCGCTTCGGATATGGAAGCTGCCACCCTTGTGAAATGGATGTTCAAGGAGGGCGATGACATAAAAGCGGGAGACGTTCTGGCCGAGGTTTGTAGCGGAGGTAATACTGGTCAGATCAAGGCTGTTGCCGGGGGTACTCTGGAAAGGATCGTCGTCCCGGAAGGCGCTGATCGAGTAGAATTTAGGGACCTCGTCGCCGTTGTCGCCATCAAGAGCGAATCTGGTTCCGTTGCCGTCGCTCCCCGGCAAGCGTCCGACAAACGTGGAGAACCCGAGCCTCAAACTACAGTTAAGAACAGGGCCGAAGCTGCGTCCTCCGCAAGTAAAGGACCCTCGGACGATGCGGTTCTCGAGCTGTTTGAAGACGGATCATACCAACTTGTACCTCACGACGGCATGCGTAGGACGATCGCTCGTCGGCTGGTGACGTCGAAGCAAACTGTCCCGCATTTCTATGTCGGCGTAGACTGCGACATCGACGAGCTTCTGGCGCTGCGCTCCCGTCTCAACGATGCCGCGCCCAAGCCCACGGACGGCCTGCCGGCCTACAAGCTGTCGGTCAATGATATGATCATAAGGGCCCTGGCGCTTGCGCTGCGAAACGTTCCAGACGCGAACGTCTCCTGGACCGAGAACGCTATGGTAAGACACAGGCATGCCGACGTGGGGGTGGCTGTCTCGATCAGTGGTGGTCTGATCACGCCGATCGTACGCAAGGCCGAGCTGAAGACGCTCCAAGTCATTTCCAACGAGATGAAGGATCTTGGCAAGCGCGCGAAGGATCGCAAGCTAAAGCCTGAGGAGTATAAAGGCGGCACCACGTCAATCTCGAACATGGGCATGATGGGCGTGAAGGAGTTCGCTGCCGTGATCAATCCGCCGCACGCGACCATTCTTGCGGTCGGTGCGGGTGAACAGCGTGTAGTCGTCAAGAACGGTGTCATGGCCCCCGCGACAGTGATGAGCGTTACACTTTCCATCGACCATCGCTGTGTGGACGGCGCGCTCGGAGCCAAGCTGCTGCAGGAATTTAAGAGTTATATAGAGAATCCGATAGGCATGCTCGCCTGAGCAATATTCTGGTTTCGTGACGCGAGAGCCGATGACGCTGCCGGCCAATTTTTTCCATTGGGAGAATGCGGCCGGATGGGCAGCGGAGATCACCGCCACGGCAAGCTTCTTCCAGCTTCGCGCACGAACTATACTTGGCGATTGCCCAAACACCCAGTCTTTGAGCCGGACGAACGGCAAGGGCCATCGTGCTGAGCGAGAACCAGGGCGTGGTCTAGCCGATCTTACCAAAAGACGGGCGGACTGCTTGGCGCTAACCTGGTAGGAGCGGAGGTGACCGAACTAATCGACGAATTGATAGCGGCTGCGACCGACGATTTCCGAGATCCTGAAAGAAAGCGTGCTCGACGCCTTCGGCCGAGCGCTGAAAGCGTAGCGACGTCAGCGGGTAAAAAGGGCAACCCCCCTCGTCATCAATCGCGTTGATCTGTCGGCTAACATCCAATTCCGCTGAACGACAGGTGCTGGGCAGACGTTTCAAAACTGCCGACGCAGTCAAAGAAGATAGGTCGTAATAGCGGCGCGAAGACATCGCGGACGTGTATTCCGACTGTTGAGGAAAACCATAGCTGACAGACTGGCAGGCAAGATTGCAATCGTCACCGGGGTGGGCGAGGCATCGGCGCCTGTATCATCCCCCCTTTCCGGAGGAGGAGCAAAAGTCGCCGTTGCGCAGAGGAACTCGTAGCTTGAGGCGGTTCTCAACGAACGCATCATCTAAGTGAGGGCGGAACTTTCGAATTCCAGGGAAAATCGCCTTGGACGTGCAGACAGTCGCCGAGCGCTCGCCGGCTTAGACATCCTCCAACACAACGCCGGTGTCATGTTCAAAAAGACGGTCGACGAGATGACCAAGGTGGGCTGAGATCAGATGATGGACACCAACCTCATTCCTGTTGATAAAGGCGGCAATGCACGCCCCTTCGCAAGCGGGGTACCGGAAGCATCGTCAACATCGATTCAATCGAAGGGCGGCTTCATCGTGGCGCCCGCATCGGCTCACGCCCTTACCCGTTCCGACTTCGGATCATACATCGGCTTCAGCGACGCCTTGGCGGCGAAGCGCTCGCCGGCGATCTCGATCTCGTAGGACGACGCCAGCACATCCGCCTCGCTCTCGCCCTGGCACGGCACGTAGCCGAGCCCAATGGCGCCGCCGAGATGATGGCCGTAATCGCCCTAGGTGACCGGGCCGACGATCTTGCCGTCGCGCAGGATCGCCTCGTTGTGGAAGAGCAAGGGTTGCGTGTCCTTCAGGCGGAACTGCACCAGCCGCCGGTTCAATCCGGTTTCTTTTTTCCTCAGCACGGCATCGCGGCCAAGAAAATCGCCCTTGGCGGTCTTCACTGCGAAGCCAAGGCCTGCCTCCAGCACATTGTCCTCGTCGGTGATGTCGTGGCCGAAGTGCCGGAAGGCCTTTTCGATGCGGCAGGAATCCAGCGTGTGCAGACCGCAAAGCTTCAGGCCGACATCGGCGCCGGCCTCCTCGATCGCCTCGAACACATGGGCTGCCTGGTCGGTCGAGACATAAAGCTCCCAGCCGAGCTCGCCGACATAGGTGACACGGTGGGCCCGTGCCAGCCCCATGCCGATTTCAATCTCCTGAAACGTCCCGAACGGATTGGTTTCGTTGGAGAAATCGTTTGGGCTCAGCTTTTGAATCAGTTTCCTCGCATCCGGACCCATCAGGCAGAGCACCGCTTCGGCGGCGGTGACATCGGTGATGACGACGAATTCATCGGCGAGCTGTCTTCTTAGCCACGCGAGATCGCGCTGCAGCGTGGCGCCGGGCACGACGAGGAAGGCGCTTTCCGACAGGCGCGAGACGGTGAGGTCGCTCTCGATGCCGCCGCGCTGGTTGAGCATCTGGGTATAGACAATCTTGCCCGGCGCCACGTCGATGTCATTGGCGCAAAGCTTCTGCAGGAAGGCGCAGGCATCTCGACCCTCGACGCGGATCTTGCCGAACGAAGTCATGTCGAACAGGCCGACGCCGTTTCGGATCGCCAGATGTTCGTCGCGCTGGTTGTCGAACCAGTTCTGCCGCTTCCAGGAATAGCGGTATTCGCGCTCCTGGCCGGGCCTAGCGAACCAGTTGGCGCGCTCCCAGCCGGCAACCTCGCCGAATGCCGCGCCGCGCGCCTTCAGATGTTCGTGGAGAGGGGAGCGCCTGATGTTCCGCGAGGTCGCCATTTGGCGGTACGGGAAATGGTCGGCGTAGAGCAGGCCGAGCGTCTCGGAGACGCGCTCTCTGAGGTAGCGGCGGTTTTTCTGGAACGGCTGGGCGCGGCGGATGTCGACCTCCCAGAGATCGAAGGGCGCTTCGCCGTCATTGATCCATTGCGCCAGGGCCATGCCGGCGCCGCCGGAGGAGACGATGCCGATCGACTTGTAGCCGGTCGCCATCCAGTAGCCGGAAAGCTCCGGCGCCTCGCCGAGATAATAGCGGTCGTCGGGGGTAAAACTCTCGGGACCGTTGAAGAAGGTGTGGATCTCAGCCGACATTCTCCAAGGCCCCGTGGGGTGGCTACAAGCAGTCCGGGATCGGCCGCGAGCTCGGCCGTTGGGGTCTCGAAAACTGCTTCGAAATGAAGCAGATCACCCGCTTTACCTCCGACCGTCCATGGGGATGGTACATCAAACCCGAGGAAATTTCCCGATGAATGAGCTGCGTGCCGCTCTCGAAATCCCTCTCAAGTCGCACCATCGTCGTTGCAGGCAAAACGTGACCGTGACGCAGGGTGCAACTTCAGCCGCCTGGCTGAAGTCCGTATTTGCATCAGTATCCCAGCCCGAGGCGGTGCTTTTGGAAGCAGCCTTTCGACTGCGCCGCTTCGCATCCGGCTATCGCGGTGAGGCCGCATGAGCCCCAAAACCATCCCGACCAAAGCCCGGGCCGTCATCATCGGCGGCGGTGTCTCAGGCTGCTCGGTCGCCTACCATCTGGCCAAGCTCGGCTGGACCGACATCGTGCTGCTCGAACGAAAGCAGCTGACATCGGGCACGACCTCGGCATGCCGCCGGCCTGATCGGCCAATTGCGCGGCTCGCAGAACATGACGCGGCTGGCGAAATATTCGGCCGATCTCTACGTTAAGCTGGAAGCCGAGACCGATGTCGGCACCGGTATGCGTCAGGTCGGCTCGATCACCGTGGCGCTGACCGAGGAGCGCAAGCACGAGATCTACCGGCAGGCCTCGCTGGCCCGTGCTTTCGATGTCGACGTGCGCGAGATTTCGCCTGGTGAAGTCAAGCAGATGTACCCGCATCTCAACATTTCCGATGTGGTCGGCGCCGTGCATCTGCCGCTCGACGGCCAGTGCGATCCGGCCAACATCGCTATGGCGCTGGCCAAGGGCGCCCGCCAGCGTGGTGCTACGATCGTCGAGAATGTGAAGGTCACCAAGGTCCATGCCAAGGCTGGCCGCGTCACCGGCGTTTCCTGGACGCAAGGCGACGAGCCAGGCATGATCGAAGCCGATGTCGTCGTCAATTGCGCCGGCATGTGGGCGCGCGAGTTCGGGCGCCAGAAGGGCGTCACCATCCCGCTGCATGCCTGCGAGCATTTCTATCTCGTCACCGAGCCGATCCCCGGCCTAACCCGCCTGCCGGTGCTGCGCGTGCCGGACGAATGCGCCTACTACAAGGAAGACGCCGGCAAGATGATGCTCGGCGCCTTCGAGCCGGTGGCCAAGCCCTGGGGCATGGACGGCATCNGGAAGACGCCGGCAAGATGATGCTCGGCGCCTTCGAGCCGGTGGCCAAGCCCTGGGGCATGGACGGCATCCGCGAAGATTTTTGTTTCGACCAGTTGCCCGAGGATTTCGAGCATTTCGAGCCGATCCTCGAAATGGGCGTCAACCGCATGCCGATGCTGGCCAGCGCCGGCAACAGTTGATCCAGACGATGCCGGCCCGGAATGCAGCCGCGACGCGCTCTGCGCGGACGTCGTCGGCCGACATCACCGCCGCCGCCAAACCATAGCGGGAATCATTGGCTAGCCCGATCGCCTCGGCCTCCGTGGAGAACGGCCGGACGCAGGCAACCGGACCGAAGATTTCCTCCCGCCAAACGTCGCTATCGAGCGGTACTTCGGTGAGGACGGTCGGTTCGACAAAGAAGCCTCTTGCAGGCATCTCCGGTCGTCTTCCACCACATGCAATTGTCGCGCCGGCTGCCCTGGCCGCCTCGACCGCCGACAAGACCTTTCGGTGCTGGGCTTCTGATACCAGCGGACCAAGCAGAACGCCCTCGTCGAGACCGTTGCCGATCGTGATCTTCCTCGTCTCCTCGACCAGGCGCGCCAGCAGCCGGTCGTAGATCCCTTCTTGGACCAGCACGCGCGAGGTCGCCGAGCACACCTGACCTTGGTTCCAGAAGATGCCGAACATGATCCATTCGACGCCTGCTCGATGTCGGCGTCATCGAACACGACGAAGGGTGACTTGCCGCCGAGTCGAGGCTAACGCGCTTGATGTCGCGAGCTGCCGCCGCCATCACTTTCGAACCGGTAGGAACCGAGCCGGTGAGGGCGAGCTTGTCGATGCTATGATGGTCGATCAGTGCCTGGCCCGCCTGCGCACCCAGGCCGGTTACAATGTTGAGCACGCCTGCTGGCAAACCGACTCGTCGGCGATCGCGCCCATCTCCAACGCGGTGAGTGGCGTCAGTTCCGAGGGCTTCAGCACCATAGTGCATCCGGCAGCCAGCGCAGGTGCGACCTTCCAGGCGGCCATCAGCAGCGGATAGTTCCAAGGAATGATCGCACCCGCGACTCCGACCGGCTCGCGTACCGCCTTAGAGGTAAAGCGGGCATCCGGAATCGCGATCGTCTCCTCCGGCGTATTATCGAGTTGATCGGCTAGGTCGGCATAGAATTCGAAGCAGCCGGCAGCGTCGCCTATGTCCCAGTCTGCTTCCGGGCAGGGCTTTCCATTGTCGATCACTTCCAGTTGGGCGAGGTCCCTCTGCCTTTTCCGGATACCGGCCGCTATCTTGCGGAGATATCCCGCACGTCCGGCACCCGAGAGCTTTGGCCAGCCTTCGAGGTCGAAGCAGCGGCGCGCGGCTTTCACGGCCACATCGATGTCCTCTGAGGTTCCGGCCGGAGCTTTGTGAATGACCTCCTCCGTTGCGGGGTTGATCACATCGAATGTGCCGCCCTTTACTGGGGAGACCCACGTTCCGTCGATATAAAGTTGGCTGCGCATCCCTGTCTTTCCGTTAGTGCGACGCCATTGCTGGCGAGATTAGGTTTCGCTGACCCAGCCCATCCGATAGACCCGACCCGTCTGGGAGCCCTCGACACTCTTGACGTAGCCGAGCGCTACCTCTCTCACCGGCATCGTCCGGGTGCCGGGAAAGAAGTCGCCGTATAGGTGAACCGATTCCTGTACGAGAGTCGGACTGACCAGATTGATCCGCAACCCCCGTCCAAGCTCGATCGCCGTGCTGCGTACAAAGCCGTCCAAGGCGCCATTGACTAGGGCGGCCGAGCTTCCCTGCCGGATCGGATCTTCGTTGGTCAGACCGGAAGTCAAGGTAAATGACCCATTGTAGCTGATGCGCTTGAGACCCCTCACGACGAGATTAACCTGCCCCATCAGCTTACTGCGTAACCCGATCTCGAACTGCTCATCCGTGAATTGGTCCAAGGGGGCGTAGCGCACCGCACCTGCCGTGCAGACCAACGCGTCAAATGTACCGATCTTGTCGAATAGGTGGTGGATAGAGTCCGGTTCGGCGATGTCGACGTGGAAAGAGCCGCTTGTTCGTCCGACCGCTACAATATCGTGCCGCTTGCCAAGTTCGGCAGCCACGGCCGACCCGATAACTCCAGTCGAACCAACCAGGACAATCCGCATAGGGTCCTCTTTGATAAAGCGACGGCTAGGAGGCGACCTCAAACAGCGGGGCAAGTGCGGCGCGGAGCGCCATGTCCTGCTCCGACGAGAGTTTTGCCAGTGGCTTCCGGACGTTGCCGGTTCCGAATCCGCGCAGCTGCGCGGCTCTGAGAACAGAGGGGGTATAGGGTGCCCGCCAGATGAAAAGGAGCGAGGGCAGCATTCGCTGCCAAAGTTCCAGTGCCCGCTCGTAATCTTTGGCCGCCACGAGGTTGTACAGTTCGACAGCCTCATCAGGCATATAGTTTGCTGCGCCCCAGATAACGCCGCGCGCGCCAGCCATCAGGGCATAGAGAGTCGTCGTATCGCAGCCATTTAGCACAGTGCCTCCCGTCTGCAGGTACTCCTGATGCACGGTGAAGTCGCCGGCACTGTCCTTGATGTAATTGAAATTACTAAGACCGCTTAGTCGGTCAAAAAGCCGTGGCGAGACCGAGATGCCGGTAGCCTGCGGGATGTTGTATCCGACAATGTCCACGCCGACCGCCGCGTCGATTTCCTTGTAGAAGCTGAAGATTCCATCTTCATCGGACGGGCCTTCCAGATACGGTGGCAAAACCATCAGCGCGTCCGCGCCGACCGATTCAGCTTGCCTTGAACGCCGGATGACTTCGTCCATATTGAGAGCCGACGTCTGGCAAGTGAAATTGCAGCGGCCGGCTATGCGCTTCGCGCCGACTTCATATAGCTGGTTGCATTCGGCTTCGGTGAGGTAGGGATGCTGTCCTGTCCCCGCGCCCAGCACCAAGCCATGGACGCCGGCCGAGATGTACTTCTCGATCAGTTCCTCGAAAACCGAGTAGTCGATTGCACCGTTACCGTCGAACGGTGTCTGCATTGCAAGATTAATGCCCTTCAAGTCCGCCATTCCGTTCCTCTCATTGCTAGACTTCAGCGCCCGCTTGCTTGAAACGGAGTGCCGTGACGAACCGGACGCCCATTGATGTGACAAGTCTCGGGTATGTCCTGCTCGGAGTGGCCCGCGTCTTCAGGATTTCGATGACAGCCGAAGATTGCCCCGTGGCCAGTTCGGCGACGGCCTTGCCAAAGGCGGCCCCTCGAGCGACGCCGGTTCCATTGCAAAAGGCGGCCCCATAGACGTTCTTCGCCAACTCGCCGAAAACCATTCCGCCATTTTGCGCGAGCGTGAGCAGACCTCCCCAGCTGGCCTCAAAGCCCATTGAAGAAAGCCCAGGCCATCGACGGTCGAATGCTACCTGCTGCTGGGTTCGCGCCCTTAGCACATCTTGTTCCGTTGTCTTGAAATTCATCGCGTACGAGTAAACGTTCCTAAGGAAAAGACGGTTGTCGATCGTGCGTCGTACCGTCGTCCCAAAGCTGTCGGCCGGAATAAGCCCATAGGCTCGCTTATTGCCCACTTGGGAAAGCTCGCTCTCCGTGAGCTGTCGAGTCATGCTCGCGAAGGTGTAGAGCGGTATGGCGCGGTTGTTGAAGAAGCCAAACTTCGTCAGATAGCCTGAAGCGCAGATGATGACCTTCGAAGCCGTGATTGTCCCGACGGGCGTCTCGCAGATGTGCTTCGGCGCGCCGAACTGCACCGCCACAATAGCGGTGTTTTCATGAATGGTAACGTTCGGGGGGAGGCGTTTTACAGCGTTCTTGAGATACTTCGCAGGCTGGACTAGGATCGTGCCGGGGTGGTGCAGGGCTTTGATGTAGTGCTTGCTGCCGGTGATCGCCTGGATTTCGGGGGTCTCAACCCAGCTGTAGTTCTGCCCAAGCTTATCGAGCGCCTTCGAAAAGCGGTCCAGGTCTTCCGCACCGTGAGACGTGGCCGCGCTGTGGTACTTTCCCTGCGGGTCCCAGTCGCAATCCACCCCATGCTCTTCGACGGCGCTTCGGATGTAGGCGATCCCCTCCAGGTTAACGAACAGCTCTTCTTTGTTTCCCTTGATGTCTTCGACGAAATCGCGCTTTCGGGGGTTGTGCGCGAGATCGATGACGAAACCCATGCATCGTCCGGATGCATTGTCCCCAATGCGGCCGGCGTCGACCAGGATTACGGAGGCCTGCGGGTTGAGTTCAGCAAATCGACGGGCTGCGTGAAGCCCCATCCAGCCGCCGCCAATCACCAAGCAGTCGCATGCGACGTCACCTTGTTGCGGCACCAGAGGCAGCTCCGGTCCCGCCGTGCTGTACCAGCCGGAGACTGTTGGCTCCGGATGTGGCGGCTGGACGACAATACGCTGCCTTGTCATTGTTTGATTGAATGAGTTCACTGCCAACTCTCTAGGTGAATGCGGCCGGTAGCGTAGTCGCGCCAACGGCTGCTCTAGCGTTCTTCCTGTTCGAATAGACCATGTGCTGTCGGTCGCGTAGACGGAAAAGATCGCGCCTGATATAGACCTGCTTCATGTCAAAGCTTCGTAACCTGGTACCCTCGACGCACTCGCTTTTTGTCTTCGAAGCGGCGGCCCGAACCCTGAGTTTCAAGAGTGCAGCGAGTGAGCTTAACGTGACGCAACCGAGCGTCTCGCACTCGATCAAGACGTTCGAGAAGCATTGCGGGACCGCACTCTTTGTCCGAGATAATCGAGGAGTGCAGCTGACAGAACCTGGCAGGCAGCTCTATGACGAGGTGCGCACCAGCTTCCGCCGTCTGGAACAGCGGCTTGAGATCATCTCCGATCGCGGAACGAAGTACATCACCTTCGCAGCGTCGACATCTCTAGCGGCACATTGGCTGGCGCCCCAGCTCTATCATTTTCAGGAAGAGCATCCGGACGTCAGGATCAAGGTTGTCGCCACCGATCGGGATGTCGAGCCGGATCATGAGATCGACGTCACGGTGTGGGTGCGGCCCCGGGATTTTGAAAGGGTCAACAGCTGGTTCGTTTGCGAGGAAATCATCTTTCCCGTTTGCTCCCCCGCGTATCTTCTGGCGCACCCTGCTCCACAGACCGTCGATGAGCTGGTTCACCACCAGCTCATTCATTCTTCCGATGATTTTCGCAAGCGAATGGGCTGGCCCGAGTGGGTCGAGTTGGCAGGCGGAGATGCCGGCGAGATCACACCGAACATTGTCTTCAACGACTACCAGCTGACGCTTCAAGCAGCTCTTGCCGGTGAAGGAATAGCGTTGGGATGGTCCCTGACCGCCCAGCAGCTTCTCAACAACCGCCTTCTCGTCAAAGCATTGCCAACCCAAATCAAGACCGACAGGGCCTTCTTTCTGTTAGCCAGCGAGGATGCCAGCAAGAACAAGAGGTGCAAGGTTTTGGTTGACTGGTTTCTTGGTCAGTCTGAAGAACTCCGCCCGTGATTGAAATTAGCCCTTACCGTGGCTTATCCCTCGCAGCTTGCGCACGAGCGACCTAGATATAAACTGGGTTTAAGGCTGGCGAAACCTTTTACGAATTCTCGGAGCGCTCGCTAGTCGCTATCATCAGCGCGAAACTAAGCACGGCCCGCCTTATCAGAAGATGGTGGGATGCTGATTATTCGGCTGCAGGGGACGCAAGATGGATGCTGATACTCCCGCAATCCGGCGCCGCGGAGGACGCGCGTCGGTGGTTGCTGCCCGAGAGGCGGAAAGAAGGCCGCGCGTCTCGACCATCAAGTACGGCATCCGGCCTGTCGAGGTCGTCACTGCTGAGCAGCTTGAGCGCATTCACCAGGCTTCGCTGGCGATCCTGCACGAGATCGGAATCGAATTCAGGGACGAACCGGCACTCAGACAATGGAAAGAGGCTGGCGCCGATGTCCAGGGTCAGCGAGTGCGCCTTGAGGGCGAGATGGTTATGCATCTCATCTCCAAGGCCCCCTCCCGCTTCGAGATGACATNGTCAGCGAGTGCGCCTTGAGGGCGAGATGGTTATGCATCTCATCTCCAAGGCCCCCTCCCGCTTCGAGATGACATTTAGATCATGACAGGTTTGGAGCGGATCCCTCACGATTCGGTATGCAGCACTTTCGCTAAAGTTGTACAGCCATACGAAGGTGAAGAATTATAGTGTTCACCCGTCCAGATTGATCTGTGGAAATTCCGGCTTGCAGTCTGAATCAACTCCCAAGGCTCCAACCGGAAGCCTGGGTCGGTGCCCCATCGAGGATGGGGTGCCGACCTCCTTTGAAATTAAGCACGAGGTGACCCGCCATGACCGACGACGAGATCATCCTTTCCGAACTCTCCGACGACGAGTTGGTGCAGCAGATGCATGACGATCTCTATGACGGACTGAAAGAGGAGATCGAAACAGGCACCAACATCCTTCTCGATCGCGGCTGGCAGCCCTACGCCGTGCTCACGCAGGCGCTGGTTGAAGGCATGCGCATCGTCGGAGAGGATTTCCGCGACGGCATCCTGTTCGTGCCTGAAGTGCTTCTGTCCGCCAACGCAATGAAGGCCGGCATGTTCATCTTGCGACCGCTGCTTATCGCCACCGGCGCGCCGAAGCAAGGCAAGATGGTCATCGGCACCGTCAAGGGCGACATCCACGACATCGGCAAGAACCTCGTCGGCATGATGATGGAGGGCGCCGGCTTCGACGTCATCGATCTAGGGATCAACAATGCCGTCGAGAAATATATGGCAGCGATTGAGGAGCATAAGCCGGACATCGTCGGGATGTCGGCGCTGCTCACCACCACCATGCCCTACATGAAGGTGGTCATCGACACCATGAAGGAAAAGGGCATTCGAGACGACTATGTCGTGCTGGTCGGCGGCGCGCCTCTTAATGAAGAATTCGGCAAGGCCGTCGGCGCTGACGCCTATTGCCGTGACGCGGCGGTGGCGGTCGAAACCGCCAAGGACTTCATGAAGCGCAAGCACAACGTGCGCGGTTGATGGCCGCGGCGCCCATCCTGTAAGACGGTGGTGCCAACGCGGCCGCTCGATGTTGATCATCATCAACGAGGATCTATGACCTTATGAATGCGCCATTTTCAGCGGGAGGCCGTTCGCGGATCGTGGGATGGAATCCCAGCCGGAAGGTGATCGACACTCAAGACGTGTACCGACTGGTTATCCTTGCACTTCCCGGATTTTCGCTACTCAGCCTTTCATCCTTCGTGGATCCACTTCGCCTCGCGAATTCCATCTCCGGCCGATCCTTCTTCGAGTGGACGATTGCAAGCTTGGATGGCCAGCCGGTTGAATGCGCCAGCGGGTTCATCCTGTCGGTCGACAGCGATTTTGCCAGCACTGGAGGATGCGTTCAGGCCGGCAAAGGGCCAAGCATGGTCATTGTCTGCGCCGGGGAATGGGTCCAAAAGCAGACGTCGACGTCCCTCAGCAAGATTCTTCGGCTTTGCAAGCGGCAGGGGGTTCCAATCGCGGCGTTGGGCACCGCGACATGGCTGCTGGCGGAAAGTGGGTTGCTCGACGATAGCGCATGCACAATCCATTGGGACCAAAGGGCCGCTCTCTCTGAAAAATTTGACCGCCTCCAGGTGACCGACCGACTGTTCGTTCGTGATACTCACCTCGTCACTTGCGCAGGAGAGTTCGCCTCCTTTGACCTCGTGATGGAGCTAATCAGCGAACGACTTGGCAGAGACACCGCATTGGCTGTCTGCCGACATACGACTGCCGGACATTGGCGCCCTGCTTCGGATAGACAACGGACCATCAATGCTGGTGAAACCGGCATCTGCAAGACGATGGAAGAAGTCATTCGGATCATGGAGGAGCACATTGAGGACCCGCTGCCCCTACGCGACATTGCAAAATGCGTCGGTCGTTCGCAGCGTCAGATCGAGCGGCTCTTCGCACGATCCGTGTCGTCATCGCCAATGCGCTACTACCTGCATTTGAGACTTAGCCGCGCTAAGCGTCTCATTGGGCAAACAGAGTTGCCGATTGTTGAGATCGCGATCGCCTGCGGTTTCGCATCCGCCTCGCATTTTTCGAAATGCTTCCGCGAAGCGTTCGGCGCCAATCCCAGTGCCTGTCGATGCTAACCTTCGCTCGGCGACTACGAGCATCATAGCGCGAATCTCGGAGGAATTGATCTTATGTCGGTCGATATTTTTTCCGCCTTTAGCAGCTAGCGAATCCGGTCTTAGATCCCTTCCAAGCCTAAACTACCTGGGAACGCTTCGCATGTCCTCGTTTTCGATCGTGAACAACAAAATTGATCCTACGCGAGGGGCGACAGCGCTGAAGCCGGATGGGAGCATCGATGACAACGATCGAGTGGAAATCGGACCGACCGATGTCGCCTTCGCAGAGTGGGCAGCGCTAGGCCTCACCACACCGAACCTTGAGCGGATGCGCAAGACCCGGCTTAACCGGATTGTTCAGCAACTCCGCCAAAGGGACTATGCTGGCGTACTGTGCTTCGATCCGCTGAACATACGATACGCTTCAGATTCCTCGAACATGCATATCTGGATCATGCACAATCCGTCCCGAGCTGTGTTCGTTTCAGCCGATGGATATGTCGTTCTCTGGGACTTCCATCGTTGCAGCCACTTGTCGACATATCTGCCGCTCATCAACGAAATCCGGGATGGCGGCGCTGGCTTCTACTATTTCGTCGCCGGGGACGAAGAGGAAGCAGTCGCCAAGGACTTTGCCGGACAAATCGACGAACTTCTGCGCCGCTTTGGCTGCAACAACCGACGTCTCGCCGTCGACAAGATCGAGATCCCCGGCCTGCGTGCGCTGGATGCCCTCGGCATTGAAGTCTACAACGGTATGCAGCTTATGGAGCATGCTAGGGCGATCAAGGGGATTGACGAAATCAATGCGATGCGCTGCTCACTCGCGACCTGTGAGATTGCCGTTGCCAAAATGCGAGAACGTTTGCAGCCCGGCATAGCTGAGACGGAATTATGGTCAGTGCTCCATGCCGAAAACATCGCACGCGGCGGCGAGTGGATCGAAACACGCATTTTGACTTCCGGCCCGCGCACGAATCCCTGGATGCAAGAAGCTGGACCGCGCCGGGTAATGTCAGGAGACCTCGTCGCCTTCGACACCGATATGGTTGGACCTTACGGCATGTGTGCGGATTTCTCCCGCACCTGGCACTGCGGTGACAGCCGGCCCACCGACGAACAGCGAAGGCTGCACGCCATCGCGCACGAGCACGTGGCTGCAAACATGACCATGCTAAAGCCGGGCGTCTCGTTCACCGAACTCACGCAGCGCAGCCACAGGCTTCCGGCGGAGTTCGTCGAGCAGCGATATGGCGTCATGATGCATGGCATCGGACTGTGCGACGAATATCCAGCAATCCTATATCCGGAGGACTTTATCCGTGGCGCATTCGACTACGTCCTCGAGCCGGGAATGACCCTGTGCGTGGAGGCCTACATTGGCGCAGTTGGTGGGCGCGAAGGCGTGAAGCTGGAAGAGCAGGTGCTGATCATCGAAAACGGCTTTGAAAACCTCACAAAATGCCCGTTCGACGCGGCTTTGATGGTGTAACAACGGACACTGATTATCCGGTCTTTCCGGCGTCGTTGTCGTACAATCGAGCGCGCCCATCAGAAGTCGATCTCGCCGATGCGGTTTCAGCTTGACGATCCCAATGATCGATCTGTCGATGGCACGCTCGCAGGCGATTGGAACCATATGCGACGCGAAAAAGCTGCAGTGGCGACGAAGGAAACAAAGGATGTAAGGATGTGGGCATGTCCGCACGCAGCCGCACTCAAGCTCTCGCCCGCATCGTAGCTCTCCGCCACGGTCATCTAGTCCTTCTCCAACGCAGGCCAGTCCGCCGCTGACCAGTGCCGGTGAACATGTCGAACCGGCTGAACATCACTTGGCTAGAGTTTAAGCTGATAAAGCACCGTGTGTCGAAGCCGGAAAAGCGTCGAAGATCGTAAACCCCCGGATAGCTGCTCCAATGCTGGCGGCTGCCGGTGTAAGGGCGTCGAAGCCTCGGACACTTCGACTTCCTTGCTGAGCACCCTTGGTTTACTCAGCCATCGACGACATGGATTAGACCAGCATGCGTGGGATAGCGCGTTCCCAACTCTTGGCGAAAATTTCAATATCGTGTTCCAAGGCCTTGATCTGCCCCACACACACAAAGTCATCCTTGGTCAGGCTCACGCGCAAAGAACTTTCGACCCGGACGTTCCAATCCTCGCGTTTCATGGTTGTGATGTACTGCGTGTCGGCTATTGCCCTGGTCGGATCGTGGTCAAGTATTTCTGTCGACTCCGATGTTGTCCACCACATTTCTGTGCCGGTGGCATCAAGCCTGCATCGATCCCCGGACCGTCCGTTCGCTGATCGGTCGGTGCGTCCCTGTCGAGATCTCTCCAGTGCCAATCGGGCGCCGTTAGTCCGACGGTCTGCAAAGGGCTTAGAACACGGGCCGTTTCGGCGCCGGGTCCGTGTCCAATCCGTCTCGGTTGAGAAAATATTTGCACGGACTGATGCGAGGCGACGGCCAAGCATCCTCAGCGACCCACCGTCCGTTCGTGTGTGCCCCGCATCGGGGCCTCGACCTGCATCCACATGCGGTAGATTGGTTCGTCCATGATACCCGTATCGATGTCCTTGAGCCAGTAATCCCACCAACGCAGCGCTTCCGTGAGCCAATCTACCGCAGGTCCAGGATCGCCCTCGTTGGGATATTGGTGTCCCCACGGGCCGACAAGCCCTTTGCGCGGACATTTGAGGTTGGCGAGCATGCGTGCAACGGTGCTACAATAAGGATCACTCCAGCCTCCCACGGCATACACGGGACATTCGATGCTGGCATAGTCTTCACTAATCGACCCGTGCTTCCAAAATGCGTCTCGGTGCTGGTGTGCCAGCCAATTCATGGGATAGAAGTCAAATTGGAGAGACGCTCGACCCACATGTCGCGCCAGCGGTCACCAACGATCGAGGGATCGGGCGGAAGCCCGCAATAAGCCGCCCAGCGGACACCCCATTCAAAAATCATAGCATCGTTAATTACGCCACCGGTGTAATGCGCGTCGTCGGTATAGCGGTCGTCGGTCGAGCAAACCGTTATGATCGCCTTGAGTTCAGGTGGACGTCGAGCAGCCAACTGTAGGGCGCTAACACCGCCCCAGGAACGTCTAAACATTCCGACCCTGCCGGTACACCAGGGCTGCCTGGCAAGCCACGCGATGATCTCGGCACCGTCATCCTGCTTGTTTAACATACTCGTCCTGCGGCAATCCCTCGGAATCCCCCGATCCCCGAATATCCGGCCGTACACAAGTATATCCATAGGAAGCTAAGTAGGGGTGCATGCTTTCATCAAATAGCCGGTAAGAATCACGCTTTCGGTAAGGGATATACTCTATCAGCGCTGGCACCGGACTCTCCTCGGCATCCTCCGGCCGCCACATGCGCGCCGCAATCTTGGTGCCATCGGACATTGGAATCCAGATGTTCTCGATTTCGCGCACCCTACGTGGACCTGTTCGTCCCCCGGCCTGTGGGGTTTGGGGGCTAAACGTCGTAGTGCTCAAAAATGCCCTTGCATTGTTGCTGCTAAGAAGCGGCGCGTTCACATATTGAGAAACCATGCCCATTACAGAGCCACCATCGTTCTTCTTTGTAATGCCCATTCAAACTACGTCCTTCCATTCAACAATACAGGCGATCGCGAAGTCGAATGGTTAATCGCGCTGCTTCAAGTTGACCTCGCAGCTGTCCATCGGGGTGTGCGGCTTCTCTACTGGGATGTGCTCCAGCGGGAAATGGCATCTGAAGCTGTGCTCCAGGTCTTCCCGGCTTACCGAAGATTGGGGGAACACGCGGCTACAGATATCCTGCGCGTAGCGACAGCGCGTGTGGAACTCGCAGCCGGATGGTCGCCTCATCAGGCTCGGGACCTCGCCCTTAAGCTCGATTCTGTTCAGCACCGCATCCGGGTCAGGCTCGGGATTGGCCGCAAGCAGCGCCTGTGTATAGGGATGACGCGGGTGCTCAAAGATGCGCTCGGTCGAGCCAACCTCAATAAAACGGCCTAGATACATGATCGCCATGCGATCGGTCATATGCCGCACAACGTTGAGATTGTGCGTGATAATCAGGATCGCCATGCCGAGTTCGTCCTGAAGCCGCGCGAGAAGATTGAGCACCTCGCCCTGCACCGAGACGTCCAGGCCAGCCGTCGGCTCATCGGCGATGATCAAATCCGGATTAAGCGCAAGGGCACGCGCGACGCTGACGCGCCTGGCCTGACCGCCGGATAGCTGATGGGGATAGCGGCCAACAAAATCCGCCGGCAAGCCCACCGTGCGCAGCAGGCGCGTCGCTTCGGCTCCGGCATCGCGATCCTTTAGCCCGTGGATGCGGAAAGGCTCCGTCAGGAGCGATCGCACCGTCAGCCTGGGCGAGAGTGAACCGATCGGATCTTGGAACGTCATCGCCATGCGCCGCAGGCAGGGTTTGCGTTCGGCTGCACTGAGTTCCGTGAGTTCTTGGCCATCGAAGCTGATGCTGCCGCTCACGGCCCGCTGCAAGCCGATTATCGTGCGCGCGATGGTGGATTTGCCCGAGCCGCTTTCGCCGACAAAGGCCAGCGTCTCGCCTTTGTGAATTTCAAAGGAGACACCGCATACTGCGTCGATGCAAGGGGCTTTGGTCCCGGTTGCGAGCGCTTTCAGCGGCCCCATGGTGCGGAAGCGGACGCATAGATCCTGAACGCGGAGAAGTGCACTCATGCCGAAGCCAACCGCTCTTCATCAAGCAGATGGCATCGCGCGGTCTGCTCCAAACCGATGGGATACTCGATTGGTGTCTCTTGGACACAGCGATCGAACGCCTGTGGGCATCGCTCGCTAAAAATGCATCCTTGCTTGAAGCCGAGGGGATTGGGCATCTCGCCGGAAATGGTCGGCAAAGTGCGAGTGGTTTTTCTGATCCGCCCAGGATCGCACTCGAGCAGTGCGCGGGTGTAGGGGTGAGCAGGATTGTGGAAGAGGTCGCGTACGGCACCCTGCTCCACCATTTCGCCCGCATACATGACGACGACCCGGTCGCACAGTTCAGCCACAGCACCGAGATGATGGGAGACGAAAAGTACGGAACAACCAATCTCTCTTTGCAGATCTTTGAGGAGATGGATAATCTGCACTTCCAGCGTTGCATCGAGTGCGGTGGTCGGCTCGTCGGCGATCAAGAGCACCGGTCTTACAAGCAGCGCCATGGCGATGCAGATCCGCTGACGCATGCCGCCGGAAAAGTGATGCGGATAGGCTCCGATCCGGGTTTGTGGATCGGGAAATCCGACTCGGTGGAGCATGTCGATGGCACGAGCACGCTTTTCGCTTCGGCTTCTTCGCTCGTGGTGCTGGATATCGATCATCTGGTTCTCGATGGTTCGCACGGGATTGAGCGCAGTCATCGGATCCTGAAAGATCATGGAAAATCGATCGCCGAGCAGGCTACGGCGCGACTGAGCGGGCATTTTGAGCAGGTCTCGTCCTTCGAATAGGATGTTGCCACCCGTGACATCTGCATTTTCAGGAAGGAGGCCCATCACCGTATATGCAAGCGTCGACTTTCCGGATCCGCTTTCACCGACAATGCCAACCACCTGTCCGGCTGGAACGTTAAGCGAAACATTTCGCAGCGCATGAACGCGCCCCCCGGGCGTACCGAAGTCGAGATTGAGGCCACGGATTTCCAGAAGCGGAGAAGTCGAATGCGATGACTGATCGTCTCGTATCATATATCTTTCCGCAGCTTTGGATCGAATATGTCGCGCAGCGCCTCGCCTAAGAATGTGAAGCCTAGAGTTGCGAGGACAATCGGAATGCCACCGCCAACGACCAGCCAGGGCGTCTGTTGGATGTAATTATAGCCATCGTTGAGGATAGCTCCCCAATCAGGCGTCGGCGGACGTACGCCCAACCCGAGAAAGCTGAGACCCGCCTCTACGGCGATGACAGCCGGCACGTCCATGCTCACGAGAATGAGGAGCGGCCCGATGACGTTAGGCAGTACGTGCACGGCAAGGATGCGCGTCGTGCCGGCGCCCATGCTGCGCTCCGCGGCAATATATTCACTGTTGCGAAGCGCCTCTGTCTGGGTCCGCGCGACGCGCGCGTAAATAGGCATGGACGTAATTGCGATGACAAAAATAATGCTGGGCAGACTGGGTCCAAGCAGCCCGATAATGGCCAATGCAAAGATAATGCCGGGAAAGGAGCGGATCGTATCGAAAAAAAGAAGGAGCAAATTGTCCAACCACCTCGGTCCGAAGCCTGCGATCAGACCAAGCGCGAGGCCCACTGCCAGCGAACTCCCAAGGGAGGCGAAGGCGACAAGCAGCGGGACGCGGCCGCCCATCATGACGCGCGAGAATGTGTCGCGGCCCAGTTGATCGGTGCCTAGGAGAAAAACCCATGAAGGGTCTGCCAAACGCGGCCCGACCATGATGCGGGTCGGATCATGTGTAATGATGAGCGGAGCGAAGATCGCGCTCGCGCACACGAGAGCGACAAGCACGGCGCCAAGCACGCCCTGGTAGTTCTTGTGCAACTGCCGGGCAATCTTGCGAAAGGCGCCGGGGCCTAGCTCCCGCCTGGCTTCGGCGCGGATGGCTTCAAGGCTCGCCATGCTAAATTTTCTCGCGGGTTCGAGGATCGATAGAGGCCGCGATCAGATCGGAGACCGTTGTCGCGACGACCGTGAGAACGGTGGTGACGAGCACCGCCCCTATTACGATCGCGTAGTTCCGCGTATTGACCGCCTTCACGATCAAGGCGCCGATGCCGGGTCTTGCGAAAACCACCTCGATAAAAACCGCGGAAGAAAGCAACCACGCTATGCCCACGCCAATGATGGTCACCGTCGGCAGGATCGCAAGGGGTAGCGCGTAACGCGAAACGATACGCCATTCGGAAATCCCGAAGGAGCGCGCCATGCGCACATGGTTCTCACCCAGGATCTCGAGCATAGATGCCCGTACCAGTCGGGAGATATAGCCAATCCAGCCGATACCAATGGCGAAGGCCGGCAGAATGAGATGGACCAGACTGTCCGAAAAACCCTCGCCGGCTCCGATTGCTGGCAACCAATGGAGCGTGACAGCGAATATCAGAAGTGCGTAGACTGCCATGACGAAGGAAGGAATGGCGATCGTGGCGACCGCCATGACACCGACAATTTGGTCGATCACAGAGTTCCGCTTCATGGCCGAGTAACAGCCGAGTGGCACCGCAATCGCGACCGGCCACAAGATCGAGACGATGATCAAGTCGATCGTATAGGGCAGTTGCTCGAAAATGATGTCCGCAACCGGTCGCTGGCTGACTACGTCAAAACCGAGATTGCCCTTGAGCAGCCCCCAAAAAAAGGTGGCGAGCTGCACGGCGAGCGGTTTATCCAGCCCCATCTGCTGGTGAAGCTGGGCTATCATCTCTGGGGTCGCGCGGGGGCCGAGTAGAGCTGTGGCCGGATCCCCAGGCACGGCACGAATCATAAAGAACACAAGCGTCACCGCGATCACAATAATTGCGACCGCGAGGACAGTGCGTTTCAGGAGATAGATCCACACGGTGCTGGGTCCGATCGTTCACGCCTTAACCGGCTTGAAATCGATATACAACGGTGTCCCGTCCGGGCGCATTGCCGCCTGCATCTGCGTAGTGCGATACATGACGGGGTTGGTCTCATTGGTCAGGAACCTGAAAGCGCCAGACTCCTCCATGAGGTCCTGCATCTCCTGGTAGAGCTTCGCCCGCTCGTTCGGATCGCTAATGGAGAGTCCCTTGGCGTTGAGCTCGTCAAAGCGCTCGCTGCGGAAGCGTTGCCAGTTCCATACGCCTACTTGATCTTGCACGAACCAGGTCACGTAATCATACGGATCCGGCAGACCGGAGAAGGTCATGATGAAGAGCTGTAAGTCCTTCCAGCGATCGCCCTCCGATTCCATGCCGAGTGACCAGAATGTGCCGGAATCTCGAGCATTGACTTCGACCGAAATGCCGATCTGAGACAGTTGCGCTTGCACCGTCTGAGCAATAGTCGAATTAACACTACTGTTGTCGCAGTCGATGGTCAAGGTTAGATCGCTCACCCCGGCCTTTTCCAGAAACTCCTTGGCTTTTGCAAGATCGCCTTCCGGGGGGACTAGAGTATTGGCGCGATGTCCGATAACGCTTGGAGGAATAATGCCAGTCGCCGCAGCCGACTGGCCGGCATACGCAGCGTCCATAATCTGCGGCACATTAATCGCCCACTGAATCGCCTTGCGGACATTAATATCCTTCAGTTTGGGATGGTCCACATTGATGCCGATCCATGTGTACCGAGTCGAGGCCTTCTCAGCGATCTCGGTGTTTTTGAGCGAATTGCTCTTGAAACCGGCGAGCGAATCCAAACCAATAAAGGTGAAATCGACGTCGTTCGCCTGATAGGCGCGTTCGGCTGCCTTAACGTCGTCGATCGGCAAGATGCGGATTTCATCAAAGCCGGGCTTCGGGCCTGACCAGTCCGGATTGCGTGTGAGAAGCGCATATTGATTAGGTTTCCAGTCTGCAAGCACGTAGGGACCAGAGAACGCTGGCGGCTTCACACCGAAATTGCCGTCGTCCTTGGAGGCCTTCATTACCGCATCCTCGGAAATGATTTGGCCTACTGCATAAGGTAGCGGAACGAGCCAGACAGCCGCAAATGGCGCCTTGAATACGATAACGCCATTATATTCGTCCTCCAACTCGACGTGGTCGAACGAGCCCCATTGCGGCTTGATGGGTGAATTGAGCTTGATCACGCGCTCGAAGGAGAATTTGACGTCCTTGGCCGTCAACTCGCCGTGACCACCGCTAAACTTAATGCCTTTCTTCAGGCGAAAGCGAAAGTGCGTGGGGTCTATCTGTTCAATCTTTTCGGCTGCCTCCAACTCCCAGCCCCATTCGGAGCCCGGCTTATAGCGCGTGAGCTTCGAATAGATGCAGTTCATTAGGTCTACCTCCGCGGCTTGTCCGACGAAAGCGGGATCCAGCGTGATGAGGTCTCCATTTGAACGTACCTTGAGCACCTTGCCTTCGGCTGCCCAGATCACTTGCGACAACGGCATGATCCCAGCGGCTATACCCCCACCTAGCACTGCACCGGTTCTAAGACAGGCGCGACGGCTCACACTTTGCATCAAATCCTCCATGGTTGGTTCCCCTTTTGCCGAGCGACCTGCCGAAAGCGGCCTGCGACGTAATTGCGAACGCCTCACTCGCGCCTTATTTCCCCTTCGAATACACTATAGCGCTGCAGAGTTGCAGACAGATAAAACAGCGACTGGTATAAAGCTGATTCATATCAAATTCAATTTGGCCACCAAGCAAGCTCTGCCCCTAAAGCCAATCCGTCGCACATTTTCCTCAGCCCCCAATGAAAAGCTGCCGCAGGGATCCCGCATGTCGGCAAAGGCCCGCGGCATCGAGAGCGCCGTGTCGGCATCTCCCTAAAAGCAGAGGTGAAGCCGCCGATCCGATCGCTCCCCACTAGCCGGCGCTAAGCTGGCTGCTGCAGGCTTCACGAAGCTAACCGATAAGATTCAGATGCCTTGCTTGTGTCTGCCGGATGCCGTCGTCACGATTTCGAGCAGCATCGAGCCAAGATCGAAGTGGCGCTTGATTTAAGACAAGGTAGTGGGCAGAGTGGCCGGCCCGAGCGGGACCAACTGGGGTACCGGTCAATTGAGATCGCGAGCGAACTCCTTGACATCGTCCCGTTCAAAGCAAACTTTCTCGCCTTCGCGCGCGACGATATGTGTCTCGATGCGCCAGTTATCGCGCAGCGCGCGAACTGTGGCCGAGAGCGAAATGTGAACGTTCCAGTCACTGCGGATGTAGGACATTTCCCAACTGGAGGTGCCGCGCGCCGAGTTTGGATCGTCGGGATGCATGGTTAGTGTGTCACTGTGCTTGGCCGAAACGATCATCCCCGTATGTGGGTGCAGTACGGTCCCGGCATCGCTCGCGAGGCGGAAAGTTGTTTCGCCGGTGGCTTGGTTGGTGGTTACCTCGCGACAGAAAGGTTGGCCAGGCTCAATGACCTCTCGTGCCATCGGGCGCGCGCTTTCAGGGCCTGGAAAGGGCACTAGTTTGGAGTCTCCCGCATTCGCTTCGCGCACGGGCAAGATCAAACTGCTGGTGGCACAATGTATAGAGAGAGTTGCCTTCTCTGGACTAGGAAACACGATAGGCCAATGGCTGGTAGCGACGGCGAGCCTTATGCGTTGCCCTTTTTCGAAGCGCTGCCCGCAGGACCGCAGCTTCATGCGTAATGCTTCCGCCTTACCGGGGGTCATTGGTGTTAGGTCGAGGTCGTCGTGCCGATGGGTCAAGTTCAGAATCCCATAGCTGACGCGGGCAGCAGCACCATCTTCCAACACCAGCGAAAGCGTGGCCGATAGAATTGCCACCGGCTTGTCGGAGGAGAGGGTCACCTCAAACTCAGGGAAGCCGAGAAGGTCCATCGCCTCAGCGAGAGGCTCGCTTTCGAACACCAAGGCGTTTCCGACTTCCATGCGCTGATCGACTGGCTGGTCCGGTACGACGCCATAGGCGCACCAAACACCGGACGACAGCCCCGCGGTGGACGGCGAACAGATCGTGAGGACAGCGTCGCTTCTATCTCCTTCGACAAGACATCCCGGTGAGAGTGCCAGCCGCCGTTCGACAATGCCGGCGGCCGGCCAAGAGGACTCGGCGATCCAACGGCCTGGCCGCTCTTCGTAGATGGCGGCCGGTGGCAATGGATCCTGCACCCAGGCCCGCAACATCGGCTCGTCGGCGATACCGGTGTCGATGCCTTTAAGATACTGGTCCCACCAACGAAGGCATTCTTGGAGGAAGCCGATGCGCGGCCCAGGCATAGCGATATTCGGGTACTTATGAGCCCAAGGGCCGATCAGGCCCTTGCGAAGCCCTGGCAGGTTCTCGAGTATGCGGAGGATCGCGTTAGGATAGGCGTCCGCCCAGCCTCCCACGGCATAAACAGGAACCTCAATATCAGAATAGTTCTCGCAGATGGAGCCGTGCTTGTAGAAATCATCCCGGCGCTGGTGCGCGAACCAATCTTGCAGCCAGATGCCGTTGCCGTTCAGTCGCTCCTCCCACATCTCACGCCAGCGTTCGCCCACAAGCGCGGGATCCGGCGGGGTCATGGCGATCGCCCAAGCTGCCGCACCCCACATCAAATTTTCGCACATAAGCGCGCCGCCGAAATAGTGGCATTCATCTTTGTATCGATCATCGGTCGAACAGAGGGAGATTACCGCCTTAAGTGCTCGCGGACGCCTGGCGGCAACCTGCAGGCCGTTGAAGCCGCCCCAGGAGATGCCAATCATACCGACGCTTCCGGAGCACCAGGGTTGCTGTGCAAGCCATTCGATCACCGCCAAGCAGTCGTCCTGCTCCTGCTTGAGATACTCGCCCTTGCAGACGCCTTCGCTATCGCCCGAACCGCGCATGTCGACGCGCACCCCGGCATAGCCATGACCGGCGAAGTAAGGATGGGTGAGCGCGTCGCGCTCCGAGGTTCCGTCCCGCTTGCGGTAGGGAAGATATTCGAGGATCGCAGGTACCGGGTCGGCTTCTGCGTCCTCCGGCAACCAGATGCGGGCAGCAAGCTTCACGCCGTCCGGCATCGGTATCCAGACGTTCTCGATCTCGCACACATTTCGGGGGAAGTCGGTGACAACCCGGATATCATCCATGGTGCAATCCTTTGATGCGCTCGCGCCCGCGGCACGAGCTTCGACGATTGAATAGAAATGGCAGGGGAACCGGCTGGCGCCACTGCTCCGTCGCAGGGGTACTCACTCGACGGGCAACAAGTGAGGAAATCGCAGCTGGAAGGGGTTGGAACGAGCGAAGGCACCGCAGCGGCAGCGAGATGCGGTCGTATCCGATCTGCCAAGTACAGCGCCAGCTTTGAGAAAGGTGCGAGGGCCTATACTTTCCACTGCTGGGTAGTTCCCACTTTTGCTGCCCGACTTGCCGAAGGAGACGGCGACGCAGTTGCGCCGGCTCATGCTCAATCCTCCATCTTCCTCTTAGAATAGACGATGCGGCGGTGGTATCGCAGGCGGAAAAGATAGCGACTGGTATAGAACGAATTCATATCGAAGCTTCGTGGTTAGACAGTACCCTCGACAGATTCAGTCGTTTCTTCGAGCATTTTCGAGACCGCGTACAGCCCCATCGATCTCGCCTGGATGCAGGGCCAAAGGCGCCAAGCGACGGGGGCCGAAAAGCCGTTCAGACGGATCGTGCCGCAGGGGCGACTACGGCGCTTTGCTGCATCGCCTGGGCGCCATGTCTCCTGCTCTGATTTCTTCGATTGCATTAGCGGCATTTGCGCTCGCATGCATATCTGGATCATGCACAATCCCTCTCGAGCTGTGTTCGTATCGGCCGATGGATACCTGGTTCTCTGGGATTTCCATCGTTGAAGTCACCTGTTAACTTATTAGCCGCTCATCAATGAAATCCGGGATGGGAGGGCCGGCTTTTATTGTTTCGTCGCCGGCGATGAAGAGGAAGCGGGTGCCAAGGGCTTTGCCTGGCAAATAGGATCTCGGCCTGCGGGCGCTCGATGCGCTTGGCATTGAAGTGTTCAACGCATGCAACTCATGGAGCATGCCAGCGCTATCAAGGGAATTGACGAGATCAATGCGATGCGCTGCCCGGTGGGTACCTGCGAAATTGCGGTTGCCAAGATGCGCGAGCGTTTGCGGCCAAGCATAGCCAGACGGAATTAGGGTGGGTGTTGCACGCCGAAGACATTGGGCGCGGTGGCGAGTGGATCGAAACGCTTCCGGTCCGCGCACAACCCCTGGATGCAAGAAGCTGGCCCGCGCCGCATTACGCCGGGGGACCTGGTGGCCTTCGACGCCGATATGGTCGGGCCTTACGGCTTGTGTGCCGATTTCTCCCGCGCCCGGTACTCTGGCGACGGCGGTCGCCCCAGCTAAGGTTGCACGCAATTGCTTATGAGCACGTGATGACGAACATGGCCACGCTAAGGCCTGGCGTGTCTTTCACCAACTCACAGAACTCAGTCACAAGCTCCCTGCAGAATTCGTCGAGCAGCGGTAAGGGGTCATGGTGCACGTTATCGGGCTTTGCGACGAATATCCGGCCATCCTTTGTCCGGAAGACCTCATCACGGGACTATGTGCTCGAACCGAGGTTGAAGCTGTGCGTGGAGGCGCACGGCGGGGGCCGCGGCGTGTGAGCATGAGGCTGGAGCCCCGACTTGCCGAACCGCCAAGCTGTCCCAACTGGCGTCCGCGCGGATCAGTGAAGCGCGTTCATGACGCGCAGCCAGAACTTGGCGCCCTCGGTCTGCTCGATCCAGATGCCGAGAATCTCCTTCGTGCCGTCCGGCAGGATGCCGAGGGCGATGTAGACGGCCGTGTTCCCGACGAAGCCCTCGTCCCTGATCTTGACCCGTATGGCATCGAAGAAGACGAGCGGATATACCGCGTCCAGCGGCCGGTCCTGCCACTCGGCCACTTCCTCCAGGACCGCATCGGTAACCGCCGAGATCAGGTCCGGCGACACGTTGATGCCGTAGAGCTCCTCCAGATGGCCGCGGATCTCGCACACTGTCATGCCGCGCGCGTACATGGAGATGATCTTGTCATCGAAAACGGGAAAACGGCGCTTTATTTGGCGATCAGCTTCGGATCGAAGGTCCCGGCCCGGTCGCGCCGGATCGACAGCGTCATCTTCGACGTGCCCGTCAGCACCGACTTCCCCAAATGGCCGTGCGGCGATTGACGCTGCCGTCGGTGCGTTCGTCCTCAAG
>NZ_AYXF01000022.1:0-33822 GCF_000502215.1 Mesorhizobium sp. L103C105A0 | reverse complement strand
TGTGCCCTTATCGCACCAAAGGCGATCGTGTATGGCGTCCGCCCGAAGGTCAGGGCAATCGGATAGGGCGCGCCCCCACTCCGTCTCGGCTTCGCCGAGCCACCTCTACCCCCACATTCGTGGGGGAGAGGAAATGCTAACCGCCGAGGTCGTGGCCTTGAAAAGCTTGGCATTTCCTCACCCCCATGGACATGGGGGAGAGGTGGCCGCGCAGCGGCCGGAGTGGGGGCGGGCGCCGCCGTATGCCTATTGCAAGCACTTCATCGGGCGAGGAAACGCTGATCGCAGAGGTCTCTTGCCCCGATCAAACCCTGCCCATCAGCACCAGGATCAGCAGCACCACCAGCACAATGCCGACGATGCCCGATGGCCCATAACCCCAGGAGCGCGAGTGTGGCCAGGCCGGTACGGCGCCGATCAGGATCAGGACTAGAACGATGATGAGGATGGTGCTGACGGTCATTAAGAGTCCCTCGCCTTGCTGGTCGGATACGAGGGGACAATGCAACAGGCCGCCCGGTTGTTCCGGACGGCCTTTCGTCTGACTGGTCGAATGCAGCTATTCCGCGGCTTTCGGGAAGGCGATTGCCGGCTCATCGAGCGGACCCGGCGTCGGCCCTGTGGACGCATCCCTTTTCTTTTCGCGGCCGAACAGCCGGCGGAAGAAGGCATAGAAGCGGCTGTTCTTGCTGCGCGTGAAGATCATCAGCATCGACGGCGTCACCACCAGCGTCAGCAGCGTGGCGAACGACAGGCCGAAGACGATGGCCGAGGACAGCGAAATCCACCATTGCGTCGACGGCGCGTTGATCGTCGTCTCGTGATGGAAGATTTCAAGGCCGAGGCCAAAGGCGATCGGCAGCACGCCGAGGATGGCCGAGACCGCCGTCAGCACGACCGGGCGGGCACGTTCGCGGCAGGTCTGCAGCACCGCCTCCATCTTGTCCCAGCCCTCTTCGCGCAGCCGGTCATAGGTGTCGATGAGCACGATGTTGTTGTTCACCACCACGCCGGCCAGCGCGATGACGCCGATGCCCGACATGACGATGCCGAAGGCTTCGCCGGTCAGCAGCAGCCCCAGGAACACACCGATCGTCGCCATGACCACGCAGGACAGCACCAGCAGCACGCTGGTGAACTTGTTGAACTGCATCAAGAGCACCAGGAAGATCAGGAAGATCGCGGCGCCAAAAGCCTTGCCGAGGAAGGCGCTGGCTTCGGCGCTGTCCTCGTTCGAGCCGGCGAGCTTCCAGCGTATGCCGTTGTCGAGCTTCATGTCGGTGACCGCCTTGGTCACCTCCGCCTGCACCGCCGCAACCTGGTTACCGGCGGCGACGTTGGCCTGGACGACCACGGTGCGGGCGCCGTCGATGCGGTTGAGGATGCCGACCGTCGGCTCCGGCTTGCGCACGACGAAGTTCGAAATCGGCACCGAGCCTTGCGCGGTCTGCACCCGGAGCTCGTCGAGCGTCGACAGCGTGCGCCGGTCTTCGGGCAGGCGCAGGCGGATATCGACAGCATCGTCGGCGCCGGCGGGCCGGTACTCGGACAGCTTCAAGCCATTGGTCACCAATTGCACCACGGTGCCGACCGCGGTCGGGCTGATGCCGTACTGCGCCGCCTTGGCGCGGTCGACCTCGAGCGCCCAGTCGACGCCGGGCGGCGGCAGGCCGTCGGAAACGTCGATGACGCCGGGCACCTTGGCGATGCGCGCCGCGACCGCACGGGCCTGGTCGTCAAGCCCTTTTGGATCGATGGCCGAAAGCCGGAGCTGGACCGCCTTGCCTGTGGGAGGACCGGCCTCCGGCACGCGCACTTCGACATCGACGCCGGGAATGCCGGCCATGACGGTGCGCAGCTCATCCAGGATATTGTTCGCCGATTTGCGCTCGCGCCAGTCGATGAACTCATACTGGATGACGCCGACGACGTCCTCCGGCACGTCCTGTCCGCCGCCCTGCGTCTTGCCGACGCGGGTATAGACCGATTTGACGCCAGGCCAGCCAAGCAGCCGGTTTTCGGCGATCCTGGTTGCCGTATCCATTTCGGCCAGCGAGAGATTGCCGCGGGCATGCACATAGAGCAGGCCGTAATCGGGCTCGACGCTGGGGAAGAACTCGACGCCGGCGCCATATTTCGAATAGGCGAAGCCGACGCCGGTCAGCAAGACGGCGGTGAGCACCAGCACAGTAATGGGGAAGCGCACCGCCTGCTTGACCAGCGCCATGTACCAGCCGTCGCGATTGTGTTCCTCGTGATGCTCCGGCGCCTTGGCGAAAAGCGCGCCCAGCGTCGGCGCGAACACCAGCGCATAAAGCATCGAGGCCGACAGCGTGACGATCAGCGTGATCGGCATGTATTTCATGAAGTCGCCGATGATGCCGGGCCAGAACAGCAGCGGCGAAAATGCCGCGATGCGCGTCATCGTCGCGGCGATGACGGGGCCGGCCATGCGCTTGGCGGCCAGCGTGAAGGCTTCCGCCTTCGGCATGCCTTCGCCCATGCGCCGTTCGGCGAATTCGGTTACGATGATGGCGTCGTCGACCAGCATGCCGACCGCCAGGATAAGGCTGAACAGCACGATCATGTTGATCGTGTAGCCCATCATGGCAAGCAGCAGGATGCCGATCAGGAACGATGACGGAATGGCAAGCCCGATCAGCAGCGAGGCGCGGCCCGACAGCGCATAAAGGATGACGATGAACACCAGGATGACGGCGATCATCACGTGGTTCTGCAGGTCGCCCAGCAGCTGGTTGACGAAGACAGACTTGTCCTGCGTGTAGGTGATGTTCATGCCTTCCGGCATCGTCTTGACGTAGGCCTCGGACACTTCCCGCACCTTGGCCAGCGTGTCGATCAGGTTGGCGCCGATGCGCTTCTTGACTTCGATGGCGATGGCCGGCTTACCGTTGAGGCGGGTGATGGTCTCGGCGTCGGCGAAGGTCGAACGCACCGTGGCGATGTCCTTCGCCTGCACGACGGCATTGGGGCCGGCGACCACCGGCAAGGACGCGACATCCTCTGGTGTTTCGATCAGCGACGGCACCTTGACCGCGTATTTGCCTTCCGAACCCTCGATATTGCCGGCGGCGACCAGGCTGTTGGAAGCGCCGACCGCGCCGATCAGTTGGTCGAGCTGCAGGCCGTAGGAGGACAGCTTCATCGGGTCGATGACGACCTCGACGAGATCGTCGCGCGCGCCTTGTATGGTGCCCTCAAGAACGCCCGGGACTTCCTCGATGCGGTCGCGCAGTTCGCGCGCCGCCGCCGTAAGCACACGCTCGGGCACATCGCCGGACAGCGTGACGACCAGGACGGGAAACTCGGAAATGTTGACCTCGGTAACAACCGGTTCTTCTGCCGCTTGGGGAAGGTCAGCCTTCGCGTCCTGAACCTTCGAGCGTGTATCAGTCACCGCGGTGTCGACTTTTATAGACGGCAGAAACTCAAGGAAGACAAAGGCACCGCCCTGATAGGCGGATGATTTCATCTCCTTTAACCCCTTGAGACTCTTAAGCTTTGCCTCCAGAGGCCTAAGCAGAAGTCTTTCAGCGTCTTCGGGCGCGATGCCTTGATAGGCAACATTTATATAAACATAAGGGGTAGGAACGTCGGGTTCCGCTTCCTTCGGCGTCGACTGATAGGCGACCCAGCCCGCCAGCAGCAGGAACACCAGCACCGCAATGGTCAGCCGGGCATTGTTGATCGCGAGTTTGACGATATCCATGGCCTGTTCTCAAGATTTCAGGAGCCGCATTGCGGCCGGTTGTCCCCGCCCCGGCTGTCCCCGGCCGGGGCCGTTCCGGCGCTACTGCGTTGTCGCTTCGCCCAACAGCTTCTGGATGGTCGCCTGGTCGGCCTCGACCGGCTTGACTACGTCGCCTTCCTTGACGAGTTCCTGGCCGGCGACGATGACGCGGGCATCGGCTGGAATGCCGCCAAGCACCAAGCCCTTCGGCGAGTCGTCAACGAGGTCGATCGGGAAGAACACCACCTTGTTGTCCTTGTCGACGGCACGGATGCCAAGATCGCCCTTGTCGCCCAGCGTCACCACGGAGCGCGGCAACATGACGGCGTCGGTCGGCTGCGCGCTGAGCGAAATCTCGGCCGTCATGCCCGCCGGCACGGAGCCATCGGCGTTGGGCACGGCAATCTCGACGCGGAAGGTGCGGGTCGCCGACGAGGCGTCGCGGCTGATGTAGCGCACCGTGCCTTCGACGGTCTGGCCGCTGACCAGCCGCACAGCAGCCTTGTCGCCGAGCTTGAGATAGCCGAGGTCGCGTTCGCTGACTTCGCCGCGCGCAATCACCGGATCGAGCTTGAGGATGGTTGCCACCTCGCCGCCCTGCATGATGGAACTGCCGAGCTCCACCGGCACCCGGTCGATGACGCCGTCGAAGGGCGCCTTGACCAGATTGCGCTCGAGTTCGGCCTGCGCCGTTTCCAGCTGCGACTGCGCAGCGGTCAGGTTCGAACGCGCCGTGTCGAGCTGCAGCTTGGGCAGATTGCCGGTCTTCATGAGCCGCAGCGATGCGTCGAGTTCAGCCTGGCGCTGCGCGACGAGCTGCTTGGCACTGTCGACCATCGAGATCTTTTCTTCGGCCGCCAGCATCAGCACCAGGTCGCCGGTCTTGACGTGATCGCCCTGCTTGACCGGCAGCTTTTCGATGACGCCGGCGACGCGCGTCGCCAGCACGGCGCGCTTGTCGGCCTCGGTCAGCCCGGAAATGCGGATGGCGCGGGCATAGGTCTTGCGCGGCGGCGTCACCACAGCGACGGTGCGCAGCGGCGCCTTCGGTTCGGCCTCGGCGGTCTTGGTTGCATCCGGTGCCTTGGCCTGATCGCCCGGCTTGGCCTGATCGCCTGCCTTGCCAGCACCTTCGACAGCGGCGCTGCCGACGGACGAGAACGCGCCTGTTCCCATCCAGGCGGCGAAGCCGATGAGCACGACAATAGCGGCAAGCTTGTGAAACCTGATCTTCGGCATCATTGTTTTTCCACTGCGGGGTTCGGCCAAGTCGTTATCCAACAGGAGTCCGTCGTCTAACAGCTACCGTGTCTTCCAACTCGGGCGCGTCGCCGATATGGGTGCGCGCCAGGCCGTGTTCAATTTGCCGTGAACGGCGAAGCCGCGCTTCTACATCAAAGTTGCATCGCAATACAGTCGAAAAGTTGCAGGAACAGTGTGCCAGGCGATGTAGTGTGGCCAACGGGAAACGGTTTTGTCAGCGCCCCGTCAGGCGGCGGAACCACAGTCTCGGAACCATACGGGTGTTGGAGGCGCTTTGTTTTCAAGGCGTTTTGAGCACTGACATTCTCCTGTGCCTGCACTAGTTTTTGACGCTCAAATGTGGGCGCGACCTGCGTAGCCACTCAGTGAATGGCAGCAGGCGTCAGTATGATTTTGTATACCGTCACACGCAACGGTTGTTCCGGGACGGAAAGTCATCGGCGCTACTCCGATTTGCCGAACACTTCGCTGATCGTCTTGATCGATCCGGGCGGACTCAGGCCCGCCGGCGTTCGGCGTCCGGCTTCTTGCGGGCGGCGAGAAATTCCTTCACCCGCCGTCCCGGTGCCGGCCCGCGCACCGGTTTGAAGCCGTCATCGAGTTCGCCGGAAAGATCGAGCGTCGGCCGCTTGCCGACGGCGTCGTAATTCTCCTCCAGCCAGTCGCTGGCCGCTATACGGCCAAGGTCTCTGAGATAGCTCAGGAAGGCCCATTCCGCATTGACCTTGGACGACGCCGACAGATCCTTGAACGCCTCGTCGGCATCGATGCGGTGCATGCGGATGTCGCGGTATTCGCCAGGCGGCAGCCGGCCGGCGGCGATCAGCTCCTTGACGAAGGCGATCGAGCGGAATTCGTTCAGCAGCCCGGCATTGAAGGTGATCTCGTCGATGCGGTTCTGGATTTCGTTGGCGCTTCTCGGCGTGCCTTCGCGCACCACCGGATTGATCTGCACCAAAAGCACATCCTCGGTCGCCGCCGTCTTGAAGAACGGGAACAGCGCCGGATTGCCGCCATAGCCGCCATCCCAATAGGGCACGCCCTTGATCTCGACGGCGCGGAACAATTGTGGCAGGCAGGCCGAGGCCATCACCGTGTCGAGGTCGATCTCGCCATCGGAAAAGACGCGCAGCTGGCCGGTCTCGACATTGGTCGCCGAAATGAACAGCTCCATCGACTTGCAGGCGTGAACATTTTTGAAATCGATCTCCTGCTCGACCACGTCGCGCAGCGGGTTCAAGCCCAGCGGATTGGCGACATAGGGCGAAAACACTCGCGACATGGTGTCGAAGAAGAAATAGCCGGGGGTGTTCTCGATCGACCAGTTGCCCCAGGCGACGTCCCACGGCATGCGCTGCACCGGGCTGAAGCGGCCCTTGGCCGCCACCGCGCGCCAGAAATCGTCGAGCTTTTGCCGTGCACCCTCGACGCCGCCGCGCACAAAACCATCGGCCAGCGCCACCGCATTCATCGCGCCGGCGCTGGTGCCGGACACGGCTGAAATGTCGAGCCTGCCATCCTCCAGCAGCCGGTCGAGCACGCCCCAGGAGAAGGCTCCGTGCGAGCCCCCGCCCTGCAGCGCGATGTTGATCTTTTTCGTTTCCTCCGCCTTGCCGTTTTTGGTCATGGCGTTCCTGTTCGGTTTGGTCACTGCTTTCTCATTCCGCCCGGAAATCGGGCGGGTTCGACGGCAGCGGATTTATATTGCAGTGCAGCATATAAGGGATGACCAAGGCAAGAACACGAACACGGTCGCGTGATCACATGAAATTTTAGTCATGGGGAATGGTCCTCCACGCCCAGGTCTTCGCCCTACGAATACCCCCACCCTTGATCCCTCCCCACAAGGGGGGGGGAGACTTGGTAGACGCTGATCTCAGCAAACCACCGACGTTTCGGCGGCGCGCGGCAGCTTCCCTCCCCCCTTGTGGGGGTCCGAAGGACGGGCGAGACCCGTGGCTCGCCCCGGCAAGCTAGGGTGGGGTCCTCTTCGCAAAAACCTCAAGCGACAAGCTTCGGCACCGGCCCGACATAGCGCGACTGTGGACGGATCAGCCGCCCTGTCGTCTGCTGTTCGCGCGCATGCGCGATCCAGCCGGCGACACGTCCGGCGGCAAAGACATTGCTGAACGCCTGTGGCGGAAAGCCCGCCGCCTCAAGCACAAGCGCTGTGTAGAACTCGACATTGGTCTGCAGCGAGCGCTGCGGCTTGGCGATCCGCAGCACTTCGAGCGCCGTCTGCTCGACCTGTTCGGCGAAGGCCAGCCGGCGGCCGGTCTCGCCCTCGCTGCCGAGCTGCCGCACCACCCCCTTCAGCACATCGGCGCGCGGATCGCGCACGCGGTAGATGCGATGGCCGAAACCCATGATGCGCTCGCCATGCGCGACCTTCTCGCGCAGCCAACCGGCCGCGTCGCCATGCGCCTGGATTGCATCGAGCATCTCGATCACCGGGCCGGGCGCGCCGCCGTGCAGCGGCCCCTTGAGCGCGCCGAGCCCGGCCAGCACCGACGATGTCAGCCCTGCCAGCGTCGAAGCGACGACGCGGGTGGCGAAGGTCGAGGCGTTGAGGCCGTGATCGCAGACGGTGACCAGATAGGTGTCGAGTGCCCTTGCCAGCGCCGGCGACGGGACGGATCCCTCGAGCATCCTCAGCATGTCGGCGGCATGATCGGCCTTCGCGTCAGGTGCGATCGGCTGCTCGCCACGCGCCAGCCGCAGCAGAGCCGGCGTCAGCACGGCGGGCGCCGCGATCAGCCACAAGGCGTCCGTCAGCGTCTCGCCATCCGGCAGCAGCGCCATGCCGGCGCGCATGGCGCCATAGATCTCAAGCGGTGCGAGCAGCGGCAGCGAGGGCGCAAGCCGCTCGAACAGCTCGACGCGAGCCTCGCCCAGCCTCGCTGCCAGTTCGGCATCGCCGGGAAGGCCGTCGAAGAAGCCGTCGAGCAACAGGCGAACCACTTGCGCATAGCGCCAGCGTCCCGCCAATTCCGGCAGCGAATGACCGCGGATCGTCAGGCGGCCACCAAGGCCATCGACATCGGAGAGCACGGTCTCCGCCGCCACCACATCATCGAGCCCGTTCGCCATATCTCATCTCCTTGCAGCTTTTCTGCATGGGAGATAAGGGTTAGGCTGCGCCTCGATCAATCTTGATCAATATAATCAATGTATGGGCTAAAAATGTCCGAATGGCTGTCGCGGGAAGAGGCGCTGGAAAGGCTCAAGGTGCGGCCGCAGACGCTCTACGCCTATGTCAGCCGTGGCCGCATCGGCATGCGGCCGGATGAGAGCGACCCGCGCCGCAGCCAGTACCGCGCCGACGACATCGCGGCATTGGCGACCCGCCGGGCGCGGGGCCGCAGTCCCTCGGCCATCGCCGCGAGCGCGATCGCCTGGGGCGAACCCTCGATTGTCACCGCGATTTCGACTGTGCTGCACGGTCGACTGATCTACCGAGGGCAAGACGCCGTTGCGCTCTCCAAATCGGCGACGCTGGAGGAAACCGCCGCTCTGCTGTGGGCATCGGCCGAACCGGTGACGTTCAAAGCTCCGTCACCTGAAGCGCCTCATCCAGTCGGCCGCGCCTCGGCCTTTGCGCAGCTTGCCATGCTTGCAGGCCACGGGCGGCCTTCGCTCGGGCGCAGCGCCGCCTCGCTGTGCACCGAGGCCGCGCGCACAGTCGGAGCGCTGGCGCAGTCGCTGGGCGCTGAAGCCGGCACAGCGCCCGTCCATAAGCGCCTGGCGCAGGGCTGGTCGGTGGATGATGCCGGCGCGGAAGCGATCCGCTGCGCCCTCGTCCTGCTCGCCGATCATGAACTCAACGCATCGACCTTTGCCGCCCGCGNCCGCCCGCGTCGCAGCGTCCACAGGCGCCTCGCCTGCCGCATGCCTGCTGGCCGGCTTGGCAACGCTGTCCGGCCCGCGCCACGGTGGCGCCGGCGAAGCGGCGATGCAACTGGCTGAAGATGCAGCAGCCCACGGCGCGGATGCGGCGATCCGGCGCTGGCTCGGCCATGACCGGCCCTTGCCGGCGTTCGGCCATCCGCTCTATCCCGACGGCGATCCCCGTGCCACCGCACTTCTGGAAGTCATCCCTGTCGACGAGACGCTGCAACAGCTGCAAAAAGCCGCCATGGCGGCGACCGGCGCGCACCCCAACATCGACTTCGCCTTGGCCGCTCTGACGCGCGGCCTTGGCTTGCCGCGCGATGCACCGTTCCAGCTGTTTGCGCTCGGACGCAGTGTCGGCTGGGCCGCGCATATGGTCGAACAGATCATTAGCGGCAGCATCATCAGGCCGCGTGGCCGCTATGAGGGACGCGTGACTTAAGCCGACCTGGCCGTGTTCCCGAACCGCGCACGGTACGCGACGGGCGTCGTGGCGAATTGCCGGCGGAAGTGATGCCGCAACGTGCCTGCCGCGCCAAAGCCGGCGGTCTCGGCAATCCGTTCGATCGGCATGGCGGTGTCTTCCAGCAGCGTGCGCGCCCGCGAAAGCCGTTCCGACAGCAGCCAGCGCGCCGGCGTGACGCCGGTTGCGGCCGCGAACCGGCGCAGGAACGTCCGCTCGCTCATCCCGGCAAGCTCGGCCAAGATGGCGACGGGATAGTCGGCAGAAATATCGGCGCGCATCCTGTCGATCAACGGTCCAAGCCGGCTGCGCTCATGTGGCTCGGGTACGGAACTCTCGACATACTGCGCCTGGCCGCCGTCGCGATGCGGCGGCACGACCAGACGGCGCGCCACCATGTTTGCAGCCTTGGTGCCGAAGTCGCGCCGAACCAGATGCAGGCAAAGATCGATGCCCGCGGCACTGCCTGCCGATGTCAGCACATTGCCCTCATCGATGTACAAAACGTCCGGAATCACGGTGATGTCGGGGTACATCTCCGTCAGCTTCTCGCTGTAGCGCCAATGCGTGGTCGCTCTTTTGCCCGCCAGCAGGCCGGCGGCGGCAAGCACGAACACGCCCGAACAGATCGAAAGAATGCGAGAGCCGCGCTCGTGTGCCTTTCGAAGCGCCTCGATCAGCGCCGGCGGCACCGGAGCCTCCGTTCCGCGCCATCCCGGTACGATCACCGTGCCGGCCTGGCCGATCAGATCGATCCCGCCGTCGGCAACAATACGCACGCCGCCCAGCGCGCGCATTTCACCGGTATCAATACCGGCAACCGCAAAACGGTACCAATCCTCACCCATTTCCGGCCGGGGCAAGGCGAAGATCTCAACCGCCACGCCAAACTCGAACGTGCACAGCCCGTCATAGGCAACGGCAACGACAAGAGGGTTGGCAGGGCGCGGATTCGCAGAGGATGGCATGATCTTGACGATATATGGCAAAGCTGCCAGCTGCAATCGCCCTGCTTCCTGTCTTATCTCTCCGTCGCATCAGCAATGGAGATACGAGGATGAGCCACGTGACAGACATTCCGGCGGCATCGCCGGATATCGCCCGCGACCATTTTCTGCGCCGGCTTTCCGTCGAGACCGACTGTTCCGACGTCGCCGCCGCACTGCGTGCCGGAGAGCCGGACTTTGTTCTCCTGCATGTGGTCGGTTCGCCGGAAGCCTATGGACGCCGCCATGTGCCGGGCGCGCTGCATCTGCCCCACCGCGAAATATCGGCCGGGCGGATGGTGCAATGGCCCGAAAGGACGCTGTTCGTCGTCTATTGCGCGGGACCGCATTGCAATGGCGCGGATCAGGCGGCCTTCAAGCTGGCCAGCCTCGGTCGTCCCGTGAAGATCATGATCGGCGGCATAACCGGTTGGCAGGACGAGGACCTTCCTTTCGCTTCAGGCAAGGAGCCCGGTGTCTTGCACGCGTGAGGCCACGCGATATGGTCGGCCTTGAAGACTGAGCAAGCATGCAGAAGGCGATGGTTAGAATTCGTCCATTCGAGCGCCAGGATGTCGGTGCGGTGCTCGCCCTCATGCGGGCGCTAGCTGTCTTCGAGGGTTATGACGACAAGCTTCGCGTCACCGAAGCGAACCTCATCGAGCACGGGCTGGGGCCATCGCCCCGGTTCGGCGTGTTGGTGGCGGAGCGAGAGGGCGTGATCGTCGGCATCGCCGTCCACTACCTCATCCCCTGGACCTACGACCTGAAGCCGGTTGTCTGGCTGAAGGAACTCTACGTCACTGAAGCGACGCGCGGCATGGGGGTCGGCCATGCGCTTGTTGAACAGCTTCGCCAACACGCTTTGAGCATTGGCGCCTCCGCCATCAAATGGACGGTGCTGAAATCCAACTCGCCGGCCAAAGCCTTCTACCGCTCGCTCGACGGCCAGCCCGACGATATCTGGGAACCGTGGCAGCTGGAAATCGACCCGTGACGGCCGCCTCGACCAACTGAGGGCGGTCGACCATGCGGCGGTCGCTTACGACATCGTATCGAGCTTGCGCTGCATGGCGGCGATCTGTTGCTTCAGTTCCTGAAGGTCGTCGCCGCTCTTTTCCGGGACATCCTTGCGGGCCGGCTCGGGTGCAGCCGCGGCCGCAGCATTTGTGGCGGCGGTCGGGAAGGGCGTGAACAGGCGCATCGCGTTCTGGAACATTTCCATGTTGCGGCGTGTCTGCTCTTCCAGCGCCTTGATCGGCGTGGCGATCTTCATCACATCCAGCGGCGACTTGCCGATCGCGCCCTTCATCTGCTCGCGGAACCGCTCCTGTTCCTTGGAGAAGGCCATCATCGACTGTTCGAGGAAGCTCGGCACGATCTGCTGCATCTGGTCGCCATAGAAAGCGATCAACTGGCGCAGGAACGGGATCGGCAGCATGTTCTGCCCATCCTTGTTCTCCAGTTCGAAGATGATCTGCGTCAGCACCGGATGGGTAATGTCGTCACCGGTCTTGGCGTCCTGGACGGTGAACTCCTCGCCCTTCTTGACCATCTCGGCCAGATCCTCGAGCGTCACATAGGTGCTGGTGCCGGTATTGTAGAGCCGGCGATTGGCATATTTCTTGATAATGATAGGGTCGTCTTTCGCGGCCATCAGCATCCTCCCGGGACACCGGCGCGCCTGAGTAAGCCGCCGGTAACGATTGCGCCATTTTTAAGGATATGCGCAAAAGCTCTATAATTCCAAGCGCTTTGTGCAGTGCGGCATCATTTATTGCTGCATGGCCGGCCAATTATGCTGCGCAGCAAAGGTTGGGCGATCGCGCCGGCCGCTCACGCCCTGCTTGCGGCGCTTGGCCGGCATGCCCATTTCCGGTTTGACTTGGGGTGTGGAACGGGCAAGAAAAGTCCCAACAAGCCCCCAAGAACACGACACCTCGAAGTCTGGAGAGAAAAATGTCCGCTTCCAATTCAATCGTCGTTGCCAGCGCCGCACGCACGGCTGTCGGCTCCTTCAACGGCGCCTTCGCCGCCACCCCGGCGCATGAACTTGGCGCCGTCGTCATCAGGGAGCTTTTGGCGCGCGCCGGCGTCGAGCCGGGCGAAGTCGACGAGGTCATTCTCGGCCAGGTGCTGACCGCCGCGCAGGGCCAGAACCCCGCCCGCCAGGCGTCGATCAATGCCGGCCTGCCCAAGGAGACCACCGCCTGGGGGCTCAACCAGGTTTGCGGCTCTGGCCTGCGCGCCATCGCGCTCGGCATGCAGCAGATCGCCGCCGGCGACGCCACTGTGATCATCGCCGGCGGCCAGGAATCGATGTCGCTGTCGCCGCACGCCGAGCACCTGCGCGCCGGCGTCAAGATGGGCGACTACAAGATGATCGACACCATGATCAAGGACGGGTTGTGGGACGCCTTCAACGGCTACCACATGGGCAACACCGCCGAGAACGTCGCCCGCCAGTTCCAGATCACCCGCGACGACCAGGACCAGTTTGCGCTCGCCTCGCAAAACAAGGCCGAGGCCGCGCAGAAGGCCGGCAAGTTCAAGGACGAGATCGTCGCCTTCACGATCAAGGGCAGGAAGGGCGACACTGTCGTCGACCAGGACGAGTACATCCGCCACGGCGCCACCATCGACGCCATGTCCAAGCTGAAGCCGGCTTTCGACAAGGACGGCACCGTGACCGCCGCCAACGCGTCGGGCATCAATGACGGCGCCGCCGGCGCGCTGCTGATGAGCGAGGCTGAAGCCACAAGGCGCGGCATCACCCCGCTGGTGCGCATCGCATCCTGGGCGACGGCCGGCGTCGATCCGGCAATCATGGGCACCGGACCTATACCCGCGTCGAAGCGGGCGCTCGAGAAGGCCGGCTGGTCGGTCAAGGACCTCGACCTTGTCGAGGCCAATGAAGCCTTCGCCGCGCAGGCCTGCGCCGTCAGCAAGGGCATGGGCTGGGATACGTCGATCGTCAACGTCAATGGCGGCGCCATCGCCATCGGCCATCCGATCGGCGCGTCGGGCGCCCGCGTCTTCAACACGCTGGTTTTCGAGATGCGCCGCCGCGGCGCCAAGAAGGGCCTTGCCACGCTGTGCATCGGCGGCGGCATGGGCGTCGCTCTGTGCGTGGAAGCGCTGTGAACAAGAAGTGAGTAGTGAATAGGGAGTAGTGAATGGGGAAGAAGGAGCAGCGCGGCGGGATATCGATCCCTACTCGCTACTCCCTATTCCCTATTCCCTTCTTCCGACCAAAGGGAGGAAGAACTTTCAATGACCAAAGTAGCGCTCGTCACCGGTGGATCGCGCGGCATCGGCGCCGCCATATCGATCGGCCTGAAGAATGCCGGTTACACCGTTGCAGCCAACTATGCCGGCAATGACGAGGCAGCGGGGAAGTTCAGCGCACAAACCGGCATCAAGGCCTACAAATGGTCGGTCGCCGACTACGACGCCTGTGCCGCCGGAATCAAACAGGTCGAGGCCGATCTCGGCCCGGTCTCGGTGCTGGTCAACAATGCCGGCATTACCCGCGACGCCATGTTCCACAAGCTGACGCGCGAGCAGTGGAAGGAAGTCATCGACACCAATCTGTCTGGCGTCTTCAACATGACGCATCCGCTGTGGGGCGGCATGCGCGACCGCAAATTCGGCCGCGTCATCACCATTTCCTCCATCAACGGCCAGAAAGGCCAGGCCGGCCAGGTCAACTATTCCGCCGCAAAGGCCGGCGACATCGGCTTCTCGAAGGCGCTGGCGCAGGAGGGCGCGCGCGCGGGCATCACAGTCAATGTCATCTGCCCCGGCTACATCGCCACCGAGATGGTCAAGGCGATCGACGAGAAGGTGCTGAATGAACGCATCATTCCGCAGATCCCGGTCGGCCGCCTCGGCGAACCGGAAGAGATCGCGCGTTGCGTCGTCTTCCTCGCCTCTGAGGACGCCGGTTTCATCACCGGCTCGACCATCACCGCCAATGGCGGCCAGTACTTCGCCTGAACGACAGCAATTTCGCCCGGTAGGACGGGCCGCCTTATGGCCCGTTTTTCATCGCCGGGCGGCGATGTTCCCCGGGCCGCGCGCGAGACATTGACCCGTTCCGGCACGCAAAGATTAACGATTTTTAGGCGCCCTGTGCAAAACCCGGTTCGCAAGCTGTGAATTCTCGGTGGACAAGCTGTGGATAACACAAGATGTTGGGGTGAACAAACCAGGAAAATACCGCGATCGCTGATTCGTCACCGATTCGTTCCGGCTTTGAGCGGAACGTTAACGACCAAGGCCGGGAACCACCGGAAACTGGTTAAGGCCGATTAAGAAAATTCAACAATTTCACAATGTTAGCCGAGGCGTATCGGATCACGACGATGCCCCGCCGGCAAAGGTTAACGCCAATGGTCGCCTTGCAGGAATCGGGCCAGTTTCCGCGATTCAGCATATGGTGAGACTCAGGCTCGCAAAATCCACATGTAGCCGTGAACAAAAGCTGAATCTGCCGGAGTCACTGATTCGTCGCCGATTCGTTCCAGACTCGTTCCAACTGTTAATTGAGACCTCAACGACGAACCGTGGGACTGCCGGCCGGAACATTCCGCTTTCGCTTCGCGCCTGAAATCCCTATGTGTCGCCTGTCATACGCGCCATGCGAGGCGCGCTCCCGACAACACGATGCAGAAAGCCTCATCTCCAGGCCGATGAACATCCAGCCGAAACACACCGAGCCGCTGATCCTGTCGGGCCGCGACGTGACTGCCGTGCTGGGTCCGACCAACACCGGCAAGACCCATCTCGCCATCGAGCGCATGGTGGCGCATGAGAGCGGCATTATCGGCCTGCCGCTCCGCCTTCTGGCGCGCGAGGTCTATGCCCGCGTCTGCGAAAAGGTCGGCGCCCACAAGGTGGCGCTCATCACCGGCGAGGAAAAAATCCAGCCGCCCGGCGCGAAATATTCGGTCTGCACCGTCGAAGCCATGCCGCGCGAGACCGACGTTGCCTTCGTCGCCATCNTCCCTACACGACGCTCTTCCGATCTTGCTCGGCGCGGCCACCATGCATGGCATCCTGCAAAAGCTGCTGAGAGGCGTCTCGGTGGTGACGCGCCCTCGCCTGTCGCACCTGGCCTATGCCGGCTCGAAGAAATTGACCCGCCTGCCGCGGCGTACGGCGATCGTCGCTTTCTCCGCCGACGAGGTCTATGCCATCGCTGAGCTGATCCGCCGCCAGCAAGGAGGAGCGGCGGTCGTGCTCGGCGCGCTGTCGCCCCGCACCCGCAACGCCCAGGTGGCAATGTTCCAGGCAGGCGACGTCGACTATCTCGTCGCCACCGACGCCATCGGCATGGGGCTCAACCTTGATCTCGATCATGTCGCCTTCGCCCAGAACCGCAAATTCGACGGCTACCAGTACCGCAACCTGACGGCGGCCGAGCTCGGCCAGATCGCCGGCCGCGCCGGCCGGCATCTGCGCGACGGCACCTTCGGCGTCACCGGCCAGGTCGATCCGCTGGACGAGGAACTGGTCAAGCGCATCGAGGGGCACGAGTTCGATCCGGTGAAGGTGCTGCAATGGCGCACCGCGCATTTCGACTTCGCCAGCCTCGACGCGCTGAAGCGCTCGATCGAAACCAACGCGCCGGTCGAAGGCCTGACGCGGGCGCTGCCGGCGGTCGATGCCCAGGCGCTCGAACATCTCTCCCGCGACGAGGACATCCGCGCGCTGGCTACCAATGCCAAGCGCGTCGCGCTGCTGTGGGAAGCCTGCGCGTTGCCGGACTACCGCAAGATCGCGCCGGCCCAGCACTCCGACCTGATCGCTTCTATCTACACCGACCTCGCCAAACACGGCCATGTCGACGAGAACTACATGGCCGAGCAGGTGCGCCGCGCCGATACGACCGAGGGGGACATCGACACGCTGTCGCACCGCATTGCGCAGATCCGCACCTGGACATTCGTGTCCAACCGGCCGGGCTGGCTGGCCGATCAGGCACACTGGCGGGAAAAGACGCGCGAAATCGAAGACAGATTGTCGGATGCGCTGCATGAGCGGTTGACGAAACGGTTTGTAGACCGCAGGACTTCCGTCCTCATGCGGCGCCTTAGAGAAAATACAATGCCTGAAGCCGAAATCAGTCCTACCGGAACCGTCCTTGTCGAAGGCCATCATGTCGGCGAGTTGCAAGGGTTCCGCTTCACCGCCGATCAGAGCGCCGGCGGCGAAGACGCCAAGGCCGTGCGTACGGCAGCGCAAAAAGCGCTGGCCGCCGAGTTCGAGGCACGTGCCGAACGCTTCGGCGCCTGCGCCAATGGCGACCTTGCGCTCGGCTCCGACGGCACGCTGCGCTGGATCGGCGCGCCGATCGGCACGCTGGTTGCCGGCGAGGACGCGCTGAAGCCGCGCCTGGTGCTTTTGGCCGACGAGCAGTTGACCGGTCCCGCCCGCGACAAGGTCGCCGCGCGCGCCGAGCGCTTCGTCAATTTCCAGATCGAATCCTTGCTGAAGCCGCTGGTCGACTTGAAGAATGCCGAGCAGATCGCCGGCATCGGCCGTGGCATCGCCTTCCAACTCGTCGAGCATTTCGGCCTCATCAACCGCCGCGACATCGCCGAGGAAATGAAGTCGCTCGACCAGGAGGGCCGCGCCGCCTTGCGCCGGCTCGGTGTGCGCTTCGGCGCCTACCACGTCTTCGTGCCGGCGCTGATCAAGCCGGCGCCCGCCGGACTGATCACGCTTTTGTGGGCGCTGAAGAACGACGGCAAGGACAAGCCCGGCTTTGGCGACGTCGTGCACGCGCTGGCCTCCGGCCGCACCTCGGTGGTCATCGATCCGGCTTTCGACAAGAGCTTCTACAAGCTCGCCGGCTACCGTAATCTCGGCCGCCGCGCCGTGCGCATCGACATTCTGGAACGGCTGGCCGACCTGATCCGGCCTGCGACCAACTGGAAGCCCGGTCTGGGACAGCGCCCGGACGGCGCCTATGACGGCCAGTCCTTCATGGTGACGCCGCCGATGATGTCCATCCTCGGCGCCACCGCCGACGACATGGAAGAGATCCTGAAAGGTCTCGGCTATCGCGCCGAGCCGAAGCCGCCGGCAGAGGTCAAGGCGCGGCTGGAAGCACAGGACAACGCGGCGCGGGAAGCGGCTGCCGCCAAGCTGGCTGCGGACGCGGCTGCAAAAGCTGAACAGGCCAAGGCGGCGGAAGCCGCTGCAAGTGAAGCCGTCGCTGAAGCGCCGGCCGTTGGATCGGAGCCGGATGCGGTTGCCGCCGCTGAGCCTGCGGCTGAGCAGCCCGTCGCCGAAGCCGCAGCGGAGGCTGTTGCTGCGGACGCTCAGCCGGGCGCGCCTCCCGAGGGTTCGGAGCCAACTGCGGCCGTTGAAGCTACCGCCGAGGTCCCAGCCATCGACGAAACAACTGCAGAGCCTGCAGCGCAAGAACACGCTCCGGCCGTTGCAGAGGCTGACGACACTGTCACCGAAAGCGCCGACGCTTTTACCTCCCCCTCGATGGGGGAGGTCGCGGCGCGAAGCGACGCGGGTGGGGGTGACAGCGCTGACGAAACCGATAGTGCAGACCGCGTAGCCGATGCAGGCGCAACCGCCGACGCCGGCGCTGCCCCCACCCCGGCGCTGCGCGCCGACCCTCCCCACGAGGGGGAGGGTGGAAGCGCTGAGCCTGTCCCCGAGGCCGAAGCGCCAAAGCCCATCTTGCTGTGGCGGCAGGGTCGTTTCGAGCAGCGCCCGCGCCATCGTCAAGGCCGGGACAATCGCCCGCGTAACGGCCAGGCTGCCCGCGCCGATGCGCCGGCCGACGCTGCCGGCGGACAGCCGGCAACGGGCGAGCGGCCGGCCTATCAGGGCCGGCGCGACCAGCGCGACGGTGCCGCCAAGCCACGTTTCGACCGTTCGAAGTTCAAGCCCAAGCCGCAGGCCGAGGGCGAACAGCGCCGCGACGGCAAGCCGCAAGGCGAGCGTCCGCGCGAGGGCCGGCCTGACTGGAAAGGCGGCAGGCCGGAAGGCAAAGGCGGACCGCAAGGCGCCAAGCCGGCCTTCCAGGCCAAGCCACGCGAAGAACGGCCGGTGCGCTTCGATCCGGACTCGCCCTTCGCCAAGCTCGCCGCCTTGCGCGACCAGCTGAAGAAGTAAGCTCTGAGCATGATCCCGAAAAGTGGAACCGGTTTTCGGACAAGATCATGCTCCAACAAGAAATAACTCGCTGCGATGGTTGCTGAAGGTCGTCAGCGCATCGACAAGTGGCTGTTCTTTTCGCGCGCGATAAAATCGCGCTCGCTGGCGGCCAAGCTGGTTGTCGCGGGACGCGTCCGCATCAACAGCGACAAAGCAGCGCAGGCCTCCGATCTGGTCAAGCCTGGCGACGTTTTGACCATTACGCACGAGCGCCGTATTTTCATTTGGAAGGTGCTTGGCACCGGCGTGCGGCGCGGTCCGGCCGAGGAAGCGCGCACGCTCTACGAGGACATGTCCCCGCCGCCGGTCCCAAAAGGCGAGGCTGTTGCCGATGCCATTCCGGCGCTGCGCGACGCCGGCAGCGGCCGGCCGACCAAGAAAGAGCGCAGGCAAACCGACCGGCTGTTCGGCGAAGACTGAAGCCTTGGCCGTCTGCGCCATGCCGGCGGTCTGGAATTTCATTCCGGACACGCGGGCCCCGCCTGCAATGGCTGCCCTTGCAAGCGGCAGGCAAAGGCGTTACCTCACCAAAAAAGCCGCCGCATCGGCGCGAAAATCGGAAATCGATTTTTCGGAAGGCACGATGCGCAGATTCAAAGTGTTAGAGCGTACTTTGTGCGTCCAAGTGGACGCACGTCGCTCTAGCAAGAACGGGACGTCCCGGAGCCGACCAATGACCTATGTCGTGACCGACAACTGCATCAAATGCAAGTACATGGACTGCATCGAGGTCTGTCCGGTCGACTGCTTTTACGAGGGCGAGAACATGCTTGTCATACATCCCGACGAGTGCATCGACTGCGGCGTCTGCGAACCGGAATGCCCGGCCGATGCAATCAAGCCCGACACCGAGCCGGGCCTCGACAAATGGCTGCAGGTCAACACCGAATACGCCGAGAAATGGCCCAACATCACCGCCAAGAAGGAGCCTCCGGCAGATGCCAAGAGCTTCGACGGCGAGGCCGGCAAGTTCGAGAAATATTTCTCCGCCGAGCCCGGCGAAGGCGATTGAGCGCATGACCCTGGAATCGGAATCGATTTCGGAAAGGGTGATGCGCAAAGCAAAAAAGTGTGGCCTATTGGATCGTCATAACGCTGCGTAACGCGCATCATACATTAACTGCCTTGACAGGCGGCGATGGCGCTCGACCTTCGCGTTTGCAGCAAAACCTTGATTCTTCCGACTTTTTGTGCTACACCAGTTGAAACATGCCGGTGACACAACGTCGATTTATGGCGCAAGCGCCCCAAATCACTGAAAGGTGAAATCCCCAATCGGACCAGAGCGATCTGGGCCAGGCAGTCGCTATGTATGCGGTTTGCCGGTCCCGGCTTTTTCCGATGGGTTCATCTGTTGTGCGGCTAACGATCGGTGTCCCCGGTCGCATGCGTTCGGACCGGCAGGCCGCCGGTGCCACAACAAGGAGTTCAGGGCGTAATGGCAACGATCACCCCGCAGAAGAAGTCCACCTCGGCACGCCACGGTTTCAAGACCGGCGAGTACATCGTCTATCCGGCACACGGCGTCGGCCAGATCGTCTCGATCGACGAGCAGGAAGTTGCGGGCCACAAGCTGGAACTGTTCGTCATCGACTTCCAGAAGGACAAGATGCGCCTGAAGGTTCCGGTCGCCAAGGCGACCTCCATCGGCATGCGCAAGCTGTCGGAAGAGGATTATGTCGAGCGCGCGCTGAAGGTCGTGCAGGGCCGCGCCCGCGTCAAGCGCACCATGTGGTCGCGCCGTGCGCAGGAATATGATGCCAAGATCAATTCGGGCGACCTGATCTCGATCTCGGAAGTCGTGCGCGACCTCTACCGTGCCGACAACCAGCCGGAACAGTCCTATTCCGAGCGTCAGCTCTATGAGGCGGCACTCGACCGCATGGCGCGCGAGATCGCGGCAGTCAACCGCATGTCGGAAACCGAAGCCGTGCGCCTGATCGAGGTCAACCTCAACAAGGGCCCGAAGCGCGGCGCCAAGGCCGACAATGAGGAAGCCGAGCAGGAAGAAGCTGCCTGATCGCTTTCACCGTCGAAATCATGAAAAACCCGGCCTTGTGCCGGGTTTTTGTTTTTACCCCCTTGTGGGGTTCCAAGGACGGGCGAGACCCGTGGCTCGCCCAGGCAGGGTCGCTGCGAAGCAGCGAGGATGGGGACGACACCAGACCGCACCCGGACCTTCCGTCCGACCTCCCCACAAGGGGAACGTAGAAGGCTCAGCCGCCGGCTTCCTTCTCCGCCTCCTGCTTCAGCGTCGCAATAAAACGCTTGGTCCGTTCCCGCTCCGGATTGCTGAACACCACGGTGGACGGCCCCTTCTCGACGACGACACCAGCATCGAGGAACACCACCTCCTGCGCGATCTTGGAGGCAAGGCGAAGGTCGTGCGTGGCCATCACCATGGTGGTGCCTTCGCTGGCGAGTTTTCCGAGCACGTCGACCACTTCCTGCGCCAGTTCCGGATCGAGCGCCGAGGTCGGCTCGTCGCAAAGCAGAACCTTGGGCGACGGCGCCAGGGCGCGGGCGATGGCCACACGCTGCTGCTGGCCGCCCGACAGCGTTGCCGGCCAATCGTCCGCCTTGTGCGCCATGCCGACCTTCTCGAGCAGCGCCAGTGCCCGCTCGCGCGCCTTTGCCGTCGGCCATTTGAGCACCGTCACCAGGCCTTCCATGACGTTCTCGATCGCGGTGCGATGCGGGAACAGCTGGAAGTTCTGGAACACCATGCCGGTCTGCAGCCGCAGGCGCTGGATGTCGCGGCTGGGGATCTTGATGCCGGGACGGAATTCCAGTGTCTCGTCGCCGATGCGCACCATGCCCGAGGTCGGGATCTCCAACAGGTTGATGCAGCGCAGCAGTGTGCTCTTGCCGCCGCCGGAGGGGCCGACAAGCGCGGTGACGCTGCCTTCGGCAATGGTGACCGTCACGCCCTTCAGCACCAGATTGTCGCCGAAGCGCTTTTCGATGTCGGTGAGGCCGATCATGAGCGCGCCTCCAGGAAGCCGCCATAGCGGTTGAGCCGCTCCTCCAGCCGCGTCTGCAAGGCCGAAAGCACCGAGCTCATCGCCAGATAAAGGATCGCCGCCTCGACATAGAGGATCAGCGGTTCATAGGTGGTGGCGACGATGCGCTGCGCCGCCTGGAACATCTCCGGCACGGTGATGGCGGCGGCGAGCGACGTGTCCTTGACCAGCGAGATGAAGGTGTTGGACAGCGGCGGCACGGCGACGCGGCCGGCTTGCGGCAGGATGGTGCGCCGCATCGCCTGGCTCCAGGTCATGCCGATCGAATAGGCCGCCTCCCACTGGCCCTTCGGCACCGAGCCGATCACGGCGCGGATAATTTCCGAACTGTAGGCGCCTATGTTGAGGGTGAAGCCAATCAGCGCCGCCGGAAAAGCGTCCAGCAATATGCCGACCGAAGGCAGGCCGTAAAAGATCAGGAACAGCTGCACCAGAAGCGGCGTGCCGCGAAAGATCCAGACATAGAAGCGGACCACGGCAACCAGAGGCTTGGGGCCGAACAGCCGCACCAGGGCGACAACCAGGCCGACGAACAGGCCGAGTGCGAACGACAGCAATGTCAGCGGTACGGTGAAGATCAACGCCGCCCACAGCAGTGTCGGCAACGAGTCCAGCATCAGGTGTAGCCAGTGCGGCACGAACGGGTCCTCCCTCACAGACCGCCGCGGTGTCGGCAGTGCGATTGTGTGCTTCTCATATCATGCGAAAAACGGCGAGCCGTCAAAGACGGCCCGCCGCTATTGGTCATTGCCGGCAAACCGCCGGGAGATGGTCTTTACTGCGAGACATCCTGGCCGAAATAAGTATCGGCGATCCTCTTGTAGGTGCCGTCGGCCTTGATGTCGGCCAGCGCCTTGTTGATCGCCGCGACCAGCTCCGGATCACCCTTGCGCACGATGACGCCGGAATAGTCGGCGTTCTCTTCCTGCGCGGCGATCTTCACATTGGCGTCCGGCTTGTGCTTCTTGAAGTCGAGGAAAGACAGGCTGTCATTGATGGTGGCGTCGGCGCGGCCGGTGAGCAGCAGCTGGATCGACTGGTCGAAGCCGTCGGTGCCGACGAGTTCGGCGCCGTTGGTCTCGGCGAGCTTGCCGAAATTCGATGTCAACGACTGTGCCGACTTCTTGCCCTTGAGGTCGGCGAAGGTCTTGATGTCGGTGTTGTCGCCGCGCACGATCAGCACGGCCTTGGAGGCGATGTAAGGATCGGAGAAATCGTACTTGGCCTTGCGCGCGTCGGTGATGCCGACCTCGTTGATCACGGCGTCGTAGCGGTTGGCGTCGAGGCCGGCGATCAGCCCGTCCCATTTGCCTTCGAGGAACTCGACCTTGACGCCGAGCTTGTCGCCGATCGCCTTGGCGATCTCGACGTCGAAGCCGACCAGCGCGCCGGAAGCATCATGATAGGTGAAGGGCGCATAGGTGCCTTCGGTGCCGACTTTGAGGGTGCCGGCCTGCTTGATCTGGTCAAGATTGGCGCCGGCATGGCCTGATGTAACAGCCAGAACCTGAAGCGTTCCGGCGACGATGAGCGACTTGAGCCATTTCATTTCTGTGTGATCCCGTCCTTGGCCGGTGTCCGGCGCTTGTGAGAGCCGGAAACTGACAGATACAGCGCAGCAAAATAAGGAACCAGATTTCAAAAAAACGACGATCCAGAAATCAGATTCTCAAAGCAGCTCGGATCGGTGCCAATAGTCCCGATCTGCGGTGTCGATGCGCCCTGTCGGACCGCACAAAACAACCGCCATCGGCGGCGGAACCAATCCCCGGTGTGGCACGTTCATGGCTTGTTGTAGGGCGCCGCGTTTCCATTTCAAGAACCCTTGGCTGCGCTAGGCCCGAAGCAATTCCAGGAAAGTGGGAAAGCGGTTTCCCTCGGAATTGCGTCAAACAGAGATAACGGCCGCCAGGCCGTCCGAAAATGTCCGGGAGCAGGAGCGCGGCATGATCGAAGACACGGCAGGACGGACCATGGTCCGCACGGCAATGAAAGCCCCTTACCTCGAGCGCGATGAGGAACATGTTCTCGCCTTGCGCTGGAAGGAAGACCAGGATCAGCAGGCGCTGCATCAGATTACCGTCGCCCATATGCGGCTGGTCATCTCCATGGCTTCGAAATTCCGACATTACGGCCTGCCGCTCGGCGATCTGGTCCAGGAGGGCCATGTCGGGCTGCTGGAAGCAGCCGCGCGTTTCGAGCCGGAGCGCGAGGTGCGCTTCTCGACCTATGCGACATGGTGGATCCGCGCTTCGATGCAGGACTACATCCTGCGCAACTGGTCGATCGTTCGCGGCGGCACCTCTTCGGCGCAAAAGGCGCTGTTCTTCAACCTGCGGCGCCTGCGCGCCCGTCTTGCCAACGGCGCCGAGCCGATCTCTAACGCCACGCTCTACCGCGAAGTCTCGGTAGCCCTCGGCGTCTCCGAGGCCGATGTCGAGAAGATGGATTCCAGGCTTTCAGCACCTGACTCTTCGCTCAACGCACCCCTCGCCGATGAGGCCGGTACCACCGAGCGGATGGACTTCCTGATTTCGGACGATCCATTGCCTGACGAGGTCGCCGGCGACACCATCGACGTCGAACGGCGCCTGATGTGGCTGAAGACGGCGCTCCGCGCGCTCAATGCCCGCGAACTCAGGATCATCGAGGAGCGTCGGCTGACCGACGAAGGTGCGACGCTTGAGGCGCTCGGCGAGACGCTCGGCATTTCCAAAGAGCGTGTCCGCCAGATCGAGGCCCGCGCCATGGAAAAGCTCAAGCTCGCGCTGGTCAAGCAGAACCCCGAATTCATGGCAGCGTGAGATTGCCAGGAACAGGGGTACCGCCCCGAGTTATCTCAGAAAAGTTATCTCAGAAAAAAGCACTACGAAGGCTGGGGTTTCTGACGAAGACCGGCGCTATCTGTCCGTGACGATCTTGACCTTGTCGCCGGCCGAAACCGAGGCGCCCGGCGACATCGCGTTGAGCACGCGGAACAGATCGAGCTTGCGGTCGACGCCGACCATCTGCGCCGAAAGTGTGCCCATCGTCTGCCCGGCCTGTACCGTGACGACGCGGATATGCAGCGGCTTCAGTGCCGCTTTCTCGGCGGGGCTGAGCACGCGGAACGAACCGCTGACCGAGCGTGCCACCGGATCGAGTGTCGTGCTGGCCGAGGGGGCCGCTGTCAAAAGCCGGTAGACTTGGCCGCCGGCGCGGATCACCGCAATGTCGAACTGCCAGCCATCGGCGCCGGCGTGCGCTGTCGCCGCCTCGTTGCCGTCGATCGTCTCCTGGCGCACACTGGTCTCGTCGAGACCGGCCACCCAGCCGCTTCTGATGTAGTCGGTCAGCGCACGATCCTTGTCGATCGACACACCGTCGAAGCGGATCGCCATGTCGCCGGGACCGGTCGCCGTCACCGCCGCCGCCGAATTGTCGATGATGAAGCCGTCGGGCACCGTGAACGAAACGCCGAGGCCCGGATGCAGGAAGGTCTGGCCGCGCACATAGCCCTCTTCCGGCGTGTCGCCATAGAGCAGGCCGTCTATCCCGGCCAGGAAGGAATCGCGGTCGCGGGTGCCGATGCCCGGCGCGCCGAACTGGCGGGCGTGGCGCTGCGCCAGATCAATTCGCTGCGGCGTGTTGGGGTGCGTAGCCAGGAAGTCGAGGCTGGCGTCGGTGGCGCCGCTGATCGAGCGGAAATCGGTATAGGCCGACATCGACTGCAGGAAACGCCCGGCGGCATAGGGATCGTAACCCGCCTCGCCGATCGATTTGATGCCGATCGCGTCTGCCTCCAGCTCCTGGTTGCGCGAGAACTGCGCCAGCCTCAGCTTGCCGCGGATCAATGCCTGCTTGGCGGTCGGACTGTCGCCCAGCACATCGGAGACCACCTTGGTCGCCAGGCCTTCCTCGGCCTCGAGCTGCTGTCGCTGCAGACCGTGATTGGCGGTGACGTGGCCCATCTCATGCGCGATGACGGCGGCGAGTTCGGCCGAATCATTGGCCAGCGCCAGCAGGCCGCGGGTGACGTAGAGATAGCCGCCCGGCAGCGCGAAAGCGTTGACGTTTGGCGAATTGAGGATGGTGATGCGATAGGTCTGGGTCGGATTGGCCGACACCACGGTCAGGCTGCCGACAACCTTGGCCACCATGCGCTCGAGCTTGGGATCGGAATATTCGCCGCCATAGGTGGCAAGGATGCGCGGATGCTGTGCCTTCGCCAGTTCGGCAAGCTTGCTGTTGGCGGCGACATTGTCGACCGTGATCGGCTTGTCGGAAGGCTGGAAGCCAGATTCCTGCACTTCGGGAGGCGTGAACATCTGGCAGCTGGCCAGCGCCACGGCAAGGCCGGCCAGCGCGAGGAAGCGCACCAGCGGTCTGCGTTTCAAAGTGTCAGTGCCGGTCGGCAGCACGGCGTTCCTTCAGCTCTCGGCGCATGATTTGGACCGGGGTCCGCGCCAGCGAAAAATCGGTTTTCGTTGGCAATCCTGCACACATCAAAAAACCTACAGCGTTTACGCATCCGGCCGGATGCGGCGCTGTAGGGGGCAAATCACGGCTCGTGCCGGACCAGTACTAAGCGGACCTAGCCACATCGACTGGACCATGGCAAGCAAGCGCCACATCACCTGTAGCCGGTTTGGTCGTAAATTATGTCCGCTTCCGGGCAATATCGCGTGATCCGCCCGAACTTGCGCCGATATAGCGCCGAAACGCTTCAGGGCCAGTGCCGTCGAAAAAATCGGCGGCAGGTCCCGTCGCGGCAACCCTGCCATTGTCCAGAAAAACCATCTGCTCGCCGATACGGCGAGCGTCTTCCGGCTGATGCGTGACGAACAGCACCGTCATCGCCCGCTCGGCATGAACGCCGGCCACCAGGTCGAGCATGTCGTCGCGCAGTGCTGGCCCGAGCGAAGCGAACGGCTCGTCGAGCAGCAGCACTGGCCGGTCGCGCACCAGAACGCGGGCGAGCGCTACGCGCTGCCTTTCGCCGCCGGAGAGTTCGCGCGGCAGGCGCATCTCCTTGCCGGCCAGGCCGACGCGGTCAAGCGCCTCGGCGATTGCGGCGCGATCGGCGTCGGTCAGGTTGAGCGATGGCGAGCGGCCGAGCCCGACATTCTTCTCCACCGAGAGATGAGCAAACAGATTGTTTTCCTGGAATACCATCGACACCGGCCGCGCCGAAGGCGGCTCGGCGCCGACATCGGCGCCGCCGATCAGCACACGACCGGACTCCGGCGTCTCGAAACCAGCCACCAGATTGAGCAAGGTCGATTTGCCCGAACCACTTGCCCCCATGATGGCGGTGATCTTAGATGTATGGAATTCGACATCGAACAGGAATGACGTTTCGCCATAGCTGAACGAGACCTTGTCCAGCCGGACAGTCGTGCCTTTCTCCACAGCGGACGTCACGATCTCTCTCCCCGTCCCAGCCAGTCTGCCGCGACCACCAATGCAAGGCAGACCGCCCCGAGCAGCAAAGCCAGCCCGGCAGCATCGGCCGTGCGATAGCTGCCCATGCGCGCCAGCAGGAGATAGGGCAAGGTCTGTACCGAATCGCTGCCGAACAGCGCGATGACGCCGAGATCGCCGAGCGACAGTGCCATGGCGAAGGCAAAGCCGGTGGCCAGCGGCCGCCGGAGCGATGGCCAGTCGACCAGAAGCAGCCGGTTCCAGCCCGCAATGCCGAGCTGCGCGCACAGCTTTTCGTGGCGCTCGCTCGCCGCATCATAGGCCGGGCGCATCGCGCGGATGGCAAAGGGCATCGCCATCACCGCATTGACGATGACGACCATGACCGGCGCGATGGCAAAGACATCGCTGACCGTGCGCAGCAGGAGAAACCAGCCGGCGCCGATGACAATGGGCGGCACGACGAGGACGAAGCCGGCGCCGGTGTCGGTGGCATGTTCGAGCAATGAACGGGCACTGGACCGGCGGCGCAGCGACAGTGCCCGCCGAGCCATGATCAGCGATAGCGACAGCGCCACCGAAAGTAGCGCCGCCGAGAGGGCGAGACCGGCGCTGGTCAGGGTCGCCTGACGCACGGCACTCTCGCCCGCCAGCCGGCCGAGATCGGCGCCGAGGCCGGACGCGACGGTGGCCGCCATTGGTCCGGCGACGAACAGCAAGGCGAGCACGATCAGGACGGCGTTGAACGCTGTTTCTGCTTTGCCGGCCAAGTGATAGCGGCGCGGCGCGACAGGCAAATTGGCGTCGCCGGTCACATTGGCGCCGAGCCGCGTCAGCGCCAGCATGACGGCGAAAGTCAGCGCGATCTGTAGCACCGTCAGCGTCACCGCTCGCGCCGGATCGAAGTCGAAACGCAGCGCCTGATAGATGGCGACTTCCAGCGTCGTCGCCGCCGGCCCGCCGCCGAGGATCAGGACGATGGTGAAGGAGGTGATGCAAAGCATGAAGACAAGCCCGGCGACGCCCGGCAGCGCGGCGCGCAGCACCGGCCACTCGATCAGCCGGAAGGCTGGCCTCGCCCCCATGCCGAGCTGGCTCGCCAGCCGCCATTGATCGGCCGGCACCGTTCCCAGCGCTTCGAGGAACAGCCGGGTGGCCAGCGGCAGGTTGAAGAAGACGTGGGCGACGAGGATGCCCGACAGCCCATAGATGTCGGGCCAGCTCTGGCCACCGATCGCGGCGAAATAACCGGCGCGGCCATAGAGCGCCAGTATTCCCAGCGCTCCGACAATTGCCGGCAAGGCAAGGGGAACAGTGAATAGCTGCAGGATGAAGCCGCGTCCGAAGAAGCGCGGATGCCGCGACAGCGCCCGGGCGACGAAGAGCGCCGGTACGGCGGAAAGCAGAGTCGAGAGCGCAGCCTGCCAGAGCGTGAAGCGGACAACGCGCAGGAGATAGAGGTCAAAGGCGGACGCGGCGCCGGAAAGGTCGTGCGCGCCTTCGCGGATAAGGCCGGCGAAGGCGCCACCGATCAGCAGCGCGATTGCCGCAAGCGCGACAATGCCGGCCGTGATGCGGGGGTCAGAGCGTTGCACTCTTTACCGGGCGTCGCGTTCCTTCGCGCCCCCCTCTGTCCTGCCGGACATCTCCCCCACGAGGGGGGAGATTGGCGGTTTTAGCGCTCCGCTCATTCCTGCAGCTTCGGAGATTGGCGAAAGTCAACGTAAAGGCCAATCTCCCCCCTCGTGGGGGAGATGTCCGGCAGGACAGAGGGGGGCGCCGTAGAGCACTCATCTTTTGACTATACAGCCAAATCTACTTGCTCATCACCGCCAGCCATTCATCCACCCAGGCCTTGCGATTTGCCGCGACCTCTTCCGGGCTGAACAGCAAGGTCTTCGCCGGCTTGACCAGCCTATCAAAAGCCGGATTGAGCGGCTTGTCGGTTTTCCCGGCCGGGAACATCCAGTTGGTCTCCGGAATGACATCCTGGAATTTCGGCCCGGTCATGAAGGCCAGGAACTTCGCCGCCAGCGGATTCTTCGCGCCCGTGGTGGTGATGCCGGCGACCTCGATCTGCAGATACTCGCCTTCCTCGAACGAGGCCGCCTGGTAGCGCCCGGTGTTCTCCGCCACCATGTGGTAGGCCGGCGACGTCGTATAGGAAAGCACCATCGGCGCCTCGCCCTTGGTGAACAGGCCGTAGGCCTCGCTCCAGCCCGGCGTCACCGTCAGCACTTTGCCCTTGAGTTTCGCCCAGGCTTCCGGCGCCTTGTCGCCATAGACCGACTTAACCCACAGCAGCAGGCCAAGGCCCGGCGTCGACGTCCTCGGATCCTGGATGACGATCTTGTCGGCGGCATCGCCCTCGACCAATTCCTTCAGGCTCTTCGGTGGGTTCTTCAGCTTCTCGGTGTCGTAGACGACGGCGAAATAGCCATAATCGTAGGGCACGAAAGTGTCGTCGCTCCAGCCGCCCGGCACGTTGTTTTCAGCCACCGCGCCATGTGGGACAAACAGGCCGGAAGCCTTGGCTTCCGCGGTGAGGTTGGTGTCGAGGCCAAGCACGATATCGGCTTTGGTCGACGCACCTTCGAGCTTGACGCGATTGAGCAGCGCGACGCCGTCGGCCACCGACACGAAGTCGACGCTGCAGCCACACTCGGCCTCGAATTCCTTCTTCACCTGGGGGCCTGGACCCCAGTCGGCAGTGAAACTCTCATAGGTATAGATCGTGAGTTTTTCCTGCGCGCACGCAGGGCTTGCCAGTAGCGAAACAGCAAGCCCAAGCGCTGGGACAAGACGGGACAAAAAAATGCGCATCGGCGCCTCCTTCATTCGTGTTGAAAGGAATTGAGGCGTCGGGCTGTCCGAAGCGTCTAATCCCTCCGCCGGTACAAACCGGATCAGGTTCAGCGGGTTGGCGAGACTGCCTCTCAGCCGGTCCGCGAAGATCGCGTCCGGCACCCCGTTAGAGCGTTTCGACACATAGGCCCGGCCAAGGTGCCACGCAAGTGGAAGTTTGCCCGAGCGTGATCCCGGAAAGTGGAATCCGTTTCCGGAAAAAGATCATGCTCCAACAAAGAGTGACGGTGCCGCTCGGCCTTCCGTTTCGTCGGCGGGGCTGGTAAGGGCCAGCGGATATGAGCACATTCACCATCCTGCTTGGCGGCGATCTCGTCCGCACGCCGCGGCTCGACCGCCAGGTCGCGGGCACGCGCGTCATCGCCGCCGACGCCGGCATCGATCATGCCCGCCTGCTCGGCGTGATGCCGGAGTTGTGGGTCGGCGATTTCGATTCCGTGCCGGCGGACCTGCCTGCCGATCTCGCCGCCGTGCCGCGGGAGGTGTTTCCTCCCGAAAAGGACAAGACCGATGGCGAACTGGCGATCGCGGCGGCATTGGAACGCGGCGCCACCAGCCTGGTGCTGGCCGGCGCTTTCGGCGGCAAGCGCGCCGACCACGCCTTCCTCCATCTGGCGCTCAGCCTGCGGCTGGCCGAGGCCGGCACAAAATTGCTGTTGACCAGCGGAGCGCAGGAAGGCGCCCCTCTGCTGCCTGGCAAGGCCGGCTTCGACTATGCCGACGGAACGCTGTTTTCGGTGCTCGGCTTTTCCGATCTTTCGGGCCTCACCGTGTCCGGCGCGAAGTGGCCGCTCGACCATGTCGAGGTCGTGTTCGGCTCGTCGCTGACCATCTCGAACGAGGTCAAGTCCAACACGACCGGGGGCGGCCTCGAAATCGCGCTCGGCCATGGCCGCGCGCTGCTGCTCGCCCACCCCTACCCCTTGCCTGAAAGCTGACATGGCCCCGCCCCTTCTCAACCTCGACGGCATAAGACTGACCTTTGGCGGCACGCCGCTGCTCGATGGCGCCGAACTGACGGCGTCCGCCGGTGACAAGATCGCGCTCGTCGGCCGCAACGGCTCCGGCAAGTCGACGCTCCTGAAGATTGCTGCTGGTCTGATCGAGCCGCAAGACGGCGAGGTCTTCCGCCAGCCTTCGGCAACGGTGCGCTATCTCCCGCAAATGCCCGACATGGACGGCTTTGCCAATGTGCGCGCCTATGTCGAGGCCGGGCTTGGGCCTGCCGACGATCCCTACCGCGCCACATATCTGATGGAGCATCTCGGCCTCGCCGGCACGGAGAACCCCAACGATCTCTCCGGCGGCGAGGCGCGCCGCGCAGCACTTGCCCGCGTCATGGCGCCCGAACCCGATATTCTGCTGCTTGATGAGCCGACGAACCATCTCGATTTGTCGGTCATCGAATGGCTGGAAGAAGAGCTTGTCCGGACGTCTTCGGCGCTGATCGTCATCTCGCACGACCGTCGCTTCCTCGAACGCGTCTCGCGCGCCACTGTCTGGCTCGACCGTGGCCAGACCCGCCGCCTCGACAAGGGCTTTGGCCATTTCGAGGAATGGCGCGACCTTGTGCTGGAAGAGGAAGAGCGCGAACAGCACAAGCTCGGCCGCCAGATCGTGCGCGAGGAGCATTGGCTGCGCTATGGCGTGACGGCTCGCCGCAAACGCAACATGCGCCGCCTGGGCGAACTGCAGACCATGCGCCAGCGTTTTCGCGGCCATCGCGGCGCCGAGGGCTCGGCGACCATGGTGGCCAGCGACGCCGCCGAATCCGGCAAGCTGGTGATCGAGGCCAAGAACATCGAGAAGAGTTTTGGCGACCTGACCGTGGTCAAGGGCTTCTCGACCCGCATCCAGCGCGGCGATCGCGTCGGCCTTGTCGGGCCGAACGGCGCCGGCAAGACGACGCTGTTGAAGATGCTCACCGGCGAGATGAAGCCCGATGCCGGCTCGGTGCGGCTCGGCACCAATCTGGAAATCGCCACGCTCGACCAGAAGCGCGAGGCGGTCGATCCGGCCGAGACCCTGGCGCAGTATCTCACGGACGGGCGCGGCGAAAACCTCGTCGTCAATGGCGAGCAGCGCCATGTCGTGTCCTACATGAAGGATTTCCTGTTCAAGCCGGAACAGGCGCGCACCCCGGTGCGCGAGCTGTCCGGCGGCGAACGGGCGCGGCTGCTCCTGGCGCGTGTTCTGGCGCGGCCGGCCAACCTTCTGGTGCTCGACGAGCCGACCAACGATCTCGACATGGAGACGCTGGAACTGTTGCAGGAACTTGTCGCCGGCTTTGCCGGCACGGTCATCCTGGTCAGCCACGACCGCGACTTCCTCGACCGCACCGTCACCAGCATCATCGCCCCGGACGGAGGCGGCCGCTGGATCGAATATGCCGGTGGCTATTCCGACATGCTGGCGCAGCGCGGCGGCACCCGGCTCGACGACCGCAAGGCGCGCGCCAAGGCCGAAGCCAGCGATGCGCCGGCGCCGGGCAAGAGCGAGCCGGCAGCGCCAAAAGGGCCGTCTAAGAAACTGTCGTTCAAGCAGAAATTCGCTCTGGAATCCTTGCCCAAGAAGATCGAGGCGATAATGGCCTCGATCTCGCGGTTGGAAAACAACATTGCCGATCCCGCCTATTACGAGCGCGACCCGGCCTCGTTCCAAAAGACCATCGCCGCCCTCGACAAGGAACGCGCCACGCTGGCCGCACTCGAGGAAGAGTGGCTGGAGCTGGAAATGCTGCGTGAGGAGATGGAGGGGTAGCATTGCCTGCGGTTTTTATGCGCGTATATTGTGCGCATGAAAGGAGGCATCTCCGTGCTTCAATCGACGCCAAAAACTCAGCGGGCCTCTGTCAACACGTCCATTGACTCTCAGTTGATCAAGGACGCCAAAGCGTTGGGCATCAACATCTCCCGCGCTGCCGAAGCAGGGATCGCGAAAGCGATTGCGGCGGAGAAAACGCGTCGATGGCAAGAAGAAAACAGGGAAGCCATCGAAAGCTCCAACGAATATGTCCGAAAGAACGGACTGCCATTGGCTAAACACCGGCCGTTCTGATGGCGCGTTACGATTTCTATCGGAGTACCGAGAGCGACGGTTATCTTCTCGACGTGCAGTCAGATATGCTTGAAGGGCTGAGCACGACGGTGGTCGTTCCTTTGATGCCGCCCGAGATTGCCCCGCTTCCTGGCCGCCGCCTGAACCCGACCTTCGCTATAAACGGCAAAGATCTTGTGATGGTCACACAGTTTGTGTCGGCCTTCAGCGCGTCCGAATTGCGGATGCCAGAGGGAAACCTTTCTAGACAACACGACGACATCGTCGCCGCCCTCGACATGCTGTTCCAGGGCTTCTGAGCGAAGGCAGCCGCTACTGCCGCCCGTCAACCTGCCGTCTTGGCCTGCCAGGCCTTCAGCGCCTCGTCGAACACCTTCTCGCCCGGAATGCCCTTTTCCATGGTCAGCAGCGCCCGGCGTCCGGTCTTGTAGACCACCGGCACGTCGATCCAGTCCTGGCCTCGAAGCAAGGTCATATTGGCGTCCTCGTCGGCCTTGGTGTCGTTGAGCGCCACCAGGAAGAAGCCGTCGGCGATCTTGGCCGGAATGCCGATCAGCGGGCTGCCGGCATCCTGTTCCGAACTCTTCATGGCGACGCGCAGGATGTTGTCGACGCCACCGCCGTCAAAGCCCTCGGGCGTCAGGAAGATCATCTCGATGATGTGGCTGGCCGGCAGCGTCTGGTCGGTATTGCGGCGGATGGTCATGCGCAGTTGGATGTCCTTGCCGGGAATGGTCGCCTCGGCGCGGATCGCCGGCTCGGGCGGCAGGTCGCCGCCGGGCGATTCCTGCACCAGCGACCAGACGATGCTGCCGGGTTCGGCCGAACCTTGCGCGGTCGAGGTGCGTTCCTCGTAGAAGATCGCCTTCTGGCCGACCGCAACGGTCGGCGCGGGAGCGGCGGCCGCCGGCGCAGCGGGCGGCGTGCCGGCCG
>NZ_AYXF01000021.1:0-34745 GCF_000502215.1 Mesorhizobium sp. L103C105A0 | reverse complement strand
TGACGGCGCTCGTGTTCACCTCACGTCCAACGCGGTTGAACTGCAGCTGACCGTCGATGTCGTGGCTGAGAACGTCCTTGAGGCTGTCCTTGGGCGTCGCCGGGTCCAGCCAGGCGTCATAGTAGGCCGGGTCGAGAATGAGAGGCTGCCGATCATGCAACTGCTTCATCGGTTCTGCGGCAGGCTCGGTGATGATGGTGCAGCTGGTTATGTCGAGATTGGAATTGTAAGCCCAAAGCCCGGCGAACGAGAAAGGNGGAGTTCAGACGTGTGCTCTTCCGATCTTTCATCGGTTCTGCGGCAGGCTCGGTGATGATGGTGCAGCTGGTTATGTCGAGATTGGAATTGTAAGCCCAAAGCCCGGCGAACGAGAAAGGCGCGTGGCCTGGCTGGTAGATGTGCCAAGGGTCTTTCTTGCCGTCGGCAGGCGATATCGTCCACTCGTAGAAGCCATCGGCAGGGATCAGGCAGCGCTTGGACTTGTAGGCGTCGCGGAAGGCGGGCGCTGTATCGATGCCCTCAATCCTCGCATTGAACATAGCCGCCTTGGGCATTTCCTTTGCCCAGAAAGGGACCAGCCACCAGCGCCCTTCACGGAGCCTGTGATTGCCATCTTCACCGGCAGTGACGAATGGGACATCCTGAGTCGGCGCGATGTTGTACCGGGGCTCGTCGTTGCGGCCCGTCTCCGCCGGCGCAGTCAGGCGGTAGAGCCGGTGGATTTCCGACCACGACAGATATTTGGTGTAACGTCCGCACATCGCTCTGCCTCAGTTGCGCAGGAGTTCAGGCACGCTGAGCGGGCCAAGGTCGGAATTCTCCTATACTCGTCGCTGCGGCGCCAGACGCCGCGTATCTTGGCGGCGGTGACCGATTGATTGCCTTCGCCAGTAGCCTTGCGGAAGGCTCTGGGCGACCACAGAGTTCCCCTTGATGTGCGCTGTGGAGGCAAAAAGGGCAAAGTCGACGACGATCATCCCATGTCCCCTCTCACTGCGGACTTAGCAAAGGCTCTCGCAAGGAATGCCGTCCTTGTCGCGGTCGAGCTTGCCGCCCCAAGAGCAGTTGGCCAAATACCAGTTCGCCTCGTTGCATGAGCTGATCTGGGGACAGGTTCGCCGTGGCTGACAAGAATAGCTCTGCGCCACCTGCCCATTACGCATGATGCCGGAGTGGTTGTTTTGCTGACGGCCTGGTGGTGCCATTCGCATGCTCTGCGCGCCAATCCCATGGCGCCTGAAACGCTCCAGCCCACAGACCGACCTTCGCCGCCTGGGCCTTCGCCTGCTGTCTTGCGTAGGCTCCGTGGCTGTAGTGCGGCCAATCTAGTGCCAAGCCCCGCTCGACAAGCCAGCTCTGGACGTTGCGACCGTCGGCGCGATCGCAATCCCCAACAAGCCGGCCGTACCGGTCTCGGTTAACAAAGCTGCAATGCAACGGACGCGATGCAGCGAGGAACTCGTCCAAGGCTTGGGCAGCATGGCGCCCGCAGGCGTATTCGAAGCCCTTAGCGTCTTCGCAATATTGCTTACTCTCGGGCGCATCGATGCCGTTGAAGCGGATGCGCTGTCCGTGGATCTCGATCGTGTCGCCGTCGATCACAGACGCGACACCGGCGATCGGCGCCGGCTTCGAGCCGAACCAATTCGATGCATTGATCTCTGGCAAACTTTCACTGTGCTGGATGGCGGTTTGCGCGACCAGAGCGCCAGCCGCTACCGCAGTCACCAAAATCAGGCGCCGCGGCACATTCGCCCATCGGTGCGCACGGCTATGCTTGGCACCGGTTCGCTTTCGCCAGCGATCAGATCGATTGTCGTATCGGTATTTGTCCACGCCCTCATCCCCGCAGAGAGGATGCGACTGTTTCAACGAAGAGTCCAGAAGACGAGACGCGCGGGAAGCCGATGCGTGCCGACGCCCTCGACTTCGATCTCGGTTAAGGGGGTTCGATGACCTGTTGGGGTGCATTCGGCTGTCGGGCCTGACCGGCGCGCGCCGAAGGTGCGTTCACGCGGGAAAACCGGCCTTTCTGAAGCCTGACGTGAAAAGCTCGAGGTCGACTTGGTGGGCGAACGGGAGACGTGAAATCAGCCGGATAGTCAGATCGTGTTTCCTCATCAGTGCTTCCTGAACTTCAGCACGCGCCTTCTGCGTCTCGCCCAAATGAGCGTACGCCGCTGCGAGAAAGGCATGAATGAAGAATTGGTCGCCGGCCTTCTGATACGAACCGACGGCCTCCGAGTACCTTCTTAGCAGGAAGAGGGAGCTGCCCTTCACCTCCCAGAACCATATTGGAGGTAACGGGTCGCGCAGCAGCGCAGATTCAAGCACGTTCAGCGCGCTCTCGGCCCGGCCGCCGTAGTTGAGCCAGCTTGCGTAGTCCCCCGCTATGTTCACGTCCAACGGGTTTAATGAGCGCGCTTGCTCGAAATGCACTCCCGCGTCGCTGTGCTGGCGCATGTGCGTAAGCACCAGGCCCATGCTCTGGTGACAGACGCCATCGCTCCTGTCGAGAGCGAGCGCCGTTCGTGCCGAGTCCCAGGCGTTCTGTAGCGTCCGCGGATCGTTGTCGTACCAAAATCTGCCGACGAGCGCCTGCGCGAGGAAGGCGTGGCCTTGAGCGAACATTGCATCGAGCTCGACACACCGGACGAATAGGGGCTCGGCCATGTCCAGTTCATACCGGTAGAACTGTGCGCGCCCCTGCAGGTAGCAGTCGTATGCATCCCAATCGGCCGGAGGCTTGCGTCTGGTCCTGCTCGTCGAATCGGCCTCCGCTTGGCCTTCGACCATCGAGGCGATGAGAGCCGCAACCTCGTCTTGCAACGCGAAGATGTCGTCGAGGGCCCTGTCGTACCGTTGGGCCCACAGGTGGGTACCGGTGGTAGCGTCAATCAACTGTGTGGTGATCCGAATGCGATCACCGAGCTTTCGTATGCTGCCTTCGACGAGGTAGCGAACTCCGAGTTTGCGATGGACTTCGGCAATGTCCAATGCCGGATAGCGAAACTGAAAAGATGAATTCCGCGCGATGACAAGGAGGGAGCGGAACCTGGCCAGCTCCGTAATTATGTCCTCGGTTATGCCATCGCTGAGATACTGCTGGTCCTGATCGCCGCTCAAATTGGCAAAAGGCAGGACCGCAATCGACGGCTTGCCGGACCCTGGTATCGGTCTGCGGGATGCGCTCGCCACCGGCTCGACAGTCCCGGTGAAGCGGTAGCCGACGCGAGGCACCGTGGCGATCCACTCGCCGCCGTTGTCAGCCGGACCGAGTGCCTTTCTCAGTGTCGCTATTTGGACCGTAAGGTTGCCTTCCTCAACGGCGGTTCCCGGCCAGGCAGCGTCCATCAGTTCGGCCTTGGTCAGGATCTCGCCGGGCCGGGCCGTAAGCGCAGCAAGCAGCGTCAGCCCACGATGCCCAACAACGATCGGGATCTGCTCTTTCAGGAGCGTCCCGATGTCGGGATCGAGTACGAACGGACCAAAAGCGATGCGTGTCCCCTGCATCTGGGCATATTAGACGTTCCGGCGGTTTTCGGAACAGTGTCGGCACCGCTTTAATCCCCGGGTCGCTTTCGAGGCCTATGCCCAGAACGCGGCCACCTGTCCGTCGATTAGAAGATAGCGATCGGGCGCCGGCCGCTGCGCGCGAATGTCCGGAGTGGCTATCCCGACTGCGTATTGGCCTGCGCCGCTGATCAGAGATAGCGAACCGCAGAACTGACCGGAGCAAGTTTGGCGCTAAACCATTGATATTGCTGTGCCGGCTGGCTTGACGCGATCCTCGTCGGAAGCCTCGCAGCCGGGTTGACGCTCGGCGTCGGCCAATCCTCCTCGGCGTTGTCAGCCCCATGTGGGCCAAGGTGGCGATCACTCTGGTCTTCATCGCGCCTGCGATCGTTACCGGCTGCCATGCCTCCCATGGCATCGCGAAGCACATAATGACTTCGGAAACCTGGCAGATCGTCTTTTCCGTCATTGGCGCGACCGCCGTCGTCGGCGTCACGGCATATTTCCGGGTGGTGGGCATGACAGCCGCCGACTGATCCGGCAGGAACGTGGTTCGCGCCTAGACCCGCGCGGACGAGGCGGATGGACCAGACCGAGGAAGGCCTAGCCACCTCATTATCGGTGGCTGGAGCAATCGGGTTCCAGGCCAGAATCGAGCAACGGCCACGTGCCGGCGCGGCCTCGTCTATGGCCTTGGACTTTCTTCAGTCGATGCCCATGGCAGACCGACCAGTCGGTGGCAGGACGGCAGCGGGCGGTGGCGGCGGCGTTGCAGGTGCGCGGAATCTGTGCCTGGAATGCGAGGGCGATGCGGTGAAGCCTGTAGCGATCTGCCCGAGGCGCGTTGCGCGCCAACGTCTCCGTGCCAATCTGTCCCAAGAGCGCTCCAACGGCGTCTTCAATGGGCTGATCTGGCCGAAGGACGGCTGAAGCCTCGACCGCCTGGGCCGCAACGGCGCGTCCCGACTTTCTTCCCCTGCCGGCTCCCACCCCATGCCGCACGCGCATGGGGACCCCGAGCGCCGCCATTCCTCGCGAGACAAGAAAGCCGTTCTTGCGCCGTCCTCCGCTTTGCTCCGGTCGCAAGCGATGCGTCGTCCGTCGCCTCCGGCCAAGTGATCGCCATCGAGGCCGCATGGTGCGGGCTCGGGAACAGAAAACGGAGACTTACAATGGCTACCATCGGCACCTTCAAGAAGTCCGCCTCGAACGAATTCACCGGTGAAATCGTCACCCTCAGCGTCCAGGCCAAGAACGTGCGCATCGTCCCAGACACTCGCGCCACTGGCGAGAACGCTCCCAGCCACCGGGTGCTGGTCGGCCGCGCCGAGATCGGCGCCGCATGGTCGAAGACCTCCAACGAGGGCCGCGACTACCTGGGCCTCAAGCTCGACGATCCGAGCTTCAACGCCCCGATCTACGCCAACCTCTTCGACGACGAGGAAGGTGAGGGTTTCTCGCTCATCTGGTCCCGCCCGAACGCGCGGCGGAGCGACTGAGGACCCGCGCATGCCCCGGCCGGAAGGCCGGGGCCTCTTCCGCGGACGGTCCGGTTCGGTTCACTCAAGCCGAGAGCGATGCCGAACCCGCATCGCCTGATGCTGATCAACCGGCCTCCGTTGGCAGAATTGTTCTGTAAAATGCAGGCTTTCACTCTGGGAAGACGAGGCAAGCGATGATCGAGCCGTTTGACGAAACCGCGCCGACCAGTGACGAACTCACCGAATACGATCGGGAACACGTCAAGCTCTATATGCGCCTGCTTGACGCCGCCGATGACGGCGCGGACTGGCGCGAGGTGGTCGAAATTCTCTTCGGCATTGATCTGACGAAGGAGCCGCAACGCGCCCGGCGCATCCATGACAGCCATCTGGCGCGAGCGCGCTGGATGGCGCGTGCAGGCTACCGTCATCTCTTGCGTCGGCCCGGCAACTAGCACCACAGCGCCTGCGGTTCCCGGGTGATGCCGGAACGGCATCACCCGATGCCCGGCGAGGGTCTTCCGCCAATCGCTACAACCCGGAATCGTTTGCAGGCGGGGTCTATGCGTTGTTTGCGAGGAGCTCTTTGGATGAGGCCGGATACGTCGCATTGGCGAGACAATGACAGCTATGATTATTTCGATACGTTGCCCATCGAGGGGCTCGCCTGGGAGTGTCTGCGGCGTCACGAACCCTATCAACGGCACTACCAAGCGCTCCTGACCACAAGAGCCGAAAAGGCACCCTTCCACCCTGAGGCACAGCGGCTGTGGGGGTTACGATTTCCCGGCCAGGCCGGATTTGTCCGCCTTGGTGCAAGACATTCTGTGGTCGCCCGACGTCGATCCAGCTGTGGTTTCTCTCGTGCCGGCGCCGGAATTCCTGTCTTCCTTGCGATCGGCGCCGTTGACCGCCCTGGGCGTGCTCCATGACAGCCCGGAAGGACGTCACACTGTCCACAGTGCAGGTGTCGCGACCCAACTTCTCCTTCTGCCCGGCAGTGACCCGCACGGCCACCTGGCGGCGCTGATCCCATTGGATGCAGAAACGTTGGGACGGATCGAAGCACTCACCCGTTTCTGGCGCTCCTTGCAGGGGCGCCCCACACCTTCGGACACCCGTATGACAGTACAGCAGCGCCGCCGGTTTCGTCTGATGATGCAGGCCGCAGACGCCCGTGCCAACGGCGCGAGCTACCGCGACATTGGCGTCGCCCTTTACGGGTCTAAGCGCGTCGCCGCCGATCCTTGGAAAACCTCCGCGCTGCGCGATGCGGTGATCGGTCTCGTTGAAGGCGCCACCGCCATGATCGGCGGCGGCTATTTGCAAATCCTGCGTCATCGCCGCCGATCCTAGCGGGGTCTGGCCGCGCAAAAGGGGTGGAGTTTTAGCCCCCCTCAATTTCCCCATCCCTGACGAAGCTTACTCTCCGCCACCGTGGTCTCCGTCCACCGCTGAACGCCAGCGGCCGCCCAAAAACCCACGGAGGTTCGACCCATGCGACCCGATATCGCCGTTTTGCCGCCGCGCTTCCTGCGCACCAAGGAAGCTGCGGATTTCCTCAGCCTGTCCGCCCGCACGCTCGAAAAGCACCGGACCTATGGCACTGGTCCTTCCTACCGCAAGCTCGGCGGTCGTGTCGTCTATGCCGTCGACGATCTTCAAGCTTGGGCCGAACGCGGCGCTGTCACCTCTACATCCGATCCGCGTGGGTCGGTCCTGCCGGCCAAGCGTCACACGCCGATGCCGCCGACGCACGGCGGACGATACGCACGCTGACCGCGCGCGGATTTCCAAATGGCGGCGCGAAACCAATCCCTTTCGGAGCGCGGGCAGCTCGACCTGTTCAGGGCGCTGCCTGGCGACTTCGCCCCGCGAGATGCGCAGGATCTCATGGCCTATCCGTTCTTCTCCCTCTCCAAGACCCATCGCGTCGCGCCAATCGACTTCACGGCCGGCAACGTCACGATCCGGGTCGAAGCCGTACCCGATCATGGCATGGCGACCATCTGGGACGCCGACATCCTGATCTGGGCCGCGAGCCAGATCGTCGAGGCGCGCGACGCCGGCCTTCGCACCTCGCGCCTGATGGCCGCCACGCCCTATGAGATTCTGACCTTCGTCGGCCGCGGCAAGAGCCTGCGCGACTATCAGCGCCTGAAGGCGGGGCTTGACCGGCTGCAGTCGACCACCGTCTCGACGACGATTCGTCAGCCCGCCGAAGGCCGGCGTCACCGCTTCTCATGGATCAATGAGTGGCAGGAGCGCATCGATCGCCATGGCAAACCCGCGGGGATCGAGTTGATCGTCCCCGACTGGTTCTACCAGGCAGTCCTCGATGACGCGCTCGTGCTGACGATCGATCGCGCCTATTTCGACCTGACTGGCGGGCTGGAGCGCTGGCTCTATCGGCTGGTGCGCAAGCATGGCGGACGCCAGCCCCATGGCTGGCGCTTCGACTTCCGTCACCTTCACCAGAAATCCGGCAGCCTGTCGCCCCACAAGCGCTTTGCCTTCGATCTGCGCGACATCATCCGCCGCCAGCCGCTGCCCGGCTACACGCTCTTCCTCGAAGTGGAGATGGGCGGCCGGACGCTGCTCGCTTTCGAGCGGATCGCCTCCTGTGGAAAGCCTGTGGACGGCATCGTGCTATCGGGAACCGGACCTATCGTGCCATCGGGAACCGCAGGCTCGTGCTATCAGGAACCCAAACCGGGCCTAACCCTTGGAAAGCAAAGCCGAAATCGCGCCCTTAACTTAGACTCTAACCCAGAATCTAACCTTGAAGTGCGTACGCGCGATGTGCAGAGGCTCGTCCGGCGACCCAGCCACGCACTCAGCGTAACCACCAACAAGACTCCGAACACGTCGACGGTTTCTGGCGGTCGCAACACGGCAACCAGCGTCTCCGAAGCCCCGAATCCGCCTCTTGATCCGCGCTCGGGAGCCGCCCGATGATCGCCGCACTCCTCAATCAAGAGATTCGTGTCGGCAAGGCAACTTTGACGCTGCTTCTCGCCGATGAATTGACCTGCAAGGGAAATCAGTTCGCGACCTTCGTCGTGCGCCCGACCACCGACATGACGACTCAGGAGCGCGCACGCATCGCCGCTTTCCGGGACGGCGTCATCGTCCCCAACACGCTGCGCGCGAGGCTCGCGTGCGAATTTCCCCCCGCATCAGGAGAACCGAAATGATTGGCATTGCGGCTCCCCGCATGCGCGGCGCGTTCCCGGCCACGCACCATGCTACCGACAATCTCATCCATGTCGAACTGACCTGGGTCGAGAAGAGGATCGAGAACTGGATACGGTTCGGCACGCACGCCCAGGAACAGATTGTTGATCGTCGCCGGCGCATCCTGTCCTTTCGCCCCGGCGCGGTCTTCGCCTTCGTGCGCTGGGCCGCGAACGATTTTGGAACGATCATCTCACGCATCGACATCGTGCGTGCGGTCGCGTCTGGCGAAGCCTATCAGACACTGCCCTTCGTGCGCCCGGGCGGCGACATCCTGCTGAAGGTCGAGAGCTGGCCCAAGGTCGAACGCGTGCTGCAGGCGATCGACGCCATCCAGCGCCTCGACATCGAGCCTGAGTTGGTATCGCCCGATCATTGGCGGCACATCCACAACCGGATAACCGCCGGCCACACGCCGCGCAGCTACACGCTCGACCAACATCGCGCCTTCCTGCTGCGCAAGAGGACCGAGCCGTGACGCGCGCCGGTATCATCCTCGCTAGCGTTCTCGCAACCATGGGCATCGGCTATCCCGGCCTCACTTTGATGCCCACGAAGCTCATCTGGAATGCGTCAGGTAGCGCACCGATCGGCTTCTACACGATCGACTTCCACGGACCGTTCGAGGTCACCGATCTTGTGGCCGTCGACGCCCCCGAGCCGCTCGCGGCGTTCCTCGCCGATCGCGGCTATCTGCCGAAGGGCGTGCCACTCTTGAAGCACATCCTTGGCGTTTCCGGGCAACGAGTATGTCGCTCGAAGCTCACCATCACTGTCGACGGTATCGAGGCGGGCGCGGCGCTCGAGCGTGATCGGGCCGGCCGCGACCTGCCGGTCTGGCAGGGCTGCCGCCGCATCCCGACCGGGGAAGTCTTCCTGATGAACTGGCAGGTCCGCGACAGCCTCGACGGACGTTACTTCGGCCTCCTCTCCACCAAGCAGATCATCGGCCGCGCCGTCCCGCTGTGGACAGACGAGGACGGCAACGGACTCTTCGAATGGCGCGCGCCAACGCGGTGAGCGCGCGACCGGCGGCGCGCTTCGTGCCGCCAGCCTTCATCACCGCACCACTGAAAACAGGAGCCTGACATGCAACAGATCGGAGAATTCACGCGCCAGAAGACTGGCTATAGCGGCCGCGTCCACACGCTCAGTCTCAACCTGGATATCGCCATTGTGGCGGCAGAGGCGAGCGAAACGGAGAATGCGCCTGACTACCGCATTCACGCCGGTAACGAGGACGGCCCCGAGATTGGTGCCGGCTGGAAACGCTCCAGCGAAAAAGCCGGAGACTATGTCTCGATCCAGCTCGACGACCCGACCTTCGCGCAGCCGATACGCGCGAACCTCTTTCGCAATGGCGACGACAAGACCTCCTGGTCGCTGCACTGGGCGCGCCCGCGCGACCGCAGGGAGAAGGATTGAACAATGCGCGCTCGCCGTCCGTCGACGAGCCATCGCGGTGCGCCCGGGCCGCTTCGCGCTGCCCGGCGCATGGCTCTGCTCCTCCTTTGCGGCCTGTCCGTCGCCGTCATGCCGGCGGCGGCGGTAGCGCAGGACTTGGCCATCGCGCGATTGTCGCAGCGTGACCCGTTCGGCGCGTATATCGCAGAAGCCTCGCACCGCTTCGGCGTTCCGACCGCGTTGATACGCGCCATCATGCGCAAGGAGAGTGCGGGCGATGTGCGCGCCGTCTCCAGCGCAGGCGCCCGCGGCTTGATGCAGATCATGCCCGGTACATGGGATTATCTGCGCGCACGCTGGTCGCTTGGCCGCGATCCATTCGATCCCCGCGACAACATCCTGGCTGGAACGGCGTATCTGCGCGAACTGTACGACCGCTTCGGCTCGCCGGGGTTTCTGGCCGCCTACAACGCGGGACCTGCACGCTACCAAGCCTGCCTCACTGGGCGTCCGCTACCGGCCGAGACTCGCGCCTATGTCGCAGCACTTGCCCCGCTTGCCGGAGGTCGCGAAACCACCCGCCCTTTCGCCGTCACGTCTGTCGAGGCCATTCCCTGGAAGCACGGTTCGCCCTTCGTAGGTCAGCCGGATCGCATACAAGCTGTCGCTCTCGTGCCGACCGAGCGACCACCAAATGACGTGAACTCTGCACCCACTGTGCGCGATGTCTCCGCCATCGTGCCGCTGTCCGAGGGCCTCTTCGTGGCGCGAGCGGGCGAAGGGATCCAGCCATGAGCGCGTATGGGCGTTTTCGCGCAACCGCAAGCTCCAGCGCACCGTGGCGTGGATGGAGGCGGAAGGTGGGCAGAACAACCGGAAGATGGCGAGATAAAAAGCCGCGAGGTGCGGCATCGGTCGGTCGTGTTGTTTCAAGAGGTTATGCAGCATTTCCGCGAGGTGCGAGTATCTGGCGCACCGCGCCGGCCCGCCGTTTTCCCTGTGATTTCCGTGCCTTGATGCGATGTGCGGGGCCTCCGTCATGACCAGCGAGGATGGTTTCCGGATCCGGCCCGGCCGTATCCGCTCGCCCAGTGCCCAGCGCGCCAGGCCCTTCATCGCGCAAGCGCTTGCCGCCGCCCAGAAGGCCGGCGCTCGTATCTCTCGCTCGGGCCGGCTCAGTCCGGGCAATCGCTCGACCTTCGGGCGTGGCCGCTCGGCAAGCGTGCGCGCCAATCGTCTCCTCAGCGGCCGCTCGCGCACCGTGATCATCAAGACACGGCTGGTGCGCCATCACGCGCGCGCCGCCCCGCTTGCCGCCCATCTCACCTATCTGCGCCGCGAGGGCGTCACCCGTGACGGGGAGAAGGCAAAGCTATTCGGGCCGGAGACCGGGGAGGTGGATGGCGGTGCTTTCGCCGAGCGGTGCAGCGATGATCGCCACCACTTCCGCTTCATCGTCTCGCCGGAGGATGCCGTCGACATGGCGGATCTCAAAGCCTTCGCCCGCGATCTGATGGGCCAGATGGAAAAGGACCTCGGCACGAAGCTCGATTGGGCCGGCGTCGATCACTGGAACACCGACAACCCGCACCTTCACATCATCCTGCGCGGCCGTACTGATGACGGGCAGGATCTCGTCATCTCGCGCGATTACATCAAGGAGGGGATGCGCGCCCGCGCCGCCGATCTCGTTACCCAGGAACTCGGCCCGCGCACAGATCTCGACATCCATCGCAATCTGCAGCGCCAGGTCGAAGCCGAACGCTGGACCCAGCTTGACCGCCAGCTTGTTCGCGACGGCCGCGACACAGGCGTCATCGACCTTGCCTCCACCGCGAACGCCCAGCCCGATGAGTATTACGTGCTGAAGGTCGGGCGGGTGCGCAAGCTCGAAACCCTCGGCCTTGCCGAACAGGTCGGGCCGGGCCAGTGGATCATCGACCACAAGGCCGAGGCGACTCTGCGCGAGCTTGGCGAACGCGGTGACATCATCAAGCGGATGCACCGCGCCCTGACAGAACAGGGCATCGAGCGCGGCGCGGCGAACTATGTGCTGGCAGCGGAGCGCCTAGACACGCCAATCGTCGGTCGGCTGGTCGACCGCGGTCTCGATGACGAGTTGAAGGGCAGCGCCTACGCCGTGGTCGATGGCACCGACGGCCGCACCCATCACATCAAGCTGTCCGATCTTGACGCCGCTGGCGACAGCGCTCCGGGTTCCATCGTCGAGCTGCGCAAGTTCAATGACGCGCAGGGACATCCGCGCGCAGCACTTGCTGTCCGTTCCGATCTCGATATTGAGCGGCAGGTTACCGCCGCCGGCGCCACCTGGCTCGACCGTCAGAATATCGCCCGCGAACCGATTGCGCTGTCGGACGGCGGGTTCGGCGCCGAGGTACGGCAGGCAATGGAGCGCCGTGCCGACCACCTCGTCCAACAGGGTCTCGGCGAGCGGCATGGCCAACGCATAAGCCTCACGCGCAACCTGATCGACACGCTGCGTCGCCGCGAACTGGAAGCGCTCGGCGAAAAGCTCTCGGCCGAAACCGGCCAGCCTTTCAACCGCGCCCGTGGCGGCGAATATGTCACCGGTTCCTACCGGCAGCGCTTCACGCTCGCTTCCGGCCGCTTCGCCATGATCGATGACGGGCTCGGGTTTCAACTGGTGCCTTGGACGCCGTCTCTCGAAAAGCATCTTGGCCGTCATGTCTCAGGCATCGCTCGCGATGACGACGGCATCGACTGGAGCTTCGCCCGCAAGCGGGGCCTCGGTCTCTAACCTCTTTGGAAGAAAGGACCGCTTCTATGTCCGCCACCAAGATACTCTGGGGCCAGATCCTCGCAGTCTTCGCGATCGTGATTTTCACGACCTGGGGCGCGACGGAGTGGGTGGCCTGGCGTCTGGCTTTCCAGCCCGAGCTCGGCAGGCCATGGTTCCGTATCCTGGGCTTTCCGTTTTACCTTCCGCCGTCATTCTTCTGGTGGTGGTATGGCTTCGATGCCTACGCGCCGTCGATCTTCGTAGAGGGAGCCTTTATCGCGGCTTTCGGCGGTTTCGCCTGCGTCGCCGTCGCCATCGGCATGTCGGTCTGGCGGGCTCGAGAGGCCAAGAAGGTCGAGACCTACGGCTCCGCCCGCTGGGCCGACAAGCAGGAGGTCAAGGCAACGGGCCTTCTCGGCTCCGATGGGGTGGTGCTTGGGCGCTTTGACGGCGCCTATCTGCGCCACGATGGACCGGAGCATGTGCTGTGCTTTGCGCCCACACGTTCGGGCAAGGGTGTCGGCCTGGTCGTCCCGTCGCTGCTGACCTGGCCGAGCTCCGCCGTCGTTCACGATATCAAGGGCGAAAACTGGCAACTCACCGCGGGCTTCCGCGCCATGCATGGGCGGGTCCTGCTGTTCGATCCCACCAATCCCAAATCCTCATCCTACAACCCGCTGCTCGAGGTGCGTCGCGGCGAATGGGAAGTCCGCGACGTTCAAAACATCGCCGACATCCTGGTCGATCCCGAAGGCTCGCTCGAGAGGCGAAACCATTGGGAGAAGACCAGCCACGCCCTGCTGGTCGGCGCGATCTTGCATGTCCTCTACGCCGAGCCGGACAAGACGCTTGCCGGCGTGGCCGGTTTCCTTTCCGATCCGAAGCGTCCGATCGAATCGACGCTGTCAGCGATGATGAAAACCGCGCATCTGGGGCAGGCTGGTCCGCACCCGGTCATCGCCAGCGCCGCGCGAGAGCTCTTGAACAAATCAGACAACGAACGCTCCGGCGTGCTGTCCACCGCCATGTCATTTCTTGGCCTCTATCGCGATCCTGTCGTGGCAGAGGTCACGCGCCGCTGCGACTGGCGCATCAGCGACCTTATCGACGACGAGCATCCGACGACACTCTACCTCGTCGTGCCGCCGTCCGACATCAATCGGACCAAGCCGCTCATTCGCCTGATCCTCAATCAGATCGGCCGCCGCTTGACTGAAGATCTGCAGGTCAGGGCGAAAGGGCACCGGCTGCTCCTGATGCTCGACGAGTTCCCGGCGCTTGGCCGCCTCGATTTTTTTGAATCGGCGCTCGCCTTCATGGCCGGCTACGGGCTGAAAAGCTTCCTGATCGCTCAATCCCTCAACCAGATCGAGAGGGCGTACGGCGCCAACAACTCGATCCTCGACAACTGTCATGTCCGGGTAAGCTTTGCCACCAATGACGAGCGCACCGCCAAGCGCGTGTCCGACGCGCTGGGAACAGCGACCGAGATGAGGGCCATGAGGAACTATGCCGGCCACCGGCTGTCTCCGTGGCTCGGTCATCTCATGGTCTCCCGCTCCGAGACGGCTCGCCCGCTGCTCACGCCGGGTGAAGTCATGCAGCTGCCGGTGACCGACGAGATCGTCATGGTCGCGGGTGCTCCGCCGATCCGCGCCAAAAAGGCGCGCTATCATGAGGATGCTCGCTTCCGGGAACGTATCCTGCCGCCGCCTGTGCTGACGGCGGCGGCAGAGGCGGAGGAGGGGAGGCCGGACGACTGGACGAACCTACCTCTGCCTTCTCGTCCGCAGATTGCTGAAGCCATGTCGGCGCCGTTGGCCACGGATGACGACACAACTGATTCCGAGCGTCGTCGGCAACCCGAGCTCAGTCGCGTCGAGCAGGTCGTGAAGCCTTCGACCGAGAACGAATTCGAGATCGATCACCTGGATGACGTGGAGGACGAGGTTGCCCGCAACCGTCGACTGACGCGCCTGATGCAAGGCGTTGCGCGGCAGGCGTCGCTCGACCCCGGCGACGGCGTGGATATGTGAGGCTCCCATGGTAAAGCCACCTCGCAAGCAACGCCTGTCCGTCTATCTCGATCCGAAGGTGATGAGCAGGCTGGCCGAACATGCGGCGCGCCGTGATTTTTCACGGTCGCTCGTCGCGGAGGCGGCAATCGACTCGTTCCTCTCACCCGATGCCGCCGAGCGGCAGGAGGCGGCGATCACCAAGCGGCTTGACCAGCTGGACCGCCGTATGACGCGCCAGGAGCGCGATGTCGCGATTGCCGTGGAGACGCTCGCTGTTTTCGTCCGCTTCTGGCTGGCGACAACACCAGCGTTGCCCGAGCCCGCGGCACAGGCAGCCCACTCCAAGGCTGGCGAGCGCTATGATGCCTTCGTCACCGCGCTCGGCCGGCGCCTGGCGAGAGGTCCAAAGCTTCGGCAGGAGATCTCCGAGGACATCGATGGCGGTCTGGACACACACCAGCCCGGCACGCCCGCGCGCTGAACGGACTCGCGGACCGAGATTTTGCAAGCATCGATATGTCAAGCATATCAGAGTATTGTAACGATATGTTGTCATGGAACTCGCGTTGCCAACCTGTCGGGTTTGGCAGACAAGAGCTAGACAGCCGCAGGGCAGGGTCGCTGATATGGGAACCATGTTGGGCGCGAAATCCGCAATTGAAGATCCGTGATTGCATGAAGGACCACGCCTTTATGAGCTTCTAGAAAAAGCAGCCGTCTGAGCCGAATCAGTTATTTTCAGTGGCTAGGCGGTGTCAGGATCTTTTCGTTGAAAATTATAGTCTGTATGCTATAAGGCAAAGGGCGAATGAAAAACCAAAAGCTCACGGTATGGATGGGATCGTCGAAGGATGACCTGCGCGAGTTTCCGGTCGATGTTCGCCGGTTGATGGGTGTCGCAATCAACGACGCCCAGAATGGTGAGGAGCACCCGGCTGTCAAAGCCCTGAAAGGGTTTGGTGGCCGCAGCATCCTCGAGGTGGTCGACGACTTCGACGGAGATACCTACCGCGCCGTCTACACCGTCCGCTTCGCTGGCGTGATCTACGTCCTTCATTGCTTCCAGAAGAAGTCGAAGAGGGGCAGGGAGACACCCAAGCATGAAATCGATCTCGTCACAGTACGATTGAAGGCGGCCGAGGCGCACTATCGTGAAAACTATGGGAAAGGAACAAAGTCATGACGGAAGACATCACCGCCGAAGTGAGCAGCGGCAACGTGTTTGCGGACCTCGGCTTTGACAATCCCGAAGAGGAATTGCTCAAGGCCAAGCTGGCCCGCGAGATCCGCGCCATTATCAAGCGCCGGCGCCTGACCCAGGCGAAGTCGGCTGAACTGCTCGGAATGAAACAGCCCGACGTCTCCGCGATCGCCACAGGGCGAACGGGTAAGTTTTCAATAGACAGGCTGGTTCGCTGTCTGGACCGGCTCGACTACAAGGTCGACGTGGTGGTTCGCCACAAGCCTCGACGGTCAACTCGTGCTGAAGCCGCGTGATCTGACGGCTTTACCGACGAGCGCACAATTGACGGCGAGCGCCGCCCTTGCCTGAAGATCGCCGGCCTTGATCACAGGTCGGCACCGCCAATCTCCTGTATTTGCACGCTACGCCACTACGCCTCGATATAGGTGTTGAAACCACTCGAGATGCGGCTCTCTTAATCATCCCCGTCCAGGGGCCGTCCATGTTCCCCCGGATCGAAACGGGGACAGGATGGCAGCTTCGCCTCACAATTCAGAAGGTCTGGCGCGCGGCGCACGCATGCTGCGCACAGCGCTCGGACCTGCGATCGCGCGCTATCTCGACGACGCCGGCATCGTCGAAGTGATGCTTAATCCCGATGGACGTTTGTGGATCGACCGCCTGTCCGAGGGGTTGTCCGACACAGGAGAGCGTTTGTCAGCAGCGGACGGCGAGCGCATCGTTCGCCTCGTCGCTCATCATGTCGGTGCCGAAGTCCATGCCGGCGCCCCACGTGTCTCGGCCGAGCTGCCCGAGACGGGGGAGCGGTTCGAAGGGCTTCTTCCTCCCGTCGTCGCGGCGCCCGCCTTCGCGATCCGCAAGCCCGCCGTCGCCATCTTCACCCTCGAAGATTATGTCGCGACCGGAATCATGTCGGCGCAGCAGGTGGACGCGCTGCGCCAGGGCGTTGCCAACCGCGCGAACATCCTCGTTGCAGGCGGCACATCCACGGGCAAGACCACGCTGATCAACGCGCTGCTGGCCGAGGTGGCCAAGACCTTCGATCGCGTCGTCATCATCGAGGATACGCGCGAGCTGCAATGCGCCGCGCCCAATCTCGTGGCGATGCGCACGAAAGACGGCGTCGCGTCGCTCTCCGATCTTGTTCGCTCATCGCTTCGCCTGCGCCCCGACCGCATTCCGGTCGGCGAAGTGCGCGGGGCCGAGGCGCTCGAACTGCTCAAGGCCTGGGGCACTGGCCACCCCGGCGGCCTCGGGACGATCCACGCGGGCAGCGCCATTGGCGCGCTCCGCCGCTTGGAGCAACTTATCCAGGAAGCCGTCGTCACCGTCCCGCGCGCGCTGATCGCCGAGACGATCGACCTCGTTGCCGTCCTTTCCGGCCGCGGTTCCGCGCGCCGGTTGTCCGAACTCGCCCGTGTNCGAGACGATCGACCTCGTTGCCGTCCTTTCCGGCCGCGGTTCCGCGCGCCGGTTGTCCGAACTCGCCCGTGTCGAAGGCCTTTGCCCGGACGGAGATTACCGGGTCGCGCCAGCCGTCCTCGAGGGCGACGAGAGCCCGCCGTTGCTCATCCAAAGCCCTGAAGGAGAAAATCCGTGATCCAACGCCTGCGCCTCGGGCGCCATCGTCTTGCCATGACTGTTTCCGTTGCCACGCTCTTCCTGGTGATGGCCGCGCCCGCTTATGCCTCCGGCTCGTCGATGCCGTGGGAACAGCCGCTGCAACAGATCCTCCAGTCGATCGAAGGCCCGGTCGCCAAGATCATGGCGGTGATCATCATCATCGTCACCGGCCTGACGCTCGCCTTCGGCGACACGTCGGGCGGCTTCCGCCGGCTCATCCAGATCGTGTTCGGCCTGTCCATCGCTTTCGCGGCGTCGAGCTTCTTCCTGTCGTTCTTCTCGTTCGGCGGCGGAGCGCTGGTCTGATGGTGGGCGCTGTCGAACAGGGCGGGTCAATGCCGGACTACGCACTGCCGGGTTATACGGTCCTCGTGCACCGCGCGCTGACCGAGCCGATCCTGCTCGGCGGCGCCCCGCGCGCCATCGCCATCATGAACGGGACGCTCGCGGGCGCCGTGGGGCTGGGGCTGCGTCTGTGGCTCGTCGGTATCGCCATCTGGGCGATCAGCCATGTTGCCGCCGTCTGGGCCGCCAAGCGCGATCCGCTCTTCGTCGATGTTGTTCGCCGGCATCTGCGCATCCCTGCGCATCTCACGGTCTAAGCGAGGTCGCACAGATGATGAACCTTGCCGAATATCGCAACCGCAGCAGCCGGCTCGCTGACTTCCTGCCCTGGGTGGCATTGGTCGGCGCCGGCGTCGTCCTCAACAAGGATGGCAGCTTCCAGCGCACCGCGCGCTTTCGCGGCCCCGATCTCGACAGCGCCGTGCCGGCAGAACTGGTCGCCGTCGCCGGCCGGCTCAACAATGCCTTCCGCCGGCTTGGCACCGGCTGGGCGATCTTCGTGGAGGCGCAGCGCCATGCCTCGACCCGCTATCCCGACAGCAGCTTTCCGGATGCGGCCTCCACGCTGGTCGATGCGGAGCGAAAGGCGGGCTTCGAGGAGGCCGGCGCGCATTTCGAGTCCAGCTACTTTCTGACGCTCACCTACCTTGCGCCCGCCGAAGACACCGCCCGTGCCGAAAGCTGGCTCTACGAAGGGCGTGAGAAGAAGGGCCTCGACCCCAACGCGGTGCTGACCGGGTTCACTGACCGCAGCGACCGCGTCCTGCGCCTTGTCGAAGCCTTTATGCCGGAGTGCCGTTGGCTCGATGACGCCGAGACGCTGACCTATCTGCATGGCTGCGTCTCGACCAATCGCCACCGTGTCCGCGTTCCCGAAACGCCGATGTATCTCGATGTCCTGCTGGCCGACCAGCCGCTGACCGGCGGGCTTGAGCCGCGGCTTGGCGCGTTGCATCTGCGCATTCTCACGGTCACGGGGTTCCCGACCGCGACCACGCCGGGTCTGCTCGACGAACTGAACCGGCTGGCCTTCCCGTATCGCTGGTCGACACGCGCGATCCTGCTCGACAAGACCGATGCCACCAGGCTGCTGACAAAGATCCGGCGTCAATGGTTCGCCAAGCGCAAATCGGTCGCCGCGATCCTCAAGGAAGTGATGACCAACGAAGCGTCCGTCCTCGTGGACACCGACGCCGCAAACAAGGCCGCTGATGCCGACATGGCGCTCCAGGAGCTCGGCGCGGACTATGCGGGCATGGCTTATGTCACCGCGACGGTGACTGTTTGGGACGATGATCCTGGCATCGCCGACGAAAAACTGCGCCTGGTCGAAAAGGTCATCCAGGGCCGCGATTTCACGGCGATCATCGAAACCATCAATGCCGTCGACGCCTGGCTCGGCAGCCTGCCGGGTCATGTCTACGCCAACGTCCGCCAGCCTCCCATCTCCACGCTCAATCTCGCCCACATCATACCGCTTTCAGCGGTGTGGGCGGGCGCGGTGCGGGACGAGCATTTTGCGGCGCCCCCTCTGCTCTTCGGCAAGACCGAAGGCTCGACCCCGTTCCGGCTTTCGCTTCACGTCGGTGACGTCGGCCATACGCTGATCGTCGGCCCGACCGGCGCGGGCAAGTCCGTGCTCTTGGCACTGATGGCGCTGCAATTCCGCCGGTATGAAGGCTCGCAGGTTTTCGCCTTCGATTTCGGCGGTTCGATCCGCGCGGCGGCACTCGCCATGGGCGGCGACTGGCATGATCTCGGCGGCGATCTCAGCGATGGAGCGTCCGATAGCGTCAGTCTTCAGCCGTTCGCGCGCATTCACGATGTCCCCGAGCGCGCCTGGGCCGCCGACTGGATCGTGGCGATCCTGACGCGTGAGAATGTGACGATCACGCCTGAGATCAAGGAGCATATCTGGACGGCGTTGAGTTCTCTGGCGTCCGCGCCTGTCGAGGAGCGCACCATCACCGGCCTGGTCGTGCTGCTGCAATCAAACGATCTCAAGCAGGCATTGCGCCCCTATTGCGTCGGAGGTCCCTATGGCCGCCTGCTCGATGCCGAGCACGAGCATATCGGATNATATCGGATCGGCGTCGGTCCAGGCATTCGAAACCGAGGGGCTGATCGGAACAGGTGCCGCGCCCGCCGTCCTGTCCTATCTCTTCCATCGCATCGAGGACCGGCTCGATGGCTCGCCAACCCTTCTCATCATCGACGAAGGCTGGCTTGTGCTGGACGATGAGGGCTTTGCCGGCCAGCTCCGCGAATGGCTAAAGACGCTGCGCAAGAAGAACGCCAGCGTCATCTTCGCCACGCAGTCGCTCAGCGACATTGACGGCTCGGCAATCGCGCCCGCGATCATCGAGAGCTGCCAGACCCGGCTTCTGCTGCCAAACGAGCGCGCAATCGAGCCGCAGATCACGGCGATCTATCGTCGATTCGGCCTCAACGATCGGCAGATCGAGATCATCGCGCGGGCGATGCCAAAGCGCGACTATTACTGCCAGTCCCGACGCGGCAACCGGCTGTTCGAGCTCGGTCTGTCCGATGTGGCGCTCGCGCTCTGCGCTGTGTCCTCGAAGACCGACCAGGCCGCGATCGCCCGCATCTTCGCCGAGCACGGCCGCGACGGATTCCTCGCAGCCTGGCTTAGTCACCGTGGCGTCGGCTGGGCCGCTGAACTCGTTCCCGCCATAACCAGCCCCGCCCTAACCAGCCCCGCCCTCACCAACAAGGAGAAGTCCCCATGAAACAACGCCGTTCCCTTGGCATGCGGTTCGCCGCCGCACTGCTTGTCGCTCCTGCCGCGCTCTCGCCTTTCCTGACGACACCGGCACAGGCCTTGATCGTTTTCGATCCCTCGAACTATTCGCAAAACGTCCTGACGGCAGCGCGCTCGCTCGAACAGATCACCAACCAGATCACCTCGCTCCAGAACCAGGCGCAGATGCTCATCAACCAGGCGCGCAATCTCGCAAGCCTGCCGTTCTCCTCGCTGGAACAGCTTCAGCAGTCCGTGCAGCGTACGCAGCAACTGCTCAGTCAGGCGCAGAACGTTGCCTATGACGTGCGGCAGATCGATCAGGCCTTCCAGCAGAAATACGGCAACGTCTCGCTATCGGCCTCGGATCAGCAACTCGTCGCCGACGCGCGCTCGCGCTGGGGCAACACGGTTGGTGCCCTTCAGGATGCCATGCGTGTGCAGGCGGGCGTCGTCGGCAACATTGACACCAATCGCAGTGAGATGTCGGCACTGGTCGGCCAAAGCCAGGGTGCGACGGGCGCGCTTCAGGCAACACAGGCCGGCAACCAGCTCCTCGGGCTTCAGGCGCAGCAGCTTGCCGATCTCACCGCTGTCGTCGCCGCGAATGGTCGGGCGCAAGCGTTGCAATCGGCCGAGCAGGCCACCGCCGCCGACCAGGGCCGGGAGCAGCGCCGCCGCTTCCTGACGCAGGGCTCGGGCTACCAACCCGGCAGTGCGCAGATGTTCTATGGCAAGAACTGAGGCCGGAGCGATGGATGGCAAGATCCTCGCTCGTGTCAGTGCGGTCGTCTTCATCGCGGTCGCTTTGACAGTGACCGCGATCGAGATGAGCAGCAAGGACGATGAGCCTGACGCCCTTGGGACACGGGACCGTTCCACCGCGTCACAAGACCTGCTCGCGTTCGAATTGCGCCGCTGTTCCGGGATCGGCGAGGCCGGTCCTCGCGATCCCGGTTGTCTGAAAGCCTGGGCAGAGAGCCGGCGCCGGTTTCTCCGTCAACGTGACTCGGCAACCGCGCCTGCGCCGGTAGCGCCGACAACGCTGTTTCCGAATGTGCCCGCGTCAGGCGACCGGCAAGAAGGGGAGGGGACGGATGTGACCGCTCCCGCGATGCAGGTCGAGCCGCCTCGGCCGGAGGCGCGCTGACATGGGCGGCATGGGCGTCATCGACCATTTCCTCGAAGTCTTCACACGCTACATCGACAGCGGCTTCGGCCTGCTCGGCGGCGAGGTGGGCTTCATCGCCACAACCCTGATCGTCATCGACGTGACGCTGGCGGCGCTCTTCTGGTCCTGGGGTGCCGACGACGACGTCATGGCGCGCCTCGTCAAGAAGACGCTCTTCGTCGGCGTCTTCGCCTACCTCATTTCCAACTGGAACAATCTCGCCCGCATCGTCTTCGAAAGCTTCGCCGGGCTTGGCCTGAAGGCCTCGGGTACGGGTTTTACCGTCAACGATCTCATGCGCCCGGGCAAGGTGGCGCAGACCGGGCTCGATGCCGGCCGGCCGTTGCTGGACTCGATCTCGAACATGATGGGCTATTGGTCCTTCTTCGAGAACTTCATCCAGATCGCCTGCATGTTCTTCGCCTGGGCGCTGGTGCTGCTGGCCTTCTTCATCCTGGCGATCCAGCTCTTCGTCACCCTGATCGAGTTCAAGCTGACGACGCTCGCCGGTTTCGTGCTGATACCCTTCGGTCTGTTCGGCAAATCCGCGTTCATGGCCGAGCGGGTGCTTGGCAACGTCATCTCGTCCGGCATCAAGGTGCTCGTGCTCGCCGTCATCATCGGCATCGGCTCAACCCTTTTCTCCGAGTTCACTTCCGGATTCGGCGGGACCACGCCGTCGATCGACGACGCCATGGCGATCGTGCTGGCCGCGCTGTCGCTGCTCGGCCTTGGCATATTTGGACCTGGTATCGCCAACGGTCTCGTCTCCGGCGGCCCGCAGCTCGGCGCGGGTGCGGCGGTCGGCACCGGGCTCGCCGCCGGCGGCATGGCAGCAGTGGGCACAGCGGCCGGCGGCGCCATCGTGTCCGGAGGCGTGGCTGTCAGCAGCGGTGCTGCAACGGCGGCCCGTGGCGGTGCCGCCACCGCGGGCAGGGCATCCACAGCCTACGGCCTCGGCGCGGCGGGACAGTCAGGCTTTTCCGGCGTCGCATCCGGGCTCGGCGGTGTCATCAGCGCCGGCGCGCAGGGCGCCATCTCACCGCTGAAGCGAGCGGCAAATAATGCGGCAGGCAGCATGAAGCAGAGCTTCCAGTCCGGCGCTCGCGCTGCCTTCCAGACGACAGGCGGATCCTCCACGGCTGGCACAATCGGCGCGAACGCGCCCGAAGCCAGCTCCGCTCCCGTTGCGTCCTCCGCCACTGAAAGTCAGCCTGCCTGGGCGAAGCGCATGAAGCGCTCGCAACAGATGTCCCATGGCGTCCAGGCCGCCGCCCACGCTGTTCGCAGTGGCGACAGCCATGGCGGCGGCTCCTCGATCAACCTCTCTGAAAGAGACTAAGCATGTTCAAACGACCCTCCACGCACTACGGCAGATCCCCACAACCCGAGACGCCCTACCAGCGTGCTGCGCAGGTCTGGGACGAGCGCATCGGTTCCGCTCGCGTGCAGGCGCGCAACTGGCGGTATATGGCTTTCGGTTGCCTGGCGCTCGCCGCGGGCTTCTCCGCAGCGCTCATCTGGCAATCCGCGAAAGGCTCGATCGTGCCTTGGGTGGTGCAGGTCGATCGTCTCGGCCAGGCGCAGGCCGTGGGACCCGCGATCGGCGACTATCAGCCGAGCGATCCGCAGATTGCCTTCTACCTGGCACACTTCATCGAACAGGTGAGGTCGATCCCCGCCGATCCGGTCATCGTGCGGCAGAACTGGCTGCGCGCCTATGACTTCGCGACGAAGAGCGGGGCGCTGGCCCTCAACGACTATGCGCGCGCCAATGACCCGTTCACCAAGGTCGGCAAACAGCAGGTCGCCGTCGACGTGTCGTCGGTCATCCGCGCATCGCCGGCGAGCTTCCGCATCGCCTGGATCGAACGCCGCTATCAGGATGGATCACTCGCTTCCACGGAGCGCTGGTCGGCCATTCTCACCATTGTCATGCAGCCCCCGCGCGACGCCGACACGCTGAGGAAGAATCCGCTCGGCATCTACATCAACGCCATCAACTGGTCGAAGGAGCTTGGACAATGATGCCCGCACTCTGCAACACCGCCCCCCGGGGGTGTCCGGCTTTCCTCGTTCGCGCAATGCCGGCCTTACGCAAAATGGCCTTTCCAGCACTTCTGCTTTTGACCTCGGCGCTTGCGGGCTGTGCCACCAGGCAGAAGCCGCCGGAGATTTCCTATGACGATCCGGTCCCGGCCGTGCAGGCGGTCGATCCGCCCCCGCCCGTCAAGGTGGTGGAGCTGTCCAAGCCGCTGCCGCTTCCAGGCCAGTTGAAGCCGGTCGGCAAGGCCGCAAAGCCCGACCCGGAACCGACCGATCCGGCCGCGCGCGTGAACCTGGCCAATGCGGCCGCGCGCGTCCAGCCTGTCCGCAACGGCTTCATCAACTCGATGCAGGTCTATCCGTTCGTCGATGGCGCGCTCTATCAGGTTTATGCCTCGCCGGGGCAGATCACCGACATCGCGCTGCAGCCCGGCGAGCAGCTCGTCGGCTCCGGTCCCGTCGCCGCCGGCGACACCGTGCGCTGGATCATCGGCGATACCGAGAGCGGTACGGGCGGCGCCAAGCAGGTCCACATCCTCGTCAAGCCGACGCGCGCCGACCTTCTCACCAATCTCGTCATCAACACCGATCGGCGGACCTATCACATGGAACTGCGCTCGACGCCGTCGACTTATATGGCATCGGTTTCCTGGCAATATCCGCAGGACCAACTCATCGCTTTGCGGCGTCAGAACCAAGAGGCTGAAGCTGTGCAGCCGGTCTCGACGGGCATCGATCTTTCTCGCGTCAATTTCCGCTACGACGTGACTGGCGATCGCGCACCCTGGCGGCCGTTGCGCGCCTTCGACGATGGTAAGCAGGTGTTCATCGAATTCCCGCGGGGCATCGGCCAGGGCGAGATGCCGCCACTCTTCGTCGTCGGGCCGGACGGTGACACGTCCGAGCTGGTCAACTATCGCGTGCGCGGCAACTACATGATCGTCGACCGGCTGTTTGCCGCCGCCGAGTTGCGCTTCGGCGCCGGCAAGAACCAGCAGCGCATCCGCATCTCCCGCACCGATGGGGTGAAGAGCAGTCGATTTTCATGGATGCGTGGCCCTGGTGAGACCCCGCAAGCGACGTCCCTCCGAACAAACAGGGGAGGGTCGTCATCATGAACGACAGATTGGATCCCGGGAAGGAAGAGGGCCGGGGGCCGGCGGATGACGCCCGGCCGGAGGCGTCGGTCGAGGATGACGCCCGGCCCCTGACAGGCGAGCCGGCCGCGGCCATGCGGCTGCGCGCCGAGCAACCGCGGGTGACGCGTCTGTCCCGCAAGGCGCTGGCCGCGTTGGGGCTCACCGCAAGCCTCGCTGTCGGCGGTGCGCTGATCTACGCGCTGCAGAACCGTCAACAAGGCCAAGGTCAGGAGCTGTACTCAACCGACAATCGCTCGACGCCCGATGGGCTCGCCGGCCTGCCAAAGGACTATGCAGGCGTCCCAAAGCTTGGCCCACCGCTTCCCGGCGATCTCGGCCGCCCGATCCTCGCCGCGCAGAATGGCGGCCCCGCGCTATCAACAGGTCCCGTTGGACTGGACCAGGAGGAGCAGCGCCGGGAGCAGGAACTGGAAGCGGCGAGGACGGCGCGCTTGTTCGCGTCCACGCAAACGCGGCCCGCAAGCGACGCGACTGCCGCTCAGCCTGGAACAGGCGGGACAGGCACCATGCCACAGACCGAGCTCGCCAGCCTTGGCCTCGCGCCGCAACCAGCGACGCCCTCGGCGCAGGACCGGCAGCGCGCGTTCCTTGATCAGCCGGCGGACAAGCGGACCGTCTCACCTGATCGCGTCGCGGCGCCGGCGTCGAAAAACGTCCTGCAGGCGGGCGCTGTCATCGCGGCCGCCCTCATGACCGGCATTCGCTCCGACCTGCCGGGTCAGATTACCGCGCAGGTGACGGAGAATGTCTATGACAGCCCCACCGGACAAGTCCGTCTCATTCCGCAGGGGACGCGCCTCATCGGCCAGTATGACAATGGTGTCGGCTTCGGCCAGCGTCGCGTGTTGCTGGCCTGGACCAGGCTGATTTTTCCTAACGGCCGCTCCATCATTCTGGAACGTGAGCCTGGCGCGGACGCGGAAGGCTATGCTGGGCTCGAGGACGGCGTTGACTATCACTGGGGCGAGCTCTTCAAGGCTGCAGCGCTCTCCACGGTTCTGAGCATCGGCGCGCAGGCAGGCTCATCGGGACAGGAGAGCGACATCATGCGCGCTCTTCGCCAGGGCGCCTCGGACAGCATCAGCCAGACAGGCCAGCAGATCGTGCAGCGGCAGCTCAACATAGCGCCGACACTCACCATCCGACCGGGATACCCGGTGCGCGTCATCGTCACGCGCGATCTCGTGCTTGAACCTTATGGAGGCTGAAATGGCCAAGCTGAAACTGGGGCCGATCGCCGACGACAAACCTGTCAAGGTCATGGTGGAGCTACCCGCGGCATTGCACCGTGACCTGCAAACTTATGCCGAGATCCTCGGCCGCGATGCGGGGCAACGGCCCGCCGATGCGCCGCGCCTCATCGTTGCGATGTTGGAGCGGTTCATTGCGACGGATCGGGGCTTTGCCAAGGCAAAGCGTTCGGAAGGTGGCTAAGGGCCGGGCGACCGAAGTCGAACCGGGTCAGTCGCGCCTCCGAGTCATGGCGTGACTTCAGAAATCGTGCCGCGGCGTTCCGAACTTCCTCCATTGACAGGGGTAGGCCTGGGCCGCGTTGCTGCCACCATGTTTCTTGCGGTCCCAACCAGCCGCAAAAGCGCGCGCTTTGGGTTCGATTCCAGCCACACTGCCTCGATCGAACTGACGCTGTGCTGCCCACTGATCGGTTTCCACACCGTCGCGTCGATGGCGACTGTCCTGGCAAAACCCTCGCCCGCCAGAGCCACGCCTTGACCGAGTTGCACCTTGAGGATGACCGTTGCTTCGCTGGCGCGACATATCTGGACAGTGGGGCCACCATTCGCAGCGATATGCTCCAGCAAACGCAGATCCCGGGAGGATCCGCCTGAAACCAGCAGACACGTATCAGCAAGATCTGCCCATGTGACCACAGGCTGTTCAGCAAGCGGATGGTTGCAGGGCAGGAGAACGAACAAGCGCTCGTACGCAAATATCTCGCTACGGCATAAGGCGGCGTTCTCAAGCCCGTGTGTGAAGACGATGTCAAGGCGCCGGCGACGTATGGCCGCCAGACATTGTTCATGGGGAACGTCCTCGAAGGCGATGCTCACGTCCGGATGTAAGCTGCGAAATCGATCGATAAGCCGTGCCACGAACGCCCGGCCTATCTGGCCGCACAACCCTATCTTGATTGTTTTGGGTTCATGGTCGGCGCGACCACCTCCAGCCAATGCATCCTGCAAGCCTTCATAATGGGCCCGGACAAGATCGACCCAGGCCCGGCCGGCCTCGGTCAGCCGGACGCCATGGACGTCGCGGTCAAACAACTGCATGTCCAGCAACTGCTCGAGAGCAACGATGTTGCGGCTTACACAGGATTCCCTCACTCTGAGGACTCTTGCGGCCTGCCTGAGGCTACCATGATCGACAGCTGCGAAGACATAGTCCAAACGGCGTAGCGTGTTGTCGACCTGTCCCAAGGCCCAGGAGCCTATTCCTGCGCGGCGGCGACGCTGACGGGCAGGGGCGGACACAAGCTCGTTTCGTAGACGTACTCGTGCGGAATGGCCGGAGTGACCATCTGAGAAAGGTACCGGTTTAGGTTTTCCTCGCTATTGCTCGCCGCGAGGCTACAGAAATTTCCGCTGTTCCACGTCAAGGAGCAGTAGGTGAAGTGCGCGCGTATGGCGTTAGCCATCTCTGCCAAAGTCACCTCGTTGCCGAACATCGTATCCAGAACGAGAGTTTGCTTCTTCTCGATTTCGTCCGGAGGAAAATAGCGCGCCTTGAAGCCGAAATCCTTCTGGTATTCGCGACGCCTGTAGTCCGGCTCCTCGTTTGCCCGGAACTTCTCGACGAAGACAAAGATTCCGTCCGCCTTGAGGTGTTGGGTCACGAACTCGATCTGGCGTGCTCTGTTTGGCGAGTACATCTGGAAGGTCGTATCTTCCAGGATAATATCGAAACCGGGGGCGAAATTTGCTAGTCGCGGATCCGAGTTCAGGACGTCCTTGGTCAATTTATGGAAGGGGCCAATGAAGAAGTCGGCGTGCGGCGGTTGGCCATAGGCCATGAAGCATTTGTAATTCTCCGCGTTCGGGCTGCACGACAGTGAGCGTACCTTTCCATCGGACAGTTCCGACAGTGTTCTCGCCATCGTGCCTTCCGCTGTTCCAAGGCTGTATAGCGCAAGCGGAGCGCCACGCTGCCGTGCGTATTTCAGCACCGCGTAGGCCATCCGGCACTCCTCTTCCAATCTGTAGGGAATGCTGCCGTGATAGTGCTGGTCAAAAAAACCTTGGCGGGTCGCGTGCAGGCTGACCAGGCCGCGCAGCAGTTCATCGCTCGGCAGAAGGCGGGCGTCGGCGACGGGCTTGCGGATTGGCATCCCGCTCTTGCCAGCGGCGGTCGCGGCGAAAAAGCCGGCTAGTCCGTTGATCCGTGGGCCATGGTCGCACTCAGCCAGAAAGTCGTCGAGTCCACGCATCGCAGTATGCCTCCAGCACCGTTCGGTTGGTGAGATGCCGATACGTCGATGGGGGAAATTCCACTAAGATAAGTGGGGTCTAATATTTCACCGGGCTCAAGTATTGGCTGAGCCAACTGGTAGGCCTGCCGGATACAGGCGGCTTTCACTCGTTTGCCATTTTTTCGCTAAAGTCACATCTTCTACCAATCCAGAGTTATTTGCGTGTTGTTCAGCAACCCATGGTTCACCACATCATGCGCCGACTGGCCGCTCGCCAGTAAGGAGGCTGCGGATACGTGAATACTCTTGCGCTCGACCCGACCCAGAATCGCCGTTCCCGGCACCAGTCGCTTACACACAAATATGAGAATTGGGGGAGCGTGCGGGCGGACGTGGTCAAAAGAACCGGGCTTGAGCGCCAGGAAACAAGAACCCTGCAGCCAAACCATTTGTTCCTGATGAACCTGAAGGGCACGGCGTGCCGCGGAGAAGACAGCGTGGATGGGCGCCGGATTGCCTTTTTGCCGCGCCGGGCCGGTTCGATAATCTTCATGCCCGCCGGCAGTGATTGGAATGGGTGGGACGAGGGGGACGCGACCGCTTCCTACCTCCTAGTCTCGATTGCAAAAGAGTTCGCCGACGATGTGTTTGCGGGAACGGCTCGCCATCGCCCGGCAGTGCTGCCGCCGTCGATCGGGTTTCGGGACGGCACTGTAGAGTTGGCGTTGCAGAGGATTGCCTTGGAGCTCAAGCAGCCTGACCCCATCAGCGCAACGATGGTGGAGTGCCACGCCACGCAATTGCTCGGCCAAATGTTGAGGTTGAACGGCTTCCATCAGGAGCCGGCAAAAGGCGGTTTGTCATCGTTCGATCTCAAGCGGGCGGTGGACATGATCGAGACGTTGTCGGACGGCAGACCTACGCTCGCCGATCTGGCGAAAGAAATTGGGGTTAGCCGGTTCCATTTCTGGAGGGCCTTCAAGCAGTCGACAGGCATGACGCCGCACGCATTCATTGCGCAGCGACGGCTGGAGCAGGCCGCGGACATGCTGCGATCGACCAGTCTGTCGGCGACGGAAATCGCGATGGAATGTGGTTTCGGCAGCTCGAGCCATTTCACGACCGCCTTTAAGCGGGCATTCGGCGCGGTCCCGACGGAGTTTCGTCGTAACTGCAGAATCTAGCCCGCCGCTTGTCGGTTCTCAGCAAGTATCGGAAAACCCCAACATCACAGTAAAGCAGGCTTGGCGGAAGACGGTATCCATCGGCGGTCAGCCGGATACGCCGCTCATGTCAAACCTGGTTCGAGTTCATCATGGCAAAGGACGGGCCGGCCGGTCCAGTCCCTGCCTCGGATTCCTGGCCAGCACGCTATCGGCGGCCGTTGCCCGAAACGGCTACTACATCGCATCCGCCTGGATTCTCGTCGAGCGAGGGTACGGAACCGCCGGCGTGGCGACGTTCCTTGCGATCGTCAGCGTTGTCGAATTCATCGCGAGCCCTCTGGCCGGTGTAGCGGCGGATCGATTTGACAGGCGATGCTTGAACGTTGCGGCAGACCTCAGCCGCTTCGTCGTTATGCTGGCTACCGCTTGCGCGCTTCTCAACATGGACGTGTTTGTGATTATCTGTCTGTCAGCGGCCCTCTTTTCGTTTTGCGACCGTGTCGCGCTTACAAGCTCTCAATCAATGATCCCCGTGATAGCTGACGGCCGCGATCTTGTAGCCTCGAATTCCGCCGTCTTCTTCGTCATGCAGGTCGGCAATCTCGGCGCAGCTTTGCTTGCAGGGCCTTTGCTGCATGATCGCTCCCCAGTCCTGCCATTCACCGTTATTGCTGCCTTCTTTTTGTTTTCATCGGGCTGCCTAGCCTTGATGCGGCTGCAACCGGTTTCGCGTGATGTCCGCTTCGCCAAAATCTCGGCAGCACAACTAGATCCAAGCCTGCGTCGTCTCATCGGCGTCTACGCGCTTCTCTACACAAGCGCGGTGCTTGTCAGCGTCATGGGATCTAGCTTCGTCTTCCAGGAGCAGAAGGGTACTGCCGCGGATTTCGGCTACCTTGAGGCTGCATGGTCGGCGGGCTCACTGATCGGTGCGGTCTCTCTGTTCCGGATTGAAAGAGCGATGAGTACCCACGTGCGGCATCTCATGCTTTTGGGCTTAACGGCGCTGGTACTCATGGCGCTGGCATCTCTGCCCACGCCCTGGACAGTGATCCTTTTTGTCGCGCTCGGATTTCTATACAATCTTGGACGCGTCAGCGTTGAAGTCACATTGCAGTCGCATGTATCCATTTATCTTTTGGGCCGGGCCAAAGGCATTATGCATAGTGTGGCCGTGGTGCTCGGGTTACTCATCTTCGGCATCGCCGCCGCTGTCGGAGATCGAGCATTTCCTTCGACGATTTTCTTGAGCTTTGGCGTGGCGCTCCTCGTCAGTATTTTGTGTTTGAGCGTGGGTGTAATTCAGACACGAGAAAAAGGTGAAACGTGAGGTGGAAGAGCTAACAGCAGGCGTAGATGCGAAACAGGCAGTCCTGGGGTCGCTGACGGCACTCTACCCCTGGATGAGCCCATACCATTCCCGGCCGATCCGTGATTATGCGTTTCGCCTGTTTACGGCGCCGGCTTCGGTTCCCATGCCAGAAATCCGGCTCCGAGCCTTCACCAAACTACTCGACATCATCAGGAAGGCAGCGACACGAAACGGGTTGTCTGCCGATACCGCCTTGGAAATCTGCAGGGATTTCCAAAGGCGCCGCGTGTTGCAGACAGGCCCTCATTTGTTTCTCCTCCTGGAGCCGGAAGCCTATTATACGCATATCTTCAGCCTCCTTGGTCTCTCGGCGCATGGCTGTTCGACCTACGTTTCCTACGCCGTTTCGACGGTGAATCTCGTCGAAAAGCCACGCAAGGGACCAGGCTGGATCACCGTTGACGGCAAGCCGGTCAACGTCTTTGGCCTGAGCCGAAGCCGGATGATCGGATACAGCCTGCTAGCCGGGCCGGGACCTTACAGGTTCGAGTTGTTACCGAGGGAGCCAAATACTGGGGGAGACGCGCTCACGCTGCTTCGTAGCCTTCTGCCGAAAACGCAATTCGACCGGCCGGCGCATGCCATCAAGGCAGCCAATCTCATCCTTTGGCCAAGAATGTTCGGACACCGCTTTGCCTTCCTGCAGATCGACGACGAGGATATCGCCGACTTGGTGGCCGACCATCTGTCGGACGAAAATTCCTGGCTACGCATGAGACTGCTGGAAGACCCGAAGTTCGCCTCCAATATCCTTGCCGGCATCGATGGGCTCGCGTCCGGCCCCTGGAGTGGCTGGCTCGCGCGCGGTACCGACTTCTTCTGGCTCTACGAAAATGGCAAACGCCTTCCGCTGCGTCTGGTTGCCGGAGAGCTCATCGATCCCGCGACCGGTATGAAGGTGGCGTGCTTCACAGCCCCCGATATCCTTGAGCGGCTGGCAAATCGCAGCCTTGTCCCGAATCTCCTGCTGATGTTTCTGGTTTTGTCGATCCTGCCCGGCGTGCGCGCGCTTGGAGGCAGCTATCAGCCGATCTATTACCCCCTGATGCGCTATGTCGTCTCCCGGGCGCTTGAGGCCACAGGCGTGGATGAAGATCTTCAGCAGGCTCTCGCAAGCGACGACGTACCGGGTGCTTGGGGACATCGGGTAATTGAGTGTGATGATGATCCGCTCGAGCTATTCCTGAAGGGCAGGAACGGCGCGATGAGTGATCTCATCGGCCGTTTGGGCGACATTTCCTTCGCCGAGGCTTGTGGAAGCATGAAAGGCTTCGTGACAGACCCGTCGTGGAATGAACTTCACAGTCGACTGCGGCAGGGGTTGGTCACGCCGTCCGATGCGGAATGGGCCTTTTCCTGAAATGTCCTATGCACTTCCTATGTGTACGCCGGTTACGAATGGCAGCTTTGCGCCCCATGTCGGTCATTGAGCAAGCCATAGTTGCATCCGAAAGCGGACACTTCCGCCAACGGCCACCTTTGCGCTTACCGGCTATCCCAACGGAGCAACAGGCGGTTACGCTCGACGCCGCTCGGCGCCTCGGTAATCGACGCTCTTCAAAATTCAGCCTGGACCGGTGCCGTACTGACGAAGCCAGTAGCACTAACGCCTTCCCGCCCTGGGCCGCGTTCGCTATGTCTGGCCGCGCCGTCCGCCTTGGATCCACCTGATGTGCCCAGGACAGCTTGTATGACCACAAGCTAATATGCTACCTTGCACAATGCGCGGATTGCTGGCACTTGGAATGCTGGTTTTGGCGGCTACAACAGCAGCCGCAGGTGAGCAGTTGTTCGACTCCATCGCCGCCGGCGACAAGGGTGCCGTGGAGCAAGCCCTGGCAGGCGGTGCCGACGTCGACAGCCGGGCGCGCGACCAGGCAACGCTGCTCATCGCTGCAGCGCTCGATAACCAGCCGGAAATCGCCGACTTCTTGCTGGCCAAGGGTGCCGACATCATGGCGCGTAACTCGGGCGGCTTTACCCCGCTTCATGCGGCGGCCTTCTCGGGCAGCCTGCCGATCGCCAAGCTGCTGCTGGAAAAAGGCGCGGTGCTCGACGATGCCGCCAACAAGGCGGGTGCTACGCCGTTGCTGGTGGCCGGCGAGGAAAACCACATTGAACTGGCCGAGTTCCTCATTGCGAAAGGTGCCAATGTGAACCATGCCGAGGGGCATGGCTACATGCCGATAACGCGCGCATTCTGGAAGGGCAACACGGATATCATACGACTTTTCAAACGCCATGGTGCTACCTGCCAAGCCAAAATTCTTGGCGAGGCGAACGCGGCGAAGTGCGCCGAGATCCACGATTAACGGAGGATACAGATGAGCACGATGATCAAGCTACGACTGGTTCGGAGTTTGGGGACGGCTGCCCTGGTCGCGGTAGCTGTGGTCGCCGGCGCGGGATCGGCATGTGCCGACGATTCGGTAAACACCGGCTATTTTGGTGGTGTGGCGATCATGGGCTACGACACGGTCGCTTACTTCACTGACGGCAAGGCCGTGAAGGGCTCCGAAGAGTTCACTTATGAATGGCTGGGGACACCTTGGCATTTCGCCAGCAAGAAACACCAGGAAATGTTCATGAGCGAACCGGTCAAGTACGCTCCTCAATATGGCGGGTACTGCGCCGGCGAAGTCGTGGGCGGGGGGGTCACGGTCAATGTCGATCCTGAGGCATTCAAGATTATCGACGGCAAGCTCTACCTGATCTACGACGTCGACAATGCGGATGATTTCGCCGCGCATGCAGCTGAAAATATCCCGAAAGCCGATGCCAACTGGCCGAAGGTCGCGGCCAATTTGGAACTCGATCACTATCATTGAGACGCGCGTGTGCGTCTACCGAACCACGGTGAAGTGAAACACCTTGCTTGTATTGGCATAGGAGTAGCTTTTGCCGGCTGCGTCGTTGCGTCTGTAGACGGGACCACAGTCGGGGCGACCGAACAGGTTCTCGCTCTGCTCGCACAACAGATCGCCATCGACGTAGACGGTCTCGGTGACTAGCCGCGTCGTAGAGCGGAAGGCCGCCTTGCCGTCGCTTCCGATCTGAAGGAAGGCTGGTTGGAGACCGGGTTCGATCTGGCCTTGCAGTGTATGGCCAATGACGAGGGACGCGATCTCGGCACCCTGTAACTGGTCCTGTTCGGCCGGGGTAAAGCCGAAGCGCCATTGGGGGAGGCCCGCCTGGCGCAGTGCGGCGACGAGTATCGCCAGATCCTGCGGATTCCGAAAATGTGCATGAGTCATCTCCCACCCAGCCAAAGAGTCCACGTAGCTGGACCCTGCTACGAGGCGGAGCCCCTCGGCGATTGCGGCTTTCGCATTCGGTAGGCGGCCGCCGCGGACATACGCCGCAGCGAGCGTAAACCGAAAGTTGCCAACCGTGGACGCATCGTCGCGTGTGTGCTCGAGAGTCTCGATCGCTTTCTCGACATTGCCCTGGAGCAGAAAAACCAGCCCAGCAGTTTCCCGGTTGATCGCTGAGAGGTCGGGGTCGAGCCTGAGCGCCGTCTCGACCGCAGTGGCTGCCTCGGCATGATTGCCGGCGTATAACTGAACATATCCAAGGGCTGCTTGCGCCTCTGCATCGCCCGGACCGATTGAAACAGCCTTCTTGGCAGAGGCAATCGCATCTTCGTAGCGGCGATTCACGACCTGCATGATCCCAAGAATTGCATAGGGCGACGAAAGGTCAGGGTCGAGTTCCAAAGCTCGGCTCGCCTTCTCATATGCTCTCTTTCGTGCTGGCGCGCTCTGGATGACGTCGTTGAAGGCCTCCCGCCAGATATAGATTGTGGTGCGCGCGTCGGCCGCGAAGGCTTCGGCAAAGGCGGGGTCAAGCTCCTCCGCCTTGTCGTAGAGCGTGAGCGCCTCCCGCAGGCCGGCCTGCAGGACGCTGCGTGACGCCGTCTCGGCTTGTAGATAGTAATCATAGGCCTCGAGATTGCTCGTCGGCGGCCGCGCCATGCGCTCGCTTTCCGCTGCCGAAGGTTGCATGCCAAGCGCCTTGGCGATCTCGCCGCTCATCTCGTGCTGGACGGCAAAC
>NZ_AYXF01000020.1:0-49493 GCF_000502215.1 Mesorhizobium sp. L103C105A0 | reverse complement strand
GAACCACCACGAAAGCGCAAATTTCAGTCCATGCCAAAGCTATCTTAGCGCCTATGCCCAAGTGGGGGGGATGCCCGGCAGGGCAGAGGGGGGGGGCGCGAAGGATCGCGACCTCTCGATCTATTTTCTGACAAGAATCGCGGGATAAACGTGGCTGACACTGGCCGGTGCGTTGGCGGGACAGCGGCCCCCCTGCCGGCCATCTCCCCACGAGGGGGAGATTGGCTGCCCCCTCAATCCCCGCATACCCTAAAAGGCGTCCCCGTGTCCCACTCCGCGAAGGGCACGACCTGGCCTTCGACAGACACGATACTGTTCACCTTGCTGTCATCATCCTGCGTCTGCATACTTTTGCCCTTGCCGGTCAGCACGTCGTAGTCGCAGCTGCTGTAGACGACAACAGACTGGTATTTGTAATGGTCATAGGCAACGCCGGCGACGACGAAGGCCTCGTTGCGCCAGGCGATGGTCAGCGTCATGTCGGTCCGCTCGCCGGGGCCGATCAGCCCCGGCAGATAGATCTTGATCGAGCCGTTGGGCAGCAAGGTCAACTCCGGTTCGATGCCGGAGCCCTCATAATGCGGCTGGTCGTAGTCGTTCCATTCGCCGTAGACCTGCTCATGCACGACGCCGGCGGGTTTCAGAAAATTGTACTTTTTGTCCCTCAGGAAGAAATGCATGTCCATGGTGCTATCTTCGGGCTCGGTCTCGACGATCATCGCCAGATCGGCGGCGCCGTCCCCATTGAAGTCGCCGGTCAGCGCGGTGATGATCTTCTGGGTTTCGATGGGTTCGGCGAGCGCCGAGGCCGGCAGCAGAAGGATGAGGCCGAGTAACATCGATCGCATGGCATTTCCCCCGAATTGCAGTCTGCCTTGCCCGGCTCGACCAGCCGGGAAACTGCCATGAGCGCCGGCTTGGGCGCAAGCCGGCTCGCAATAGGCTAGGGGGTATCGACGCCGATGACGGAAACTGGCATCGACAGCCGATACAGCCGGCCCGGCAACAACGAGGTGATGATGGCGCCGTTCAAGGTCGATCCCGACAAGGTTCATGAATTCCCCGATCCCGACAGTTTTTACGCCTGGCTGCGCGAAAATCATGCCGGCGAGAGCGAGGTCTGGATCAAGGTCCACAAGGTCGGCTCGGGCCTCGCCTCGATCACGCCGAAGCAGGCTATCGACGTGGCGCTGTGCTTCGGCTGGATCGACGCCATACGCAAGCCGCTCGACGACAAGAGCTTTCTGCAGCGCTACACGCCGCGCGGCAAGAAGAGCATCTGGAGCAAGATCAACATCGACAATGTCGCCCGCCTGGTCGAGGAGGGCCGCATGACTGAACACGGGCTGAAACAGGTCGAGGCTGCCAAGGCCGACGGCCGCTGGGACCGCGCCTATGCCTCAGGCAAGGACATGAAGATCCCTGACGATCTGCAGGCCGCCATCGATGCCGAGCCAAAGGCGAAAGAGATGCTGGCGAAGCTTTCCGCCCAAAACCGCTTCGCGCTCGCCTTCCGCACCCACAACATGAAGACGGAGGCGGGGCGCAAGAAGAAGATCGAGGCTTTCGTCGCGATGCTGAAGCGCGGCGAGACGATCTATCCGCAGAAGCGGTGAGGCGACGGCAAGCGGCTGCCATGGTGCGCGCAGCTAAAAACCCGCTTGTGAGGTTCTGGCCTCGCTTGCCCGGACATAACATATTGTCTTTACGGTATTTTCCACTCGTCGTGCGGATGATAGCTGCGATAGTGGAAAAAAGTAACAACATATTGTTAATTAAGAGTTTTCCACTATGTTAACTTGATCCTGGCTTAAGAGTGGAAAACGATGCTGAGAGAGTTGACCGGCGAGCAGCGGCGCCAACTCATAGATACGCAACAGGTCTACGAGGCCTGGCAGCGTGCTGATGACCAGCGCCAAAGGCGCTTTGCAGGCAGCATGCGCTGGGTTGAGCGCAGCGGTGCTGAATACCTGCTGCGGAAGGTCCGGCAGGTCGAGAATTCACTCGGGCCGAAAAGCAGCCAGACGGAGAAGGCGTTCGCTGCGTTTTCCGAGTGCAGGGTGCAGAACAAGGATCTGCTGGCAGGTCTGGCCGATCGCCTGAACGGCCTGGCGAAAGTCAATGTGGCAATGGGGTTGGGCAGGGTACCGGCCATCGCCGCACGGATATTGCGGCGGTGCGCCGAAACAGACCCGCTGGGCAAGCAGTTGCTGGTCGTCGGCACGAATGCGCTGTTCGCTTACGAGGCTCTGGCGGGCGTCCAGATCACCAGCGGTCTCACGGCAACCGGCGACATCGACCTGCTCTTCGATTCCCGACGCCGCATCAGCTTCGTGACCGGCGAGAGGGTAAGCCAGTCCGGCCTGATAGGCGTGTTGCGTAAAGTGGACAGGTCCTTCAAGCCGCTCCAGCCCCGGGCCTTCAGGGCAGCGAACCGTGATGGCTATCTGGTCGACCTGATCCGTCCGCGGGCAAGACATGTCCTCAAGGACAACGCCACTACCTCGATTACACAGCTTGCCGACGACCTCGACAGCGCACCCATGAAGGGGCTGCAATGGCTCATCAACGCCCCGAAGGTGGAGGCTGTGGCGATCGATGAGCGTGGCTATCCCGTAAGCATGCCGACGGTCGACCCTCGAATGTTCGCTCTGCACAAGGCTTGGCTGGCCACGCGGCCTGATCGGTCTGCGGTCAAGGCAATGAGAGATCGTGAACAGGCGGAAGCGGCTGCACGCATTGCCACGGGCTATCTTGCGCTTCCGCTGGACAGCGAGCATCTCAAAGGGCTTCCGGGGGCACTGCTGGACGCTGCGGCCGCAACGCTCTCTCTGCCTGGCCCGAGCGGCTTTTCCGAAGACTCTCCAATTGAGCCCGACTGGTAGCGGCCGCGCTAGCACGCCATGCTACGAAAATAGCATTCTCGCCTCGCGAAATGTGATGCTACGGTTCCCGGCGCACCCAGGGCGGAGGGGTTGCCAAGAGGAGAAGTGGCGGGCGCTGGCCCGGATTTCAGCGAGAACCGGACGGAGTTGTTGAACCATTGCAAGGCCGCCGCGTTTTCCAGCGTCGGCCACAAGGGAGGAACCACCTGTGAAAGCATCCTATCTCGTCTCAGCCGTGCTGCTTGCGGCGACTGCGATGCCGGCGGCGGCCGGCGAAATTTCCGACGGCAAGGTCAAGATCGGCATCCTCAACGACCAGTCGGGCGTCTATGCCGATTTCGGCGGCAAATGGTCGGTCGAGGCCGCCAGGATGGCGGTCGAGGATTTTGGCGGCAAGGTGCAGGGCGCGCCAATCGAGATCGTCAACGCCGATCACCAGAACAAGCCCGACATTGCCTCCAACATTGCGCGCCAGTGGTACGACACCGAGCAGGTCGACGCGATCATGGAACTGACGACATCCTCGGTGGCGCTCGCCGTCCAGGGGTTGTCCAAGGAAAAGAAGAAGATCGACATCGTTACCGGAGCGGCATCGGCCGACCTGACCGGCAAGCAATGCTCGCCCTACGGTTTCCACTGGGCTTACGATACCCACTCGCAGGCGGTCGGCACCGGCGGCGCGCTTGTGCAGCAGGGCGGCGACAGCTGGTATTTCATCACCGTCGACTATGCCTTCGGCTATTCGCTGAAGGAGCAGACCTCAAAGGTTGTTGAGGCAAGCGGCGGCAAAGTGCTGGGCGAGGTGCGTTACCCCTTGGGATCGACGGATTATTCCTCCTTCCTGCTGCAGGCGCAGTCCTCCGGCGCCAAGGTTATCGGCCTTGCCAATGCCGGCCTCGACACCTCCAATACCATCAAGCAGGCGGCCGAGTTCGGCATCGTCGCCGGCGGCCAGCGGCTGGCAGCACTTCTGTTCACGCTTGCCGAGGTGCACGGCCTCGGACTGCAGGCGGCGCAGGGCGTGGTGCTCACCGAAGGGTTTTACTGGGACCGCGACGACAAGAGCCGCGACTTCGCCGGGCGCTTCTTCAAGCGCACCAACCGCATGCCCAACATGATCCAGGCCGGCACCTATTCGGCGGTGCTGCAATATCTCAAGGCCATCGACAAGGCCGGCACCGACGAGACCGAGGCGGTCGCCAAGCAACTCCATGAAATGCCCGTCGACGACATCATCAACGCCAACGGCAAGGTACAGGCCGACGGCTCGATGGTGCACGACATGTATCTCTATCAGGTCAAAAAGCCCGAGGAGTCGAAGAAGGACTGGGACTACTACACCTACCTTGCGACCATTCCGGGCGACAAGGCCTTCATCAAGGCTGAAGACAGCGGCTGCCCGCTCGTCACCAAGTGACGCTGGCGCAAGCCGTGGCCGTCCAGCCGGACGGTGCCGAAATCAAGCCGCGGGTGGTGCTCTCCGCCCGCGGCCTGCGGCGCGATTTTGCCGGTTTCGTCGCCGTCAACAATGTCGACCTCGACGTCCATCACGGCCAGATCCATGCACTGATCGGGCCGAACGGCGCCGGCAAGACGACGATCTTCAACCTCTTGACCAAGTTCCTGCAGCCGAGCAGCGGCAGGATCGAACTGTTGGGCAACGACATCACCCGCACCGCGCCGGCCAGGGTGGCGCGCATGGGTCTCGTCCGCTCGTTCCAGATATCGGCGATCTTTCCGCATCNCGTCGCCTTGCAGCGGCCGAGCGGGCTCGGCTTCCAGTTCTGGCGCTCGCTGGCCGCGCTTGACCAACTGACTCCACGGGCGCGCGAACTGCTTGCCGTCGTCGGTCTCGACGATGTCGCGCATCGTCCGGCCGGCGATCTCTCCTATGGCCGAAAGCGCGTGCTCGAGATCGCCACCACGCTGGCGCTCGACCCGAAAGTGCTGCTGCTCGACGAGCCGATGGCCGGCATGGGGCACGAGGATGTCGGCGTCATTTCCGGCATCATCCGCTCGCTGGCAACGGACCGCGCCGTGCTGATGGTCGAGCACAATCTCACCGTCGTCGCCGACCTCTGCGACTGGATCACCGTCATGCAGCGCGGCCAGGTGCTCGCCGCCGGCGACTACGCGACGGTGAGCAACGATGAGCGCGTCAGGGTCGCCTACATGGGGACCGAGCAGGGGGACCGAGCATGAGTGAGCCGCTGCTTGCCGTGCGCGATCTCCATGCCTGGTATGGCGAGGGCCATGCGCTGCATGGCGTCAACCTCGACGTTTTTCGCGGTGAGACCGTGACGCTGCTCGGCCGCAACGGCGTCGGCAAGACCACAACGCTGCGCGCCATCATGGGGCTGGTCCGCAAGGGCAGCGGCAGCGTCGCCTTCGATGGCAGCGACCTGATGCGCCTGCCGCTGCATCGTGTTGCCCATCGCGGCATCGGCTTCGTGCCGGAGGAACGCGGCATCTTCGCCACGCTCACCGTCGACGAGAACCTGATCCTGCCGCCGGTGGTGGCCAAGGGCGGCATGAGCGTCGACGAGATCTTCGATCTCTTTCCCAATCTCAAGGAGCGCCGCAACAGCCCCGGCACCAAACTCTCCGGCGGCGAACAGCAGATGCTGGCCATCGCCCGCATCCTGCGGACGGGCGTGCAGATGCTGCTGCTCGACGAGCCGACCGAGGGCCTGGCGCCGGTCATCGTCCAGCGCATCGGCGAACTGCTGGCGACCTTGAAAAAGCGCGGCATGACCATCCTGCTCGTCGAGCAGAATTTCCGCTTCGCCGCCCGCATCGCCGACCGCTTCTACCTGATGGAGCACGGCAAGGTGGTGGAGGGTTTTGCCGTAAGCGAGCTTGCCGCTCACACGCAACAGCTGCACGAGGTGTTGGGGGTATGATGACGACAGCCCACGGCAGTACCCCCAACCCGCTGCTGCGCAGCGACCCTCCCCATAAGGGTGAGGGTGGAGGGCCACCGCCCTACCTCCCCCTTGTGGGGAGGTCGGACCGAAGGTCCGGGTGGGGGTACGTGCCGCACAGACGCATCCCCCTTGCAACACCATCGGTGACGCCATGACCATGATCTTCGGCATCCCCGTCCAGGCCTTGCTCGGCCAGATGCTGGTCGGGCTGATCAACGGCTCCTTCTACGCCATGCTGAGCCTCGGCCTGGCCGTCATCTTCGGCCTGCTGCGGATCATCAATTTCGCCCATGGCGCACTCTATATGCTCGGCGCCTTCATCGGTTACCTGCTGCTCGTCCATCTCGGCATCGGCTACTGGCCGGCGCTGCTCCTGGTGCCGCTCATCGTCGGCGTCTTCGGCATGGCGGTCGAGCGCGTGGCGCTGTCGCGGCTCTACCGCCTGGATCCGCTCTACGGGCTGCTGTTCACCTTCGGACTGGCGCTGGTCATCGAAGGCGTGTTCCGTTTCTACTACGGTGTGTCAGGCAACCCATATGCCGTTCCGGCGCAGCTTGCCGGCGGCACCAATCTCGGCTTCATGTTCCTGCCCAACTATCGCGGCTGGGTGGTGGTGGCCTCACTCATTATCTGCATCGGCACCTGGCTCCTGATCGAAAAGACCAGGCTCGGCTCCTATCTGCGCGCCGCGACCGAGAATCCGGAGCTGGTGCAGGCCTTCGGCGTCAACGTGCCGCTGCTGCTGACGCTCACCTATGGGCTCGGCGCGGCGCTCGCCGGCCTTGCCGGTATTCTCGCCGCGCCCGTCTACCAGGTCAGTCCGCTGATGGGCTCCGATATCATCATCGTCGTCTTTGCCGTCGTCGTGGTCGGCGGCATGGGTTCGATCCTCGGGGCCATCGTCACCGGCTATATGCTCGGCCTCGCCGAGGGCCTGACCAAGGTGTTCTATCCCGAGGCGTCGAACCTCGTCGTCTTCGTCATCATGGCGGTCGTGCTGCTCCTGCGCCCCGCCGGCCTGTTCGGAAGGGACGCCTGAGATGAGCGAGGCAACCCTTCACCAACAGCGCACCGCCGCCTCCGTGCGGCTGGAGCGGGTATTGCTGGCATTGGCCATACTGGCGCTGATAGCCGCGCCCTTCTTCGTCTATCCGATCTTCCTGATGAAGATGCTGTGCTTCGCGCTGTTTGCCTGCGCCTTCAACCTGCTGCTCGGCTACACCGGGCTGTTGTCGTTCGGCCACGCCACCTTCTACGGCGCCGCCGCCTATTTCTGCGCCTACGCCGTCAAGGCATGGGGCTGGCCGCCCGAGGCCGGCATCCTGCTCGGCACCGCCGGAGCGGCCGTGCTCGGCCTGGTCATGGGCTTCCTCGCCATCCGCCGGCAAGGCATCTATTTCTCGATGATCACGCTGGCGCTGGCGCAGATGTTTTATTTCTTCTGTGTCCAGGCGCCGTTCACCGAAGGCGAGGACGGCATACAGGGCGTGCCGCGCGGGCATCTGTTCGGCATCGTCGATCTCAACGTCACGCTCAACATGTATTTCGTCGTGCTTGCCGTCTTCCTCATCGGCGTCTTCGCCGTCTGGCGCATCGTCAACTCGCCGTTCGGCATGATCCTGCGTTCGATCCGCGAGAACGAGAACCGCGCCATCTCGCTGGGCTATTCGGTCGGCCGCTACAAGCTCGTCGCCTTCGTCATGTCGGCAGCCCTTGCCGGGCTTGCCGGCGCGACCAAGGCGATCGTCTTCCAGTTCGCGACGCTGACCGACGTCACCTGGCAGATGTCGGGCGAGGTGATCCTGATGACGCTGCTCGGCGGCATCGGCACCATGGTCGGTCCTGTCGTCGGCGCCGGCCTCGTCGTCGGGCTGGAAAACACGCTCGCCACCTCCGGCTTCCCGGTGACCATCGCCACCGGCCTGATCTTCATGATCTGCGTGCTGGTCTTTCGCCGCGGCATCGTCGGCGAGATTTACGCGCGCTGGCTGGCGCCGGCCAACGGCGAGGCGGGCCGCGATCAATAGGTGATGGTCACAACCACCGTGTCGGTGTAGACGCCGGCCGAGGGCGTCGTCTGCGGCGGCACGCGGCCATAGACGGTGAGCGCCTGGGCCGTACCGGTTCCGGTACCGGCCACCGTGCTTCCCGGCGTTCCGGCGTCACCCCAGGGCTGCGAGCGCGCGGCGTCCTTGTAGAGGCCGTAGGTCACCCGCTCAGCCCCCTTTGACATCTTTCGGTTGGTCGGCGTGCCGCCTGTCGTGCCGCCATTCAGCGACACCGTATAGGCGGTCGACGGCGTGCAGGTGACCGAGACCTGGCCGGTGGCGTCGGCATTGGCGGTGAGCACGCCCTTGGAGCCGAAATCGATGTTCTGGGTGGTGACCAGGCAATTGGCCGCAACCGTCGCGTTGATGGTGAAGGTCGGATTGGTGTCGGGGTTGCCCAAGCCGCCGCTGCAGCTGCTGCCCAACAGGGTCGTCCGGGAGAGGATCTCGACATGCGTGCTCGAAAACGTCGAGAGATAGGTGCCGGGCGGAACGGTCGACTGGCCGCCGGGCACGCGGCCATAGATGGTCGCCGTGCCCGATGAGTTGCCGAAGAGATTGGGGTTCAGCGTCTGCGGCGGCGGGCGCGAGGCATAGGCCCAGTTGTAGGAGCCCCAGACGACGCTCATTCCAGGATCCGAATAGAGCTGGTAGTTGAGGCTGTTGGCGCCGTTCGCCATCTGCCTGGCGGCCGCCGAGGAAGCGCCGCCTGTGCCGGAGGCGAAGTGCGGACAGACCAGGACGGGCAGCAGAAACGGCAAACTGCCGCTGCAATTCATGCTGAGGGTCGCGGTCGATGTCGCCGCCGTGCCTGACAGTGTGTCGATGAGGCCGAAATTCATACTGGTGACGGTGTAACTGCAGCTTTGCGCGCGGGCGAGCGACGGCAGCAGCATAAGGACAATGATGAACGTTGCGCGCAGCACCTGGCGTCGGATGTTCATTGGCACACCACGTCCCCGATCACCACCTGCCGGCCGCGCACCGCCTCGAAGGGAAACTCTGCCCGGCATGAACCGCCGTCCGCGCGCTCGACCTGCACGGAATTCTGCTTGCCGAGGCCCTTGATATAGGCCTGCCCGTCATAGCCGACGACGAAGTCTTCGGTGCCGCCATCGACGCGTCCCGACAGTCCGGCTTCGAGCGGCGTTCCGCTCGAGTCGACCAGCGTCACCAGCGCGGCCTGCGCCGCCTCGGACACGCCGAACTTCAGCACGACGCCGTTGCGGTCGGCTGGGACGACGGTCTCCTTGGTAGCCGGGACATCCGCGTCGACTGGTAGATTCTTCGGGTCGATGGAGACCGTGTTCAGCTCATAGGAGTTGAGCCCGGTGACCAGGATGCGGCCTTTGCTGTCGGTCCTGCCTACCGGCCGGTTCTGATGCAAGACCTCGACATCAGGCGTGCCGACATCGACGACGGCAAAGGCATCGTCGATGCGGTTGGTGGCGAACACCCCGCCGCCTGCGACCGCAATGGCGCCGTCCATCTGGCCGGTCACGCGAAAGTCCTTGTCGAATTGCTGGGCGCCGGCCTCAAAACGCGCAAACGACGCGCGGTAGCTCACCGCTGCCGAACGGTTGGGAACCTCGCCTTCGGAGGTGCGCAGCCGCCAGCCGATGCTGCCGTCCTCGGCCCGCTCCGATTTGGCGAGGTCGGCAGTGACATTGAGGCCCTCAGGGCCTTGCTCGACGCCTGTCGACGCCGAGATCTCGTCGTTGAACGGGATCGAAATCCCGGCGAACACGCCATAGCTGCTGTCGTCGTCGAGATCGGCGAAGGCGGTGGCATAGAGCGTGCTGCGCTTGAAGATCGCCTGGCTGTAGGACAGGCCGACGATCTGGCTGTTTTCGCCCTCGGCGCTCTTCAAATGCGTATAGGACAGGTTGAGGCTGGAGAAATCGATCGGCATCGGCACGCTGAGCGTCACCTGGTCGACCGAGCGCGGCACGCCAGCGCTGAAAGGGGTGAAGTCGTCGGGGTCGAGAACCGGCTCCGCCGTCACCGAGGCGATGTCTTCATAGCCGCCAAAGGCCCGCTGCATGTGGGCGTTGATCGCCCAGCCGTCATAGCCGAATTCGACACTGGCATCGACCAGCGAGCCGGTGCGCCGGTCATGATGGCTGCCGGCGACCGCCAGCGAAGCCGCGCCATATGCCCCGAGCGGGAAGGCAGCACCTATGCCGCCATTGATCAGATCGGCGCCGCCCTCGGCATGGGCTTCCAATGTCAGCCGGTCGGTCACGCCGTAACGCGCGCTGGCGACCCCCATGACGCGGCCGTCATAATCGTCGGAGGAGATGCCGAAATTGCGCCGCGCCATCCCTGCCTCGACGGAAAAGTCGAGCAGTCCCTGGCGCAGCAGCATGCTGGAGGCATAGAACGGCAAGGTGGCCGTGGTCTCGCGGCCGAGGCTGTCGCGCAGCACCACCTGCGCCTGTCCGGCGCCCGTGAACACCGGCAGATTGGTGACCTGGAACGGCCCGGGCTGGATGTCGCCGGAATAGGTGCGCACGTTCTGCGTGTAGACCTCGAGCGTCGACGGCACCGCCGCCGTGCCGCCGAAGGAGGGCAGGGGTAGCGTCACCAGGTCCGATCGCAGGTGGAAGTTGCGTTGCGCCTGGATGCCGCCGAGATAGATCGGACGCGTCCACGACAATCCACCGGAGATGAAGTCGCCGGCGCGGTAGGTCATCAGCCGGTCGGGGTCGGAATAGCTCCATGTCGTGTTGAGCCGCGTGAAGCCGCCCAGCCTGCCGTCGGAATAGCCGGCGATGAAGGATTGGCTGAGCGTTCCATAGGGGCTGAACGCGCGCGCATCGAAGCCGCCGGAAACGCCTTGGAACAGCTCGACGTCCTTGTCGAACAATGTGTTGGAGCTGGCAAACAGCGAATAGTTGAGAACCGCGCCCAAGCCCGATTGCGGCGCCGGCCGGTCCTGCAAGCGCAAGCCGAGATCCACCATGCGCGCCTCGCGGCTGTCATTGGCGGCGGTGACGTAGAGGCGCTGGGCTACCTCATCGATCCGAAACGAAACGTCGGCCAACTGGTCGAGCCTGACCAGGCCGCCGGCGTCGGCTATGTCCTCCGGCGGTTTCAGGCCGACCTCCTTCAGCTCTTGGGGCGCCGCCGCCAGCCCACCATCCGGCATCTCGATAAAATTGCCGACCAGCTTGGTCGAAACGTCGTTGATGAACACCTCGAGATAGAGGCTGCGGCCCGCTGGTAAAACGGAAGCCGGCTGTTCGAGGTTCGTCACGGCCGGAAATTCCTGCGAACGCACCGCCAAGCAAGGTGTGAAAGTCGCAACCGCGACGATGACAGCGACGCTACTTGCCCTTGACGGCAACGTTGGCATCGAAGGGTCCAAGATCGCTCTGTGCCTTCAAAAGCACGGAGCCCGCGGACAGTGATTTGCCGCTGCCGATCGGCCACTGCATGGTCGCGCCGCCCAGGACATAACCGACGAGCCCGTTTCGGTTGCCGAGCTTTTTGCCGTTCTGGGTCAGGGATAGGTTGGACAAGCGGAGACGACTTTCACCGGTATTGCTGGCTGTCAGCACAAGACTGCCGCCCTTGCGCGAAACACTCCAGGCGACTGCCGGCGCGGCCGCATCGGCGTCGCGGAAAAACACCGGCACGGAGTAGCGCAGCGCGAGCGCGACCGTACCGGCCTTCTTGCGCGACGGGTCGGGTAACTCGTCGACGATGACGCGGTAGCTTTCCTCGGCCCGCACCGGCGCCTTGCTGACGCGCACGACGCGAACCACGTATTGGGCATTGGGTCCGAGTTTGGTCGATGGCGGGCTGGCGACGACGTCGGTAGTCGGCGTCAGCGTCTCGATCCCGCCAGCCTGGCTCCAGGCGAAGACGCGTATCTGCACATTGATCGGCCGCTTGGGGTCATCGTTGCTGAGGTTGAGAACCGCCGAGGCGTCGGGCGAGATCAGCTCGAGACCTGTCGGCGCCACCCTGAGCGAAGCGGCTTGTGAGAGACCGGCGCACAGCAACAGAACAGCCGTGGCTCCGATGCGTGAAAGCATGGATCGCATGATCGTCCTCGTGTTGGTATCGATTGTCAGTACGTTATGGTGATCGCAACGGTGTCGGTGTAGAGGCCCGCCGCCGGTGTCGTCTGCGGTGGAACACGCCCGTAGACCGTCAGCGGCTGAATGGCGCCGTTGCCGGTTCCGCCGACCGTGTCGGTGGGGATCGTGGTGCCCCAAAGCTGCGTCCGGGTGCTTTCCCTGTAGATGGTGTAGTCGATCGTCGCCGACGCCGGCCCGGTCATCTTGCGAACAGCAACCGTTGCGCCCGCGCCCGCTCCGGCGCTCAGACCAACATTGTAGGACTTGCCGGTCGTGCATTGCACGTTGATGGTGCTGGTCTGGTCGACATTCGCATCAATGACACCGTGCGAGCCGAAATCGAGATCGCTCGCCGTCTGCACCTTGCATTCGTCGGTAATCGTGATGCGGACATTCATGCTGCCCGTCGCGGTCGCGGCGATCGCGGGCAGGATGGGAAGCAGCGACGCTCCCGCCAGCAGCGCATATTTCAGCAATCTCATGCGTGTTTCCTCCGTCGGGCAGACCGTTCCTCGCAACACAGTCTTGACCCGGATTTCACTCCTACAGCTCCTCCGTTGCATGCTTCGCAAGACATCAACGATACAGTAATGTCATAAGCGAACTGTGCAATGATTATTACAACTTAGATTCGGATTGCGACAGCGAATAACTTCGGTATGTATCGGATAATTTTGGTTAATATTTGGTTAACAGAGATGAAATGGACATTTTTCCGAAGTGAAAGTTTGTCTGTCGAAAATTTATTTTGCTTCTCGTGCCGAAAAGGCGAAATATCTGGCAAATCATCTTGATTTTGTAGAGTCTCACCTGTCGTCCTTTATTATCGATATTTCGCGGCGTGCACCGGCGCCAAGCAGCCATCGCCATAGCCGCGCCGGTAGCTGTTCGCGCCTGTCCAAGCCTTGCGGTCGTGCTGACAGGGCCGCATTCGCCAAAACCGTGTTCCGCCCGGCCCAAGCATGGCCGTCCCGGCTGAGATAAATCCACCGCCGTCGGATCGCGGCGAAACACATGCGAATCGTTCTTGCCACGCTGGCCCGGATTTCCTTCGGCGGCGCATCGGCCGGACGGGAGATGCGCCTGTTGTCCCTTGGAGCCATGATCCACGACCGGCAGCCGCGCGGACCGGCTGCCAGACGTCAGAAAAGGAAGAACGATGAAGAAGACCTATGAAAAGCCACAGCTCGAAAAGCGCCAGAAGCTGTCGCGTGTGACCGCTGTCGCCGGCCCATCAGTGACCAGTGAGAGCTGACGCCGTCGACCGGCATCGAACCACCAGCGGACAAGGAGAGCAGTCATGGATCAGCATGCGAACCCGTCACCCGGCTTCAGGCGCAATCCGGGCAAGGTGATCACCGTCGAGCCCTTCACCGGGCGTGTCGTCGTGTTTGCAAACGGCACCATCATCGCTTCCTCGGCAAAAGCCAAAATGGTGACCGAGCCGCCCCATCCCTTCTCCTTCTACATCCCGTTCGAGGACATCGACTTCCGCAAGCTCAAGAAGACGGAGCGGTCGACGCTGTGCCCCTACAAGGGTGACGCCAGCTACTGGAACGTGCTGCCGGCGGGTGAAACCGGCAACGACGCGATGTGGGCCTATGAGCAGCCTTTCGACGAGATGACTGAAATTCGCGACCACGGTGCCTTCTACCCACACCGGGTCACCATCGACGCCGCGCCGCGCTGAGCGCGTCATGCCTGTCGCCCAAAAGTGCCCAGCGTTTTTGGAGCCGACGACAGGCATGAACAGAGGAATTTTTCAGATCAGCCAAAGCTGTCCTCACCCGGGGGCGCAGCGGTTTTGCGGCAACGGCATGCCGAAACGAAGACAAAAGGTCATGGACGAAAAGCAGAGAGCAATTCTCGACGAAATCCCGCGCCTGCGCCGCTATGCGCGCTCGCTGCTGCGCGACCGCGATTCCGCCGACGATCTCGTCCAGGACTGCCTGGAGCGGGCGCTGCTGCGGCTGGACAACTGGCAGACGGGAGAGAGCCCGCGAAAATGGCTGTTCACGATCATGCATCATCTGTTCATCGACCAGATGCGCAAGGTGAACCGGCGAGGCGAGGCCTCGATGCTGCCGCTGGAGGCCGGCGAGGTGCAGGCCTCTCCCGCCGACCAGCTGGAGAATGTCGCGGCCCGCGAGATCATCGACGCGCTGCAGGCGATCAGCCCCGACCGCCGTGCCGCGCTGACCATGGTCGCCATCGAGGGCTTCTCCTATGCCGAGGCCGCCGAGATGCTCGGCGTGCCGGCCGGCACGCTGATGTCGCGCATCGCGCGCGGCCGTGAGGAACTGCGCGGCCTGCTCGAGGACAATGCGCGCCGCCGCGCGATAAGGATCGTCGAGCCAGGCCCGGGCAGGGCGGTTCCAATCAGGGCGCCAATGGCATGACGAGCCCCAATCGCATGATGACGCCTTACGGCATGGTCCGGCACGATTGCAGGCCTTGTCCGCACTGTGGGCGCGGCGCACCCGGTAACGCTTTCTTCTCTGCTTGCGTGCATAGTGGCGGCGACGGAGTGAGCGAAACCAGGGCATGGCTGAAGAGAAAATACGCAACGGCGAATTCTGGGCGCTTGCGCTCGAACGCGCTCATCTCGGCGTATGGGACTGGGATATTTTGAGCGGCGACTGTTTCTATTCGCCAACCTGGTCGCACATGCTGGGTTATGAGGATGGCGAGCTTGCCAACAGCGACGACCTCTGGCTGAAGCTGACGCATCCCGACGACCGCCAGCGGGCGCTGGCCAGCGGAGAGCGGCACATTTCCGGCCTGACCGCCTCGATCGAGACCGAGCTACGCCTCAAGCACAAGGACGGCCACTGGATCTGGGTGCTGGACCGCGGCGGCATTGTCGAGCGTGACGAGACGGGCAGGCCGGTCAGGCTGATGGGCGTACAGACCGACATCAGCCGGCAGAAAGAGGCGGAAGCCGAACTGGAGCGGGTCAATGTGCGCTTTCGCCTGGCGCTGGCGGCCAGCGGCACCGGCATCTGGCATCACGATATCGACGCCAACAAGAGCTATTGGGACGCCCGCACCAGGGAGATATTCGGCCTGGTCGCCGACACCGACGAGGTGGCCGCCGACCTCTGGCATTCCTATCTGCACCCCGACGACAAGGATGCCGCAGAGCGCGCCCATCTGGCGCCGCTTTCGACCGACGGCGTCGTCGCCGCGCAATACCGCATCGTCAGGCGCGACGGCGAAATCCGCCATGTCGAATCGCTGGTGCGCTTCATCGCGGCGCCTGAGACAGCGGGCCAGATTCTCGGCACCGTGCGCGATATCACCGAGGACAAGAAACGCGAGCGGGAACTCGCCTACGCCGCTCACCACGATGCGCTGACGGGCCTCTTGAACCGTGCCGCCTTCGACCGGCTGCTGGCCGTGCACATCGCCACCGAGCGGGCTTTGCCGCTGGCGGTGTTTTACGTCGATCTCGACTACTTCAAGGCGCTCAACGACTTCGCCGGCCACGCCGCCGGCGACCTGGCGCTGAAGGGTGTGGCCGCCGGTATTCTGGGCTGCCTGCCGGCATCGGCGCGTGCCGCGCGCCTCGGCGGCGACGAGTTCGCGCTGCTGGTGCCCAATTGCCAATCGGCCAAGGCCGAGGCGCTGGCCGGCGCGATTCTTGCGGCGGTCCGTGACGCCGACCTCGGACTGCCGGCGACCTCGCGAAAACTCGCGGCCAGCATCGGCATCGCCTTCGTCGAGGACACCACCACCACGGTTGCCGATGCGTTGGCCTGCGCCGACGACGCCTGCTATGCCGCCAAGGCGGCCGGGCGCAATCGCTTCGCGGTGTTTTCGGCCGACGCGGCGTCGGGCTCCGGCGGCCTCAACGCGGCGCGTGTCGCCGCCGACACGGTCGACGCCATGGATGACGGGCGGCTGAAACTGTTCGGCCAGGAAATCCATCTGCTCGGCCAGCCCTGGCAGGAGAGCCGCCACGTCGAGGTGCTGGCGCGGCTTGCCGGGCGCAATGGCAAGCTGATCCCGCCCAACGAATTCATTCCGGTCGCCGAGCGCTTCGGCATTGCCTCGCGGCTGGACCGCTGGATCATCAGGACAGCGCTTTCGCAGCATGGCGCGGCGATGCGGTCAGGCGCCATCATGCTCGGCTTCAACCTGTCGGCGCAGACGCTGAGCGATCCGCTGCTATGGGATTTCGTCGACGCCGTCATCGCCGAGACCGGGGCGCCGCATTCCGGCATCGGCTTCGAGATCACCGAGACCGCGGCCGTCACCAATTTCGACGCCGCCGAGCAGTTCGTGCGCAAGGCGCGCGAGCGGCAATGCCGTGTCAGCCTCGACGATTTCGGCGCCGGCATGAGCTCGTTCGAATATTTGCGGCGCTTTCCGGTCGATCAGATCAAGATCGACGGCTCGTTCATCGAGAATATCGCGGAAAGCCGTTTCGACCGCGAGATCGTCTCGGCCATAGCGGGCATCGCCAAAAGTCTCGGCTGCGCGGTGGTGGCCGAAAAGATCGAGCAGCAGGAAGCGCTCGACATTCTGCGCGGCATGGGCGTGGCCTATGGCCAGGGTTTTCTGCTGCACCGGCCGGAGCCGCTCGAGGCGATCGTCGCGCGGGCCGGCGAACAGTCACCATCCAGCGGACAGTCACCGGAAAAGCGCTTCGGCTGACGGCTTCTCATCGCCCGAGCTGGCGCGACTTGTCCGGCTAACCGGCGTCGGCCTTCTCCTGCTTTCGCTGCGCCGCCTCCTTCTTGCGGCGCAACACCTCGTCGGTGCCGACAAGGTCCTTCGAGCCGCCGGAAATGGCGGTCGAGAGGACGGCGGGCGGATCGCTGGCCGGAAAACTGTCTTCGAGGCCTGATTGCAACTGCTCCTCGAGCGTCTGCGGGTTCTCGGAGCGGCCTTCGGCGCGGCGCTCGCCAACGGCTTCGACATCGCTCTTGGTGTCGGGGTGAGCGCGGGCTTCCGATATCGTCGACACCACCAGCTCGATGGCGAACTCTTTCATCGCCTCGGCTTGCGGCCCATCGACATCAGAGTCTTCGATCAGGCGGATGAGCGACTTTTCCAGGGCGCCCAGTTCCTTGACGCCCTGACACCGCGCCAGACGCTTGGTGAGCGAACCGATCAGCGCCGGGGCAAAGGTCGAATAGGCAAGCCTGCGTGTGTCGTCGACCTGCTCGGGATGAAGCTTTTGCAAGGACATAGATGCCTCCAGTCAATCAGCCGTGCAGCTTCTGCCGCTGGCCCCTCCTTAGGAAACAGAGGGGAGGGCAAGAGGTTCCATACAGTCCTCGACAGGGTCGACGAGTTCAACTCCACAGCGACGCCATGGTCAGCGACGCTTCGAATATCTGCTCCCTGTTCTCGTTCAGCATCTTGACGGTGATCCGCCGGTGGTCGCCCTCCGGTATCTCGTCGCGCGCCACATCGTGCAATATGCGCAGCGCTTCGGCTCCCGCACGCTCCCGGCTGGGAAAAAGCTGCCCCTCTTCATCAATCTGGGTCTCGGCGTTGTACAAGTCGAAGTAGAACCGTTCCATGTGTGCAAGGATCCCTGCGTGAGAACGCTAAGGCGCATCGCGGTTGAAGGACGCAGGCGACGCGCTTCAGGTCTGTGTTTTTATGCATGTCGTTGTCTCAAAATCGGGGCCATTTTTGAGCGACATGGATTAAATCCCAACCCGCACCCATGGTTCCATGCGACTGTGCCCTGAGCAGATTTCCTGCCAGGAGCCGTCGCCGTGCCGGCCGATTGCAACCGCACCCGATCTCCGGCGTTTGGCTAGGCCACGAATGTCCACGAAATCTCGAACTGGATCCTCGATGCTAGAACCGCTTTATCTCAACCTTGGCCAGCATGACGCTTTGTCCGAGCAGGAAAAGGGGCTGCTGGCCGCCGCCATGACCATCGAGATGGATTTTGCCACCGGTCAGGACATCGTTTCAGAGGGATCGAGGCCAGGCTACAGCACGCTCATCATCGAGGGTCTGGCGGCGCGCTACAAGGTGCTGGAGGATGGCGGCCGCCAGTTCACCTCGTTGCAGGTGCCAGGCGATTTTGTCGATTTGCACGCCTTCCTGCTCAAGACAATGGACCATGGCATTATAGCTTTGTCGCCATGCCGGGTGATCGCCGCCGACCACAGTCGGCTAAGGACGATCACCGAACAGGCGCCTCATCTCAGCCGCTTGCTTTGGCTGGACACGCTCGTCGATGGCGCCATCCATCGGGAATGGATCGTGGCCATGGGCCGGCGGTCCAAGACTTCGCATCTGGCGCATCTTGTGTGCGAGCTGTTCGTGCGGCTCCAGGTCGTCAAGCAGACCAACGGCATGAGTTTCCGGCTTCCCCTGTCGCAGGCGGAACTGGCCGATGTGCTTGGGCTTTCGGTCGTCCACATGAACCGGGTCATCGGCGCGCTGCGCAAGATCGGTGTGATCGGCTGGGCAAATTACATGGTGACCATTCTGGACTGGCAGCAGCTGGTGGAAATCGCCGAGTTCGACCCGACTTATCTCAGCATGAACCGCGAGCCGAGATAGGCTATCCGGCGTTCGCCATGACATCGCAGGCAATCCGTCAGCCGGTCTTTCAACGATGCCCATCCAGCGACGCCAATTCGTCGAGCATGGCAAGGGCGGCACTTGGCTTCGCCGGCTTCAGCAAGCCCTGTTGGGCGGCGGCATTCTGGAAAGCGGCAAAGGCGATGTCCGGGCGGCAAATGCCGTTCAACGCGTCATCCACCAGCCTGTCGGCCGCCTTGTAGGCCGCCGTCTGCTTGTTCTTCCATGTTCCGCCTAGCGCCCTCCTGGCGTCGGCGATCGACGACACCGTCATCGCGCTGCCGTCCACGAATCTGATCGTCAGGGGCAGAAAACGGCTCATGCGCTCACCATCCAAACCATTCGCGCCTCGCCCGGATCGATCTCATCACTTGCCTCCTTGAAAACGGGATCGCCATAAACGAGGAAATCACAAACTGGTTGCAGCCCGGCGAGCTACATGTTGCTTGCCGGCCAGATCGGCCGATGCGGACGATAAGGCGGCCGCGGCGCCGGCTTCAACGGGATGTCGGCGAGCGAGTTGCGGATCGGCCTGAACAGTATCGGCGAAGACGCGGCGCGGCGGTGCAATACCGCGGCTGACAATTTGGCAATCAGATTTCGAACGTCCATGGGACACCTCGAGCGCGTTGAGAGTCCCCCCATCGCGATCACCTACCACCTCACGCCCAGCATCCGCATTTAACTTTGATATAGGCCGGACGAATACGCGCCGCGCGCAATGTCTGCCGCCGAGATTCTGCCGATCCTCGGCGGCGGCTATTGAGGGCGGTGCCAGGCTGGCGGTCACGCATCCCAGCAGCGACGTCGCGGACGCTGCTGCAACCGGATGAATTTTCGTGCATTCTTGTGCATGGCCACAATGCTTCGAACCGACACGCCGGCAAAATGCTGCTCCTATTGCGGTTCGCGAGAGCATGACTACGAGGATTGTCCGAAGCGTAAAGCAGAGGCGGAGCGGCAGTGGGAAGGCCAGGCAAAGCCCGGCGCCGAATCCGAGGCGACGGCCGAAGTCTAGCTGGGCTCGAACAGCTCGATCACGTTGCCGGACGGGTCTTCACAAAGAATCTGTCGCCCGCCCGGACCTTCGACGATCTGGTTGCGGAACCGCACGCCGGCCTCGACCATCTTAGTCACGATTGACGGCAATTGCTCGACCTCGAGCACGAAGCGGTTCCATCCGCCCGGCTCGGGTGTCCGGCCGTCCGGCATCGGCCTGGCTGCCGACGCCAAGGGACCGGCGAGCCAGAGCGAGAGGTCGCCGCGCGTCAGGATGGCCATCGCCGGACCGAATTGCTGCTTCAGCGCGAAGCCCAGATAGCTCGTATAAAACGCGATGGACAGATCGACATCGCGGACCAGATATCGGACGGACACCATTCGCAGGCTCCCTCACAAACGCCCCTCCCGAGAGATAGCTGGCGGGACAAGTCGGGGCAAGCCCGCGCGCACGCTTCGGGCGCCTACGGTGCGATTGCGTGGTCGGCCTGTCTGTCTCTCACGAAGGCCGTCAGCAGCTCCATTCCCGCCGGCCAGTCGCCCAGCCCGCTATTGCTGTTGATGTGACCAAGCGGCCCGGCGATGTGCAGTTCGCTGCCCCATTGTGTGGCTTTCTCACCGGCATAGCCGTTCGGATCATAGGGATCGTCGGTGCTGGCCACGATCAGCGAGGGGAAGCGAAGCGGCCCGCGCGGCGTATCGGCGAAGGGAATTCCGTAAGCGGGATAGACCGGCGAGGCCGGGTCGGGAACCGCAACCAGAAACGCCCCGCCGATCCGACGGCTCGACACCGCCTGCCAATGCGCGACCAGCAGGCAGCTGAGACTGTGGGCGACGAGCACCGGCGGGGTCTGTGCCTGTGACACCGCGACGTCCAGCGCCGCCACCCAGTCGTCGAAATCCGGCAGCTCCCAGCTTGCCGGGCTGAAGCGGCGCATCGCCGGGTCGGCCTGTTGCCAGCGTGTCTGCCAGTGGGCCTCGCCCGATCCGCCGCTGCCCGGCAGAATGATGAAGTCGGTCATGGAAAATCCTGTTTCTTCGCCGCAGATGATGTCCCAATCCTAGGGCTTCTCCTTGTTCGCGGAATGAGAGATCATCGGAAAGCGATGAAGAATTCCGATGGATTGAAGGTGTTCATGGCAAACGGCGATTACCGGCCACGGCTCGACCCCACCGACATGGCAATCATCGAGATCATGCAGGAGGATGGCCGCATCGGCATTTCCGAACTCGGCCGCCGCGTCGGCCTGTCCCAGCCCGCGACGTCGGAGCGGGTGAAGCGGCTGGAGGAGCGCGGCATCATCGCCGGCTACCGGGCCGCGATCGATCCCACCGCCCTCGGTCTCGGCACCATGGCCATGATCCGCCTGCGCACCACGCATGAGCACATCCAGACCTGCCTGAAGAAATTCGCGGCCATGCCGGAAGTGGTCGAGGTGCTGCGGGTGACCGGCGAGGATTGTTTTCTGGTCAAGGTGGTCGTGCCGTCGCCGCCCGACCTCGAAAGCATCGTCGATGCCATCGGCCGCTACGGCGCGGTGACCACCAATGTGGTGCTGCGCGCCGAGCCGCCGAAACGGTTGGGGCGGGAGCTGATGGCGAAGCTCTGAGCGGCCACGCGCGGCAAGAGGATTGCAAGCGCCTCCTTTTGCGAGGTCCGGCTTTGCCGCGAAAGAATTTCGCGGGCTGGTGTAGGATCGGCGGCGTGGCGCCCGTCCTTGGGGCGAAACCCGTTGCAAACCTTTGGAGCACATCATGGAAGCCGTTCAATCGCCGTGGCAGACCGCGGCCATTCTCATCGCCCGCCTGACCTTGGCCGCCATGTTCGCGATGGGAGCAGCCTTCAAGTTCATGGATATGAACATGACCGCCGGCTACATCGCCGCCGCCGGCTTCCCGTTCCCGCTGTTTCTGGCCTGGTGCGCCGCGATCCTCGAAACGCTGCTGGTGATCGCCTTGCTGACCGGAGCGTTCTTCACGCCGGCCGCCCTGGTCGCCGCCGTCTACGTGGTCTTCCTCGGCTTTGCCTTCCACGGTCCGTCGCACTGGACCGGCAACCAGGCCGAGTTCGGCGCCTTCATGTCCCATTTCCCGTTCGCCGCCGGCCTGCTGTTCGCCGCCGTGCATGGACCGGGCAGCGTGCTGGCCTCGAAGATTGGCCGAGGGTGAGGCCCCGCGTCGGCAGACCGCCTCACATCTGGTCGTTGTAGGGTTCCTTCATCTGACCGACCATGCGGGCCAGTTTCGAGAAGGACGGCATGTCCGCCTCCGGCTGGCATTGATTGGCCAGTTCCAGCAGTCGGATCGGAAAGTTGACGGCGTCGCGGTTGGACTCCGACATGCCGTCGGACCGCTCCTCGCCGGTTTCGATGGCCTCGGCCTTGCGCAGCGCAATGTCGATATCCTCCACCGTGAGCAGGCCCTTGCGCACCAGCACCTGATTGATCGAGGCGACGGCCATCAGCAGGCCTTCGAGTTGCAGATTGGCGACGTTCATGGCTGTTGCTCCCATTTGGCTCACGCTCAACGCATGAGCCGCTGTTACGATCCGGACGGGGATGCAAGCGATAGGCGTCGGCCGATGGCCTGCGCTACTCTTCCATCCAGCGGCGGCCATATTCGGCCCACAGCGCCTTGACCTCCCGGCTGCCGAGGCGCGGGGCCGAGCCGTCGCCATAGGCGATCGAAACGCCGCTGATGTCGTAATGGGGATGGGCGTCGATGACGAAGCGGATCGCCTCGCCGAGCGGCCTTCTGCCGATGACCGGATCGGCCTGGCCTTGGCCGACGCTGCGAACGCCCGAAACAGTGGCTGGCGCTTGCCGCATCCTGAACACGGATGCCATGGCTGGTTTGTCCATCCCGCTCTCCCCCGAGTTGGAGTGGAATGATTCCATAAGAGCCAGCTAATGACCAGTCGCTAGACGGCCTGTCGAAGGCTGCGTCTTGTATCCTGCAGCCGGTTGAAGGACTGTTCAGGCCAGCGGATCCGCCGCCGGCGGCCTGGCGGGAAGGCCGAGCCTTGTCCGCTCGCCGTCGGCAAACTCCTCGGCCGCTTCCTGGGCCATGAACAGATGCTGGGTCACCGTGCCATTCTCGGCAACCAGCACCGCCCATTGGCGGCGGTCGACACGTTCCACGCGAACGTCATTGGGCTCTCCGGCCACCACGATCGTCCTCCAGCAGGCGTACGGCACGGAGGGGGCGTGCCTTTACGCCTTGGTCTTGCTCTTGGCCGGCGCCTTGGCGGCCGGCGCCTCGGGTGTCCTGATGCCGAGCCCGAACTCCTTTGCCAGCTCCGATCGCTTGGCGGCGTAGCTGGGCGCCGTCATCGGATAGTCGCCGGGCAGGTCCCATTTGGCGCGATAGGCTTCCGGCGTCATGCCATGGGCGGAGCCGAGATGACGCCGCAGCGACCTGAACTTCTTGCCATCCTCGAGGCAGTAAATGAAATTCGGCGTTACCGAGCGCTTGCGGTTGACCGCGGGCTCAGGCGCAGGTTGCGGCGGAGCAACGGGATTGTCCACGGCCGCGAGCGCTGCATTGACGCTCTCGATCAACGCCGGCAGGCTATCCGGAGGCACTGAATTGTTGCGCACGAATGCCGCGACGATGTCGGCGGTCAGATTTATATTTCGGATTTTGTCCTCAGACATGGCTTCTTTTGCCCCCTTGATGCCAAAGGGCAAATTATCAGACAACATCCGCCGACGGCATGGCACTTTAGAACATATGCATATGACTTGACGCCGGATGTGGTAGCGCTAGCATCGCCGAGTCTCCGATCGATGTCGATGTAGGAATTCTTTCCTGACATATCTTGACCGGTGAGGGCAGCTATGCTATGATTTGTTCATGGTGCTGATTTGCGCCGCCGACCCGCCGCCGAGGCGGGTTTTGTTTTTCAGGCCGGCTTGGAAGCGATGACGGCCAGTGACGCGAGTTTTCCCTCGCTCAGGCTGCTTATGTAGTTTTTTCGCCGATGCACGAACTCGGCGCCGAGCACGATCTCATTGGCCTGCTGCTGGGCGGGCGAGGGCACGATGCTGGAATTTGCCCGTTTCAACGCCAGCTCGACGTGATCGCCGGTTTCGTCGATGACATCGTCGACCCGGAATCCGGCTGAAGCAAACACAGCCTTCAGGGTCTCGCCGTCGACAAGATGGCTGGCCGCCGACGACACCGCCCAAGGCAAGGGATAGTAAGGCTCGCCGTCCGCCAGCACCGCCTCGGTCCAGACAAGCCTGGCTTTCGGCTTCAGCACGCGCCACGCTTGCCCAATGACCGCCGCCTTGTCAGCGATATTCATGCCGACATAGAAGCAGATTGCCGCGTCGAATGTGTCGTCCGCAAAAGGCAGCCTTGTCGCATCGGCCTCATGGAAACGCACTTTGTCGCCGAGGCCGCAGAGCTCGGTCAATCGGCGGGATGCCTCGACGAACGCCTGCGTCAGGTCGACGCCGTCGACGCTGCACCCATAGGTCTCGGCAAGGAACCGGGCCGGGCCGCCAATGCCGCTGCCGATGTCCAGAACCCGATCGCCAGCGGAGGGCGCAAGACGCGCGGCATGCTCCTGCGTGGCGATCAGCTCGCGGCCATGAAGCTGATCGAACGGATAGAGTTGTTTGGCTGCGAGGCTGCCGGCCCTGGCGTCCGGCACAGCCGACAGGATGCGCTCGACGATGCCGCCGCTGCCATAGTGACTGGTCACATTGCTCATTGCGCTCTCCGACGAGGCCCAGCATCCCATCGAAGCGGCCCTCGCGCAATGCTGGCGGCGCCAAAGGACGAGGCTTTGACTGGAGTAGGAATTATTTCTTATCTGCATTGACGGGTGAGGGCAGCTTTGCTATGATTTGTCCATGGTGCTGATTTGCGCCACCGACCCGCCCACGAGGCGGGTTTTGTTTTCCTGATGCCACAACGTGCGGATATCGGATGTCGGCGGGACAGCACCCCCCTCTGGCCTGCCGGCCATCTCCCCCTCAAAGGGGGAGATCGGACTGCCGCCTTGCTTTCGCCAATCGTCAGCGCTGCAAATTGGTCGCGACCCTGGAGCTGCCAATCTCCCCCCTTGAGGGGAGATGTCCGGCAGGACAGAGGGGGGCGTGAAGGAACGCTATCCTCGGTTCATTCTGCCTTATCCGCGAGGCCCCCATGTCCAACCGCTATGCCACCATCATCACCGACGATGACGGCCGCGAGGTCGTCAGCGCCATTGGCGTGTTCGAGGGCGCTGCCCCGCAGGCGCGCATCGGCCGCATCGAGCCGGTCGTGCCGGGCGTGCTGATCGGCATGGTTCGCGGCGGTCCCGTCGATGCCATCGGCGGCTTCGGTTTTCCGCGCGGCGCGCACGACGCAAGGGCGATCGCCAGTTCAAGCCTGAAAGCCGCGTCTGCCGGAAAGCGCCACGCGCCGGCCGCTGATGCAGCCCGCAAGGCCGCCCCAAAACGGTCAGGGCCAAAATCGGCACGGCGCAAGTCCGGCAAGATCAAGTCCGGCAAGATCAAGCGGGCAAGGCCGGCAAAGCAGGCGAAGCAGGCAGCGACCGCCGAGCCCGCCGGGATCTCGGATCATGGCTGACCGGACGGCGCCGCGTTCTCGTCCTGGCCGCAAGGCGACTGCCGCCGCTGCCAAGCCGAAGCGGACGAAGAAGACGCTTGGCGATGATTTCCTCGACGCGGTTCGCGCCGATTTCCGCGCCCATGGCGCCGGCGTGATTGCCGCGGTCCGGGCCGACAAGCCCGACCAGTATCTGAAGATCGTGCAATCGGTGCTGCCCAAGGATCTGGCCAAGGATTTGCATGTTTCATCTGACAATCTGGAAGCCCTGAGCGATGACGAGATCCGCCGCCGCATCCGTGGCCTCGAAGCCGTCCTCGGGCCGTTTGGCGACCAGCCTGAAGACGCGCCGCCACTATCTGGCGCTGCTGCAGGAGCTGGACCGCAGGCGCAGGACTAACCAGCTTGCCGCCTACCGGCCTTATCCCAGGCAGGCGCAGTTTCACGCCGCCGGCGCGCAGAACCGGGAACGTCTGTTCATGGCCGGCAACCAGCTGGGCAAGACCAGGGCCGGCGGCGCCGAATGGGCCATGCATCTCACCGGCCGCTATCCCGCGTGGTGGCAGGGCAAGACCTTCGACGCCGCCGTCAGGCTATGGGCTGCCGGCGTGACCGGCGAGGGCACGCGAGACAACCCGCAGCGCGTGCTGGTCGGCCCGCCGCAGCAGCAGGCGGCATGGGGCACCGGCATGATCCCCGCCGATGCCATCCGCCAGACCACGATGGGCCGCGGCGCGCCGGGCGCGCTCGACAGCATCGTGGTGCGCTGGGGCGGCGGCGGCGACGTGCAGGCCGATGAATCGGTGCTGTCGTTCAAGAGCTATGAGAAGGGCCGCGAAAAGTGGCAGGGCGAAACCCTGCACGGCGTCTGGTTCGACGAGGAGCCGCCGCTCGATATCTATTCCGAAGGCCTGACCCGCACCAACGCGACGGGCGGCATCACCATCGTGACGTTCACGCCGCTGCTGGGCATGAGCGACGTGGTGTTGCGGTTCTTGACGGCGCAGGAGGTTCTCCCTTCCCCCCTTGTGGGGTGAGCAGCTGGTTCGCGAAGCGAATCGTCGTGCCAGTGGCACGACGAAAGGCCGGCGAATGCCGGGACGCTGCGGAGCGGCGGGGACCCGGCAGGTTGGATCGGCCACCACCCGGCCCTTCGCAGGCTCAGGGCGTTCGAAGCTCGAAAAGCCAAGCAATTGGCTTTTCGTCCGCCACGCGGACCGCTTCTCACCCCACAAGGGGAGAAGGTAAGAACCGCCACGCCCGGCGCAAATATCGTGCGCGGACAACATCATACGACATTACTTTGAATCAGTTCGGCAGGCTCTACGTCCTGTCACGTCGCTATCTTGACCTCGAGATCAGCGGTGCCTCAGGCGATTGCCGGCAATGATGATTGCCATACGGCGTGGTGCGATATCTGGTTGTGCTCGATGCAATCGGTTGCCAGTTTGCTGATTTCAGGATCGGCGGACGCCTGCGCCCATTCGACGAACGCGTCAACAACGACCAACCTCGCCCGGCTGGCCAGCCCCAGGCCGTAACGGCGCACTACCGGCTCTGAATTGTCGAGCATCGCACGGATCATGCCTGATGCATCATCTCGCCATTGCCCGGAGATATCGGCGATCGCCGAAAACGGCGTTTGCGGCCTGAGCAACGCGGCGTGCTGACGCGCAAGCTTCAACTGCCAGTCTTTTGCAAAGCGCACAAATTTGACGGCTCCCATGCGTACACCATCGTGATAATCATCAAGGGCAAACAACGCCTGCGCGAGATGCTGACCATCGTTCCGCGTACTGCATCGTAAGATAGACTCCACGGCATCGAAGCGCGTGCGCGGGTTGCTGTCCCCAAGCAGCGCGGCCAGCTCACCCACCATCGAACTTATGTTCTGGTTTTGAAAGGTGGCAATAAACGCACCCGCCGCTCGCGTCTCAGCATTGGCAGATGTCAGCAGGAGACGAAGGCTTTCCAACGGCACCGTCTTGCCGAGCTCGCCGAGAAGGTCGTTGGCAAGCGCGCCATCGTCATCATGCGGGGACGACAGAAGCCGCTCCAGCATCTCCTGACCTGTCATGGCATTTGTCGATTTGCCGAGTGGTAGCAGGATCTTACCGCCTTCGCTGAAAAAAAGATGAGCAACCTCGCTGTCCTCGGCGGACAGGCGCATCGCCTCGAATAGATCTGTCATGGCAAAGAGTGGCTGTCCCACCCGCGTAGAGTACAGGCCGCGCAGAACCAGCCCAGACGCATCGATGTCGCCGATGCACGGCAAGACCTACCGCATAAAGCGATAAAGGAAAAGATGAGAGCGAAGCTTTCCCGTTTCGGCGCGTTGCGGAATCGCGAACCGCGACTAGACTGGTGGCCAGGTTGTCGAGGAACCAAGTCCATGAACAGGCGGCAGGTATTGACAGGCGGTTTGTCGTCGCTTGTCGTGTCGCCGGCGGGTGGTGCTGAGGTATCAAAGCCCCAGGTGCCCAAATGGCGACCCTCGTTTTCACAACCCATCGATCGCATCGAGGAACGGTTCGGCTATTACTTCGACAGAGGCCGTGACTTTGCCATCCTTGAAAACGGCACCTGCGTGCTGGCGGAAGCCGGCCTGTCCGATGAGGCGGAAGCCATGGCCGCCATCCAGACGCTTGCCATGATTTCCAACTATCACCCGGACATGAAGCCGTCCGACATGGATGATGGCAACGTGCTGGTCAGCTACAATCATCCAGCCTTCAATGTCGTGCTTTCCGACGTTGCGAATGCGCATTGGCAAGAGATCGAGGCCCGCCCCAGGATGGGCTGGCTACGGGCGAGGTGCTGATCACGCCGCTGGGGCAGAATGTGTTCGATGAGCTCGGCAAAAAGGCGCTGCTCGGCAGGTGCTACATGTTCATGGATGCGCAGGCGCCAAAGGTGATCCGCATCAAAGGCAGTTGATGAGTCCAATCAGGGATATTTGGTGCCCGCAAGCTGCCTGGCACGACCCTCGGCGGTTGGCGATTTGCGCGTTAATGGGCCGCACAATATTTTCTCTCGACCGGTATACCGATATATATAGAGCATACAGGATTGATTGGGAGTGTCGGGGACGCAGACCTCGCGTTTGAACCCTGTTCCTGGATCGGTACGGGTTCTGCAGATTTTTTTACTAGTATCGTAAGGAACATTCGCCTGGCTGGTGCATGCCGATGCACTGGCGGCAATGCCGACAACGATTGCAATCCGAATCATGTGTTCCCCCAAGTCTTGGGTCAGCTTCGCATTGATGAGCGCTGGTATCAATGGCCACACTCTATTGGAGCATGCTTGCATGACCCGTCACGTCACCTTCATGACCATAGACGACGTCGAACACTATTCGCCTGACGAGCGCGCCGCGATCGTCGCCGCCTTTCCGACATCGTCTTCGAGGTCATCGTGCGGCGGTTCGGCTCGGCCGGCAACGAGTGATGCACTTGAGATGCTGGAAAAAGCCAGCGACAATGCCTACCTAAGGAGCAATCCAATGGAGGTATGATATGGCGACGTCCACCGAACGTGCAGTCCTTGCCGGCGGCTGTTTCTGGGGCATGCAGGATTTGATCCGGCGCTATCCCGGCGTGATCTCTACCCGCGTCGGCTATAGCGGTGGCGATGTGCCCAACGCCACGTATCGCAACCACGGCAGCCATGCCGAAGCCATCGAGATCGTTTTCGATCCGGCCAGGATCAGCTTTCGCACATTGCTCGAATCCTTTTTCCAGATCCACGATCCGACCACCAGGAACCGCCAGGGCAACGATGTCGGAATGAGCTATCGCTCTGCGATCTTCTACACCAGCGACGAGCAGAAGCGCGTCGCCGAAGACACCATCGCCGATGTCGATGCCTCTGGACTGTGGCCGGGCAAGGTCGTCACCGAGCTTGCGCCGGCGGGCGATTTCTGGGAGGCGGAGCCAGAGCATCAGGACTATCTCGAGAAATGCCCCAACGGCTATACCTGCCACTTTGTCAGGCCGGGCTGGAAGCTTCCGGTCCGCGAAAAGGCTGTTTCGTAACGCAGCCGCTATCGTCTGCTTATCTGGCGGTCGAACTATTCTTCCGCGCGATCGGTATGCCGGCCGCCTCGTAGAGGTGGCCGTGCTCGGGCTGCCCATAGACGAACGCGCCGTGGACGGGTTTGCCGTCGACCTCAGAGCCTGAGAACGCGACGGCCTCGATCTTCTTTGTTCCGGTCAGGCTCTGGTTTCGAAGATAGGCGAAGGTTCGCACCGCTTCTCCAACAATTCGATCGAGAAACGGTTTTGCCCGCCTCCCGGGCCGTCGCACTAGGCTTGGAAAGCGCTCTCGTCCCGAAACAAAATGGTGCTGTGCGCAAAGCGCCGGCATGATCTGATAGATTCGGTTGAGCGAGCAGGTCATGAATCCTGGGTGAAAAAGAACGAAGTCGACCTCTCCTCTCAGATGCATGGTCCCGCGCAGCAATCTTTGCGCTGCCGATCTGGAGAGGACATAGCCTGCGGCGCCCGCGTGCAGGCCATAAAGTCTGGCAAGCGAAAACCCATCATCGAGAGCGACTTCCTTGCGTCCGACCCTCACTTTGGCAAAATGCGTTTCCAGCTTGATCACATCGGCATCGCGCGGCACCCATCGATCGGAAGCAAGCAGCGAGCCGGCGCCCGCGCCGAAAACGACGTCGTCCTCGAAAACCGCGCCATATTGATCCGCGCCGTTCGCAACGATCTCCCAACACGAGCGGTGGCTCAGGAAACAGCAAACCTCAGCAGCGCTCAGCGGGCTTTTGGCGACAGAGCAGCAATCGGGGCAATCGATGGCGGAGACACGCTCAAATGGTACTCCGATCCGGCCGAACTCGGACGCGACATGCGCCAGCCGATCGCGAGAACGATCAAGATTGATCACCAGACACCTCATCAGCGCCCCCTTGTCCGGTGATCAGTGAATATCACGTTCCCGTGATTGCACAAAATTTGCTTACGTGCGGGGCAGTGGGTAGCGGCGTACGGTGCCGCCGGTTGGTTTTGGAGGTTGGGTGGACATTGACGGCGTCCCCCGCGTGGCGCGAGCCTTTACCGTGCGCGCCTAGACGAGTCGCCCTAGAAGCCGAAGAATTGCCGACCGATCATGTATCCGAGCGCGACGACCACAAGGGGAAACAGGGCGGGCGTCAGCCCACCAAGAGCGGAGGTCTTTGGCTGTTGCCTGGAGATGGTCCTGGGTGCATTGCCGAGATTCTTGGTCATCCGGTATAGTAGCAAGCGCTGATTAACGATTCCGTAACCCGATCGAGGCCGCCGCGGCTTTTTGCGTTTCTGGCGCGACCTTGACAATGCCCAGCCCGTGACGCAACTGGGCCGTCTTTGAGAGCATTGTGAGGCAAGGTCAATGCGGGTGACGCTCGTTTTGAAGGGCGTAATACCCTGCCGAGGTTACGGTGGGATTCAGCGTCAGGTCGAATGGCTGGCCACGGAGATGGTTCGTCTCGGACACGAAGTCGTGGTGATCGCTGGCCCTGGCTCCAGCCACCCGCTCTTCGAAGTCCGGCACGCTTCGACCGATGCCGAATGCCGGGCAGCCATTCCGCGGGACACGCAAATCGTCCACACCCATAGTTGGCCCGTCGAGGTGCCATTTCCAACGCTGAATACGCAGCGCGGCTTTATGCCGGACCAGCCCATGCCAGTTGCGAACTGGAGCTTTATCAGCGCCAATCATGCCCGCCAGCATGGGCGCGAGACATTCGTCTACAATGGCTTTCCGGTGGACGCCTATCGTTTGTCGGCTGCAAAGGGCGACCGCCTGCTATTTCTCGCCGGCATTGCACGATCAAGCAAAGGCCTCAACCGCGCCGTCGATCTCGCCAAAAAATTCGATTTCGGTCTCGATATCGCCGGTGGCTCGCGTTGGAAACTGCTGGGCCGAAGTCAGACCCGCCGCGAAGGGTTGTTTTTCAAGAGCCTTGGCAGGCGATACCGTTTCCACGGAATCGTTGACGGCGAGCCGAAGCTTCGCCTTCTCGGCGAAGCGCGAGCCTTCCTCAACCCCATCGCCTGGGAGGAGCCGTTCGGCAACGCACCGGTCGAAGCCATGTTGTGCGGCACTCCGGTGCTGACGACGACGCGAGGCGCATTGCCCGAGACGGTCGATGCCGACAGCGGGCGCTTCTTTGAGACCGATGAAGAATTTGCGGCCGCTTTCGAGGCCGTCGCCGACCTTACGCCTCAGCAATGCCGCGAATCGGCCGCGACGAGATTTCCCATCCAAAAAGCGGCGCGCGGCTATCTGGATCTCTATGCCCGCATCCTTGACGGCGAAGCGCTTCCTTGACGACCGGCGATCCAATCCTCTTCGTCGGCTTCCCCGCGGTCGGCGACTTCGTCCGTTGCCATTCCGCCATCCAGATCATTGCCGCGCGATTTCCTGATCGCCCCATAGATGTCGTCACCTCGCCCGTTGCAGCGCCGCTGGCGCGCCTGATGCCGCATGTCAGGAAGGGCTGGGCGCTTGCCAAGCGTCATCAGCGCCCCGGTTTTGGCGAGCGCAGCCGCCTGGTTGGCGAGTTGCGCAAGGAAAATTACCGTACGGCCTATCTGATGACCAGCAGCACCAAGGCGGCGCTGATGGCGTTCATGGCCGGAATAGAGGAGCGCATCGGCTATCCGCAGGAGTTGCAATTCGGCCTCCTCAATCGCTTCCCCGCCGGCTGGTTGGCCCATCTATGGGCCTTCGGACCCCGCAAGACGCGGCTGTTCGAGGAAGTCTGCTCGATTGCCTCGCTTGGCGAAAAGCCGGCTGCGGGCGCAGAGTGGCCGGCGCCCCGGCTTGTGGTCGATCCGGCCGAACTGGACGAATGGCGCCAGCACAAGAAGATCGATGCCGACCGACCGGCACTGGCGCTCTATACTGCCGACATTGAGAATTTCCGCTCATGGCCCGTCGAGCGCTTCATTTCGATCGCCAGAGACCATCATGATCGCGGCTGGGCAATCTGGATTGTAGGCGGACCGCGCGAGCACGCCGGTGCCGCAAAAATCCGCGCCGCCATTCCTGAGGCAATCGACTTCACCTCGACCCCGTCGATTGCTGACGCGATGTGCCAAATCGCTGCGTCGACCATGTTCCTCGGGGTTGATGGCGGGATTTCCCACGCCGCCGCTGCCCTGAACGTCCCATGCGCGCTCATCTACGGGCTGAATCGCCCCTATGTGCATGGGCCCGTAAACAACCATGTTCGCTTTATCGAACCGCCGCTTTCGACGCCCAGCTGGGTCAAGGACACGCGCGGCGTCAGCGAAACTCGGGTGAGGGAGGTTCTGGCTGACCTCTCAGCCGGTATTGCCAACTGACCGGTGGCCTCGCCGGCCCCAAGCGTCTGATCAAACGCTCCGTGGGGGCAACCATCGCCCCGTTTCGGGTTTACCCCTTGACACCTACCCCTTGGCCCTGCGGTTTTCGGGCTCGTGATTGCCGACCCAATGTGCACGGATGCGGTCGCTGGCTTCAAGGTAGGCCATGTCGATGAGGTAGGTCAGAAGCTTCTGGCCGTCGGCTTCGGCTTTCTGCCGAAGCTCCCGCAGTATCCCTTGCGCGAACTGCAGGTTCTCCATTTTGCTCGGCTGGTCCATTGGTGCCCCCCAACGTCTGCGTATGAACTTTGCGCTGGCTATGCTGCATGAAGATTGCCGTGAAGTGGATATTGCACGTGCGGACCGCGATCCTGCGAAGGCGCTGGCTGCACGAAAATCGCCCCATCCGGCTTCAAGATTCGCTACACTATGTGACGGAAAGAAAATAAACAAAGCGTTCTTTTGTACAAGACAGCAAGATTCCTTCAGTTCACACCACGAGATACTTGGACAGCATAGTTGACGTAACGATATTGCGTGGTCTTAAGCTCTCGTTTCCAAACAAAATCTAGCATCGTTGCAACCACAAGACGAATTCCAGCTAACCGGGGCCGCTCCGTAGTCAATCGCCGGTTACAAACGGCACCGTGTCTCAGCCCAGGGCTTTGGCCAACCCATCGTTCCACGGCAGCGCAGGCCGGATGATCTACCGCCCGCCTTGGCTTGACGCCAAGGCGGGCTTTTTGCGTTTGGCTTCTACCGGGTGAAATGTTGTCGGACCCGGTCCTGTCGGCATCGGGCGGTGTCGAGAATGATTTCCTGCCTGCCGGCTGTCTGCGCCGCTCGCGCTAGGCCGACTTGCGTTGCGGCAAGCTAGACGGCGTTTCGACACCGTCAGAAATCGGTTCGGCTGTCCGGTTTGTCGGCTCGTCATCGACCCGGTCGTGCTCGAATTGCCGGGCAGCAGGCAAGGGTTGCAACCAGTGCTCACGGCGATTGACCCAGAGTTCATAGCTGGGCTCCAGCCCTTCGGTGGGCACCTCATCGAGGCTGCCAATCGTCACTTCCACCTCATTCTCACGAACCAAAGGCACCCGGCCGCCGCAGGTGGGACAAAAACTTCTGTCGCCGTAGCTGTTGACGATACCCGTCGTTTCGAACGCCTCGAGCGGCCACACTGCAAACGCCGAAAAAGCCGACCCGCTAGCCTTGCGGCAGTCCTTGCAATGGCAAAGGCCAATCCGAAAGGGATCTCCCGTCACCGAAAACTGGATGCCGCCGCACAGGCAGCTGCCGCTCCGCCTTGTATCATTGGGCATGACCGCTCCTCCATCTGGTTGGGCATCACACCGCTACATCTTGCAGCGCCATGCGCACAATCAATTCACGCGCGGCGCAAGGGTTCCATGTCGCCTCGCGCAATGCATCGTCTGAACCCGGGAGCGCCATGGCAACGACCGCCGCAAGGCTGCTGGATATGTCAGTTCGGGAAATCGAACACCGGTTCCCGGCACCAATAGACACGGCACTGGCCATCACGTGTCGGAACGGAGGCACCGACCGGCACCTCCGGCCAGTCGCACTCGTTGCCGTATTGGCGGACATAGCGATCGTAAGTATTCCGGCCGGTCGTCAACACCGCCGAGTGATGGCTCTGGATCAGGCGCTGCGTCTCCTCGCAGGTCATCGAACGCGTGTCGGGTCGGGCGTAGGCCGTGCTTGTTGCTGCAAACAACGCCGTTCCAATGATCCATGCGATTGTTTGGGATGTCATGGCGATCCTTATCCTAAAATACGGCCAGGTATTTCAACAGCGAAATGATGCCGATAATGATGACAACGATCTGCGCGATCTGCCTCGTGCGGCCATCGAGCGGCAGACGCTGGATGAGATAGAGCACCAGGATGATCACCAGGAAAGTGATCAGAATGCCGATAAGTACCGATGAAGCCATGTCCCTCACTCCGTCTGGCTACGTCTGAGAAGAGTACGCAGCGGCAAACGCTCTGGCCCTTGATTGGTTCCTGTCGATGCGAAGCCATCGGCGCAGCGTAAAGGCCGCGAAACAACGTTCCGCAGCCTTTGAAGCTGGATGCCGATCAGGGCCTGTTTGCCGCAATGGTTGTCGTTTGCCATCGGCGACACAGTCCCAGGCAACTTGTTGCTGGCGTCAGGCGGGGCTAACGGGAGAACCGCCTCGGGTTGACGAGCTTCCGACAAAGACGGCCTGAGTTGCGCTTCGTTGTCGACATTTGCGCGAGCCCTGAGATCCGGCGCCGCCCGGCGGGTGATCGCCTTTTCGCAGGAGAACAATTGCCGTCCCAAGGGGACGACGGGAACCGAAACCTCGCACGTGCATCTCAGGTACCGCGGAACGGGCAAATCGAGCAGGTGGGGAATTTGGGGTAGGGAAATACGTCATCCAACATGCGGGGATTGGAATCCCAGGTGTCGGGCCCGCCAGTTTGTTGGGAGCGTTGCCCGTTGCAGCCTACACCATCGACACACGGGGCCGCATCACGTTCTACAACGAGGCCGCCGAACTTGAGTGGGACGACGCGCCGCGGTTTTGGCTCCGTCGTGCTCCAGCGGGTTGCGCCACAAGCGCTTAGCGGCACCGGACAACTGGAATTTGGGGACAAGGCGTCGTCTGGACGCTCAAAGCGCCGCCGAGTTCGGTCCAAATCTCTCTCGCGGATTTTGTCGATTGAAAGAGAGGGTCGCGCTTAGGACAATCCCAGCAGGGGAGCGGTTTGGCCGCCTGTGGTGTCGGAATTGCCGATGCCAGACAGTTCGTGCTTATCGTCGGCAAGCGAAGTCAATCTCCCCGCCTCGACGGAGGTCAGTCCGTCCAATTCCATCACCGCGCCGTAGAGTTGGGCCGTCTGCATCACAAGCCGCTCGACGTCTTCAAGGGCGACGTTCTCGTCCAGGTTACGCAATCGTATGTCCTCGGCAACCACCGCAATATTGACCATTCCGCGCGAGCGCAGCGCGCCCAGGACCCGTGAATTGAGATCCTCCCGTAGCCGAGCCGAATATCCGTAGCGCATGGAAACCTTCCTTTCAGGAGCCGGTTGTCCCGTCGTGATCAAGATGCGCCAACGACCTTCAGATGGCAAGAAGAATATAAAATATTCTCAAGTAAATCAAGTAGTTAGCAGACTGCGAGGGTTGTGCTATCGGCGTGTCTTCCTCATCGTTGGTCTTGTATGTGAGTCACCCATCAGCCTCTCTTGACGCGCTGCACGGGGACCCCTAGCTATACTGCAATTGAGACACATACTAACTCACCATATTTTTGGTCTTGACGGTTGGAGGCGCGAATGGCCGAGCTGGAACGACCCGAGCGACTGCAGATCATGCTGACAGCCGAGGAATTGGCTGCCTTGGAAAACTGGCGCTTCGAAAAGCGCATGCCAAGCCGGTCCGCGGCAGTGCGGGAACTGCTGCGGCGCGGCCTGGATGCGGATGGATTCCTGACTGCGGGACAAGGAACTAAGTCTCAGGACTTTGGAATTCTGGGCAGCAGTGTGACTGGCGACGGCCAGTCGGGCGAGTAATTCGACGGCGGTTAGCCAACAATCGCTTTTTCTGGAAGTGCCGCTACCAATTTATTGCGGTGGCGGAAACGCAAAGCGGGTCGGCTCTCGGCAGGGTACTGGTCTCAGCAGGGTACTCTTGGCGTATGGTTGCAAAGCCCGCTCCGGTTCGCCGGAGCGGGCTTTTTGCGTTTTCCCGACAGGAAATAGTCGCGCTCGCTTTCAGATAGGCTCAAGGTTCTCTTCGCACTCCATGCACGCGACGCTGTGACCGGGGCAACTGAGCCGGTGTGTTCCTCCGGGGCAGCAATGGCCGTTCGAGCTCGCCCACCGGGCACAGACAAACACCTTGCGGGTTCCGTGGCATTGTGGACATTCTATCGGACGCGCCAGCAGAGCCTCGTTCTCCGAGACACGGCATTCCCTCTCAAGAACCTGGACCATCTGAAACCCCAAGGCCGAAATATAGCTAAGCTATCCATACCCGGAAAGCCTAAATTAGAATTTAATCACATAAGCCACGAGCCTCCCGAGGGGGAAGTTTCGCGGATGGCGATCTCAGTCCGCCGCAGTCCGCCGCGCGTGTCTCATTCCCAATCTCGGCCGTCTCAAGATCAAGCTCCGGTTGCTCCCGGCATCGGTCGACCCGCGATTTTGCCCACCGATTTTCGCATTCGGATCGTTATAGGCTTTCGCTTTGCTGGAGCGGCGTTAAAGCTGCCCAGCAAATGCCCGAGCGGGAACAGTCCGTTCCTGCGTCGGTTCGTTCGGACAAGGATGTCTGCCAATGACATTGATGGGCGCAGCGGCACTTTTGATCCTGGTCCTGACTTATGTCGGCGTCGCAATCGGGCGTATTCCAGGCCTCCGTCTCGACCGGGCAGGGATCGCCTTGCTGGGGGGTGCGGCGATGATCGCCATCGGCGCACTCAGTATGGAAGATGCCTATCGCGCCATCAATTTCGACACCATTACGCTGCTGCTCGGCATGATGATCGTGGTGGCGCATCTGAAGGTGTCCGGCGCCTTCCGGGCGCTTGGCGCCTACGCTATCGAGCATGCGCACGCGCCTTTCGTGCTGCTGGTGATGGTGACGCTGTTGACCGGCGTGTTGTCGGCGTTCCTGGTCAACGACGCCATCTGCCTGGTCATGGCGCCGATCGTCGTCCACGTCACCCGTGTCATCAATCGCAATCCCATTCCCTATCTGATCGCCACCGCCACCGCGTCCAACTGCGGCAGCGTCGCCACCATCACCGGCAACCCGCAGAACATGGTCATCGGCGCGCTGTCGGGAATTTCCTATCCAGCCTTTTCGGCCGCCCTGGCGCCGGTTGCCCTCTTCGGCCTCGTCGCGGTCGTCGTCATCGTGCGCATCGTCTACCGCGCCGAATTCGCCCGCACCGCCGATCTCAACCCGGAAGTCTATCGCGGCCGCATGCTGCCGGGACAGGTGCTGAAGGCGGTGGTTGTCTGCATTGGCCTGGCCATCGCCTTCTTCGCCGGCGTTCCGGTTGCCAAGGCAGCGCTCATCGGCGGCGCCATCCTGCTGCTCACCCGCGCCATCAAGCCGGCACGCATTTACCGCGAGATCGACGGCCCGCTGCTGTTCATGTTCGCCGGCCTGTTCATCGTTGTCGCCGGCGCCGAAACGACGCTGCTGACGCCCGACATCATCGCCTCGGCCAAGAACCTCGGGCTGGACGACGTCTGGCGTCTATCGGGCTTCACCGCGGTGCTCTCCAACATCATGAGCAATGTTCCGGCCGTGCTGGCGCTGCGGCCATTCATACCCGGCCTTGAAAACCCCGGGCGTGCCTGGCTGGTGGTGGCGATGAGCTCGACGCTGGCGGGCAACTTCACCTTGCTCGGCTCAGTCGCCAACCTGATCGTCGCCGAACAGGCGCGGGCGGCCGGCACGCAGCTGTCCTTCTCAGCCTTCTTCAAGGTCGGCCTGCCACTGACGCTGCTGACCCTTGCCGTCGGGACGGCATGGCTGGCGGCTGGATTCTAGAGCAATTCCAGGAAAAAGTGTGAAGCGGTTCTCCGTCCGGAATTGCGTCAAAGAAATAGCGTGTTTCGCCGTCTTCATTAAACGGTGAACGCTCTAGCGGATAGTCGCCGATCCTGACCTTGCCCGAACCAGCGTTGCAGCGGCATGTCCGGCCGCCTCGACATAGTCGGGGTTGCGGTGGATCAGCATGATCGAGAACGCGCCGTCCATCAAAAGCACGATTTCGCGCGCCAGGGTCTGCGGCTCGTCGACGCCGTGGCCTGTGAGTTCGCCGGCCAGCCAGGTCTCGAAATTCTGCTTATGCCGCGCCCCCGCTTTAACGGCCGGGTGTCCGGGCATGGAAGCGAGTTCGGCTGCCGTGCGCAGAAAGCCGCAGCCTCTCCATTTCGGGTGCTTCGCCACGCGCGCCAGATTGGTGAAAATCGCCTCGACCTTGCGCTCGACATCGCCTTCGGTCATCTCGAACCAGCCGGCCATCTGCTTGAGGTTCGGCTGGTCGCGACCGTCGAGATAGGCCGCGATCAAATCGTCCTTGCTCTTGAAATGATAGTAGAGCGTGCGCTTGGTCAGCCCGGCTTTTTCCGCCACTGCATCGACGCTGACGCGGCCGATCCCCTCGGCATAGAACAGCTTCGTTGCGGCATCGACAATGCGTTTGCGGGTAGGGCTTGGTGCTTGGCTCATACGCAAGTATACCGACTAGTGAATATACATACAACCGAAAGCCTGATCCTCTCCGTCGACAAACACAGGGAAGGAAAAGACATGACCGAGCTTGTGCTCACCGAGGCCCGCAACGGGATCGCCATCCTCACACTTAATCGGCCGGAAAAGCTCAACGCCTTGAACTATGCGCTGATTGATCGCCTGCTTGCGCTCCTCGATGCCGCCGAGACCGACGACGCCATCCGCGCCGTCATCCTCACTGGAGCAGGAGAGCGCGCCTTCTCCGCCGGCGGCGACATCCATGAATTCTCAGGCAGCGTGGCCATCGGCGTCGACGTTGCCCTGCGCGACTTCGTCATGCGCGGACAGCGGCTGACGGCAAGGCTGGAGGCATTCCGCAAGCCCGTCATCGCCGCCGTCAACGGCATCGCCTTCGGCGGCGGCTGCGAGATCACCGAAGCCGTGCCGCTCGCTATCGCCAGCGACCGCGCCTTGTTCGCCAAGCCTGAGATCAACCTTGCAATGCCGCCTGCTTTCGGCGGCACGCAGCGGCTTCCGAGACTGGCAGGGCGCAAGAGGGCGCTCGAGCTGCTGTTGACCGGCGATTGGTTCCCGCCGCCGCGCGCCGTCGAACTCGGCCTCGTCAACCAGGTGGTGCCGCATGAGGAGCTGATGTCCACCGCAATTGATCTTGCCCGGCGCATGACCAGACATTCTCCTGCAGCAATTGCCTCAATCCTCACAGCAGTGGCGCGGGGCCTGAACCAGAGCATCGCGGAAGGCTTGGCTGTCGAGGCCGAGCAGTTCGCCCGCATGGCTCCGACCGCTGATCTGCGCGAAGGGCTGGATGCCTGGATCGCACGCCGCCAGCCGGGCTGTCACGGCTCGTGGACGCACATCACCCGGCCGGATGAAGCCAGGCGAGCCTCAACGCAGCAGGACGGGCTTGCGGACCGGGATCAAGGCGCCGTCACGGCCACATGACCTTTCATGTTGGGGTGGAAGCGGCAGAAATATTCGACCGCTTCCGCCTTCCGCAGGGTCAGGCTCGCTGTTGCCTTCGGCGGGATCATCACTTCCCAGCCACCCTTGACGGTAGCCGTATGTGCGAACACGTCCTTGTTCACCCACTTGATCGTGTCGCCGACCTTCGCCTCGACGGTGGCCGGCGAAAAGACAAGCTTGTCGATGGTGACCTGGATGGTTTCGGCCTGCACGGGTGAGGTCCCGAAGACCAGCGCCAGTGCAATCCATAGCAGCCGTTTCGACATGGCCTGGTCCTTACTTCAGCATACCTGCAACATGCTCGGCGTGCTGTTCATGGCCCTGGAAAATCTTCAGGCCGGTCTGCAGCAGGCTCTTCAACTCGGCATTGCTGGCCGATGGGATCAAAAGGGTTTCAAGCGCGCCGTCGACCTGTTTGTGGTAGGCGATCTCGTTGTCGACATAGGCTTTGTCAAAGGCTGCGCCGTCGAGTTTGGCGAGCTTCGCCCGCTCCTCGGCCGCAGCCTTGGTCAGCGCCTGGCTGGTTGCGTTGTCTTCCGGCGTCACCTTCAGCTTCTTTACCAGTTCCAGTGCCTGCGCGTTGACCGCTTCGTGGTCGCGCACCATGTCGTTGGCGAAATCCACGACCTCCTTGGTCTTCGATTTCTTGATCGCCTGCTTGGCGGCTTCCACATCGATGACGCCTGCGGTGTAGGCGATGTGGGCGATCTGCGGGTCCGTCGGCTTGTAGGCGGCTTGTGCAAGCGGGGCGGCGCCAAGCAGCAGCAAGGCTGCGAGGGTGGCGGTGTGTCGGGTAAGCATGGCATCTCCTTCGCCCGGACGCGGGATCGCGCCGGGCCATGTTTTTCAGTTGACGGTCATTGGATGCGCAGCGGCGGCAAACGTTCCCGAGGAAATCGGCCAAATCAGCCGATGATCAGCTCTCCAGGCCGAGCCGCTGCATGACGGCGCTGGTCAGCCTGTCGCAGCGCCGGCCGGCAAACGGGAAGGCGTCGAGCAGCACCGGCCCGATCTGGTCGTCGAGTGCATTGCGTACCAGGGCGCGGGCGCGGTGTAGCCTTGTCTTGACGGTTTCCGGCCGCACGCCAAGCAGCTCGGCGGTCTCCTCGATACTGAGCCCCTCGATAACCCGCGCCACGAACACCGTCCGATAAACATCGGGTAGGCTGTCGGTCGCCCGTTCCACCAACTCGAGGATCTGCCGCTGCGCCATCGTCCGCTCCGGATCGTCGCTGGGATTGAGGGGGAACTGGATGATTTCGGCTTGCGGGTTTTTCGCCACCGTCCGCCGCCTTTTGCGCAGACGGCCGAGCGCCTCGTTGATGACGATGCGCGACAGCCAGGTGGCCAATGAGGACTCCCCGCGAAAGGCATCGAGATGGGCAAAGGCTCTGACATAGGCCTCCTGGACGATGTCCTCGGCTTCAGCATCGTTGCGCACCACCCCGCGAGCGATGCGATAGAGCCGCTGATTATGGGTCCTCATGATGATGCGGAAGGCGTTGCCTTCGCGTGCCAGCGCGCGGCGCACGAGAAGCATCTCGCTTGAAGCAGCAGTGGGCATTGGTAGAGACATAGCAGGCATGGCCAGTTCCTCGATCCAATCCCCGTCCGAAACCTCGATCAAGACATTGGATTACATCGCCGGCAAAAGGTTCCCGGCCATTTTCGCCCGGCTCCGACGGCGCCTAGAATACTGCTTCCGCCAGCGGCTTGTCAGTAGCCTGCGCTCGCGCCGTTGCCGCAAGCAGATCGGTCTGCGTGATCAGGCCAAGGATGCGGCTGTCCCCGTCCACGATGATGACTGCATGGGTGCGGCCGTCGGTGAGCACCGGTAGCAGGGCCATGGCGGGCGTACCGGCGGCGGCGGTCGACGCTGTCGACGTAACGCTTCCGACGGCTTCGTCGGCTCGCGCCAATTCCCTCAATCCAACGGTGCCGACCAGCCTGGCGTCCTTGTCGACAACCGGCAGCGTGCGGATATTGTGGTCGAGCAGCAGATGACGCGCCCGATCGGCGGACGCGTGTTCATCGACCGAAATCACGTCGCGGGACATGATGTCCTCGCACAACATGGTTCGGTGTGCGCGCATCGTCGCTTGCAGTTCGACCTGTCGCAGCAGCTGTTCGAGATCGTTGCGGTCGATGTCGAAGGTCTCGTCGAGCGCAGCCAGCGCGGCATCGATGTCCTCGGCCCGGAAGCCGATGCGCTCCTGAGCCGGCGGATCGATGGTTCCGTGCGTGCTTTTCGGGGCAGGGGCCGGCACATGCGGGTAGCTGCGTCGCGACAGCCTGTGGAAAGCATAGCCGAGCGCGACCAGCATCATGGAGTTCAGCGCCACCGGCACGAACGGAAACAGGAAGCCCGCACCGATCACGGCCGGCCCGCCGAGCACGGCGGTCAGTGCGGCGGCTCCGCCCGGCGGATGCAGGCAGCGCGAGAACGACATGGCGGCGATCGCCATCGCCACGGCAATGCCCGTGGCGAGAACGGGCTGATGGACGAAATGGGCCACGATCACGCCGACCAGCGCCGATATTGTATTGCCGCCGATGATCGACCATGGCTGCGCCAGCGGGCTTGCAGGCACCGCAAACAGCAGCACCGCCGACGCCCCCATCGGCGCCACCAGCAGCGGCACGTGCGGGCCATTGCCAAGCACCAGCGCGCCGATCGCGCCGGTCAGCGCAATGCCGATCATCGCCCCGATGCAGGCGATGAGGCGCTCGCGCAGCGTCGCGCCGGCGAGAATGGGGACAAAGAGACGAAAGGCCATGGCAAGCTCAGTCCGGCTGGAATTGTGCGCGCAGCGCCTGCAATGGCGTTGGACCGACGATTTTGAAAGTCAAACCGATCCGAAAAAGCGCGCATTGGGGAAATAACATTGCGCTTGGTCGACCCATGAGCGGCTTTGCGACGTCGATCGCCTGCGAAAGTCGCTCGCCAATCCTTTCAACGGGTTGGGCGGACCAGCGGAATCAGCTTCGCAAGTTTGCTGGTGTCATGCCGCAGCGGCCGCTTCCAGCCCGCGCAGGATATCGGCCTTGAGGTCCTCGACATCCTCGAGTCCGATCTGCAGCCGGATCAGCGGGCCGTCATAGGGGCCCTTGGCGACGGTACGGTCGCCGAGGAAGACCGGCACGGCGAGGCTCTCATAGCCGCCCCAGGAATAGCCGAGACCGAAGATTTTCAACGCATCGAGGAAGGCATGCTGCTGTCTCTGGCCGCCGCCTTTGAGCACGATGGAAAAGATGCCGCTAGAGCCGGAAAAATCGCGCTTCCACACCGCGTGGTCGGGGTGGCTGGGAAGCGCCGGGTGCAGCACGCGGGCCACGCCGGGCTGGCCTTCAAGCCAGACGGCAATGGCAAGCGCGCTCTTTTGATGGTGATCCAGCCGAACGCCCATCGTGCGCAGGCCGCGCAGGACTTGGTAGACGTCGTCGGGGCCGGCGCAGCAGCCCATCGTGTAGAACGTCTCGCAAAGCTGCTTCCAGCAGTTGGCATTGGCAGACACTGTGCCCAGCAGCACGTCCGAATGCCCGGCCGGATATTTCGTCGCCGCATGGATCGAGATATCGACGCCGTGGTCGAGCGGACGGAAATAGAGCGGCGTTGCCCAGGTGTTGTCCATCATGACGATGGCGCCCGTTTCATGCGCGGCCTTGGCGATCGCCGGAACGTCCTGCACCTCGAAGGTGTTGGAGGCCGGTGATTCCGTAAACACGACTTTGGTGTTCGGCTTGATTAAGCTGGCGATGCCGGCGCCGGCATGCGGAGCGTAATACTCGACCTCGACACCCAGCCGCTTCAGCATCGTGTCGGCGAAATTGCGGGTCGGATGGTAGACGGAATCGACAATCAGGATGTGATCGCCTGCCGAGAGAAACGCCAGCAACGGGACGGTCACCGCCGCCAGGCCCGACGGCACGATTATGGTGCCGGCGGAGCCTTCCAGCGCGTCGATCGCATGCGCCAACGCATCGGTGGTCGGCGTGCCGCGTGTGCCATAGGTGTATTTCTGGCTGCGCGCCGCCATCGCCGACGCATTGGGATAGAGCACGGTCGAGGCATGCACGATCGGCGGATTGACGAAGCCGAAATAGTCGTGCGGATTGTTGCCCGAATGGGCAAGCCGCGTGTTGATACCCATTTCGTTGCCGTCAGTCGCCATTGCTCTTCGCCTTGTGGTGAAAGCGCTAGCCATAGAGCGGCGGCATTGGCCGTGCAACAGCGGGCGCCCGCCAGGCGGTGCCCTTTGCATAGGCCAATTCCCCCATGAATAGTCTGGAATGCGTGGCGATCCAGAGCCGCGGATTTCATGAGTGGATGTGGATTAGCGTCGACGGACTTTGCCGGTTTTATTTGCGGGGCTTGCTGCTTTCCTGATGCTGTTGTCTGCAATTCAGGCATTTGCGGCAATTGGTTTTCAAAGCTGTCGTGAAACGGTCATTTCCCTTGACCTCACAGAGATAATCGCCTTCGATGCAGTTCGTGAATGGGAGGGGCCGGGCGTCGGTTACGACGCGGGGTTCCGGGAATGAGCCGGATGGGAGCCGGGTTCACGCGGGAAAAGATCAGGATTTGCCTGAGGATCAGGGTTTACCTGAAAACAGAAAAGGGTCTGTGGGTTATGAAACACATTGCAATTGGCATTCTCGGTGCCGCTGCGCTTGGATGGATGGCTTCGGCCGCGTCGGCGACAACGCTCGACGACGTCAAGGCGAAAGGCTTCATCCAGTGCGGTACCAACACAGGTCTTGCCGGCTTCGCTGCGCCTGACGACAAGGGTGAATGGAAAGGCATCGATGTGGATTTCTGCCGCGCGGTCGCGGCCGCCGTCTTCGGCGACGGCACCAAGGTCAAGTTCACGCCGCTCAGCGCCAAGGAGCGCTTCACCGCGCTGCAGTCGGGCGAAGTCGACATCCTGTCGCGCAACACCACCTGGACCATCAATCGGGATACGGCACTTGGCCTGAACTTCGTCGGCGTCACCTATTATGACGGCCAGGGCTTCATGATCAACGCCAAGAAGCTGCCGGGCGTCAATTCGGCGCTGCAGCTTTCGGGTGCGGCAGTCTGCGTGCAGAGCGGAACCACGACCGAGCTCAACCTCGCCGACTACTTCAAGGCGAACAAGATGGAGTACAACCCGGTCGTCTTCGAAAAGCTTGAAGAGGTCAACGCCGCCTATGACGCGGGCCGTTGCGATGTCTACACCACCGACCAGTCGGGTCTCTACGGCATCCGCCTGACGCTCAGCGCGCCGGCAGACCATGTCGTGTTGCCCGAGATCATCTCCAAGGAACCGCTCGGCCCGGCCGTGCGCCAGGGGGACGACCAGTGGTACCACATTGTCAAGTGGACCTATTTCGCGCTGCTGCAGGCAGAGGAACTGGGCATCACCCAGGCCAATGTCGACGAGATGAAGACCTCGGACAACCCGGAGATCAAGCGCGTGCTCGGCCAGGAACCCGAAACCAAGATCGGCACCGATCTCGGCGTTAGCAATGACTGGGTCGTCAACATCGTCAAGGCAGTCGGCAATTACGGTGAGATGTTCGAGCGCAATGTCGGCACCGGCAGCCCGCTGAAGATCGCGCGCGGCATCAATGCGCTGTGGACCAAGGGCGGCCTGCAATACGCACCGCCGATCCGCTGATCGAAATGTGATCCGGAAGGCAGATCATCTGCCTTCCGGTTTCTCTTTCCAGGGGATGAAGCAATGGCATCGCAGGAAGTTCTTCGCGAGGAGCCGAGCCGCGGTTCCTTCATCAACGATCCGAAAGTCCGCGGGTTTTTCTTCCAGGCGGTGGTTGTCATCTTGCTGGTGGCGGGCGTCTGGTGGATCGTCCACAACGTCATCGTCAACCTGCAGCGCCTGCATATTACTTCCGGTTTTGGCTTCCTGAACAACCGAGCAGGCTTTGACATTCCAGTCAGGCCCATCGCTTATGATTCTGATTCGACCTATGGCCAGGCCATTGTCGTCGGGCTTATCAACACCATTATCGTCGCCGTTGCCGGCATTATCACCGCGACCATCATTGGCTTCATTGTCGGCGTCGGCCGGTTATCGCGCAACTGGCTGGTTCGCAAGATTTGCACGGTCTATGTCGAGGTGTTCCGCAACATTCCGCCCCTGCTGGTGATCTTCTTCTGGTATTCAGGCGTGCTCGCGGTACTGCCGGCGCCTCGCGACAGTTTCAATTTGCCGTTCGGCTCTTTCCTCAACCAACGCGGATTCTATTTTCCGCGCGCTATCTGGGGCGACGGCTCCTGGCTGATGTTTGTCGCCTTGCTTGTCGGCATCGCCATGGCTTTTTTTGTCGCGCGCACGGCACGCCAGCGGCAAATGGCAACCGGCCAGCAGTTTCCCGTATTCTGGACTTCGGCGGCGCTGATCGTCGGCCTTCCGCTCCTGGCCTATGCGCTGAGCGGCTTTCCCTTGAGCTTCGACTTTCCAAAGCAATCGACCTTCAACCTGACCGGAGGCTTTCAGATCGGGCCGGAGTTCCTGTCTCTCTATTTGGCGCTGTCCTGTTACACGGCCTCCTTCATCGCCGAGATCGTGCGCGCCGGCATTCTCGGCGTCAGCAAGGGTCAGACCGAAGCGGCTGGCGCCCTGGGGCTGCGGCCGGGATCTATCCTGCGGCTTGTCGTCGTTCCCCAAGCCATGCGGATCGTCATCCCGCCGCTGACCAGCCAGTATCTCAACCTGACAAAGAACTCGTCGCTGGCCATTGCCATCGGTTACCCCGACCTGACGGCGATCGCCGGCACAGTGCTGAATCAGACCGGTCAAGCGGTCGAGGGTGTGCTGATCATGATGGTCGTCTATCTCATCATCAGCCTGGTGACGTCGGCGGTGATGAATGTGGTCAACGCCAGGATGGCGCTGGTGGAGAGGTAAGACCATGCAGGAACATGATACCTCCTGGGTGCGGACCGAAATGGCACTCGCTCAACAAGCCCCGGCCGGCGTGCGGGGGCCTTTGGCCTGGGTTCGCAAGAACCTGATCGGTTCGGTGGGCGACGTCATCCTGACTGTAGTGGCTATTGCGCTGGTGGTGATGATCGTGCCGCCCGTCGTCAACTGGGCCTTCATCAACGCCCAGTGGACGGGGCCGGACCGGACTGTATGCGCCACGGTGGCGCAAGGCGGCATCCAGCCGGACGGCTGGTCAGGCGCCTGCTGGGCCTTCGTCAACGCGAAGTTCGGCCAGTTGATGCTTGGCCGCTATCCCCTGGAAGAGCGCTGGCGGCCGATCCTGGTCGCCGTCCTGTTCGTGGCGCTGCTGGTGCCGTTGCTGATGCCACGTGTGCCGCGGAAGGGGTTGAACGCCATTCTTCTATTCCTGGCACTGCCGATCATCGCGTTCGTGCTCCTGGTCGGCGGCATCTTCGGCCTGCCGCAAGTGGAGACCCAGCTATGGGGCGGGCTGCTGGTGACACTGAGCCTGTCCTTTGTCGGCATTGCCGTGTCGCTGCCGATGGGCATCGTGCTGGCGCTCGGCCGGCGCTCCAAGATGCCGATCGTCAAGACACTGTGCGTGGTCTTCATCGAGTTCGTTCGCGGCATCCCGCTGATCACCGTTCTGTTCTTTGCCAGCGTCATGCTGCCGCTGTTTCTGCCCGCCGGTGTTTCGTTCGACAAATATCTCAGGGCGCTGATCGGCGTCTCGCTGTTTGCCGCCGCCTATATGGCGGAAGTGGTGCGCGGCGGCCTGCAGGCGATCCCCAAGGGCCAGTATGAGGGGGCGGATTCGCTTGGCCTGGGCTACTGGCAGAAGATGGTGCTGATCGTGCTGCCGCAGGCACTGAAGCTGGTCATCCCCGGCATCGTCAATACCTTCATCGGTATGTTCAAGGACACAAGCCTCGTCATCATCATCTCGATGTTTGACCTGCTTGGCGTCGTCAAGCAGAACTTCTCGGACGCCAATTGGGCGACGCCACAGACCGCGAGATCCGGCCTCATCTTTGCAGCCTTCGTCTTCTGGCTGTTCTGCTTCGGCATGTCGCGCTATTCGATGTACACGGAACGCCGGCTCGACACCGGCCACAAACGTTGATGCATGTCGCCCAAAAGTGTTTAGCGGTTTTGGGACAACGACATGCATCATAGCTAAAAGACAGAACAAAAAGGGGAACCTGCCATGGTCATAGAAAACGCCGTCAGCGCCGAAGAGATCAAGGTCGATGCCAAGAAGATGCACATCTCGACCACCGATGTCGCAATCGACATCATCGGCATGCACAAATGGTATGGCGAGTTCCATGTGCTGAAGGACATCAACCTCAAGGTGATGCGCGGCGAGCGCATCGTCATCTGCGGTCCTTCGGGCTCGGGCAAATCGACCATGATCCGCTGCATCAACCGGCTGGAAGAGCACCAGAAGGGCAAGATCATCGTCGACGGCAAGGAACTCACCAACGATCTCAAGAAGATCGACGAGGTGCGCCGCGAGGTCGGCATGGTGTTCCAGCACTTCAACCTGTTCCCGCATCTGACCATCCTGGAGAACTGCACATTGGCACCGATCTGGGTGCGCAAGACGCCGAAGAAGCAGGCCGAGGAAATCGCCATGCACTTCCTCAAGCGCGTCAAGATCCCCGAACAGGCCAACAAATATCCGGGCCAGCTGTCGGGCGGCCAGCAGCAGCGCGTGGCGATCGCGCGTTCGCTGTGCATGAACCCGCGCATCATGCTGTTCGATGAGCCGACCTCGGCGCTCGATCCAGAAATGATCAAGGAAGTGCTGGAGACGATGGTGGGCCTGGCCGAGGAAGGCATGACCATGCTGTGCGTCACCCACGAAATGGGCTTTGCCCGAAAGGTCGCCAACCGGGTGATCTTCATGGATCAGGGCCAGATCGTCGAACAGAACACGCCGGCCGAGTTCTTCGACCATCCGCGCCACGAGCGCACCAAGCTGTTTCTGTCGCAGATCCTGCACTGAGCATTTTCATGCGAACCAAAAGAGCCCGGCCGTAATGCGGCCGGGCTCTTTTGCTATCTGGGGTCGGGGTTGATCTTCTCCATTGAAACACAAAGCCGGCGCCGCATGAGAAAAGCCCTGCGTTTCGTGGCCATGCTGATTATCGTGGTCGCGCTCGCTGCCACGCTCGGCACGCTGGTGCCGCGTCCGCTGTGGCCGGCGTCAGCGGCGGGTGAGGGCACGCGCCATATTCTGGTGCTGGAGAATCCGATCCACACCGACATCGCCATTCCCGTCGATGACGAGGTGCGCCGGCGCTTCCATTTCCTGGTCGCTGCCGGCATCCCTGTCGACGCCCCGGAAGTGCGCTACATCGTCTTTGGCTGGGGCGGCCGGGCCTTCTATCTGGAGACGCCGAGCTGGTCGCAGCTGAAAGCAGTGCCCGTCCTCAAGGCGCTGACACTGGACGCCTCGGTCATGCATGTCGATATCGCCGGGACCATCGCCGAGCCGCACCCTGCTGTCACCGGTTTCGACATCGATGAGGAACGTTTTGCAGCGCTGCTCAACTATATCGACGCGAGTTTCCAGCAAGGGCCGCATGGTCCGGTCGTCATCGAGAACGCCGCCTATTCCAGCTTCGACCGCTTCTTCGAGGCGAACGGCCAATTCAACGCGCTTGTCGGCTGTAACACCTGGACAGCCGCCGGCCTGCGCACCGCCGGCCTGCGCACCGGCTGGTGGAACCCGCTGCCGGCCTCGCTGCGATTTTCAATGCGGCTGTATAATTAGCAGCTCCTACGCCGCACCCCGACAGTGTTGGATCTTTTGAAGTCAGCGGGACAGCACCCCCCTCTGGCCAGCCGGCCATCTCCCCCGCAAGGGGGGAGATCAGTCTCTTCATTGCTGGAG
>NZ_AYXF01000019.1:0-84938 GCF_000502215.1 Mesorhizobium sp. L103C105A0 | reverse complement strand
ACGTGCCCGTCAGCACCGACTTCCCCAAATGGCCGTGCGGCGATTGACGCTGCCGTCGGTGCGTTCGTCCTCAAGGTGCTCGTCGAGTTCAGCGTTCTGAATCCGTTCCGAAAGCGCCTTCTTCAGGTCGTCGAGCAATCCGTCCTTGGCAAACACCTCATTCGGATCGCGGCCGGCAAGCAGTTGGTCCAGAAGGTCCTTCTCGATAGCCATGTGATGATTCTCTCCTTTCCATCATCATGGCCTCGCGCACAGAATTCCTGACAGTCCGTTGACACGCGCTATATCGGGAAGCTGCTGCACAAGCTCGGCTTCCCCCACATGAGTGTGCGACCGCGTCATCGGGCGCAGGATGCCCATACCATCGAGGAATTCAAAAAACTGGCCTCGCACGCGGAAGGCGCATCTTTGCGACTTGCCGCCGCGCACGAAGGTGGAGATCTGGTTCCAGGACGAAGCAAGGATCGGCCAGAAGATTGTACGGCAGTGGGCCAGACGCGGCACGCGGCCGCAACAGCCGGCCGACCAGCGCTAGAAGAGCGCCTACCTGTTCGGCGCCATCTGCCCAGCACGTGGTACCGGGCCGGCTCTCGCACTGCCGTTTGCCGATACCGAGGCCATGCAACTCCATATCAACGAGATCAGCCGCGATGTCGAAAAGGGCGCCCATGCCGTACTCGTCATGGATCGCACCGGATGGCACACCACCGCAAACCTCAGCATACCGGACAACATCACCCCGATCATTCTGCCGCCGCGCGCGCCGGAGCTGAATCCGGTCGAGAACGTCTGGCAGTACATATGCGCCAGAACTGGCTCTACAATCGTGTCTTCGACAGCTATGACGATATCATCGATGCGGCCCGCGACGCCTGGTAGAAATTCCTCGCAGCTTCCGAGACCATCACATCGATGCGCCAATGGGCCCATGTCGGTCAAACCCCATGTCGCGAACTCGAGATTTCGCTGTGGTCCCCTCGTCGGCAACAATTCACGCGCGATAGGGCTGGCCGCGGCACTGCAGGCTCGCGGCTTCGACGTGCGCGGCATTCATCCGTCAACGATGGCCGAGGATAGGGCTCGTCTGAGGATTTTCTGATGCTCATTGGACCCGACGTTAAGCGGAAGATACTGAATGCAGGGAAGTTCTTGATCGTGCATTCTCTCTGCTTGCCTCTCAACTTAAACGGTTGGCCTCGAGAGGATCTCGACGCCAGCCAGAGGGATGTTACCAGCAGGTATAACCTCCATCCACCACCAGTACCGTTCCCGTAATATAGCTTGACGCATCGCTCGCCAGAAAATGGACCGCAGATGCCACCTCATGGGGCTGGCCGAAGCGGCGCAGCGGTGTTAGGTCACACCATGCGTTTATCACTTCTTCAGGATACTTGCCGGTCATATCAGAGTGGATGAACCCAGGAGCAACTGCGTTCACACGGACACCAGATCTTGCCCACTCGCACGCAAGTGTCTTGGTCACCATGTTCACTCCGGCCTTGCTTGCATTGTAGGCCGTGACAACGGATTGTTGTCGGGTAACGATCTCCCCGCATATTGAACTGATATTTATAATCGCCCCGGAACCGCGCTCCGCCATTAGTGAGCCGAACGTGCGGCTGCAGTAGAAGACGCCGTCCAAATTGACGGAGAGGACCGCCCGCCAATCCTCATCGGTGGTATGATTGGTCGGCGCGGCACGAGATACGCCAGCGTTGTTGACAAGGATGTCGGGGCAAAGGTCGATTCTACCGGCGAGATCGCGAACAGCCATTGAATCCATCACATCGAGTTGATAGACTTGCGGTTTGATCGGGAACTGATCTGCAGCCTCCGCCACTCGGATTCCGTCAGTGCCAGTAAGGATTATACCGGCACCGGCTTGTTGCAAGGTAAGGGCGATCTGCAAACCGATGCCGCGCCCTCCTCCGGTTATCAAAGCAGTTTTCCCGGTCAAGTCGAACCTACTATTAGCTGGCCGTTCCATAAGGGGCATTGCTGGTCTCCTGCGCTGTTGCTAACGATTCAATGACGCGTCGATCAAAGAAGGGCTGTTTGCGCTTCACACCGAAATTAACCGCGGGGGTACTTTTACGCCGTCGCAAATGTGAGATAGAAAGCATGCTACAGTCTTCAGCCGTTCACCTCGGGAACCACAAGTAACGCGCGGTATTGGACGCCAACACAGCAAGACATCGGCGATGTCTTTCAGCCCCGCGACGCAACCAAGCGGCACCAAGTCGTCAACGTCGGCCATCGCCGTGTTCGGGTCCAGTTCGCGTACGGCGAAGCCGGTGCGCAGCATCGGGGTATCGGTTCGTTGCGGCAAACCATGTTGACCCGCATCTTCTCCCACGTGGTCGCGGCCCATCCACTGCGTCAGCGACGCGAGCGCTGTCTTGGGACGGGACCAGGCTGGCGATCACGCGCCCACAATAATTGATCTCGCTCTAGAAGACCCTCGGCGAACAGGCGGTGTGCCAACCGCGAGCGCATTGCGCAGTGAATTCTCCCAAAGCTGCGTGGCGGGGGCCTGAGTTTCGCCATCTTCTCTTCCATCAGCTTCCGCTGGCCGAGTTCTGGCAAATCCGCGGGGGCGCTTTCTGCCATCTGTCGCCGGCAGTTCCTACTGCCTAGCTCCAAGGAAAGCAAAAGTTGTGCCAATTGAGAAGGGTAGCGTCAGAAAAGACGTTGTACACATATTCAAAGCCTTAAATGAGAATGCACCAGCAGCGAAGCCGACCGCAACCCTTGTCACGGACTCGACAAAACCGACAGCTGGTGTCGGCACCCTGCGTTCCCCAGATTGCTCGAAATCCCTCAGTTTTAGCGCCATCAAAATGAAATCGAGCAGGACCACCGGTGCATCGCGCCGCGTGCGGCAGAGCTTGACTTCGATTCGCCTGCCAGCGCTCACGGTGTCGATCTCGTGACTGAGCACAATCGATGCGACGCGCGACGAGGCGCGGTCAGCGATTGCTGCGGCACGCACGTCCGGATCGGTTATCTCGAGCCTAGCCGAGGAAGACCTCGCGCCGATGCTGAGCTTGACATGCCTCGACGCCTGCTCGCGGCCGCTTGGCTTTGAGACGCAGGAGGCCATCGCCGCCCGAGCAAAGCGGCTGGAGGAGGTGGCGCCAAGACTTCGCTCGAAGGAAGCTGCGGACGTCGTCGTCTGGGTGCTCATGCCCGGCTCACTGGCACCCATAACCTGTCCCCCTTCCGAAGCGCGGCGCCTGTTCGATCGGCTCCTGCGGCCACACCAGGGAAATGGACAGATTGGCCAGTCAACATTCCGACCATCATCCCCCCTCATATGAGGCACATCGTGTCAATGGTAGTGGTGACGGCTTAGTCACTTTCGAACGTAGTCGGGATCGGCCTCGCGGCGAATTGCGGAACAAGTCCACATCACCTCATATCCGGTCGGCTCGGGTGGAGCCTGCACCCATATCCCGCATGCACGGGCAAGTTTGGCGAGGCCGGGAAGGATGGGACCCATCTTTTTGACGGCGTTAACAGCCCTGGGGGGCGCCGGTCCACATCCATCCCGCTTCGTCGCAAGTGACGTTGGCCGCCCTCGCGTCGAACTCTTTCGTCAGGCCTTGGTCATGGCGCCCTCCGGCAGCAGGCCCTGGGTCAGATACCGCCACAAGGCGATTATCAGCTTGCGCGCCAAGGCGACGATCATGGTGCGGCGGATGCGTCCTTTGCCGGTGGCGACGCGCTCGTGAAACCAGCGCGCGAGACCGCTATCGGGCTGATGGCGCAGCCACAGCCAGGCGAGTTCAATGGCGGTTCGTCGCGCTCGCGGATTGCCCGATCTCTGGATGCCTTGGTCGCGGCTGACCGCGCCGCTGCTCCAAGGGCTGGATGCAAGACCGAGATAACCGGCGACCTCACGCCGGTTCTGGAAATCGCGGAAGAACACCTCGTTCGTCATTACGCTTGCGATAGTCAGGCCGATGCCACGCAGATGACTCAGTTGGGCGATCCCGGGAGCTGTGGTCTCGGCGGCCTGACGCTGCTCAGCCTCGACCTCCATGATCATCTCGATTACTTGCCACAAGCGGCGGCACTCGCGCTTGATCTCGTTCTTCAGGCAGGGCGGCAGATCCCGCCCGTCAGCCGTGCGCAGCGTCTCGAGCTGCTCACGCCAGTCCCGTCTGGCTGGCTTGAAGTCGCGGATGCCCTGGGTCATCAAGAGCCCCTTGACGCGGCTCGAATGCTGGCCGCGATCGTTGACGAGCCGAGCCCGTTCCCGGCTGCGACGGCGATCGTTCTCCTGCTCGAGGCTCGGCACGCGCACAACCCGGCAGACCCTCGGCTCGCCACGTTCCAGCGCCATCAGCGTGCGCAGCAGCGCCGCCGCATCGAGGCGGTCCGTCTTGGCGCGGCGTGACCGGCGGTCGACCAGGATGCTGGCCGCGTCCAGAACCTGATTGTCGATGCCGCGGTCGCACAGGAAACGATGCAGCCAGAAACCGTCGTAGCCGGCCTCGTAGCACGACATTACCCGAACCGGACGCGTCAAGGCGGCCTGCGCCTGTTCGCGCCGGTGTTCAATGAGAGCCATAAGCCCTTCGGTGTCACCTCCTTGCAGGCGATGCAGGCTGATCTTGTCGACCGTCGGCGAGTGCAGGGCCACAAGCCAGGTCGACTTGCTCAATTCCAGCGCCATGAAAATTGTGGCAGTCTTCTCGTCGACGGGCGGCAGAGCAACGGATGAGAGATTCATGAGACGTTAGGATGTCGGACCCCGAAACCTTACCTGAGTTCCGCCGCCCGTCGCCTCATGGGATCTTTTTATGTTTTCTCGCCGGCCGAGCGCGCTTTGGCACCGCCGGGAAATTGCTTTGCGGAGCCGCACAGAGCGTGCCGTAGCAAACCTTCTCACCCTTGTAGTTGGCCAGGGCCTGCAGCAGGCCTGGTAGAAGGTGCTGTTTCAGTTCGTCCGGAACAGGCTCCGGACCGTCCAGCGACGTCAGTGCCAGTTCGACCAACTCGATCGCGCGATCTTTGTTGCCGCTCTCGTGATAGTACCGAGCGACCGCCGGGTAAGACCGGTACTTGGGGCCTTGCGGGGGATTCAGTGCCAGGATGCGTTCGGACAGCTCCTTGCCCATCGCGAAACGCTCAGCAGATGGAATGTGCGAATGGTCATGCGCTGGATGGAAGAGTTGGTCTAGCGCTGCAAGTATCCAATCCTCGGAGTTTCTGTCGATCGCGTCGCGAACCAACTGGCGTATGACGGGCAAGCCGGTCCGCATGTTGTGCATTCTGTGAAGCACCAGATGCGCATGAGCCCGGCGGAAATTGAGGTCGTCCGGCATCAAGGCGATGCCCTCTTCCAATGTCGAGGATGCCGTCTTCCAGTCCTGTTTCCCCACCGCCGCCCAAAATCTCTCATTGATCGGCTTCTTCAACGCTTGTTCGCGCGCCAGGGGTTCGCTTGTGGCGATCCGCTCCTGATCGGCGGCTTTCGCTTTGTTGCTGGTGCGCCAGCTGCCGTTGAGCACTTTCGGCAAAACCTCATCGAGTTGGCTCGGATGACCGATAAAGGCGATGTGGCCGTCTCGGTCGACCACGAACGAGGTCGGAATCCCGACAGAAAAGCTGGGTTCCCTCCAAAGCTTCTTCATTTCGCCTGTGACGTCGAACGCAATCCGATGATTCAGATCCGGACACTTTTCGGTCAACCACGCGTCCAACCTGGTTCGGGCCTCAACCGCGGTTGGAGCGTCTTCATCAGCCGCGATCCCGACGACCTCAAGTCCGCTGTCCTTGTATGTCTCCTGCAGTTGCACCAGATGGAGCATCTCCGCCACACATCGTCCGCACCAAGTTGCCCAAAATTCGACGATGTACACTTTGCCGGGCTGGAGGTTCGTGAGGGGCTCACCACGCAGCCAGTGGTCCACTTTGATCGAAGGAGCCGGTGACCCCATCTGCAATACCATGTTGCTCTCCAAAGCTATTGCCAAAGGTTGCGCGACTTTACGCCCGAGCTTGTTTTCCCCCTTAAGACGAGGTACCCGGTTCAAGGAAAGGAGAACATCGCTCGTCTTGCGCGTGTGCCTGAGCCCTAACTGGGTATTGCCGAGTCTCGCAAAGCAAGAGCCGTGCCAAGCGCGCTCGGCGCAGTAGCATGCATTGATTATGCGTCTAAAAACTTCACAGTGCCCCAAGATGGCCGGTCGTAGAACCTGACATTTTTTGCCAATGTGCATTACGAGCAGATGGCTATCATGACCGGTTGCGTTATCGCCATCCTCGTCATCATTGTCCTCTCCACGCCACCTGGCTTGACCCTGTTGCCGTTCCGGTCCGTCATGCAGCGGCGGACTCGCCATTTGCGATTGCAAGGTGGCTGCGCCATCTGTTCCGCTTTCCGAGTGAATTCCTGGCCGGCGACATGGGAGTTCTTCACAACGAAGCCGGTCCGGCTGCGGCTCGCGAAAGCCGCCATCGTCAGTTGATGATGGTGGCGAAAAGGCCGGGACGAGCCCGGCATGTGCCGGGTAGTAAACTCTCCGGATTCCTGCGTTGCGTTATTTCTCTGTCCCCTGTGCTCAGCCGTGGTTGATCCGCTCCATGATGACGCAGGAAGCGGCTCCAGCAATCGCTTGCGATGCCCGCCCATCCTGGCCAGCGCAACCAAACTCGTCCGATGGCGTTCGCCCGCGCGCTCCGACCCTTGGCGGCAGTCCGGCAGAGTTTGATCGCGGACATGACGCGGCGCTCGAGGCGGCCAAGATGGCCATCATGGGCAGCACGATGGGCATGATCATGGCGACGGAAGATATAGCCCACCTCCAGCACGGGGCGCATCGCTGGGCTCAGGCGGTTGGCACCGCCTCCGCGTCAGGCGGTCCAGCGGGCTCTGCGGCCTGGCGATCCTGGTTGTTGCAACATTGTGTGGCGCGCCGTCGTCGAGAGGTTGTTGTGTCCCCGGCAGCACGCTGGATTATTCGGATATCCGTACCTCACTCAAGCATGTGGGTCGCAAACCGTGGCGCAGCGTATGCACGCTCGTCCGCTTGACGGCCTTGGACGCGGAGCGGCAGAGACGGGATTCACGAAACTGTCTGCATCCTTTTGAGTCGACAATATCGTGCAAAACGGTGACATTGCTAGCCCGCCCTTTTGGTCCTTCGGTATGGACGGGACAATTCTAAGTGCTATGAACCGACAAACTTTGAAAACACCTCTACCTTTCTTGGAAACCCAAGGTTTTCTTCAGGTATGGTGCGTAGAATCCCGACACGAGCATCGGATGATCGCGAGGCAATTTGGAGAAGCCTCCGGCCGAACCCTGGCAATTTTCCGATGAACAAAGACATACCGATACCCCAATGCACTCGAACTCCGAGGTAGCGTAGTTCCAGGTTACTTCGCCACCAGAAGATATCTGCTCAATACAAACAAAGTCATAGGCTCCGAAGCGATTGGGCACAATCGCCAAATTTGGATCACAAGAATGATTCACAATGACAGCCGGCTCCTGAAAGAGAGCATGGACATTCCAGTCCAATTGAAACGAGTTCGTCGTTCGATCCTTTTCCATGCGGTCAATCAGCCCAATGACAACAATCTCCCCCGGGAGGAAATCGCGAGCAGCGAAAACGCCACGCCCCCTATCGCCACCCGTGTTGAGCACTCTTACGTTGCGGGCATTGAGTTGCTTTGCGCAGGCGACATCGTCTGTCAGAATAGATAGACTCTTGTTTATGTGTGGAGTTGACATGGCCGGTTTCTTCCTTAAAGGCTGAGTACTGCAGAGCGATGCTTTACTTTGGGAGTGATATACAAAAATTTTTTCGCTTTTTTGGAGTTCTCAAAATCCCAAACGGCTCCAAGGCTATTTGCGAGGTGGTGTATTTGCCGATGCTCCCCTGCTGCAGAAAGCGAGCTGCACAGACATGACATGTAGATTTCCTTCCTTCCCTCGCCGCTGCCGGTCGGCAGTTCTCACCCCCTCACACCGAAGGGTTTCAAAAATCGTGCCCATTTCACTGATCGAGCCGAGGAAGAAATTTGTGATTGCTTTTCAGCTTTTTGGTCGGAGGCCAAACAGGAGATTGGATAAACAGAGCGTAAGTAGCGGACCCGACAAACCCTACACGGGATGTCGAATGGCGCTGCTCGAGACTGTGCGCCATTCGGAGGCTGGAAGATGTGGGGGCAGCGAGTCTGAGGCGAGTTAATCGGGAGACGCTGCAGGGACGTGGGTCTACGCTCTTTCCAGCCTTCCATTGACCTGGGCGGTTCGCTGTTGGGGGTGACCGTTGACGATCCTGGTGAGCCGTCGGGGATCAACCGCATCTATCGGCTCTATCGCGAGGAAGGGCTGACGGTTCGCAAGCGACGGTCACGACGACGCGCGGTTGGCACCCGCGCACCGATCCTGGTCGAGGCAAGGCCGAACGCCCGCTGGTCGCTGGATTTCGTCCACGACCAGTTCGCCTGCGGCCGGCGCTTCCGCGTGCTCAACATCGTCGACGACGTGACACGCGAATGCCTGGCGGCGATCCCAGACACCTCGATCTCAGGCCGGCGTGTCGCGCGCGAACTGACGGAACTGGTCGCCCGCCGCGGCAAGCCGGGCAATCGGGCACAAGGTTCCGATCTCGTTGATCAATCCCGATGGCGCCGTCAGCCCGCCATCGTGAAACAGCCGGAAAACTCCACCTTCCGGCGGTCCAAAGAATGGTATCGGATCAAAACCCGCCGAGGCTCTAATTGCCGCTAGATGAAAATTCCGTGGCAGGTCACCACAGCTTGCCGAGGGAGAGTTGTAGTGGGGCAGGAGCGATATGCCGTACCCGCCGTAGGCGGTGAGGTGAACCGGGGCATCCCCGTTCCCGTTCGCCGGACCGACCTGCGTATAGGGGATCATCTCCCCATCGGTCGAGACTGCCTCGTGGTGCGTGACCACCAGCCGGGACGCGTCGAAATTCTCCGGGTTGCGCTTCACGATTACTGGAGCGCCGAGAGGCGGCCGGCATTGAGGTCTAATAGGAAAAGCTGCGGCGGCGTGATCGGGTCCTGATCCGAAATGAGAACCTCTCCATTGGTCTCGTGATGTTCCGCATCGAGCGACCGGAGGTGAACAGTCACCTCGGTGGGCACGCTGTACAGCGCTCGGCGCGTCCATTCCTGGCGGTCGGGGGTGAACGTCTCGAAACGCGGAACGAGGTTGACGAGGTAGGAGATAATGAGCTTCCCGTTATTCCAGAAGAATGACTGCAGGGAGCGCCTGTCGCCTGGTTCAAAGAGGGTAGCAAAACTGCGCTCGCCGGCGATGAAGGAGGAAAGCGAGATGCCGATCAGCGCGTCCGCGGGGTGGGGCACCAACCGGGAAATCGTTTCAGAACAACCGATCAGAGCGCTGGGTCTCATGTCCGACATCGTCGATGATCTCACAATGAGAGCAACTGTAGGGCCGCCAAGGCGCCAGATGGCGCACAACCACCGGATTATATGGCGCCGATTTCCGCGGACCAGTCGAGCTGCCAACTCGAGGAATGACTCGAGTTCAAGTTGTGGGGGGGGCCGGCCGTTGATGCGCGACGAAGACTTTGAACCGAAGCCCCCCAAAAATGCGCGTCACCCGCGGCCGGAAATACCTCGATCGCTGCCGTCAGCCAATCTTGCTCGTGGTTGGGAAAGTCGCGGCAAGGGAACCTTCCATGGCACCGGGATCGGGCGCGGTGCCGGCGTCTGCAGCGAGCTTGCGTCGCGTGACCGCTTCGCCGCCTTCCAGCCGCGCCTCGTCATCAAGTCCCGTGTCGTCAAGCTGGATGGAAAGGGACTTCAGTCGGCGCGCGCTCATCTGCGCTATATCCAGCGCGCTGGCATTCGATAGCAAGCCAGGGGAACTTTATGATCCGGAGGATGGCACGACCAGCGACCGTCATCAGTTCAGCTTCATCTTTTCGGCCGAGGGACGGTGACCGATACCGGGATCTGGGCGTTTCGAGCCGAGGCCGGTCGCGACAGCCTCGTCCGCCCGGGCAAGGAAATGTTCGAGCAAGTGGCGTGTGTGTCTGAGCAGCGCAAGGCGCTGACGACGCGCATAGTTTGCAAAAGCTGACGCCTCACGAGCGCGCGACGAGGATCCGCCGGACGGAACCGGCTGTGAAAGGGCAGACCGCTATATTTTATATGCGGCTCGGGTAATCAGGCTTGCCTCAGTAACCGATGCACGGCTAGCCAAGTCAATACCCAGTCGGCGGTGGTATTAAAGCGGATGTCATAGGATTCGCCCGCAGGTAATTCCCTGCAAAGGGTTTGTGTTAGGTGCAGCCGCAAGCATCGGTTCGCAGGGGGCGTCCGTAGTTCAGCACAGTCGAACCCAAAAAAGCGCCGCACCACCGGGTAGAGTCCTTTGAAAAGTGTCTCCTTTGCCGAAAAGAGCAGCGTTGCCAGCCGATCTGGAGGGAGCGCCGTCTGTCGTGCAATCAAGGCACGTTCACGCTGGTTAGCCGTCATGCTCAGGATCGATTCCAGCGCGTGGCGCTGGCTATTGCCTCGATGTCGACACCGGCTTGCCAGCCTGGATCGCCTTTGGCGAAACAGGCGCAATGCCCCCGCGCATGGGTGATTGAACCAACTGAGCCTTTTGGCCAGACTGGGGCGCGGTCGGGACCGATGGGAATCTCAGTAGTAAGTTTGCCCAGCGCCTGCAACGCCGCGTCCGCCATCGCGCGACCGGCCAGAAATTCGGCACGGCGTAACGGTAGTGCCGTGCACAAGCTGGGAGGGAAGGCCAAGGCGAGCTTATGAAACAGATCTTCCGTGTAGCACTCGAAATCGAACCGGCCATGCACAAGAACCGCATCGACATATCCCGTGTCGTGCAAGGTCACGTCTTTAAGAAATCCAAGCGAACGGGCAGAAAGAGCAATAAGGTGCCTGACGGCTGAGGCGCGCATGCTGGAGGCCGCGCTCACCGACACAGGGCCCAGCCTAGACCCCATAGCCGTAGACAAACGCAAGGTTCTCCTTCGGCTCGGGAAAGCTCAGTTTTCGCGGTGGCGACCGCATGTTTGGCGAGCGTGATCATGGATGATTTCTCCTCAGTCTGTGCCGCAGCGCGTTTGGCGATAGCCTGAGCATGGGTCGTGCCAACTAGGACCTTTCAGAACAGTGCGATCATTCCGATGGCACTGTATCATCCGACATCGTCGAAGATCCGACACCGAGTCCTACCGTGACTGCCTGTCGGTTCCCTGTGCGAACTCGGTGTGCGCCGCGGAAAACTCAACTCACCGCGGACTGGTCGAGTTGCATCCGAGGAATGACTCGATTTCAAGGTGTGGGCCGACCGTTGATGTGCGACGACGACTTTGAACCGAAGCCCCTGAAACATGCCCGCCACCCGCAGCCGCAGATACTTGAATCGGGCGCTGCCGTCAGTCAATCTTGCTCGTAAGAGGGCGGTGAGAAAGTCGCGGCACAAGCAACCTTCCATGCATCTGGATTTGGCCCGGCGCCGGCATGTCCGAGTGCGTGCGACCGCCGTTGCGGTCGTGTCGTTCTCGTTGATAATGGGTACGGCGCCAACTTTGAGAAGTCGTTGAAGGGTTGAAACCGCATTGAGGCGGAGATGCTGATCATTTATATCTTCGCGGGTCAATAGTATTTGCCCGACGCCAAAACTAGGGCGTTTTAAACTCTGTTCATAGGCACGCATGAGTTGAACCTGACCGATAGCGCCGGCCGTTTGTTTCTCCTCAACTCGCAGAGATCTGTCCAGATGGTTGAAGTGACTTGAGCCGACCGCGACAGAACCAGACGTGACGATGATCACCTGCTACCCGCGTGCGAAAAATCGGACGACATCCTCTATTAGTGCTTCAAGCCAAGAACCGCGTATTTCTCCGGTTTCTGGATCGCCGATCAGTGCTGAGCCAATCTTCACTATCAACCGGCGCCGATACCAATCGGATCGAGCTTGTTGGTGCTGCCGCTGAGTGTTGCTGCACTGGAAGTGAAGACACGTCTCTCCAATCTCACCTGTCCTGAGCGTCACGGCCTTCGAGGGGTATAAGGGCGCACGAGGCGCCCTTGATTTCAGATCGGCTGTCAGCAAGCCGCGTCGCCTTGATATCAGAAACGGTAGGTGACGCCTGCGCCTATCAACCACGGATCGAGCGCAGCCTTCCCCGTCAGCTTCGCGCCGTCGACCGTGACGTCGAAGTCTGGCTTGAGGAAAAGCTTCTTCACATCGAAGTTGACCCCCCAATGCTGATCCACCATGTAGTCGAATCCGACCTGCAGCGCGGTGCCGAACGTGTTCTTAACCTTGAGAGCATCGGCGCTGCCGGCATCCTGGTTATAGAATATCGTGTAGTTCACGCCGGCGCCGACATAGGGCTTGAAAGCGCCGAGATCGGTAAAATGATACTGCAATGTGAGCGTAGGCGGCAGCAGCCAAACCTTGCCGATTTTACCAAGCCCGCCGATCGTTCCTTGGCCGTCGATGTTGGCGTAGGTGGTGCCGAGTATGAGCTCCGTGGCGATGTTGTCCGTGAAGAAATAGGAGATATCGAGTTCCGGCGTCACCATGTTTGAATAAGAAAGATCGGAGCCGGGCACTGCATTGACGTAGCCCGAATCCTGAGTGACAATCCCCAACGCACGCAGGCGGATCTGCCAAGGGCTTGGCGCTTCCGTGACCGAGGCTCCCGCCTGCGGGACGCTCGCCGCTTGCGCAAGGTCCGCCGCGACGCCTTGCTGTCCCATCACAATGAGGACAACGGCCGCTGTTACTCCCCGCGCCGCGCGCACTTGGTTTCTCGCCATGATGTTCTCTCCTTACTCTTCAGAAATGTGGACTGAATTACGAAAAATCTTGCTCGAATTGCTTGATATTGGCGGAGCGCTCGTGCCCAGTTTGCTTCGCGGCTGCGACCGCATGTTCGGCGCGCATGATCATGGGATGATTCTCCTCTTTCCGTGCCGCAGTGCGTTTTGCGGACTGCGCTGCATGTGTCGTGCCAAACGAAAAAATCATTTCATAACAATGCGATCACCCTGATGGCGCTGTGTCTCATGTCCGACATCGTCGAAGATTCGACAACGAGCGCAGCCGTGACCGCCTGATAGAACCTCCTGTGCCACTCGGTGGGCACTGCGGAATAAGCAGTGAAGCTCACCGCGAAACTGCCCGAGCTTCGGATCGACATCGGCGACGGGGCCATCGACGACCACTACGTCGCCGGTGTCGGGCGCGGCACAGCCTGAAGACTCCGCGGCGGCGATCATCGAATAGCTGCGTTTACGATGGCTCCGTCCTGACCCACCGGCCGGCGCAAAAGACTGCTTTGCGGCCTCATCCCTCCGGCTGGATTGCGTCGCAGGGACCGAATGGCGCACGTGCTTTTGGAACCGGCAGAGTGGTCATAATGCAATTCCCTTCCGGCAATCTTTACGGAGATTCGACAATCCGGTTGGTGAAGGTCCCAGATCGCGCAATCATTGATGCGCTCAGGTCTGGGCATGCGCCAATTCGCAACCATCTCATCAAGAGCATCGATCCGACACCAACATAGAGAATTGCTTCCCCATGACGCGTCTCGGCGGACATGAGATTGCGTCACTCTTCATGATCGCGGCCTCCGAGGATGTCGGGATCGAGCCAGTGCCCAATCTGGCAGCTCTTGCAACTGCCGACCTCGATGGGCGAAGGCATATCGCGATCTGTCGGCAGAGACACCAGTTTCTGCACTGTCCGTTCATGAAGACTTCGTGCTGGTCTCCATAAGAGAAGTATTCTGGTGCAGAAGGTGCCCGATTAGCTATTCGGAAAAAGGCGACATCGACGTGCAAATCGGGCGCCGCCGTGAGGCGTCCCGCTCAATGTCGGATTTCCGACAGGATCGCAAACCCGCCAACCCTTTGTTTATAAAATTTTCCTTCTCTGGCACGGCCCATGCATGGGATTCTGCGAACGCATCAGCGAGACGTCTCCATGATCATGCGCACTGAAAATGCCGTCGCCGCAGTGAAAACCGCGCTCTCGCCTGCCATCAAGCCGCCGAAAGGCCGGCGCGTCATGGTCGAGGCGGGCGATTGCGCTGGCTTCAAACACCTTAATGGGCCTGGAAAGCGTCTCGCTTGACGGCGAGGCGGGCATCCAGACGGGCGGAAAGGACATACGTCGTTGCCCCACGTCGCCGGCATGACCCGTCGATTGTCACCGCGCTGGAATGCTCGGGTCTACATTCGACGACCCGAACGCGCTGGACAAATTCTCGCAAATCCGGTCGGGACCGGGGCTCGAAAACGTCCGCGAGGGGCCCAATGGCTATGGGCGATACTCGCCGCGAACAAGCCGCCTACTGGGAAGACTCTATAGGAGGAAAGCAAGTGGAGTTATCTTGCGTTGGGGTCGGTGCTGGGCCGTCTAATTTGAGCCTTGCGTGTCAGATACACGAGCAAGTTGGGCAAGGGGCACTGTTCCTGGATCGGCAGGTCGACTTCCGCTGGCATCCAGGCAGTGCATTCGATTCCTCGGAACTCCAGGTCAGCCACTTCAAGGACCTGGTCACGCTGGTGAATCCGCGATCAGCCTACACTTTCGTAAACTTCCTGCACGAGAACGGGCGTCTGTATCACTTCCTGAACGCACAGTTCGAGGCTGTGTTCAGAGCTGAGTTTGAGCAGTACCTGAACTGGGCCTTCCACAGGAACCCACTTGTCCGTGGCGGCGAGACCGTGCACGAAATCCGCTTTGACGGCGAGTTTCGGGTGCGGACGGATGAGGCGGTTCTCGGCGCCAGAAACGTCGTGGTCGGCATTGGCAAGCAGGCGCAAATTCCGCCTCAGTTTCAGGGCTGGACTGGACGCAACCTGTTCCACTCATCTGTTTTATTGCACATCCATCCTGAGGTACGGAGAAAGCATGTCTGCGTGATCGGCGGAGGCCAGTCGGGAGCCGAGGTGATGTTGCACCTTGTCGGCCTGCCGAAAGAACGGCGGCCTGCCTCGATCACTTGGGTCTCGCAGCGTGAGAACTACCTGCCTCTCGACGACAGCCCGTTCACAAACGAGTTGTTCATGCCCTGCTTTTCGGATCGTTTCGCGGCGATGAGCGAGTCGCAGCGTAAGCTGCTCCTGCGGCGTTTCGTACTTGCCTCGGACGGCATTTCGGAAAGCACGTTGCGCGCGATTTATCAGGCGCTGTACCGCCACGCATTCTTCGAGCCAAACCGATGCGACATCACACTGCGGCCAGGCTGCACCGTCTCGCACTGCATCAACGCCGGACCGGGTCACAGGCTGACCCTGCAGCATGGCATGGACGAGGTCGAAGAAGTCACGGCTGATGTCGTCGTGCTGGCCACCGGTTACGAGAACGCGGTACCAAGCTTGTTGGAACCGATCATAGATCGGTTGGAGCAGATCGACCATGAATTAGCTATTCGTGACGATTATTCGGTGAGTTGGGACGGACCGTGTGACAGACGCATCTTCGTCCAAAACGCGAGCCTCGGGCAGCGCGGCCTGGCCGATCCAAACTTAAGCCTGCTTGCCTGGCGCGCGCGCCGCATCCTCGATAGCCTTCTTGGGCGCGCGCCATGCGCGAACCCCGAGCATCCTGGCTTCATCAGCCATACCTCGGTCGAGAGCTGGCCCCACGCCGCAGCCGAAGAAATGGGCAGCGGGATATGACTCGTAGACTTTTGATCATCGGTGGCATTCTAGGAATGATGTCCGCCTCCGCTGCGGCGAAGACCGGAGGTTTCTCCGATATCACCGTGACCGACCAAGCCCTTGGACCAAGCGGCGCATCGCATTATTCTGGGGGCGTGCATTTCCCCTACGGTTGCCAAGGCCGTACCAAGTCGCTCACTCGAAAGAGCGCCGTGGTCTTGGCGGCCATGGCTGGGTCGGCGGTTAGCGGATGGTGCGGGCCTTTAGCGATGCGTGTCGTGGTTGGACCGCGTGAAGCGATTGATCCGGCCCAGTTTACGGAACCCTTGGACCCGGCTGAGCCTGACATAGGCAGTCTCGCGCCGAGCTCCTGCGGACAATATCCGCGGGAGCGGAACGCAGTTAGCATCGCCGTCCCACATCACGTGAGTCCATCTCCGTGGACCTGCAACTTGATCAGCGCCCGACCGCCTAACTGGGATGTCCGACCAAACCAGTCTTTCCAACAGGAGGCTTTTTCGCATGTTGACTGATACACAAAGAGATAAGTGGCAGAAAGACGGATACGTCAGGCTCGAAAGCTTCTTTGCGCCAGCGGCTCAGGAAGATATCTCTAATTTTGTCGAAGATGTGTCACGCTGGGATGTCAGCGATGATAAATGGCTCATGTGGTTCGAGAAGACGACGGACAATCGAAAGATCATATCCAAGATCGAGAATTTTCTCGACTTCCATGATCCATTGCTTCGTTTGCTCTTAGAAGATCAGCGCATAAAGTCAGCAGTCGATGATTTGCTTGGAGAAGATTCGCGCAGGCTCAAGGAGTTGCTGATTTTCCACTACCCCGACAGCGGCGGCTATCTCCCGCATCAGGACATTTATCACATTCCACACAAACTCCCCGACCGGATGGTCCATGCCGTGGTTGCCATAGGCATCGACGACTCCGACCCGGAAAACGGCGGGCTTTTCTTCAGCCCCGGCAACCACAAAAAGGGGGTCTTTCCCATGGATGCCGGTGGGGTGATCTATCCTCAAGTCGCCGAAACGTTCTCCTGGGAACCCGTAGTATGGAAGGCTGGCGACATCTTCATCTTCGACGATTACGCACCGCACTACTCACGACCGAACAAAAGCAATCGTTCTCGGCGGACACTCTACTTGGTGTTCCAGCGTGCCTCAACCGGTGGGCCGACCCGCGCTGAATATAACGTGCTTAAGCGCGCCCTTAACCCGCCCGAGGGCAAAGTGGCCGATCTCGACAATCTCAAGCCCCCAAATGGGATCTTCTATCGCGATTGAGCTCACGCAGCCAGGCGGAGGCATGCACATGAAACTGATCGACCGCTCAAAAATGCGGGAGAGTATGGGTTCTGATTTGCGGGCTCGCAAGCATCGACCGCAACCCGTTAAGGCGCTTCGGCACGTGGATCGTGGAGCCCGACTAGCGCCCCCCTTTTGGTCGCCCGCCTCCCGGCCCAGAGCTGAACTATCCTGGCCGGGCCGCCAACGGGTCGGACTGCCGTTTCTCTCCATGAAGTGCACTTGAGGCTGTTCGTTGGCAGCCGAAGGTCCGTCCCACTCTTCAACAGCTTAGGTTCGTTGTCATGCGCAAATACACGTTTTCTCGAACGGAGCTGTCGCGAGCGTTCGGTATCGACACGGCCACGCTTGGAACGGGCAGCGCTCGCACGGGGTTTTCGTTCGGAAAGGTTGGACCCGGCGTCACATCCGAGCCCCATCGGCACGACGAAATCGAGGCGTTCGTGTTCCTGTCAGGATCGGGCAATGTCAGGACCGACCGGGGGGAAATCTCGGTCGAGGCTGGCGATGTCGTTCTGTTCCACCCTTTTGAAGCGCATGTGCTGCGCAATGACGGGAACAAAGACCTGGATTTCGTCGATGTCTACTGGCGAGACGGCGAGACCGCCCTTGATGCCGCTGCAAAGACCACGGCTCCACGCGGGCCGACCTTCGTCTTCTCCGCGCCGCCAACGCCAAATGGCGATCTGCATCTGGGGCATCTTTCTGGCCCCTATTTCGGCGCCGACGTCTATACCCGTTTCCTGCGCATGAAAGGAGTCGAGGCGTATCACCTGACCGGAAGCGACGATTACCAGAGCTACGTCGCGACACGCGCCGCTACCGATCAATGGACGCCTGCAAACGTGGCGCGCTACTACTCCGATGAGATTCGCGCCACGCTTTCACTTCTCGATTGTGACGTCCACAGCTTCCAAGCCACAATGGGCGATGACGGTTACCGCGAATTTCAAGCTGCGTGTTTCCGAACTCTTCTGAGCAGCACGGCGGTAGATCTGCGCCAGAGCCCTGCGCTTTTCGATGCTGTGACAGGCCAATATCTTTATGAGCCGGATGTTAGAGGCCTCTGTCCCGATTGCGGCGGCTCCGCCGCCGGCAACATCTGCGAGGAATGCGGCGCCCCAAACCTTTGCCACGACCTGGGTGCAGCGCGGTCACGGCAGTCTGCCGAAGCGCCGCTGGTCGGCTCCCTCCGCCGTCCGGAACTTGCCCTGGACCGCTGCTACGACAATATCGACCGGCATCTAAGGGCATCAGGCGTTCCGCTACGCATCTTGGATCTCTTCGCGCGCCTACGCCAACGCGGCGAATTTTCAGTCCCCATTACCCACCCCTCGGACTGGGGCCTGCCGGCCGAAGGGTTCCCGGGGCAAGTGATCTGGGTCTGGCCGGAGATGGCCTTCGGTTTTCTTTACAACATCCAGGCGCTCGGCCGCTCGCTGGGTCGCGACTGGAAGGCGGAGGTGCCCGGCAGCGATTGGCAGATTGTCCATTTCTTCGGCTTCGACAATTCGTTCTTCCACGCGCTACTCTACCCCGCTCTTTACGCCGAGGTCTTCTCCCACTGGACGCCGCGCATCCACTATCACGTCAACGAGTTCTACCTGCTCGACGGCAAGAAGTTTTCAACCAGCTGCCGCCACGCGGTCTGGGGCAAGGACGTTCTGAGCCCAAAGACAGTCGACGTCGTGCGCCTCCATTTGGGCCTGACACGCCCGGAAGGGGAGCGGACGGATTTCACGCTGGACGGGCTGCGCCGCACCGAGAAGGAGGTCTTCCAAGGGATTTGGCTGAACTGGCTTGATGCGTTGGACCAGGAAATCAAGCAGGATTTTGCCGGCCGTGTACCCGATGCAGGCGACTGGAGCCCAGTCGACCGCGCCTTCTTTGCTCGAATAGAGATCTATCGCGCGGCGATGGAGCGGGCATATTCGGACGAAGGCTTCTCGGTGCGGCGCGCGGCCACTCGGGTCTGCGAATTCGTGCGGGATTGCGTGATGTACCGTCGGGCGCGAAACTATGCGGCGGCGCGACGTTTCTATCCCGCCCGCAATCGGACTTCGCTAGCTCTTCAGACAGCGGCCGCTGCGATCCTGGCACCGACACTCGCTCCGCTGATGCCCCGATTCGCCAGAACGCTGGCGCGAGGCATCGATGGCGTCTCAATCGAAACATGGCCCCGGTCCGTCCAGCGCCTTGCGCCCGGGACGCGCTTTGATCTCGGACCCGTGTTGGTGTTCTACGCCAAATCCGGCAATCCTCATCTTAATGAGGAGGAAGCACTATGAGCCCAAAGATGCATCAGTGAGCTACCCAATCTTGACTAAATGCGAGGCAATCAAAGCCGATATGCCAAATATCTTGACTCGCTGCCGCTGGCGACCGAAGCCGCTATCAAACGATAGAGACCAGATTAGCGGACCTGAACCAACGCGTCGTCGACAACCTGACCTGCGCCTTGGAGGACCGGCCGGCCGATCGCTTCCCAGCCCTTGCTGTTCGTGCCGCAAATGCTGTGTGGGCTCGACTGCGCTGACCATCCTCTTCGGCATCGGCATTTCCGTCCTCCAGCCGGCAAAGGCTGTCATGCGGTTCGACCCGCTTGGTCAAACTGGCGCCCTGGATCGTGCGCCGATCAACAATGCGAATGCCTGCCTGATAGTATCTTCGGTTCTGTCCGAGCCTGTACCGGCGGGGCCGTCGGCCGAAGAACAACTGAGCTACTGACAATCGGAATATGGCAGGTCAAATTCTGCCCACGAATACCAGCGTTCACGAAGCTATGGTGCACAAGCTACCAACCATACCCGCGCAACGACAGCCCGTCGCCTGTAGATAGTCGGCGAGGGCCACTAAATCGCAAGCGTATCCTCCGTACATTGTGCGCCGTCTTCGCCGACATGCAGACGCTTGTCTCGTCGAGAGGCGCTCCTCAGGATTGCGTGTTGCTCGGGTACGGAGCCGCCCCTCAGTTCCCGATCGATCCTACAATTCACATATTTGGAGATCGCTCGCTAGGTTACCCCGTCTGTGAACCCTTCAAGCCGATGTTCAGATGCCGCCCATGCAGAGATATTTCATTTCGAGGTAGTCCTCGAGGCCATGGCGGGATCCCTCCCGCCCGATCCCGGACTGTTTTATCCCACCGAACGGCGCCGCTTCCGAAGACATCCGGCCGGTATTTACCCCGACCATTCCATATTCCAAGGCCTCGGCGACACGCCAGACACGCTTCAGGTTAGAGGCATAAAAATAGGCCGCGAGGCCGTAGATCGTTTCATTGGCATCACGCACGACCTGATCCGCATCTTTGAAGCGAATAATCGGTGCGAGCGGCCCGAATGTCTCTTCGCGCGCGACGGTCATCTCGCTGGTGACACCGGTCAGGACCGTTGGTTGGAAAAACGTGCCATTCGTGCCGATGCGTTTGCCCCCGCATCGAATTGCGCCGCCTTTAGCTACGGCATCGGCAATATGGGATTCAATCTTGGCCAAAGCCTTCTTGTCGATGAGGGGTCCTATGTCCACTCCGAGCGCGAAACCGTCACCAACTTGAAGTTGGCGAGCCCGTTCAACGAATTTCTCGACGAACTCGTCGTGAACGCGCGACTGGACGTAAAGGCGGTTCGCTGAAACGCAGGTCTGGCCGGCATTGCGGTACTTCGCCTGGATCGCACCGTCAACCGCGGCATCGATATCGGCATCATCGAAGACGATGAAGGGTGCATTGCCGCCAAGCTCTAGGCTGACTTTTTTGATCTGGTCCGAGCACTGGCGCATAAGTAAGCGCCCGATCTCAGTAGACCCGGTGAAGCTGATCTTGCGGACCTTGGGATTTGTGCAAAGTTCGCGGCCGACCGCGTCACCTTCGGACGCATAGATCAGGTTGACGACGCCTTCGGGGAAGCCTGCCTGATGGGCGAGGGCGAACATTGCTCCAGCCACGAGCGGCGTCTGTTCAGCGGGCTTGAGGACAATCGTGCAGCCCGCCGCCAAGGCTGGCGAGATTTTGCGCGCCACCATCGAGGCCGGGAAATTCCATGGGGTTATCGTGCCGACCACCCCGATGGGCTGCTTGATCACCAGCATTCGGCGGTCCGTCGATGGTGCGGAGATCGTCTCGCCATAGACGCGATTTGCCTCCTCGGCGTACCATTGCAGATACGCCGCAGCATGCGATATCTCCGATTTGGCCTCGGCAAGCGGCTTGCCCATCTCCGCGGTGAGAATTGCAGCGAGATCGTCGGTGTGGTCGATGATCAACTCATGCCATCGCCATAGAACATCGCTGCGCTCACGGGCGGTAAACCCTGCCCATCCAGGCTGCGCGACATAGGCCTTCTCGATTCCAGCGCATGTCTCTTCGACTCCCATGTCAGGTAGTTCTGCCAGCACTTCGCCGGTCGACGGGTTGAGGACCTCGAATGTCCGCTCGCTCATCCGCGTGCCAAGTGCCGGCAGGCGATCGATGGGTCCCAACAGGTCAGGGGATCTCAGGTGACGGATCATCGGCGGGCACAGGGGCAATCGGTTTCCTCCTCAACGCCAGGCGTATATAGCAGGTTCGGTGTGTAGTCCGGACGTCCAAGCTCCTCATAGGACCTCGGCCAGACAGCTAGCAGACCACAGTTGCCAACTGGAAAGGGAGAATACCTGAATTCGCTAGAAGATGAGTCGCGGTTCTACTAGCCGGGCTCGACCGGCGGTTGCGCGCGGGCAGGTCCGGCCCGCGCGCACAACCCTGCCAAAGGTCTTCGCGGCCAGCGCCTGGTTCTACGTGCCGGCCACCGCGTCGTTCGGTCGGCAATATTTGTTGTAGATCGTGAATGCGTCGGTGCCGTTCAGCTTCTCCATCTCCTGTATCCAGCCGTTGACCGGAATGCGGTAGGGCTGGTTCGGCCGCAATGTCGCGTTGACCTCCTCGTCCAGCAGACCTGCGGGTTCGTCTCTCTGCGCCAACGGCGCTCCTCCAGGATCACTTTTCGCTCGGTCTTGATATCATCCTCGTTGAGGATGAGGTTGAACATGCGATCGGCCTCGAAGCCCATCATCTCGCCCAAACGAGTCATAGGCGGTGAGGGCGTTATTGTAGCCGCCACTCACTTAGACGGCTCGGTGAACTCGCTGTCGGCGCGGTTGGGCGTCGCCCTAAAGATCAGACGCTCGAGGAAATGGGCAAGTCCGGATTTGCCGGGTGGCTCGTCGGCGCTGCCGACCTTGTACCAGACCATATGAGTGATGAATGGCGCGCGGTGATCGGGGATGTCGACCCTTCCATGCCATTGCCGAGCAGGAAATCCGTAATCATGCCGCCGTCAGTGGCGGCCAGAGCGGGAGCGATCGTCGCCAGGGCTAGGGCGGTGGCAGTGAATGCCTTGCGCAGCCAGGGGGCGATCGATGGCTCCGGTTGGAAAGGCAAGTTTCGAGGCAGTGATTTGTTCCTCAGTTTCCTGAACGGGCTGCGTCTTCGATCCCCGTGGGAGGATCGGCGGGCAGGCCGAGCCAGATGAATCATGCGGCCAAGGCTCACTCGAGCCTCATCTTGGGAAGAGCCCAGGAGACCGGCGGCGGTGTTCTTGGGGGGATGGTCATTGGATGGATTTTCCTTGATCCGCGACGCCTTGCGGACGACCACGCATGCACCGTGCCAGATCAGAAAACATTCGAGGCATGTGGACAAGTCAGTCTGACATGTTGTGCATCCGACATTGTGGGCCATCGAACAGGGCTGAAGGCGACGCGAGCACGGCTGAGAATATCTTCTTCATTGGAAGACGCTTGGGCGCGCTGCTGGGGAATGGGGACAGGATGCGCTTCGAAGGCCGCTGCACCGACGGTCAGAATTGAAATGTTGTCGCTCCAGCGGACCGATGTCCTCGACAGTCAGACCGGGCGGTGCTGAAGGGTAGAGGCGTGAGCAGCGTAGCTAAGTGGGCGCGGACCCAGCTCGCGCGCGAAGACGGACCTGAAAAAAAACGGCGGGTGGCGACATTCGCGAGGCGCTGGAGGTCGTAGGACTGGGCGGGAAAAACGATGCCGTTGCTCTCTTCTGGCGTGATGGCCTGCCGCGAGGCCGTTGAACTTGGTGAGTTGCTGCGGGAAGGGGAGTGTTTTCGCGGGGACCTTGGTCAACGTAAGAAACAAACTTCGAGCTCGCCTTGGATGGGGGCATGCAGCCGCCGCTGCAGGACAGCAGCACGGAAGCTGTCCGCGCTTGCCGTCGTCCCTGGGCACCAAACAGCAGAATTTAGCGGTCGCGATTGATTTCATGTGCGTAAAATACCGCCTGGTGCGCTCGGCTGCAAATGCATGCCTGGCGGAGTGGTCGCTTAGGTCAAGAGCATCGCGTGAGTAACAGCCTGACCTTGCTCAATCTGATGCGCGCTAACCGCCTCGCCGGATTGTGGAACTGCTCGCGGGTGGCTTCTACCACAAACAGCAAGGTCATGAAATCAAGCAGGAAGTCGTCAATCGCTTGGGCGATTGTTTCTGACTTGCCCTTGAACTGGTCCAGCAAAACGCGCGCGCTATCGATCGCTTCCACGCTGGTCGCATCGATCAACCCCTCGACCCTCTTGAAACAATCCAACTCGAAACTCCTTAAGGCGCTCCCAAGGTGTTATGCACGAAGGCAGCTCCGTGAACTACCCGGCCTTTTGACCTGGCGGCACGAGCAGCGGTCGGCCTTACGTCCCGCGCCTCCAAACACGAGCCATCGACGTGGCGCTGAGGAGCGTTGGAAGAAATTGGGCGCTTCCGGCCACGCTCGAGCGGTAGTGTGGACAGTGCTTGCTGGCGGCTACGCCCACAATGGAGTGCGCCAGCTGATCGGGGCTTAACAATTTTTCGCTTTTTACTGCGCCCAACTCTCGGCTATGACTCGGACAGGCCTAATGGCCTGCCCACGTTGCATTGTAAAAGAAGGAACAAGTATATGCCGACTGGAACGGTAAAGTGGTTCAACAGCACCAAGGGGTTTGGATTTATCCAGCCCGACAATGGCGGTACGGATGTTTTCGTCCACATTTCCGCTGTCGAACGCGCGGGCCTCTCGACCCTCGCTGACGGCCAGAAGATCAACTATGAGATCGAGCAGGATCGCCGCACTGGCAAGTCCTCCGCTGGCAGCCTCAGCAAAGCTGGTTGAAATTTTCTCCTGCGAAGTCGCAAGAGTGGGCGTGTAGGCCCGGAAGTGCTCACTGCCGCTCGATAGGGACGAGCAAAAAGTGAGGGCAGCAGATTGCTGCATGGGTCGCGAATTCCTCATGAAACAAGTTCTTGGAAAGGAAGGCGGGGTTGGCCCCGCCTTTTTTATGCGACGCCCAGACCAAGCCGACGGCTGCAACGCTGCAGAGGAATTTCAATTGCCGCAATCAAGCCGCGACCTTCTTGCGAGTTCGCTTCGTCGGCACCGGCGCTTCCGGCTCTTTCGGCGCTTTCGGTTTGCGGCCGAGCCCCATCGTTTTCGCCAGTGACGAACGCTTCGCGGCGTAGTTCGGCGCCACCATGGGATAATCCACCGGCAGACCCCATTTGGCCCGATATTCACCCGGCGTCAGCCCATAGTGGGTCGACAGATGGCGCTTTAAAGATTTGAATTTCTTCCCGTCTTCAAGGGAGATGATGTAGTCCGGTGTCACCGACTTCCTGATCGGGACTGCAGGCGTAAGGGCAACCGGCTCTTGTGCAGAGATACCTCCGGCCGTCGCTCTCAGAGCCGCATGCACTTGGCCGATGAGGGCAGGGAGATCCCCCACCGGGATCGGATTGTTGGACACGTAGGCCGACACGACGTCGGCGGCAAGCTCAATGAGGGTGTCGACGTTTTTTCCGGCTTCTTCTGTCATGAAACTCTCCAGGCGGTGAAACATAGTCAGCGAAGCGTCGCTTCATAGGGCCGGTTGCCGCTGAAAGCAACAATGTCTCTGACTGCGTTATTGCCAATGCTCGTCCAGAAGCGACATCGATGCGCCATATTTGGCGGCGTGACCGCTGAGCCACTCGTTGTTGGCGACCCTGCCGAGGTGCGTGGCGCGTGCCGCTCTAACTTAGCGCCGAAGTTGCTAGTAGCCTCGAGGCTAAGCGCGCTGTTTTTGTCTCGCTTTGCTTCTTTGCAATGTGAAATCGACCGATAGTGGTCGCTTGATGGTGGGCGTCAGGGACGATGGAACAAACGTTCATTGGCAATGGCCAAAGTGATGTAAGTTCATCGCCGGTGAGCCGCTCTTGCAAAGGGGCTGGGAACCGCCGCTGATAAACTTAGGACATAAATGTATTTCGAGGCGTTTCTTAGCCGGTCCTGGAGAGGCGGCAATGGCTGCGGATGACACCTGTTCCACGATATCAAACAGCGCGGCGACCGGCAGCTTCTCGAATCTGGAGCGGCTTCTCGCAAGTTGGCGCCGCGCCGAGAGGCCGGGCAAGGACAGTGAGCCGCCTGCATCAATCATACGCATCAACCAGCCAGCGACGCGTCCTCATACAGAATGCCGCGACCGGCCGTGTGATCTCGCCGGTAGTCGCCGAGGCCCTCTGCATGAAGCCTCCGGATGTGCTGACGATGAACCAGGCCAGAAAGGTCGACGTCCTGAAGCAGGGATGACATGAGTTTGCCACTATGCGCAGGCTTGCCATGCCCTTCCGCGGCATTTTGCGGGGCCTGTGAGTTGGGCAAGCTCGGCACTTCGATCGACTTGGCGTCACCCGGCTCATCGCCATCACGCGTTTCGGTCTGGTCCTACGCCGTGACGTTGACTCCGTTCGCGATGCCATTGCTGCCGTGGAGAACGGCCGAGGCGGAAGGGCTGATCAACCGCCTGAAGACGATCAAACGTACCATTAGGCAGCGCCGGCTGCGAACTCCTTAGGCACGCATGCTGCCACTCAGCCGGCCTGATCACCACACGAAGCGAGGAAGAACCTGGTCAAGTGCAAAGCGACAATTGCCTCGACAGCAGGTCCCGGAAGGTTTATGCTGCCCGATGTTACCGCAATCCTGAATGGCGATTGAGTACCTTCACGAGTGAAGGGAGTGGAACTGCTTTGTCGGCCAAATTGTTGACGGAACGCCCGGCGCCCATTGTTGCTACATGTCTAGATTCTTGGGGCGTTTTGGATGATGCAATCCACCACCTCACTCCAAAGGGCAGTGGAATCTGGAACAATGTCGCTTTTGTACGCACGACATCCTTCGTGCCCGATTGGCATATTGTCTTTAACTCTGCTTCTCTTTTTGGGCTCCCTGTTGATATCGAGGCGAGCCCCAACAGGACAATTTTTGCAATCGGCGAACCGCCGACGAAAGCTCATCGTGCATTTCATGAAGGGCAGGGGAAAGATACTATCGTCCTGACGTCTGACGCAGAGCTGGTTGCTCGGCAGAATGCAGCTCGCCGATTCGTTTTGTCTCCACCGATCACTCGGTCTTGGTCTGTAAACAAGACATATGACCAACTTCTGGTCAGCGAAGTCATGGATAAGCCACTTCGGCTCTCATGGATTACCAGTAACATCGCCCTGCTTAAAGGACATCGGTATCGGCTGGCGTTTCTGGAACGGCTAAGAAAGGAGCTCGATTTTGACCTGTTCGGCCGAGGTTTTCGGCTGATTGGAGATAAATGGAACGCACTCGCACCTTATCGCTACAGTATAGCGTTCGAAAATACTCGTGCTGATTACTATTTTACAGAGAAGCTTATGGACTGCTTCGTCGCTGAAACAATGCCGATCTATTACGGCAGCCCGGCAATCACGAGGTTCTTCCCTTCGGACTCTATGGTTCTGATTGACCCAGAGGACAAGAACGTAATCCAAAAAATTCAAGAAATTATCAACTCAGACCTCTGGAAGGAACGTCGCGGCGCAATAAGAGAGGCGAAGCGGCTAGTCCTCGAGAAATATAATACGTTTGCCTATCTCGCGGGCTTCATCGAAAGCGTTCAGGATAAACCCTTACCGCCAGAAATTATACACATCGAATCGCCTGAAGTTGATTTTTCGATAGACGAATGAAGTACTCCAACGCTCGCTCCGCGTGCCCGGCGGTTGGTGGTCTCACGAGATCGGTGCGGAACGCCCGGCGGAGAATGCCTGCTGCGCAAACGGGCCGGCACGGGCGCACAAGGTCATGCGCCCCGGCTGCCGCTAATCAGACGAACTGGGGAAGGCCAGGAACGGAATTGAGGACCTCGTCCACGAGTTCGTCGCCGGCATGTTCCTTGGCGCAGGCGATCGTCTCGTTGGCGAGGGCGGCGATCTTTGCCATGCTGAGACCCTCACTCATCAATTGCTGCCCGAGCCCCATAAGGCCGCCACCCTCTGGGTCGTCGCCATGATACTTCGCTACTAATTCCGAAGCTCCCGGAATGGCCTCGATCATGCGCGCGCCGGGACCGTCGGCCGCGTGGCTCCGCAGGAAACCCAGCATTAACCCAACGGCCTTCTCTGCGACAGCCGGGCCGATGCCGGCACCAGTGGCGATGCGCGGTAAGATTTCTTCCATGCAGGGTCTCTCTCTGTTTGATTACGTTTACAAGGGGCCGGTCCGGCGCCCCGCGCCTTTGGCCGAACCACAATTGAACTCCACAAAATAGGCCAGCGGAGGTGCTATTGCGCCTAAAACCGCCTCTGTCAACGCAAGCTGCGTCGGACGTGCGTGTTTCCCAAACCGAAGATCATTCCAATTCACTTCATTACGCACTGGCAACCGCACAGTTTGCGGTGGCTCGCTTATGAGCCAATGCCCCGCGCCCGTCAAATGATGACGACAACATGGTCATCGCCTAGGATCTGTGTATCAAGGTGTGAGGCAGTTGCAGCGGGTGGACCTGCTCAAGCGCCGCGCCATCCTCGCGTGATGGGATGTTCGTAGAAGCGGAGCTATATGCCGGTGTGACGATCGATGAAGGCAGAACGGCTATTCCGCTACGACCTCCATACTGTCGCATAGACCGTCGCTGCTTAGGTATTGAAACCGCCATCGCTGGTGACATCACAATGTGCAGTCGGCGGGTGTCGACGAGGCCGATTCACGCAATCAGCAGGTCAGGAGGAACGAATGAACCCTGACGTTTCAGAAGCTCACTTTTCGCAAGGCGTGCAGCGCACATCGTGCAAGAGATTGCCAGTCTTGCGGATGCTGTCGACTTTCTCAACCTTGGCTGGAAGATCGCAGTGACCGAATCTACGAAGCCGCCCTCAGGGCGTGCTTTGATGCATAAAACCGGTTGCCAACCAGGGATACTCCTCCTCCCTGAAGTCCAATCGAGAAGAGCGATCACTTCCAGAGGGTCCCAGCTCAGCTGCGAAAACAGGTGTGAGACCCCGTCCTCTCCCTCAAGCTGATCTAGCTCAGGGCGTTCATGAGCCGCAGATCGCATAATGGCTGCGTGGACGACGCAGGAAGACCAATTATGAAAATCCTATTCAGTACGATGGCTGTCACCTTGCTGGCACCCACCGCCTTTGCTGCGGATTCGATCCCCACCGACCTCAGAGATACGGCATTGGCCACCTTCACGGCTTTGCCATCCACCACGCCGACAGTCGCCAACAACCCGATCACCCCGGAAAAGATCGCTCTCGGCAAGGCACTGTTCTTCGATCCACGCGTCTCGGCGTCAGGCGTCTTGTCGTGCAATTCATGCCACAACCTGGCCACCGGCGGCGACGACAATCACGAAACCTCGATTGGCCATGGTTGGCAGAAGGGACAGCGCAACGCGCCGACTGTACTGAACGCTGTCTTCAACATCGCCCAGTTCTGGGATGGTCGTGCCGAAGACCTGAAGGCTCAGGCGAAGGGACCGGTCCAAGCCGGGATCGAAATGGCCAATACACCGGGCCAACTCATCGCCACTCTCAAGTCCATGCCGCAATATGTCGAGTGGTTCGATGCAGCTTTTCCGGCTGAAGCCGATCGGGTCACCTTCGACAACTTCGCCAAGGCGATCGAAGCCTTCGAGGCGACACTGGTCACACCTGCCCCGTTCGACAGCTTCCTGAATGGTGATGAGGTTGCCATGACTTCCGAACAGAAACAGGGCCTGGTGCTTTTCATGGACAAAGGCTGCTCGTCCTGCCATGCCGGCATCAACGTTGGTGGGCAAGCCTATTACCCATTCGGCCTCGTGGAACGGCCCAGCGCCGAAGTCCTGCCGGACAAAGACAAGGGCCGATTTGAGGTCACCAATGCAGCCGACGATTCCTATGTCTTCCGCGTGGCGCCGCTGCGCAACGTTGCACTCACCGCGCCATACTTTCATTCGGGCAAGGTTTGGGATCTGAAACAGGCCGTCGCCATTATGGGGACCACCCAGCTCGGCGTAGTACTGGCGGACGAAGAAGTTGACCTGCTTGTTGCCTTCCTCAACTCGCTGACCGGAGAGGCACCTGACGTCGCCTATCCCATCTTACCCTCAGAAACGGCGACAACGCCCCGGCCTGTAACGCAGATCTCAGGAAAATAAGGGCCAACTGGCTGCGGACTCGCAATCGAAAATGATTGGCGATTTTTACTTGGCGACACGAATTGCGACGTCCATCTCCGAATTGGCGGGACGCTAGCGATACCCGAACCCTGCCACCTCGCCCGTAGTCTGCGCGATCAACTGGGGGCGGACAGACGCAGCACCATATATTGTCGCTGCCTGAGCGAACGCGCCAAGCAGTCTACTTTGAGAAACGACGCGTGTCCGATTTGTTCGAGGCGCGGGGCCTGTATGTCCCCAAGGAACCGATATTATAGCGTAGTGCCACATTTATATTTCTGCGGGATTAAGACACGTCCGTAGGGAAATTGCGCATTTGCGCCGAGTGGCTCATTTCCAAGAGTGTGATCGGTTTGGCATATTCCCGGCCGACATCCGCCAGCCGGCAACTCCCCACACGGTGAGGAAGAGAAGCCTCACGCCTGCACTTTCTGCCGGAGCGCGCGTGCTGCAGCGACCATGTTAATGAGGGCAGGGCGGACCTCCTCCCATTTGCGTGTTTTGAGGCCACAGTCCGGGTTTATCCACAGTTGGCCGTCGGACAGTCGCTCGCGGGCAAGCATGACTAAGTCCGAAATCTCGCCGACTTCCGGGACGCGTGGCGAGTGAATATCATAGACGCCAGGACCGATTTCGTTCGGATATTTGGAGCTCGTGAAGGCGTCCAACAGTTCCATCTTCGAGCGCGACGTCTCAATCGAAATGACATCCGCATCCATTCCAGCGATCGCGTGAATGATCTCGTTGAACTCCGAATAGCACATGTGGGTATGAATTTGAGTCGCGTCCTTTACACCCGTTGAAGCGATCCGGAAACATTCGACAGCCCAGTCGAGATAGACTTTCCAGTCAGATTGGCGCAGTGGCAATCCTTCGCGAAACGCGGCCTCATCGATCTGGACCATCCTTGCGCCGGATCTTTCGAGATCCGTCACTTCGTCGCGGATGGCGAGCGCGATCTGGCGGCAGGCTTCGGAGCGGGGTACGTCGTCGCGAACAAAAGACCAGTTGAGAATGGTGACTGGGCCTGTGAGCATTCCCTTCACGGGCTTTTCCGTAAGCGACTGGGCGAATTGCCACCAGCGGACTGTCATCGGATTGCGCCTCGATACGTCGCCGAAAATGATGGGGGGACGCACGTAGCGCGACCCATAGCTTTGTACCCAGGCATGCTGGGTGAGCGCGAAGCCGGACAACTGCTCGCCGAAATGCTGTACCATGTCGTTTCGCTCGAACTCACCATGCACCAGCACGTCCAGCCCGATCTCTTCCTGCCAGCGAATTGCAGCCTCGATCTCCTTCTTCAGGAACGTCTCATAGTCGACATAGCTCAGCTGGCCCTTCGCATGAGCGGCCCGCGCCTTGCGTACCTGCGGCGTCTGCGGGAAGGACCCGATGGTCGTCGTCGGGAACGGCGGCAGCCCGAGTGAGCCGGCCTGGACTCTGGAGCGCTCGCCAAAAGCGCTCTCTCGTCGCTTCGCGCTGTCCTCAATGCTAGCGATCCGCCCCTGAACAAGCGGGTCATGGATCCTCGTGGATGTCACGCGCGTGGCGGCAGCCTCGGCAGACGCTTTCAACGCGCCTTCCACCGCATCCCTGCCTTGGGACAGGGCCCGGGCCAGCAAGACCAGCTCGTCGGTCTTCTGGGCCGCGAAGGCGAGCCACGACCTGATGTCCGCGTCGAGTTCCGTCTCCATGCGCAGATCAATCGGCACATGCAGCATCGAGCAAGAAGGCGCGATCTCGACGCGGTCCAAGGGCCAGCCGGCGACGATCGGTTTGATGCGGTCGAGAATGGCGGGCAGGTTCGCACGCCAGACGTTGCGGCCATCGATCAAGCCAAGCGAGAGCACCAGATCCTTCGGAGCGAGCCGAGCCACCGTTTCCAGCTGCTCGGGAGCGCGCACGAGATCAATATGCAGGCCGGCCAGGGGCAGAGAAATCGCGGTTTCGAGATTGTCTCCCAGCGACCCGAAATACGTAGCCAGCATGATCTTCAGCTCGGGCGCGGCTTTCGACAGCTGGCCATAGGCGAATTCGAACGCAGCTCGTTCGTTCGGGTTCAGATCGAGGACAAGCGCTGGCTCATCGATCTGCACCCAGTCGGCTCCCGACAGCTTCAGCCTCTCCAGAAGCTGCTCGTAAACCGGCAGCAGCCGCGGTAGGAGCGCGATGGGACCGAACCCCTCGGCAGGCGATTTCGCCAGCTTGAGGAAGGTGATGGGTCCAAGGATGACTGGGCGTGTGTGAATGCCGAGAGCTTTAGCCTCGAGGAAGTAATCGACCGGCTTCGATGACGAGAGGGCGAACGTCTGATCATCATCGAGTTCCGGCACAATGTAGTGGTAGTTGGTGTCAAACCACTTGGTCATTTCCATCGCGGTTACACCAGGTCCATGAGCCTCCTCCTGGTAACCAGCGTGTCCACAATCCTGCGTCTGACCCTGGTAGCCGCGCGCCATTGCGAAGTAGATGTCAAGTGGGACCTCGCCGCTATTCCAGCCGTAACGGGATGGAACGGCCCCGACCATGGCTGCGGTGTCGAGCACATGGTCGTAAAGCGAGAAGTCGTTCGACGGGATTTTCGACACGCCGCGATCGCGCTGCTCTTCCCAGCTAGCGGCACGGAGCGCCTTCGACGTCGTGAGAAGGTCGCCAGCGGACGATGTTCCGGACCAGTAGCTTTCAAGCGCGAATTTCAGTTCTCGCCGACGACCGAAGCGCGGCACGCCGAGCGTTGCTACAGGAATTTGCTGAGAGACAGTCATGTCATACCCCGATGATTGGGGCGTCGGTGACAAGGAAGGCGCTAGCAGGCCGGCATCAACGCCGGGTTGCAGCGGCCACCGAGACACCCCGCCCGTGGACGTAATTCGCGTGGCAGGTCTCCTGGCTCGCGGGGTCATAGCCTCTACCCGTCTTCCTGAGGGTATTCGCCTCAGTGACATGATTGGGGTTGGCTCGCCGCTAACAGTTGCGGGGGCAGCGCCGGCATCGCACCGGCTTCCCTCTTAGCTCCGCTGCGGCAGCGCCGCACGCGAGAACCACGACACGCAGACAATCACAGCTGTTCGCCCTTTTGTCAATGACGCATAACGAAATGTTTATGTCGTTATGTGATCGCGCTTTTACGCCTTTGTCTAGCATTGTGAAATATTCAGTCTGCTGCCCGCATTCGGCATCGTGGGACGTGATCGCAAGTCAAGTCCGACGGACGCCGCGAGTTCTCCGTTACCTCAGGAACCTTACTGGCCTTCACCAAGCTGAGCTTCTGGAAAATGCTGGTGACGATCTGGATGACGGTGAATGCCGTCATGGCAAGCACGCCTTGCACCGCTCCTCCAGCGAGCTTCACGGCAGCAGCATGGGTCAGTTCTCCGAAGCGAATGGCTGTCGCTATCAGCGAGCTTTGACACAGTTCCGCCACTGCGGTCATCGCGTCAGTAGGGCGGCTGGTTAGTTGCCGGCGCATCTACAGCAACCCAGCCCCTTCCGCCTCGCGGCGCAAATTCTGCCTTGGCCTTGGGCCGATCTGCTGGATCACCAGGCCGGCCGCCAGCGAGCCAAGGTCGCCGCAGGTCTTGAGGTTGCGGCCCTGCGTGTAGCCATGCAGGAAACCGGCGGCGTAGAGGTCGCCGGCGCCGGTGGTGTCGACCAACTCCTTGATGACGGTCGCCTCGATGACCACGGTCTCGTCGCCGCGCACGATCACCGAGCCTTTTTCGGAACGGGTGACGGCGGCAATCTTGCAGTCCTTGCGGATCTGAGCCAGCGCCTCGTCGAAGGATTTTGTCTGGTAGAGCGACTTGATCTCGTGGCTGTTGGCAAAGACGATGTCGACAGTGCCCGAGCGCATCAGCNGCTCGAGGAACTCGTCCCGGTAGCGGTCGACGCAGAACGAATCCGACAACGTCATCGACACTTCGCGTCCGGCCTCGTGTGCGAGCTTCGCCGTCTGCCGGATCGCCTCCTTGGCGCGCGGCGGATCCCACAAATAGCCCTCGAAATAGGTAACCTTGGCGCCGGATGCCTTGTCGGCCTCGACATCCTCAGGGCCAAGCTCGACGCAGGCGCCGAGATAGGTGTTCATCGAGCGCTCGCCGTCGGGCGTGACGAAGATCATAGAGCGCGCCGTCGGCGGCTCGCCCTTGAGCGGCCTGGTGTCGAAGGCGACACCCTGGGCATGGATATCGTGCGCATAGATTTCGCCCAGCGCATCGTTGGAGACCTTGCCGAAGAAGGCGGCGCGTCCGCCGAAGCTGGCTACGCCGGCCGCCGTGTTGCCGGCACTGCCGCCGGAGGCCTCGATCGCCGGGCCCATGCGGTTGTAGAGCAGTTCGGCGCGGCGCGTGTCGATCAGGTTCATCGCGCCCTTGATGATGCCGTTGATCTCGAGGAATGCCTCGTCGCACTGGGCGATGATGTCGACAATGGCATTGCCGATGCAAAGCACGTCATAATCCGGCATCAATGTCTCCGCCAAAAAACCCGAGCCGGCTTCTCGCCACGCCTGCCAGGCGCGGGTCTGCCCGGTGGAAATGGGCTTTCCGCTTGCCAATCCGTTCGCCGGCGGCTCTCACGGGGCGGCGAGTCCTGCCTCGCGACGCAATTCCTCCGCCCTGTCTGTCTTCTCCCAGGTGAAATCAGGCTCTTCACGGCCGAAATGGCCATAGGTCGCTGTATTGCGGTATATAGGGCGTAAGAGATCAAGCATCTTGATAATGCCTTTCGGTCTGAGATCGAACAACTCAAGAATGAGGCGCTCGATCCTGCTTTCCTCAACCCTGGCTGTCCCGAACGTGTTGACCATGACGGAAACCGGACTGGCCACGCCGATTGCGTAAGCAAGCTGCACCTCGCACACGTCCGCAAGTCCGCTAGCGACGATGTTCTTTGCGACATAGCGGGCTGCATAGGCAGCCGAGCGGTCAACCTTGGACGGGTCCTTGCCCGAGAAGGCGCCGCCGCCATGACGACCCATCCCGCCATAGGAATCGACGATGATCTTGCGTCCAGTGAGACCGCAGTCGCCGCGCGGCCCGCCGACTACGAACCGCCCCGTCGGGTTGACCAGAATTCTGATGCCTTCCGTCTCCAGGTGGGTCGGCAGGACAGGCTTTATGATTTCCTCAATGACGCCCTCGCGGACAGTCTCTTGCGAGACCTGCTCGTCATGTTGCGTCGACACGACGATGGTATCCAGGGCGACCGGGCGCAACCCCTCATAGCGCACTGAGACTTGGGATTTCATGTCAGGACGCAACCAGCCAAGCTGTTGTGCCTTCCGGACATACGCCTGCCGTTTCGTCAAGCGATGAGCGAGCTGGATCGGCAAAGGCATCAGGGTATCGGTTTCGCGGCATGCGTAGCCGAACATGAGGCCCTGATCTCCCGCTCCCTGCTGGAGGTCTTGCCCTCTTCCCTCGTCAACGCCTTGGCTGATGTCGGGCGACTGCTCGGTGAGGGCATGAACGACGGAGCAACGCCGGCCGTCAAAGCCGACGGCCTCGTCGTCGTACCCAATGTCGAGAATCGTATCGCGCGCAACTTGGCTGTAATCCACCTGGGCATCGCTGGTGATCTCGCCAGCCAGAACGACTATCCCTGATTTTACCAACGCTTCACAGGCGACGCGCGCCTTGGGATCTGTGTGGAGGATGGCATCGAGGATGGCATCCGAGATGTTGTCGGCCAACTTATCCGGGTGCCCCGCGCCAACCGATTCGGAAGAGAACACGAACTGCCTAGCCATGAATACCTCGCTTCGGATGTTGGATGTGGTATGGGCATTTTGCTTGGCCCACCTTACTTGTCGGAGATGCCCGGGACCTCGAACGCAGCGCACAAGTCGGCAACGTCTCTTCGCACGCAGGCATGGAGATCTTCGTCGTCTGGCCGCTGGAGGACGGAGTCAATGAAGCCAGCAATTTGCACCATTTCCACATCGCGCATGCCCATTGACGTCACTGCTGGCGCCCCCAGGCGAATTCCGCTTGTGACCGCCGGATGCCGCGGGTCGCCAGGCACCATATTAAAGTTTGTGATGATTCCTGCCTTTGCTAGTCGCTCGGCATAGGCCTTGCCCGATAGTGGCCGATCGCGAAGATCAAGGATCAGCATGTGATTGTCCGTCCCCCCGGTAACCAGGTCATAACCTCGCTCAAGCAGTGCATGTGCCAGAGCCTTGGCATTCTTGACCGTCTGTTGGCCGTAGCTTCGGAAGGACGGGTTCGCGGCTTCGTGCAAGGCAACCGCTAGCGCAGCGATGGCATTCATGTGAGGTCCGCCTTGCAGGTGAGGGAAGACCGCCCGGTCTATTCGTCTGGCGAGATTGTATTTGCTCTTTGTATGATACAGGGCCTGATAGCGATCTTCGTTCCTTGACAAAATGAAGCCACCGCGGGGACCGCGGATCGACTTGTGGGACGTGCTGCTGACCACGTCGCAATGGCCCACGGGATTCGGGTGCGCTCCCGCGGCAATCAGGCCGCTGATGTGCGCAATGTCGGCTACGAGATAGGAGTTCGCTTCCAGGGCAATTTCTGCCATTGCCGCGTAGTCAAAGACACGCGGGTAAGCGGTTCCGCCGACCCAAATGAGCCGCGGCCGTTCCCGCTTGGCTGTCTCGCGCAAGCGGTCATAGTCAATCTGCTGTGTCTTTTCATCTAGTCCATAGGGCACGCGTTGATAGTCAGTTCCGGAAAAGTTGATGGCCCAACCATGAGTCAGATGCCCCCCTTCCGGAAGGGGCAAGCCCATGACTTTGTCACCGGGACTCAAAAGCGCACGATAGACAGCCTGGTTGGCCGGCGAGCCGGAATAAGGCTGGACGTTGGCATGCTCGCTGCCAAATAGCGTTTTCAGGCGCCCAATGGCCAGATCCTCAAGCTCATCAACGATCTCGTTTCCAGCGTAGTAGCGCGCGCCGGGGTACCCCTCGGCGTACTTGTTCGTGAAAATCGAGCCGTTCGCTTCCAGCACGGCCGAGGACGCAAAGTTCTCTGAGGCGATGAGCTTGAGGGTCGTCCGCTCCTGCCGCTCCTGTCTCAGAAGCAGCTCGTGGACGCGGCAATCAACCGCGGCCAAGGAAGACCGCCCGTGGGTGTCCGGCTGTGCGATCGCGCCGTCTGCGGAGTTGTCCATGGTAGCTTCGCGCTCCAATTGGATTGACCTATTTCACGATCAAGCACGCGGTCCCTTTCGGCCGCGTGTCTCGTACCGCTTCGAGCCGCTGCAGGTCCTGTTTATGATAGCCGTCGCGATGGGGCAGGAGATCGACCAATAATTGAACCAGCCCGCCGTCGTTGGATCCTGCGTTGAGATGGTACGAGCGCCACGGAGGCTGTTCGTTGCAGCAAAGAAAGTCGGCTCTGGCGAGCAGCCGGACGTGTCGCGCAACCCGCTCTCGACACACGCTCAGAATCTCCGCTAGCTCGCAGACAGTTAGGTCCGCATGCGCACAAAGGCCCAGGATTCGAAGGCGGTCAGGATGCGCTGCCATGCGTAGGCGACTAACCAGTGTCATCATGGCTCAGGACCAAGTCCTACCGAATTTCTCATTTCGCGTTCTCCGCAGAAGTTGCGATTTCGAAGGGTTGTCCAACGACCGGACAAATCTCGGTGGCCGTGACGACCGTCGATATCCTGTGTCGAACAAACAAATGGGCGCTCTTCTTGCCTTTAGCCGAAATTGCAAGCAGTTCGGCCAGTCGAAGACAAGCGGGGCCACGGTTTGGAACCACTGACCTCAGACGTTGCAATAAGCCTACCATTCACAGCGAGCCGGAGTTGCTAAGAGTCTATGAATTTCCTTGAAGGATCTGTTGCAACGTTTCCCCAGCCTGGCCTGCTCCCGGTTTGCAGCGGTCATGGTCAGGCGGTCCATCGCCTCTGCGAGCACGATCAGGAATTTGCCCTGCATCGCATCGCTGATCAGCTCCTGAAGGCCGGGACGCAACAGCGACCCGCCGCAGATCGCGCGGTGGGTATTGCTGTCGACGACTGTCCAGCCTTGCTTTTCAGCACGCAAGCAGCAGAGCCGCAACTGATCCTCGATCGAGACGTCTCGGTGATTGTCAGTTGAGTAGCGAGCGCCAAGCGCGACCTTCATGAGGCGGCCCCTTACTCCGGGACGCGGTCTCGTGTCTGGCTATCCGTTTCGGCTTGAACGAAATCCCGTGCGGCCTGTCGTGCCAGCAGCCGGACCAGATTGACGAAGCGTCGATCGGGCTTCGGCGACGCAGACACAGCCGATTCGCGGGCCGCGCCGGCGACCACACGAAGCTTTTCGGCTGTTGCCGTTTCGGCGCGCTATGATCGCGTTCCTGTCCTGACGCGAAATACTCCGTTTCGCGACAATGATGCCAAGTCAGTGCTTCGACAAGCTGGAATTCTATCAATAGCGCGCGTCGCGCAGGAGCCAGTGCTGGCCGATGACGGGGCACCTTGTGCTCCGAAGAAGCCATGGCTATATATCCGGATAGAGAACGGAGGCACGCGATGGGCAACACTGCACAGAAGAGAGCCATCGAGAATTATCGCTCTCGCCTGGCTGAGCGCGGCATCGCGCGGTTCGAGATCCAGGCGTTCGACGCAGACCGCGATCTGCTGCGAACTCTTGCCCGAAAATTAACGGAGAGCGGGCCGGATGCCCGACAGCTTCGTCGGACCATACAGCAAGCCGTGGCGGGTGAGCCACCGAAAGCGGGCAGCATTCTCGCCGCGTTGCGTCGCTCGCCTCTGGTTGGCTCCAATCTCGACCTCAGCCGGCCGCGCGAAGAGGGGCGCAAGATCGACCTGTGACGCGCTACCTTCTTCATACCAATATCATCAGCAACGTCATAAAGCCGGAGCCTTCGGGCTCGTTGCTGGCCTGGATGGGCGCGCAGAAGGACGAAGACCTCTTCATTGCTTCGCTTACTGTCGCCGAAATTCGCCGAGGCATCCTAGAGAAGCCGAAGGGGAAAAAGCGCAGCAGCCTTGAAACTTGGTTCGAGGGCTCCGAAGGCCCGCAAGCGCTGTTCGCTGGCCGCGTGCTATCGTTCGACGAGAAAGCTGGCCTCGTGTGGGCGCGGCTGATGGCCAACGGCAAAGCCAGAGGCCGTTCGCGGAGCGCCCTAGACACAATCATTGCCGCTGTAGCCGAAGCCAACGAGTGTGTCGTAGTGACCGACAATGAAAAGGACTTCGAGGACGTTCAGATAATCAACCCGCTCCGTAGCTCTGGAAGCCAAGCGGGTGATGATAGCTCCAACGGTCCGGCCGTTTCAATTTGAGGATTTCAGCGGCACGGAGTCCGAACGTCTCGTGTTCGCCTACCTTTAGCGATGGCTGGATTGATCTTACTTAGTTCGGCCAGGGACGTCTCTTCCAGTTCCGCTTTAATGCCATCCCGGTTCATCTAGTCAGCTCGATCTACCAACAGTTCGCACGCACGAGCGCCGCGAACAAGGCGCGATCGCAGGGACTGCGCGATACGCGTGTCGAGCTCGTCCATCTTACACTCGATCTCGTCTTCGAAGGCCCTCTCGCCAAACGCCACTGTAGTCCATCCTGCGTGCGCCTCGGGGGCCTTCTCATCGAGGGTTTCTCGCCACTGGTCTGGCGCGCTACCAATGGCAAGTTCGCCCGCTGGGAACTCGTCGGTCTGCACTCCCAGCTCTGGGCATCCACATCAACTGCGGAGCTCTTCATAGCCGTGTTCTTCCTTTAGCTGGCAGCTCTCGAGCTCGACGAGCAGCCGATCAGCGACACCCGCGACCTCAAGTTCGACCCGGTTGACTCGATAACACCCTATTGGCAGATTCATTCGGGGAGGATCTGCCCACTCCGATCACAAGCCGATCTTTCGACCCCGTGGTCGGGAATTCTCCATGGACCTTCGTGAAGAAGGAATGCAGCGCCGAAAGCCGAAGCGCTTCCGATACATCGAAGCCCCTTCCGAGTCGGAGCCCCGATTAGGCATTCCTGCCACTCTATCTAGCCGACCCCCGTGGCCGCGTTGCCGATCGGTGCGCACTAGTCGCCTACATCGCCCCGGCACGTGAAGATCGTCTCTGCTGATGCTCGTTGAGCAATTCAGGCCGCCTCCGGCTGGCGTTTGATCAGCGTCAGCGTCAACCAGCGCGCGGTCAGCGCCGGCTTTTTCGAGCCCTCGATCTCAATCGTCACGCCCAGCGCCGTCTGCACCCAGCCCGACGGCCTGACCTTGACGTCGGCCAGTACGAAACGGGTGCGGATGCGAGATCCGGTTTTCACCGGCGCCAGGAAGCGCAGCGATTCGAAGCCATAGTTGACACCCATCTTGCAGTTTTCGAGCGGCCGCATGGTCTCGAAAGTCATCGCCGACAAAAGCGAAAGCGACAGGAAGCCATGTGCGATGGTGCCGCCGAACGGCGTCTCGCCCTTGGCGCGCTCCGGATCGCAGTGGATGAACTGGTGGTCATCGGTGGCCTCGGCGAACTGGTCGATCATCCGCTGCGAGACCACCCGCCACGGCGACACGCCGACTTCCTTGCCGACGCTGGCCAGAAGTTCGTCGAGACTGATCGGTTCCACGCTAATGTCCTCCATTTCAACCGTCCGAAGCGCGACGGCTTCATTCCGTGAACAGTGTCAGCCAATGCTGCACCGACTGCCGGCCATCCATCGGCAGGATGGCCCCGGTGAGATGACTGCCGTCCAAGCTGCACGAATAGAGCGTTCCGCCGGCAATCTCATTCGGCGCACCGATGCGGCCGATCCGAACATGGCTGCAGACGAGCCGGCTTGTAATCGGTCGCGGTGCGCGTCCTGCAAGCCGCCGAAAGCAGCTCGTCTTGCTACGGATGATCATTCCGCCGGCGCCGCTATGCGGTATTGTCGCAGATTGATAAAATCAATTGTCTGGATAGGAACCATCCGTGTTTCGAATTTGGAGGAGTCCGGCAGACGGGGTGGCTTGGGGTCCTTGTTGAAGCGCGCCGGCCTCATTCACCGGTAGCACTGAGCCGGCAAGAAGCGCCAGTTCAATGACATTGGGTGTCGACACGGCAAAGCGGCATCAGATGCTACTTCATGATGCGGGATGGCGCTTGCTTCAAGAAGCGCTCGGCCTGACGTGGAAGCCAGCACCGGATCTGGACTGTCGATATGCGCCGATATTCGCGCAGCACAGCGGCAACCGCAGCGACGATGATCTCAGCCGTTGCGAGCATGCCAACCTTGGTGCCGGCCACTCTGTTAGCTTGAAGCGCAGCGCGCATTTGATCCGTCACCAGACCGGGTTGAGTAACTTGGATTTCCAAGGCGTCTTCCTGGGTTTGCACCGTCAGCGCGCTGACAGCAAAGGCAGGTGCGCACGTCAAGGCAAGCGATCGTCTCGATCTCGCGGGCAATTCCAGCCCCACCGCGGGAATCAGACCCTACAACAACGAGCACATGCGGTTCTCGCCCCAGCGCTATTGTTCTGTCTTTCGATCCATTCTCGCGTGCGCGCTTCTGGGGCGTCGTTCAGCGCAAGGTCGGTGACCACGGCTGCGCTTTCGGCGCCAGCCTCGAAAAACGCCTTCGAGCCGGTCAGGTTGAGGCCGCCGATGGAGACCAATGGGATCGGCGCGACCTGGTGCTTCCACTCGCTGATCCGCTCGAGCCCTTGCGACGCCCATTCATCTTCTTGAGGCTAGTTGGATAGACTGGGCCGAGCGCCACATACTCCGGCTCGGCCACTGGCGCAGTTCGGTGTGATCGTGGATCGAAAGGCCGAGCTTCAATCCGGCGTATTTCATCATCAGCATCGGCGGCAGCCAAATCCTTTTGACCAAGATGGATGAGTCGCAGCCTTCCTCATTGCCGTGCGCCAATAGTCGTTGACGCTCACTTGGCAACCATGGACCGTCAGGCGTCGTTCGCGCGGCGGATTTCCGTCTGCAGTCCTTTCTCGTCCATATCCTTTATCCGGAGCTGCAGCAGACTCACGCCGAGCGGCGCCAGCCGGTCAACCCAGCCGGCACGTCGAAATTCAGATAGAAGGGATCGAGCTTCATGAGAAGACAGCCCTGCCGACCTTCGGTGAGTAGCGCGGTTCGAGCATTCCAGTGCTAGCTTCACGAATGGCATCGACCGCCCTTGCCGAACGCACGCGCCATCCCGACCGGATCGGCCGCCCTCGGGACCGCCGTGTTCAGGAGCACGGCGTCAAACCCGAGCTCCATGACGTCGCCGCGTACGACGGCCGTCCGAGCCACGCATCCACAATCAAACGGAATGTAGGGGAAATGTCCGCGCATCAACTGCACCTCGGAGCTCAACGCTTCATCGCATTAGAATGAGCGTTCGAAACGCAGGATACCGCCGACACTGCTCTTCTTGTTGGCATTGGCCCAGTTCACTTCGGAAGCTTTCACCTTTCCGACGGCGGAGCCTCCGTAGCGGTCGTAGTCGAGTTCAGCCGTAACTGTGAAATCTGAAAGAAGCGCATAGGCGACGTTCGCAGCGACACCATAGTTCTTGAGCTGATCACCCGAGAGCTGAAGGTTGAACGAAGTTGTCTCGTTGACCTCGTAAGCGGCGCCAGCCCAGAAAGCCCAGTTCCCGCGCCAAATCTTATAGAAGCCGCGACCATGAGCGTCGATCGCGTTCATGGAGTCGTCGTTGAGCTTGCCATTGGAACCGTAGCCGAACATTCCGAACAGCAACAGTTCGTTGGTGACATTGATGTCGACACGGACCTTGGCGGCTACCGATTCGTAGTTGCTATCATAACCAGCAACGCCGGTGATCGCTCCCCAGCCATGTGTGTATTTCAAGCCGCCGACTATGTGCGGAGCGTAGTTGTCGATTGTGCCCACCACGCCTGAGCCTTCTTCGAGCGAAACCACGGCGGAAAAGCCGTTCGCGGCGTCGAAGTAGTACTGGACCACATTGGTATCCAAAGCGCCGTACGGAACCGGCGTCTGGTTGAGTACGTCACCCGCGCCACCAATAAACATGTCGAAGGCCGACCAGTCCTTACCAACTCGGAGGCCACCAAGCTGAATCCAGGCGAAAGTCAAGATGCTGTCTCCGTTGAAGGCATAGGACCGAGAACTGTCCGAAACCGAAGTGTGGCGGTTACCGAAATTCACGCGGGTTTCGGTGTAGGTCTTCAACGTGCCGAGTTCGGTCTCCTGGCCGGTCCAAGCTTTCAGTGTGAAGCGCGTATTGTTTTGCCATGTACCCTGATCCTCACCAGTCCTCACATCTGAGGTTCTTGCGTGGTCAAACAATCCGACATGGCCCAAGCCGACGTCGTAACTGACATAGCCGCCGATGCGCAGGCAGGCCTCGGTGCCTGAAATGTAGATGTAGCCCGAGCCGTAGACGTCGCAGATCTTGAGGTACTCAGTCGGATCAGGCTCGGGGACGATGATCACGGCGCGAGCGTCGGAAACGGCGACCAGTGCCGCAGTTGAGCCGAGGAGGAGGCTCCCAATGGTCATTGTTGATCTCCGTCTAAATAGTAAAAGGAATCGAGACCGATAAATGATTTTTGCTAAGCAAACGGTTGATAGCGCATCAAGCTGAATTCTAGGAGTGTTGCTGCACCTGTCGTGCTAATGCTCAGGAGAATTTAGAATGTGATTGAGACTTGTTGTCACATATATTAAGTAGTTATCACTCCCAGACGGTCATACAACATTTTTGTACAATCACCCTTTTCACCTCCGCGGCGGGCCTCACAAAGGGTACTACCGCAAATGACGTGCCACCCTGACGACCCAGCTGCGGCTTGAAGCTCAAATGTGCGGGCGGACCTTGGTTCGCGCTTCCGTTCTTTTTGCCTTGCGGATCCACCCAAGCACGAACGGCAAACGTTTCGGCTACGGTTCGTCTGTTCGCTTCGCGACAGTTTGGCTTAATGGCGACGGCATTGTTTGCTGTGAGCCCCGCCGTTGAGGCATCATGCGGCGGCCACCGCTCGGTACGACGCCGTCACTTTGGCGAGCTGATGGTCGATAACCACGCGCAGCAGCCTTGCACCACTGAGTCGGTAGGCGCCAGCCTTGGCATTGCGGCGGACCTGACGGTCGCGTCGAGCAGGTTTTCGTGCTGAAAGCGGCGCGGCACAGCTAATGCTTCTGCCAGCAATTCACACAACGAGCTCATCGAGACGGCAGAGATCATTATGGGCGGCGGTAGCTGGCGTGCAAAGTCTGGACCCAACACCGTATATTGTCTCATCGGATGCTTCATCTGCGCTCAGAAGAGTCTCCCACGCGCAGATGAAGGGAAGGGACGGTGGAACAAAACGGTGCGCGTGAGGGTTTCGGCGGGAACACCATCGTCAGTCGCTGACCGAGTGCGCTCAGACCATCGCTGTCCAGCCAAGACTGAACGGCGCCCATTGCTAAAAAATTTCCAGCCCAAAGCGGAACGGACTGACATAGCGCAAAGACGCAGGCGAGCGCAGCGGTAAGGTTGGATGTTATCAGCATGGGACGGTGACCGTTGCAGACCACGAAATTTCGAGAGGCCCGGCTGCCTTGGTACACTATCTATCCGGCTGTGTCGGAGTTCTCTGGGGCGGTCGGCGCCGAGGCTTATGAGGAATGGCTCAGGAACCTGCCGGCTGATGATCCGGTGTCACTCTATCTGCACGTTCCGTTCTGCCGATCAGCCTGCTGGTATTGCGGCTTCCCAACCACCATCACCCGCCGTGATGCGCCCATCCTCAACTATCTGGCGGCGCTGCGTGACGAGATCCGTCTGGTTTCGGAGCGAGTGCCGAAGACGTTGCCCGTGAGCGACATACATTTCGGCGGCGGAACGCCGTCTCTCATCGGACCAGCCGAGTTCCTCGCTCTGATGGAGTTCCTGCGATGCCGCTTCGCCATCTCGAAATCAGCTACGGTCGCCATCGAGATCGATCCACGCACGCTCACGCCCGAGATGGCGGAAGGCTTGGGAGCGGCCGGCGTGAACCGCGCGAGCCTGGGCGTACAGAGCTTCGATCCCATTGTTCAAAAAGCGATCAACCGAATCCAGAGCGAGGCCCAGACGTCGGCTGCCGTGGAAATGCTGCGCCGGCATGGAGTAAACCGGATCAACTTCGACCTCATCTACGGCCTGCCGCGTCAAACGGTGGAGTCGTGCGTCGAAACAGTGAGGGCGGCGGTCGCCATGCGCCCCGACCGGCTTGCCTTGTTCGGCTACTCGCACATCCCATCCCAAGTAAAGAATCAGCGCCTCATTGAGGCGGAATTTCTTCCCGACAGCGCTGCCCGCGCTGAACAGTATGCGGCTGTCGCCGTGACGCTGATTGCCGCCGGCTACCGACAGATCGGGCTCGACCATTTCGCCTTGCCGGACGACGAGCTCGCGCTGGCACAGGAAACAGGTCGCCTGCGACGTAACTCGTTGGGCTACTCGGCCGATACCTGCAGAACCCTGATCGGTTTCGGCGCGTCGGCTATCGGCCGCATCGGCCAGGGATACGTTCAAAACGAAGTTACACGGGATTCCTACATCCGGCACATCGCAGCTGGCCGACTGGCGACATCGAAGGGCCATCGCCTCACAGACGACGACCGCGTGCGAGCCGCAATTATCGAGCGATTAATGTGCGATTTCGAGGCTGACGTGCCGGCAATCTGTGTCGCCCACGGATCTGATCCGATCCGTCTTCGCGATTCAGATGAGCGTTTGGCCATGCTGGCCAAGGACGGGATAGTGGACTTCGAAAACGGCTTTGTCCGCGTACGGCGGGAGCATCGCTTTGGGATTCGCGCTGTCGCTGCCGCATTTGATGTTTTTAGGGATGGCGTGCAGCTTAATGCGATGCAAAGCACGACATAGTCCGGCATCAATGTCTCCGCTTGGAACCGCCGGCCTACTTGCCACGCCGGCCGGGCGCTGGTCTGGCAAGTGGGCTTTCCGTTTGCCAATGCGTTCGTTCCCGGCCCTCACGGGGCGGCGAGTCCCTGCCGTGAGCGCCTCACCCGCGAGGCTACATGGCGGCCGTGGAGATTACCTCAGCAGCGGCGCCCGATCGGAAACCTTAGCACCTCAGCGCTTTGGCGTGGCTGCTTGAACTCTTCGACGGCAACCGCCTCAATTAGCAGGTCCAAGGCTTCGCGGCCCCTTTGACTCATCGGGTCATCCCCACAAAGGTAGTCATACGCTCGATCTAAATGCACTCGGGCGGCGGAAAAATCGCTTGTCATATCATAGAACCCTCTCTACCCGCCCGCATTGCCGTCTACGAGGTGAAGGTAGTGCAATCGTCAATATATACAGACAAATTTGAATTAAATCGGAGATGATCATGGAGGCCGAGTTCCCTCACCTGATGCCGCCATCGAGCCCGCCGACGACCACTCGCTGGCGCTCGGTTGGTTCATAAATGCCGAGCACCCCGTCCAGAGACCACCTCTGACCTCCCTCCTTCGATGCTAGACGCGTGGAAGACATGGCTGCGCCGCCGCTGCGAGAAAGGCGTGTCCCATCGCGCGGCGGCTGCATAGTGGGCAGCCAGCGCCGGGAGCTAATCGGCAAAGCCGCGTGTGGCGATTTTGCATAGCGGGCGCAGGCGAATCGCCACGCCCGTCCAGCATGTCCGATGCCCTAGGCCGCCAGGATCCCTGAGCGGAGTGCATGCACGATCCCGCGTGATGACAGTGGATCGGCACAGAACAGGCAGTCGCCCGCCGCGACCCAGCGGTCACCGGCGGCGGGATCGATCGTTGCGGTTCCCGCCGCCTTGATCATGCTGGCGGTCTCGATTGCGTTGGGCGGCACGAGCGGCGCGATGGACTGCGTTGCGGCTAAAGCGCGGTACCAATGTCCGGCTTTGCGCAGTTCGCTGCCCAGATCCGGATCGGTGAGGCACGCGCAAGTCGGCGCTGTACCACCAGCCTTCGGGACGCGCCTCGACGACCATGCTGCAATCGCCCGGTGCGCGGTCGAAAAAGCGTGTGTAGGCGGCAAGATGTCCGTGCATGGTGAGCTTGGCGCCGAAACATCGCGCCAGCCTCCAACTGCGACCGGTCGCCCAAACCACGGCGCGGGCAACATCCTTAAGCGTATGTACGGCGGCATGATGGACGCTTGCAAGCATCCAGACAAGATTATCGCGAAGCTAAAATAAGAGGTTCGATCCAATCGGCGATGCGTTAGCCGCGCCATTCTGGTTCAGCCGGGCGTTACATGGCCTCGCCAAGTTGAGGATGTATTGGTCGCGAGCAGCCGCGTGCCAATTTGGAACCCACGACCATATGCAACGATTGGGCACTGTCCGAAAGAAGGCCGAGAACTGTTGAAAGTGCGCTGGATGGAGATATTCTGAATCGGAACGGGGGGCTGGTTCATCGCCAAAGCGAGACATGGATGAAAAGCAGATCGCGCCCAACGCCTGATCCAACCATTGCAACGGAAGTCCCCTGGTCGGAAAGCCTAACCGCATATGATGACAAGCATTTCGAGCTCTATTTGAAGCTCATGGACGCTTGCGCCGACAGTGCCAGCGAAGAGGAGATGGCGCTGGATGTACTGGGTATCGATCCGGTCAAAGAGCCAATCCGCGCCCGTAAGGCCCTTCGCAGTCATCTCAAACGGGTGCTCTGGTTTATGCATGAGGGCCATAAGGAACTGCTTCCAAGCCGACCGCCTCAATAACTGCGGCGCCGAACAAGGTTGCCCGAGAGATCAGGTGGCGCCCTCGGGGGATGCGAGGACACTTGAAAGCCGCAATCGGGTTATCATCTCCATACTGCGTGTGTTCGGCTCCGCACGGCAAGTGCCCTTGAGTCGAGGAGGAATGCACATGAAGAAGAAAGTTCATCTGGAAGCCTGCTGACCGATCCCTTGGGCCCATAATCGGGTCCCAAGTTGTTCCCGACGAGCGTTGCGAGGGGCGGATGCAGGACCAGCCGGAAATCGAGCCAGGGCGTGAAACGGAGTCAACAGGTGCGAGGTTCGGCCTGCTGGGTGTGGCTGTGTTGGCCGTTGGCGCCTTCATCTGGACCGGCTTCGGCGAAGGCATCCAGCAGGGCACGTTCAACGTCGTTCGGACTGTCATCGACAAGAGCATGCAGCGCCTTGGGCTCGGGCAAGCCCCCAACGCTCTTACAGAGGGCGAGTGGTATCTCTCGGTGTACTACGGTCCCGACTTTGCGGATGTCACCCCCGTCGGCCTGGGGCACCCCTTCAAGGTGACATTCACGTCGGCCCCGGATTTGTCTGGCACCTACGAGAACGTTGCAGGGAGCGGCTCGGTAAGCGGCTTTGAACGACCCGGTCAACTCGTAATGACCTACTCCGGAGCAGATGGGATGTCCCATGGAGTTGCCATTCTCCAAGACATTCAGACCCACCTTTCTTCCAACAACGTCGAGCATGATTACGTGGGAGCCGTTTTGGTCCACGCTTGCTATAAGGCGGACACCCAGCAGTGCGATGCCGCCAAATCGCAATATAAATTCTGCAGGGCGATTTTGTCGAAAAACAGGGAACCCGACAAGGATTCTTCCCTCAAGGGTTACCTCGACGAACCATGTTCGGCTTTTCAGAACGATCTTAAGCTGAAGCTTAGCCCGACGGCACAGCTTTAGGCACGAAGGCGCTCACCAGGGTCGCAGCTCAAAGAGAACGGCGCCCTTCGCCGGGGGCCGTCCGTTCCGCATCCCGCCTGACGGCGGCGCGTTGCTGATGCTCCTACGGCCGCCCTGTTGAGCCGGTCTCAGGGCCACGGTCTTTCTCCTAGAGAGGCGCGCGGCCCTCTCTCCCCAGCAAGCCGCCGCGGGCGGGTTCCCCCATCTTCCTCCGCTTCGCTAGGTGCAGACCGGGGAGACCCCTCCGCCCCCGGGACTTGCCCCCCTCGCTCCCCGCTACTCGCCGCGAGGCAGGGGTTCAGGGGACCTGAACAATTCAGGTCAATCCCTGAAATCAACAACGAGCAAGTCGATGAATACCGCTGAAATCACTATCCCGCTCGCAGGTAGGGCCGAACTGGCCGCCACCATCGAGGCCCATGGCCTCATCCATAACCTTGTGACCCGCAAGGCGCCGAAGGGAGCCAAGTTCCAAGTCGTCGCCGGAGGGCGGCGACTGGGGGCCTTGCGGTTGCTGCTGGACGAGGGCCGCACCGTACAGGGCGTGGCTGTGACCAAGGATTGTTCGGTCAGGCGCCATGCAGTCCATTGCGTGGCCGCCCAGGTCATCACGAGAACGATGGTCAGAACGACGGTGATCTGACCCCAGAGGATTCGGCCTCCACGCATACAGGCTCCAATCGGCAAAAATGTCGGAGCCGATCAGAGAATGGGGGATTTCGGGAAGTGCAATTACGAAGATGAGGCTGGCGTGTCGCCGGATAGTATCGGCGGCGAATAGGACGGGTTGGCCCGGTTCTGCCCGGGGTCGCGCGCTATCGCCTCATCGCCTCTGCGAGGTCGAGTAGGTTTCGGAGGGCGGTGCTTCGGTTGAAGGGCGACCACACGGCTGAGAACACTACAGGTTCGGGCTCGTCGGCGATCGGCAGAAAGCGGACACCCGCGACAGGTGACAGGCTCGATGCGGCCCCGAGCAACGTGACGCCGAAACCTTGCCCCACGATCGACAGCAACGACGCACGTTCGACAGCGACACGCAGAATAGACGGTGCCGGCCACCGGCCCGACAGCCGCAGGAGGATATGGTCATGAACTTGTGGTCCGGGGCCGTTAGGGCGGACGAGGAAGGTCTCCCCCGGCAAGATCGGCCCAAGTGACGTGCTCCTGTTCAGCGATCAGGTGGCTGTCCGGCAGTGCTACAACAAGCGGCTCGGTCCACATTCGTCGCGAACGGCAATCAGGCGTGTCTGGCGTTCCGACCACGAATGCGATGTCGAGTTGATCGGCACGCAGTTGCATGAGCGCTTCTCGCGCCGTGCTTTCGGCGACTTCAAGCTCGACACCCGGATAGGTGGTTCGATATCGGCCGATCAGCTTGGCGAGGAAGCTATGCGGGATCAGAACGTGGACGCCCATGCGTAGCCTGCCGCATTCCCCCAGGGCCGCCATGCCGGCCGACTTTACGGCATATTCGAGGTGCTCGACACCGGCTGATAGCCGTTGGACAAAGAGTCGTCCGGCCTCGGTGAGCCGGACGCCGCGTGTGTTGCGCTCGAACAGGAGGATGCCGAGATCTTCCTCCAGCGCTTTGATGCGCGCGCTGACGCTGGACTGGCTGACGCCGAGCGCGTTCGCCGCATGGCGGAAGTTCAGATACTCGGCGACGGCGAGCGTCTGGATGAGTGACGTGAGGGGAATACGCGACCCTAGCGACGACGTCGGCACTCTGCTTCGTCTTTCGGTCATCAGTGCTGAATGCTGTCGTCGTCTCATGTCTCTCTTTTCGCGCCGCTAATCGTTGTGACTCATGTCCCCTACCGGAGAACAGAATCGGATGAATTGCTCCATTGTCCCGACGGCCAGTGAGTAAGGATGTCCCGTTGGAGGCGACTACTAGGCCAACCAGGCTTCGCAATGTCGCGAGTTTCAGAAATTCGGCGACGGCTGTCTGCTGGCGCAGCGTGCCCTCAGCGAAGATGAGTCGTGTGCAGCTTCGCGATCTCGCGGTCGAGCTTGGTTGAAAGGTCATTCCGCTTGTGGGCGATCGACTTTCCGCCCGAGTGTGTGGCCCCGCCGTAGGCCGCCAGAACGGCCCCTGCGAAATAGATCATCAGCCCCGTCATCGTGGCCGGTGCGTAAGCGGCTAGTCGCGACGGGCGGCCGGGATTGGTCGCTTGCGATTCTGGTGCCGAGGAAGCGTATGACCCGGCTGGCCTCCGACAATCTGCGCGAGCCCTTCGGCAACGTGCCTCCGATCGCGCACACGGCCGCCGTCGACATGGAAGGCCCGATCCTGGCGGCGGAGGTGATTGCCTTCCTTCTCCAGCAGCGAAGTCACGCCGGCTGCTTTGACGAATTCGTCGATGTGCTTTGCAGCTATTTCAGCGGCCGAGGGGGCCAGGCGCCGACGAAGGGCGATCTGACGGAAGCGGCGCGGTTCCGCTCCGCGCTAGGCAAGTGGAATGACTGCCTCGCGAAGGGAAAGGCCGTTCCGGCGAACAGCGTCTTGCAAGCCACGTTCGCGGTCCACGAGGCTGCAGCGGCTGTTGCGCTGACTGGACAGCCCGACGGCGACTGGACCGCCATTCGATCGGTGCTTGAGGATGGGGCCTGCACCCGGCTCGCCGAGGTTGCGAAGGAGGCGCGCAACGTCCGGCTTCTCGAACGCGGAACGCAGCTCCGGCAAAGCCTGTCGCAGGACTGGCGCGATACCGGCGGATACAAGAACGCGCTGGCTGTCACCCGCCAAGCGTTCGTGCAGGAGCATTTCGCGACCGCTCACAAGCCGGAGTCGGGTGTCGTCGTGATGAACATGCACAAGGCGAAGGGGAAGCAGTTCGATGAGGTCATCATCTTCGAAGGATGGCCGAAGCGCTACAAGGGCGAGATCGTCGGCAACCCGGATCGTATCGTGGGCGGCAATGTCCGCGCGGGGGCGATGACGCAAGCCCGCCAGAATTTCCGCGTGAGCGTGACACGCGCAAAAACCCGGACGACGATCATGTCACCTAACGACGACGTGTGCGTGCTTCTGCTCTCTGATGAGTGAGGATGGATGAAACTTGGCATTTACAGCGATTGAAAAGACACGATGCTGCGGATAGGAGGGATTTAGTCAGCCACCCCAGTTTGACTCCGGCGTGACTAAATAGCGACCAATTCGGCGATTTTGGCCGCGACTTCCGCCATTGACTCCTCGGCAGTGCTCAACCCGGCTCGGGAGGCTAGCAGGAGGCTGACCTGCTCAAGCTCTTCATAGGTCGTTCCGTGAACAACCGGGACGAGCCGCTCACGTCTGAGGAGCGCTGAAAGCTCTTTGTCTGCGATGCCTTCTGCCGGGAGGCGCCGCAACATAGCCGGGGTCACCAACACGATACCGACGCGCGAATTCACCAAGCCCTTGTCGATCGCCCGCATCATCGGCACCCCGAGGCCAAGGTCCTTCTCACTGAACCACACGCGGACACCGCGCGCTTCGAGCAGATCATGCAGTTCTTTGGCGGAGCCCTGCCTGTCATCCCATGCGTGACAGAGAAACACATCTCGAAGATCAGGCTGTGAGGCCGCTAGGTTCTCTACGTTTTCTCGAACCGGCGTGAGCGCCTGCACTTGTTCAGGCGTGTACAACACAGCCGAACCTACTCCCGACCAGCGCGGCTTTGCGGTGCGGCGCCCCGACCCGCCGCTACTCCGACCGCCGCTACCAGAGGAGGAGTATGAAGGGGACGAGTATGATCCGCGGCTGCCGTAGTCGCCGCCATACCCGCCGTAACCACCGAAACGGCTATAGCGACTCCCGCATGCAGGGCAGTCGGCCGCGGCGGCCGATGAGCGATGCCCCCTTACTGGTGCAGTACATCTAGCCATGCCTTTTCATCTCCTTCATCATTCCGCCAGCTCGCGAATCTTATTGATGCGCTTTGTGGCCCATTCAAATTGACTGATAAATTGCATCGCGTACGTCGAAGGCGAGCAATGCCTCACGCCTTACGCCTTCAATATCTCGGACGGAGGGATGGCAGAGATGATCTTTGAAACCACATCCAATCCTGTAATCGCGACCAATCTTGGAAACACTGACCACAGCCTCCGTTCCATCGGGCATTTTTCCTCGCAGATAACCAATTCGCTTCTCTTTCGACCGAGCCAAGTAACTTCTCCTATACGGGCCGCTAGACACGCGGCGTAATACGCGCTGCCGTTCGAATGTCAGCGATTTGCGTACCAATCGCCTGAAGGCTTTGACGCATGTCATTAAAGACCGGCTTTTCCGCCTCTGGATCGCTGATCGTCAGAATCGCCGTGAAGGGTACGCCACCCTCGGGCATCACCTCACCAGCGCGGGTGAGATACTCAACAAAAAGTCGCCAGTTCGAGGAAGGCCCGACTCCCTGCGGGAAGGTCTTGGCGTGGACCTTTACTGGACTCCATTTCAGGTCATGTTCGATTAGTTCCGCCTCGACCGCTGGCGATTCTCGCGAAGACGGGAGGTACAGCGGATCAAGGCGGCCCTTCCATTTGCCTTCATCCTGCTCCTGTTGCAGGACGGCATTCACGTTGACCCGGACGAACTCGGAACCAAACCGGGCATCCAGCGGCGGCGTGGATACGAGCGTGAGCTTTGCCCGCCCTCGACATTTGCCGCCAGGCCCGACCAGGGATGCCGGCCACGGGAACCGGAAATTGATCTGCTGGCCATGCTGGATACGTGAGGCGAAGACGAGGGTGATTGAATGATCGCCCGTCTCCAGAATACGTTCAGCAGATGGCGGCATCCCAAAGCCGACAAGGTGCCGTGCTACCGGTGCCAACATTTTCGGGCGCAAGGGCTCTGGAATCTCGGCGTGGTGGACCAGCAACCCGATGAGGGTTTCACGAGAGACCTCGCCCTCGATGGCGTGGTCGAGGACCGCCGCCGTCTTGGCGACCAAAGGCGAGGCGTAGCTGGTGCCGCAACCGTCGATTACCGTTCCATCCGGAAGGATGGAGAAAAGGCCATGCCCCAGCGTCGCGTGCTGCGTTCCCGCGCCTCCGATGTGAGCGAGGTCGGGTTTCCCGCCGGACCGAAGCCCAGGCCCCCGACGGCTGAAACGGGCTGGAGCGAACGGCAAACAGCCGCTGTGTCCTGATGGATTCAATGCCGCGACTGCAACATTTCTTGCGCTCTCTGCGGGCGTCAGGAGCCCGTCGTTTCGGGCAAGCGCGAGATTAGAAAGGGCTGTTGCCGCATCGGCCGGCCACTCCGGTCGAAGGTCTTGCGGCTGAATGTTACCGGCGGAAATGAACACGACGGCATTGTTTTCTTCGGCAATCTGATCAAGCCGGACCGCATGGGGGCTGTAGCGATCGGGTGCGGCAGGCTGAAGGATGTTCAGACTCATATTGAAGACACGCACGCCATGCCGTGCGCGCGCATCTGCGACGGCCGCATCCATTTCATCGAAAAACTGAGGGAGGCCGCCCGAATAGTAAGATGCGAAGGCACCGGCCTTCTGCTCATTTGGGAATACAGCTACGTCAACCAGCTCCGCTCCGTCGGGTTCGGGGCAAGTCCCCGCACCATTCATACCGGCTCCAGCGACGGCAAGGCCGCCAATGAACGTGCCATGGGAAAGATCCATGTCTTCGTCAGCAAGCACGTCCCATCGATCGATGACCCAATCGGACAAAGCCGAGCTTATGCCGCCATCGATGATACCCAGCCGCGGATGGGTCCTGCGGCTATCGCGAACTGGCATAATCGCGTGATCTGGTCGAGCACGGCTCGGCGTTGCCGGGCGAGCAGAACGCACCACGATGCCGGGCAACTCGATCCGCCGGACTAAGGGATGCGAGTCTAAGAAGGCCAGCAAACGGCTGTGATGCTGAACATTCGGGTCGAACGGCGCAAGCTCACGGCGCTCCTTTGATGATACGCTCGTCAGCCGTAGGACGGCGCCGTCTCCGGCTCGGTCCAGACGCACGGAAAGCATCGGGAGCCGCTGTCGCCAGTTAGGCAGACGCTCCACTGATAGACTTTGTTCAAGGGCGTTGAAGCCAGCAACGAAGGACTCGACCAGGCGTCTCTGCGCGGGGTCGAGCCGATCCCATTCGGCACGCGGTGGCAATACGTCGAATAATTCGACCTGATACCCGCTTCCCGTCATCGGATTGGCCAGCCATGCAACAGCTTTTTCGACCGAAAAGCTGCGCTTGTCGGACGCGCCATAGAGTTCGATCCGGTCGATCGCTCCGGCCTCGCTCTTTTGCGCTGAGGGGTTGGGTACCTCTTTCCCCTTTTTCTCGTCATAGCGCATCCTGGTCTGCGTTTCGGCTTTGGCAATTTCAGCTTTCACCTGCGCCAATGCCGACGGGCGGCCTTCGACAAGCATCACACCGAGATCTCCACCCCCGACTAGAGGCGCCCGGTCGCTGCGGAAAAGCGCCCCAACCGGCCGATGGCTCTTTGCCCAGGCATCTCGTTTAAGGATGACCTTGACGTAGCCGATTGGTCCCTGCGCTTGCGCCGAAAGAATCCCGGAAATGGCGTCGATTTGCTCGATCAGAGCTGCCTTATGGGCGCCAAATTCCCGATCGCGGTGAGCAAAGAAGTCCTTGCGTCCGCCTCCGCCGCCTGCCTCTCGGGCTTCCTCATAATTGTCCGGATTGAGGACGATCTGGATCGGGCTAGCCATGATTTACACCCCCATCGGCTTTACTGGCTTGTCGCCCGAGTTGACGGCTTACGGTCGATTTATCCCGCCCTGCGATTTCGCCGATGTCGGCCATTGAAAATGCGAGAATGGGGTCGTCACGCATGGCCCGGAACAAAGTGGCGGGATCGTCAAACAACAGCGTTCGACGCTCACTCTGAATGCGAGCCGCGTTGAGAGTCGCAAATTGACGGAGCGTATCCAGTAATCCTCGGCGATCGTGCTCGCGAACCGTGGTGGCCTTTTTGTATGTCCGCACCAGCGCCTCGATCTCCGCTCCGGTTGAACCTTCAGTGAACCACGCAATAAGACGTAGATGGATGTCGGGAGCCGATACAGGCGGCATAAACATGGCGGCGATCGCCTTCCGCACCTCAAAATCGGGCTTAGGGATTTCAAGCTGGACCTCAAAACGGCGCCAGACCGCCGGATCAAGCAGCTTCGAGTGATTGGTAATGCCGATCGTCAATCCTATGTTTTGTCTAACATCCAGATTTTGGAGAAGGGCATTAACAACACGCTTGATCTCGCCGACCTCTTGGGGGTCGTCGCGGACTTTTGCAATCGCGTCGAATTCATCAAGTAGAAGCACGCAGCGATAGCGATTGGCGAATGCGAAGAGATTTCCAATATTGCGCGCCGTCGTTCCGAGAAATGACGAAACAAGGCCATCCAGTTTTACGAGAACAACGGGCAAGTCCAGCTTGCGAGCAATCCAGAGGGCCAGTCGAGTTTTCCCTGTGCCAGGCGCTCCGTAGATCAAACATGTCTTTGACGGCACGATATCGACGGTCGCGAGCGCCTCGAAGTCGGCCCATTCATCGACGATCGTCTCAACTGCCTGCGTCACAGTCGAATTGAAAAGCGGGGCCGCCTCCTCGACTTCCGACGGAAAGATGATCTCCGCCAAGGCGGCAGCCGTTTCACGATCGACAGGAACCGGCGTGTTGCGACCGAGTGTCTCGCCGGAAAGGTTCGCTCGCGAGCGCTCGATTCGGCTCGGGGCCGCCTCTGTTAGGCGATCCGCCGTGGCAAGAATCCCCGCGAGCGACGCTGCTTGCTTTTCCTCACCATCTTTGACGAGAGCATCCCTTAGCCGCTCGATCTGCTTGCGCAGCGCCGGCGTTGGTGCGCCCATCGCCGTTCGGCAGAGCGCCTGAATGATTGAAAAGTGCTCCATGCGCTAAACCTACGATCTGATGCGAGATTGATGACCTATGATGCATGTGTAGACGGCAATTTGTTGCGCGTCAACGGAAAATGTTGCGCCTTGGTTTGATTTCGATGCGCTTCTGGTTGCGAGGGTGCGGGATGAGTGCTGTTTGTTGCAGCGAAGCCCCATGCCGGTTCGGACGCGGAGTCTGGAGAAGCAGCCGAGACTGGTCAGGCATCGAGCAAGGACGGAATATCCATTTGAGGCTAAGATCAAAACCCTCGTTAGGCCGCTCCAGCAGTCGGCAGCACGAAATAACCGCCAGAGGGATCATTGTCGCTGGACAGCATTTCAGCGATACGGTGGCAGCTCGGGCTAAGCTTTATGTCGCCGTGACGGCCGGCGTTACGCCTGCAACATAGAAGAGGGCCTCCAACCGGCATTCTGGCTAAAGGATGGGGCCAGAGGGCTATGGAGGAGATACAGTTGTCATCATCGCTCGGCGCGGCGTGTTTACGCCGCATCGCTCAAACTCGACGCAGTTTCGCTGGAAACGGTCATCGAAGGCGCTCGGGAGTTGGCTGGCCCGCCATGCGCGAGGATCGTGGCAAGAAACGGGGATGAGGCATGATACGCCAGTCCCCCGATGAAAGACTACTTCCGCGCGTACGCGGGTGTTCAGGATAGGGAAGCGGTTTGATCGAGAGTGTTGCCATCATTGATGTCTGGGACGTCGAAACCTTCGACAGCGAGTTGCGCGGCGACCTCGACGCCCACGCCGATGTCATCCGCAATTACATGCTCACCTCGCGCCGCCAATGGCTGGAGCGTGAGGCCTCCGATCACACCATGCCGAATCCCGAAAATCCTTACGCGGGCGAGTTCATGTGGGTGAAGGAGCATATCATGCGGCTGATGGAAGTCCGCACGATCCGCGCCTGGCACTATACTCGCCTGACCGACGCAGAAGTCGGCATTCTCCGGCAAGGCGGCATTTATCCATCTAGCCTCGACACCATTCAATCACGCTTCGCGGCGCAAGTCGCTGCTGGCGCATTCAGCCAAGAGGTCGCCGATCGCTTGTTCGCTGACAGCCCGTACCAAAGCGATCAGCTCGACTCCCGCTCCAACAAATTCTGGATGGTCTCGCATCCCGTCGACGTCGAAGACGGCGGCGTTGAATTGCTCCTCGAGATTTGGGGCGGCGAGTCAGCCTATTTTTGGCAGCGAGATGCGGCGCTTCAGGAGATGCTGAAGCAGATCGGTCGGCCGCGTGTCCTGGAGGTCGCCATGCCGCTCGTCCATTCCCGTCATGGCTATTCGGCGGCTGAAGCAGTCGTTGCCACTTATGGCCGGATGCTCGGCTGCCGGCCCGACAAACATGTGTTCGACCTCTACACACATCAGCCACTCGGTCCTGAGCATGTCCTCGTCGTTCATAGCGAAGGCGAATCCAATTTCGGCGTCGTGGCTCGGGGCTACCCGGCCGGCTTCGTCGACGTGAACCTCGGCCGGTGGGACGAGGAATGAGCGGAGTGGACACTGCCCCCGACGCGGTAGTCTTCCTGCGCGAGATTGCTGGAGAACTCGCCGATATCGACAGCGGCAGCGACTATTCACTCTGGCGCGGCGAGGCAAAGCACCGCGTCGATCAATATCTCTTGCGCGCGGAGCCGTTCTCCGATTTCGCGACGTGTTGGGCGTTCAGTGGTGACGGCGGCGGCTCTGTCGTCGGGGGCCGCTTCGGTGAATGGGCGATTGACCGGCTCGTCGAGAAAATAGCGCCGGAAGATATCGTTGCACTCTTCACGGACGAAGTGGCGCGGAATACCGCAGTCTACGAGGACGTTTCTCCGGTGCTTGGCATCGAAATCAACGAGCCTTGTGAACTGGGTGATGGTGTTCGCCTTGTGCCGCCAGGGGCCGACATCTTCAGCGGATTCGACTATCCTTGGCGATATTCGTGGCCGAGCATGCCCACCGGAACCGGCTTCCTCATCCAGTCCTACAAGGTAACGCCAGCCTTCGAGCAACACCCGGCTGAAGCAAATGGGCCAGCCGGGACCAGCATAACACAGCCCGCCTCATCGGCGCGTGATGCAATCCGCCGCCGTCTCCGGCTCGCCTGTTTGCTTGGCTCCAACGGCGGGGTCGAGTTGCCGATGTCGGTAATTCTGTCGGATCGCCGCGCATTGCTGTCGGCCGGTGGCACTATGTCAGGCTGTACGTTTGCGGCTCACCCGCTCGTGGCGTTCCCAGCGGACATGGCGATGATCAAGACCGTCTTTGGGCAGTTCGCGGCATTCGCCGAGGGAGATAGTCTTACCCGTGCAATCGACCGCCTCGGGCGCTCGCGGTTGGCGATCCATCCTGTCGACCGCGCTCTCGATTTGGGCATGGCGGCGGAAATCGTGCTGATGCACGATCTCGGAACGTCGACCGAAATCACCTATAAGATTGGCAGTCGCGCCGCATGGCTCCTGGGCGAGAGTGCCGCCGAGCGCACCAAGATCTTCGATGAGATGAAGCATCTATATAAGGCCCGGTCGGACGCGGTCCACTCGGGTGTGCTTCCGCCGAAGTCCAAGGTCGATCTCGATCTCGCCGATCAACTTGTCGTCCGTGTCGTGCAAGCCATCCTTCAACGCGGCAGTTTTCCGGATTGGACGAGCCTGACGCTGGGGGGCGAAGGCTGACGCAATCTTGTTCGATCGACAGCAATAAGACATCGGCTGCTCTAGCGGCCTACGAATGACTCTATAGGAATCGGCTATGCGCTCTCTTACGGATTTCCTTGCTGGCCTGCCTGACATCATGCCCATTAAGACGAGAAAGCTCGTCCTTGAAGGAGGTGTTCTGTCGAAAGCTGAGCGCGCCGACATCTACATGCGCGAAAGGAATTGGCTCGATCTCGTTCTTGAGGTTGGTCCTGATGCGGCCGCGGCGATCCTGTCAGCCTACAAGGACGGACGCCTTCCGATGAAGAGAGGCTGCACGCCAACGGATGCGCCGGAAGCAGAAGCTTATCTTGCCGAAGGAGACAAACTTAGGGAGCAGCTCGCGGAGAGAAGGAGGAGGGAGCAAGCGGTTAAAAACCCATCGCTCATTCTGGAACGCGATCTCATGGATCACCCTCTGATCGACAGCGTGTTTATTGCCAATATTGGCACCGGATCAGGTTCGATGGTGATAGCGGGCATCACGGTGCATAAGCAAGTCATCGGCTACAAGAGCAATAGCGGCAAGAGCACTGGTTGGCGCGTTCGGTTTGACTGGACAGGATCGGATGGTCAGCCCCGGCACTCCGAGACGGTCCCGCCGGAGGCCGACAATCGACGCAACGACCCCGATCGAAACTGGGGCTTGCATGAATGATGGCGCGACCAAGTGGCGATCGAGCAGGCCAGTGACAGAGACCTTGGCTCGCCCTCACGACGAAGGATAACCAAAGGAGGGCATTAGAGGGCAATGGCGGAGATGTAGTTGTCATCATCGCTCGGCGCAGCGCGCCAGATGTTCCAATTAGTTACACAACATCCAGACTTGTGAATATTTCGATGTAACCTTCATGTAACGGATATCCGACCACTGGAAACACTGGGTATCAAACGGGTTCCTCGTAGGATGCACGGCGAGGCAATACTTCCGACCGATGGTCGCTGCGGTACATATTTCTGATTTGGGGGAGGCATCATGGCACGTATACGGTTGATAGAGATTGTAAATTTCCGGGGGATCAAGGAGCTTACATGGGCTCCATCCGCTGGAATCAATTGCCTGATCGGCCCCGGGGATAGCTGCAAAAGCTCAATTCTCGACGCCATTGACCTTTGCCTCGGTGCGCGCCGCAATCTCCAGATAACCGACGCTGACTTCTTCAACCTGGACGTGACGCAGCCGATTTCGATCTCGTGCACCATCGGGGCATTAACCGACCGATTGAAGAACATCGAGGCTTACGGACTATATGTCCGCAATTTCATCGTGGAAACGGCGCAGCTGGAGGATGAGCCGGAGGCGGCGGGCGAAACCGTGCTTGCCGTCAATCTCAGTGTCGATAGTGATCTCGAGCCGGTCTGGACGCTCATCTCGAAGCGCGCGGCCGATGCAGGCCTGGTCCGGAACCTGGTGTGGGCTGACCGGCAGGCGATCGCGCCCACACGCATCGGTGCGTTTGCGGACGGTAACCTCGCCTGGCGCAGAGGGTCCGTGCTGAACAAGCTCTCAGAAGAGAAAGCCGACATCTCGGCAGAATTGGTGAAAGCCGCGCGCGAGGCACGTGTCGGCTTCGGCGACCGTGCCGGTGCCCAACTGGGCGCGACACTGGCAGTCGTGAAAGACACGGCCGATGAACTCGGTATCCAGGTGGGCGACAATGTAAAAGCCATGCTTGACGCCCACTCGGTGTCCTTCAGCGGCGGCAGCATTTCTCTGCACAGCGACACTGGGATTCCCCTTCGTGCTCTCGGCGTGGGCTCGACGCGCCTTCTGACAGCAGGCCTGCAACGCAAGGCCGCGGCAGAGGCGACTATGGTGCTTGTCGATGAACTCGAACATGGCCTAGAGCCGCATCGCATCCATCGGCTGCTGGGATCTCTCGGAAGCAAGGACACCAATCTGCCTTTGCAGGTATTCGCGACGACACATTCACCGGTGGCTTTGCAGGAGCTTAGCGGCACACAATTGATGATCGTCAGGCGCAATGGCGGTCAGGTGTCGGTACAAACCGTCGGCGCCGAAGATGACGTCCAGAGCACCATCCGTCGTGATCCGGAAGCATTCCTTGCTCCGTCCGTCATCATCTGTGAAGGGGCGAGCGAGGTGGGGCTGCTGCGAGGGCTCGATCAGTTTCGCGTTGCGCAGGGCGAGCAGTCACTGACGGCACTTGGCGTCGCGCTGCTCGATGCCGGCGGGGTTGCCAATATCTATAAACGGGCCAATGCGCTGCTAAAACTTGGCTATCGTTGTCACGTGCTTCGAGATGACGATGTTGAGCCGGATGCCGCCGACGAAGCGGCGTTCCTGGCAGGAAGCGGCGCGGTCACGAAATGGCCCGCCAAGCGCAAACTCGAACAGGAGCTGTTCTTAAGCCTCGGAGAGAATGCCGCAGGTAATCTCGTCGTTTATGCCGTCGAGTTGCACGGCGAAGACCTTATTGATGAGCATATCAAGTCGAAGTCCGGCGGGTTGACGACCTACAACGACGTGGACACCGCGCTCCTACTTGGCGATTTCGACCAAGCCACCCGTGAATTGCTCGGCGTGGCTTCCAGCACACGTAGCAATGGCTGGTTCAAGCAGGTCACATTGATGGAAAACGCCGCGCGTCTTATTATCGCACCGGGGCTTGAACACGCGGACGCGTCTTTTGTCGCGATCATTGACGCGCTTTTCGCATGGATGCGCAATGGCCGCTGAAATTAATCTCTTTGCGGTCATGCGAGGGTCAGTTACCGCACCAGCTGGCTGTGGCAAGACCCACCTCATCGCGGTCAACTTGCTGGAACATGATTATGCAAAGCCGGCACTCATACTCACACACACAGTTGCCGGTGTGGTTGCCTTACGGGGCCGGCTCCAGCAACTCGGCGTGCCCTCGGCGGCCTACCGGCTTATGACGCTGGATGGCTGGGCCATTAGGCTGGCAACCATGTTCCCGGCTCGCTGTGGTGTTCCACCCGAGGTGTTGCGCATTACGAATGCCCGCACCGATTACAAGACGATCCAGAAGGCCGCCGCCGAACTCGCGAAAGCCGGTCACGTCGATGATATCCTCGCCGCCAGCTTTTCGCGCCAGATTGTTGATGAGTATCAGGATTGTTCCCAGTCACAGCACGCCTTGGTCTATTATTCATCCCGCCGCTTGCCGACATGCGTCCTCGGTGACCCCATGCAGGCCGTATTCGGCTTCAGCGGGCCGCTGCCTGACTGGGATACCAACGTTCTCAAATATTTCCCGAGCGCGGGCGAGTTGACAACACCATGGCGCTGGATAAACGCAGGCACGGAGGCGTTCGGCCGATGGCTACTTGACGTCCGGAAAGCCCTGAAAGACAGGCAAATGGTTGATCTGACGGGCGCACCGCCCGAGGTTCGGTGGGTACACCTTGATGGCACGGAGGATCACCAGCGGCGCCTGCGGGCGGGGCTGTCCAAGGTGGAGGGCGGCCAGGGGACTGTGCTCATCATGGGTGACAGCAAGAACCCGCCGGGCCAGCGATTGTTCGCCAGCCAGACGCCAGGCGCGGTTACAGTCGAAAGCGTTGACCTGAAGGACTTCATCCAATTCGCGCTGAAGTTCAGGCTCGATGCACCTGACGCGCTAAGCCAGCTTCTCGGCTTTGCCGAGAGCGTCATGACGAATGTAGGAGCGGCCGACCTTCAGCAGCGCGTCACGACCTTGCTGGCCGGGCGCCAGCGGAAAGAGGCGACGGAGACGGAACAAGCCGCCATTGCTTTTGAGCAAGAGCGCACATTCAAGAGTGCGGTCGAGCTGCTGGTTGAGGCGAACAGACGCCCGGGCACACGTCAGCACCGGCCCACCGTGATGAGCGCATGCATCCGGGCGCTTAATTCAGCAATTCAAGACGATCCGTCGTCATTGCATGAAGCAGCAATCCGTGCACGCGAGGAAAACCGTTTCCGCGGGAGGCCGCTTCCGGCGCGTGGCGTCGGGAGCACGTTGACACTCAAGGGCTTGGAAGCCGACGTTGCGGTCATCCTCGATGTGACAGAGATGGATGCCAAACACCTCTATGTTGCGATGACGCGAGGATCGAAAATGCTTGTCGTCTGTTCGGCATCGCCTCAGCTACGGCCGGTGGCTGCTTCATGAGTGAGAGATCGATACCAAGTCCTGAAATGAAACCGTTGACCAAACCGCTCAAGACCCCGAAGAGAGTGCCTCGCGCCGGAGGCGGCGGTCCTGCTGCCATGGGCGGCCTAAACTTCCAGGCAGCTGCTACAGCAATTGCACTGGTGGCCTGCGCTACCGGGCGGTCCCTGGATTGGTGGGCGGCACAGTCCACAATACCCATTGATGTCTGGTCCGAAACCGGAGGAGCGGGCGACGACATACGCCTCGTCCTTACCGACGGCCGCAAGGCGGAAGTCCAGGCCAAGCGACGCCTTCGCGTTGGAGCGGACATGTGGGAGGCGATCATGAAGCTCGCTCGCGGCGTCCACCATGGCGATATCGCTCTTGGGCTGCTCGCCGTGTCGTCGGGGACAAGTCAAACTATCGCTCACGGCCTAGCGGAAGATATTTTACGGATCGCGGCGGGACGAACAGACGATCTGACTGATACAGGCCAAGCGTTCCTGCAGCGACTCCTCGAGGCCGACCTGTCATCGACCAAGGTTTGCCAAGGCCTCGCGATACAAAACATTGCAGCGCTCACCTCCGACGCCGCTGATATTCGAGCTGCAGTCAATCGTCTCGAGAGCTTGATGACCAATCCCGCCGACGCTACGCGTGCGTGGTCGGTATTGCTTGCTGATGCCGCCCTACTCATTGAGCGGCGAAGCGCTCGTGACGCCCTTTCGATCGGAAGGCTGCTGTCGGAGCAGGGCCTTGGCATCACACTTGGCGATATGCGGATGCCCACGGTCGCCGCCGCTGCGCTATCCGCTTGGACGATCGAGAACAACAGCAAGTTCCGGATTATCGGAGTCGGCCATGCGCTCTCATTGGCGGATGCATGGATTCCGGTGTCTTGCCGGGTAAAATTACCAGAGACGGAAACGGAGACCGCGGGCCTTCAGGAGGCCATGCGCCGCTATCACGGCTGGAATGACCGCAATGTCCGGGACGCCAAATTCATCGATCCACTAACCCTCGGCCGCTTCTACCGCAAGGCGGTGGTGGTCGCCGGGCCGGGAATTGGCAAATCTACAGTATTGAAGCGTTTGGCGGCGACATATGCTTTTGACAATGTCCCGGTTGCACGCGCATCGCTGAAATCCGTTGCAACGCGCATGCGCGACAGGGGCGAGACCTTCGCCGAGGCGTTCTTCCAGATCGCCTTGGGCGACTCCCCTGTACCAAGCGCGGAACGCCTCCTGCCCGGACCCTAGGTGCTGCTTTGCGATGGGCTCGACGAATGCGGATCGATGCAGAGTGCCGTCGCAGAAGGGCTGCTGGCGTATGCAACTGCGCATCCCGGTGCCCGCCTCGTTGTCGTCACCCGACCAGTCGGCTATCAACCGGCGGCCCTGGTCGAATGGAGGCACTATGAGTTGACGCCTTTCGACGATACAAGCGTAACGCCAAATCTTGCCAGCCTGCTAGACGAAATCCTGCGGCCATCCAGCAGGAGCCTCGCGGACTCCTACGCGTTTGTTGCCGAGAAGATCAAAGGCTCAAAGGCGGGAAAGCTAGCCGCCCGAAGCCCCATGCTACTCGGCCTGTCGGCATCGTTGTTGGCCCGCAAGGCTACACTGACAGGTCGCCGCGGCGACCTCTACCGCCAGATCGTCGATCTCATCGAATCCGAGCCTTCGCCTCGCCAGACTAGCTCGATTGCCCCGGGGATACGCGCATGGGTGCTGGACTTTCTGGGCTATCAGCTCACCCTCCATCCTCTAACCACGGCTCAGGCAGTCGAGGATGCCTGTGCGTAGGCGTTGTCTATCGATTTGAGCGTGCCCGTCCTTTCCGCGCGCGAGAAGGTCGACGAAGCGATTACGCATTGGGAGGCGCTCGGCGTCATAGAGCGGTTACACCATGACGGCGAGCAGGCTTTCACGTTCGTTCACAAGACCATCGGAGAGTATGTGGCCGCCCGGTATGTGCTGAGGCTGAAAGAAATGGCTCGTCGCACGGCTGTTGCGGATATGGCACAAATCCCGGAATGGTCGGAGGTGCTGGAGTTCGCGGCGACGCTTGGGGGCGCGACGGAGGTCTGCCAGGCCTTGCTGGAGGCCGTTGAAGGCGATGCTGGTTACAAGGGCGTACTCCAAGCGCTGGCAATCGCCATGGACCCTCTCGGGTCGGTTCCCATCAAACTTCGCCAAGATCTCATCTCGAAGACAGTTGAACTCATTCAATCGCCTATCCGCTCTAGACCTACTGCTGAAACGGCCAAAATTACTAACGCCTGATCGACTTGCGCGACTTCTGACGTGGTACGACAGCCCAGTGGCGGGAAAGCGAGAAAGGGTAATCTCACTGCTGAAGGAGCCCTTCATGAGCAGAAACGACATCTTACTTGGGCATATCGTTTACGGGAGGACGAGGACTTCCATATTCGCGAGGCCGGTCATCGCCTGTTGCGTGAGCATAGAGTTTCCTAAGCCCCGGAGCGGAGCATCCAGACGGGCATCTGTCTGGTGCCAGTCAGGCGGGTGAAGATCCGGGATCGCGGCGCGAATGGCGAGGTTGATCGGGTGCGGTTCGCCTCATCGATCCTGCCGAAATCGGCGCGTCGGACGCGAAGTCTGGATGCGCTGCTTCCCGTTCTCTACCTGCGCGGTGTTTCGACGGGCGATTTTCAGGAAGCGCTGAGCGCGCTTGTGGGCAAGGACGCGCCGAACCTTTCACCCTCGGTGATCACGCGGCTGAGTGGAACGCCGATTACGAGCGTTGGCAAAAGCGCGATCTTTCGGCGCGCCGCTATATCTATGTGTGGGCGGACGGGGTCTACCTGCAGGCGCGGATGGAAGACCAAGTCGAATGCATGCTGGTCCTGATCGGCGCCACGCCCGAGGGCAAAAAGGAACTCGTCGGCTTCCAGACCGGCATTCGCGAGAGTGCGCAAAGCTGGCGCGAGCTGCTGGTCGACGTGAGGCGGCGTGGCCTGAAGATCGCGCCCGATATTGCCGTCGGCGATGGCGCGCTTGGCTTCTGGAACGCGCTCGACGAGGTCTTTCCCGGCACTAGGCACCAACGCTGCTGGGTGCACAAGACCGCCAACGTCCTGAACAAGGTGCCGCTCTCGGTGCAGGCCAACATGAAGACGGATTTGCGCGAGATTTACGGCGCCCCGGCACGCTCAGCAGCCGAAATGGCGATCGAAGTGTTCGCCGAGAAATACGGCGCGAAGTACAACAAGGCGGTCGACTGCCTGAAGAAGGATCGCGAGACGTTGCTGGCGTTCTACGATTCCCCCGTCGAACACTGGGATCAACTGCAAACGTCGGACCCGATCGAGAGCGTCTTTGCACCGTTCGCCGCCGAACGGTACACACGAACGGCTCCCTATCGTCGAAGACCGCCAGGCTGATGGTCTTCAAGCTCGTCATGGCCGCCGCCAAATACTGGCATCGATTGAAGGGACAAAATCAGTTGCCGAAGCTGCTCGCAGGTGCCAGGTTCCAGGACGGGATCGAGGTCATCAAATGAAGCCGCAAAGCGCCGCTTGATCAACCCCGTCACCCCAAAATCCGTCATAGCTCATTTTCCGGCGCCGTGCTTGTTGAGGTTGACCACCAACCGGCACGCATCGAGCGTCTTGAAGTAGTCCGTGCTTCGGACTTTCCAGCCGAAACTTTCCAGGAGGCCTGCTTGGCGAATCCGCTAACAGACCTTCGCAGCTGCCGTATCCCCTCGATGCCAGTTTCGTAATTCGCGGACCAGCCAGTCCCGCAGCTGTTTGTCCCACTCGTGGAACATCCCTGCGGTGACACTCAACCGGGTTTGGTCGCGTATGCCGCTCAGGAGCTGGTAGAACTCAACGCCGGCGTCGCGAGCAGCCTCGTAGAAATCCCCGGAATCGTCTCAAACCGGCCTTTGCTTTGCTCCAGCACTGCAGGGCCAGGTCCGGCGGCCTCCGCCGCGCTTAAATGCCTCGCTCCTGTGGCCTCACACTCGCCAGGAGGCACGGGTGCATCCCCATGCCTGACTGGCCAGTGCGCTTCGCCGCAGGAAGAGTCCCGTGACTTTCCCGGCCTGGCAGGGCAGCTTGTCTCGGCGCCGCTGAATTCCGATCTGTAAAGCAGCCTCATCCGTCACGCCCTGTGATAAAAGGGCAGGAGGGCTACCGCTTCCATTTCAGCGTCAGCCGCTGAACGCTTGAGCCGGCTCTACGGCTATTCGGCTGGGGTTTTCCGAAGCTTTTCTAACACAAAGAGCTTGCCCTGGCGCACGGCGTACTCGATTGATTGCGCCTTCGCCAGATGTGCCGCAATCGAGCTGGCCAGCATGCAGCCCGTCCCGCGCATCGATGCGGCAAGACGCGGCGTGTCAAAGCGGACTGGTTCGTGATCGGGGCGCAACAGAATATCGGTTGATTGCGGTCCCGTTGCATGGCCGCCCTTGATCAGCAGAGCCCGCGCGCCGGCCGCCAGCAATTCTTGGCCTTGCCACACTACGCCGTCCTCATCCACTGCCCGCTCAGAGCCAACAAGGAGTGCCAGCTCGAAGAGATTGGGGGTGACCAGACGGCAAAATGGCATCAGATCGCATTTCAGGGCGGCGATGGCGCCGGCTTCCAGGAGCGCCCGGCCTGACGTCGACGCCAGCACCGGGTCGAGCACTGCCGGGACCTGCGGATTTTCGCGCACCACTCCGGCAACCGCAATGACGATCTCGACCGTGGCGAGCATCCCGATCTTGATGGCCGCCACTTTGTTGGCCTGCAACCCCGCACGCATCTGACCGGCCACCAGACCGGGTTGCATAGAGTGAATTTCCATGACCGCATGGTGCGTCTGCACCGTTAGCGCGGTGACAGCAAGGCAGGTGCGCACGCCAATGGAAGAGATCGTCTCGATATCCCGTGCTATTCCGGCTCCGCCGCTGGAGTCCGAACCGCCGACCACGAGCACATGCGGTTCCCGCCCTAGCGCCATCGCTCTGTCTTTTCGATCCATTGCCGCGTGCGCGCTTCGGGATCGGCATTCAACGTGATGTCGGTCACCACTGCCGCGCTGTCTGCGCCAACCTCGAAAACGCCGTCGAGCCGATCAGGGTTGAGGCCGCCAACGGCGACCAACGGGATCGGCGCCACCCGGCGCTTCCATTCGCCGATCCGTTCGAGCCCTTGCGGCGCCCACTTCATCTTCTTCAGGATGGTGGGATAGATGGGGCCGAGCGCGATATAGTCGGGCTCGGCAGCGATGGCCGTTTCCAGTTCGAGATGATCGTGCGTGCTGAGCCCGAGCTTCAATCCGGCGTACTTAATCGCCAGCAGGTCGGCCGCGGCCAAATCCTCTTGGCCGAGATGGACAAAACCGCAGCCTTCCTCAATTGCGAGCCGCCAATAGTCGTTGACGATCAGTTGGCAACCATGGACCGCGCAGACGCCGTTCGCGCGGCGGATTTCCGTCCGCAGCGTGGCCTCGTCCCTATCCTTGATGCGCAGCTGCACCAGCTTGACGCCGAGCGGCACCAGCCGTTCGATGCAGGCAGCGCTGTCGACGATCAGGTAGAAGGGATCGAGCTTCATGAAAATACTGCCCTGCCGATGGTCGGTGTCGATGGCATGGCGACGTCGCGCGGTTCGAGCATTCCCGAGCTGAAAGCTTCACGACCGGCCTCGACCGCCTTGCCGAACGCGCGCGCCATGCCGACCGGATCGGCCGCCTTGGCAACCGCGGTGTTCAGGAGAACGGCATCAAAGCCGAGTTCCATGACAGTCGCCGCGTGTGACGGCCGCCCGAGCCCTGCATCCACAATCAGAGGTGCCTCAGGGAAATGTGCGCGCATCGAGCGCAGCGCCGGAATGTTGACCGGCCCGAGGGCGGAACCGATCGGTGCACACCAGGGCATCAAGACCTTGCAGCCCGCCTCCAGCAGCCGCTCGGCGACGACAAGGTCATCTGTGGTATAGGGGAATACAGCAAAACCGTCCTCGCACAGGATGCGGGCGGCTTCGACCAGACCGAAAACATCCGGCTGCAGCGTGTCATGGTTGCCGATCACTTCGAGCTTGATCCAGCTCGTGCCGAAGACTTCTCGCGCCATCTTCGCGGTCGTGACAGCTTCCTTGACGGAGTGGCAGCCAGCAGTGTTGGGCAGGATTTTGACGCCGAGCGATCGGATCAACGACCAGAATTTTTCGCCGGCCCTGCCGCCTGCCATCTCACGGCGCAACGAGACGGTCACCACCGCCGTGCCCGATGCCCTGACCGCATCGGCAAGGATGGCCGGCGAAGGATATTGAGCCGTGCCGAGAAGCAGTCGGGAGGGAAGCGTCGTTCCAAGAAGGTCGAACATGCTAGCCTCCCTGCATGGGCGAGAGGATTTCGATCCGGTCGCCGTCGTTCAATTGGAATTCCGCCCGGTTGGCTTTGTGCACGAGGTCGCTGTTGACGGCCGTCGCCAGCCAATCGCCCTCATAGTCAAGCGCGGCAAGCAGCCCGGCGAGCGTGGTGGCGGCAACCTCATGCGCTTCGCCGTTGACCATCAGTTTCATGAGCAAGCTCCTTGGTTCTGTCTTGACTGAAAACCAGGTCGGCAGCCTGGCGCGCCATGGCGGGAGCCAGGAGAAAACCGTGACGATAGAGCCCGTTGATCGCGATGATTTCACCGTTCGTTTCGACGCGCGGCAAATTGTCGGGAAAGGCTGGGCGGACGCCGACACCGGTTTCAACGATCTCGGCCTCGCCAAAGGCCGGGTGGAGGGCATAGGCGGTACCCAGCAGCTCCATCATGGAACGCGCCGTCACCGGTCCGGCGCTCTGGCTTTCAATCATCGTCGCTCCGATCATGAAACGGTGATCGGTGCGCGGCACTGCATAGAGTGGAAAGCGCGGATGCAGCAGCCTGACGGGGCGCGACAGTGAGATATCAGGGGTACGCAGGGTGAGCATTTCGCCGCGAACACCGCGCAACCTGCTATCGGCGGCTGCCATTCCCGTACAGTCGATCTGACGATCGAAACCAAAAACATGCTGCGCATCGGCGCCGAAGTGGAATTCAACACCCATGGCCGCGAGCTTGTCATGAAGTGCTGCCATCGCCTGGCGCGGATCAAGATGGCCCTCATCGGGAAAGAGCAATCCGCTGCGGAAGCGGCCGGCTAAGTCGGGCTCCAGCAAGGCAATTTCATCTTCCTCGACGCGCCGATAGCCCGTCGTGCGGCTGGCGAACCGGTCGAGCTCGCCCGCATCGCGCGGCGAGGCCAAGACCAGCGTTCCCCGTCGTGCTACCAAGCCGTGCGTTGCGGCGTCCCACCAGTCGGCGGCGTCGCGTCCGAGATCCAGCACCGGCTTCTCGGCGCTTTCACGCTCGCACCACGGCGCCAACATGCCACCGGCGAACCACGACGCATTGCCCCCAAGGGCAGGCCTTGTCTCGGCAACGGTAACCGCCGCGCCGCGTGCGGCGAACTCGAAGGCGGCGGTGAGGCCGGCAACGCCCCCTCCTTTGACCAAGACCTTCATGATGGCTCACGTGGCTGAGGTATGAGCGGTGCGCCGGTCTCGTCCGCCGGCAGGTAGAGATCACCGCCCTCGCGGTATTTCGCCGCCATCGCCGCCATGCCCTCTTTCTGCGCCTCGGCACGGATATCGTGAGAGATGCGCATCGAGCAGAATTTCGGTCCGCACATCGAGCAGAAATGCGCCACCTTGTGCGCTTCCTTGGGCAAAGTCTGGTCGTGGAAGGACCGCGCGGTTTCCGGGTCGAGCGACAGATTGAACTGGTCCTCCCAGCGGAACTCGAAGCGCGCGCGCGAAAGCGCATCATCCCTGACTTTCGCTGCCGGATGGCCCTTCGCCAGATCGGCTGCATGGGCGGCGATCTTGTAGGTGATCACGCCAATCTTGACGTCGTTGCGGTCGGGAAGGCCGAGATGCTCTTTCGGCGTGACGTAGCAAAGCATTGCGGTGCCGAACCAGCCTATCATGGCAGCACCGATGCCGGAGGTGATGTGGTCATAGCCCGGCGCGATGTCGGTCGTCAGCGGGCCAAGCGTGTAGAACGGCGCCTCACCGCAGACGGCGAGCTGCTTTTCCATGTTCTCCTTGATCTTGTGCATCGGCACGTGGCCGGGGCCTTCGATCATTACCTGGCAATCCTTCGCCCAGGCGATCTGCGTCAGTTCGCCGAGCGTTTCCAACTCGGCAAATTGCACCGCGTCGTTCGCATCGGCGATCGAGCCTGGACGAAGACCGTCGCCGAGCGAGAAGGAGACGTCGTGGGCTCTGGCGATGTCGCAGATCTCGGCGAAGTGCTCGTAGAGGAAGCTTTCCCGGTGATGGTGCAGGCACCATTTTGCCATGATCGAGCCGCCGCGCGAGACGATACCCGTGACCCGGTCAACGGTCAGCGGGATGTAATGCAGCCGCACGCCGGCGTGGATGGTGAAATAGTCGACGCCTTGCTCGGCCTGCTCGATCAGCGTGTCGCGGTAGACCTCCCAGGTCAGGTCCTCGGCAATGCCGCCAACCTTCTCGAGCGCCTGGTAGAGCGGCACCGTGCCGATCGGTACCGGCGCGTTGCGGACGATCCATTCGCGGATGTTGTGGATGTTGCGGCCGGTCGACAGGTCCATCACCGTATCGGCGCCCCAGCGGATCGCCCAGACCATTTTTTCGACCTCTTCGGCCATCGATGATGTGACGGCGGAGTTGCCGATGTTGGCGTTGATCTTGACCAGGAAATTGCGGCCGATGATCATTGGCTCGCTCTCGGGATGGTTGATGTTGGCGGGGATGATCGCCCGTCCGCGCGCCACCTCGTCACGCACGAATTCGGGCGTGACGAAATCGGGCAGCGTCGCGCCGAAAGCCTCGCCGTCGCGCTCAAGCTTGCCGCGTAGGATCTCGCGACCAAGGTTCTCGCGGATGGCGACGAACTCCATTTCTGGCGTGATGATGCCGGCCCGCGCATAGGCAAGTTGGGTCACCGCCTTGCCCTGCTTGGCCTCGAGCGGCCGATTGCGTATCGGAAATTCCGGTGTCAGGCGCTCGCCGGTGGCGAATCCGTTGTCCTCCGGCCGGACATGGCGGCCGTCGCAGCCCTCGACATCGCCGCGCGCCAAGATCCATTCGTGGCGAAGCCGGGCCAGGCCTTTTTCGATGCTGGTTTCGACAGCCGGATCGGTATAGGGGCCCGACGGATCGTAGACGGTGACGGGCGGCTCGCCGGCTGTCGGATGGACAGAGATTTCGCGCATCGGCACCCTGATCTGCGGGTGGATGGCACCGGGCTTGTGGATCTTACGCGAAGCAGGCAGCGGTCCCGTCGACACGGCGGGGGTAAGGGCATTCATCGTGAGGCTCCTTTGCTCATGCATTGGAGACCCAGTTCTGTGCCGGAAGGATGAAAAGACGCTTCTGTCGACCTGCCGAAACAGGACCTCGGGCGTAAACTCCCGCAAAGCGCTTGCACCGTCCCTACGCCAGTATGAACTGGATCAGGTTCAACGGGTCACTGCGCCGCGAAAGCCAGCAGTATCTCAGCCCCTTGCCGGGACTCCCCTGGTGAATGCCTCAAGTTGAACGGGCCGGGGTTGTCTTGTCAAGCGCATGTTCATCCTGCGGCGGCGGTGGGCGGCAATCAAATTGGTCCCAAATTGGGCCGACGGCCTCGCCATGGGTCGCGGAGAAGTTCTGCGGGAGACAAGGCAGGTGTGGCCAAAGCTGCATTTGCCTCGTCAAACTTGATGTGACATTGACGTAGACGGAACTGCTGCGTTTCAAGGATCTTAAGCCGTCAATGCCTGATCGGAACAGAACTGGTGGGCCGCCCGAACGCCCCACAAACATCGTGCTCTCGATCACCTCCTATTGTCGCCGGAAAAGGGGTGATCGACCAATCGATCAAGTCGCCGCTCGCTGAAGGGCGCCCTCGGTTTCAGCACGGCTGGGCGAAGTGGCAATGGCATGTCCAATCCAGTCTCGGAAATCCCCCTTCCTGACGATCGGTGTCTTGGGTTCAACATTCAATTTGACCTCGGCCACACCTGATATAGCAGCTGCCTGAGTTTCGCCACCAATCCAGTCCAGGGTGCCATCTTGATCAGGAAGCAGGAATCGCGCGGCCGCAGTATGCGAATGCTTTTTGCGCAGATCCCATTCCTCGCCGATGACAAGCTTGATGTGCTCGGTGACGAGGTCGACACCGTAAGCTAACTGGACCAGTTGAGGGTCGGGCGCGCCACTAAGACGCGGATTGACTTCAATGACAACTGGGCCGCGTTTCGTGCACCGGAGTTCAATGTTAGTTGGCCCCCAGCCAAGGCCGAGAGCCCGCAAACAGCTCAGCGAAACATCGGCGATGCGCTCACGCTCCTGATCGGTTAGCAGGGCCGGATACGTCACCTCACGTATGACGAAATGGGGGAGGGGACCAAAGTCATTGGCGCAAATCGCAACGACCTCATTCCCCATAACATTAATGCTATAGAACGGGCCCTGTGCGAATTCTTCGACGAGTATTTTCGGTGTAGACCGCCATATGTGCTTTCCGCCCAATAGGTCGTATGTTCGGCTACGTCTTCGAGGCTGCGGCACAATCGGACACCCATGCTGCCGCTGCCTACTGCCGGCTTAAGAATCACGGGCGGGCCGATCTCTGCAGCCGAGCTTTCTACCTCCGCCGCATTTGTTGCCAACCGATAAGCCGGTATTGGAACGCCGGCCTGCGCGAGGAGTTGGCGTTGCTTGAATTTGTCGCAGCTTCGTTCAATCGATTCAGGGTTCGGTCCCGGTAGATCGAAATGCCGGCAAAGCTTGCCAACTGTCGCATAGATCGATTCATGGTCCCCGGCAAAGCCAGTAATGCCAGCAATGTCGTGGGTAGCACGCAGCCGCGAACTTTCGCGGACCAACGCTTCGAGATTGCCAGTGTCGACACGGATTGCCTCAACGTTTTCCGCCGAAAGATAGTCGTACCGAGGTGGATCAGCCGTCAGAGTAATTGGATGAAGACCAAGACACTGAGCCGCTTGGACGTATAGCTGACCAGTACCCCTATGGCCTTCGACCAATATGAGCGCTCTTCTTCTTACCATTGCTGTTAATCCCGATGTTGCGTGCTGGCGGCGGTCCGAGGGTACCGGCGTCACTTTTGTAGCCGTGCCGGACCTCAGACTCGCGGTGCCGTACCATTGTCAACGACTGATCGGTTGTAAAAATCTTGCAAATTGATTTGAAGGATCTGTTGCAGCGTTTTTGATTAGGGCGGCGTCGGAGGCTTGCTCCGTTCAAACCAGGTTAGCTGGGGTTGGTGTGTGATCCCGTGGGCCTGGGCGTGACCTACCCCTCGGGTAGGGCACGCCACATCAAACTGGTAGTGTGCTGAGAGTTCTGCAAATTCGCTGAGAGAGGGCGGTCATGGCAGGCTGGTGATGTTCAACGTCACCGATTCCCGCGAAGGAACGCCACCATGACCAAGACAGAAGGTAAATCGACCAGCGCTGCCGTCAAAGACATTCTGCTTTCGAACCCGGAGGGGCTGCACGAAGTGATCGTGCAGTAATGCAGGAGGTTCTCGAGGCCGAGATGGGGGAGGCGCTGGGTGCTTCGAAGGGCGAACGGACGCCCGAGCGCCTTGGGTATCGCTCGGGTTACTACGGCCGTACCCTTGTGACGCGGGTCGGCAAGCTCGAGCTGCGGGTTCCACAGGACCGGGCGGGTCACTTCTCCACCGAGCTGTTCGAGCGCTACCAGCGTTCGGAGCGGGCCTTGGTTGCGACGCTTGCGGAGATGTATGTGCAGGGCGTGTCGACCCGCAAGGTCAAGGCGATCACGGAAGAGCTGTGCGGTCATGCGTTCTCGGCTTCGTCGATCTCGGCCATCAACAAGCGCTTGGACGAGAGCCTGAAGGCGTTTGCCGAACGACCGCTTCAGGAGCCATTCCCCTACCTCATTCTCGATGCCCGCTACGAGAAAGTGCGCGAAGCCGGCATCGTGATGAGCCAGGCGGTGCTGATCGCGGTCGGCATCGACTGGGACGGGCGCCGGCAGATCCTGGCCGTGGAGATGGCCAATCGCGAGAGCCGCTCGGCCTGGAAGGACTTCCTCGTCGGCTTGAAACGACGCGGTCTCAAGGGCGTCGAACTGGCCGTGTCCGACGACCATGCCGGCCTGGTCGCGGCGATCGGCGAGGTGATCCCGGAAGCAGCATGGCAGCGCTGCTACGTCCACTTCCTCAGGAACGCGCTCGATCACCTGCCCAGGAAGCACGGCGACGATTGTCTGCAGGAACTGCGCTGGCTGTACGACCGGCGCGATCTCGCCGAGGCCAAGGCCGATCTCGCCGCGTGGCTGTCCAAATGGTCCGCCCGCTACCCGCGGCTGACCACCTGGGCGGAAGAAGCCATAGAACAGACGCTGACTTTCTTCCGGCTGCCGCGTCAGCATCACAAGCACCTCAAGTCCACCAACATGCTTGAACGGCTCAACGAGGAAATCCGCCGGCGCACCTATGTCGTGCGCATCTTCCCGAACGCCGAAAGCTGCCTGCGCCTGGTCAGGGCGCTGGCCGTCGAAACCAACGAAAACTGGATGGAGGCCAACCGCTATATCAACATGGATGATCTGCGCGAGCACAAGAAGCTCGCTCTACGCCAAGCCGCATGACCAGTTTCATGATCGCCCATTTTGCAGAACTTGACGCACACAACCTCGTGCGGTGCCCGGTTAGTAGTGAAGCGCCGTAAAATGTCGACATAGGGGTTGGTGAACTGGACCGAACGACGAGAACGGCCTATCCAGTGTGTTGTCGGCAGTTAGTTCGAAAGTCCTGCTACACCCGATCCGATGCCTCTCAACGCCGAGGCCGCACCTCCGTGCCGAAGCCGGCCTTCCCAATGGTGGGTCGAGCCGTCGCTTACCCCGTGCTTGCCTCACAGATCCGCGACCGAGAACCCAGCCACATGCCTGCCGGGGCCTAGGTCCATCAAGCATGAAGGAACACGTCGGAACCTGGGATATCGCTTGCCCGGCCGGGCGGCGATAGCCTTGTCGGGGCAGCGAGGAGCCGTGGCCGATGATGAACGCACAGGAGAAGTCTGGCGTGAATGGGGCGATGATTGTCAAGCTTTGCTCTCGAGTCATCTCGTCAACCATCTTGCGTGACCGATTGGCGACCATCTCCTCGTCCCGACCTTATATTACCCGTCGCCTGTCGCCGCCAGCGCGCAGTGACTTGTCAAGGATGGAGGCCCGCAGACCCCATCGCGCGGCGACTTGTCCTTGACAGTCACGAGCACGGCGGCAGGTTTGCCGTGGTCGGGGAGCCTTCCTTGAGCGGAAGCCGACGACAGTGTTCGAGGGGAACTCGCCATGAGCCGGGTGCGCAGAGATCGTCCGACGCTCTTGTATTTGCTGGATCCCAGCCGGCTCCGCCTCCGACTGCCTCGATAGCTCGGTATCCTGAGCGCGTTGGCGGCATCATGCCATTATCATCCTACGAATTGCATGCTCCATCGTCCTGGACGAGACCGGTTTGGCTAGCCAAAGGACGAAGGTCTGATTACCAGATGTGATCGGCATGGGGTCGCTTCCACCAACGACGATGATGGGCACCGTCATCAGGGTGGTACGTACGGCTTCGGGCTGTCCTGGCCCGAGGAAAGTCGCTTTATCGAAAATTAGGAGGTCGGCTGCCTTCCCGCTCTCGATCCAGTCGCAAAGACTCTCGAAGGTCGCGAAGCCGACCGGCTTATAACCCAGCGCGGCGATCTTATCCTTGTAGATCTCCAACGCTGCTGGATCGGGGTCAACGACTGCAATGATTTCTCCGTTGCCAAGTGATCCATGGCATGGGCCGAAAGCGCTATCAGCTCTGACCTGCTCCTCAGCGCAGGCCGGTAAGTAGAGATCGAAGCGTGTACCTCGGCCAACAGCCGAGGTGACGTCAAGGCATCCTGCGAGCGCGCTCACATGGCGGTCCACTGCAGCAAGACCCAGTCCGGTCCCGCCGACGCGAGAGCGCGTGGTAAAAAAGGGCTCAAAGATATGCGGAAGCACCGAACTTGCGATTCCTTGGCCATCGTCGCTGATGGAGAGGAGAACGTAATCTCCCGGTTTCAAGGTGCCCTTAGCCACGGGCTTCGTTTGACAGACGTGAGCGCGAGAAACGCTAATCTCGACACGGCCCTCATTCAAGAGAGCCTCCGACGCGTTCTTGCATAGATTCATAAGGATCTGCTGTATCTCGGTCGGGCTGCCCTCGATCACCGTTTGCCACTCGTTGATCTTGAAGTTCAACTGAACATCCGCACGAAGTGTAACCCGCAGCAATGGCGCGAGATCCATTACACTCTCCGAGACGTCGAAAGGCATCTTCACGCGCTTCCGATTTCGGCTTAGTGACAAAATTTGATCAATAATCAGTTTGGCTCGGTTGCTGGCCAAGATAATTTGGCCGATGTGGCCCCGAATTCTCGAGGGGCGACGCACAAGACCTTTAGCCATCTCCGCGTAGCCGACTATTGCTCCTAGAACATTATTGAATTCATGTGTAACGCCGCTTGCGATTGTGCCGACAGCCGTCAGCCTTTCCGCATGCTCCCATCGACTCTCAAAAAGGTTACGTTCCGTGTGTACACGTTGCATTTCAAGATGGTTGCCTAAACGCACAGTAGCGCTCGCCAGAACCAGGAGGTCGTCTGTGGAGGGTGGTGAGCGATCTCCTTCAAAAACAAGGATACAAACGGCAGCCTGCTGATCGGAGGCCCTGCAACCAACAATTTGACAAACACCGGTAGTGCCTACGGCAGTCCGAACCACTTCCGACGCCGGAACGACGCGAAACACTGGCTGTTCCGGGTGTACAAGTGAGACGACTTCATGGATTAGCGTGGCGTTCCAGACGCGCATGCGCTTGTTCGCGACAAAGTACTCGGTATTCCTGCTGATACTCGGATCCACCAGAGCAAGCGCGCATTGATCTGCATCGAAAACGCATTGAATGAGTCTAAGCGCTGCTTCGGTGGAGAAGCGCCGCGAAGCCTTCGTTGCTTGACTGTCGATGAAACAAGCTTCGATCTCACTCATCGCCGCTTCAAGCTCTAACCGCCTTTCCAACCGGTTCGTCCGCACATGCAGTGTGGAGGCTCGAATGGTCGCAAACAAGCAGAGGCATATGGACACCAAGCCAAAGAAAAGTCGTGTACGCTGCGCTTGCGCGCTGGCGAAGCTGTAGGCTTTCAGATGTTCTCGCTCCAATTCGGCAGCCTTGGCGAACGTGTCGAAGGATGGGATCCGATTGACAGCGCGGTCCAACCTCAACATTGAGGACAGGATAGCGCGGCCCTCGCGGGCAACATCCTCCGTGACTTGGTCCTGGCTAGGAGGAAGTCGGCGGAGAGATTGATCGATTTGTAATGCGAGGCTGAATCCCGGTCTGGCCGAAAATTGAAGGATCAGATTGGAAAATTCAGGCCTGTTCGACAATCCCCCCCGAAGGCGATTAGCCGAGCGAGCAAAGCGTACGAGAGAGCTTTGCAGAAGCTCATTTTGCGCGGCCGAGGCCGAGATGGCAGCTTCTGTGTTTTCGAGGGAATTTTTGAGCTGTGCAACCAACCTGGAGTGCACCCCGGAGCTCTCATTGGGCGAAATCTCAACAAGGCGTTGGTAGTTTTGAAGGTTCCTTTTTAATGCTTGCCCGGTAGAAGCAACGGAACGGAAGTCCAATACCATGTCGGCGCGGGCGACGTCTCGCTGGAGCAATGCGTAGTTGATCTGAATCGTCCGCAGTTCGCTTAGGACCGCCTCGTTGATCTGGGGGTCTTGCCACTGTATCGCGACCAAGAGCGCGACCGAGGCCACTAGGGCCATTACAGAAGCTTTGTCGGTACTGAGCCATTTTTCCCAAACGAACGGCGTTTGATCCGCGGTGCGTGCCTTGCGAAGGTCCGATTTGAATTCTAGCTCCCCATCGCGTCGGTGTGCGGCCGGATGCTGCTGGAACAGGAAAGCCAAGTGTACCTCTCCCCTCAAATAGGCGGTGTAGACGCCGTTGCACTCTGCCCCCATGGCCCGCTGACCTTCCATTGATTCGCGGGCGTTTCGACCTCGACGGCGAGGCGGCAGCACAAGGCGGGCAACTGATCGCAGTTTTCGGAACTGGTCTTCCGAGAGATCATCGAAGGGGCATACAAGCGCACGCCTGCAGCAGCCGAGGATGATACCGGTCGGTCAAACGCAACTGGCGAGGGCCGGATCTGCTGTTGGCTGGCAGCTAACACTGGCGGGGCGGCGGCCTCAACTCCGGCGTGCCTAGAGCCGGCTGCTGCGAAAGCGTCCGACACGCTTCCCTTGGGGTCATCCCGTCCAGCGGGCATCCTTGGATCGCTGAAAAAAGACGAGGCGGCTTGATGATCCTGCCCTCGCTGAAGCACCTCGCGAAACCCCTTTTCCAGTCGCAGAAGCTCCTCTGGACCGGTAGGCGGCTCGTCAGCTCGACCATCGAACAGCGGCCGGAGCGCCTCGGACACGTGCTGCTCAAAGCCCACTCGCCGGGCCTGGACCGCTTGCCCGTCTTCCAAGCCGGCGTCCTGCACCTGCGACAAAGCTGTTACACGGGATGGATTACTATTTCGCGGGTTCATACTAGCCTCACATCAAACTGTATCGTCAAAGTCCTGCGCCAATTCACACAGCGGGTCATCGAGTTGAGATTCTGCGGAGAGCGCCTCCTCTGCTCCCGTCAAGGGCGCCGGCTCCGGGAGGGCGCCTGTCTGGCTTTCAAAGATGCGTTTCAGAATGCGATCCGAAAAATATCGCACCTTCCTCAATTTTAATGGTGGCAGACCTTTGATGAGAACAATCTCGTAGTCGTCATCGAGCAGCCGAACCTGTTCGGGACGCAATAGCGGTGCACCTTGATGTGAATTCTGAATGNCTCGTAGTCGTCATCGAGCAGCCGAACCTGTTCGGGACGCAATAGCGGTGCACCTTGATGTGAATTCTGAATGTTCCAATCGAACGTTCGCGCCTGGCTGTAGGAAATCGATCGGGCTTGAAATGTGAATCCACCGATAGCTTTGGAAATGTAGTTCGGAGTCTCGTCATCTACCTCGATGTTCCTAGAAGCGCGCCGGCAGCCCGGGCGGGGGGCTTGGGGTTAGACTGCCAGCGCACGCCACTCATAAAGAGCGGCCCCTTTTCGCGGTTCGGACACCCATAGTCAACCCGGCAACGTCTGGATGCCCGCTGTGCTTTTTGCAGAGCGGCGATGCCGGGCATATCGGCCGATCCTGTCTAGGATGGTGTGGCCACTCTCGTCGGCCGAGTTGATGCTCCAGCCAGTATCGCCTTGCCGACCAGCATGAGTTCGCCGTTAGCAATCCATCGTTGCGAGCCGAGACCGAGGTAAAAAGCGCGTGTTATCGACTATGTAGCTGACGCTCCCGCTGACGCAGGGTTCCCGCCATTGCCTCGAGGACTACCTCGAAATGAAATACCTCTGCACGGGCGGCATCTGAAGCATGGGCTTGCAGGGCTCGCACCGGTAAACCAGCGAGCCATCTCCAAATATGTGAATTGTGGATTGCTCCTCGACGGGAGCTGAGGGGCGGCTCCGCAAGCCTTACGACGCTCTTTGCGAGCCGTAGCTGCCGAGCTGGCAAAAGGCCGGGCTACGTCGCGCCAGCGCAATCGGCGCGCAGAAAATTAGGCCTACCCGCTCCGGGACCGCGGACCTCGTCAGCTTCTCGTAAGTATGCCCGAGTAGTTGCTCAGCTGATCTGTGGACGTGAGGCTAGCGTGAACCGGCACAAATTTGACCTATCCAATGTAACAGGTTGGCGGCAGGTGCAGCCCCCGGCATCTCAAGAGCAAGCGGCACAGGCCGGGCAAGAGGGCTTTGAGCAGCGCTCGGGCGAGGCGCGCCAAGCCGCTGCCCAAATTCCCGCCCCCGGCGTTCCGGCTCTGCCAGACCCGTTCCATCCTCATCCGTCTCAGGGAGACCTGAGCCTCATCGAAGGCGCGGCCCCATGGGAAGCGCAGCCCATGATGCAAGGGAGCGGACAAGAACACGCCGCGGCGCCGTACGCCGGAGGCAGTGGGTCGATGCTNTCAGTGGTTGATCTGAATCCCCCCGCACCGTCCGAGTTGCGTGACCATGCTCGTTCTGTGCCGGCGGCGGTGCAGCAAGATCCTCCAATAGTGGTCTCCGACGGTCGCGGCTGCAAGCGTCCTCTTTATTCCAACGATGCGACCGTTGTCGAAGGGCTGAGGTCACTCTACGCGGGTAAGGCCAAGGAGGACACGGTCAAGCGCCATGTAAATTCTCTTTACGGCTTTGGTCGTTGGCTCTTTAAAAATAACAAGCCGGGATTTGCTGCTCGGCTTCACGAGGAGTCGCTGGATGAGGATCTCAAGGAGTACGAGAGCAGTGGTGGCTCCTCGACTGTGGCTGTGGCACTGCGTCGTCTCAGAGAGTCGGCGGGCGGAGTGCCAATGGTGGGCCGCGCTGTCCTGAATCCCGACCCTGCCGACGCCGTGCTCATCAAAGAGTACAAAGCGGCTCTCATCAAAGAGTACAAGGGAGCGCCTGCGACCGGGCCGAATCGCCAAACCATTCACGACTATGGAGCTACTCTTAGACGTTTCAGTGAATACCTGGTTGAAAACAACAAGCGGGGGATTGCGGCTCGGCTTCACGAGGAGTCGCTGGATGAAGATGCCAAGCGCTATAAGGACTCCAGTGGTGACCGGAGGATCATTGCACTAGCTCAACTCCGGAAGTTCCTGCCGTCCGCCGCACTCGGGCGCGAAATTGCCCTTGCTGCTCGTCCGGAAGACGCAGTCGGCATGGAGGCTCGTGCCATTGGGGACGCNCGGGCGCGAAATTGCCCTTGCTGCTCGTCCGGAAGACGCAGTCGGCATGGAGGCTCGTGCCATTGGGGACGCCGCTGCGCAGCACAGCGGGCCGCAGAAGGCATTGGGTCGGCCAGAGAAGCTCCATGGGGAAGCTAATGAAGACGCCGCTGTTCTGCCATCGTCTTTCGTACCAACTGGGCACCATCACCAAGCCTCGGATCCCGCAGAGTCCTTTCGTCCCCTGATCTGGCGCGACGGCGACCAGCGCGCGCCGGACGAGCGGATCGCTGCACAGGACAGGAGCAACCTGCTACCAAGCGAGGAGGTGCCACTGAGGCCACCGGAATTCGCTCCGCCCAGCTTGCGGGCGGGGAATTCCGCCTCGCCAGAGCTCTTTCCTGAGGGGATGTCCCCCGCGGTCGAAGGGTTTTTTGGTGTTTTCGGCGACCCCAGCGGGCGGGTGCTCGGCGCATTGCAATTGCTAGGCGACGAACATATCCACAGGGATTACCAGCTCCTGGAGCAGGAGTTGCAGGGGAACAATCCAGAACTCGCCGCCCGGACGCGGTTCGTGGATCCCCTCGTAGCCAATTATCATCTGCGCTTGGGCTCCGAGAGCGACAAGCTAAGCGCATTCCAGCGCATCGTCCATAATCAGAACGGTAACGACACAGCCGATTTCCTGTTCGTGCCAGTGAGCGATGGCGGTAAGACTCTTGCGGAGCGCGGCAAACATTGGTCGCTGCTGTTCGTTGATCGCAGCGACCGGGAACGGCCGGTTGCCTATCATTATGACTCCGTCAGCGGATGGCATGACAAGCTTGCAAAACACCTCGCAGAAAGGCTGGGCGCCAGCCTGGAGACCCGCGTGGACTTACCCCGCATCGCCCAGCAGAGCAACGAGTGGGATTGCGGAGTCTACGTGGTGAACGGCACGCGGGCGCTGGTTGGGCGATTGCAAAGATGGCAGCCAGACCTGCCAGACCTGCCAGACCTGAACCTCAACAACCTCGTCGTCAATCGGCAGGCACTACAAACCCGACTCATGGGTGACGATACATCTGGAACGGCAAATTATCTCACGAACTTTGAACTCATGGACCGACAGGCGCGAGACGCGGTTAAGGAAAGCCCCGTTGGGACGTTTCACCAGCGGATCAAGCGGCTCGGCCAGTCAGCGCGAGCGTTGCACGACAGAGCCCTGGCTCCAGTCGCGCCGGACCAAGGCAACCCAGACTCGGTGTTCGTACGGGACTTTGTTCCCGGGGAAACACGCCATCATCATGCGCCGGATTCGTCAGTGGTTGATCTGAATCCCCCCGCACCGTTCGAGTTGCGTGACCATGCTCGTTCTATGCCGGCGGCGGTGCAGCCAGATCCTCCAGTAGTGGTCTCCGGTCGCGACAAGCGTCCTCTTTATTCCAACGATGCGACCGTTGTCGAAGGGCTGCGGTCAGCACTCTATGCCGGTAAGGTCGGGGAGCGCACGGTCACGGACCATGTAAATTCTCTTCTCGGCTTTGGTCGTTGGCTCTTTGATAATAACAAGCCGGGATTTGCTGCTCGGCTGGACGATCCGTTGCTGGATCAGGATCTCAAGGAGTACCAGCGCGAGAGTGGCTCCTCGAACGTGGCTAGAGCACTGGGTCGTCTCAAAGAGTCGGCGGGCGGAGCGCCAATGGTGGGCCGCGCTGCCCTGAATCCCGACCCTGTCGACGCCGAGCTCATCAGAGATTACAAAGCGGCTCTCATCAAAAAGTACGAGGCAGAGCCTGCGACCGGGCCGAATCCCAAAACCACTCAGGACTATGCGGCTACTCTTAGACGTTTCAGTCAATACCTGCATGAAAACAACAGGCCGGGGATTGCGGCTCGGCTTTACGAGGGGTCGCTGGATGAAGATGCCAGGCGTTATTTGGACTCCAGTGGTAACCGGTGGATCAGTGCACTAGCTCATCTCCGGAAGTTCCCGCCGTACGCCGCACTCGGGCGCGAAATTGCCCTTGCTGCTCGTCCGGAAGACGCAGTCGGCATGGAGGCTCGTGCCATTGGGGACGCCGCTGCGCAGCACAGCGGGCCGCAGAAGGCATTGGGTCGGCCAGAGAAGCTCCCTGGGAAAGCTAAGCAGCTGAGCGAGATCGGCAATTCAGGCGCTCGCGTGCTGATGCAGGCCCCCACCCATCAAGTGGGTGCATTGCCATGGGAGGCGCAGCCCATGATGCTGGGGGACGAGCACCTGGCACCGCATACCGGAGGCAGTGGGTCGATGCTGGGTGCCTCGGTGCTGCAGCCGGGTCACTCAAGGGCGCGCCATCATGATGCGCCGGATTCGTCAGTGGTTGATCTGAATCCCCTCGCACCGTTCGAGTTGCGTGACCATGCTCGTTCTGTGCCGGCGGCGCCTGCCGGGCCAGCGTTCGCCAGGGCTGAGGAGACGCCCTCCGCGGTTNGGCGGCGCCTGCCGGGCCAGCGTTCGCCAGGGCTGAGGAGACGCCCTCCGCGGTTGGCGAGGCCGCGGTGGCCGAAACGCTGGCTCGGTCGCAAAAGCAGATGGTCGACGCTGATTTGTCGGGATATTTCGACTCGATTCCGCACGCGGACCTTCTACGATCGCCATGGGAGGCGCAACTCATGACGCAAGGGAGCGGACAAGAACACGCCGCGGCGCCCTACGCCGGAGGCAGTGGGTCCATGCTGGGTGCCTCGGTGCTGCAGCCGGGTCACTCAACGGCGCGCGATTCGTCAGTGGTTGATCTGAATCCCCCCGCACCGTNATGCGCCGGATTCGTCAGTGGTTGATCTGAATCCCCCCGCACCGTCCGAGTTGCGTGACCATGCTCGTTCTGTGCCGCCGGCGGTGCAGCCAGATCCTCCAATAGGGGTCTCCGGTCGCGACAAGGGTCCTCTCTATTCCAACGATGCGACCATTGTCGAAGGGCTGAGGTCAGCATTGGAGAGCACGGTCAAGCGCCATGTAAATTCTCTTCTCGGCTTTGGTCGTTGGCTCTTTGATAATAACAGGCCGGGATTTGCTGCTCGGCTTCACGAGGAGTCGCTGGATCCGGATCTCAAGGAGTACGAGAGCAAGAGTGGCTCCTCGGACGTGGCTAGAGCAGTGGGTCATCTCAAGACGTGGGCGGGCGGAGCGCCAGTGCTGGACCGCGCCGCTGTCCTGAATAATCCCGACCCTGCCGACGCCGCGCTCATCAGAGATTACACAGCGCCTCCCATCAAAGAGTACAAGGCAGCGCCGACCGGGCCGAATCCCGCTACCATTCAGACCTATGGATCTGCTCCTAGACGTTTCAGTGAATACCTGGTTGAAAACAAAAAGCCGGGGATTGCGGCTCGGCTTCACGAGGGGTCGCTGGATGAAGATGCCAAGCGCTAT
>NZ_AYXF01000018.1:0-53785 GCF_000502215.1 Mesorhizobium sp. L103C105A0 | reverse complement strand
CAACGGCTTCTCGGCCGTGATCTCTCTCGAAGAAGGCTCGGGCGCGGGCGGCTCCACGGTCGGTTCCTACGGCGTCGGCACGATCGACAGCTACGTTCCGCATGTCGTCGGCGGCCTGAAGTACACGCAGGGCTGGGGCGCCATCACCGGCGTGCTCGCTTACGACAGCAACTATGAAGAAGTCGCTGGCAAGGTTCGTTTGGACATCACCCCGATGCAGAACCTGTCGCTCTTCATCATGGCCGGCTATGGCACCGACGACAATTACACGGACCCGCTCTATGCGTTCCCGGCCGGCGGTCGCGGCTTCTACAAGCAGTGGGACGGCAACTGGGCAGTCTGGGGTGGTGGCACCTACNGCGTTCCCGGCCGGCGGTCGCGGCTTCTACAAGCAGTGGGACGGCAACTGGGCAGTCTGGGGTGGTGGCACCTACACCATCAACGAGAAGACCTCGTTCAACGCCCAGGTCTCGTATGACGAAGGTGAGAACCTCGGCATCGCCGCGAACATCGCCTACGACGTGGTTCCCGGCTTCACGGTCACGGCCGAAGTCGATTACGTCAATGCAGGCAAGATCGACGAGGTCGATACCCTTGGCTCGAACCACAACTGGACCGGTATCACTGATGGCGACGACGCCATCGGCGGCATGCTCCGCTTCCAGCGCTCGTTCTAAGGGTTGGCTTTAGACAAATGAATACCAGCCCGGGCGCGTCAACGCCCGGGCTGTTTTGTTTCGTGACTGGGTCAAGGCAAGCAGAAGGAACAGGGGGAATCGGCAGCTGAACAGTCCGTAGGGTGAGTTCGTGGGATCCGCTGATGGGCGGATGAATTCACAACTGCGTGATTAAATCTCTTGAAAGGACGCTTCCAAGCGGGTAGGTCTGACTCTATCCACTCGGGGGTGTGGCAATTTATGACCATCGAAGCGATACAAGAGGGCGACCCCTCCGAACATTTCTCAATGTTCTCTTCTCAAAATGCGAAGATAAAATACAGCTACAACAAGATCAGAGAAGTAAAGTCGCACCGGGTCGGAGAGCTTTTTTCAGCGTACCGAGACATACTCTGGGATGATGGGCGACATAAGTACAATGTCAGCTCCTTCATCGGCGAAATAGACGAGATTCTCCTCGGAGAACGGTTCAGCGCCTTCGACCAGAGCACCCTTGACAACCTTATCGGCACCTTGCGCCAGCGCGGCAACAGCAACGCAACCATCAATCGAAAGATGGCTGCCCTCAGCAAACTGCTGCGCAAGGCTTACAAGATGGGGGATATCCACAGCCTGCCCGAGTTCCGCCGCCAGAAGGAGCGGGCGGGACGGATACGTTTCCTCGAAAGGGACGAAGAAGCAAGGCTGTTCGCCGCCATCAGGACCCGCAGCGAGGATGCCTACCGTCTCTCGGTCTTTCTCGTCGACAGCGGTTGCCGCCTTGGCGAAGCGCTCGGACTGATCTGGAACGACATCCAGGAACATCGCGTCTCGTTCTGGATCACCAAATCCGGCCGCAGCCGCACCATCCCGATGACCGAGCGGGTCAAGGAGGTGATCAAACTGCCCCCGTCAGAGGGCCGCCGGCCCAAGGGTCCGTTCACCAAACTCAGCCAGGCACAGTTTCGCGCCATCTGGAACGATGCCAAGGTCGAAGTCGGTCTCGGCGCCGACGACCAGGTGGTTCCGCACATCTTGCGTCACACCTGTGCCTCGCGTCTGGTCCAGGGCGGCATCGACATCCGCCGCGTGCAGATGTGGCTCGGCCACCAGACGCTTTCGATGACCATGCGCTATGCGCATCTGGCCACCAACGATCTCGACGGCTGCGTTGTCGTGCTGGAAACGCCCCGCGGCGAGGGGTTATCCGGCGATGGAAAAAGCTCGGCCTTCGCATCGCCGCTGACCACGGCCTCAGTGCCAGCGCCTGCTCAAAAAAGTAAAGCGGCAGCGGCGAAGGCACCCAAGGCGCCCCGGAAAAGCTCGAAAGCCAAATAGTTACCCAAGGCTTTCATATACTGCCTCGGCAACCCCAGGATCATCTTTGATCTTGGGGTTTACTTTTTCTGGGCCGCATTTGGTACTCCATCCAGGAAAGCCGCGATAGCGCCCGGCAGATTGCCTGTCTCCAGGAAGGGCGCATGGCCCTGGCCCTCGACGGTGATCGCTTCCATGCCGGAATGACGCTTTTGCATCTCGTCGAGTGTGTCGGCCGACAGGAGTTTCGAGTTGGCGCCGCGAATGGCAAGCAAAGGTATGGCCGCCAGCGCCTCGAACTGCGGCCACAGATCCGGCAACGGCTTGCTGAGGTCGAGGCCCGCCACCGTCTCGACCAGCTGCGTGTCGAAATCCGGCAGCAGGAGGCTTTCGTCCGTCTCGCGGTAGAGGGCCGACACCATCCGCTCCCAATCCGCTGCGGTCAGAGCGGGAAAATCCGCGCCGTGAGCGACGCGTTGGGCATCGATCGCCTCAGCGCGGCTCTTCGGTTTCGGTGCCGGGTCGAGATAGGTTTGGATATAGGCGAGCCCCGCGGCCTCGATCACCGGTCCGATGTCGTTCAGCACGATGGCTTTCAGCGCGGCCGGCCGCAGCGCGCCGAGCACGTGGATGATCAGCCCGCCGCGCGAGGTGCCGATAAAGGCCGCTTCCTCGACGTTCAGAGCGGCCAGTCCGGCGAGGACATCGCCGGCTTCGATGCCGACATTGTAGTGGCCGATATCAGGATCGTAAGCGGACTGGCCGCGGCCACGGTAGTCGAAGGCGATGACCTTGCGCGGATTGTCGGTTCGCTGCGACAGATAAAGCGCCAGCTCATGGAAATCGCGCGCGTTGCGGGTCAGGCCGGGCAGGCAAACGACCTGCCAGTCTGCCGAATTGGTCTCGCCATAGACGCGGGCGTGAAGCTTGAGCCCGTCCGGCGCGGTGTAGAAAAAGTCGGAGAAGCCGTCGGTGCTCGACATATTAAAAGGACTCCCTGGCCGGATTGTCTCCGTCTGCTACAGGCGAGGGTGGGAGCGGTCAAATCGAGGGTTGTCGGCAAGCTGACACTCTTGGAAATGTCGGAGGGACAGCGCCCCCCTCTGTCCTGCTGGACATCTCCCCCACGAGGGGGGAGATTGGCGGTTCCGGCGCTACGCCCTTCCTTCGACGTTGGAGATTGGCGAAATCGGCAACGAAGCTGATCTCCCCACTCGTGGGGGAGATGGCCGGCAGGCCAGAGGGGGGCGCGAAGGATCCCCAACGTTTGCCCATGGCGACAGCTCTGCCGCCTCAGCCCCTTCCGTTCACCAAATCCCCAACGATATCGTACTTCCCCGAAATACGCATCTTGTAGACCTCGTAATTCTCCATCACGCGCTGCACGTAACTTCTTGTTTCCGTGTAGGGAATCCGCTCGATCCAGTCGACGACGGCGTCGATGCCATTGCCGCGCGGGTCGCCGTACTTGGCCACCCATTGCCTGGCCCGGTTGGGGCCGGCATTGTAGCCGGCGAAGGTCAGCACATAGGAGCCGCCGAAGCGGTCGAGCTGCTCGCCGAGGAAGGCAGCCCCCAACGTCGCATTGTAGCCGGCGTCGCTGGTCAGCCGATCCTGCGAGAAGGTCACGCCGGCCTTCTTCGCCAATTGCTTGGCGGTGCCCGGCATCAGCTGCAGCAGGCCGCGCGCGCCGGCGCTGGAGACGGCGCCGACATTGAATTCGCTTTCCTGGCGGGCGATCGCATAGGCCAGCGCCTTGCCCGAGCCGGATATGTCGGCGGTGTCGGGAATGACGCCCAGCGGATGCGACAGCGCGCCGACATCGATGCCGCGCGCGCCGGCGATCTTGCCGATCTTCAGCGCCATGAAATGATTGCCCTGCTTTTCCGCCAGCACCGCAAGCAGCGCCAGCTCGCCGGGGCTGGTCAACTGCCCGGCGAGGTCGCGGTAAAGCGTCTCGGCATAGCGGTCGTAGCCCGCCTCCTGCAGCCGCTTGATGGCGCTGACGGCTTCGCGGCCGTCAAAGCTTTGGCGGTCGGCAGTGCTTGGCTCGGGATAGACAATGTTCAGCGTGTGCAAGCCAACCCGTTCCGCCGCCAACTGGCCGTAGAAAGTGGTGCCATAGGCCGCCGCCTTGGTGAAATAATCCTTCGCATCGCCTGGACCGCCGACTTCCGCCGCGCGGCCAAGCCAATAATAGGCGCGTGACAGCGACATCGGTCCCTGCGCGAGATCGGCGATGCGGGCAAAATGGGTCGAGGCCGTCGCAGGATCGTTGAGGCCGCGCAACGCATACCAGCCGGCGTGGAATTCGGCCTCGGCGGCGCTGGCGGGGCTTTCGGCGGCATGCGCGGCAACGACCTTGTAGGCGGTCTTCCAGTCGCCCTGGTCGACCAGTGCGCGCGACAGCACGCGGCGCTCGACCCACCAGGCATCGGGATCGACCAGCGCGTCGCGGTTCGTTGGCGCTTTCATCATCACCGCGGCGGCGTCCGCAAACTTCCGCTGCTTGCGCAGATATTCGGCTTGCGCGAAGAAATAGCCGGCCGATTGCTGCGCGGCAGGCACCGCTTTCAACAGCTTGGCCGCGTTCTTGTCGCCACGCGAGGCGGCGGCCCAGGCATCGGCCAGCGGTTGCGCGCCGGCAAGTGCTGCGACCCGCAGTGCCGAATTCTCCCGGTCGGCATAAAACATCCGTTCCATGCGGAAACGATGGTCGGCAGCCGGAATGATGGCGCCAAACTCCTTGCTGACGGCCGCCTCGTCCCTGGCTTCCAGCTTCTCGGTGCGCCAGAATGGCGACAGCACGGAAAGCGCAGCCTTGGTGTTGCCAAGAGCTACATAAGAACGGGCAAGGATGACCACGCCTTGAAAGGTCAGCGGTTGGCTGCCGTCAAAGGCTTTCACCACGGTCTGCGGCGACGGGCTTTCGCGGTAGAGCGCGCGCTCGCTGTTCTTGCGCAGAGCGATGGTGCCCGGCCAATTCGGCAACATCTTTGCGGTATCGGCAATCTCGCTGCTCGGCACACGGTCGCCGCCATAGAGCGCGATCGCCCAGGCCAGGATATGGCGGTCCAGCGAACTGGCCGGCAATGTTTCGCGCACCGCTCGTGCCGCGGCGATATCGCCGGTCGCCAACGCGTCGAGACTGCCTTTCAACACGGCGATATTGGCGGAGGGCGCATCGGTCTGCGCTCCATCTTGCATGTCAGGCATCGGGATCGATGAGGTCGTCTGCTCGTCGACGCTCTCGTTTGCCGCCGTTCCCACTATCAGCAGGGCAACGGCGCCAAGCAATATGAAGCGGAGTGGCCGACTGGCCGGCATGATCCTGATCTTTCCCTGTTGCGGCACTTTAGATGGCAAGCCCAGGTGCCCGAGAGCCTAGACTTAGGTCGTGAAGAGCTCGTAAACAAAGGGTTATCGAGGCCGTTCGAATTGCGCTTGCTGGCACCATCGGCATGCTTGCCGCGCAACAGTGTCGAGACTATGGTGCGCGGCTTCGCTTTCGGCTAGAAGGCGCCCGATGCATGTCGCCCAAAAGCGGGAACCGGTTTTGGGACGATGACACGCATAAACAAACAAGTTCCAAGGAGTTGGACGACATGCTGAGAGGCTCGCTTACTGCGCTCGTGACGCCGTTCGAAAAGAGCGGACGTTTCGACGAGAAAGCCTTTCGCGCTTTCGTCGAATGGCAACTTGGCGAGGGCACGACGGGCCTCGTCCCGGTCGGCACCACCGGTGAGTCGCCGACGCTGTCGCATGACGAGCATCGCCATGTCGTCAAGGTCTGCATCGATGTGGCCAAGGGCCGCGCTCCGGTCGTCGCCGGCGCCGGCTCCAACAACACCGCTGAAGCGGTCGGTCTGGTGCAGTATGCCGAGCAGGCGGGCGCCGACGCCGCTCTGGTCGTCACGCCTTATTACAACAAGCCAACACAGCGCGGCTTGTACGAGCATTTCGCTGCCGTCGCCAGGGCGACCAAGCTGCCGATCATCATTTACAACATCCCGCCGCGCTCGGTGATCGACATGATGCCGGAGACGATGGGCAGGCTGGCGCACGACTTCAAGAACATCGTCGGCGTCAAGGATGCCACCGGCAAGGTCGAGCGCGTGTCCGAACAGCGCGCCACCTGCGGCAAGGAGTTCATCCAGCTTTCAGGTGAGGATGCCTCTGCCCTCGGCTTCAACGCTCATGGCGGTGTCGGCTGCATCTCGGTGACGTCGAATGTCGCGCCGCGGCTGTGCGCCGAATTCCAGGAAGCCACACTGTCCGGTGACAGCGCCAAGGCGCTGGAATTGCAGGACCGTCTGCTGCCGCTGCACAAGGCCATCTTCCTTGAGCCCGGCCTGTGCGGCGTCAAATACGCGCTGTCGAAGATTGGCAAGGTCGAGAACGTGGTGCGCTCGCCGCTGGTGACCATCGAGGCGTCGACCGCCGAGAAGATCGATGCGGCGATGAAGCACGCCGGCTTGATAAATTGAGGATGAGGCGCCACCTCTCCGCATCATGAACCAGGTCAGAAAAGCCGATCCAAACAACAAAACCGTTGCGGAAAACCGCAAGGCGCGGTTTTCCTATGAGGTGCTCGACACCGTCGAGGCCGGCCTGGTGCTGACCGGCACCGAGGTCAAGTCGCTGCGCCAGGGCCAGGCCAACATCCAGGACAGCTACGCCTCGGTCGAGGGTGGCGAGATCTGGCTGATCAATTCCTATCTGCCGGAATACCTGCAGGCCAACCGCTTCAACCACGAGCCCAGGCGGCGTCGCAAGCTGCTGCTCAACAAGCGCGAGATGGCAAAACTGGCGCAGAGCATCGACCGCGAAGGCATGACGCTGGTGCCGCTGAAAATCTACTTCAACGACCAGGGCCGTGCCAAGCTGCTGCTCGCCGTCGGCCGCGGCAAGAAACTGCACGACAAGCGCGAGAGCGAAAAGCAGCGCGACTGGTCGCGCGAAAAGGGCCGGCTCATGAAGGAACGGGGCTAAGAACCTCGAGCCACAGCCCCAGAAAAGCCACATCGGCTTTCAAGTTTCCAGCGACATACGATGGGGAAAGGCTTGAAGAACCGGATCATTCTCTGGGGTGCGGCCAGTCTGGTCTTCGCCGGCATCGTCGCCGCAGGTGGCATCTTCTATTTCCGGACGTTCTCGCCGGATCGTGACAGCTATCCGGTCAGGGGTATCGACGTTTCGCATCATCAGGGTGAGATCGACTGGCGGCGCGTTGCCGCCGACGATGTCGCCTTCGCGGTCATCAAGGCGACCGAGGGCGGCGACCATGTCGACGATGCCTTCGCCAAAAACCTGCGCGAGGCGCGCGCGGCCGGGCTTGCGGTCGGCGCCTATCACTTCTTCACCTTCTGCCGGCCGGGCGCCGACCAGGCGAAAAATTTCATCGCGGTGGTGCCGCACGACCAGCCGCTGCTGCCACCGGTCGTCGACATCGAATTCGGCGGCAGCTGCCCGCAACGCCCGTCGCCGGAGCAGCTGAGCGCGGAACTCCAGGCCTTCCTCGGACCGGTTGAAGCTGCGTTCGGCAAGCCGGCGATCATCTACCTGACCGACGAGGCCGAGGACGCCTATGCCGGGAAAATCGACGTTCGCCCGCTCTGGCGTCGCTCGTTGCTCCTGGAGCCAGGTCGCAACGACTGGATCTACTGGCAGTACCACAATATGGGCCGCGTCGACGGGATCGAGGGCGATGTCGATCTCAACGTCCTGCAGGGTGGGCAGCAAACGCTGGCCGAGCTATTTGCTGCACCCGCATCGCTCTCTTCGCAAAAGCCTCCATCGCCTTGAACGAATCAGCTGGCCTTGAGTTTGGCATCCGCAGTCTTACGCAGGCTTGGGAACAGGCCTGGAAAGAGCCGAAAAAGCCATCCCCGCGGCCATGATCAGTACGGCGGCGAACTGGGCGCCGGTCGGCGTCTCGCCGAGCACCGTCATCGCGATCAGCACGGTTGCGATCGGCACGCATGGCATGAACAGCGATGCCGCCTGCGACCCCAGCTGCCGGACGATATAGGTGTACAGGAACATGGCGGCCGCACCCGCCAAAAACCCTTGAATGACGATCTGGCTGGCAATCTCGGCCACTGATGCCGCGCGGAGGCCGCTTGGGGCAAAGAAATAGAGCAACGGCAGCGGCACGCATGACAGCAGCACCACCGTTGCGGTCGCCGCAACCGGATCGACGCGCCAGCGCCGCACGAGAACGGCATAGGCGGCAAACATCGCGCCGGATCCGACGAACAGAAGATCGCCGAAGAGGACATCCTTCATGCCGCCGCCAGTGCGCACGGGTGCAATGAACAGGATCAGCCCGGCGATGATGGCTGCGACGCCGATGGTTCGCTGGTGCGAGGTTTTCTCCCTCGTGGCGATGCGCGACAGCACGAATGAGAAGAACACGATCGAGGCAGGGCAAAGTGCGGCACCATGCGCTGCCGGCGCATAGGTCAGTCCCCAATTGATGATGATAGGGTAGGGCAGTCCGGCCAGTGCCGCCAGCGTCAAGGCACGCCGCCAGCCCAACGCTTTGCTGGCTGACAGGCCGCCGCGCCAGACAACCGGCAGCATGACCAGTCCGGCACCGACAAAGCGCAAGGTCGCGACATCCGTCGCCGTAAGATGCTCCCGCAGGCTAAAGCGGGCTGCGACGAACTGCACGGCGTAAATGCCGATCATGGCGAGGCCCGCAAGAATTGCCGGCTTTGTGTTTCGGTCCTCTGTCACGCGCATTCTTGTCCCGCTCGATTCTGCCAGCGGAGGATTCTTCCTCCAGACGGCTCTCGTTGAAAGCGCAGCCTATTGTTGAGAATGGTGCGACAAAATAGGCTGCTTTCGCGAGCTGGGCGTGAATCTCACACAATAGAGGAGCCATGAACGTGAATCATGAATCCGACCAACTTGATGCCATCGACCGCAGCCTGCTGCGGTTGTTGCAGGAGGATGGGCGTCGCACCACACTCGATCTCGCCGCCCGTGTCGGCCTGTCGCCGACCGGCACCAGCCAGCGCGTGAAGCGCCTTTTCCGTGAGGGTTTCATCACCGCGGTCCGGGCCGTGCTCAATCCGCAAAAGATCGGCCGCGGCACGCTCGTCTTCATCGAAGTCAGGCTCGACCAGGCGGCGCCGCATGTGTTCGACCGTTTCGCCGAAGCGGTAGCAAAGGCCTCCGAAGTGCTGGAGTGCCATATGGTCGTGGGCGGCTTCGACTATCTGGTGAAAGCGCGCATTTCGGAAATGGCCGCCTATCAGGATTTTTTGAAGCGCGTGATCCTGCCGCTGCCCGGTGTCAGGGAAACGCACACCTATACGTCGATATCGGATATAAAGCCGGACGCGCTGCTGCCGGTGTGAGACGGGCCGGACAACGCAAGCGGTTGCCACGCCTCCGCTTCAAGCGGCCTGGGAAACCTCCGGCGCCAGCGTCACATTCCCATCGCCCCAGACCTTCAGCGCGGTGATCACGGGCTCCAGGCTTCGGCCACGAGGCGTCAGGCTGTACTCGACCTTCGGCGGCATCTGCGCATAGACCTTGCGGGCGATGAGCCCAGTCTGGCTCGCTCGGCTATGCGCAGGCGGCAGCACTGCCGACGACGGCGATCACCGCCTTTGAGGCGCTGTTCGACCGCCTCGATGTGAAGAAGCTAGTCATCGGCGCCGCGAACACCATCCTGATCGTCGGCGGCGCCGGCGGCGTCGGGTCGATCGCGGTCCAGCTCGCGCGCCAGCTGACCGATCTGACGGTGATCGCCACCGCATCGCGGCCCGAAACCCGCGACTGGGTCGCAAGAGCGTTTCGGTCCACTGGGAGCCGATGTTCACCCGCTCGCTGTATGAAACGCCCGATATGGCCGCGCAGGGCGAACATCTCAACGAACTGGCGCGCCTTGTCGACGCCGGCACCATCCGCACCAGGCTGGGCGAGACGTTCGGCCCAATCAATGCCGCCAATCTGAAGCGCGCCCATGCGCTGATCGAGACCGGCAAGGCCAAGGGCAAGATCGTGCTCGAGGGATTTGAGAGGCAGCGTCTAGTTCCGCAGGAACGACGCGATCTCGCTGAATACCTTGACGAACATCGCTTCGGTCAGCACCCCAGTGTTGGTGTTGTAGCGCGAGCAATGATAGCTGGAAAACAGCGTGACGCCGCCGGCCGGCAACCGACCGCCGTGCTTGAACGGATAGGCAGCGACGCGCTGACCGAGCGCCCTGACGGTCGACTGGTGGGCGATCGAGCCCAGCGCCAGCACGGCGCGCAATTTTGGAAAGCGCGCGATCGTCGGCACCAGAAAGCTGCGGCAAGTGGAGATCTCGGCGCCGACCGGCTTGTTCTCCGGCGGCACGCAGCGCACCGCATTGGTGATCGCGGTGCCGATCAGTTCGAGCCCGTCATCCGGCCGCGCCTTGAACTCGCCGCGGGCAAAACCGTGAGCGATCATCGTTGAGTAGAGCAGGTCGCCGGCATAGTCGCCGGTGAACGGTCGCCCGGTGCGGTTGGCGCCGCGCAGGCCGGGCGCCAGCCCGACGATCAGCAGCTCGACGGCGTCCTCGCCATCAGGCGGCAGGAAGGTCGGCACCGGCGCGTTGAACCACGACGGCTCGCGCCGTCGCCAGTCTGAGATGAAATCATGCAGGCGTGGGCAGAGGGGGCAGTCGCGGTCGGGTTCGGGAGCGGCCTCCAAGGCCGCCGCCGTCAATAGTCTTCCTCTTCGACTTCGGCCGGCTCGGGCCTGCGCACCGGCCGTTCGGAGGGATCGCGGCCGACCTCGTTCTTCAGCGAGGTCAAATCGATGAAATGGTCGGCCTGGCGGCGCAGATCGTCCGAGATCATCGGCGGTTGCGAGGCCATGGTCGAGACGATCGAGACCTTGCGGCCGCGCCGCTGTAGCGCTTCGACCAGTGTGCGGAAATCGCCGTCGCCGGAGAAGATGACATAGTGGTCGACGACATCGGCAAGTTCGAGCGCATCGACGGTCAGTTCGATGTCCATATTGCCCTTGATCTTGCGGCGGCCGGTCGAGTCGGTGAACTCCTTGGCCGGCTTGGTCACCACCTTGAAGCCATTATAGTCGAGCCAGTCGATCAGGGGACGGATCGAAGAGTATTCCTGATCCTCGACCAGAGCGGTGTAGTAATAGGCCCGCAGCAAATAGCCGCGCTTCTGGAAGCTGGACAGCAGTTTGCGGTAGTCTATGTCGAAGCCGAGTGCGCGCGAGGTGGCGTAGAGATTGGCGCCGTCTATGAAAAGAGCGATTTTTTCACGGGGGTCGAACATGGCAATATTCCTTTTTCGAAATAGGTGGCGGACTAATCGAAATGGGTCGTTATATCGGTCGGCTCGTAAATAAACCGGCTGACCTTTCGTCAACCGAGATAGCGCCAGTTTTACGGCAATCCAAGGGTGCCGGGGCGCACTGCAAGCAATTGTGATCGGAGCCGTGTCGTCGCCGGTAGGCGGGCTTTGCCGGCAAGGCATTCACCGGCGCCAGAGACTGGCATTCGCCAGCCGATGGGGCCACGGCGCCATAATGCTTGTATTTTGGCGGCGTTCGGGTTATGGACCGCGCCTGTTTTCCATCAAATCCAGGCATGAAAGGGGCAATCAATGGCCCGCGTAACCGTTGAAGACTGCATCGACAAGGTCGACAACCGCTTCGAGCTCGTGCTGCTCGCCGGCCACCGTGCCCGCCAGATCAGCCAGGGCGCGCCGATCACCGTGCCCCGCGACAACGACAAGAACCCGGTCGTAGCGCTGCGCGAGATCGCCGACGAGACGCTGTCGCCCGACGACCTCAAGGAAGATCTGATCCACTCGCTGCAGAAGCATGTCGAGGTCGACGAGCCCGAGGCCGACGGCGAGGCGATCGCCGACCAGACCGGCAACGCAGTTGCAGCTACCGATGCCGACGACGCCGAAGAAAACGTCACCTTCGATCGCATGACCGAGGAAGACCTTTTGGCCGGCATCGAGGGCCTGGTTCCCCCGGAAAAGAGCGACGACTACTAATCGCTGCCCTGGACCTGCCGGGAATATGGTTCCGGCACTTCCGTCCCGTGAGTTTCGTGGCTATCTATGAGATGCGCCGTACATCAGTGCGGCGCATCAATCATTTCAGCACCGTGAGAACCCGCCCATGATGCGTCAGTATGAGCTTGTCGAGCGCGTTGCGCGCTACAAGCCTGACGTCAACGAGGCGTTGCTCAACAAGGCCTATGTCTACGCCATGCAGAAGCATGGCCACCAGAAGCGCGCTTCCGGCGATCCCTATTTCTCGCATCCGCTCGAAGTCGCCGCCATCCTCACCGAAATGCACATGGACGAGGCGACGATCGCCGTCGCCTTGCTGCATGACACGATCGAGGACACCACCGCGACGCGGGCCGAGATCGACGATCTGTTCGGCCCCGAAATGGGCAAGCTGGTCGAAGGCCTGACCAAGCTGAAGAAGCTCGATCTCGTCTCCAAGAAGGCCGAGCAGGCGGAAAACCTGCGCAAGCTGTTGCTGGCCATCTCGGAGGATGTCCGCGTTCTGCTGGTCAAGCTCGCCGACCGTCTGCACAACATGCGCACCCTCGACCACATGCCCGAGGCCAAGCGCCTGCGCATCGCCGAGGAGACGATGGACATCTATGCGCCGCTCGCCGGGCGCATGGGCATGCAAGGCATGCGCGAGGAACTGGAAGAGATCGCCTTCCGCTTCATCAATCCGGAAGCCTATCGCGCCGTCACCGCGCGGCTTGCCGAGATATTCGAGCGCAACAAGGGCGTGCTGACCGACATCGAAAAGGCGCTGTCGGCGCTGTTCGAAAAGCATGCCATCAACGCCGGCGTGAAGAGCCGGCAGAAGAAGCCGTGGTCGGTGTTCCGCAAGATGGAGGCCAAGGCGCTGTCCTTCGAGCAGCTCTCGGACATTTTCGGCTTCCGCGTCGTCGTCGACAGCGTCGAAGACTGCTACCGCGCGCTCGGCGCCATCCACACCACATGGTCGATGGTGCCTGGCCGCTTCAAGGATTACATTTCTACGCCCAAGCAGAACGACTACCGTTCGATCCACACCACCATTGTCGGCCCGTCGCGCCAGCGCGTCGAACTGCAGATCCGCACCCGCGAGATGAACAAGATCGCCGAATATGGCGTCGCCGCCCATTCGATCTACAAGGACACCGGCGGCAAGACGAACGGCGCCGCCCATGCGATCTCGAAGGAGACCAACGCCTATGCCTGGCTGCGGCGCACCATCGAGCAACTGGCAGAAGGCGACAACCCGGAAGACTTCCTCGAAAATACCAAGCTGGAGCTGTTCCAGGACCAGGTATTCTGCTTCACGCCGAAAGGCATGCTGATTGCGCTGCCGCGCGGCGCCACGCCCATCGACTTCGCCTATGCCGTGCACACCGATGTCGGCGACACCTGCGTCGGTGCCAAGGTCAACGGCCGCATCATGCCGCTAATGACGGAACTGAAGAACGGCGACGAGGTCGAGATCATCCGCTCCAAGGCGCAAGTGCCGCCGGCGGCGTGGGAGTCGGTGGTGGTCACCGGCAAGGCGCGCTCAGCCATCCGCCGCGCCACCAAGAACGCCATTCGCAAGCAATATTCAGGTCTTGGTGCCCGCATTCTCGAGCGCGCCTTCGAACGCGCCGGCAAGACCTTCACCAAGGAAAGCCTGAAGCCGGTGCTGCACCGGCTGGCGCGCAAGGACATCGAGGATGTGCTGGCCTCGGTCGGGCGCGGCGAACTTGCCTCGACCGACGTCATGAAGGCCGTCTTCCCAGACTACAAGGACGAGCGCGTCACCGTCAGCGCCCCCAAGCAGCGCGAGGAGGGCTGGTCGAAGATCCGCAACGCCGCCGGCATGCTGTTCCAGATGCCCGGCACACGAGCCGCGCGCAAGGACAAGGACCAGCCGCGCGATGGCGCGGTGCCGATCCGCGGCGTGCGCGGCGACCTGCCGGTGCGTTTCGCGCCGGAAGGGGCCGTGCCAGGCGACCGCATCGTCGGCATTGTCCAGCCGGGCACCGGCATCACCATCTATCCCATCCAGTCGCCGGCGCTGCAGGCCTTCGACGACCAGCCGGAGCGCTGGATCGACGTGCGCTGGGACATTGACGAGCAGACCAAGGAGCGCTTTCCGGCGCGCGTCTCGGTCACCGCCATCAACGCGCCGGGCTCGCTCGCCGATATCGCCCAGGTCGTTGCCTCCAACGACGCCAACATTCATACGCTGTCGATGGTGCGCACCGCGCCCGACTTCACCGAAATGCTGATCGATCTCGAAGTCTGGGATCTGAAGCACCTCAACCGGCTGCTGTCGCAGCTCAAGGATAATTCGAGCGTCAGCGATGCGCGGCGTGTGAATGGGTGAATAGTGAATAGTGAATAGTGAATAGTGAATAGTGAATAGTGAATAGTGAAAGAAGGCGCTCTCACTACCATTCACCATTCACCATTCACCATGGACATGGGGCGAGTTATGAATACCGACGAGGTGCTGGGCATTTTCCGCGAGGCGGGCGCTGTTCTGGAGGGGCATTTCATCCTGACGTCCGGCCTGCGCAGCCCGGTCTTCTTGCAGAAGGCGCGCGTCTTCATGCATGCCGACAAGACCGAGCGGCTTTGCAAGGCGCTGGCCGAGAAGATTCAAAAGGCGGTGCCGGGCAAGATCGGCTACGTCGTCGGCCCGGCGATCGGCGGCCTGATCCCGGCCTATGAGACGTCGCGCCATCTCGGTGTGCCTGCAATCTGGGTGGAGCGCGAAGGCGGCGAGTTCAGGCTGCGCCGCTTTGAGATCGCTGCCGGCTCGCGCGTCGTCATCGTCGAGGACATCGTCACCACTGGTCTTTCGATCCGCGAAACCATCGACTGCCTGCGCGCGATTGGCGCCGAGGTCGTGGCGGCGGCCTGCATCATCGACCGCTCGGCCGGCAAGACCAATGTCGGCGTGCCGCTGATCGCGCTTGCCGAATACGAGGTCCCGGCCTATCCCGCCGACCGCCTGCCGCCGGAACTTGCCGCCATTCCCGCCGTTAAGCCAGGAAGCCGCAACATCTAGGGGACATCACAATGATCGCCGGCATCGATCATTTCGTGCTGACGGTCCGCTCGGTGGAGGACAGCTGCGCCTTCTACCAGCGGGTGCTTGGCCTGAAGCGCCTCGACGAGCCGGAGCGGCCGACGGCGTTGCTGTTCGGATCGCAGAAGATCAATCTGCATCAGGCAACGCACACTTTTGAACCGAAAGCCAAGACGCCGATGCCTGGCTCCGGCGATTTCTGCCTGGTCGCCGCAAGGCCGCTTGCCGAGATTTGCGCCAGTCTCGAAGCCAATGGCGTTGCCATCGAAGTCGGCCCGGTCGAGCGCACCGGCGCCCGCGGCACGATGATGTCGGTCTATTTCCGCGACCCGGACAGCAATTTGGTCGAAGTCAGCGAATATCGGGAATAGTCTATCCGCCTCGGCGTCGTCTTCCCGGGCAGGCCTGATCGTCGTCATGAAAGTCTCGCTTGGATGTTGTGTTGTCCTCAGTTTCGCCCCAATGGCGCTCTTGTTACCCGCCTGCGGCAGACCATCGCGGCGGCGTTTCATTGTTCCGCCGCAAGGCAGTCGCTATATCAAAGTCGTTGTTGCCTTTCTGCGCCCTCGAAGCGCAAGATGGAGCGACCGCGCCCGGCCAGGGATGGTTGCAATTTGGGCGTGACGAACCGGGAACTGGAACAGAGTGCTTTTTCGACGCCGAAAGCCTGATGGCATTCTGGAGCGGGTGCGTACCTATCTGTGGCCGCGCCGCTCGTTTTCGCGCTCGTTGCAATATTTCTCCAAGCGCATCCTGCGGCTGAAGGCGACACCGCATGCGGTCGCGGCCGGCGTCGCGGCCGGCGTTTTCGCCTCCTTCTTTCCGCTCGGCTTCCATTTCGCCGTCGCCGCCGTGCTCTGCTGGGTGGTCGCCGGCAATCTGGTGGCCGCCGCCCTCGGCGCGGTATTCTTCGGCAATCCGCTGACTTTCCCGCTGCTGTGGGGAGCGTCCTGGGAAGTCGGCAAGCTGATCCTGCATGAACGCCTGCCCAAGAACGGACCGCCTGCGCATCTTGGTGAGATGATGCACACGCTGTCGTTTGCAAAACTGTGGCATCCGGTGCTCGAGCCGATGCTGATCGGCGCTGTGCCGCTCGGCCTGATCTTCGGGCTGATCTTCTACGGTATCACCCGCTGGGGGATGACAGCCTTTCGCGAGCAGCGCAGGAAGCGCATGGCAGAGCGGGCGCATAAGGCCGAGCACCGCGGACGGGAAGTTCCGGCGGAATGATCATCGGCATCGGCAGCGACCTGATCGACATCAGACGCATCGAAAAGTCGCTGGAACGGCATGGTCAGCGCTTCATCCAGCGCATCTACACCGAGGTCGAACAGGTCCGCTCGGAAGGCCGCAAGGGCCGCGCAGCCTCCTATGCCAAGCGCTTCGCCGCCAAGGAGGCCTGCGCCAAGGCGCTTGGCACCGGCCTGGCGCAGGGCGTGTTCTGGCGCGACATGGGGGTCGCCAACCTGCCCAGCGGCGCGCCGACGATGGCGCTGACCGGGGGAGCGGCGGCACGGCTGGCCAAAATCCTGCCACAGGGGCACAGAGCGGCGATCCACCTCACAATCACCGATGATTTCCCGCTTGCTCAAGCCTTTGTGATCATCGAGGCGTTGCCCGCCGAACAAGCGCCACATTGATTGCATCAGACGACCGCTATCTAAAGCCGACTTGACGTTGCCCAGCGCGCGCCGAGACTCTATACCATCCAACGCACAATCGAGGACGACATGAGCGTGGCTGAAAAATCCGAGAAGAAATCCGGCGGGCTTGGCGAAATCGTCAGCGTCATCATCCAGGCTTTGCTGCTGGCGATGGTCATCCGCACCTTGCTGTTCCAGCCCTTCTCGATCCCGTCCGGCTCTATGCGGCCGACCTTGCTCGAAGGCGACTATCTGTTCGTCACCAAATGGTCCTATGGCTTCTCGCGTTATTCGCTGCCATTCGGCCCCGACATCTTTTCCGGCCGCATCTGGGGTTCCGATCCGAAGCGCGGCGACGTGGTGGTCTTCAAGTTCCCGCCGGATCCGTCGCTCGACTACATCAAGCGCGTCGTCGGCCTGCCCGGCGACAAGATCCAGATGAAGGACGGCCAATTGTTCATCAACGGCCAGGGCGTGCCTCGTGTGAAAACCGGCCAGATCCAAAATCCTGATATCACGGAAGTGCCTGAGCCGGTCGACGTCTATCGCGAGACCCTGCCCAACGGCGTCAGCTACGACACGCTCGACCTGACACCGAATTCGATCACCGACAACACCCGCGAGTTCGTCGTGCCCCCCGGCAACTATTTCATGATGGGCGACAACCGCGACAACTCCTCCGACAGCCGCCTCAGCGTCGGCTACGTGCCGGCGGAGAACCTTGTCGGCCGCGCCAACATCGTCTTCTTCTCGATCGCCGGGAAGGCGAGCCCGCTCGAGATCTGGAAATGGCCGTCGCTGGTGCGCCTGTCGCGCCTGTTCCATTTCGTGAATTGATGGCTTTGAAGCGCCCGACGGGTGAAACTCTGGCCGATTTGGTGACAGCCAAAACCGGCCATTCCTTCCGGGATGTCCGTTTGCTCGAGACCGCGCTGACCCATTCCAGTGCGGTCAAGGCAAGCAGCAACAACCAGCGCCTCGAATTCCTTGGCGACCGCGTGCTCGGCCTGATCGTTGCCGACCTGCTTTTCGAAAAGTTTCCTGAAGCGCCGGAAGGTGAAATCGCCCCGCGCTTCAATGCCCTGGTCGATGCGCGGACATGCTCCGAGATCGGCATTGAAATGCAGCTCGAAGATCTGGTTCGGGCCGACGCTGCCTTGAAGGCGCGCTCGCGTGGCTCGGGCGGAAACTATCTGGCGGATGCGGTCGAGGCGCTGATCGCGGCGGTCTATATCGACGGCGGCCTCGATGCCGCAAGGCAATTCGTCCTGCGCTACTGGGAGCCGCGCTCGCAAAAGGTGGTGGCCAAGCCGCCCAATCCGAAATCCGACCTGCAGGAATGGCTCGCCAAGACCAGCGATGTCAGGCCCGAATACGCGATCGAGAAACGCGAGGGACCTGAACATCAACCGGTTTTCACGGTGTCCGTGAAGGTCGGCGGGTTTGCGCCGGCAAGCGGCACGGGCGGCTCTCGCCGCGCAGCCGAAGAAGCGGCGGCATCGGCGTTTCTTATGCGCGAGGGCATCTGGGCCAACCAAGGGAGTGCGGCATGACCGGCAGCGAAGATCTCCCTCCGGCAGCGGAGCCCACGCATTCCGGCTTCGTTGCCCTGATTGGGGCGCCCAATGCCGGCAAGTCGACGCTGGTCAACCAACTGGTCGGCGCCAAGGTGTCGATCGTCACCCACAAGGTGCAGACCACCCGCGCCATCGTGCGCGGCATCGCCACGCATGACAACGCGCAGATCGTCTTTGTCGATACGCCCGGCATCTTCAAGCCGAAGCGCCGGCTCGACACCGCGATGGTGACCACCGCCTGGGGTGGCGCCAAGGACGCCGATATCGTGCTGCTGCTGATCGATGCCGAGCGCGGCATCAGGGGTGACGCCGACGCCATCCTCGAGCGGCTGAAGGACGTCCGCCAGCCGATGGTGCTGATCCTCAACAAGGTCGACCGGGTCAAGCACGAGGCGCTGCTGGCCCTGGCTGCGGCAGCAAACGAAAAGGTGCCGTTCAAGCGCACCTTCATGGTCTCGGCGCTGACCGGCTCCGGCTGCAAGGATTTGCTCGACTATCTCGCGCAAGCTCTGCCGGTCGGCCCCTGGTACTATCCGGAAGACCAGATCTCGGACCTGCCGATGCGCCAGCTGGCCGCCGAGATCACCCGCGAGAAGCTGTATCTGCGGCTGCATCAGGAGTTGCCCTATTCCTCGCATATCGAGACCGAGAAATGGGAAGAGAAACCGGACGGCTCGGTGCGCATCGACCAGACCATCTATGTCGAGCGCGACAGCCAGAAGAAGATCGTGCTCGGCCACAAGGGCGAGACCATCCGTGCCATCGGCCAGTCGGCGCGCATGGAAATAGCTGGCATTCTCGAGCAGAAAGTGCACCTGTTCTTGTTCGTCAAAGTGCGTGAAAACTGGGGCGACGACCCCGAGCGCTACCGCGAGATGGGGCTTGAGTTTCCCCATTGAGCTTCATCGTCTGGAAATGCCGCCCGGCAGTTTGAGACGATGACATGCCTGATCCAAAACCGACCATCCATACCGATCTCGTGCGCCGGTTGATCGCCGCGCAATTTCCGCAATGGCGGCATCTGCCGGTGAGGCCGGTGGCGTTTGGCGGCTGGGACAACCGAACCTTCCACCTCGGCAATGATATGACTGTGCGGCTGCCGAGTGCCGCACCATATGCCTTGCAGGTCGAAAAAGAGCACCGCTGGCTGCCCAGGCTGGCGCCGCTTCTGCCGCTGCCGATCCCGGTTCCACTGGCGATGGGCGAGCCTGGGGAGGACTACCCCTGGCAATGGTCCGTCTACCGCTGGATCGACGGCGAAACAGCCAAGACCGCCGAAATCGCCGATCGCCGACAGTTCGCGGTCGATCTGGCCAAGTTCCTCATTGCGCTCCGGCGGATCGATCCGGCGGGCGGGCCGCCCGCGGGCCAGCACAATTTCTTCCGCGGCGGATCGCCAAGCGTGTATGACAACCAGACAAGGGAAGCACTCCAGGCGCTGGAGGGGCAGATCGACACCCAGGCGGCCACCGCTGTCTGGTATGCGGCCCTTGCCGCCACCTGGCAAGGGTCGCCCGTCTGGTTCCACGGAGACGTCGCTTGGGGCAACCTTCTGGTCCAAAACGGCCGTTTGAGCGCCGTCATCGACTTCGGCACCTCCGGGATCGGCGATCCCTCTTGCGACCTGGCGATCGCCTGGACGTTCTTCCAGGGCGAGAGCCGGGAGGCGTTCCGTGCCGCCATCGACGTCGATGAAGCGACCTGGGCGCGCGGCCGCGGCTGGACGCTGTGGAAGGCGCTGATCACCGTTGCCGGACACGACGCCAACCAAGCCGAAGCCGAGCGATCGCGCCGCGTCATCGACGACGTCCTGGCCGATCACCGGAAATTCGCGTGATCGGAGCCTTTTGACGATGTGCGGAGATCCAATGTCAGCACAGATCGCACGCGGTGCGCCAAAATCTTGATTTCGCCATGCAACCGGTGACAAGCTCCTGCCATGGAATGGCGCGACGAGGGAATCATACTCGGCACCCGGAAGCATGGCGAAACCAGCGCCATTCTCGAGGTAATGACGCGTGCGCATGGCCGCCATCTCGGCCTGGTGCGCGGCGGGCGCTCGCGCAAGCAGCAGCCGGTGCTGCAGCCCGGCAACCGGGTCGACCTTTTGTGGCGGGCACGCCTCGACGAGCATCTCGGCACCTTCCAGGCCGAGGCGATCGAGATGAATGCCGCCCGGTTGATGGACAGCGCAGTCGCCGTCTACGGCCTGCAGACCATGGCCGCGCATCTCAGACTCCTGCCCGAGCGCGACGCCCATGGCGGCCTGTATGAGACGCTTGCCGTGATGATCGCCCATCTGGACGATTCGGATGCCGCCGGCGAACTGGTGGCGCGCTTCGAACTGCTCATCCTCGACGAACTCGGCTTCGGCCTCGATCTCAGCCAGTGCGCGGCGACCGGCGCCAGGCAGGATCTGGCCTATGTCTCGCCGAAATCCGGCCGTGCGGTGTCGCGAGCCGCCGGTGCGCCGTGGCGCGACAAGATGCTGGCGCTGCCGGCCTTCCTGCAGCGCGGCTCCGGCTTGCGGGCGGACCACGCGGCACTCGAGGACGCCTTCCATCTGACCGGTTTCTTTTTCACCCGCCATGTCTACGAGCCGCGCGGCATCGAACAGCCCGATGCCCGTGCCGGCTTCCTCGCCGCCTTGCGCAAGCATCATTCGGGCGGCAATGCCGCCACTACGGCAGACGCTGCGCCAGAAAGGGGAGGGAGACTCGGTGGGTGCTGACCTCCGCAACCGTCCAGGTTCACAGCAAAAGCTGCATGCGGCAGCATTCCCTCCCCCTTGTGGGGAGGGTTAGGGTGGGGTACTCGTAGGGCAAGAGCCTCAGCCGGCCTTGCGATGCTCCATGAAATCATCGAGGATGGCGCGCTGACCGCCGAGGATCTTGAGGCTGGCCTCCGCGAAGGAAAACCAGCCGGCCCTGTCGATTTCGGGAAATTCCCTCGTCACGCCTGACCTGGGCGGCCATTCCATCGTGAACATGTTGCTTTTAACGGCATCGGGATCGAAATCGGCTTCGACACTCCAGGCGATGACGATCTTGCCGCCGGCTTGCCGATAGCTGCCGACAGGCTCGAAATCACCCTCGATGCTGACTCCGAGTTCTTCCCCAGCCTCGCGCCGGGCGGCGGCCAACTCATCTTCATTGTCCTCGACGAGGCCCTTGGGGATCGACCAAGCGCCTTCATCCTTCCTTGCCCAGAACGGGCCGCCGGGATGGACGAGCAGAAATTCGAGAATGCCGGCCCTTGTCCGGTGGATCAGCAGCCCTGCACTTCGTTTCGGCATTCGATTTCCCCACAGTTCATCCGAGGATAGCATGGCTCCTGGGCAAGTGGCGGCGGCATGCCATTCCTGGCTATCTCAGATGATGGGTGAGGATAAAGACCGTAGGCCGCTGGAATTTGCCGACGAAACATGCTCGATAACTTCTTTTCGGCCACCATTGCGGTGGCGTGACTTGAATAGCCGTCTGGGGTGGCCGTGTGGCCGCCGCAATTGTCAGTGAAAACTGGCCTGGTTTGGGGGAACCGCGATGTTTGAAAGCCTGATTGGCGCCGTCGTCGTTATCGTGCTTTTTGTCCTCGTCTTGCGCCAGCAGGGCCGCGTCAGTCTGATCGAGCGCGAGCTCGGAGCGCTGCGCAGCCTGGTTCTGTCCGGCGTGCATGCGACACCGCCCGTTGCCAAACCGGTCGAGCAGGCTGCAAGCGCACCGGCGGATGCCGCTCAGGCCACCGCACCAGTTGCCGACATAGCTTCGCCAACAACAGCCGACGCGGCACATGCCCAGGCACCGGCCGCCGAAGCCGATGCGGCCACCAGCGAGGCCGTGCCAGAACTGTCGGCCGCGGCCAGGGCGGCATTCACCGGATCCGCGCCTGCCGCCACGGCGAAGGCAGCCCGCCAGTCAGAGGTCGAAACGGCGCTCGGCACCCGTTGGGCGGTCTGGGTCGGCGGCGTCGCGCTGGCCCTGGGCGGCCTGTTCCTGATCCGCTACACCATCGAGGCCGGCATTTTCGGCCCTGAAGTGCGGCTGTCCCTGGCGGCGCTGCTCGGCCTGGTGCTGATCGGCGGCGGCGAGTTCATCCGCCGCACCGGCTTCAAGGTGCCGGTGCAAGGGGCTGCAGGCGCCTATATTCCGGCGATCCTGACGGCTGCCGGCGCCTTCATCCTGTTCGGTACGGTCTATGCCGCGCATGCCATTTACGGTTTCGTCGGGCCGGCCTTCGCCTTCACCGTGCTCGGCGCCATCGGCGTGGCGACCATTGTCGCCGCCCTCGTCCACGGCCAGGCCCTGGCCGGCATCGGTCTCGTCGGCTCGATGGCGACGCCGGCGCTTGTGTCCTCGCAGGCGCCCAACCCATGGGCGCTGTTCGTCTACCTGGCGATCGTGCTTGCCGCCACAGCCGTGATCGCCCGCATTCGCGACTGGAAATTCCTGATTGCGGCGGCCTTCTTCGGCACCGGCGCCTGGACCATCGTCTACATGATGAGCACGCTAGTCGCCGACCTTGCCGTCATCCTGTTCATCGACGCGGTGACGCTGGCGGTGCTTGCCTTTGTCTGGCTGGGCACACGTGACAGCGAAGCGGAGACGGCGAAGACCGGCTTCGACTGGCCCTCTATCGTGCCAGGCGTTTTCGTTGCGTTTTCAGCGCTAGGCCTGTCCGTCGACACGACGCTGGTCGCCGCCGGTGGCGCCTTGCCGGGCGCCTTCGTCCTCGTCGCCCTTGTCGCCACCGCACTCTACCGGCCGCGCGCGCTGCCGCTGCTGCATGCCGCCGGCGTGGTGAGCGTGATGATCCATCTCGGCATCATTCCGCCCACCACCATCGGCTCCGACATAACCCAGGGGAATATCGGCTTTGACGGCATGCCGGTGGCGGCCGGAAATCCGTTGACGCTGCGCATCGGCATTGCCCTCGGCCTGGTTTTCATCGGCGCCGGCTTCTGGGCCGCACGCCGCTTCGCCGCCTCAGCACGGGTCCGCGCGGCATGCTGGGCGGCATGGGGCGTCGCTGCGCCGCTCCTTATTCTGCTGACGCTGTGGCTCGCCTACGGCAATCTCGACCGCGACCTTGTCTACGCAGCGATAGCTGCCCTTCTGGTTGTTGTCTTCGCTGCCGGTGGCGAATGGATCGCGCGCGCCGAACAGCCGCCGCTCAAGGGCGACATTGCCGTCTCCTTCGCGCTTTGCGGCTCGGCTCTGGCCGGCCTGCTGATGCTGCACATGGCCTTCGGATCCGGCTGGACGACCATTCTTGCCGGCGTTGCCGCCATCGTGCCGGCGCTGGCGACGCGTTGGCGTTCTTATCCCGTGCTGGGCTGGATTTCGGTCGGCGCGGTCGTCGCCGTGCTCGGCCGCGTCGCCTTCGATCCGACCATCGTCGGCGCCGAGTTCCTGACGACGACGCCGGTGTTCAACTGGCTGCTGCCGGGATACGGCGTGCCGGCGCTGGCCTTCGGCTTTGCCGCCTGGCAACTCGCGCGTACCACCCCCGCACTACCAACAACTGGCAATGGCCGGCCGCGCCTAGCGATGGAGGCGGGTGCAGCCCTGTTTGCGCTGCTCACCGTCGCCATGCTGGTGCGCCACGCCATGCATGGCGGCGTCATCGACACCGGCCCGGTGACGCTCGCCGAACAGGCGATCTATACGCTGATCGCCATCGGTGCCGGCGCGATACTGGTGGCCATCGACATGCGCTCGCCAAGCTCTCTGCTGCGCTACGGCTCGATGGCCGCCGGCGTGCTCTCGGTCGCCTTCATCGTCCTCCAGCATTTCCTGGTGCTCAATCCGCTGTTCACCGACGAATCGACCGGCCAGATCCCGGTGTTCAACCTCTTGTTCCTGGCTTACCTGTTGCCGGCCATAGCCGCCGGCGGGCTGGCGCTCTATGCCAGGGACAAGCGGCCGCCATGGTATGCGCAGATGCTGGCGGTAGTGGCGGCATTGCTTGTCTTCGCCTACGCCACACTGTCGGTCAGGCGCGTGTTCAAGGGCGAGTTCATCGGCCTGTGGAGCGGCCTCGGGCAGCTTGAGACCTACACCTATTCGGCGCTCTGGCTGATCATCGGCGTCGTGCTGCTGACCGCCGGCGTCTGGCTGAAGTCGCAGGTGCTGCGCATTGCCTCGGCGGCGCTGATCGCGATTGCCGTGGTAAAAGTCTTCCTGTTCGACATGTCGGAACTGGAAGGCGTGCTCAGGGCGCTGTCCTTCATCGGTCTTGGCGCCGTGCTGATCGGCATCGGCCTGTTCTACCAGCGGCTGCTGACGCGGGCGGCGAGGGAGGCCAACGCTGCAACTTGAAGTGATATACGAGATGGAATATATGAATATCCAACGGAGGATATTCGATGCCGCTCTATATCCGCGACGACGAAGTGGATGCGCTGGCCAGCAGATTGCAACGCGAGACGAACGCTCCGAGCAAAACGGAGGCGGTGCGGGTCGCGCTCGTACACGAACTTGAGCGCAATCGGGCGAAGGTGCCGCTGCGCGATCGGATCGCCAGTCTTCAGGACAGGGCCAGGAAGCTTGGCCTGCCCAATCCCGATTTCGATATGAAGAAGTTCACCGACGAGATGTGGGAAGACTGATGTTTGTCGACGCGTCGGTGATCGTCGCCATTCTCAACCAGGAACCTGGGTGGGAGGAATTGCTGAAGCAGCTATCCGGTTTTTCCGGGCAGGTCTGGGTTTCTCCGTTGGTTCACTTCGAAGCAACACAGGCATTGGCAAGGGCCGGCGCCGGCCCGCGCAGACCCAGCGCTGAAGCCCTTCTCCATGCCCGCGATCTGATCGATGAGTTCATTGTGGAGATCATGGGAGAGAGTCTGGCCATTGACGACAACATCGGCTCTCGGGCCATTGACGCGAGCGCCCGTTACGGCAAAGCCGTTGGCCACAAGGCGGATCTGAATCTCGGGGACTGTTTTGCTTACGCCTGCGCGAAAAGCCGCGATCTTCCACTGCTGTACAAAGGCCATGATTTCGCACTGACCGATTTAGGATAATTCGGCCCTTTTGTTGATTGCGGGGAATAATTTAGCCGATCAACTCGTTATCTCACTGCTTGGGTTACCGGGGCGGCAGACCGCTTCGCGCTGGCCGCTTGCGCCGCGCCGGGAAGGCGCGTTCAATCGGGTTAAACAAGGGCGACCTCAGAACCAGCGGTCATGGACGAAAAGAAGGCAGCAATCCTTGGCGAAATACCGCGCCTGCGCCGCTACGCACGCTCGCTTCTGCGCGACCGCGAATCCGCTGACGATCTCGTCCAGGATTGCCTCGAACGAGCGCTCTTGCGGCTTGAAAGCTGGCAGACGGGAGAAAGCCCCCGGAGGTGGCTGTTTACGATCATGCATCATTTGTTCATCGATCAGATGCGCAAGGTGAACCGGCGCGGTGAGGCAGCGATCCTGCCGCTTGACGCAAACGAGGCGCAGGCAGTCCCCGCCGAACAGGCGGAGAACGCCGCCTCGCGCGAGATCATCGACGCATTGCACGCGATCAGCCCCGACCGTCGCGCCGCTCTCGTCATGGTCGCCATCGAAGGGTTTTCCTATGCCGAAGCCGCCAACATTCTCGGCGTGCCCGCCGGCACGCTGATGTCGCGCATAGCGCGCGGACGCGAGGAGCTGCGCAGCCTGCTCGATGACACGGCGCGCCGCCGCTCGATAAGGATCGTCGAGAAATGACCCGCCGCGATTTTTCCGAACGCGATATCCACATGGCTCTCGACGGCGAGCTGCCGGGCGACGAGCGCGCCGCCTACGACGCCTGGATCGACGCCAATCCCGAAATGAAGGCGAAAAGCGCCCGCTACACCGCCGACCGCGCCGCGTTGCGCGCCGCCTTTGCCGGTGTGCTCGACGAGCCCGTGCCGGTGCTGTTCAAGCAGATCGTTAGCGGTGAAGGCGCGACCAAAGCGGCGGCGCGGCAGTCGCGCTGGTGGCTTGCGGCCGCGGCGGCCGCAGTGCTCGTCATCGGCGGTCTTGGCGGCTATTTTGCCGGCATCGACGGCATCGGCAGGGAAGATGGCGCCGATGACCAACTGGCCGAAGAGGCGATCGCCGCCCATGTCATCTATGCCGCCGAACAGCGCCATGCGGTGGAAGTGCCGGCAAGCGACAAGGATCACCTGCAGACCTGGCTGTCCAACCGCGTCGGCCTGAAACTGGTGGCGCCGGATCTGGTGGCGGAAGGCTTCCAGCTGGTTGGCGGCCGGCTGCTGCCCGCCGGCCAGGGCAAGGCAGCGATGCTGCTTTACGAGGACGCCAAGGGTCAGCGCATCTCCTTGTTCGTTACCGCTGATTCCTCAGCCAAGTCCAAGGGCACCTACATGGCGGACGCCGACGGCCCCGAGGCGGTCTACTGGCTGGACAAGGGCTATGCCTGCGCCGTCGTCGGCTCGCTGCCGCGCGAGCAACTGGCTGCGGTCGCCAAGCGGGCCTACGGTCAGCTTCTGGCTGGTATCGCCAGTTAAGCGCATTCCGTTTCGGGAATGCGCCGGGGTAGAAAGTGTCACAATTCGGCCCTATTCGAAGTGCGATAGCGCTTGATGGATATCGGCGTTTCGGCTGATGTTTGCGACGTTTTTGACTGCGGTCTTTTCCTCCACCCAATCGAGGTTTTCCAAACCCGCATGCCTGCCGAGATTCGCAAGGCCCGCGCGTCCGACGTCGATGACCTCGCCGCCATCGAGAAGGCGGTTTTTTCCAGTGACCGCATTTCCCGGCGCTCCTTCCGCCTGTTGATCGAACGCGAGACAGCCGAGATGCTGGTCGCCGAAAGCGATGGCCGTGTCGCCGGCTACGCCATCGTGCTGTTTCGCAAGGGCAGCGGCGTCGCCCGGCTCTATTCGCTTGCCACCAGCCCGTTTTTCAGCGGCCGCGGCATTGGCCGCATGCTGCTTGCAGCGGCCGAAGAAGCTGCCTTCGAGCACGACCGCATGATGTTGCGCCTCGAAGTGCGCGAGGACAATCTTCGCGCCATCGGCATCTATGAGCAGAGCGGCTACCGCAAGATCGGTCGCGAGCCCCACTATTACGAGGATGGCGCCACCGCGCTGCGCTACGAAAAGACCTTGCGCGGCGATATTCCGGTCGCCACCAAAGTCCCGTTCTACCAGCAGACCTGCGAGTTCACCTGCGGTCCATGCTGCCTGATGATGGCGATGGCCAATTTCGATTCCGGCTTCGTGCCCGATCCGGTCATGGAAATCCGCCTATGGCGCGAGGCAACGACCGTGTTCATGATGTCCGGCCCGGGCGGCTGCGAGCCCTTCGGCCTTGCGGTTTCCGGCTACGAAAGCGGGCTTGCGGCGGAAATCTTCGTGTCCTTCTATGGCGCGCTGTTCTTGCAATCGGTGCGCAGCGACGACAAGCGCCGGGTGATGGAACTTGCCCAGGTGGACTTTCGCCGCCGCGCGGAACTTTACGGCATCCCGGTGAATTACCGTCCGTTCACCATCGACGATATCCGCGGCGCCCTGGCTCAGGGAAAACTGGTGCTGGTGCTGATCAGCGGCTTCCTGATGTTCGGCAAGAAGGTGCCGCATTGGGTGCTGGCTATCGGCGACGATGGCGACCACATCCTGATCCACGATCCCTGGGTCGAGGACGAAAGACAGGAGACCATCCTCGATGCCGCCAACATTCCCGTGCCGCACGGCATCTTCATGAACATGGCGCAATTCGGCCGCGACGGACTGCGTGCTGCCATCACTCTTGGGAAACGCTGATAACAATGACCTGGGTCATCCTCACCGGCCGTCAGAACGATCTCGACCCGGCGGCGACGCCGCACAAGATCATCACCAACCGTGACTATCTTGCGCATCCGGCGCTGTTTCGCGGCCAGCAGCCGAAGGTCATCAACCTGTCGAACAATTACGCCTACCAGAGCCGCGGCTATTATGCCTCTCTGCTCGCCGGTTCGCGCGGCCACAAGGTCATCCCGACGGTCGAGACGATGATCGACCTGTCCGAGCGCAAGCTCTACGAGCACGCGCTGCCGGAACTGGAGCTGGCGCTCAACAAATGTCGCAAGGATCTCGGTGGCGTATTCCCGCAAAAAATCTGCATCTTCTTCGGCATCGGACCGTCGAAGGTCTGGGACCGCTTCGCCAAGCTGTTGTTCGACTGGTTCCGCGCTCCGGCGCTTGAGGTTCACATCAAGGACAGCGCCGAATGGGCTTCGATCCGCAAGATCGGCTTCCTGCCGCTGGCCAGGATGGCCGAGGAGGAAGAAGNCCTACACGACGCTCTTCCGATCTCGCTGCGTTACTGGGCCAAGATCGCCGAAAAGATGGGCGTCGAAATCGAGCCGATCACCAGGAAGGACCTGGCCAAGCTCGCCAATTACGACGCGCTGTTCATCCGCGAGACCACCTCGATCTCAAACCACACCTACCGCTTCGCGCGCCGCGCCCAGCAGGAAGGCATGCCGGTGATCGACGACCCGCTGTCGATGATCCGCTGCACCAACAAGGTCTATCTCAACGAACTGATGGCCTACAACAAGGTGCCGGTGCCGCCGACGGTGATGATAGCCGGCACCTCGGACCTCGAACTGGCGGCGCAGACGCTGGGCTTTCCGCTGGTGCTGAAGATCCCGGATTCATCGTTCTCGCGCGGCGTCAAGAAATGCGGCAACTTCGAAGAACTGAAGACGCTCGCCACCGAGTGGCTGGAGGATTCCGATCTCCTGATCGCGCAGAAATTCATCCCGACCGAATATGACTGGCGCGTCGGCGTGCTCGGTGGGCAGCCGCTGTTTGCCGTGCATTATCTGATGGCGAAAAAACACTGGCAGATCGTCAACCACAAGGCCAGCGGCAAGCCCGACCAGGGCGGCATCAAGACCTTCACGCTGAAAGAGACGCCGCCGCATGTCGTCGACACCGCGGTGAAGGCGGCGCGCTGCATCGGCGACGGGCTTTACGGCGTCGATCTCAAGGAAACCAAGGATGGCGTCTTCGTCATCGAGGTCAACGACAACCCGAACCTCGACCATGGCTGGGAGGATTCCGGCGAAAAGGACGAAGTCTGGGTGCGGCTGACGCAATGGTTCCTGGAGCGGCTGGACCGTCCCGGGCGTTAGTTTGCGGTCCCGGGCGGTAATTCAACCGAGGGGGAAAAATGCAGTTCATCGTCATCGAGGATTTCACCGGCTGCGACCGCAAGGAGATCTACCGCCGTTTCGGCGAGCGCGGCAGATTGAAGCCGGACGCGCTTGTCGTGCACCACTCCTGGATCGCGGCTGATATGAGCCGCTGCTTCCTGCTGGTCGAGGCCGATGACGTCACGCTGCTGCAGCGCTGGGTCATCGAATGGTCTGACCTGGTGGAGTTCGAGATCATTCCCGTGGCGACGAACAAGGACATGGTCGCCGCACTGGCCGGCCATCTCTGAGCAGTTCGGTCCATCAGCCGAGCACCGGCGAACCCACCGACCGCCGGCATTCCTCAATCAGCCAATTGCGAAACGCCGCCACCAGGTCGCGCCTTGCACTGCGTTCCGGGATCGTCAGGCAATATGGCTGACGCAGCGCGATCGATAGGGCATTCGCCCGGACCAAACGGCCGTCTTCCAGCGCCCCGGCGCAATAAATGCCTTGCGCCAGCGCCACGCCCAGCCCTGAAATGGCAAGGTCGAGCGCTGCCCGCGACGAGTTCGCCGACAGGCCGCGCTGCACTGCGCGGCCGGGCTCTATGCGCGCCGCCTCGAACCAGGTGCGCCAAGACGGAAACGACGCGCCGGTCGGTCCCCAGTCGGTGTGAATCAGTGGCAGGCCGGCGAGGCTGTCGGTTTTGGCGGTGAGTTCTGGCGCGCAGACGGGGTAGACGGCGTCCCTGACGATCTCCTCGGTCGGGTGTTCACGATAGTGCGGGCCGAAGGACAGCCGGATGTCGATCAGTTCGCGGTCGAACGGCACCGGATCGTCATCGCCGCGCAGGGATATGTCGACGGCGCCGTGGCTGGCGACAAAGCCGGCGAGGCGTTCGGAAAGCCAGCCCATCGCCATGGACGGCGGCACCGATACGACAAGCCGCGGGCGGAAGGCATCGCTGCCCTGCGCGATGCTGCCGATCTCTCGAAAAGCCAGGGTCAGCCGGGGCAGCATCTCGACGCCGGCTTCCGTCAGCACCACGCGGCGGTTGACGCGATGGAACAGTTTTCGACCCATCTGCTCCTCGACGGTGCGAATGAGCTGGCTGACCGCGGCCGCCGAGATCGAGAGCTCATCCGCCGCTGCGGCGAAACTCCCCGAGCGCGCCGCCGCCTCGAAGGCTTGAAGTCCTCTCAGGGAAGGAAGCGCGGTCATGGGCTATCCGATAGGTAAGGTAAGCTTATCTATGTCGCAGAAATCCTCGTTTTTCGAAAGCTTTCTTATCGAGTATCTTGGCGCCATGACCGTGTCGGCCCAGTTTGAACCCAGAGACCATCGCGACGTCGTCGCGTCTCTGACCAATGAGCAGCGCAGCCGCCTGACCGGCAAGTCGGACGGGCCGGGTCTGGTCCAACTCGCCTTCCATCTCGGCGCGATTGTGGCTATCGGCGGGCTGATTGCGGCCAAGGTGCCGTACTGGCCGCTGTTGATGTTGCCGCAAGGCATTCTCATCGTCTTCCTGTTCACGCTGCTGCATGAGACGGTGCACAGGACGGCGTTCGAGACGCAGTGGCTCAACGATGCCGCCGCAAGGGTCTGCAGCCTGGCGATCGCGCTGCCCGCCGACTGGTTTCGCTATTTCCACTTCGGCCATCACCGTTTCACCTAGGATCCCGAGAACGATCCGGAACTCGCCTTCCCGAAACCGGAGACGATGCGGCAATACATCGTCCACGTCTCGGGCCTGCCGGTGTGGTGGGGGCATTTGCAGACACTCTACACCAACGCGATTGGCGGCTGCCACGACAGCTACGTCCCGCCGAAAGGCCTGCCCAAGGTGCGCACTGAAGCCCGCGCCATGATCGCTTTCTATGTCGTGGTCGCCGCGCTAGCCCTGTGGTTCGAGGCAAGTGTACTGCTCTATGTCTGGATCGTGCCGGCGCTGCTCGGCCAGCCCTTCCTCAGGCTCTATCTGCTGGCCGAGCATGGCCGCTGCCCGCTTGTCGCCAACATGCTGGAAAACACCCGCACCACGCTGACCAACTGGCTGGTGCGCAAAGTCGCCTGGAACATGCCGTATCACGCCGAGCACCACGCCTATCCCGGCGTGCCCTTCCATCAGCTGCCGGCCTTCCACCAGCTGATCGAGCGCCATCTCAAAGTCGTCGAACCCGGCTATGTCAGCTTCCACGAGAAATACGTCGAGACCTTGCGCTGAGGCGCTCGGCCGTCAGCGTAGCGTCTGCTCAACGAGCGTGACGAAATAGCGGAGCACGGTGGGGACGATGGCGTCGTTGAAGACATAGCGATCGCCGTGCAGCCCTTCGCCCAGTCTGACCGCTCCTGCGCCGACCCAGGCATAGCACCCGCCGGCTTCGCGGACCATGTAGGCAAAATCCTCGCAGCCGAGGCTCGGGTTGAATGCGGTCTCGACCTGCTCGCGGCCGACAACCGCGGTTGCCGCCTGGACGGCCCGGTCAGTGGCAGCCGACGTGTTGACCAGCGGCGGGTAGCCTTTCTTGTAGGCGAGCTTGGCGGTGAGTGCATGCGCCGAGGCAATGCCTTGCGCGATGTCGCCGATCAGCCTTTCGCAATGGTCCGACAAAGTGGGCTCGAAGAAGCGGCAGGTTCCCTGCAGGCAGACCTTGCCCGGCACGATGTTGCCGACGTTGCCGCCATGGATCTGCGTGATCGAGACGACCAGCGCCCCCTGCGGGTCGACCGAACGGCTGACGATGCGCTGAACGGCTTGAACGAAGGCGCCGGCCGCAAGCACGGGGTCGTCGCCAAGCTGCGGCATGGCGGCATGTGCGCCGGTCCCTTCGAAGGTCAGTTCGAAAGTGTCGACGGCCGCCATCATCGCCCCGGCACGGGCCGCGATCTTTCCGAGCGGCAGCCCCGGCCAGTTGTGGACGGCGTAGACGGCTTCCACGGGGAAGCGCTCGAACAGTCCGTCCTCGATCATCCGCATGGCGCCGCCTTCATTTTCTTCCGCCGGCTGGAAGATGAAACAGACGGTGCCGTCGAAGGCACTGTTGTCGGCGAGCAGCTTGGCGGCGCCGAGCAGCATCGCGATGTGCCCGTCGTGGCCGCAGGCATGCATCACGCCGTCTTTTTTCGACGCGTGGGGCAGTCCGGTCTTCTCCAGCACGGGCAAGGCATCGAGTTCGGCGCGAAGCCCGATGGCGCGCACGCCTGGTCGTCCTCTGAGGACGCCAACCACGCCGGTGCCGCCTATGCCTTCATGAACCTCGTCAAGCCCGAAGGTGCGCAGCTTGTCGGCGACGAAGCGCGCGGTCTCATACTCTTGGAAACCGAGTTCGGGGTTGGCGTGGATGTGATGCCGCCATTCCACCACCTGCGGGGTGAGGGCGGCGATGGGGTCGTTGTGCAGCATTGCGCTCTCCTTGCCGGCTATCGTAAATTCGGCCTTGTCGATGCCAGCACGTAAAGGATTTGCGCCGGCAGCGTCTTGAACAGGATTGACCGTGTCTGGAATTCAACAGCCTCAGGAGACGACGCAGTTCTGGCGTCATCCGCGCTTTCGCGATCTTGGCATGCTCAAGGCGCGCTTCACGCGGCATCGCTACCAGCTGCACACGCACCCGACCTATGTCGTCGCCCTGATCACGCAAGGGTGCGAGCGGGTCCGCATCGGCAACGAGACTGTCCTCGCGCCGTCGGGCACGGTTCTGCTCGTCAATCCGGAGATATGGCATGACGGCGAGGCGGGTGCCGACCAGGGTTGGGCTTACCGCACCTTCTATCCGTCGGCCTCGCTCATGGGTGCGATCGCGGACGAACTCGGGCAGGATCGCCCGCCGTTGTTTTCGCAAGCGATCGTCGATGATGCCGATCTCGTCCAGGCAGTAGGCGTCGCGCACTTGGCTTCGACATCGGGTGATGCCACGAGCGCCGAAACATCCATGCTGATCGCCTTGCGCAAGCTCATCCTGCGCCATGGCGATTGGGGCGGCCGGCGGCGCGAGGCGGTCGAAAGCTTCGGATCGAAAAGCCGGCTCCGGGTCTATGAACAGGTCATCGAAGACCATCTGAACTCGGACCTCGATTTGCAGCGGCTCGCTGAAGCCGCAGGCGTGACGCGCTTTCAAGTTATCCGCGATTTCAGGAAAGTGCTGGGTCTCACCCCTGCTGCCTTCATCCGTGACCGCAGGCTGCGCCGTGCCGATCTGCTGATCCGGCAAGGTTCAGATCTCGCCGGTGCCGCCTTTGCGGCCGGCTTCTCCGACCAAAGCCATCTCTCGCGCACCTTCCGCGCCGCGCATGGAATGACGCCGGGGATGTTCAGGCGCGCCGGGACGCTGCCCTCGTCTTGAGAAGTCGAGCCATGTCGGCGGCCTTTGACGGCATGCCGATCAGAAAGCCCTGCGCCTCGACGCAGCCAGCCTTGCGCAATATGTCGAGCTGCGCTTCGGTCTCGACGCCTTCGGCGGTGACAGTGATGCCAAGTTCGGCACCAAGCCCGATGATCGTGCGCACGATCGCCGCCGTGTCCTTGTTGTCGATATCGTGGATGAAGGAGCGGTCGATCTTGATCTTGTCGACGCGAAAACGCCTGAGATAGCCGAGCGACGAATAGCCGGTGCCGAAATCGTCGAGCGCGATGCGGATACCGAGTTCGCGCAGCTGTCTCAGCGTCTTCAGCACCGTCTCGCTCTCATCCATCAGCACGGTCTCGGTGATTTCCAGTTCGAGCCGGCTGGCCGGCACGCCGGAAACGGCCAGCGCCGAAATCACGCTGCGGGCAAAGTCGGCGCTTCTGATCTGCACTGCCGAGACATTGACGGCGATGCGCATTCCAGGCGGCCAGCCGGCGGCCACGCTGCAGGCCTGTTTCAGCGCCCATTCGCCCAGCGGAACGATCAGCCCGCTGTCTTCGGCGGCTGCGATGAAATCGTCGGGCGCCACCAGGCCGCGCGTCGGTGAATTCCACCGCATCAACGCTTCGGCGCCGACGATCTTGCCCGACGCGATGTTGGTGATCGGCTGGAACTCCAGCACGAACTCCCGCCGCTTCAGTGCCGTCTCGAGATCGGTTTCGAGCGCCAGGCGCGCCCGCACCAAGGCATCCATGCCGGGCTCGAAAAAGCGGTAGACGTTGCGGCCTTCGCTCTTGCCGCTGTAAAGCGCCATGTCGGCGTTCTTCAAAAGCGTGTCGGCGTCCTTGCCGTCACCGGGATACAGCGCGATGCCAAGGCTGATGCCGACATGCATGTCGCGGCCCTTGTCGCGAAACGGCTGGCTGACGACAGCGACGATGCGTTTTGCCAGTTGTTCCGCATCGGTGGCGCCTTTGGGATTGAACTGCAGGATGGCGAACTCGTCGCCACCGAGGCGGGCGACCACATCGGTGTCGCTGCGCAGGCTGTGCCGCAACCGCTCCGCCACGCATTTCAGCAGCCAGTCACCGGCAGGGTGTCCCCAGGTGTCGTTGACGGCCTTGAAGCGATCGAGGTCGAGCGAGAAGATCGCCAACGGTGTATCGCCGGCCATCGCCTGGTCGAGCCGTTCGCGAAACATCGAGCGGTTGGGCAGGTCGGTCAGCGTGTCGTAATGGGCAAGGTGGCTCATGCGCTCTTCGGCGCGCCGGCGCTCGGTGATGTCTTCGAAGGTCGCCACCCAGCCGCCACCGGCAAGCGGCCGGCGCGCAACCAGCAGCGTTCGGCCATCGGCAAGGCTGCGGTCTGTCGAACGCTCCTCACCGGCCTGCAGGCTGGCTCTGGTGTTGGCGATCTCGCCGTCAATGTCCATCGACGGATAGATGCGCAGTCGCACCATCTGTTCGAGCAGGGCGCGCTGGCTCATGCCGAGCGGGAAGTCGTCAGGCGTGACCTTGTAGAGGTCGAGGAAGCGCTGGTTGCGCACGATCAGCGTGCCTTCGGCGTCGTACATCAACAGGCCTTGCGACATGTTGGCGAGCGCCGCATCGAAGCGGCGGTGCTGCTCCTTCAGTTCCTGCTCGGCCCGCCTTTGCTCCGTAATGTCCTCATAGATCGACACCCAGCCGCCTGAGGCCAGCGGCCGGTGCGTGATGGAAACGATACGTCCGTCCGACAGTATTTCCTCGTAGGTCGAGGCTTGCGCGCGCTCGATATAGGGCTTGCGGATGGCATACAGGTCTTCGGCGCTCTGTGAGGCGACACCGATGTCGACGCTGTGCTTTAGAATGTCCAGGAACGCGATGCCGGGCCGCACGATCTTCGCGTCGAGGGAGAAGATGCTGATATAGTTGCCGTTGCAGATGATCATCCGCTCGTCGGCGTCGAACATGCACAGCCCATGCGACATATTCTCGACGGCCGCGGAAAAGCGCTCGTTCTGGTGGCGCAGTTCGTCGGCGATCTGCCGTGGCGCGGCCACGCCTCCGGCTCCCCGTCTGCGGACGGGCGAACCACCCTTGACGTGCGCAACGGACATGAGGCGTGCCTGCTGACCGTGATCGAAACCCGGTACTGTGGTTACCGCTGGTTAATTTAGCGTATGTTCACTGCGCCGAATGCACGGCAACCGTTGCCTGGCGTTGCTTTTCAAGCCTGGCGTAGCGTTTGAGGAAGGCAGCTTGCGCGGAGGTCACCGAGTGCGGCGTAAAGTCGAAGCGGTCGGCATTGAAGCCGCGCGGCCGGCCGAAGAACTCGGTTGCTTCTGCGGTCGAGAAACCGGCAAGCAGCGTCGCCTCGTAATAGGCGGCGATCTGGTCGGCGCGCTTGATCTCCTTGCGCAAGCCGACGCCGAGTTCGGGCGGCAGCGAAAAGCGCTGATGGATGGCGCGCTGGAGACGCAGCTCACACTCCTTGTAGGAGCCGCCCATTACCGATTTGAACGGCGAGATCATGTCGCCGATGACATATTCCGGCGCGTCATGCAGCAGTGCTGCCAGCCGCGCATTGGCCGAGGCGTCCGGCTGCAACTCGCTGAACAGCGCCTCGACCAGCAGGGAATGCTGGGCGACCGAAAAGGCGTGATCGCCGCGGGTCTGCCCGTTCCAGCGGGCAACGCGGGCAAGCCCGTGGGCGATGTCTGAGATTTCGATGTCGAGCGGCGAGGGATCGAGCAGGTCGAGCCGCCGCCCCGACAGCATGCGCTGCCACGCGCGCGGTGGCGCTCCGACGCGATCGGCAGCCATCAGGCGTCCTCCGCGCCGATGGCTTCCCTGGGAAAGCTGAACTTCGCCCAGGACGGGATGGCGAGCGAGACGGTGACATCACCGGCCAGTACCGGCTGGCCAGCGTCGAGCGCCGCCTTGACCCGGTCGATGCGGGCAATGGCGAGTCCGGCCGTGCCCGCGCTGGAACCGAGCGTGCCGACCGGCCGCCCCGCAACCGTCAGCTCCGAGCCCGGCGCGGGCAAGGCATGGTCGGCCGAAACGATCAGCACGCGCCGCCTGGCGGTGCCGCGATGCTGCATGCGCGAGACCACTTCCTGGCCGACATAGCAGCCTTTCTTGAAGCCGACACCGCCGGTCTCGTCGAGCAGCACGTCGTGAGGGAAGGCATCGCCGAGCTGATAATCGGGACCGCTTTCGGCAATGCCATTGGCGATGCGGAGCGTCTGCCATGCAGCCGGATCGCCACCTACGGATGCGCCGCCATAGGAACGGCTCACAACCACATCGCGGAAGCGGGCATCGGCAAGTGTCGTTGAATCAGAAGGTGAGGCGCTTGAATCATCGCCCCACGCAACCGTCACAAGCACTTGATCCTGCTTCGCGATCTCGGCCTTGGCGCGCAGCTTGTAAAGCATCAGCCGGCGCAGGAAGTCGTCTGCGACGTCGGCACGGCAATCCAGCCGGAATCCGTCCTCGCCGCTACGCGAGATCAGGAAATCAAACAGGATCTTGCCTTGCGGCGAAAGCAGCGCACCGGGTTTTGCCGCACCGGCGCCCAGCGTGTCGAGGTCGGTGGTGAGGATGTTCTGCAAAAAATGCTCGGCATCCGGGCCTGACACAGAAATGAGAGCGCGGTCTTTGAGCAGGGCAAAAGGCATGGGCGGCAAAGAACCTGATCTTGCAAAACGGTCGGCCTTTACGTAAGCCGACGATACTCCCCCCGCAAGAGACCGAACGCCTATGGCCACCACCTACGACCTCATCCTGACAGGCGGCACGGTGGTCAACCATGATGGCGAGGGCGCGCGCGATGTCGGCGTCAAGGGTGGTCGCATCGTCGCAATGGGCGATCTTCGCCAAGCTTCGGCCGGCGAAGCGATCGACTGTCGCGGGCTGCACGTCCTGCCCGGCGTCGTTGACAGCCAGGTGCATTTTCGCGAGCCGGGGCTGGAGCACAAGGAAGATCTGGAGACGGGCTCGCGCGCGGCTGTGCTGGGCGGGGTCACCGCCGTCTTCGAAATGCCCAACACCAATCCGCTGACCACCAGCGAGGCGGCGCTTGCCGACAAGGTGCGCCGCGCCACCAGCCGGATGCATTGCGACTTCGCCTTCTGGGTTGGCGGCACGCGCGAGAATGCCGATGATGTCGGTGAGCTCGAGCGGCTGCCGGGTGCTGCCGGGATAAAGGTGTTCATGGGCTCGTCCACCGGCGACCTGCTAGTCGAGGACGACGAGGGTGTCGCATCGATCCTGCGCAACACCCGCCGCCGAGCCGCCTTTCACTCGGAGGACGAGTTCCGGCTGCGCGAGCGCCTCGGCTTGCGCGTCGAGGGCGACCCGTCCTCACACCCCGTCTGGCGCGACGAGATCGCGGCCTTGCGCTGCACCGAGCGGCTGGTGCGCATCGCGCGCAGCACCCGCGCCCGCATCCATGTCCTGCACATCTCCACTGCCGAAGAGATCGTGTTCCTCGAACAGCACAAGGATGTCGCCACCTGCGAGGCGACGCCGCACCATTTGACGCTCACCGCCGACGACTATGCGCGGCTGGGCACGCTGATCCAGATGAATCCGCCGGTTCGCGCGGCCCGCCATCGCGACGGCGTCTGGCACGGCATTGCGCAAGGCATTGTCGATGTGCTCGGCTCCGACCACGCCCCCCACACGCTGGCCGAAAAGGCAAAGCCCTATCCGGCCTCACCGTCTGGCATGACCGGGGTGCAGACGCTGGTGCCGATCATGCTCGACCACGTCAATTCAGGCCGGCTGACCCTGCAGCGCTTCGTCGACCTCTCCAGCCATGGCCCACAGCGCATCTTCGGCATGGCCCGGAAAGGCCGTATCGCCGCAGGCTATGACGCCGATTTCACCGTTGTCGACATGAAGTGCCGCGAGACCATCACCAATGCGCAGGCCGGCTCCAAGGCCGGCTGGACGCCCTATGACGGCAAGGAAGTCACCGGCTGGCCGGTCGGCACGATCGTGCGCGGTCGTCGCGTGATGTGGGAAGGCGAGATCGTCACGCCAGGACAGGGCAGGCCGGTGGAGTTTTCCGAGGCGCTGCCGGCTTAGCGGTTTCTTGCTGCGTTGGATTTTTTAAGCGCTATCCACTACGTTAAGGGCACTATGAACGCAGATATCGCGCCCATGATCGTCCCTGCGGAGTTTCCGGAGCTCCAGGCGCTCGCCTGGAACCGCGATGCGGCACGCCCGATTCCGGCCGAAGAGGCATTTGCGCTGTATGAGCGTAATTGGCGGTTTGTCGATCAAAAGCGTCTTACTGTGCGTGAGAAGATGCTTATCCAAAGTTTGGCAGACAAATTCGGTCACGGCGTGCTCTTGACCGCCGGCTGATTTCCCTCACCTGATCGTTCCTCGCAGCCGGAATATCAACAGGACACACCGCGAGCGTCATGATGGAATTCAAGAGGCCCGAGCACCAGATCATTGCCGAAGCGCTCGGGTTGATGGATCGCCATTTCCTGACCGCAAACCAGTGCTGGTTCGGCGGTGGCACTGCGATCGTTATGAAATTCGGGGAATATCGCCGCTCACTGGATGTGGACTTCCTGTGTGCCGACAGTGATGGCTATCGCGAATTGCGGACCTCCGCAGCCGAACGTGGCGTCAGAGCATTCTTTCCTGAGCCGGTCGAGGCTGTTCGGGACTTCCAGATCGATCAATATGGCTTGCGGACGATCGTGCGGTTGAAAGGCCAAACGATCAAGTTTGAAGTCATCCGCGAAGGCCGCATAAAACTGCGAGGCCATTTCGACGACGATCTGAATGTATCCGCCCTGGTCCCGGCGGATATGTTTGCCGAGAAGTTGCTGGCGAACGCGGATCGATGTCAGGACCGTGCAATTGCATATCGCGATGCCATCGATCTTGGAGTGCTGGTTGGCATCTATAAGGAAATCCCGAGCGACGCTGTTGGCAAGGCGAAGGCGGCCTATGGCGTGGATATCGAGCGCAAGGTGGCTTGGGTGGTAAACAGGCTGCGGGACAAGGAAGAATTGCGGCATGCCGCCGAGGTGCTGCAAATGGATCCCAACGCGGCGGTCGAAGCGATTTCGGCCCTTCGAAATGAAGGTATCCGCATATGGCCTGACACAGGCCTCGAGCTTTCTAGCCCTAGCCAGTAGCCATCCCAGGGGAATCGCCGTTCAATCCCCGGCGACGAAAAACGTCCACTGCCCGGTGGGCGTAATGCCGACGCGGTAGAAGATGTAGGCTCCGAACTGCTTCATGTCGTCATAGTCGCCGGCGGTGACGATCTTGAACAGTTCGACCCGCTGCCTGGCGTTGAGCTTGTCCAGCGGCAGGGCGAAGAAATATGGCCAGACATAGAGTTCCTGCGGTGTGCCGACGTCTACATGGACATAGCCGGCATTGAGCACCTCTTCCAGGATAGCGAGGATTTCCTGACCTTCCTTGTCGCCCGATAGCCCTTTCAGGAAGGCGATCGGGTCGCCCTCGATTTCGCCCAGCGACAATTGGGTCATGGTGTCGCCCTTGCCGATCAGCGGCCGCAGCTTCTCGATGTCGCCGCTGACGCAGGCCTCGACCATCAGATCGCGCATGCGCCTGACGGGCTCGGGCAATTTGGAAAGGTCATAGACGGCTTCGGGCACCGGCGCTTCTGGATCGGCACGCGGGTTGGCCACGCCGCCATCGTTGGCGGGGGCTTCCGGTTGGCTTTGTTCGGGCTCCGTGGGCGATTTCGGCTGGCTGGCGGCCGGTGGCGCCGTGCGGGGCAGATCGGGCATTGGCACTGAATTTTCAGACGGCGCCGTCTCACCATTGGCTGGTGGCCCGGCAGGAGCTGGAAGCTCCTCGCGCTTGATCTCGCTCAGCGCATAGGCAGGGTTGCTGGTCAGGACAAGCGCCAGCGGAACCGCGGCGCAGGAAGCGGCAAGCCAGATGCTGAGGACCACGCCGCGAGGCCGGCCTGACATCGAAAAATTCACCGCTTGCCTCTCCTCGGGCCTAGGCTCTTCAGGCATGATGCCCAAACGACTCGCCGTCGTCAAAGAACCGGTAAGCTGGCAGTGCACCCTCTGAGACGCGCGACGCCTAGTGCCGAAACCGCTCCGGCTCGAAGGCGCCGGCGATCACCTTTTCACGCATGCGATCGAGCAGGGCAAGGGCCGAGGTTTCGCCATTGGCTCGCAGCATCTCGCCGAACGCGGTTTCAAGCGCTGCCTCGGCGATGATTTCAGGTTCTATGCCGGCCGACAGACCTTCCGCCCAGGCCTCGCTATGGCTTTCCACCGCGGTCAGGCGCTTTTCTTCCCTGACCAGCGCGTCGATGTCGTTGACGCCATGTTCCATTTGCGATGTCCACCTTTTCAAGCGGCGGTCCGACGGGTCGGATCCGGCTTGGGCTGCCCCTATCTCACGCAGGCTAAGTAAGTATCTGTAAATACGACATTTTTTTGATCATCTTTACAAACTTCGTCGCCTGCGTTCGGTCCGATTCAAACTTAGCCGATTAGACCGGTGAGCGGGATGAAAACCTTCAGTTTGAGTTAATTCCGCATTCGCGCGCTAACGTTTCGTTAATACTGTTGCGCAAGCGCAACACCAAGATTGCATCAACGTGCCGTGGATACAAGGCGGGTGCTCGAAAAGGCGTGGCTAAACGCCGTCTGGCGCTCGTCAGTTGCCGTAACGCGAGGCGATGTCGCGCGACAGCGTCTCGCCTTCCTTCATGTAGCGGCTGATGGCTTCGGTCGCTGACGGCGTGCATTGGGTATAGGTGCCGCCGAAGGAACGGTAGCCGCGGTTGAAGCTGGCGATGAAGCGGGCGCGCCGCTCGGGATCGGGATTTTCTGAATCGATCAGCTTTTCCATCTCGGTGCGCCACTGGTCGCCCTTTTCGCCGCACAGATTGCGCAGGAAATGCAGCGATCCCAGCACCTCGGCCAGTCGCATCAGCCCGGGCTCGAACGGCGACTCGGCGGCCAGCGCCGGCTGCACGCCAACAGCCGTGGCGGCGGCGATGCATGCGGCAAGGAACAGCGAGGTGCGGGTCATAAGTCTATCTGGCGAAACATTTTGTCGCCTGCAAGGCGATTCTCGGAGCGGCAGATATGGGCCTGCTTCAGGCCAAAAGCTCTTCAGCCACCTCCATGACGTCACCCGCGAGCGGCAGCGTCGCCATTTCATCAAGACTATAGAAGGCGGCGGTCTCGGCATCGTCGCTGGCCGTCGCTTCGCCGCCGGCATAAACGGCGCCGAACACGGTCAGCAGATAGTCGACCGGGTGATTCTCGCCGCTGCCGTCGATGTGGATGTCGCGAAGCGGACGATAGTCCTGCGCCCGCAGCCCGGTTTCCTCCAGCAATTCGCGCGACGCTGCTTCTTGCAGCGTCTCGCCGGGCTCGACCTTGCCGCCGGGAAAGGCATAAAGCCCCTGCGACGGCGGCCGCGCCCGTTTGACCAGCAGCACCGTCCTGCCGCGCACGACGGCGACCGAGACTGCGGGAAGTGTCTTGCGCTGCTCGTTCATCGATCTCGTTTCGCCTATGTGAGGCCAAACCCTTGTGGACCGGCTGGCAGCGAGCAGCTTTAGCGGTTGCGCAGCGCCGGTTCCATCGCCACGTTCGCGATCGGATCAATTCATCGAGCTTTCCCATGTGCGGACGCTTTGCCCTGACGGCCACGCCGGACCAGACCGCCGCCTTGTTCGGCCTGGCGGAGCTGGAGGATTTTCCGGCCCGCTACAACATCGCGCCGACGCAGCCGGTGCTAATGGCGCTGTCGGGGCCGCCGCGCATGCCGGGCTCGAATTTCCCGGATCGCCAGGCGATGCTGGTGCGCTGGGGGCTGGTCCCCACCTGGGTCAAGGACACCAGGAAATTTCCGCTGCTCATCAACGCGCGTTCGGAAGGCGCTATTGAAAAAGCCTCGTTCAAAGCCGCCATGCGCCATCGCCGTGCCTTGGTGCCGGCCTCCGGCTTCTATGAGTGGCAGCAATCCGGCAGCGGCAAGAAGGGCCAGCCCTACTGGATACGGCCGAGGCATGGCGGGTTGATCGCCTTTGCCGGGCTGATCGAAACCTATGCCGAGCCGGGCGGTTCGGAAATGGACACCGGCGCTATTCTTACCGTCAACGCCAATGCCGGCATCGCCCATATCCATGACCGGATGCCGGTGGTGATCGCGCCTGAAGATTTTGCCCGGCTGGCTGGACTGCCGCACGCTCGAACCGCGCGATGTGGCCGACCTGCTCAAGCCCGCGCTGCCCGATTTCTTCGAGGCAATTCCGGTCTCCGACCTCGTCAACAAGGTCGCCAACATCGGGCCGGAGATACAGGACATGGGCATCGTCGAGCCCGGCAAGGTCAGGCGCCAGAAGCCCGGCGCGGACGACAGTCAGATGACGCTGTTTTAGAGCGCGCTCCCAAGAAGCCAGGTCCGGTCTTCGGGAAGAACCTGCTCAATAGGAAGAGCTGTTGTTTTCAGGCGCGCTATGGGCGCCTCAGCCTTCCGTTCCGGCGCACGCCTTGTCGGCGGCCGGCACGATGCCTGTTCAGGCAGCGCGGGGCGAAGTGATTTTCGGCGCCGGCTTTTTATTCTTCGCGGTATGGAGAAGGGCGGCGACGATCGCGGCCGGGCCGATCGCACGGTAGTGGTTGGCGAGCGCCGGTTGCTTGGCGCGGCTCGATTCCTGCTTGGTTCGTGACATCGATCTCTTCCCTGGTAACATTTCCGTGTCTGCGTTTGCCGGCCGAATCTGACCGAATCGTGACCTATGGTGGACTAGCCGGCGAATGTTTCATGACTGTGCCGACATGTTTAATAAAATGTTTCAGCGGCTCCTGACCTATGATCCAGCGACGCTTTTGCCGGAAGTTGCGACTTGACGGCAACACCGGCCAAGGCGATAAAGCCGCCGATGAAAACGTTTTTCGCCATTTGTGGCATTTGCATTATTGGCTAGCTTCGCGCTGGTCCGGACGTTTTCGCCTCATCTTTCCCCAGAGTGGACAAACGCCCCGGCCAGCAGGCTGGAGCCCGATTTGTGCCTTGGCACAGGTAGGCTCCATCCAGAACTTAACGGACCGGAAGGGCACGCATGTCTGACGCATCGAAGGGTCTCAGCCTCTACAACACGCTAACGCGGACGAAGGACGTGTTCGTCCCGATCGACCCGTCGAATGTGCGCATGTATGTCTGCGGTCCGACCGTCTACGACTTTGCCCATATCGGCAATGCGCGTCCGGCGATCGTCTTCGACGTGCTGTTCCGTTTGCTGCGTCACCTCTACGGCGAGGCTGGTGTCACGTATGTGCGCAACATCACAGATGTCGACGACAAGATTAACGCCCGCGCGCTGCGCGATTTCGGCGCCGAGATCGCGTCGGGAAACCTGACGCTCAACGAGGCGATCCGCCGCGTCACCGAAAAGACCGCCGACCAGTACCACAAGGATGTCGCCGCACTCGGTTGCTTGCCGCCTACGGTCGAGCCGCGCGCCACCGAGTTCGTTGCGCGCCGCGCCGACGGCAAGGTTGACATGATCACCCTCATCGAACGTTTGATCGAACGCGGCCACGCCTATGTCGCCGCCGGCGAAGTGCTGTTCGACACCGCCTCGATGCCGGATTATGGCGAGCTGTCGAAGCGCAATCTCGACGAACAGCAGGCCGGTGCGCGAATTGCCGTCGACGCTCACAAGAAGAACCCGGGCGATTTCGTGCTGTGGAAATTGTCGTCACCGGAAGAGCCCGGCTGGGACAGCCCGTGGGGCAGGGGCCGTCCGGGCTGGCACATCGAATGCTCGGCCATGTCGGCCGCCTATCTCGGCGATGTCTTCGACATTCATGGCGGCGGCCTCGATTTGATCTTCCCGCACCATGAGAACGAGATCGCCCAGTCGCGTTGCGCCCACGGCACCGACGTCATGGCCAATGTCTGGATGCACAACGGCTTCCTGCAGGTCGAGGGCCAGAAAATGTCGAAGAGCGTCGGCAATTTCTACGCGATCGCCGAACTGCTGGAGACCGAAACTTTCGGCGGCCGCAAATGGCCGGGCGAGGTGCTGCGTCTGGCGATGCTGATGACGCATTACCGCGAGCCGATCGATTTCTCCGTGCGCAAGCTGGAGGAAGCCGAGAACACGCTGCGCAAATGGAAACGCGCGGCTGACCTGGCGCCGTCGGCAGGGCAAGTCCCGGCGGAGATTGTGGCGGCGCTGTCGGACGACCTCGCCACCTATGCCGCCTTCCAGCAGCTCACGCAGCTTGCCGGTGAGGCCGCGGAGGGCAACGAAGCGGCCGCATCGCTGAAGGCATCGCTGTTGTTCCTCGGCTTCGATATCGGCGCGGCCGCCGTGGATGAGGACAGCGTTGCCAAGTCGATCGCGCAGCGCCTGGAGTTCATCGCCGCCAAAAACTGGGCCGAAGCTGACCGCATCCGCGACGAGCTTCTGGAGCAAGGCGTGCAGCTGAAGGACGGCAAGGATCCTGTCACCAACGAACGCGTGACGACGTGGGAGGTGAAGCGGTGAGGGTGGCGCTAGGCACCCACCTCTGTCCTGCCGGACATCTCCCCCTCAAGGGGGGAGATTGGACGGCGCGTCGGCTTTCGCCAATCGCCGACGTTCAAGGGTTGGAGCCGTCATTGAAACTGCTGATCTCCCCCCCTGAGGGGGAGATGTCCGGTAGGACAGAGGGGGGTGCCTCGCGATGAACCATTATCGCGTATCTCCCATCAATCGCGGCAACGCGCGCAAGATGCGCAAAGCCATGACAGAGGCAGAACTAAAAATCTGGAATGAGATACGCGCCCACCGGCTCATGGGACTGGCCTTCCGGCGCCAGATGCCGATCGCCGGTTACATCGTCGATTTCGCCTGCCCTATCAAAAAGCTGATCGTCGAGTTGGACGGTTCTCAGCACGCTCAGGCCGAAGCATCAGCATCTGACGCCGCGCGAACCGCCAAGCTGGAAGCGCTGGGCTGGACCATCCTGCGCTTCTGGAAGGACGACGTCATCCGCGATATCGACAATGCCTGCCAGCACATCGTCATCGGGGCCGGCTTGGCCGGCGCCGACGTGCCGGCGCCAGCAAGGGAGGAGCTTGTTTCATGATCGACCATCTCGGCATCAATGTCGCCGACTTCGACGCGTCGAAAGCCTTTTATGACCAGGCGATAGCGCCGCTTGGCGCCTCGCTGATCTACATGGTGCCACTGGAATATACCGGCGGCGCCAAGGTCGGTGGCTATGGCCGCGACCGGCCGGTGTTCTGGCTGCAGGCCAGCGATGACAAGCCGAGGACCCATCAGCACGTCGCCTTCACCGCGCGCAGCCGCGCCGAGGTCGACGCCTTCCATGCCGCGGCGCTCGCCGCCGGCGGCAAGGACAATGGCGGGCCGGGGCTGCGCCCGCATTATCACCCGGACTATTACGGCGCCTTCGTCTTGGATCCCGACGGCAACAATGTCGAGGCCGTCTGCCATGCGCCCGAATGACTATGAAACGGAGTGAGACGCCATGAGCCTCGACAACCGGCCGATCTACACCGGTGGCTGCCAGTGCGGCGCGGTGCGCTTTCGCGTCGAGGGTGCGCTGGGTGACGCCTCGATCTGCCATTGCCGCATGTGCCAGAAGGCGTTCGGCTCATTTTACGCGCCCCTGGTCTCGGTGCGTGGCGCCAAACTCGACTGGACGCGCGGCGAACCGAAATATTTCGCCTCGTCCAGCCATGTCGATCGCGGCTTTTGCGCCAATTGCGGCACGCCGCTGACCTTTACCGCGCCCGACGGCATCGGCCTCGCCATCGGCGCCTTCGACAATCCGGCTGATATCGTGCCGCTGATCCAGTGGGGCACGGAGGCAAAACTTCCCTATGTCGATACCATCCCGCAATTGCCGGGCGAGGACACTATGGCCGACATGTCGTCGGCGCCTTATCTCGCCGAGCTCGTCTCCTACCAGCATCCCGACCATGACACCGAACAATGGGACACCGAACACCGGCCGCCAGAGGGAAAATCATGACTGATGAAGTTCGAACCGGCGGCTGCCAGTGCGGTGCCGTGCGTTTCCGCATCAAGGGCAAGCTCGGCCGGGCGTCCATCTGCCATTGCCGCATGTGCCAGAAACAGTTCGGTTCGTTTTTCGGCGCGCTGGTGACAGTGCCCAAGGATGGCGTCGAATGGATGCGCGAAGAGCCCACCTATTTCCAGTCGTCGGTCAACATCGATCGCGGCTTCTGTGCCCGCTGCGGTACACCGCTGACCTATCGCCAACCTGGCGCACTGGAGATCGCCATCGGCGCCTTCGACGACCGCTCCGATCTGGCGCCGCAGATCCAGGTCAACTACGCGGTCCGATTGCCTTGGGTGGAAACGATCTTTGACCAGCCCATGCATCAGGATCCGGATTTCTACTCCCGCCAGGAGCAGATCATCTCCTTCCAGCATCCCGACCACGAAACCACGGACTGGCCCGCGCACGGCCTGAAGATATGAGCAATGGAATGAACAGTGAACTTCGTACTCTTTATCCAGAGATCGAGGCGTTCGAGTCCGGCATGCTCGATGTCGGCGACGGCCATCATATCTACTGGGAGCGCTCCGGAACCAGGGGCGCCAAGCCGGCCGTTTTCCTGCATGGCGGTCCCGGCGGCGGCTTCTCGCCAAAACATCGGCAATTGTTCGACCCGAAGCTTTACGACGTCATCCTGTTCGACCAGCGCGGCTGCGGGAAATCGACACCCAACGCCTCGCTCGAGGCCAACACCACCTGGCACCTGGTTGCCGACATCGAGCGGCTGCGTGAGATGTGCGGCTTCGAAAAATGGCTGGTGTTCGGCGGCTCGTGGGGCTCGACGCTGGCGCTGGCCTATGCCGAGACGCATCCTAATCGCGTCAGCGAGCTTGTCGTGCGCGGCATCTACACGCTGACCCGCGCCGAACTCGAATGGTACTATCAGTTCGGCGTCTCCGAGATGTTCCCCGACAAATGGGAGCGTTTCCTGGCGCCAATTCCTGAAGCCGAGCGCGGCGACATGATGGCCGCTTACCGCAGGCGGTTGGTCGGCGCCGATGGCAAGGCGCAGCTGGAAGCCGCCCTTGCCTGGAGCCTGTGGGAAGGTGAGACGATCACGCTGCTACCGGAGCCGGAGACCAGCGACAAGTTCGGCGAGGACGACTTCGCCATCGCCTTTGCCCGCATCGAGAACCACTATTTCGTCCACGCCGGCTGGCTGGAGGAGGGGCAGCTTCTGCGCGATGCCCATAAGCTCGCGGATATTCCCGGCACAATCGTCCACGGCCGCTACGACATGCCGTGCCCGGCGCGCTATGCCTGGGCCCTGCACAAGGCCTGGCCGAAGGCGGATTTCCACCTCATCGAAGGCGCCGGCCATTCCTATTCGGAGCCGGGGATTCTGGATCGGCTGATACGCGCGACGGATGGGTTTGCGGGGAAATGACAGCGCGTGGCACCCCCCTCTGTCCTGCCGGACATCTCCCCCTCAAGGGGGGAGATTGGCTGTCATCGGCGCTTTCGCAAATCTCCGTCGCTGCAGGAAACGATCCGACGCTAAAGCTGCCGATCTTCCCCCTTGAGGGGGAAATGGCCGGCAGGCCAGAGGGGGGTGCTCGCGCGCCAACAGAACAATGACCAAACAACGCCTCTATCTCTTCGACACAACCCTCCGCGATGGCCAGCAGACGCCGGGCATCGACTTTTCCGTCGAGGACAAGATCGCGATTGCCAAGCTGCTCGATGAGTTCGGCATGGACTATGTCGAAGGCGGCTATCCCGGCGCCAATCCGACCGACACCGCCTTCTTCCGGCAGAAGCGCACGGCGAAGGCAAAGTTCGTCGCCTTCGGCATGACCAAGCGGGCAGGCGTGTCGGCATCCAACGACCCGGGCCTGGCAGCGCTCGTGCAGTCCAAGTCCGACGCCATCTGCTTCGTCGCCAAGAGCTGGGACTATCATGTCCGCGTCGCGCTCGGCTGCACCAATGAGGAAAACCTCGACTCGATCAACGCGTCGGTCGAAGCAGCTGTTGCCGCCGGCAAGGAAGCGATGGTCGATTGCGAGCATTTCTTCGACGGCTTCAAGGCCAATCCGGACTACGCACTGGCCTGCGCCAGGACCGCCTATGATGCCGGCGCGCGCTGGGTGGTGTTGTGCGACACCAATGGTGGCACGCAGCCCTCGGAAGTGCGCGCCATCGTCGACAAGGTCATTGTTTCAGGTATTCCGGGCGGCCATCTCGGCATCCATGCCCATGACGACACCGGCCAAGCGGTGGCCAATTCGCTCGCCGCCGTCGAGGCCGGCGTGCGCCAGATCCAGGGCACGCTGAACGGCATCGGCGAGCGCTGCGGCAACGCTAATCTGGTCTCGATCGTACCGACGCTGGCGCTGAAGCCGGCTTTCGCCGATCGCTTCGAAACTGGCATCTCGGCCGAGGCGCTGACCGGGATATCCCGGCTTTCCCGCGCCTTCGACGAATTGCTGAACCGCGCTCCGGAAGCGCAGGCGCCCTATGTCGGCGCCTCAGCCTTCGCCACNCCTTCGCCACCAAGGCCGGCATCCATGCCTCCGCACTGGCCAAGGAGCCGGCGACCTATGAACATGTACCGCCCGAGGCGGTAGGCAACCGCCGCCGCGTTATGGTTTCGGACCAGGGCGGCAAGGCCAATTTCCTCGCCGAGCTGAAGCGGCGCGGCATCGATGTGCCCAGAGACGACCATCGTCTCGATGCGCTGATCTCGGTGGTCAAGGAGCGCGAGGCCGAGGGCTACGCCTATGAGGGCGCCGATGCCTCCTTCGAGCTGTTGGCGCGCAAAATGCTGCACGGCCTGCCGGAGTTCTTCAACGTCACTTCGTTCCGCTGCATGGTCGAGCGCCGCTTCGATGCCAACGGCCAGTTGAAGACGGTCTCCGAAGCCATCGTCAAGGTGATGGTCGAGGGCGAGGAGAAGATGTCGGTGGCCGAAGGCCACGGCCCGGTCAACGCGCTCGACATCGCGTTGCGCAAGGACCTCGGCAAATTCCAGAGCGAGATCGCCGACATGGAGCTCGCCGATTTCAAGGTGCGTATCCTCAATGGCGGCACCGAGGCGATCACTCGCGTCCTGATCGAATCGCATGACGGCACCGGCGCACGCTGGTGGACGGTCGGCGTGTCGGAAAACATAATCGACGCCTCCTTCCAGGCGCTGATGGATTCGATCGTCTACAAGCTGATGAAGAACCGCGACATGGCGGGATTGGTGGCGGCGGAGTAGGGTTGCAAGACGTGGGTTTCCTCGCCCCCCGAAGTGGGGCGAGGAACTGGCGCCGCCCCTTGAGCCATCAGCGGAAGTCCATTGATCCATCATAATTTTGCGATGGTTTTGGATGGCCCACTGGGCCATAGCGTTTGCCATGGCCAGCGACACGATCCAGCCCGACGCCGACTCCAAAGCCCGCAACGGCTTTCTCCTCGCGCTCGGCGCTTATCTGCTATGGGGGCTGTTGCCCTTCTACATGAAGGCGGTTGCGCATCTGCCGCTGATCGAGGTGATCGCCCACCGCATCGTCTGGTCGGTGCCGATTGCTGCTGCAGTGCTGGTCTGGGCCGGTCGGACCGCCGATTTCAAGGGGGCAATCCGCTCACCACGCAGCATCGCCATGGCGGCGTTGACGGCGACCCTGATCTCCGTCAATTGGGCCATCTATGTCTGGGCGATCTCGGTCGACCGCACCGTCGAGACCGCGCTCGGATACTACATCAACCCATTAGTTAGCATCGTCGTCGGCGCGTTGTTGCTCGGCGAGAAGCTCGACCGGCTGCAGATCGCGGCCGTGTTGCTGGCGGCGGTCGCAGTTGCCGTTCTGACCGTCGATGCCGGCAAATTGCCTTGGGTGTCGTTGGCGCTGGCGTTTTCCTTCGCTGCCTATGGGTTCTTCCGCAAGACGCTGCCGATCGGCCCGAGCCAGGGCTTTCTGCTCGAAGTGCTTTTGCTGTCGGTGCCGGCGCTTGCCTACATCGTCTTCCTGGTCGTCAACGGCCAGGACCATTTCATCTCCAGCAACGGCACCGATATGGCTTTGCTCATCGGCTGCGGGCCAGTCACCTCGGTGCCGCTGCTTCTGTTCGCCTTCGGCGCCAAGCTTCTGCGCCTCTCCACCATCGGCATCATGCAGTACATCGCACCGACCATGGTGTTCCTGATCGCCGTGCTGATTTTCGACGAGCCGTTCGGCACCACGCAAGCAATTGCCTTTGCGCTGATCTGGGCGGCATTGGCGATGTATTCCTGGTCGATGTTTCGTGGCCGTGAAATCCGCCCGGTGGCGTTGGCCCCGAAGTAGGGAGCCTTTCGATGTACGTGCTGCATATCGCCAACAAGAACTATTCGTCATGGTCGCTGCGGCCATGGGTGCTGATGCGCACCCTCGACATTCCGTTCGAGGAGCAATTGACGCCGTTTCCGACCGGGCCCAGTTTCGATCTCTACCGGGCGTTCTCGCCCAGCGGGCGCGTGCCTTGCCTGGTGGATGACGGCTGGGCTGTCTGGGATTCGCTGGCTATTGCCGAGTATCTCGCCGAGCGCCACCATGGCGTGTGGCCTGCCGAGGCCAAGGCGCGAGCTTGGGCGCGCTCGGCCGCCGCCGAAATGCATTCTGGTTTCACGGCCTTGCGCGGCGCATGCCCGATGAATTGCGGCTTGCGGGTAAAACCGTTGCCGATGTCGGACGCGCTGAAGCAGGATCTGTTCCGTTTGGGCGATCTCTGGAACGATGGCCTTGCCCTGTTCGGCGGGCCGTTCCTTGCCGGCGGCCATTTTTCCGCCGTCGACGCCTTCTTTGCTCCGGTGGCGTTCCGTGTGCTATCCTATGGGCTGTCTTTCGAAGGGGCAGCTGCAGCCTATCCCCCGCAATTGCTTGGCCTGCCGGCCATGCAGGACTGGTATGCGGCGGGTCTCGCCGAGACCTGGCGGGAGCCGGACCATGAGGCGGAGGTCGCTGCCGCCGGCACCATCGTCGAGGATCTTCGCGCTACGGCGTGATGGGCAGCGGGGCCTCTCTCACTAGTCACTATCACATTTTATCAATCACCGACTGCACGCCTTCCGTCGGCGCATCGACCGACGACCCCGCCACCATGATGGCGGCGACGATGGCCTCGGGGTCTTCGACCACCAGCGGCTTGACCCGTTGCGCGGTGTGGATGAAGCCTTCGCTGGCCATATGGTCGAGCAGCGCCAGCATCGGATCCCAGAATCCTTGAACGTTGGCGAAGACGATCGGCTTGCGGTGATGGCCGAGCTGGCCCCAGGTCATGATCTCGACGATTTCCTCGACCGTGCCGATGCCGCCGGGCAGCGCCACAAAGGCGTCGGATTTCTCGAACATCTTGTGCTTGCGCTCGTGCATGTTGTCGGTGATCAGCAACTCGTCGAGCCGGTCAAGCGCGGTTTCGGTCGCCTCCTTGTTGATGAGGAAGCGCGGAATGATGCCCGTTACCTTGCCGCCGGCCTTGAGCGCGCCTTCGGCGACTGCGCCCATAATGCCTTTGGTGCCGCCGCCATAGACCAGCCGCAGGCCGGCTTTGGCGAGCGAGCGGCCAAGCAGGTGCCCGGCCTTGGCATAGATTTCATCGCGGCCCGGAGACGAGCCGCAATAGACGCAGACGGATCGAATCGTGTTCATTCGTGATTGGTGATTGGGTCTGAATGCGGGGTCAAGCCCCAAGGCTGACAAGCCCGGGCTTTTTCTTGTCGGTGCCGGCAAAACACGCTAGACCGGCTTCAGGTGGCTAAGGGGTAGGGGAAATATGGCTGTTAATCCATTGAAGGCGTTTCTGTTCGCGGCCGGTGGGACCGTCGCGGTCGTCGGAACCGCCTATGTATCGGGCGCACTCGACCCGTATCTGAATCCCACGCCGCCTGCGGCGATTGCATCGCTGACGCCGCCGGCTGAAAAGCTGGCCGATCCGGGGACCGAGGGAAGGCTGCCGCCGGCGCCCGCCGCGCCCACCGATGCCAAGGCTCCCGCAGCACCCGCGCCTGCCGACGCAACGGCTCCCGCGACCGAAGCTGCGGCTCCGGCGGCACCTGCCGCGCCCGCTGCTGCCCCAACAACCCCAGCGCCGGCCGCGGCCGGCCCGGTTGCGCCGAGCTTCGACGTCGTGCGCGTCGAAAGCAACGGCTCGATCGTCGTTGCCGGCAATGCTGCGCCCAATTCGAAGATCGAGATCCTCAACGGCTCCTCGGTGCTTGGCTCGACTGTCGCCGGTCCGGACGGCGCCTTCGTCATCGTTCTCGATGATCCGCTGAAGCCCGGCGACTATACGATTGCGTTGCGCGCGACGGCCGGCGATGTGGTTACCCCTTCCGTGCAGACCGCCGTCGTTTCGGTTCCCAAGGACGCCGCCGGCCAGGTGCTGGCGATGGTCGAGGAACCCGGCAAGCCGGCCGAGCTGCTTAGCGTCCCGGCGCCTGAGACCAAGCCCGCGGCACCGGCCGCCGGCGATCAGGCCGCTGCCCCAGCCTCTGAGGCGCCTGCTACGGCTGGGCCTGCCGTGGCCGCTGAAACAGCACCTGCTGCTCCGGCTGTGGAAGCCGCAACTGCCCCTGCAGCGCCAGCAGTACCTGCAGCGCCGCCGGCGGCAGGCGTGGCTGCACCCAAGATCGTCGTCGAGGCGGTCGAGATCGACGGCAACAAGATCTTCGTCGCCGGTCTGGCTGACGCCGGCCGCAAGGTGCGCGCTTATGCCAACGATATCCTGCTTGGTGATGCGGTGACCTCGCCCGACGGTCATTTCCTGGTCGAGGCGACGCGCGACATCCCGGTCGGCAGCTACACCATCCATGTCGACGGTCTCGACGCCGACGGCGTGAAGGTCGTGGCCCGCGCCGCCGTGCCGTTCGAGCGCGAACCCGGCGAAGCGATCGCCGCCGTGGCGCCCGCGGAGGCCAAGCCCACCGAGACCAAGCCCGCCGAAGCAAAGCCTGCTGAGCCGGCCGCACCGGCTGCTGCCGAAGCACCGGCCGCTCCGAAGCCTGCGGCGCCAGCC
>NZ_AYXF01000017.1:0-105843 GCF_000502215.1 Mesorhizobium sp. L103C105A0 | reverse complement strand
ATTTCGACGGCGCACGTCGAATACGAGACGGCAGCGCGCCACTACGCCCATGTCGACTGCCCCGGCCACGCCGACTATGTGAAGAACATGATCACCGGTGCTGCGCAGATGGACGGCGCAATCCTGGTGGTGTCGGCCGCCGACGGCCCGATGCCGCAGACCCGCGAGCACATCCTGCTTGCCCGTCAGGTCGGCGTGCCGTCGATCGTGGTGTTCCTGAACAAGGTCGACCAGGTCGACGATGCCGAGCTGCTCGAACTGGTCGAGCTCGAGGTTCGCGAGCTTCTGTCGAAGAACGAGTTCCCCGGCGACGACATTCCGATCGTCAAGGGTTCGGCGCTGGCAGCACTCGAAGATTCCAACAAGACCATCGGCGAAGATGCGATCCGCGAGCTGATGGCTGCGGTCGATGCCTATATCCCGACGCCGGTTCGTCCGCTGGACAAGCCGTTCCTGATGCCGATCGAAGACGTGTTCTCGATCTCGGGCCGTGGCACGGTCGTGACCGGCCGCGTCGAGCGCGGCATCGTCAAGGTCGGCGAGGAACTGGAAATCATCGGCATCCGCCCGACGACCAAGACGACCTGCACGGGCGTCGAGATGTTCCGCAAGCTGCTCGATCAGGGCCAGGCCGGCGACAACATCGGCGCGCTGCTGCGCGGCGTTGATCGTGAAGGCGTCGAGCGCGGCCAGGTTCTGGCCAAGCCCGGTACGGTGAAGCCGCACAAGAAGTTCGTGGCCGAAGCCTACATCCTGACCAAGGACGAAGGTGGCCGTCACACGCCGTTCTTCACCAACTACCGTCCGCAGTTCTACTTCCGCACGACCGACGTGACCGGCATCGTGTCGCTGCCGGAAGGCACGGAAATGGTTATGCCCGGCGACAACATCACGGTCGATGTCGAGCTGATCGTGCCGATCGCCATGGAAGAGAAGCTGCGCTTCGCCATCCGTGAAGGCGGCCGTACCGTCGGTGCCGGCATCGTCGTCACCATCAAAGAGTAATTTGGACTTAAACCGATCTGTCGCGGGCGCAGGATTTGCCCGCGCCGCGCCAGAACAAGGAAGTGACGCATGAACGGACAGAATATCCGCATCCGCCTGAAGGCGTTTGATCACCGCGTGCTCGACGCCTCGACGAAAGAAATCGTGTCGACGGCCAAGCGCACCGGAGCAAACGTCCGCGGCCCCATTCCGCTGCCGACGCGGATCGAAAAGTTCACGGTCAACCGGTCGCCTCACGTCGACAAGAAGAGCCGCGAGCAGTTCGAGATGCGCACGCACAAGCGTCTGCTCGACATCGTCGATCCGACCCCGCAGACGGTCGATGCTTTGATGAAGCTCGATCTGGCCGCCGGTGTCGACGTCGAGATCAAGCTCTAAGGGAATGAGAGCGCGGTAAGGGGCGGTGCCCCTGGCCCGGAACTCTAAAGGAATTGAACCGATGCGTTCAGGTGTGATTGCAAAGAAGGTGGGAATGACCCGCATCTATAATGATGCCGGGGAACATGTTCCCGTCACCGTTCTCCAGATGGAGAACTGCCAGGTCGTGGCTCAGCGCACGCAGGAGAAGAACGGCTATACGGCCGTCCAGCTCGGCGTTGGCCTTGCCAAGGTGAAGAACACGTCGAAGGCGATGCGCGGCCATTTCGCGACCGCTTCCGTCGAGCCGAAGGCGAAGGTCGCCGAGTTCCGCGTCTCCGCCGACAACATGATCGATGTCGGCGCCGAGATCACCGTCGAGCACTTCGTCGCCGGCCAGAAGGTCGATGTGACGGGCACGACGATCGGCAAGGGTTTCCAGGGCGTCATCAAGCGCCATCACATGGGTGGTGGCCGCGCGACGCACGGTAACTCGGTTTCGCACCGTACGCACGGTTCGACCGGCCAGCGTCAGGATCCGGGCAAAGTGTTCAAGGGCAAGCATATGGCTGGCCACATGGGCGACACCCGCGTCACCACACAGAATGTCGAGATCGTTTCGACCGACGCCGATCGCGGCCTGATCCTGATCCGCGGTGCGGTTCCCGGATCGAAGGGCGCCTGGATCCTGGTCCGCGATGCGGCCAAGGTGGCACTGCCGGCCAATGCGCCGAAGCCTGCCGCGATCCGCCCGGTTGCTGCAGCGAGCGCTGCCACGAACGAGGCTCCGGCCGCAGAGGGAGCAGAATAATGGATCTCAAGATCACAACGCTTGGCGGCAAGGACGCCGGCAAGGTGAAACTCTCCGAGGAGATTTTCGGCCTTGATCCGCGCGAGGACATCCTGCAGCGCGTCGTGCGCTGGCAGCTGGCCAAGCGCCAGCAGGGCACGCACAAGGCCAAGGGCCGCGCCGAAATCGCGCGCACCGGCGCCAAGATGTACAAGCAGAAGGGTACGGGCCGCGCCCGTCACCATTCGGCACGCGCTCCGCAGTTCCGCGGCGGCGGCAAGGCCCACGGCCCGGTCGTTCGCAGCCACGAGCACGATCTGCCGAAGAAGGTGCGCGCTCTGGGCTTGCGGCATGCTCTCTCGGCCAAGGCCAAGAGCGCGTCGATCATCATCATCGACGAGCTGAAGCTGACCGAGGCCAAGACGAAGGCGCTGATCGCGAATTTCGCGACGCTGGGCCTGACCAACGCCTTGGTGATCGGCGGTGCCGAGCTTGACCAGAACTTCAAGCTGGCGGCGACCAACATCCCGAACATCGACGTGCTGCCCATCCAGGGCATCAACGTCTACGACATTCTGCGCCGCGGCACGCTGGTCCTTTCGAAGGCCGCCGTCGAGGCTCTCGAGGAGCGCTTTAAATGACCGACCTCCGTCATTACGACGTGATCGTCTCGCCGGCGATCACCGAAAAGTCGACCATGGCTTCCGAGAACAACCAGGTTGTTTTCAACGTCGCCAAGAAGGCGTCGAAGCCGGAAATCAAGGCTGCTGTCGAAGCGCTGTTTGGCGTCAAGGTTACGGCCGTGAACACGCTTGTCCGCAAGGGCAAGATCAAGCGCTTCCGCGGCACGATCGGCCGCCAGAGCGACGTCAAGAAGGCGATCGTGACGCTGGCCGACGGCCAGTCGATCGACGTCGCGACGGGTCTCTGAGCTAGGCCGCGAGGACAGAAACATGGCACTTAAAAAATTCAACCCGGTAACGCCGAGCACCCGCCAGCTGGTCATCGTCGACCGCTCGGGCCTCTACAAGGGCAAGCCCGTCAAGGGCCTGACCGAAGGCCTGACCAAGTCGGGCGGCCGCAACAATCACGGCCGCATCACGGCCCGCTTCATCGGCGGCGGTCACAAGCGTTCGTACCGCATCATCGACTTCAAGCGCCGCAAGTTCGACGTCGTCGGCACGGTCGAGCGCATTGAATACGATCCGAACCGCACCGCCTTCATCGCGCTGATCAAGTATGACGATGGCGAGCTGTCCTACATCATCGCTCCGCAGCGCCTTGCCGCCGGCGATAAGATCGTGGCCGGCGAATCGGTCGACGTGAAGCCGGGCAATGCGATGCCGCTGGCCTCGATGCCGGTCGGCACGATCGTCCACAACATCGAGCTGAAGCCGGGCAAGGGCGCCCAGGTTGCCCGCTCGGCGGGTGGCTACGGCCAGCTGGTCGGTCGCGACCAGGGCATGGCGATCCTGCGCCTCAATTCGGGCGAGCAGCGTGTCGTTCACGGCTCCTGCATGGCCACCGTCGGCGCCGTGTCGAACCCCGACCACGGCAACATCAACGACGGCAAGGCCGGCCGCACGGTCTGGCGCGGCAAGCGCCCGCACAATCGCGGCGTGACCATGAACCCGGTCGACCATCCGCATGGCGGTGGTGAAGGCCGCACCTCCGGTGGCCGTCATCCGGTCAGCCCGTGGGGCAAGCCGACCAAGGGCAAGAAGACGCGGTCCAACAAGGCGACCGANCGACCGACAAGTTCATCCTGCGCTCGCGCCATCAGCGCAAGAGCTAAGAAGAGGTAACGCCAAGTGACTCGTTCTATTTGGAAAGGCCCCTTCATCGACGGCTACCTTCTCAAGAAGGTGGACAAGGTTCGTGAAGGTGGTCGCAATGAGGTGATCAAGATGTGGAGCCGTCGCTCCACCATCCTGCCGCAGTTCGTCGGCTTCACCTTCGGTGTCTACAACGGCCAGAAGCATGTTCCCGTCTCGGTGAACGAGGACATGGTCGGTCACAAGTTCGGTGAATTCGCTCCGACCCGGACCTATTACGGTCACGGCGCGGATAAGAAGGCGAAGAGGAAATAATCATGGGCAAGGCCAAAGCTCCGCGCAGGCTTGCTGACAACGAAGCGCGCGCCGTTCTGCGCACGATCCGTATCAGCCCGCAGAAGCTGAACCTGGTTGCCGCGCTGATCCGCGGCAAGAAGGTCGCGACAGCGCTTTCCGATCTCGAATTCTCGGCCAAGCGGATTTCCGGCACGGTCAAGAAGACGCTGGAATCGGCGATCGCCAACGCGGAAAACAACCACGACCTTGACGTCGATGCGCTGATCGTGGCGGAAGCCTATGTCGGCAAGTCGATCGTCATGAAGCGGTTCCATGCTCGTGGCCGCGGTCGCGCCAGCCGTATCGAAAAGCCGTTCTCGCACCTCACGATCGTCGTTCGTGAAGTCGAAGAAAAAGGGGAGGCCGCATAATGGGCCAGAAAGTCAATCCGATCGGTCTGCGCCTCGGCATCAACCGCACCTGGGATTCGCGCTGGTTCGCGAACACCGGCGAGTACGGCAAACTGCTGCATGAGGACATCAAGATCCGCAAATATCTTGAAAAGGAACTCAAGCAGGCTGCGATTTCGAAGGTCGTGATCGAGCGCCCGCACAAGAAGTGCCGCGTCACCATCCATGCGGCGCGCCCGGGCCTGATCATCGGCAAGAAGGGCGCCGACATCGAAAAGCTTCGCAAGAAGCTGATGGAGATGACGAAGTCCGAGACGCACTTGAACATCGTTGAAGTGCGCAAGCCGGAAATCGACGCGACCTTGGTCGCCCAGTCGATCGCCCAGCAGCTCGAGCGTCGTATCGCCTTCCGCCGCGCCATGAAGCGCGCCGTTCAGTCGGCCATGCGCCTGGGCGCCGAAGGCATCCGCATCAACTGCGCCGGCCGTCTCGGCGGCGCCGAGATTGCGCGCATGGAATGGTACCGCGAGGGCCGCGTGCCGCTGCATACGCTGCGCGCCGATGTCGACTATGGCACGGCCGAAGCGCACACGGCTTACGGCATCTGCGGCGTCAAGGTCTGGGTGTTCAAGGGCGAAATCCTCGAGCACGATCCGATGGCTTCGGAGCGTCGCGCGACCGAGGGTGATGCTGCGCATGGCGGTGGTGGTGATCGCGAACGCGGTCGTCGTCGCGAAAACGCCTGATTATTTAGGAATTTGGAGTTAGAACGATGCTGCAGCCAAAGCGCACAAAGTTCCGCAAGCAGTTCAAGGGCCGTATCCATGGTACCGCAAAGGGCGGCACCAACCTGGATTTCGGTGGTTTCGGGCTGAAGGCGCTTGAGCCGAACCGCGTCACCGCGCGTGAGATCGAGGCGGCCCGCCGCGCGATCACTCGTGAGATGAAGCGTGCCGGCCGCGTGTGGATCCGTATTTTCCCTGATGTGCCGGTGACGTCGAAGCCGACCGAAGTGCGCATGGGCAAGGGCAAGGGCGCTGTCGATTACTGGGCGGCGCGCGTCAAGCCGGGCCGCATCATGTTCGAGATCGACGGCGTCAACGAAGAAACCGCCCGTGAGGCGCTGCGTCTCGGCGCGGCCAAGCTCTCGGTCAGGACGCGCTTCGTACAGCGCATCGCAGAATAAGGACGGGCTGATCATGAAAGCCGAAGACATCCGGACCAAGACCCAGGACCAGCTGACCGACGATCTGGCCAGCCTGAAGAAGGAGCAGTTCAACCTGCGCTTCCAGAAGGCCACCGGCCAGCTCGAGAAGACCGCGCGCGTGCGGCAGGTTCGCAAGGACATTGCGCGTATCAAGACCATCGCTGCGGAAAAGTCCGCGGCCAAGAAGGCTTAAGGACGAAAATCATGCCAAAGCGCATTCTGCAGGGCACTGTCGTCAGCGACAAGAACGAGAAGACGGTAGTCGTCAAGGTCGAACGGCGCTTCACGCATCCCGTGATGAAGAAGACCGTGCGCATGACCAAGAAGTACAAGGCGCACGACGAGAACAACGCCCACAAGGTCGGCGATCAGGTGTTCATCCAGGAATCGAAGCCGATTTCCAAGGATAAGCGCTGGATCGTCGTGTCTTCGGACCAGGCGTAACAAACCGAATTTTGGACAGACCGGGGAGGGGCTTTGAGCCCGTCCCGTTAGAAGAGAAGAAGGCGGCCAGTCATGATTCAGATGCAAACAAACCTCGACGTCGCGGATAATTCAGGCGCCCGTCGTGTCATGTGCATCAAGGTGCTGGGCGGCTCGAAGCGGAAATACGCTTCCGTAGGCGACATCATCGTGGTGTCGATCAAGGAAGCCATTCCGCGCGGCCGCGTTAAGAAGGGCGATGTGATGAAGGCGGTCGTGGTTCGCACGGCCAAGGACATCCGCCGCCCGGACGGCAGCGTGATCCGTTTCGACAAGAACGCGGCCGTTCTCGTCGACAACAAGAAAGAGCCGATCGGCACGCGTATCTTCGGACCGGTTCCGCGCGAACTCCGCGCCAAGAACCACATGAAGATCATCTCGCTCGCGCCTGAAGTGCTGTAAGGAGCCGGACCAATGCAAAAGATTAGAAAAGGCGACAAGGTCGTCGTGCTGGCCGGCAAGGACAAGGGCCGTTCGGGCGAAGTCCTTTCGGTTCAGCCGAAGGAAGACACCGCGCTGGTGCGCGGCGTCAACATGATCCGTCGTCACCAGAAGCAGTCCCAGTCCCAAGAGGGCGGGATCATCACCAAGGAAGCGCCGATCCAGCTGTCGAACATCGCGCTGGCCGACCCCAAGGATGGCAAGCCGACCCGCGTCGGCTTCATCTTCCAGAAGGACGGCAAGAAGGTGCGCGTCGCCAAGCGCTCGGGAGAAGTCATCAATGGCTAAGGCTCAAACCACGAAGCCCAAGGCTGAAAGCAAACAGTCCAAGGCCCAGAACACGCCGCGCCTCAAGCAGGTCTACAACGAGACCATCCGCAAGGCGCTGCAGGAGCAGTTCGGCTACGAGAACGAGATGCAGGTTCCGCGCATCGACAAGATCGTGCTGAACATGGGCGTCGGCGAAGCGACCGCGGATTCGAAGAAGCCTTCGATCGCGGCCGAAGACCTGGCGATGATCGCCGGCCAGAAGGCCGTCGTCACCCGCGCCCGTAATTCGATCGCCGGCTTCAAGGTCCGCGAGAAGATGCCGATCGGCGCCAAGGTCACGCTGCGCAAGGAACGCATGTACGAGTTCCTCGACCGTCTCGTGAACATCGCACTGCCGCGCGTCCGCGACTTTCGCGGACTGAATCCGAAGAGCTTCGATGGCCGTGGCAACTACGCCATGGGCATCAAGGAACACATCGTGTTCCCGGAGATCAACTACGACAAGGTTGATCAGATCTGGGGCATGGACGTCATCGTTTGTACGACTGCGAAGACGGACGACGAAGCCAGGGCATTGCTCAAGGCCTTCAACTTCCCCTTCCGCCAGTAACGGCAGCGAGAAAAGGAAAAATCTGAAATGGCAAAGACCAGCTCAGTCGAGAAGAACAACAGGCGCCGCAAGCTTGCCGACCAGTACGGTCCCAAGCGCGCAGCGCTCAAGGCGATCATCATGGACCAGTCCAAGCCGATGGAAGAGCGTTTCCGCGCTCAGCTGAAGCTTGCTGCCCTGCCGCGCAACTCGGCCAAGATCCGCATCCGCAACCGCTGCGAAGTTACCGGCCGTCCGCGCGCCTATTATCGCAAGCTCAAAGTATCGCGCATCGCGCTTCGTGATCTCGGCAATAACGGCCAGATCCCGGGCCTGGTCAAGTCGAGCTGGTAAGGAGGACATAACATGTCATTGAGCGATCCTCTCGGCGATATGCTGACCCGCATCCGCAACGCGTATGGCCGTAAGAAGTCGAGCGTTTCGACGCCGGCCTCGCGCCTGCGTACCCGCGTCCTCGACGTGCTGAAGGCTGAAGGCTATATCCGCGACTACAGCCAGACCGACTTCGACAACGGCAAGTCCGAAATCGAAATCGAGCTGAAGTATTTCGACGGTGCTCCGGTCGTGCGCGAAATCGCCCGCGTCTCGAAGCCTGGCCGCCGCGTTTACGTCTCGGCCAAGTCGATCCCGCACGTCGCCAACGGCCTCGGCATCGCCATCCTTTCGACGCCGAAGGGCGTGATGGCCGATCACGAAGCACGCGAACAGAATGTCGGCGGCGAAATCCTCTGCCAGATTTTCTAATTCGGCAGACCTGAAACAAGAGAAGTGACGAGGACAACCAAATGTCTCGTATTGGAAAGAAACCCGTTTCGCTGCCGCAGGGCGTGACCGCGACCGTCAACGGCCAGACCGTGACGGCGAAGGGCCCCAAGGGCGAGCTGAAGTTCGTGGTGAACGACGAAGTGCTGGTCAAGATGGAAGGCAGCGAAATCGCTGTCCAGCCGCGCGACCAGACCAAGACCGCCCGCTCCAAGTGGGGCATGTCGCGCACGCAGATCGTCAACATCCTGCAGGGCGTCAAGGACGGTTTCGAGAAGAAGCTCGAGATCACCGGCGTCGGCTATCGCGCGGCACTCCAGGGCAAGAACCTGCAGCTGGCGCTTGGCTTCAGCCACGACGTCGTTTACGAGACGCCGGCCGGCATCACGATCACCGTGCCGAAGCCGACGGAAATCACCGTGACCGGCATCGACAAGCAGCAGGTCGGCCAGGTTGCAGCCGAGATCCGCGAGTATCGCGGTCCCGAGCCCTACAAGGGCAAGGGTGTCCGCTATGCCGGCGAGAAGATCGTCCGCAAGGAAGGCAAGAAGAAGTAGTAAGCCTGGCCCCGAAAAGTTGCAGACTTTTCGGAAAAGGCCAAGCCAAAGAAGTGCAACGCCGCGGGGAGCGGTCGCGGGAGGCGCTTTCGCCTACCGCACATGGCGGCCCCCGTTTTTTGAAGGCAAGGAAGACTATCATGGCTACCAAGGAATCCATCCAGCGCCGCGCGCAGCGCGTCCGCCGCCAGATCAAGAAGGTCGCCGGCGAACGTCCGCGTCTCTCGGTTCACCGCACGTCGAAGAACATCTACGTGCAGGTCATCGACGACGCCAAGGGCCATACCATCGCGGCTGCATCGACACTCGAGAAGGACCTCAAGGGTTCGCTCAAGACCGGCGCCGACACCGAGGCAGCAGCCGCTGTTGGCAAGCTGATCGCCGAGCGTGCTTCGAAGGCCGGCGTCAAGGAAGTCGTCTTCGACCGCGGCGCCTACATCTATCACGGCCGCGTCAAGGCGCTGGCCGAGGCTGCCCGTGAAGGCGGTCTGAGCTTCTAATTGCCTGTTCCCGAACCGAAGGTCAGCGCAGCAAAAAGTTGCAGACTTTTCGGACAAGATCATGCAAGGAAAAATAACTCGCCCCCGGTGACCCAAAGAGGCGCACCGGATTTTATCAGCAACCGTGCTTCCGGAAAAAAACAAGGAACAGGATATGGCACAGGAACGTAGGGATGGCGGCCGCGGCCGCGATCGTGAAGAACGCGATGACGGCATGGTGGACAAGCTCGTCCACATCAACCGTGTCGCCAAGGTCGTCAAGGGCGGCCGTCGCTTCGGTTTTGCAGCACTCGTCGTCGTCGGCGACCAGAAGGGCCGCGTCGGCTTCGGTCACGGCAAGGCGCGCGAAGTGCCGGAAGCGATCCGCAAGGCAACCGAGTCGGCCAAGCGCGACATGATTTTCGTGCCGCTGCGCTCGGGCCGCACGCTGCACCACGACGTCGAAGGACGCTGGGGCGCCGGACGCGTGCTGCTGCGCGCTGCCAAGCAGGGTACCGGCATCATCGCCGGCGGCCCGATGCGCGCTGTCTTCGAGACGCTTGGCATGCATGACGTGGTCGCCAAGTCGATGGGTTCGTCGAACCCCTACAACATGGTTCGCGCCACATTCGACGCGCTAAAGAGCCAGATGCATCCCAAGGATGTGGCTGCTGCGCGCGGCATCAAGTATTCGACCCTTCAGGCCCGCCGCGGCACCGCCGTTGCGGCTGAAGAATAGTCGATCTGACCAGGGATTTTGACCATGGCCAAGAAAGCAACCAAGACCATCACCGTTGAGCAGATCGGTTCGCCGATCCGCCGCCCGAAGGAACAGCGCGCAACGCTGGTCGGCCTCGGCCTCAACAAGATGCACAAGCAGCGCACGCTGGAGGACACTCCCTCGGTGCGCGGCATGATCGCTGCCGTCCAGCATCTCGTCCGCGTCGTGGACGAGGGCTGAGCAAAAGCGCAGGAGAACCCAGATGAAACTCAACGATCTGCGTGACAAGGACGGCGCGACGCACTCCAAGAAGCGTCTCGGCCGTGGCATCGGCTCCGGCTCCGGCAAGACCGGCGGTCGCGGCGTCAAGGGCCAGAAGGCGCGCTCCGGCGTTGCCATCAACGGCTTCGAGGGCGGCCAGATGCCGCTCTATCGGCGCCTGCCGAAGCGTGGCTTCAATAACATCTTCGCCAAGAGCTTTGTCGTCGTGTCGCTGGCTCGTATCCAGACGGCGCTCGATGCCAAGAAGCTCGACGCCAAGGCGACCGTGACGGCCGAGGCACTCGTTGCCGCCGGCGTCATCCGCCGCGTCAAGGACGGCGTGCGCATCCTCTCGGACGGCGAGCTCAAGGCAAAGCTTGCCTTCGACGTCGCCGGCGCCTCCAAGGCCGCGATCGAGAAGATCGAAAAGGCCGGCGGTTCGGTCAAGCTGCCGGAAGCGGCAGCGGAGTAACGGCAATTTGAAGCGCGGCCGGCAGGAACGGTATCCGTTTTTGTTCACGATTGCGCTTTGATCCGATCAATTAGGCGGCCGCGTCAACGCGGCCGCTTGCATGTTTAGAGCCCGGAGCTTATCTCGTGAGCTTCGGTGCCACGCGCCGCCTGAGCTGCGGGCATCGAGCGTGACATACAAATCAAAGAAGTAGCGCATGACGTTGTCCGAAAACCGCTTCACACTTTTCGGCATCATGCTCTAGCGGAGAATCAGGCATGGCTTCGGCTGCTGAACAACTAGCCTCGAATCTGAATTTTGCGGCTTTCGCCAAGGCGGAGGACCTGAAGAAGCGAATCTGGTTCACCGTCGGCGCGCTGCTCGTCTATCGCCTCGGCACCTATATCCCGCTGCCCGGCATCAATCCGGATGCATTCGCGCAGGCCTTCTCTTCGCAGGCCAAGGGCGTGCTCGGCATGTTCAACATGTTCGCCGGCGGCGCCGTGCAGCGCATGGCGATCTTCGCGCTCGGCATCATGCCTTACATCTCAGCCTCCATCATCATGCAGCTGATGACCTCGGTCATTCCGTCGCTGGAGGCGCTGAAAAAGGAAGGCGAGCAGGGCCGCAAGGTCATCAACCAGTACACGCGCTACGGCACGGTACTCCTGGCGCTGGTGCAGGCCTACGGCATTTCGGTGGGCCTGGAAGGCGGCAACGGCATCGTCAACGATCCCGGCATGTTCTTCCGCATCTCGACCGTCGTCACGCTGGTTGGCGGCACCATGTTCCTGATGTGGCTGGGCGAGCAGATCACCGCCCGCGGCATCGGCAACGGCATTTCGCTGATCATTTTCTCCGGCATCGTCGCCGGCCTGCCGCGCGCCATCTCCGGCACGCTGGAGCTCGGCCGCACCGGCGCTCTATCGACCGGGCTGATACTCGCGATCATCGTGCTGGCCATAATCGTCATCGCGCTGATCGTGTTCTTCGAGCGCGCGCAGCGCCGCCTGCTGATCCAGTATCCGAAGCGCCAGGTCGGCAACCGCATGTTCCAGGGCGATACCTCGCATCTGCCGCTGAAGCTCAACACGTCGGGCGTCATTCCGCCGATCTTCGCGTCGTCGCTGCTTTTGCTGCCGGCAACGGTCGCCGGCTTCTCGCAGACGACAAACCTGCCGGCCTGGGCAAGCACCGTGCTCGCCTCGCTCGGCCACGGCCAGCCGCTCTACATGCTGTTCTATGCGGCAATGATCGTGTTCTTCGCCTTCTTCTACACGGCCATCGTGTTCAATCCGAAGGACACCGCCGACCAGCTCAAGAAGCATTCCGGCTTCATTCCGGGCTACCGTCCGGGTGAGCGCACCGCCGATTACATCGACTATGTCCTGACGCGCATCACCGTCGTCGGCGCCATCTATCTGGTGCTGGTGTGCCTGCTGCCCGAGTTCCTGATTTCGGCGACTGGCGTACCATTCTACCTCGGTGGCACATCGCTTCTGATCGTGGTCAGTGTAACCCTCGATACGGTGGCGCAGATCCAGGGTCACCTGATCGCGCACCAGTATGAGGGCCTGATCAAGAAGTCGAAGCTGCGCGGGGGGAAGAAGGCCAGATGAGATTGATATTGCTTGGGCCGCCAGGAGCGGGCAAGGGGACGCAAGCACAAAGACTGGTAGAAAAATACGGCATACCGCAGCTGTCGACGGGCGACATGCTGCGGGCCGCCGTACAGGCCGGCACTGAAGTCGGCAAGCGCGCCAAGGCGGTGATGGATGCCGGCGAGCTGGTTTCCGACGCCATTGTCAACGCGATCGTGGCCGAGCGCATCGACCAGCCCGATTGCACCAACGGTTTCATCCTCGACGGATATCCGCGCACGCTGGTGCAGGCTGATGCGGTTGAATCGATGCTCGCCGAGCGCGGCATTGGCCTCGATGCCGTGATCGAGTTCGTCGTCGACGACAAAGCGTTGGTCGGCCGCATCGTCAAGCGCGCCGACGACGCCAAGGCCGCCGGACAGCCGGTGCGCAAGGACGACAATCCGGTGGTGTTCGAAGAGCGCCTGCGGGAATATTACAAGAAGACGGCGCCGCTGATCGGCTATTATTACGCCAAACGCTCGCTTAGGAGTGTCGACGGCATGGCTCCTGTCGACACCGTGACGGCGGAGATTGAAGCGCTGCTCGCGGCGGTGACGCGGGAGACCGTTACGGTAAAGTAAAGATTGCGCTTGACTGGAACGGTTCGCTGGGTTATGGCGGCCCGTCTTCCTATCAGGCATGAGGCTTGCTTGTCCGCAAGGGCAAGGCAGCCGCATTGAAACTAGGGAACTCCCGCAAGGGCCGGCCTCCACCGGACGCGGGGTAATTTGAACAGCGCCGCGCATGCCTTGTTTTGAAGGCCGGCCGGTCCCACATGGAGAAGAGAAGAATATGGCTCGTATAGCCGGCGTCAACATTCCGACCAACAAGCGCGTCGTCATTGCGCTTCAGTACATTCACGGCATTGGCAAGAAGTTCGCCCAGGAGATCGTCGACAAGGTCGGCATCCCGGCCGAGCGCCGCGTCAACCAGTTGACCGACGCGGAAGTGCTGCAGATCCGCGAGACCATCGACCGCGACTACCAGGTCGAAGGCGACCTGCGCCGCGAAGTGTCGATGAACATCAAGCGTCTCATGGACCTCGGCTGCTACCGCGGTCTGCGTCACCGCCGTTCGCTGCCGGTTCGCGGCCAGCGCACGCACACCAATGCACGCACCCGCAAGGGCCCGGCCAAGTCGATCGCCGGCAAGAAGAAGTAAGTGAGCGAATAGCGAGTAGCCATTAGCGAGTAGGGGTCCCTATTCGCTAGTCCCTATTCACTACTCGCTTTCAAAGGTGGAGCCGCTGGCATTACGGCGGTGTAGAGATCAACTGAAAGGACTATCATGGCCAAGGACGCCGCTCGTGTTCGCCGTCGCGAACGCAAGAACATCTCGTCGGGCGTTGCCCACGTCAATTCGACCTTCAACAACACGATGATCACCATCACCGACGCGCAGGGCAATTCCATTGCCTGGTCGTCGGCCGGTGCCCAGGGCTTCAAGGGTTCGCGCAAGTCGACCCCGTTCGCCGCCCAGATGGCTGCCGAAGACGTCGCCAAGAAGGCCCAGGAACACGGCATGCGCATGCTCGAAGTCGAGGTCTGCGGACCCGGCTCCGGTCGTGAATCGGCGCTTCGCGCCCTGCAGGCGGCCGGCTTCACCATCACTTCGATCCGTGATGTGACGCCGATCCCGCACAATGGCTGCCGCCCGCGTAAGAAGCGCCGCGTCTAAGACATTACCGAACGCCGCGTGAGCGCCTCAAGGCGCTCCTCCACGGCACTCCAGGTCGCCCGCCACGATTGGATGGTGGCGGGTCAACGGAAGGAAAGCATCATGATCCAGAAAAATTGGCAGGAACTGATCAAGCCGAACAAGATCGAGTTCTCGTCGAAGAAGAAGACGCTGACCACGCTGGTCGCCGAGCCGCTCGAGCGTGGCTTCGGCCTGACGCTCGGCAACGCGCTGCGCCGCGTGCTTTTGTCTTCGCTGCGCGGTGCGGCTGTCACCGCCGTGCAGATCGACGGCGTTCTGCATGAATTCTCGTCGATTGCCGGCGTGCGTGAGGACGTGACCGACATCGTCCTCAACATCAAGGAAATCGCCATCCGCATGGAAGGCGATGGTCCCAAGCGCATGGTCGTTCGCAAGCAGGGCCCGGGTGCGGTTCTGGCTGGCGACATCCAGACGGTTGGCGACGTCGAGATCCTCAACCCCGACCACGTCATCTGCACGCTGGACGAGGGCGCTGAAATCCGTATGGAATTCACAGTCGACACCGGCAAGGGTTACGTGCCGGCAGACCGCAACCGCGCCGAAGACGCGCCGATCGGCCTGATCCCGGTCGACAGCCTGTATTCGCCGGTCAAGAAGGTCTCCTACAAGGTCGAGAACACCCGCGAGGGCCAGGTTCTCGACTATGACAAGCTGACCATGACCATCGAGACCGACGGTTCGATCTCGGGCGAGGACGCGGTGGCATTCGCTGCCCGCATCCTGCAGGACCAGCTTGGCCTGTTCGTCAATTTCGACGAGCCGCAGAAGGAAGTCGCCACCGAGGCCGTCACCGAGCTCGCCTTCAACCCGGCGCTGCTCAAGAAAGTGGACGAGCTCGAGCTTTCGGTGCGTTCGGCCAACTGCCTGAAGAACGACAACATCGTCTACATCGGCGATCTCATCCAGAAGACCGAAGCCGAGATGCTGCGCACCCCGAACTTCGGCCGCAAGTCGCTGAACGAGATCAAAGAAGTGCTCGCGGCGATGGGCCTGCACCTCGGCATGGAAGTGCCGGACTGGCCGCCGGAAAACATCGAAGACCTCGCCAAGCGTTACGAAGACCAATATTGAGCATGAAGTCCAAGGATCGGCGGCGTGGGCCGCTCGATCCGACGGTCATGCGGAAAACCATCAGAGGCCGTGGCCTCTTGAACAACTGAAGGAAAAGAGCCATGCGCCACGGTTTTAAAGGCCGCCGCTTCGCCCGAAGCATTAGCCATCGCAAGTCGATGTTCGCCAACCTCGCCGTGTCGCTGCTCGAGCATGAGCAGATCGTCACCACCCTGCCGAAGGCGAAGGATTTGCGTCCGATCGTCGAGAAGCTGGTGACGCTCGGCAAGCGCGGCGACCTCCATGCGCGCCGCCAGGTCATTGCCCAGATCGGCAATGAAGGCGTCGTCAAGCGTTTGTTCGACACGATTGCGCCGCGCTACGCCGACCGCAACGGCGGCTATCTGCGCATCATGAAGGCGGGCTTCCGCCACGGCGACAATGCCGCCATGGCGGTCATCGAGTTCGTCGACCGCGACACCGACGCCAAGGGCGCCGGCGACCGCGCCCGCCTCGAAGCCGAAGGCGCCAACGAGGAAGCCACTGCCGCATAAGGCTCGGTTTTTCAGGAATGACTTCAAGGGGCCTTCGGGCCCCTTTTTGTTACCGGCGTCCTACGTTTAGCGTGTCTTACGTTTAGCGAGTAAGCATCAGGTAGTCGCGACCGCTAAGCAGATTCCAATTGAAGGCGCCGGGGATCTCTTCGAACGCCGGTTGGGGATAGGAATAGATACTGTCGAGGGTGGCGCGGGAATCTATATCGCTGACCACTCGCGACACGTTGGAATTGGTCAGGTATTTTTGGGCGTCCCCATCTTCGATGAAGTCTGTATCGACTCGGAAATGAATCTGAACGGGACCCGCGCAGATGTTCAGCAATATTTCGTCGCTCAAGGCGGCGTAGAACACCGCTGCCTCTTCTGGAGCCCAAAGGCCGGCAGTCAAGAATTCCGAAGGTGTCGTCTCTCCACTGAACCCATCCAATGAGAGCACAAGGCGATCGGTGAGAACCTCAAAATCACCTTCGAGATAGCCCGCTTCTTCGATCTGAAACCAGTTCATCCAATGAGGTGCTTCTTCATCAAAGGAAATTTCGAGCTTTCCGAAAGTCCAATAGACCGGAATCGTCTCTGCATGTTCAGTGATCCAGCCGTCAGGCGGACCTAGCATACCGGCGATGTCGATCATTTTCAGAGAAGGGAAAACAGGCCCAAAAGTGCCGGTCTTCAAAAAGTCACGGAATGACAGGAGTTGTTTTTTCATGAGGGCCGACGAAGGTTTTCAGTTTCAAGTCGACCTATAGCTGCTTTGATGCCCAAAATAATCGTATTTCAGCGGCTTAGCCTTTCATTTTGCACAATCGTCGGGACAATGCCCCCGAACTTGCCTTGGAGGATTCGCGAATGCGCGCCAACCGACTGTCTCTTGTTCTGCTCTTCGCCATGATGGCGTTCGCAGCCGCGCCGACAGTCAGGCAGGCTCTGGCCGAGGACGCCGCCAAGCCAGCCGATCCGGGGCTCTCCGATGTGCTGACCGACCTCCTGCATGGCGTCGAAGGCGAGAACGGCACCTCCGGTCCCGACAAGCGCGTGCCGTTCGGCCGCGAAGAGGTACAGCTGTCGTTTGCGCCCCTGGTCAAGCAGACGGCGCCGGCGGTGGTCAATGTCTATGCTTCGCAGACGGCCAAGGTCACGTCGCCCTTCGACGGCGATCCTTTCTTCGAGGAATTCTTCGGCCGCGCGCAGCCGCGCGCGCAATCATCGCTCGGCTCGGGCGTGCTGGTCGATCCAAGCGGCGTCGTCGTCACCAATTTCCACGTGATCAAGGATGCCGACGAGGTCAAGGTCGCGACCGCCGACGGGCGCGAATTCACCTCGAAGGTCATGCTCAAGGACGAGACGCTTGACCTCGCCGTGCTCAAGATCAACTCCGACAAGCCCTTTCCGGTGATCGCCATCGGCGATTCCGACGCGCTCGAGGTCGGCGACCTGGTGCTGGCCATCGGCAATCCGTTCGGCGTCGGCCAGACCACCACCAGCGGCATCGTGTCGGCGCTTGCCCGCAGCCATATCGGCGTTTCGGATTCGGGCTACTTCATCCAGACCGACGCCGCCATCAATCCCGGCAATTCCGGCGGCGCGCTGATCAACATGGGCGGCCAGCTGGTCGGCATCAACACCGCCATCTACAGCCGCAGCGGCGGCTCGATCGGCATCGGCTTTGCCATCCCGGCCAACATGGTGCGCGCCTTCGCCGACGCGGCCAAGGCCGGGCTCGATTTCTTCGAGCGGCCCTATATAGGCGCCGAGTTCGAAGCGGTCACACCGCAGATCGCCGAATCGCTTGGCATGGAGAAGCCGACCGGCGCGCTGGTGTCGTCGGTCGAGGAAGCCGGACCGGCGGCCAAGGCAGGGCTGAAGCCCGGCGACGTCGTGCTGCAGCTCAATGGCACGACCGTCGAAGGCATCGAGGCGCTGGACTACCGCATGGCGACCCTGTCGATCGGCACCAAGGCGACCTTCGCCATCCTGAGCAAGGGCCAGCAGGCGACGATGGAGATTGCACTGGAGCGCGCGCCGGAAGGCGCCAAGGCGTCGGAAGTGACGCTGCATGGCCGCAGCCCATTCTCCGGCGCCAAGGTCGCGGAACTGTCGCCCAGGCTCGCCCAGCGGCTTGGCCTGCGCACCGACCTCAAGGGCGTCACCGTGGTCGACATCAACCGCGATTCGCCGGCTGCCGATTTCGGCTTCCAGCCCGGCGACATCGTGCGCGAGGTGAACGGCAGCACCGTCGATACGGCGGCGACACTGGCGCAGCTTGCCCAGCAGGATACGCGCTGGTGGCGCTTTACCGTCGAGCGCGGCGGGCAGATACTGCGCCAGGTGTTGCGTTACTGAGGCGATCTTCCCATTTCTGAGGATCGTGCTCCAACCAGAAGACCTAGATGGCCGATCTGTTCAGCGTCGATGAACCGGAAAGAGCGCCGCCCGGCCGGCCTTTGGCCGATCGGCTGCGCCCGAAAAACCTTGGCGAGGTCGTCGGCCAGGAGCATCTGACCGGCCCCGACGGCGCACTGACGCGGCTCATCAACTCCGGTTCGCTCGGCTCGATGATTTTCTGGGGGCCACCCGGCACCGGCAAAACAACCGTGGCGCGACTGCTGGCCGGTGAGACAAGCCTTGCTTTCGAGCAGATATCGGCGGTGTTTTCCGGCGTCGCCGACCTGAAGAAAGTGTTCGAGGCAGCGAAGCTGCGCCGCACCAATGGCCGCCAGACGCTGTTGTTCGTCGACGAGATCCATCGCTTCAACCGCGCCCAGCAGGATTCGTTTCTCCCGGTCATGGAGGACGGCACGGTGGTGCTGGTCGGCGCCACGACCGAAAATCCGTCCTTCGAGCTGAACGCCGCGCTTCTGTCGCGAGCGCGGGTGCTGGTGTTTCACTCGCTGGGCGAGGACAGCATCGCCAAACTGATGACGCGGGCGGAGGAGACGGAGGGCAGGGCGCTGCCGCTCGACGACGAGGCGCGGGCGATGCTCATCCGCATGAGCGATGGCGACGGCCGGGCCTCGCTGACGCTGGCTGAGGAAGTCTGGCGCGCCGCCAAACCCGGCGAGGTTTTTGATCCCGAAGGGTTGCAGCGCATCGTGCAGCGCCGCGCGCCGATTTACGACAAGGGCCAGGACGGCCACTACAATCTGATCTCGGCGCTGCACAAATCGGTGCGCGGGTCCGATCCCGACGCGGCGCTCTACTATCTCGCCCGCATGTTCGACGCCGGCGAGGATCCGCTATATCTCGGCCGCCGCCTGGTGCGCATGGCGATGGAGGATATCGGGCTCGCCGACCCGCAGGCGCTGGTCGTGGCCAACGCCGCCAAGGACGCATACGACTATCTCGGCTCGCCCGAAGGCGAACTGGCCTTCGCCGAGGCCACCGTCTATCTCGCCACCGCGCCCAAATCCAACGCCGTCTATACCGCCTTCAAGGCAGCCACGCGGGCGGCGAAGGAGTTCGGTTCGCTGCTGCCGCCCAAGCACATCCTCAACGCGCCGACCAAGCTGATGAAAGAGGAGGATTACGGCGCCGGCTACCGCTACGATCACGACCAGCCCGATGCCTTTTCCGGCCAGGACTATTTCCCCGAAAAGATGGGCCGGCAGACCTTTTACGATCCGCCCGAACGCGGCTTCGAGCGCGATATCAAGAAACGGCTGGACTATTGGGCAAAGCTGCGCAGCGAGCGGGAAAAATAGGTGCGCGGGACAAACGGGACGAACTCGGCCTGCCCGCGATGAACTGAAATTCTGTCCCCGCCAGTCACAGCAGTGTGATTGTACCGCATGACAAAAAGCCCTATCACGTCGCATGACTCGGCCGGGAGGCTGCCAGGACGGGCGATAATTCGGAACGGGGACAGCGCGCCGCGCGAGCAGAAAATGACAAAATCCCTTCGCAAAATGCTTCGCCAGGCTGTGATTGCTGTCCCGCTGCTCGCGCTCGGATTCTATTTCATTCCGATCCTGACCGCGATCTGGATCGTCTGCGGCCTGATCGATGTACTGCGCAACGCCAATAGGGATCTGTCGCTGTTGCGCGGCTATTTCCTCGGCAATGGCATCTTCACCTGGCTGCTGTCGCCCTTCAATCTGCTGGTGGACCTCGTTTGCTACAGGAACCCGGGCGTGTGGAAGCTGGAGCAGTTTCCCGCCGATTATCAGCGCGAGGTCAACGAGGTTCTTGACGTCTTCAAGGCGCGAAAGGACGAGATCATCGCCGATATCGACGCCAATTTCGGCACCGGTCGTCGCGGCATGTATGTCTATCAGTGGTACGGCAAGCACCGGATCGACAATGTCGCGGAATTCAACAAGGATTTCAAATACATCAAGACCATTGCCGTGTCTGTCTTCAGAGGCAAGGAATCGACTTCCTGGCATTTCGGACCGCTGCGGCTCAGCCTGCGCATCCTTTACAATCTCTTGCCGGTGAAGGCAGAGGTTTTCGTCGAATGCAACGGCGCCAGGAATTACTGGCACGACAACCCGCTCTATATTTTCGACGACACGCTGCTGCACCGCTCGGTCAACGAGTATGACGGACGCCGCTACTGCGTGTTCATGGACATCATCCGGCCGTCGCCGTTCCCCGGCTTCATCGCCGGACTTCTGGCCATCGTTTCGGTCACCGTCGAGCGCATCAATTCCATGTTCTACAAGAACTGGAAGATGATCGGCTCGAGCAAGGCAAAGAAGGTCGAGACGACCTGAGGCGTTGGTCTGAAGGGATTGACCGCACTGCCTTGGCCGGGCAGTAAACGGGTATGTTCAATCTGCTTCTTGTTGTGGTCGGCGGCGGCATCGGCGCCGGCATCCGCCACCTGACCAACATCGGCGCCTTGCGCCTCGTCGGTCCCAACTACCCCTGGGGGACGATGGCGATCAACATCGTCGGCTCCTTTGCCATGGGGCTGTTCATCGCCGCGCTGATGCGGCGCGGCGGTTCCAATGAGCTCCGGCTGTTCGTCGCCACCGGCATCCTTGGCGGCTTCACCACCTTCTCCGCCTTTTCGCTCGATTTCGCGACCCTATGGGAGCGCGGAGCGACGCTGCCGGCGTTGGGATATGCGCTGGCCAGCGTCGTTGGCGCCATTATTGCCCTGTTTCTGGGACTTTGGCTCGCAAGAACCGTTTCATAGTGTTATTGCCCCGACCTGGAGCACGCCGCATCCTTTGGACGCGCTGCAGAAACTTTGATCTTGCGCATGATCCTTTCCGAAGGCCGGAGTAGATTTTCGGGGTCACGCGTTAGAAACGGATAAAGCGAAAATCATGGCAGGCGTAGAACAGATCACGGTGGAGGCCGGCGAGGCGGGCATGCGGCTCGATCGCTGGTTCAAGACCCATTTCCCCGGTCTCGGCTTTGGCCATCTGCAGAAGTTGCTGCGCTCGGGCCAGATCCGCGTCGATGGCGGCCGGGTCAAGGCCGACAGCCGTGTCGAGCCCGGCCAGGTGGTGCGTGTGCCGCCGCTCGAGGTCGACAAGAAGGGCGAGAGTGCGCTTACGGGTTACTCGATCCGCAACCAGGGCGACGCCGATGTGCTGGCCAAGATGCTGATCCACGAAGATCCAAAAGTCTTCGTCTTCAACAAGCCGGCGGGCCTGGCGGTGCAAGGCGGCTCGGGCGTCACCCGCAATGTCGACGACATGCTGGAGGCCTGGCGCAGCCAGAAGGGCGAGAAGCCGCGCCTGGTGCACCGGCTCGACCGCGACACGTCGGGCGTGTTGGTGGTTGCCCGCACCAGGCTTGCGGCGATGAAGCTTTCCGAGTCATTCCGGGCGCGCGAGACCAAGAAGACCTATTGGGCGCTGGTCAAGGGCGTCCCGCCCAAGCGTGAGGACAAGATCTCGACCTGGCTGATCAAGGAGCCGACCGAGGACGGCGACCGCGTGCGCGTGGCAGCCCATGGCGAAAAGGGCGCCGACCACGCCGTGTCCTACTATCGCATCATCGAGCAGGCGGCTCAGACGATGACCTGGCTGGAAATGGAGCCGTACACTGGCCGCACCCACCAGCTGCGCGTTCATGCCGCCTATATCGGCTGCCCGATCCTCGGCGACCCCAAATATTTCGAGGCCGACACCAACTGGGACTTTCCGGGCGGCATTCAGAACCGCCTGCATCTGCATGCGCGCCGCATCGTCATTCCGCACCCGGACAAGGGCATCATCGACGTCACCGCGCCGATGCCGCCGCATATGCGCCAGAGCTGGAACCTGATCGGCTTCGACGACGCCAGCGCGGAGGACTGACATTGGCCGTTGCCTCGGCATTGGATCGCCGCGATGCGGTCGATCTGGCGGCTGCTTCCATCATGGTCGGGCTGACCTTTTCCTGGGGGCTGAACTACGTCGCCGCCAAGATCTCCTATGCCGGCTTCGATCCGGTTTTCGTCTCGATCGCACGTTCGATCATTGGCGGGCTCTGTGTGCTCGGCTGGTGCTGGCTGCGCGGCATCAGGTTGTTTAAGGCCGACGGGTCGCTTGTCGCCGGCATCATTGTCGGCGTGCTGTTCGGCGTCGAGTTCCTGTGCCTCTATATCGGGCTGGAATACACGACCGTTGCTCGCAACACACTGCTGGTCAACACCATGCCGTTCTGGGTCCTGATCGGCGGCCATTTCCTGCTCGGTGAGCGTATCAACGCGCGCAAGCTTGGCGGGCTCGTTCTCGCCTTCTGCGGCCTGGTGGCGGTGTTTTCCGACGGGATTGCCGGCGGCACCGAGATGACCTTGATGGGCGATCTGCTCAGCCTCGGCTCCGGTATCCTGTGGGCGGCGACCAGCATCGTCATCAAGCGTTCGAAACTGGTCGAGACCAGTGCCGAGAAATTGCTGCTTTATCAGTTGGCCGGTGCGGCCATTGTCGGTGTCCTGGTGATGCCTTTCGCCGGCCCGCCGATCCGCGCGGTCAGTGCCTTGCCGGCATTGGCGCTGCTGTTCCAGTCGCTCTATATAGTTGCCTTCACCTATGTGCTGTGGTTCTGGCTGCTCAGGCGCTATCCGGCATCGGGCCTGTCGAGCTTCGCTTTTCTGTCGCCGGTGTTCGGCGTCCTCTGCGGCGCTATCATTCTGGGCGAGGCGCCGACGACCAGGATCTTTGTGGCGCTTGGGCTGATCGCTGTCGGCCTGATCATCGTCAACCGGCCGGCGCGCAAGCAGGTACCTGGATAGAAAGTTCGACCATGCGTGACATCCTCAACGACCTCGAAGCGGGAAAGCATCTGTCCGATCCGGATCCGGTGCGCCGCGCGCAGATCCAGATGAAGACGCACCTGCCGAAGCGCTTCTACAAGGACGTGTCGGTCGCAGCTGTGGAAGACGGTTTTGCCGTCCATCTCGACGGCAAGCCGGTGCGCACGCCGGGCAAGGCGCTGCTGGCGCTGCCGACCGAGAAGGCCGCCGCCCTGGTCGCCAATGAGTTCGCTGCACAGGGCGAGACCATCGACCCGGTCACGATGCCGGTGTTGCGTCTGGTCAACACCGCCATCGACGGCGTCGCCAGCGACCCGCAGGCGGTGCTGGAGGACGTCTTGCGGTTCGCCTCGTCCGATCTGACCTGCTACCGCGCCGACGCGCCGCAGCGGCTGGTCGAGCGGCAGAACCAGCATTGGGATCCGGTGATCGACTGGGCGAGGGCGACATTAGGGGCTCGGTTCAATCTCGCCGAGGGCATCATCCATGTCGAGCAGCCGCGCGAAAGCATCGCCGTCCTCGGCGCCCATCTTGCCCAGCGTGCCGAGCCGCTGCGGCTGGCCGCAATCCATGTCATGACTTCGCTGACCGGGTCGGCGCTGCTGGCGCTGGCGGTCGATTACGGTGCGCTCGATGGCGATGCGGCTTGGGCCGCCGGCCATGTCGACGAGGACTGGCAGATCGAGCATTGGGGCCAGGATGCCGAGGCTGTCGCACGCCGCTCGGCCCGCAAGCGCGACATGATGGCGGCCGTCGGCCTGCTCGATGCGCTGAAGACCTGATCCTCGGCCTTTTGCCGCGCTGCACCTAATACCAAAGTCATAAATCCAAGGTCTGTCTGCCTCCGGCGGTCGCTTTCTGTCATTTTTTACGCCGATGTCGGGTTCGAGTCGCGTTCGGAGGGAACGCCGACGATGACGCCCAGCATCGAAGGCAGACGATTCACGGGAGGACAGTTCAATGGCATTGGCATCGACCGCCGGCGGAGCCAGCCGCGGCATGACACGAGAGGAGAAGAAGGTCATCTTCGCCTCCTCGCTGGGCGCGGTTTTCGAATGGTATGATTTCTATCTCTACGGAGCGTTGGCCGGCGCGATCGGCTTGACCTTCTTCAACTCGTTTCCCGAAAGCACCCGCTACATCTTCACGCTGCTGGTCTTCGCCGCCGGCTTCATCGTGCGCCCGTTCGGCGCGCTGGTGTTCGGCCGCATCGGCGATCTCGTCGGCCGCAAATACACATTCCTTGTCACCATCATGATCATGGGTCTGTCGACTTTCCTTGTCGGCCTGCTTCCGGGCTCAGAGACACTGGGCATTCTGGCGCCGATCCTGTTGATCGCGCTTCGCATGCTGCAGGGCCTGGCGCTTGGCGGCGAGTACGGCGGCGCCGCGACCTATGTCGCGGAACATGCGCCGGATGACCGTCGCGGCTTCTACACCTCATGGATCCAGACGACGGCGACGCTCGGCCTTTTCCTGTCGCTGATTGTCATCCTGCTGGTGCAGAATTCGGTAAGCAAGGACGCCTTCAACGCCTGGGGATGGCGCATTCCGTTCCTGGTCTCGGCTATCCTGCTCGGCATTTCGGTCTGGATCCGGCTGTCGCTTTCGGAATCGCCGACCTTCCTGCGCATGAAGGAGGAGGGCAAGAGTTCCAAGGCGCCGCTGTCGGAAGCCTTCGGCCAATGGAAAAACGCCAAGATCGCCATCCTGGCGCTGTTCGGCCTCACCGCCGGTCAGGCCGTGGTCTGGTACAATGGTCAGTTCTACGCACTGTTCTTCCTGGCCAATGTGCTCAAGGTCGACGCGCAGTCGGTGAACATCATGATTGCCATTGCGCTGGCACTCGGTACGGGCTTCTTCGTCTTCTTCGGCTGGCTGTCCGACAAGATCGGCCGCAAGCCGATCATCATGGCCGGCCTTGCGCTGGCGGTCGTCACCACCTTCCCGCTGTTCAAGGCGTTGACCTGGGCCGCCAATCCGGCGCTCGCCACCGCACAGCAGAACACGCGCGCCACGGTGACGGCGGCTCCGGGAGACTGCAACTTCCAGTTCAATCCGACCGGCACGCGTGTACCGGTCAGTTCGTGCGATATCGCGACCGATTTCCTTGCCAAGAACTCGGTGCCTTACGACATCGTCTCGACGGCGGCGGCGGGGACCCCGGCGAGTGTCATGATCGGCAGCGAAACCGTGGCGTCTTATGATGCCAAGGCCGCGGGCGACAAGAAGGCTGCCAGTGACGCTGCCTTCAAGAAGGGTATCAACCTCGCGCTTCAGGGTGGCGGTTATCCGCTGAAGCGTGCTGCCGCCAAGGTTGCCGACCAGAAGCTCGACGCCTTTGTCGCGGCCAATCCTGAACTGAAGCTCGACGCGGCAGCCATCCGCGCCGGCGAAAAGACCGCAGTCCCGACCGAACAGGCGATCAAGGACAAGGTGCTGACCAAGGACGAAGCCGCGGGCGCCACCGAGGTGACCGTCTACAGCGTTCCGGCAGCGGGCGCCTTCGCGATGTTTGCCGACCCCGCACAGGTCAACTGGGCAAAGGTCATCGGCATCCTGTTCATCCTGGTCCTCTACGTGACCATGGTCTACGGGCCGATCGCGGCGATCCTGGTCGAGATGTTCCCGACACGCATCCGCTACAGCGGCATGTCACTGCCCTATCACATCGGCAATGGCTGGTTCGGCGGCCTGCTGCCCGCGATCGTGTTCGCGTTCAGCGCCTACAAGGGCGATATCTATTACGGCCTTTGGTATCCGGTGGTGATCGCGGCGGTGACGCTGATCATCGGCATGATCTTCGTCAGGGATACGCTCGGCACCGACCTGCATACCAAGCAGTAGCCGACGGCTCTGTATCAAACACAAACCCGGCGCGAGCGATCGCGCCGGGTTTTTGATTTGTGGGCCTGTTCGATCTATCAGCGCGGAAGACGCCTAGCTCTTGCGAGGCTGTTCGGCCTCCGCAATGGCGGCCTCATGATACCAGGCCTCGCCATGGGCAAGCGGGTGATCGCGCAGCGAAGCAAGCTCTGCCGCAAACTTGGCCTTTACGCCTAAATTTGAGGCAGTTACACGCGATGCCGCCGGGAATATCAGGATTTTGGCCGACGGACGGGCTGAGGTGATTTCCATGGTCGGTCTCCTTTCTTCTGGAGAGGCTCTTCGATTCATCTTTCCATCAAGGTAGGTCCTGCAATCCTTTTAGGCAAGATGCCTAAAGAAAGATCTGCATTTGCCTGTTATTTAAGCAAATTCTGCCTTTGATTGATCCGGGCGCATTGCTTAGGCGGCTTGCCATCACCGGCGGGATGAAAGGGCATTTTTGCCGCACCCTGACCAACTGAAGTGGCACACGATTTGCATTTTATCGACCGGCAGCTGGGCTGCTGGATGGCTCGGCGCGCCGGCGTCATCCAGGTTCGGTGATCAAGCAACGAGAGGCTCTAGAATGACGAAATACAAGCTCGAGTATATCTGGCTCGATGGTTACACCCCGGTCCCCAATCTTCGCGGCAAGACCCAGGTCAAGGAGTTCGCCGAGTTCCCGACGCTCGAGCAGCTGCCGCTGTGGGGCTTCGACGGTTCTTCGACGCAGCAGGCCGAAGGCCACAGCTCCGACTGCGTGCTGAAGCCGGTCGCCGTGTTCCCGGATCCGGCCCGCAGCAATGGCGTGCTGGTGATGTGCGAAGTGATGATGCCAGATGGCGTGACGCCGCATGTGTCCAACAAGCGCGCCACCATCCTCGACGACGAAGGCGCCTGGTTCGGCTTCGAGCAGGAGTATTTCTTCTACAAGGACGGCCGTCCGCTCGGCTTCCCCGAGAGCGGCTATCCGGCGCCGCAGGGCCCGTACTACACCGGCGTCGGCTATTCGAATGTCGGCCCGATCGCGCGCCAGATCGTCGAGGAGCATCTCGACCTTTGCCTCGCAGCAGGCATCAACCATGAAGGCATCAACGCCGAAGTGGCCAAGGGCCAGTGGGAATTCCAGATTTTCGGCAAAGGCTCCAAGAAGGCCGCCGACCAGATGTGGATGGCCCGCTATCTCTTGCAGCGCCTGACCGAAAAGTACGAGATCGACATCGAGTATCACTGCAAGCCGCTCGGCGACACCGACTGGAACGGCTCGGGCATGCACGCCAACTTCTCGACCGCCTATATGCGCGAAGTCGGCGGCAAGGCCTATTTTGAAGCGCTGATGGCTCAATTCGACAAGAACCTGATGGACCACATCGCCGTCTACGGCCCGGACAACGACAAGCGCCTGACCGGCAAGCATGAGACCGCTCCGTGGAACCGCTTCAGCTACGGCATCGCCGACCGAGGCGCCTCGATCCGCGTGCCGCATTCCTTCGTCAACAATGACTACAAGGGTTACCTGGAAGACCGCCGTCCGAACTCGCAAGGCGACCCCTACCAGATCGCTTCGCAGATCCTGAAGACCATCGCGGAGGTTTCGACCAGCGCGCAGGTTTCGGCGGCTGCCTAAGCATCTATAGCGGCGCAGGCTTCGTAAGCCTGCGCCGTAGCCTGCTGCTACCACGTCTACGGTCTGCTATTGGTCAAACAAAAACCCCGGCGTCTGAACTGACGACCGGGGTTTTTCCTTGTCGCTGAGGCTTATCGTTCAGACCGAATAGTACATGTCGTATTCGACCGGATGCGGGGTCATTTCGAAGCGCATCACTTCGGCCATCTTGAGCTCGATATAGCTGTCGATCTGGTCGTCGTCGAAGACGCCGCCGGCTTTCAGGAAGCCGCGGTCCTTGTCCAAGCTTTGCAGCGCTTCGCGCAGCGAACCGCAGACGGTCGGAATCTTCTTCAGTTCCTTCGGCGGCAGATCGTAAAGATCCTTGTCCATCGGCTGTCCCGGGTGGATCTTGTTCTTGATGCCGTCGAGGCCGGCCATCAGCATGGCGGCGAAAGCGAGGTAGGGGTTCGCGCCCGGATCGGGGAAGCGGACCTCGACGCGCTTGGCTTTCGGCGACGAGCCGAACGGAATGCGGCAGGAGGCCGAACGGTTGCGCGCGGAGTAGGCGAGCAGCACCGGGGCTTCATAGCCAGGCACAAGGCGCTTGTAGGAGTTGGTCAGCGGGTTGGTGAAGGCGTTGATGGCCTTGGCGTGCTTGATGATGCCGCCGATGTAGAACAGGCACGACTCCGACAGGCCGGCATATTCATTGCCGGCGAAGGTCGGCTTGCCGTTCTTCCAGATCGACTGGTGGACGTGCATGCCCGAGCCGTTGTCGCCGAAAATCGGCTTCGGCATGAAGGTGGCCGTCTTGCCATAGGCGTTGGCGACCTGGTGCACGACATATTTGTAGATCAGCATCTTGTCGGCGTTGCGGACCAGCGTGTCGAACTTGATGCCGAGCTCGTGCTGGGCAGCGGCAACCTCGTGATGGTGTTTTTCGACGCGCACGCCCATTTCGGCGAGCACGGTCAGCATTTCGGAGCGCATGTCCTGCGCGCTGTCGATCGGCGGCACAGGGAAGTAGCCGCCCTTGACGCGCGGGCGGTGGCCGAGATTGCCGGTCTCGTAGTCGGTGTCGTCATTGGACGGAAGTTCGGTCGAGTCCAGCTTGAACCCGGTGTTGTAGGGATCGGCCTTGTACTTGACGTCGTCGAAGACGAAGAACTCGGCTTCGGGGCCGACATAGATGGTGTCGCCGATGCCTTCGGCCTTCATGTAGGCCTCGGCCTTCTTGGCAGTGCCGCGCGGATCGCGGTTGTAGGATTCGCCGGAGACCGGATCGAGAATGTCGCACAGGATGACCATGGTCGACTGGGCGAAGAACGGATCCATGTGGACGGTGTCCGCATCGGGCATCAGCACCATGTCGGACTCGTTGATCGCCTTCCAGCCGGCGATCGAGGAGCCGTCGAACATGACGCCGTCGGCGAACATGTCTTCCTCGACCTCGATGACATCCATCGTCACGTGCTGCAGCTTGCCCTTCGGATCGGTGAAGCGCAGGTCGACGAATTTCACGTCGTTGTCCTTGATCTGCTTCATGATGTCTTTGGCTGTCGTCATGTCGTTTCTTCCCTGTGTGATGACGTTTCGAGGAGACGTTAATCTGAAATCAGAAAGCTCAGACGGCGTCCATCCCCGTTTCGCCGGTACGGATGCGAACGACCTCCTCGATATTGGAGACGAAGATCTTGCCGTCGCCGATGCGGCCGGTCTGCGCCGCCTTGCGGATGGCTTCGATGGCGCCTTCGACGGCGTCGTCGCCCAGCACGACTTCGATCTTCACCTTGGGCAGGAAGTCGACGACATATTCGGCGCCGCGATAGAGTTCGGTATGGCCTTTCTGGCGGCCAAAGCCCTTGGCCTCGGTGACGGTAATGCCTTGCAGACCGGCCTCCTGAAGCGCTTCCTTCACTTCGTCTAGCTTGAACGGCTTGATGATCGCTTCGATCTTTTTCATGTAAAAAGTGGCCTCCACTGCCAAAAAAACGGGTTGTGCGCCCCGCTTGCGCCTCCATCAAGCACGAACCGTGCCAATTTCAGCCCACGCGAAGCGGTTTCGCGCAATTCCAATGCCGCGCCGCGCCGGGATGCACATTCGCGTCATCCTCTGCTTCGGCTGCGGCAAAGCTGCCCGAAGCCTACACATTGCCGCTTCGGGCGTCTGCACGATAATTAGGCAGATTGCGCATTTTGCAGGCCCGCGCGGATCCGTGGCACCAGTCTGCGAAAGGATTGGCCGCACGCCAACGCAGCACCTGGCCGTTTGCTTCGAATCCGAAACTGGACAATGCTCGATAGGGACAAAGGGGTCGGCCTTGAACGAAATGCGGGATCGGCAATCCATGAGCAATGAAGTCCTGTCGCCGGCCGAGATGGGCGAGGCCGACCGGCTGGCGATCGCGGCCGGTCCGCTCGACGGCTATGGCCTGATGCAGCGCGCCGGCGAAGCGGTCGCTGCTGTGGTCCTGGCACGCTATCCCGCAGCAAGCCGCGTGCACGTGCTGTGCGGCCCCGGCAACAATGGTGGCGACGGCTATGTTGTAGCGCGGTTGCTGGCCGAGGCTGGTGTGAATGTGGCGCTCTGGGCCGAAGGCAAGCAGAAGCCCGGGAGTGATGCGGCGCGAGCTTCCGAGGCCTGCAATCTGCCGGTCGAGCACATCGGACACTGCTACCCGGAACCGGGTGAAGTCGTCGTGGACGCGCTCTATGGTGCGGGATTGTCGAAGAAGATATCCCTGCATGCCTCTGCCGTCTCAGGATTGGCCGCGGCGGAGCGCGTGCCTGTGGTGTCAATCGACCTGCCTTCTGGCGTGTCGGGCGAGACCGGCTTGAGCAACGCTTATTTCAAGGCCGACGTGACGGTGACGTTCGTGCGGAAAAAGCCCGGCCATCTGCTGATGCCGGGGCGCAGCCTCTGCGGCGAGATCATCGTCGCCGATATCGGCATTCCGGATGCGATCGTCGATGAGTTCAAGATCAAGACGTTCGAGAACACGCCTGACTTCTGGCTATACAGTTTTCCGAAAACGGCGGTCGATACACATAAGTATAAGCGCGGCCACGTCAGCGTCTTTTCCGGCGGGCCGAGCGCGACAGGTGCGGCGCGGCTGTCGGCGATGGCTGCAGCCAGAGCCGGGGCAGGGGCGGTGACCGTGCTCTCGCCTGAAAATGCCATGCAGGTAAACGCCGCGCATCTGACATCGATCATGCTGCGCGAGGCCGGTTCGATGGAGGAAGTGCAGGAATTTTTGTCGGCGAGGCACCCCGAAGTACTTGTGTTCGGACCAGGGCTCGGGCCGAAACCCAAGGTGGGGGATTTCGCGTTGCAATTGATCGCGACGGTCGCTGACCTAAACCGCACGTCGACGAGTTCATTCGGAATTCAGCGCCCTGCCATTGTCTTGGATGCTGACGCCATCACGTCATTGGCGCATCAGCCTCAGGCCCTGTTCGACGCCGCGCTGCTCCCGTTGGCGGCGGTTTTGGTGCTGACGCCGCATGAAGGCGAATTCGCCAGACTTTTTCCCGACATCGCGAAGGACAAGAAGCAGTCGAAACTCGCCAAGGCGCGCGCAGCCGCTGAACGAGCCAACGCCATCATGGTCTACAAGGGCGCCGACACCGTCATCGCGGCGCCGGACGGCCGCGCGGTGATCAACGCCAATGGTGCACCATGGCTCGCCACCGCCGGTTCCGGCGACGTGCTGGCGGGCATTGTCGCCGCGCTGCTGGCGCAGGGCCTGCAGGCATTCGAGGCCGCCTGCGCAGCGGTCTGGATTCATGCCGAGGCCGGCAGCCGCTTCGGACCGGGTCTGATCGCCGAGGATCTGCCGCTGGCGCTGGTGCCGGTGCTGCGTGAACTTGTCGAGGCGCGGCAGAAGGTGCCGATCGGATGAAGCGTTTCGCGCTCGCCATTGCAGCCATCATCGCGCTGTTCGCCTCGCATGGCGTGCGCGCTGAGCAGCCGGTGACCATCGTCGACGATCCGGCGGTGCTCGCCGCCCTCGATGCCAAGGGGTTTGGCTTCGCCGGCATTTTCGCCGTCGACGGCGCGGACGATCTGAAGACGCTCTACAGTGAGGTGCCGGCCTATCGTGCTGTTGTCGACATGGTGGCGGCCGATATTGCCACGCTGCGGGCCGAGATAAAGGCCGGCGGGCGCACGCTCTACGAGGTGACCGACGGCAATGTCGGCCGCATCATGGATATGCGCTGGCTGAAGACCGAGGCCGCGCGCTTCCGCCTGGTCGGCGTCGTCAACCGGCTGGACCGGCGTGACTTCACCGCGCTGCAAGGTGACAAGAGCTGTGGCGAGGTGCGCTTTGTCTATCGCCTGGCCTACAGTTTCCGCAAGAACGGCAAGGTTCTGGCATCGCGGCTGCCATTCAATTTCAACGCCGTCTACAGCGTGGCGCCGGATGCCGATGGCGGCTGCGTCGGCGTTGCCGGGCGCTGGACACCGCAGATCGACGAAAACGTCGATGCCGGCTGGCTGGTCGGCGGGCCGCTGGCACCGGAGGAACTGACTTTCAAACAGCTCGAACTCAACGCGCAAGTGGTGCGCTTTCCCTCGGGCCAGGAGACCGAGTTCGGCGGGCAGGCGGCCTATCTGATGCGGATCTTCGGCATCGATGGCGCTACCGTCAGCGAGAATCCGCTGGAGAATACGCCAGACGTCGCGCGGCTCTCCGACGATGCTGCACTCAAGAAGGGGCTCGCCGACTACGTCAGCGCCAATGTCGCGGCGGTCGATCTCGGCGTCTACGAAATCCCCGACGAATTCCTGGCGAAGAAAATCATCTCGTGGTCGACCTTCGGCAGCGCGAGACGGGCCAACCATCCGTTCACGCCGCTGTTCCAGCCAGCGGATTTCGCCGGCTTGGACTATGCGGCGCTAAAGCTGGTGCGGACACCGGAGGCGCTGGTCGAGCGGCTGGACAATGGCGCCTGCCAGGGCTGCCACCAGGCGGGCTCGACGGCCGGCTTTCACTTCATCGGCCTCGACGACAAAACGACGTCGCCTCTCAACCGGATCGAGGTCGGCATCTCGCCGCATCTCCATGCCGAGATTCCGCGACGTGAGGCCTGGCTGCGCGCGACGGAAGAAGGCAAGGAGCCGAACCGCTACCGGCCGCTGTCCTTCGCGCCGCCAGCGACATGGACCGATGCCGGCGATGTCGACTACGCCCCGGCCGAGATGGCGATGCCGTGCCTGATGCCGGATGATGCAAAACGCTTCGGCGCGACCTGGCAATGCGGTGGCGGCACCGTCTGCACGCCGCTCGCGACGGCTTCAGGCGTGCATACCGCGTTGGCGCAATGTCTGTTGCCCACGGACAGTCCAAAGATGTTTTCGGGCCATCCCTGCCTGACCGGGTCGATCGCCAGCAACCCGTCTCAGCCGTTCAACGACCGCTACAAGATCACCGGCCAGTTCGCGGCTTTTGCGCCGACCTTTTCGCGGACCGCCTACACCTGCCGGCCACCGAAAATCGGCGTACCGGCAGGCATCGCTTATCGCGCCTGCGACGACAAGGACCGCAGCTTCGCCGCATTCAAGACGGGCAAGCCGATGCCATCGGAAATTTGCGGCATGGTCGGCGGCAAGAAATTCGACACCTGCGTCGCCACCAACAATTTCGACCAGTGCCTCGGCGGCGCGGTCAACCGCGGCAACCGTCCAGCCTGCTCGGCTGATCATTTCTGCCGCGAGGACTATATGTGCCAGTCGCTGCCGCCGGACACGCCGGGTGCTGCCAAGGTGAAAGGCATCGGCTACTGCTCGCCGACCTATTTCATCTTCCAGATGCGCATCGATAATCACGCGACGCCCTGGGCGAGCGCGACCAGCGCCCCCAGGGATGCGGGGTTCGGGGCGGCGGAAGAGGAGTGAGCCTGCGAGTTGGGCGACCACCAGTTCAGCGCTGGAGATAGTCTTCCATCCGCGCAGTCCATTTGGTGTCGAATTCCGAAATGTGGCGCTGTGCTACGCTCGAGTTCAGCAGCGTCGAGAGCGCGGTCACGGCGATCGGGTCCAGGTCGGGCGGCTCCGTGTAGCCAAGCGCCGCCAGCCGTTGAGCCAATGATGGATGGGTGGACTTTGCGTCATCCGGGCTTGCCCACGCCTTGCGGGCGCAAACATCGAGGCAAATGGGTTCTCGCAGCTGGCCGGCAGCTTCCAGCATGCGCTCGAGCGGCGGTCGCGGCGGACGCAAAGCACCTCGCAATTCATGCTGCAAAGGGTCATAGACCGTCTCCGTGAAATGCACGTCTGCCGTGGCAAGAAGCAACAGCGCGCGTGCGGCGTGCTCGGCGTCGCCGGAGGATGCCGCGTGACGATCTGCCTTGATCTCCGCTTCGCGCGAAAGCCGGATTTCTTCCCGCTCGAACGATTGCGACAGCCAGCCGATAGCGGCGTGGAGCAGGCTGCCTGTGATCGTGGTTCCGGGCGGGGCATACTCGAAGACAAATCCGAAACCGTTTTCGAACTCAGCGAGATTGAGGCTGCCATTGGTATCCTTGTTGCGCACATGCGCGTCCTCATGGGCAAGGATCGCGGCAAGCGCTCTTTCATCGGTCACTGCGAGGAGAGGGATGCCAATGGTTAGAAACAGCCGATTGCCGAGAAGGCCGAGAAGCGTGCGCTCTTCGCGCACGCTGGCGTTCAGGTTGCCCTCTAGTATGACAACCGTGCGCGCAGCACGGTGCGGTCCGGCGACGCTCCGCCACAGCGCCCACAGGCCGGGCGCTTCTGCTTCACTGACGCCTTTGATCTTGCTGCGTCGGAAGCCCGCAAACAATGTGCCGAACAGAAATGCCAAGGCCGTGGTGGCGATCGGCATGACGACGAAGCCGCTGGCGATAAACCAGATTGGATGGTTGTCGAGCAGGGACATCCAGACGCAGAAGATGATGAGAGCGGGAACAACAAAAAACAGGACCGTGAACCTGCCAAACCGCCGACCGGCGCTGATGATCAGTCGCGACATTGGATGTTACAACGGGATGTTGTCGTGCTTCTTCCAAGGGTTCTGCATGTCCTTGTTGCGCAGCATGCGCAGTGCCCGGGCAATGCGGCGGCGGGTCGAATGCGGCATGATCACCTCGTCGACATAGCCGCGTTCGGCGGCGACGAAGGGCGACAGGAAACGGTCCTCGTAAGCCTTTGTGTGAGCTGCGATCTTTTCGGCGTCGCCAATATCCTTGCGGTAGATGATCTCGACCGCGCCTCTCGCCCCCATCACCGCGATCTGCGCCGTCGGCCAGGCATAGTTCATATCGCCGCGCAGATGTTTTGAGGCCATCACGTCATAGGCGCCGCCATAGGCTTTGCGGGTGATGACCGTGATTTTCGGCACGGTCGCCTCGGCGTAGGCAAACAGGAGTTTCGCGCCATGCTTGATCAGGCCGCCATATTCCTGCGCGGTGCCGGGCAGGAAGCCGGGGACGTCGACGAAGGTGACGATGGGAATGGAAAAACAGTCGCAGAAGCGCACGAAGCGCGCCGCCTTGCGGCTTGCGTCGGAATCGAGCACGCCGGCCAGCACCATCGGCTGGTTGGCGACGAAGCCGACGGTGCGGCCTTCGACGCGGCCGAAACCGGTGACGATGTTCTTGGCAAAGTTCTGCTGGATCTCGAAGAAATCGCCTTCATCGGCAACTTTGAGGATCAGCTCCTTGATGTCGTAAGGCTTGTTGGCGTTGTCTGGGATCAGCCGGTCGAGCGACAGATCATGGTCGGTGACCGACTGGTAGCACTCGATCTCAGGAAGCTCCGACGTATTTGACGCGGGCAAAAGGTCTACCAGCCGGCGCATCTGCAACAGCGCCTCGACGTCATTGTCGTAGGCGCCATCGGCGATCGAGGATTTCGTCGTGTGGACGGACGCGCCGCCAAGGCTCTCGGCCGTCACCGTCTCGTTGGTGACCGTTTTGACCACATCCGGCCCGGTGACGAACATGTAAGAGGTGTCGCGCACCATGAAGATGAAGTCGGTCATCGCAGGCGAATAGACGTCGCCGCCGGCGCACGGGCCCATGATCACGGAAATCTGAGGAATGACGCCGGATGCGAGCACGTTGCGCTGAAAGATCTCGGCATAGCCGCCTAGCGCCGCCACGCCTTCCTGGATGCGGGCGCCGCCGGCGTCGTAGATGCCGATGATCGGCGCGCGATTACGCAGCGCCATCTCCTGCACCTTGATGACCTTTTCGGCGTGCGCCTCCGACAGCGAGCCGCCGAAGACGGTAAAGTCCTTGGCGAAGAGATAGACCGGACGGCCATTGACGGTGCCCCAGCCGGTGACGACACCATCGCCGGCGATCTTGGTTTTCTCCATGCCGAAGTCGGTCGAGCGATGCTCGACATACATGTCGAACTCCTCGAACGAGCCTTCGTCGAGAAAGACCTCGATACGTTCGCGCGCCGTCAGCTTGCCCTTCTTGTGCTGGGCGTCGATGCGGGCCTGGCCGCCACCCATGCGGGCGATCTCGCGGCGGCGCTCGAGTTCCTTCAGCACGTCCTTCATCGCTCGGTCTCCAGAAATGGCAGCTGCATTTGTGGTAATGATGCCTGCAGGCGTGTGCAAGCGCCGCTTTCGGCCTCGATTATTGCGCTGCAACATGTGGCCCCTTGCATTCCGGAGCGAACTCAGCCATATGCAGCCCATAGGCGCTTGGGCCGGAGATTCCGGCCTTCTCGACAAATGAGACTGGTTGCGTCTGTTTTCCCTCTTTCCGGTATATCGGCCTCTCTTTCCGATACATCACGAAGTGGCGAAAGAGCCCCGTGGCATGACGCCTGCGGGCACGACAGCGCAGCCGAGTGGACGTTACCGTCCGCCCGCCTTGTCGTTTCATATCAAATTTTTCGACGGCAGGTTGCGCCCTGCCGCCATCGATGTTTGCGGCCAAGACCGCGTGAAAGAAGACTATTTTGACCGACGAAAACACCTCAGCCGGTAACGCAATCTCGACCGGCACCACTGCGGACCTTACCGGTTTCGCAGCTCTTGGGATCACCGGCGCGCTGCTCAAGGCGACGCATGGCGCCGGCTTCACCGAGCCGAAGCCGATCCAGACGCAGGCGATCCCGCCGCAGATGGAAGGCCGTGATATCTTCGGCATCGCCCAGACCGGCTCCGGCAAGACCGCGGCCTTCGCGCTGCCGATCCTGTCGAAGATCATCGCGCTCGGCACCAAGCGCCGGGCCAAGACCACCCGTGCGCTGATCCTGGCGCCGACGCGCGAACTCGCCGTCCAGATCGAGGACACCATCAAGATCCTCGCCAAGGGCGCGCATGTCTCAACCGCTCTCGTGCTTGGCGGCGTCTCGCGCTTCAGCCAGGTGAAGAAGGTTGCGCCCGGCGTCGACATCCTGATCGCCACGCCCGGCCGCCTGACCGACCTGGTGCGCGAGGGCGACCTCATCCTTTCCGACACCAAATGGCTGGTGCTCGACGAGGGCGACCGCATGCTCGACATGGGCTTCATCAACGACGTCAAGCGGATCGCCAAGGCGACCGCGCCCGACCGTCAGACGGTGCTGTTCTCGGCCACCATGCCCAATGAAATCGCCGAACTGGCGAAGGGCCTGTTGAAGAACCCGATCCGCGTCGAAGTCGCGCCGCAGAGCACCGCTGCTGCCGAAATCGTGCAGGGCGTTGTCTTTGCCCGCACCAAGCAGAAGCGCCAGGTGCTGTCGACGATGCTCGCCGACGAAGCGATGAAGTCCGTCATCATCTTTTCGCGCACCAAACATGGCGCCGACCGGGTGACCAAGGACCTCGAACGCGACGGCTTCAAGGCCGCCGTCATCCACGGCAACAAGTCGCAGAACGCCCGCCAGAAGGCGCTCAACGATTTCCGCGAGGGCTCGGTGCGCATTCTTGTGGCGACCGACATCGCGGCGCGCGGCATTGACGTTCCCGGCATCAGCCATGTGGTGAATTTCGACCTGCCGGATGAGGCCGAAAGCTATGTCCACCGCATCGGCCGTACCGGCCGTAACGGCATGGACGGCATCGCCATCACGCTTTGCGATCCTTCCGAAAACAGCAAGCTGCGTCAGGTCGAGCGCATCATCCGCAGCAAGCTGCCGATCGTTGCCGACCATCTCGGCAGCCCGGATCCGGTGCGCAATCCGGCCGAAAAGAACGAGCGCTTCGAGCCCGCCAATGATCGCAACGACCGCAATGGCCGTCGCGACGGCAGGCGGCCCGGTGGCCAGAACAACGGCTTCGCCAAGAAGCGTTTTGGTGACAAGCCGGCCTTTGCGGGTGCAAGCGAGCGCAAGCCGGAAGGCGCCAAGGCCTTCAAGGGCAACAACAAGCGCCGCTTCGGCGGCAAGCGGCCCGCGGCGCGGGCTGCCTGATCAGACGAACCGGTCAGGCTCGTCGAGCCTGGCTTGATTGCTGACGATTGAATATGAGGACGGCCGGGGCAATGCTTCGGCCGTCCTTTTTCGTTTAGGGCTGCCCGGTAGTTGCCTGAACCCACACGACGATCCGCTGCGCCAGGAATGCCGTGGTCGAGGGCGACAGCGCGTCGCCGGCAATGACGTGGTTGTCGGGATCGCCATTGTCGTCGACGGGCACCAGTTCATGCGGTGCGCCCCAGCGGCCGGCGATTTCGCGGGTGCGATCCTGGCGCACCACCTTGTCGGAATCCGAGAAGATGAACAGCGCCGGTATGGTTGCCTTCTCCACAGGCGCTGCGTAGGCAAGGTTGGTCAGCGCCGCCATCGGTAGCACGGCCGCCATTGGATAGGTGTGCGTCCAGAGTTTCTCGTGCAGCGCGTTGCGGGTCGTAAAGCTGCGCTCCTTGCCGCCGACGAACTCGGCGATCTGCCTGCCCCAGGGCATGGTCAGCAGCTCGGCGCCTGCAGCCCTGACGCCGAAATTCGGCGAGATGAATGCGATTGCAGCGACGCCGTCCGATGCGCCAGGCTCAGTCGCCGCCCATGCCGCCAGCGATCCACCGGTCGAGGTGCCGATGACGATCACCTTGTCGCCGATGGCCCGGCCGATGGCGAGCGCCTCCTCATAGTCGTTGATCCAGGCATTGACGCTGCCTTGCGCCATAGCAGCGCCGTCCTGACCATGACCGGTGAGGCGGGTGTAGAAAAGGTTGGCGTCGAGTTGGTCGGCGACCTCGTCGGCCAGCGGGCGAACCTCGCCCTTCGATGCCGAAAAGCCATGGATATAGACGATCGCCAATGCCGTCCTGGCGTGAACCATCGGATCGGCCCAGATGATTTCTTTCTCGAGCGCGTCGCGGACGTTGGGAACGGTAGCCTCTTCACGCGCGATATACGCTTGCGGATCGTCGCCGATCACCTTGGGGTCGAAGCTGATTGTTGTGTCGACGGGAACGCGCGGACCAAGCAGGAGGGCCAGGACAAGGATGATGACGACGCCCAGCACCGCAAGCACGATCCGTCGCCCCATCTCAGACACCACAACAATTCTAAAGCCTATGGCGGCCGGTGCAGTCAGGCAACAGCCGGGCTGTGGACAGCTATTCGTTCGGCGGCTTGCGGTCGAAATTCAGCGGCCGCCCTGTCCAGCGGGTCGCCGTGCTGATGAACCACCGGCAGACTGGCCTTGGCAGCAGTGCCAGCAGCTTCAGCCCCCAGCTCAGCCGGTGAGGGAAGGTAACCTCGAAGCCGCCATGCTCGATGCCGCGCAGCATGCGGCGCGAGGCGCGGTTGACCGGCATCAGTCCCGGCATTGGCAGCATGTTTTTTTCGGTCAGCGGGGTGTCGATGAAGCCCGGATTCATCACCTGGATCCGGACATTCATCTTGTCGAAATCGTATTTCAGCGACTCGGCCAGGATGTTGATCGCCGCCTTCGAGCCGCCATAGGCCGCCGTGGTCGGCCAGCCGAAATAGGCTGTGACCGATCCGACAAGCACGATATGGCCGCGCGCACGGATGCGCATGCGCTCCATGAGCGGGACGAGGCCATTGATGATACCGAAATAGTTGACCTCGAAGGTCTGGCGAAAGTCGCGGACCCTGAGGTCTTCGCCGGGCGTGGCGATGTAGTTGCCGGCGTTGAAGACGGCGAGCACGATCGGCCCGAGCTCCTTTTCAATCGCCGCCACCGTGCTTGCCATGCGCGGCTCATCGGTGACGTCGCAAGGGTAGGCCACGACACGTCCCGGCATCTGCGCCGTCTCGACGATGAGCGCGTCGAGTGGGTCGCCGTCGAGTGCGGTGACCGCGACGACAAAGCCCTTTGCCGCGAGGTCCTTTGCCAGCGCACGGCCGATGCCGCTGCTGCCGCCGGTTATCCAGGCGACGCCGTGCTTCGGGTTGGCCCGGTAAAGTGTCATTCTGCGCCCTGCCGATCTGTCATTAGTGCTCTAGCGGTGAAAAAATCGAATGAAAAGAGCGCTTTTCCGTACTGGTTGAAATGATCGTCATCGCGCGATGTCCGGCCGCGGGAGATTGCAGTGCCCGAAATGCGCCCAGCGTCGGATGATGGCAGATCGAACAGACCTGCCATCATCCGACTCTGAATCAAGGGAATAGAGTTGATGTCGGCCGAAAACCGCTCACACTTTTCGGCATCATGCTCTGGACCAGGCGAATTCTTACCTTGAAACGCAAGCTTCGGGTTTCTAGGGTCTCGCCGCAGCTACATAAGGAATCCCGGATGCCCCGTTCTGTGATCGAAGCGATCGGCAACACGCCCCTGATCCGCCTCAACAAGGCCTCGGAGCAGACCGGCTGCGAGATCCTGGGCAAGGCCGAGTTCATGAACCCCGGCCAGTCGGTCAAGGATCGCGCCGGCCTGTTCATAATCCGCGACGCCGAACAGCGCGGGCTGTTGAAGCCGGGCGGGGTCATCGTCGAAGGCACGGCCGGCAATACCGGCATCGGCCTGACGCTGGTTGCCAAGGCGCTGGGCTATCGCACAGTGATCGTCATTCCCGACACCCAGAGCCAGGAAAAGAAGGACACGATCAAGCTGCTTGGCGCCGAGCTGATCGAAGTGCCGGCGGTGCCTTACAAGAACCCCAACAACTACGTGAAACTGTCCGGGCGGCTAGCCGAGCAGATGGCGAGGTCGGAGCCGAACGGCGCGATCTGGGCCAACCAGTTCGACAACGTTGCCAATCGCGACGGCCATATCCGCACCACGGCGGAAGAAATCTGGACGCAGACCGGCGGCAAGGTCGACGGTTTCGTCTCGGCGGTGGGTTCGGGCGGAACGCTGGCCGGCGTCGCCTTCGGGCTGAAGGCCAGGAGCAGCAACGTCAAGATCGCGCTCGCCGATCCGCTGGGTGCGGCGCTCTATTCCTTCTACACGAGTGGCGAATTGAAGTCCGACGGCAGCTCGATCACCGAAGGGATAGGGCAGGGGCGCATCACGGCAAATCTCGATGGGTTCACGCCGGACTTCTCGTTCCAGGTGCCGGACGAGGAAGCGCTGCCGATCGTCTTCGACCTGATCCAGGAAGAAGGCCTGTGCGTCGGCGGTTCGACCGGCATCAACATTGCCGGCGCGATACGGCTGGCGCGCGAGCTTGGCCCCGGCCACACCATCGTGACTATCCTTGCCGACTATGGCACGCGCTACCAGTCGAAGCTGTTCAACCCGGAATTCCTGCGCGAGAAGAACCTGCCGGTGCCGGGCTGGATGGATGAGCGCAGCACAATTCCGGTGCCGTATGAGAAGGTCGCCTGATGGCGCACAGAACAGAAGCGCTGTTTCGCGACGACGCCTATCTCAGAGCGGCCGACGCCACTGTTGTCGCCATCAACGAGCGCGGCGGCATCATTCTCGACCGGACCATCTTCTATGCCACATCGGGCGGCCAGCCTGGCGATACCGGAACATTAGAGCGCGCCGACGGCAGCCGCATCGCCATTGCCGCCACCATCACCGGCGAGACCAAGGACGAGATCATCCATGTGCCGGCGCCGGAGCAGCCGGCACCCGAGGTCGGCGAGCGGGTGAAACTCGCCATCGACTGGGAGCGGCGGCATCTCCTGATGCGCATGCACGCAGCTTGCCATTTGCTCACCGTCGTCTGTCCGTTTCCGATTACCGGTGCTGCGGTTTCCGAAGATGACAGCCGCGTCGACTTCGACGCTCCCGATGCCGGCTTCACCAGGGAAGACGTCACCGCCGGGCTGATGGAACTGGTGCGAGCCGATCATCCGATCTTCATCAGGCTGATCACCGACGAGGAACTGGCAGCCAATCCTGGCCTGGTGAAATCCAAGACTGTCCGGCCGCCCGCCGGCACCGGCAAGATCCGCCTGGTCTGCATCGGCGACAACGCTTCGATCGACAGCCAGCCCTGCGGCGGCACCCATGTCAAAAGCACCGGCGAAGTCGGTGAAATCCATATCGGCAAGATCGAGAAGAAGGGCCGCGAAAACCGGCGTTTTCGCATTCGCTTCGGACCAATGCCGGTAGCTTGAACGAACCATGATCCCGAAAAGTGGAAGCTGGTTTTCGGGGAAGATCATGGTCAACAGGAAGCAATGCTTCGCCAAGGCGGAGCAGGAGAAGAACAATGGCCGATGACAGCCCTTTCACCGTCGATGCGGACTGGTTGCAGAGCCGTCTTGGCGAGCCCGGCCTGACGATCGTCGATGCATCCTGGTATCTGCCGGCGCAGAAGCGCGATGCGCGCGCCGAGTATGAGGCTGCGCATATTCCGGGTGCGCGATTCTTCGATCATGATGCGGCCTCCGATCCTGATGCCAAGCTGCCGCACACGCTGCCCTCGCCACAGCATTTCGCGCAATATGTAGGCGCCATGGGAATTTCGGCCGACGACACCATTGTCGTCTATGACGGTCCGGGTTTCTTCTCGGCGCCGCGCGCCTGGTGGATGTTCCGCGTCATGGGCGTGTTCCAGGTCTATGTGCTCGACGGCGGCTTCGACCGCTGGAAGGCGGCGGGCCGGCCGGTGACGGCGGAGCCGACCAAGATCGCGCCGAATGTGTTTCATGCCGATTTCGATGCCGCTCGCGTCGCCAGCCTTGCCGACATGCGCCGCATCGTCGAGACTGGCGAGAGCCAGATTGCGGACGCCCGAGGCGCGGGCCGCTTCACCGGCGCCGAGCCAGAGCCCCGCGCGGGTGTTCGCTCCGGCCACATGCCCGGCGCGCACAATTTGCCTTATTCGGCGCTGTCACAGGATGGCGCGCTGTTGTCGAAGGACCAGTTGCGCAAGGCCGTTGAGGATGCCGGTATCGATCTGTCGAAACCGGTCGTCACCTCTTGCGGTTCCGGCATCACGGCGGCTGTCGTCACTCTGGCGCTGGAGACGCTCGGCCACACCGACAACCGCCTTTATGACGGCTCATGGACGGAATGGGGCGGGCTGGCAGACACGCCCGTGGTGACGGGCAAGGAATGATGGCAATGGAAAATGGCGCGCTGGACGACATCGAGGTTACGGTCACGTTTCTGGAAATGCATGTGCCGCCGGCCTATTCGCCGCCCTTGCCCTACAACAGGCAGATCGCGCTGCTCAGGACCAAGGACATTCCGCTGCATTTCTACCGCTATCTGATGGATCGGGTCGGGCGCAAATGGCACTGGGTCAATGTGCTGAGGCTGGACGATGACGAGCTTGCCGCCGGGATCCACCGCGAGGACCGCGACATCCGGGTGCTTTATCTTGACGGCGCGCCAGCCGGGTTCTTCGACCTCAAGCCGCATCTGCCGGAAGAGGTCGAGCTCGCTTATTTCGGTATGATGGAACATGCGACCGGGCAAGGCATCGGCCGTTGGTTCCTCGGTGCGGCGATTGCCGCAGCATGGTCGTATGGGCCGAAACGGGTAACGGTGCAGACCTGCACGCTCGACCATCCGGCTGCCTTGCCGCTCTACCAGAAGCTCGGTTTTGCGCCGGTGGCGCAAAAGAAGGAGACCGTGCATCCGCTGTCGTTCGCCGAGCGCTCGGCCAGCGTCATGCGGCCGTGACTTTCTCCGACTGAAGGCCGAACCGACCGTTCATGGCGAGGAATTCCTGCTCGTGCCGACCCAGGACGAGAACTGGCGCAGGCGCCGGGTGACGCTGCGCCGCTTCGACGATTTCATCCGCTGAGCCGGCGCGGGACCTGCCCAATGCCGAAGCAGTCCGGCCTGAGACTGGCCGGGCTGCTGACAGTTGACAGGAATCGGGTGGGAAGCACCTCGGCGGGGGCATAATTTCCGGTCAACCACACCGGAGATTTAGCCATGACCGTCCAGTTCAAAGCCTTGCCGACAGAAGATGTGAGAGCGCTGCAGCGCGGCGGGCCGGACGCCTACGGGCAAACGCCGGAGCGGAAGGTTTCAGATGGCGACGGGGTGCCGTGCCGGCATTGCCTGAGAAACGTCGCCGAAGGCGATGGCTATCTGATCATGGCCTATCGGCCATTTCCGGCGTTGCAGCCTTACGCCGAGACAGGACCGATCTTCCTGCATGCGCAGGAATGCGAACGCGCAGCCGAGACGGAAGCGCTTCCAGAGATGCTTGAGAGCAGCGGCTATATCGTGCGCGGCTATGGTGCGGATGACCGCATCGTCTATGGCAGCGGCGGCGTCATTCCGACTGGCGGCATTGCGGCGCGGGCAGAGACGCTGTTTGAGCGCGCTGACATCGCCTATGTCCACGTCCGCTCGGCGCGCAACAATTGTTATCAGTGCCGCATCGAGCGTTTCTGACAAAAAGATGCCCGCCGGTGGTCTGGCGGGCAGTTGGGAACCGTGTGACGGCACGAGCCGTCAAGTTGGCATCCCTGTCTGCACATGTTTTTCGAATGGCTGATGTGAAGCACTTCACACAAGCGCCGCGATTGTCGCCGGCCTGGTGGCGCGCCGACTGCCGGTGAACTGTCGCACTCCCGTCGCATTCGTCCATTAAAAGACGAGTGTCGATGGGTTTGCCGACCGCGGATGAACCGGCGGCGATCTCGACAACGAGGAAGCGGGGCTTTGGCTCCGCTTTTTTGTTGTCCGCCAGCCTGTTCAATGCCGGCGCCAGGAATTTTGCGCAAAGAAAAAGCCCGCCGGAATTGACCGACGGGCCTTTGCCGTGTGTGTGTGCGGCGTTTAGTTGAATTTATACTTCGCGCCGACGCGAACGGTCTGGAAGGAAGGCTCGTCGGTGAGGAAGCCGTCCGACCCGAAATCCTCTTTCTCATACTGCGAATAGCGGTATTCGAGACCAAGCGTCATGTTGCTGGAAACGGCCGTTTCCAGGCCGCCACCGACCGAGAAGCCGCTCGAGCCCCAGTCGACGATGTCGCCAACGGGCGAGGAGGCATGCAGGTCGAAATGCTGCCAGCTGTAACCGCCGAGGACATAGGCCAGCGTCGATTCGTTGACCTTGGCGCCGATGCGGGCCAGGGCATCGAAGCCATAGTCGGTATCGCCCTTGATCGACCCACCCGGAATGTCCAGCTTCGAGCGTATGCCGGAATAGCGGGCGTCGACCAGAACGCCGGCGACCCAGCCGCCGAAATCATGGTCGTAACCGATGCTCGCCTCGCCGAACACGCCTTCGCCGCNATGAATCGCATTTTCAAGACCGCCATCCTGGGCGCCGAAGCGGTAGTTGGCCGCGATGTGGAAGGTGTGGCTGGATGGCTCGACATCCAGAGAGGTTCCCGGGCCGCCAATAATGCCGAGGTCAGCCACCGAGTCGTCGCCATAGTTGGCGTAGCGGTACTCGGTCTTAATCGTCCAGTTGCCGCGCAGCACGGTTTCCATGCCAACGCCGACGACATAGCCGCCACGGTTCTCCGTGAAATCGAGACCGTCGGCAAAGCCCGAACCCTCGAGCTTGAAATGGTTCCAGGTGTAGCCGCCGAGCACATAGCCGAGCGTATCGGGGTTCAAGAGATAGCCGGCGCGCAAGCCGACGTCGAAGCCATAAGCGTTCGTCAGGTCGATATCAGCGCCCGGAAGGCTGATCGACGGACCGATATTCCCGATGTTGGCGTCGATGAAGCCACCGAGCAGGAAGCGCTCGGAGACCATATAGTCGTAGCCGGCGGTAATTTCGCCAAACACGCCGTTGCCGCCGATCCCGTTGAAGTCGATCACCGGGTCGACGCTGATGCGATGCACGGTGGCGCCGAAGCCGCCGCCGATGCCGACATAGGCGCCGCTCCAGTTGAAACCGGCAGGTTCTTCCACCGGCTGCACAACATCGGCGGCATGCGCTACCGATATCAAAGCCATTGCCGAAACGGCCCCGAGAAGAACGGATTTAGCAGAGATGAACATTTTAGCCCCTTAGCATAAGAACAAACCCGTCCGTGTTCTAACAGGACGCTCGCCAATATTGGAATGACAAAAATGCCACATCGGCAGGCAAAAGCACCGCCAAGCCGGGCCGTTTCGCCGTGATGTTGCCTTAGAGCCCGCAATTTGTGAGCACGCGGCCAATAAAAAACCCGCCGGCGCAACCGGCGGGTGAGGGAGGCAGAACTGCTTGAGTCGATTAAGGCGTCTGTCAGGCAGCCAGAACCACTTTCGGTTCGACCAGCTCATAGCCGAGTGCTTCGGCGACGGCGCGATTGGTGATCTTGCCCCTGTGGACATTGAGGCCGTTGCGCAAATGGTGGTCGTCGACCAGCGCTTTCAGGCCCTTGTCGGCCAGCTGCAGGCCATAATGCAGCGTCGCGTTGTTGAGCGCGTGCGCCGAGGTCACCGGCACGGCGCCCGGCATGTTGGCGACGCAGTAATGGATCACGCCGTCGACCTCATAGGTCGGCTCGGCATGGGTGGTGGCGTGCGAAGTCTCGAAGCAGCCGCCCTGGTCGATAGCGACGTCGACCAGCACCGAGCCCTTCTTCATGCCCGACAGCATTTCGCGAGTGACCAGCTTGGGTGCAGCAGCACCCGGGATGAGCACGGCGCCGACGACGATGTCGGCCGAGAAGCATTCTTCCTCAAGCGCCTCGACTGTGGAGTAGCGGGTGTGGACGCGGCCGGTAAAGAGGTCGTCCAGCTGGCGCAGGCGCGGGATCGAGCGGTCGATGATGGTGACGTCGGCGCCGAGGCCGACCGCCATGCGGGCGGCATGCAGGCCGACGACGCCGCCGCCGAGCATGGCCGCGCCGGCAAGCTGCGTTTTGCGCTTCCGGTCCGGGTCCCGATCGGAAGAGCGGCGTGNCCGCCGCGGTCGTCGGTTACGGTCTCATAGGCGATTGCGGTGACGCCGGACGCGAGCAGGCCCTTGGTCTGCTCCGGATCCGGGGCCAGGTGCAGATAGGTGTAGAGGATCTGGCCCTCGCGCAGCTGCGCCCATTCGTTGGGCTGCGGCTCCTTGACCTTGACGATCATGTCGGACTTGGCGAACACGTCGGCGGCGGTCCTGGCGATGGTGGCGCCGGCGGCGCGGTAGGCATTGTCATCGGCGCCGATGCCGGCGCCGGCGCCGCTTTCGACCAGCACTTCATGGCCATGCGCGACATATTCGCGGACGGAGCCCGGCGTCAGGCCGACTCGGTATTCGTGGTTCTTGATTTCCTTGGGGCAGCCGACGCGCATAGTCTTCTCCTGATCCGGCCCTTCGGGCTCGTTCCCTGTATCAACCGAGTGAACCACGAATCGTTGCGCAGGTGTTTGCGAATGCGCTTGCGCGAGGTGACGTGTTTCGATAATCGTTGCGCGAAATTGCATAATTTTCGCAGGAATCACTGTAAATGCCGCTCGACAGGATCGATATCGCCATTCTCGAGGCACTGCAGAAGGATGGCCGCATACCCAATGCGGCGCTCGCTGAAAGGGTCGGCCTGTCGCAGTCGGCCTGTTCGCGCCGGCTCGACAATCTGGAGAAATCCGGCACCATCCGCGGCTATCATGCCCGGCTTTCGAATGCCGCGCTCGGCCACCAGATGACGGCGATCGTGCACATATCGCTGTCGGGGCAGTTCGAAAAGACGCTGTCGGATTTCGAGGCGGCGATCAAGCGCTGCCCGAATGTGCTGTCGTGCCACCTGATGTCGGGCGAATACGACTACATCCTGCGCATCGCCGCCAAGGACCTGGTCGACTATGAGCGCATCCACAAGGAGTGGCTGTCGGCGATGCCGCATGTGACCAAGATCAACTCATCGTTCGCCTTGCGCGAGATCGTCGACCGGACCGCCATGGGCATGAAGCCGGAACTGGCCTAGCCCTGAGCAGCCTCGGTCACCAGCCGGTCCATCGGGATGTCGTGCGGCTGCGGGTAGATGGTGGCTATGCGCTGCAGTTCGTAGCCGACGCCGATGACCAATGGCTTGAACGGCATGGCAGCCAGCGTGCGGTCGAAGAAGCCACCGCCATAGCCCAGGCGGTAGTTTCGCGGGTCGATGCCGACGATCGGCGAGATGACGATGTCGGGCAGCACCGGCTCGCCTTCGGCCGGGATCGGGATGTTCCAGATGCCTTTTTCCAGCCGGTCGCCGGGCACATAAGCGCGGAAGATCAGCGGCTGGCCTTTCTCGATCACGATGGGCAGCGCCGTGCGGCCGCCGCGTTCGTTGATCGACGCCATCCACGGCCGCAGGTCCGGCTCGCCGCGAAACGGCCAATAGAGGCTGACCATGCGGCCGGCAATGTCGCCGATTGCCGCGTCGAGCCCTTCGGCGATAGCCCGCGACATCGCCACCCGCGCATCGGCGGAAACCGCCAACCGTGCCGCGATCAGACGCTCGCGCTCGGCCTTGCGCCAACGGCGCACATCGGTCCAGTCGGTCAATGGCGCGCGAAATTCCGGATCGAGTTCGTGCATGAAGCAAGGCGGCGAAGAATATTGCCCCCGCCCTTTGCCATCTTTGTCATCGTCGTTGGCCATGCTTCACTCCCGTGGTTCCAGCCTGCAAGGCTATACCCGTCCATGCTTGCCGACATAGGCATTCGCGACATCCGGCGACGAGTCCTGGGCAGCCTTAAGCGGCAATCTAGCTCGCCGCGACATTGTTGCGGTGCACAAAAATCGCTAGATAGAGGGAGACAAACAGGGGTGAATGCGATGAGTGAAACCAGCCATCATGTCGTTGTCGTCGGCGCAGGGTTCGGCGGTCTCGAACTCACGCGGGCGCTGGCCGGCGCACCCGTGCGCATCACCATGATCGACAAGCGCAACCATCACCTTTTCCAGCCGCTGCTCTACCAGGTGGCGACCACCTCGCTGGCGACCTCGGAAGTTGCCTGGCCGATCCGTCATCTGCTGCGCAAGCGCGAGGACGTGACGACGCTGCTCGGCAACGTCACCGGCGTCGACCGTCCAGGCAAACGCGTGCTGCTTGAGGACGGCAGTTCTGTTCCCTACGACACGCTGGTGCTCGCCACCGGCGCGCGTCATGCTTATTTCGGCCACGACGAATGGGAGCCTTTCGCGCCCGGGCTGAAGACGCTTGAAGACGCAACCACCATTCGGCGGCGCATCCTGCTCGCCTTCGAGCAGGCCGAGCGCGAGACCGATCCGGCCAAGCGCCAGGCACTGCTGACACTGGTCATCGTCGGCGGCGGCCCGACCGGCGTGGAGCTTGCCGGCACCATTGTCGAACTCGCGCATGAAACGCTGCGCGGCGAATTCCGCAACATCGACACGCGTGAGGCGCGTGTGGTGCTGGTCGAGGCCGGAGACAGGATCCTAGCCAATTTCGCGCCAAAGCTGTCCGACTATGCGCGCAAGGCGCTGGAGCGGCGGGGCGTCACGGTCGAGCTTGGCCGCGCCGTCACGCGCCTCGATGCCGAAGGCGTCGTCTTTGGCGATACGCATCTGCCGGCGCGAACCATCCTGTGGGCCGCCGGCGTGGCGGCTTCACCCGCGGGAGAGTGGCTGGGCGCGCCGGTGGACCGGGCGGGCAGGGTAATGGTCGAGCCCGATCTGACCGTGCCGAACAGTCCTGAAATCTTCGTCATCGGCGACACCGCGCATGTCTTGCGGCCGGACGGCAAACCGGTGCCCGGCGTGGCGCCCTCGGCCAAGCAGGAGGGCAAGCATGTCGCCGCGACGATCAGGGCGCGGCTGGCCGGCGATGGCGCGCCGCGGCCTTTCCGCTACAAACATGCCGGCGACCTGGCGACGATCGGCAAGTGGGCAGCCGCGATCGATTTCGGCTCGATCAAGCTCACGGGATGGCTTGCCTGGTGGCTGTGGGGCGTGGCGCATATCTACTTCCTGATCGGTTTCCGCAACCGGCTCTCGGTGTCGCTTAGCTGGCTATGGATCTATTTCACCGGCCAGCGCAGCGCGCGGCTGATCACCCAGGGCGACGATGACAAGGGCTGAGGTTCTCAACCGCGGCCAAGGATATTCATCCAGCCGTCACCTTTTGCTGATCGACTGACTTCCCGATGGACATGGCCGGTTTTCGGCGCGAAGCTTCCGCCCGGGGCTGGGATCTTGTCACGTCGCTGGGAAGGAAAACCAATGCCGCATCTCAATTACCCCGTCTCCCGCCGTAGTTTTCTTGCCGGTACGGCCGCCAGCGGGGCGCTGATCATGCTGCATCCGTTTTCCGCCCGCGCGCAGGCCAATCAGGCGCATCTGAGGATCATGGAGACCACCGACATTCATGTGAATGTGCTGCCTTACGACTACTACGCCGACAAAGCCAACGACACGATGGGCCTGTCACGGACGGCCTCACTGATCGCGGCGGTGCGCAAGGAAGCCACCAATGCGATGCTGATCGACAATGGCGATCTTTTGCAGGGCAATCCGATGGGCGATTACATCGCCTATGAGAAGGGCCTCAAGGAAGGCGATCTGCATCCGATCATGAAGGGCATGAACCTGCTGGGCTATGAATGCTCGACGCTCGGCAATCACGAGTTCAATTACGGCCTGTCGTTCCTCGACAAGGTGCTGGCCGGAGCCAATTTCCCCTTCGTCTGCGCCAATCTGATCCGCGGCACCGAGCTTGCCGCCAAACCGCGCGACGACAAGCTCTACCTCAGGCCCTATGTCATCCTCGACAAGAAGATCAAGGACGGGTCGGGCGCCGAGCAGCCGATCAAGATCGGCATCATCGGCTTTGTGCCGCCGCAGATCATGGTCTGGGACCTGAAGAACCTGGAAGGCAATGTCAGGACGCGCGACATCGTCGAGGCGGCCAGGGCATGGGTGCCGCAGATCAAGGAGGAGGGCGCCGACATCGTCATCGCGCTCTCGCATTCCGGCATCGATATCAAGCAGGGCGACGGCATGGAGAACGCCTCCTTCTTCGTCGCCGGCGTCGAAGGCATCGATGCGGTGTTCACCGGCCATCAGCATCTCGTCTTCCCCGGCAAGAAGGATTTTCAGGCGCTCGAAGGCGTCGACACCGAGAAAGGCACGCTGCAGGGCAAGCCCGCCGTGATGGGCGGTTTCTGGGGCTCGCATATGGGACTGATCGATCTGCTTCTGGAACGGGACGGATCGAAATGGCGCGTAGCCTCGGCCACATCGGAGGCAAGGCCGATCTACCAGCGCGTCGACAAGGCAAACAAGCCGACGGTGGCGGACGACCAGCGCGTCGTCGATGCGCTGAAGGCGGACCATGAGGCGACACTTGCCTATGTCCGCCGACCGGTCGGCAAGACCTCGGCGCCGCTCTATTCCTATTTCGCGCTGGTCGCCGACGATCCGTCGGTGCAGATCGTCAACCAGGCGCAGAGCTGGTACCTCAAGGACATATTAAAAAGCACGCAGTGGAAGGACGTGCCGCTGCTGTCGGCGGCGGCGCCCTTCAAGGCCGGCGGGCGCAACGGCGCCGACTACTATACCGACGTGCCGGTGGGCGACATCGCCATCAAGAACGTCGCCGACCTCTATCTCTATCCGAACACGGTTCGTGCCGTCGAAATCACCGGCGCGCAAGTGAAGGAATGGCTGGAAATGTCGGCCGGCATTTTCAGGAAGATCGAGCCGGGCAAAGCCGACCAGGCGCTCATCGACACCGAATTCCCGTCCTACAATTTCGATGTGATCGATGGCGTCAGCTACGGAATAGACCTGTCGCAGCTGCCGAAATACGATGCCAAGGGTGGCGTCGCCAATGCCGGCTCGAACCGCATCGTCGGCCTCAGCTTCGACGGCAAGCCGATTGATCCGGCAGCGAAATTCGTCGTCGCCACCAACAATTACCGCGCCGGCGGTGGCGGCAATTTCCCCGACATCAATGCCTCGAAGATCATCTACGAGGCGCCGGACACCAACCGCGACGTGATCGTGCGCTACGTCGTCAGCGAAGGCACGATCAACCCCTCGGCCGACGACAATTGGTCGTTCACGCCGCTGCCCGGCACCAGCGTCGTGTTCGAGACCGGCCCCAAAGCGAAGGATTTCATATTTGGGGTGAAATCGCTCAAGATCGAGCCGGCCGGCGAGGGCGAATCCGGGTTTGCGAAGTATCGCATCCTGCTTTGAGGCAAACGCGCAGGTAACAGGGAAACGAGCGGGCATACGCCCGCTCAATCACGCTTCGGATCAGGCCTTGTAGACCACCTGGCGCACGTCGATGTAGCTGGCCCTGAAGCCGGCTTCGCAATAGTGGAGATAAAATTCCCAAAGCTTCTTGAAGCGGTCGTCGAAGCCGAGCGGGACGATCTTTTCCCACGACGCCCAGAAGCGGTTGCGCCATTCGGCAAGCGTGCGGGCATAGTCGTCCGGAAAGACGCGCTCGCGCAGATGGGCAAGGCCATGGTCGCTGCCCAGCGTCTTCAGGATCGACGGCGTCGGCAGCATGCCGCCTGGGAAGACATAGCGCTGGATGAAATCCGGCCGCGCCCGATAGGTGTCGTAAGCGGCCTCGTTGATGGTGATGATCTGCAGGCCGGCGGTGCCGCCGGGCCTCAGGCATGCCTTCATCTTGCCGAAAAATACCGGCCAATATTTTTCGCCGACCGCCTCGAACATCTCGATCGAGGCGATGCGGTCGTAAGTGCCCGTTTCGTCTCGGTAATCCTGCAGCTTGATGTCGACCTTGTCAGACAGTCCCGCCTTCTGGATGCGCGCCTTGGCGAAATCGTGCTGTTCGCGGCTGATGGTCAGGCCGGTGACGCGGCAGCCGATCTCGCGCGCGGCAAATTCGGCAAAACCGCCCCAGCCGCAGCCGATCTCGAGCACATGGTCCTTCTTGCCGATGCCCGTATCCTTGGCCAGCGCGCGGTATTTGGCGGCCTGAGCGCTTTCCAGGTCGTTGGCGCCGGTCGCATAGAGCGCCGACGAATAGGTCATGCTGGGATCGAGCCATTGCTTGTAGAAGGCGTTGCCGAGATCGTAATGCGCCGAGATGTTGCGCTTCGAGCCTGTGCGGGTGTTTTCGTTGAACCAGTGGCGGATGCGCTGGACCGTGTTGATGAGCCAGCTGGCGCCGCCGGCAATGCGTTCGCCAACGGCCGAGTTGACGACGAACAGTTCCAGGAAGCTGGTTACATCAGGGCTTTCCCAGTCGCCGTCCATGTAGGATTCGGCAACGCCGATGGTGCCGCCGGAAAAGGCACGGCCGGGCAGGCGCCAGTTCTTCAACACCAGTTCGGCATCCGGGCCGGGTCCGTTGCCGCCGACAAGAACCGCCCGGCCATCCGGCATCCTCACCTTCAGCGAACCGCGCGGCAATTTCATCGCCGCCGACAGCACCATGCGCGCCTTGGCCGGCAGGCCCTTGACCATCTCGGCGAAATTGAGTTCGTCCAGCCTGATGGCGTCGCCGATGCCTTTGTATTCCCTGACAGCCATCTCACACCCCCCTGGACTTCCGCGGGGGCGGCGCAAGATCTGCCGGCCTCCACATCCTCCACTTTCATTCGTCAGGCGCGAACGCCGTAGCCTGCGTGAATTTTGGCCACAATCTTCCACCGCATCGACGGGAACTTCAAGAGGCAAGCCGTGCCCGGCACTGGCCCAGGTGGCGTGCCTGGGGCCAGAATCCGTGAGGGCGAGCGACCGCCGGTGAAATCGCTGTGGTTACGAACAGCCACATACGTTAGTTTCAGCCATGCGTTACGTCATCGTCATCACCGCCATCGCCTTTTTCCTGATCTGGGACGGCCTCTACAATCAGGGCCGCTATCTCGACACGACGGTCAGGGAGATGTCGCGCGTCGTGCGCTACGTCACCGGCAAAGCCTAGCTTTTTGCGCCTCTGCAAAGTCGCCTGCCGGCATTGCCGGGCGCGACATCGTGGCGGTTGACGCGACGGTCCCGCTCACACAAAACATGCCGCAAATCGAACGTGGAGGCAGGCGTGATCCGGCATATCGTTTTCTTCAGCGCGCGGCGCAAGGACGATGTCGAGGCCGTGCGCACGGGCTTGCTCACACTGGGCAAGATCCCGCATTCAAGCCTCTTCGAGGTGACGCTCAACACCAAGGTCGATCCGCTGTCGGATGCGATCGACGTGGTCGTCTATGCCGAGTTCGAGGACGATGCCGCGCTTGCCGCATACAAGGCGCACCCGCTCTATGCCGAGACGACCAGCCGGGTCAAACCCTTGCGCGAATTGCGCTATTCGGCCGATATCGTGGCGGCGGCCTGATCGGGCCGGCAAGAGGCCTTGAACCAATTTCGGGAATGATGCACACCGCGCCGGCATGACCAGCACGACCCATCCGCTTGACCATCTGGTGCTGCCGACGGCGAGCCTCGCCGTGGCGCGGGCGCGGCTGACATCGCTTGGCTTCATCGTCGCACCAACCGGCATCCACCCTTTCGGCACCGAAAATTGCTGCGTCTTCTTCGCCGACGGCACCTACCTCGAACCGCTGGCGGTCGGGAATGAACAGGCTGCAGACGAGGCATTTGCCGGTGGCAATGTCTTTGTCGCGCGCGACCGGCTCAATCGCGCCAGGCTGGGCGATGAGGGCTTTTCCGCCGTGGTGCTGGCCACCGACGATGCCGATGCGGACCATGCGCGCTTTATCAAAGCCGGCCTGTCGGCGGGAGACGTACTGAGCTTTTCCCGCGCCTTCACCGACACGGCCGGAAAGAGCGACATGGCCTCGTTCAAACTGGCTTTCGCCGCCGGCGCCGAGACGATGGACGCCTTTCTGTTCGCTTGCGAGCGGATCAACGCCCCTCAAATCGACCGTACAGCACTGCAGGCCCATGCCAACGGCGTGACCGGCATTGCCGAAATCGTCGCGATCAGCGACGCGCCTTCCACGCAGATCAGCCTGATCTCGACAGTGGTTGGCTCGGAGCAGCAGAGCAGCGCGGTCTTCGACCTGCCGAATGCGCGTCTGACCGTTCTGGATCCTGCGGCTTTCACCGCGCGCTTCGACATTCCGGCCGGTGCGCCGACAAGAGTTCGCTTCGCCGCGATTGTCTTTTCGGCCCGCAGTGCCGGCACTGTCGCGAGGCTGCTTGCAGACAACGCCGTCCGGCACGATATAGCGGGCAACGAAATTGTCGTGCAGCCGGCATCCGGGCAGGGCGCGGCTTTCATCTTCCGGGAGACCCCATGAGCAAGCCGCAAGGGCCCAATTCGCTGGCGCCGAATTCGTCGGTAACCGTCGGCAACGTCGTCTTCGACAACAGCGGGCCCTTGGCGTTGATCGCCGGCCCGTGCCAGTTCGAATCGCGCCAGCACGCTTTCGACATGGCCGGCGCGCTGAAGGAACTGACCGGCAAGCTCGGCATCGGCCTCGTCTACAAGACCAGCTACGACAAGGCCAACCGCACCTCGCTGTCGGCAACGCGCGGCGCCGGCATGGACGCGGCGCTTCCGGTGTTCGACGAGTTGCGCAAGGAATTTTCGGTTCCCATTCTGACCGATGTCCACACCGAGGAGCAGTGCGCGATCGTCGCACACCATGTCGATGTGCTGCAGATTCCGGCCTTCCTGTCGCGCCAGACCGACATGCTGGTCGCCGCCGCCAAGACCGGCAAGGTGATCAACGTCAAGAAGGGGCAATTCCTGGCGCCCTGGGATATGAAGAACGTGGTGGCCAAGATCACCGGTTCGGGCAACCTCAATGTGCTGACCACCGAGCGCGGCGCGTCTTTCGGCTACAACACGCTGGTGTCGGACATGCGGGCTTTGCCTCTGATGGCCGAGATCGGCGCGCCGGTGATTTTCGACGCCACCCATTCGGTGCAGCAGCCGGGCGGGCAGGGCGGTTCCTCCGGTGGTGAGCGCCGCTTTGTCGAGACGCTGGCGCGGGCTGCCGTTGCCGTCGGCGTCGCCGGCGTGTTCATAGAGACCCACCAGGATCCCGACAATTCGACCTCCTCCGACGGGCCCAACATGCTGCCGCTGAAGGACATGCCGGCGCTGCTCGAAAGACTGATGGCATTCGACCGCATCGCCAAGAATGCTGCTGACCTGAACCGAGGCTGATGGTTTCGGCTATGGCGCGCGCGCTGCCCTGCTTGTGGAAGGCATAAGCCGGCTGTAGGCTCGCTCCTGCAAATGAGCGTCTTGGCAGGAGGAAGCCATGTCCGTCGCCCGCGTCACCGAAATCACGTCGTCGTCGAAAAAGAGCTTTCAGGACGCCATCGAGAAGGGGATTGAGCGCGCCTCAAAGACCCTGAAGAACGTCGAAGGCGCCTGGATCCAGGACCAGAAGATCGTCGTCGAGGACGGCAGGATCGCGGCCTATCGCGTCAACATGAAGGTGACGTTCATCCTCGCGGAGTAACCGCCCGCCGCTCGAAAAACGGGAACTTTCGCCCGCGCACCTCATTGTCAAAGTATCGATCAACGACATGAGGAGCAGCAGCCATGACCACCCAGACAGGCCACACCGAAGCCATCGCCGCTTCGCGCGTCATCGGCACGTCGGTCTACAACACCGAAGGCACGAGCATCGGCAGCATCGAGGACATCATGCTCGACAAGACGTCGAACGGCATCATGTTCGCGGTGATCGGGTTCGGTGGATTTCTCGGCATTGGCGAGAAGTATCACGCCATTCCGTGGGCGAGCCTCGACTATGACGAGGACAAGGGCGGCTATGTCGTGCCGTTCTCGAAGGAGCAGCTGAAGGCAGCACCCGCCTATTCGATCAATGAACTGGCCGGCGCCGATGGCGAGGCCGCACGTGATGCTTCCTATGATTACTACAAGGTCACGCCGTATTGGCATTGATCAGCTGCGCTGACGCCTGACGTGAAAAGGCCCCCGAATTCCGAAACGGGGGCCTTTTCAGTGCAACCCGACAGTTTCTAAATTATTCTGCTGCATGAAGCGTGGACAGCTGCGTCGCCGCCTTTGGCGGCTGCTGCGTATCGCACGACGTCAGGAACGCCGCCGCGATCAGGAACAAACTCACGATACCGCTCAACTCGGACATGGCGAAACTCCTCCTGTTTCGCCCCGCGCATCACCATCCTAGTCGACACAGAGATTGTTATCTCTGAATTATGATGACGTGGTGTTGCCGAACGTGATCCGAGGCATGCTCAGCCGACGAGTCCGGCATTCTTCACCGCCTTGAAAATCTTTTCGTGCCAGGCGATCCGATCCGCTTCGCCATTGGCCGGCGTGGTGGAATTGGCGTTGCCGACGTTGATCGCGCGCGAGATCTTTTTAATCAGGCCGGCATCGGCAAAGGCATTGCAGCCTGACCCTTTCCATTCGGCGCAAGCTGCGAGCAGCGAAATCTGCGGATCCTCGATCAGTTCAGGATGATTGGCGAGGTCGACCTTGGCGAGCTTGCCCTTGGCCGTGTACGCGTCGCGCCCGGTGGTCTGGAACGTGCCGCCGCCGCGGAAATTGAAGCCGTCCAACGTTCCTTTCACATTGCCCATGCGGCCGCCATAGGCCCAGTCGCCCAGGGCTTGCGGCTTGCGCAGCAGGTTGTCCTCGATCCACTGATCGGTCTTGCCCGCGGCTCGCGACCTCCATGCGTTCCGGATTGCCGCCACGGTCGTGTAGGTCAGGGATTCGCGAATGAGGGTGAAGCCACCGGTTTCCATCGCCGCTTGAGCGAAGAAATGCATCAGCCGATCATAGTTGTTGCACACCCCATGATCGCCAAGTGTCTTGAGGCCTTTGTCGGAGGTAAAGGCGCCGATGTAACCGTCATAGATTGTTCGCTTGGAACCGCTTGCCGGTCTCTGCGCGAATTTCTGGAAGACCGCTGCTGGCAAACCCTTGTTCGGATCGCCCGCAACGGCTTCGAGCACGCTCTCGACACTCTCGGTCGACAGCACCGGTTCGCCTTCGACGACCACCGAAGCATTGGGGATTCGCTTGCCGTTGCTTTTCGGGAAGCCACCGCCGGCAAAGGTTTTCAGATCGTCGATGAGGGCGATTACGCGTGTCCGGCTCTCCGTGAAATCCATGTCGGAAAGCGGACCGCTCACCTTCTTCGTCGGGTTGATGCATCCGACGCTGGACAGGAAATTGACGCCCGGATGGATCAGGATTTCGGTGCGCTTGTTGGTCTTCAGCAGTTCGAGTCCAGGTTTGGGTGGCGTCTTGGCGCCAGTGTAGCCGATCGTCACATATTTGCCTCCGGCCTGTGTCGCCAGCGGATAGGTGCCGGGCTCGATGCGCCTGCCATTGTCTTCTTTGGAATTGTCGCCTGGGCCGCGAGATTCACACACGAACCCCGATAGACCCGTTACTGCCGTGCCGTTGTGAAAGACTTTATAGGTACCAACTGTCCTGCGTCTGGTGCCCCTCATATGCTCGACTTTGCGGCTAATAAGAAGTTCCCAGCCAGTACCTGAAATCGCTGCCATTGCCGCCTCCCCAAAGAGTTCAAGTTTGTTGATTTCACTGTGGTCGCCAAATAGTTCGCGTTGTAGATGTGACCCTAACATCTTCGAATTCTCTGCATTGTGAAGTTTGTCACGTTGGCGGTAGCCTCTTTTGAAGCATCGGGTGGAGTTTGTGTGCCGCCTGGTTTCGTGACAAAGGCATTGCCGCAGGGGCGGGGCACCCACCCCATGCCGCGCCAGACATATGACGTCAGGGCGGGCTGTTTGCGTTCAGATGGCGTCGCCCATGCCCCACGGCCTGAGCGCATGGGGCGACTGTCACCATTATTTCATGCCATTCCTGATTGCCTTTTGCGGCACTTTGGCTAAGAGGGGCGCGACGCTTTCAATCGATCAATCGGGGACATCGCAATGACCGCCATCATCGACATTGTCGGGCGTGAAATCCTGGACAGCCGTGGAAATCCGACCGTCGAGGTCGACGTCGTCCTCGAAGACGGCTCGATGGGCCGCGCCGCGGTGCCGTCGGGCGCGTCGACCGGCGCGCATGAGGCCGTCGAACTGCGCGACGGTGGCGCCCGCTATCTCGGCAAGGGCGTGCTCAAGGCGGTCGAGGCCGTCAATGGCGAGCTGTTCGAGGCGATCGGCGGCTTGGAAGCCGAAAACCAGATCCACATCGACCAGACCATGATCGAGCTCGACGGCACGCCCAACAAGAGCCGGCTCGGCGCCAACGCCATCCTCGGCGTCTCGCTGGCGGTCGCCAAGGCCGCGGCGGAAGCCGCCGGCCTGCCGCTCTACCGCTATGTCGGCGGCACCAAGGCGCATTTGCTGCCGGTGCCCATGATGAACATCATCAATGGCGGCGCGCATGCCGACAATCCGATCGATTTCCAGGAATTCATGATCCTGCCGGTCGGCGCGCCGACGCTGCGCGAAGGCGTGCGCTGGGGCTCGGAAATCTTCCACACGCTGCGCAAGAAGCTCAAGGATGCCGGCCACAACACCAATGTCGGCGACGAAGGCGGCTTCGCGCCCAATCTGAAGAGTGCGCCGGTGGCGCTCGATTTCATCATGGAATCGATCGAGAAGGCCGGCTTCAAGCCGGGCGAGGAGATCGCGCTTGGTCTCGACTGTGCGGCGACCGAATTCTTCAAGGACGGCAATTACGTCTATGAGGGCGAGAAGAGGACCCGCGATCCCAAGGCGCAGGCCAAGTACCTGGCCAAGCTTGCCGCCGACTATCCGATCATCTCGATCGAGGACGGCCTGGCCGAGGACGACTGGGAGGGCTGGAAGTACCTGACCGATTTGATCGGCAACAAGACGCAGCTGGTTGGCGACGACCTCTTCGTCACCAACACGGCGCGGCTGCGCGACGGCATCCGCATGGGTGTCGCCAATTCGATCCTGGTCAAGGTCAACCAGATCGGCTCGCTCACCGAAACGCTCGACGCTGTCGAGACCGCGCACAAGGCAGGCTACACAGCCGTCATGTCGCACCGTTCGGGCGAAACCGAGGATTCGACCATCGCCGACCTCGCCGTCGCCACCAATTGCGGGCAGATCAAGACCGGTTCGCTGTCGCGCTCGGATCGCATGGCCAAGTACAACCAGCTGATCCGCATCGAGGAAGAGCTCGGCAAGCAGGCGCGCTACGCCGGCAAGTCGGTGGTCAAAGCTTAAATTCTGCCGAACTGGCGAAAACGACGAAGGGCGGGATTTTCCCGCCCTTTTTCGTTGCGGCCGCTGGCTAATGCACCTGTCCGTAACCGTCCATTAAGCACAATCGAGCGACAAATGGCGGTCAAAGGATTGCGACCATGTGGACACGCCAGCACAAGCAGAGAAACACCGGCCGGCTGATCATCCCGTCGCTTTGCGTGGCGTTCCTGGCCTATTTCGGCTTCCATGCCTATCATGGCGAGTTCGGCATCAATTCCAAATATCAGCTCGAAGCGCAGACCATCGAATTGCAGGCCAAGTACGATGCCATCAAGGCGCGCCGGATCGATCTGGAGCGGCGCGTCCAGCTGATGCATGAGGGCACGCTTGAAAAGGATATGCTCGACGAGCAGGCACGCCGGGCGCTCAATCTGTCCCAGCCCGATGAAATCACCATCATGCTGCCGGCCAATTCGAAATAACCGAATTTCGGTTAATCGCTGATATCTCTAACGATTCTGGGCGTTTAGGCGCATGCCAGCCATGCGTTTTTCTGCATGGCGAAACGCCGTCTCGCATGTTAGCTTCCTTCCAATCGGTGGGGAGGAGCTGATCCTCCCCGGAGCAGACATGGTCTGCTTTAGTGTCCGCGAAGAGACGCCAACAGGGAGTGATGCATGGCCACCGCCGCCAAAAAAGCGCCTGCCAAATCCGTTAAATCGACATCCGCCAAATCAACGGGGCTTTCCGCCCCCAAGCCGGCCGACTTCACCAAGGACGAGGAGCTTGCCGCCTACCGGCACATGCTGCTTATCCGTCGCTTCGAGGAAAAGGCCGGCCAGCTCTACGGCATGGGCTTTATCGGCGGCTTCTGCCACCTCTATATCGGCCAGGAAGCGGTCGTCACCGGCATGAAGATGTCGCTGATCAACGGCGACCAGATGATCACCGCCTATCGCGACCATGGCCACATGCTGGCGATGGAACTGTCACCGCGGGGCGTCATGGCAGAGCTGACCGGACGCCGTGGTGGCCTGTCGAGGGGCAAGGGCGGCTCCATGCACATGTTCTCCAAGGAGAAGCATTTTTACGGCGGCCACGGCATTGTCGGCGCGCAGGTTTCGCTCGGCACCGGGCTGGCCTTCGCCAACCGCTACCGCGACAACAACAATGTCTCGCTGACCTATTTCGGCGATGGCGCAGCCAACCAGGGCCAGGTCTATGAAAGCTTCAACATGGCCTCGCTGTGGAAGCTGCCGGTGATCTACATCATCGAGAACAACCGCTATGCCATGGGCACCTCGGTGTCGCGCTCGTCGGCGGAAACCAATTTTTCGCATCGCGGCGCATCGTTCAAGATTCCCGGCATTCAGGTCGACGGCATGGATGTGCGTGCGGTCAAATCCGCCGGCGATCAGGCGACCGAATGGTGCCGTGCCGGCAACGGTCCGATCATCCTCGAGATGCAGACCTATCGCTATCGCGGTCACTCGATGTCGGATCCGGCAAAATACCGCTCCAAGGAAGAAGTGCAGAAGATGCGCTCGGATCATGATCCGATCGAGCAGGTCAAGGTGCGGCTGACGGCCAAGAAGTGGGCGACCGAGGACGAACTCAAGAACATCGACAAGGAAGTCCGCGACATCGTCGCCGACGCCGCCGAATTTGCCCAGCACGACGCAGAGCCGGATCCGTCCGAGCTCTGGACCGACATCGTATTGTAACGGGAGGGCAAGGACATGCCGATCGAAATTCTCATGCCCGCTCTCTCGCCGACCATGGAAGAGGGCAATCTTTCCAAATGGTTGAAGAACGAGGGCGACAAGGTCGTCGCCGGCGATGTCATCGCCGAGATCGAAACCGACAAGGCGACGATGGAAGTCGAAGCCGTCGATGAAGGCACGATCGGCAAGATCGTGGTTCCCGCCGGCACCGAAGGCGTCAAGGTCAACGCGGTGATCGCCGTGTTGCTGCAGGACGGTGAAAGTGCAGGCGATGTCGAAAAGAGCGGCAAGCCTGCCTCCACCCAGGATGCCGTTTCCGCTGGCGGTCAGCGGACCGATGCAGCCGAGGAAGGTTCAAAAGCGGCTCCCCAGGATGCCGGCGAGGCTCCGAAGGCAGTTCCCGCCGCTCCGGCGGCCAAACCTGCGGCCGATCCCGATATTCCCGCCGGCACCGAGATGGTCTCGACCACGGTGCGCGAGGCCTTGCGCGATGCCATGGCCGAGGAAATGCGCCGCGACGGCGATGTCTTCGTCATGGGCGAGGAGGTCGCGGAATACCAGGGCGCCTACAAGATCACGCAAGGCCTGCTGCAGGAATTCGGGCCGCGACGCGTGGTCGACACGCCGATCACCGAGCATGGCTTTGCCGGCGTCGGCGTCGGTGCGGCAATGGCCGGCCTGAAGCCGATCGTCGAATTCATGACCTTTAATTTCGCCATGCAAGCGATCGACCAGATCATCAACTCCGCCGCCAAGACGCTCTATATGTCGGGCGGCCAGATGGGCGCGCCGATCGTGTTCCGCGGCCCGAACGGGGCTGCCGCCCGCGTCGGCGCCCAGCATTCGCAGTGCTATGCCGCCTGGTACAGCCATATTCCCGGCCTGAAAGTGGTGATGCCGTACACGGCTGCCGATGCCAAGGGCCTGCTCAAGGCGGCGATCCGCGATCCGAACCCGGTCATCTTCCTCGAAAACGAAATCCTCTACGGCCAGTCCTTCGACGTGCCGAAGCTTGACGATTTCGTGCTGCCGATCGGCAAGGCGCGCATTCACAAGCAGGGCAAGGACGTCACCATCGTCTCGTTCGGCATCGGCATGACCTATGCCATCAAGGCGGAAGCCGAGCTGCGCGGCATGGGCATCGATGCCGAGATCATCGATCTCAGGACCATCCGTCCGCTCGACCTCGACACCGTCATTGCCTCGGTGAAGAAGACCAACCGCTTGATCGTGGTCGAAGAAGGTTTCCCGCAAAGTTCGGTCGGCGACCACATCGCCAACCAGGTTTCGCAGCGCGCCTTCGACTTCCTCGATGCGCCGGTCATCACCATCGCCGGCAAGGACGTGCCGATGCCTTATGCGGCGAACCTCGAAAAGCTGGCCTTGCCCAATGTCGGCGAGGTCATCGAGGCGGTCAAAGCCGTCACGTATCGCTGAGCCGGTCGGGAGGACATCATGCCAATCAACATCACCATGCCGGCGCTCTCGCCCACGATGGAAGAGGGCAATCTTTCCAAGTGGCTGGTCAAGGAGGGCGACAAGGTTTCGCCGGGCGACGTGATCGCCGAGATCGAGACCGACAAGGCGACGATGGAAGTCGAGGCCGTCGATGAGGGCACGGTTGCCAAGCTCGTCGTTCCGGCCGGCACCGAAGGCGTCAAGGTCAATGCTCTGATCGCCATTCTGGCTGGCGAAGGCGAGGATGCAGGGGCGGCGGCAAAGGGCGGCGGCGATGCCGCGCCCGCGAAAGCCGATGCCAAACAGGATAAGGCGTCAATCTCCCCACCCGTGGGGGAGATGTCGACGAAGTCGACAGAGGGGGGCGCTGTCCCGCCGACCTCTCAGTCTGTCGCGCCCCCCTCTGGCCTGCCGGCCATCTCCCCCACTTGTGGGGAGATTGGCAGTTTCGGCGCCTCGCTCACCCTGCAATGTNGGGGGGGGGCGCTGTCCCGCCGACCTCTCAGTCTGTCGCGCCCCCCTCTGGCCTGCCGGCCATCTCCCCCACAAGGGGGGAGATCAGCCAATCGTCAGGCGAGCGCACTTTCGCCTCGCCGCTGGCGCGGCGCATAGCCAAAGACGCCGGCGTCGATGTGTCCGCCGTGAGTGGCACCGGCCCGCATGGCCGTGTCGTCAAGGCCGATGTCGAGGCGGCGATCGCCGGCGGTGGCGCCAAGGCCGCGCCGGCCGCGAAAGCCGCACCTGCCGGCGCTCCGGCGTCTGCGCCGGCTCCGGCACCCAAGGCGATGTCGGACGAACGGGTGCTGAAGCTGTTTGCCGAAGGGTCCTACGAGCTCGTCCCGCACGACAATATGCGCAAGACCATTGCGCGCCGCCTGGTCGAGGCCAAGACAACCATCCCGCATTTCTACCTGACGCTCGACTGCGAGCTCGATGCCCTGCTGGCGCTGCGCACACAGATCAATGCGGCGGCTCCGATGAAGAAGACCGACAAGGGCGAAGTGCCCGTCTACAAGCTGTCGGTCAACGACATGGTGATCAAGGCGATGGCGATGGCGCTGATGGCGGTGCCGGATGCCAATGCGTCGTGGACCGAAAGCGCCATGGTCAAGCACAAGCACGCCGATGTCGGCGTTGCCGTGTCGATCCCCGGCGGCTTGATCACGCCGATCATCCGCCACGCCGACGAAAAGACGCTGTCCACTATCTCCAACGAGATGAAGGATCTGGCGAGCCGTGCGCGCAGCCGCAAGCTGAAGCCTGAGGAATATCAGGGCGGCACGACGGCTGTCTCCAATCTCGGCATGTTCGGCATCAAGGACTTTGCCGCCGTCATCAACCCGCCGCATGCGACGATCCTGGCGGTGGGTGCCGGCGAGCAGCGGCCGGTGGTCAAGAATGGCGAGATCAGAATCGCCAATATCATGTCGGTGACGCTGTCGACCGATCACCGCGCCGTCGACGGTGCGCTCGGCGCCGAACTTCTGGTCGCCTTCAAGCGCATGATCGAAAATCCGATGGGCATGCTGGTCTAGGAAGGAAAAAGGCTGTGCGGAAATTCGTCACCAGCCTTTTCGCCCTGATCCTTTCCGGCTTGGCCGGCGGGCTGGTGGCGCTGTGGCTGGCAATCGTCACCAATGCGAATTCCGAATACATCCTGGTCTTCATGGTTTCGGCGCTGGTCACCATCGTTGCGACCGTGGCGTTTTTCATCGCGCAGTTCGTGCCAAACCCGCAAAGGGCGATAAACCTGACGGGGCTTGTTGGGGTTTCGTTGTTCGTGCTGGCCGGAATCGGGCTGATTGCCTGGACCTTCTCGCAGCCGCCTGGCAAAGCCCAGTGGTCAGGCGATCTCCCCGTTGTCGCCGGTCTGTTTTTGCCAAGCATCGCCACGGTTATCGTGCAGTGGCTGTTCGTGGGATGGCGCGTGCGGCGCGCGCTTAGGGCGGAGGCGGGTGCGGGTGCATGAAAACGATCCTCTGCTACGGCGATTCCCTGACCTGGGGCTATGACGCGGCGAGCCTCGGGCGTTATGCGCTGGAAGATCGCTGGCCGAGCGTGCTCAAGGCGGCGTTGGGCGACGACGATATCGAAGTCATTGCCGAAGGTCTGAACGGCCGCACCACGGCTTTCGACGATCACCTGGCTGGTGCCGACCGCAATGGCGCCAAGGTGCTGCCGACGATCCTGACCAGCCATGCGCCGCTCGACCTGATCATCATCATGCTCGGCGCCAACGACATGAAGCCCTGGATCCACGGCAATCCGGTCGCGGCCAAGCAGGGCGTGCAGCGGCTGATCGACATCGTGCGCGGCCACGATTATCCGTTCGACTGGGCCGCGCCGCAAATCCTGATCGTCGCGCCACCAGCGGTCAGCCGCACCGACAATGCCGAATTCAAGGAAATGTTTGCCGGCGGCGACGAGGCCTCGAAGCAGCTGGCGCCGCAATATTCCGCGCTCGCCGACGAGGCCGGCTGCGGCTTTTTCGATGCCGGCACGGTGGCCGAGACCACACCGATCGACGGGGTCCATCTCGATGCCGAAAACACGCGCAATATAGGTGACGCATTGGCGCCATTGGTGCGTGTGATGCTGGAACTCTAGAGAAAATCAGGGAGAAACCCCGTGGCTGAATCCTACGACGTCATAATCATCGGCTCAGGCCCCGGCGGCTATGTCACGGCGGTGCGCTCCGCCCAGCTCGGCTTCAAGACGGCGATCGTCGAGCGCGAGCATCTCGGCGGCATCTGCCTCAACTGGGGCTGCATCCCGACCAAGGCGCTGCTGCGCTCGGCCGAGATCATGCACTATTCCGATCATCTGAAGGACTACGGCCTGAAGCTCGAAGGCGGCAAGGTCAGCGCCGACACGGCCGCTGTCGTCGACCGCTCGCGCAAAGTGTCGTTGAGGCTCAATGGCGGCGTCGCCTTCCTGATGAAGAAGAACAAGGTCGACGTTATCTGGGGCGAGGCCAAGCTCTCCAAGCCGGGTGAAATCGTCGTCTCCAAGACGGCCAAGAAACCGATGGAGCCGCAGCCGCCGGTGCCCAAGGGCGTCAAGGGCGAGGGCACCTATACCGCCAAGCACATTATTCTCGCCACCGGCGCCCGGCCGCGCGCGCTGCCCGGCATCGAGCCGGACGGCAAGCTGATCTGGACCTATTTCGAGGCGATGGTGCCGAAGGAGATGCCGAAATCGCTGCTGGTCATGGGTTCGGGCGCCATCGGCATCGAGTTCGCCTCCTTCTATCGCACCATGGGCGCCGAGGTGACGGTGGTCGAGCTTTTGCCGGCGGTGATGCCGGTCGAGGATGCCGAGGTCTCGAAATTCGCGCAGAAGCAGTTCGAGAAGCAGGGCATGAAAATCATCCTCGAGGCCAAGGTGACCAAGGTCGAGAAGGGTGCCAACTCGATCACTGCCCACGTCGAGATGAAAGACGGCAAGGTCGAGAAGATCACCGCCGACCGCATGATCTCGGCCGTCGGCGTGCAGGGCAACATCGAGAATCTCGGCCTCGAGACGCTCGGCGTGAAGACCGATCGCGGCTGCGTCGTCATTGACGGCTATGGCAAGACCAACGTTCCCGGCATCTACGCTATCGGCGATGTCGCCGGACCGCCTATGCTTGCCCACAAGGCCGAGCATGAAGGCGTGGTATGTATCGAAAAGATCGCCAATTTCCCCGGCGTGCATGCGACAGACAAGCTGAAGATCCCGGGCTGCACCTATTGCAACCCCCAGGTCGCATCGGTCGGGCTCACCGAAGCCAAGGCCAAGGCCGAAGGCAAGGACATTCGTGTCGGCCGCTTCCAGTTCGGCGCCAACGGCAAGGCGATCGCGCTTGGCGAGGACCAGGGCTTCATCAAGACCATCTTCGACAAGAAGACCGGCCAGCTGCTCGGCGCGCATATGGTCGGCGCCGAGGTGACGGAGCTGATCCAGGGCTTTGTCGTGGCGATGAACCTGGAGACCACCGAGGAAGAACTGATGCACACCATCTTCCCGCATCCGACGCTGTCGGAGATGATGAAGGAAAGCGTGCTCGATGCCTATGGCCGTGCGCTCAACGCGTGATAAATTGCTGCCGCGAGACTCAGACGCATGCGCCGGAGGAACCTTACGGCAAGACAGTTCGTTTCCGGATGCATTTTCACCTGACACTGGAGGAGTTGGCATATGGACGTGAATGGCGTGGGCTGGATTGCGGCCATCATCATCGGCGGTTTGGCCGGGTGGCTGGCCGAGATGGTCATGAAGAGCAATACCGGCGTCTTAATGAACATCATTATGGGCATTGTCGGCGCGGTGGTGCTGAACGCAATTCTCAGGGCGCTCAACATCGAACCCTTCGGTGTCGGCTGGCTCGCCTACCTGATCACCGGCTTCATCGGCGCCTGCCTGCTGATCTTTGCCGGGCGGCTGATACGCCGCTAAACTACCGCTATGCGAAAAAGGCTGTGGCGGCATGCGCCGCCGCGGCCTTTTTCTTTGCACCGAAAAGTCCTAGATGACGTCAGAAGGGCGAATGCCGACGGGCAGACGCCAACAAGTCAGGTTTGAGATGGTCACCGTCCTCGACACGATCGCCAACGCGCCGCGCCTGCGGCACCCCGAGAAGGCGCACAAGCCTGATCAGGACGTGCTGCGCAAACCCGACTGGATCCGCGTCAAGGCGCCGATGTCCAAGGGCTATGCCGAAACCCGCGAGATCGTGAAGTCGCACAAGCTGGTCACGGTGTGCGAAGAGGCCGGCTGCCCCAATATCGGCGAGTGCTGGGAAAAGAAGCACGCCACCTTCATGATCATGGGCGAGATCTGCACGCGCGCCTGCGCGTTCTGCAATGTTGCCACCGGCATTCCCACCGCGCTCGATGCCGATGAGCCGGCGCGTGTCGCGCATGCCGTAAAGCAGATGGGGCTGACCCATGTCGTCATCACCTCGGTCGACCGCGACGATCTCGCCGATGGCGGCGCGCAGCATTTCGCCGAGGTTATCCGGGCGATCCGAGCAGCGACGCCCTTGACCACGATCGAAATCCTGACGCCCGATTTCCTGCGCAAGGAGGGCGCGCTGGAGATCGTCGTGGCGGCCAAGCCCGATGTCTTCAACCACAATCTCGAAACCGTGCCGTCGAACTACCTGACGGTGCGGCCGGGTGCCCGCTATTTCCACTCGATCCGGCTGTTGCAGCGGGTCAAGGAGCTCGACCCGTCGATCTTCACGAAGTCCGGCATCATGGTCGGCCTCGGCGAAGAGCGCAACGAGATCCTGCAACTGATGGACGACCTGCGCTCGGCCAATGTCGACTTCATGACCATTGGCCAGTATCTGCAGCCGTCGAAGAAACACCACCCGGTGATCCGCTTCGTCACGCCGGAGGAGTTCAACTCCTTCGCGACGATCGGCAAGACCAAGGGTTTCCTGCTGGTGGCGTCGAGCCCGCTGACGCGCTCCTCGCATCATGCCGGTGACGATTTCGCCAGGCTGCGGGCGGCGCGTGAGGCGCAGCTCAAAAAAGCCAGTTAAATCCTGCTTCAATGCCGAAATTCGAAGCCACACGCCGCGTTGCCCACACGCCGGAGCAGATGTTTGCGCTGGTCGCCGATATCGAGACCTATCCTGAATTTCTGCCGCTGTGCGAGGCGCTGACGGTGCGCTCGCGCAAGGAGCGTGACGGCCGCACCATTCTCCTCGCCGATATGAGCATCGGCTACAAGGCGATCCGCGAGACCTTTACGACGCAAGTGCTGCTGAAGCCGGACGAAAACACAATCGATGTCAAATACATCGATGGACCGTTCAAATATCTCAGCAATATCTGGCGCTTCGAGCCGGCCGACGGCGGCGGCTGCAACGTCCGCTTCTTCATCGACTACGAGTTCAAGAGCCGCATCCTCGGCGTGGTGATGGGCACCATGTTCGATCGTGCCTTCCGCATGTTTTCCGAAGCCTTCGAAAAACGTGCGGACGTCATCTACGGAACGACGCCCATCTCATGAGTGTCGCCGAGCGCGCGCATGCCGATCTCCAGCGCATGCTTGACCGTCTCGCGGCGGATGAAGTCGCGGCCATTGTCGGCAAACATATTGAGCTCGGCAGCCACCGGCCCACCTCTTAGGGCAACTCCGAACCAGACGAGGCCGACCGGTTTTTCCGGCGAGCCGCCGCCCGGGCCGGCAATGCCGGTGACGGCAAGCGCCAGCCCGGCGCGCGAGCGCGCCAGAGCGCCCGCTGCCATCTCCAGAACCGTTTCGCGCGAGACGGCACCATGCGCCTCGATCGTGGCGGGCGAGACGCCGAGCATCTCCATCTTTGCTTCATCGGAATAGGTGATGAGGCCGCGATCGACGACAGCGGACGAGCCGGCAATGTCGGTCAGTGCCGAGATGATCATGCCGCCGGTGCAGCTCTCGGCCGTCGCCAGCATGATGCCGCGCTGCTGGCAGACCTGGAGCAGGGCGTTGGCAAGATCGCTGTTGTTCATGCGGGAACCTCCCCGGGGAAGACGACACTGGCGGTGGCGATGGCGGCGATGCCTTCCTCGCGGCCGACAAAGCCGAGTTTCTCGTTCGTCGTCGCCTTGATCGAGATGCGATCAGCGGAAATGCCCAGCATCGCGGACAACGCGTTGGTCATGGCCTCGCGATGCGGGCCGACGCGCGGCGCCTCGCAGATCAGCGTGATGTCGGCATTGGCGATGCGGCCGCCCCGCGCACGCACCAACCTGGCCGCATGCTCGACGAAAATCTTCGACGCCGCGCCCTTCCATTGCGGATCGGAAGGCGGGAAATGCGTGCCGATGTCGCCGGCCCCGCAAGTGGCGAGCAGCGCATCAGTCAGCGCGTGCAGGCCGACATCGGCATCCGAATGGCCGGAAAGCTTCTTGCCGTGCGGAATGGCAACGCCGCACAGAGTGACATGGTCGCCGGCCTCGAAGGCGTGCACATCATAGCCATTGCCGGTGCGAATGTCGGGAAAACGCTCGCCAGTAAGCCGTTGATCCGCCATCGCAATATCCCTTGCCCAAGTCAATTTGACATTGTCCGGCGACCCCTCGACGATTTTTACCGGAATATGCGCCCATTCGGCGATCGCGGCATCGTCCGTAAAATCCGTCTTGCCGAGATGATGGGCCTTTTCGTGCGCGGCGAGCAACGGCCAGAACGGAAAGCCTTGCGGCGTCTGCGCGGCATGAAGGCCGGCCCTTGGCACCGTCTCCTCGATCATGCCGGTCGCCGACTCGCGCTTCAGCGTATCGGCGACGGGCAAAGCGGGCAGCGCGCCCTGGCGCTCGCCAATGGCCGCAATGGTGCGGTCGATCAGGGCCGCGTCGACAAACGGCCGCACCGCGTCATGCACAAGGACACGGCTGGGCGTACGGTCCCTCAGCGCCAGCAGGCCGAGCCGGACCGAGGCCTGGCGCGACTCGCCACCGACCACGGCGGTAACCCGCTCGGCATACGCGCCGGCTGCCTTGTCGAAAAGCGCTCGGTCATCGGCATGGATGGCGACGACGACGGGGCCAATTCCGGGATGCGCCAGGAAAGTCTCCAGCGTGCGCGCGATGACGGCGCGGCCGCCGATGCGCTGATATTGCTTCGGCCCGTCGGCCTGTCCGGCACGCGCGCCTCGGCCGGCGGCAACGATGACCACGCCGACCTTGTCGGTCGTCGCCCCGGCCGGTTTTTCGCTTGCGTCTGTCATGCCGAGAGGCTTAGTCGCGGCTTATGGCGAAGGCCAGCATTTTCCCAAATGCGCCGCAATGTGACGTCATTGCGCGTTGCACAATGCCTTTCTTATGGCTAGAGAATGTGCAGCGATCCGATATGCTTGGTTTTTGTGCATGCCTGAAGTGACAAAATTGGCTTCGCCACTCGACGTTGGCGGCGTGACAATCCGCAACCGCGTCTTCCTCGCGCCCATGTCGGGAATAACGGACGAGCCGTTCCGGCAGCGCGCCTACGCGCATGGCGCGGGCCTGGTCGTGTCGGAAATGGTGGCGAGCGGCGAGCTTGCCAAGGGCAGGGCCGGCTGCGACCTGCGCATCCGTCATTCCGGGCTGCCCGTCCATATGGTTCAGCTTGCCGGCCGCGAGGCCGAGCACATGGCCGAGGGCGCGCGCATCGCTGCCGGCGAGGGCGCCGACATCATCGACATCAATATGGGCTGCCCGGCCAAGAAGGTGACCGGCGGCTATGCCGGCTCGGCGCTGATGCGCGATCTCGACCACGCGCTGTCGCTGATCGAAGCGGTGATCGGCGCGGTCCAGGTGCCGGTCACGGTCAAGATGCGGCTCGGCTGGGACGACAATGCGCTCAATGCACCCGTTTTGGCGCGCCGCGCCGAAGAGGCCGGTGTTAAAATGGTGACCGTGCATGGGCGCACGCGCTGCCAGTTTTATCAAGGCAAGGCCGATTGGGGCGCCATCGCCCGCATCAAGGACGCCGTCTCGATCCCGGTCGTCGCCAATGGCGATGTGGGCTCGCCCGCGGAGGCCGCCGAAATCCTTGAACAGTCGGGCGCCGACGCGGTGATGATCGGTCGTGCCCATTATGGCGCGCCATGGACGGCGGGCCGCATTGCGGCGACGGCTGCGGGCGACGCGCTCTCCGGCGTGCCGGAAAGCCCGCAAGCCATGGCCGACTACATCGTTTCCCACTACGAGGACATGCTGACGCTTTACGGCGTCGAAAGCGGCTTGCGCCAGGCGCGCAAGCATCTCGGCTGGTATCTCGACCGCCACGCTGCTGGCGTTTCCGATGAGCGGCGGAAAGCCATCCTCACCTCTTTCGAACCCGCCCGCGTCATTGCCTTGCTGCATGAGGTGTTTTCCGGCGAAGCCACGCCCTTGCGGAGCGCCGCATGAACGCCACCGTCACACCGAGCTCCGACATGGCGGATGCCGCCAGTATAGTGCTGAACACCATCCGCCGTCCCGTCATCATGGTCGATCCGGACGGGTTCATCACCTACGCCAATGCCGATGCGGAAGACTTCTTCCGCTCAAGTGCCAATATGCTTGCCCGCAACACACTCTCCAAGCTGATCCCGTTCGGCAGCCCGTTGCTGCAGCTGGTCGACCAGGTGCGCGAGCGCCGTGCGCCGGTCAACGAATACCGTGTCGACGTGTCGTCGCCGCGTCTCGGCATCGAGAAGGTCGTCGATCTCTATGTCGCGCCGGTGCCGGAATTCCCAGGCTCGATCGTGGTGATGTTCCAGGAACGCTCGATGGCCGACAAGATCGACCGGCAGATGACACACAGGGGTGCCGCGCGTTCGGTCACCGGCCTTGCCGCCATGCTGGCACATGAGATCAAGAACCCGCTGTCCGGCATACGTGGCGCCGCACAGCTGCTCGAACTCTCGGCGTCCGACGAGGATCGCGCGCTGACCCGCCTCATCACTGACGAGACTGATCGCATAGTCTCCCTCGTCGACCGCATGGAAGTGTTTTCCGACGAGCGGCCGATTGACCGCTATCCTGTCAACATCCATGTCGTGCTGGATCATGTGAAGGCAATCGCGAAGAACGGTTTTGCCAAGAGAATCAGGATATTGGAGGACTATGATCCATCATTGCCTCCGGTTTTCGCCAACCGCGACCAACTGATCCAGGTGTTTCTCAACCTGGTCAAGAACGCTGCCGAGGCGATCGGCGGCGACCCGCAGGGCGAGATCGTGCTGTCGACCGCGTTCAGGCCGGGCATCCGCGTTTCCGTTCCCGGAACCCAGGACCGCGTGTCGCTACCGCTTGAATTCTGCGTGCGCGACAATGGGTCCGGCGTTTCGGAAGACATTCTGCCGATCCTGTTCGATCCGTTCATCACCACCAAGCCGAACGGCTCGGGGCTCGGCCTGGCGCTGGTGGCGAAAATCGTCGGCGAGCATGGCGGCATCATCGAATGCGATTCGACGCCGCGCGGCACCACCTTCCGAATCCTGATGCCGGCCTGGAAAGAAACACCCATCGACACTGCCGATGATGAAGGCGAAGGAGACCGCAAATGACGGTTCGCGGCAATATTCTCGTCGCCGACGACGATGCGGCCATCCGCACCGTGCTCAATCAGGCGCTGTCGCGCGTCGGCCATGAGGTGCGCGTGACCTCCAACGCCTCGACGCTGTGGCGCTGGGTGGCGGCGGGCGAGGGCGATCTGGTGATCACCGACGTTGTCATGCCGGACGAGAACGCCTTCGACATGCTGCCCCGCATTAAGAAGGCCCGGCCGGAGCTGCCGGTCATCGTGATGAGCGCGCAAAACACTTTCATGACGGCGATTCGTGCTTCCGAAACAGGTGCTTATGAATATCTGCCGAAGCCGTTCGACCTGACCGAGCTGCTCAACATCGTCAATCGTGCGCTGTCAGAGCCGCGCCGACCGAAGATCGATACGCGACCGGAAGAACAGCCTGACGCCATGCCGCTGGTCGGCCGCTCGGCCGCCATGCAGGACATCTACCGCATGCTGGCGCGCATGATGCAGACCGACCTGACGGTGATGATCTCGGGCGAGTCCGGCACCGGCAAGGAATTGGTGGCGCGCGCGTTGCACGAATATGGCCGTCGCCGCGGCGGTCCGTTCGTCGCCATCAACATGGCGGCGATCCCGCGCGATTTGATCGAATCGGAGCTGTTCGGCCACGAGAAGGGCGCCTTCACCGGCGCACAGAACCGCTCGACCGGCCGCTTCGAGCAGGCCGAGGGCGGCACGCTGTTCCTCGACGAGATCGGCGACATGCCGATGGAGGCGCAGACGCGGCTGCTGCGCGTGCTGCAGCAGGGCGAATACACAACGGTCGGCGGGCGCACCCCGATCAAGACCGATGTGCGCATCGTCGCCGCCACCAACAAGGATCTGCGCACTCTGATCAACCAGGGGCTTTTCCGCGAGGATCTGTTCTATCGCCTGAATGTCGTGCCGCTTCGGCTGCCGGGTTTGCGTGAGAGGTCGGAAGACATTCCCGATCTGGTGCGGCATTTCTTCAAGATCGGCGCCAGCGAAGGCTTGCAGACCAAGCGCATTTCGACCGGCGGCATCGAATTGATGAAGCGCTATCCGTGGCCGGGAAACGTGCGCGAGCTGGAAAACCTGGTGCGCCGGCTTGCGGCGCTCTATTCGCAGGACGAAATATCAGCCGAAATCATCGAAGCCGAACTGAAGACAGGCGAAAGGCCGGTCGTTCCCGGCGGCGGCAATTTGATCCCGGACGATCTGTCCATCGGCCAGGCGGTGGAGCACTTCCTGCAGCGCTATTTCGCCTCTTTCGCCGGTGATTTGCCGCCGGCAGGTCTCTATCAGCGCATCCTGTCCGAGGTCGAATATCCGCTGGTGCTCGCTTCCATGACGGCAACGCGCGGCAACCAGATCAAGGCGGCCGAATTGCTCGGCTTGAACCGCAACACGCTGCGCAAGAAGATTCGCGAGCTGGGCGTCAACGTCTACAAATCGTCGAGATCGTGAGCGCCTACCGCCCGATGTGACGCCAGGTCATCCCCTTTTCAGGGGATCGGTGGCCGAAAGATTTCCGTCACGGCCACACTTGTTGCATAATCGCCACAATGCGTTGCATACATCCGACGCAATCACTGGCTCTTAGACGGCGACATGGCTTCGCAAGCTCTGACATCAAACGAACCGCTTTTCAGCAGACCCGGCCAGAGGGATGGACGCCGGCTGCTTGCGTTGCCTGGCGTTGTGGCAATTGCCGGCGCGCTGGTTACGGCGGCAATCTCGTTTGCCATTCTTGTCGGCGCCACGCCGATCACGCCAGACGCAAACACAACGCTGACGCTGATTGCGGCCAATGCCTTATTTGTGCTGGCGCTGATCGCCCTGGTCGGCCGAGAGGTGCATCGCATCACCATGGCGCGCCGGCACGGCAAGGCGGCTTCGCGGCTGCATGTGCGCATCGTGACGATGTTTGCGCTGGTCGCGGCCATCCCCGCCATCATGGTGGCCATCATCGCCTCGATCACGCTCGATATCGGCCTCGACCGCTGGTTCGAAATCCGCACCAAGGCAATCGTCAACTCGTCGCTGTCGATCGCGGACGCCTATGTGCAGGAAAACGCTCGCAATCTTCAGGGCACGACGCTGTCGATGGCCTACGATCTCGATGCGTCGCGCACGCTTTACGGCCTCGATCGAACCGGCTTTCTCGACCTGATGAACAAGGAAGCCGTGGGCAGGAGCCTGGTGCATGCGGCGCTGGTCAGGGAAGACGGCTCCTTTGTCATGAGCGCGAAGACCGATGCGGATTTCTCTATGCCGCCACCGCCGGAGGGCGCGGTCAGCGCCGCGGCCGACGGCAAACCGGTGCTGATCGAGCCGAAGACGCGCAACATCATGGGCGCCATCATCAAGCTGCGGGAGATCGAAGGCCTCTACCTCTACACCAATCGCCTGGTCGACCCCGAAGTGATCAAGGCGAGGGCGATCGTCCAGTCCAACACCGCCGAATATCGCGGCCTGGAAGACAACAGGCGGACGTCGCAGGTGGCGTTCGCGCTGCCCTATCTGTCGCTGACGCTGATCATCATCCTGTCGGCCATCTGGACCGGCATAGCGGTGGCCGACCGTCTGGTGCGGCCCATCCGTCAGCTCATCGGCGCGGCTGACGAGGTTGCGACCGGCAATCTCGATGTCGCCGTGCCGGTACGGCCTTCCGACGGCGATGTCGCCTCGCTTGGCGATACGTTCAACAAGATGCTGCTGGAGCTTAAATCGCAGCGCAACGAGATCCTGTCGGCCAAGGATTTGATCGACGAACGGCGTCGTTTCTCGGAAGCGGTGCTGGCCGGCGTCACCGCCGGCGTCATCGGCGTCGATCCCTACGGCATCGTCTCCATCGTCAACAAATCGGCCGAAACGATGCTGGCCATATCGGCCACGGCGGCGCTGGGGCAGAACCTGTCCGCCGTGCTACCGCATGTCGGCCGTGTCTTCGAGATCGGCCGCAAATCCGGCAAGCCGGTCTATCGCGAGCAGGTCACCTTCTATCGCACCGGCGCCGAGCGTACCTTCAACGTGCAGATCACCATCGAGGCCGGCGACGACGGCGAGGAGGAGAAATCCTACGTCGTGACTGTCGACGACATCACCGATCTGGTCCAGGCACAGCGCTCGTCGGCCTGGGCGGATGTGGCGCGGCGTATCGCACATGAAATCAAGAACCCGCTGACGCCGATCCAGCTCTCGGCCGAGCGCATCAAGCGACGCTTCGGCAAGGTCATCACCGAGGACCGCGAGATTTTCGACCAGTGCACCGACACGATCATCCGGCAGGTCGAGGATATCGGCCGCATGGTCGACGAGTTCTCGGCTTTCGCCCGCATGCCCAAGCCCGAGATGAAAGCCATCGATCTGCGTGAATCGCTGCGCGAGGCGTCGTTCCTGGTCGAAGTCAGCCGCGCCGACATTGCTTTCGAACGCGTGTTCGGCAACGAACCGCTCAAGGGCACGTTCGATAGCCGATTGATGGCGCAGGCTTTCGGCAACGTCATCAAGAACGCGGCCGAGGCGATTGACGGGCTGGAACAAAAGGACCGTTCGCACGGCATAATCCGGATTCAAGCTGCCCGGCAGAATGGCGCGATCAGAATCGACGTCATCGACAATGGCAAAGGCTTGCCGCGAGAGAACCGCCAAAGGCTGCTCGAGCCCTACATGACGACGCGCGAGAAGGGCACCGGGCTCGGTCTCGCCATCGTCAAGAAGATCGTGGAGGACCATGGCGGGCGGCTCGAATTGCACGATGCGCCCGCGGATTTCCACGGTGGACGCGGCGCGATGATCTCGATCATCCTGCCGCCAGCTGCCGCAACCGCGCCGCCACGCGGTCAAGGCGAAACGGAACACGAACGAGAAACTGAAAAGGTCGGTAATGGCGTCTGATATTCTCATCGTCGATGACGAGGAAGACATCCGTGAACTCGTCGCGGGCATATTGAGCGACGAAGGGCATGAAACCCGCACGGCATTCGATGCCGACAGCGCGCTCGCGGCAATCGCCGACCGGGCGCCGCGGCTGATTTTCCTCGACATCTGGTTGCAGGGCTCGCGCCTGGACGGGCTGGCGCTGCTCGACGAGATCAAGACGATGCATCCGAGCCTGCCGGTGGTGATGATCTCCGGCCACGGCAATATCGAGACAGCGGTGTCGGCCATCCGCCGCGGCGCCTATGATTTCATCGAGAAGCCGTTCAAGGCCGACAGGCTGATCCTGATCGCCGAGCGGGCGCTCGAAACCTCGAAATTGCGGCGCGAGGTGTCCGACCTCAAGCAGCGCAGCGGCGAAACCTTCGACTTGATCGGCATGTCGTCGGCGATGAGCCAGCTGCGCCAGACCATCGAGCGCGTTGCGCCGACCAACAGCCGCGTCATGATCATCGGTCCGTCCGGTTCGGGCAAGGAGCTCGCCGCGCGCGCCATCCACACGCTGTCGACGCGCAAGGGCGCGCCGTTCGTGACGCTGAGCGCGGCCAACATCACGCCCGAGCGCATGGAGATCGAGCTGTTCGGCACCGAATCGAACGGCACCGAGCGCAAGGTCGGCGCGCTTGAAGAGGCGCACCGCGGCATTCTCTACATCGACGAAGTGGCCGACATGCCGCGCGAGACGCAGAACAAGATTTTGCGCGTGCTGGTCGAACAGCAGTTCGAGCGGGTCGGCGGCACCAAGCGGGTCAAGGTCGACGTCCGCATCATCTCCTCGACCTCGCAGAACCTGGAGGCGATGATCGCCGACGGCCGTTTTCGCGAAGACCTCTATCACCGCCTGGCGGTGGTTCCGGTCATGGTGCCGGGACTGGCCGAGCGACGCGAGGACATTCCCTACCTCGTCGACAATTTCATGAAGCAGATCGCGCGCCAGGCCGGTATCAAGCCGCGCCGCATCGGCGACGATGCGCTTGCCGTGCTGCAGGCGCACAACTGGCCGGGCAATGTCCGCCAACTGCGCAACAATGTCGAACGGCTGATGATCCTGGCGCGTGGCGACGATATCGACGCGCCGATCACCGCCGACCTGTTGCCGTCGGAGATCGGCGATGTCATGCCGCGCACGCCGAACCAGTCCGACCAGCACATCATGGCGCTGCCGCTGCGCGAGGCGCGCGAACAGTTCGAGAAGGACTATCTGATCGCCCAGATCAACCGTTTCGGCGGCAACATCTCGAAGACGGCGGAATTCATCGGCATGGAGCGCTCGGCGCTGCACCGGAAACTGAAGTCGCTGGGGGTCTGATCCCCATTGTTGTTGGTCGAGCGGGCCGCGCCCGTGCAATTGCCGGTTACGGCAGCGGCGGAATCGCCTAGAAATAGCGGGACTGTTCTGAGGGATCACCCATGCCGCGCATTGCCTATGTGAACGGGCGCTATGTCGCCCATGCCGACGCTGCCGTGCATATCGAGGATCGCGGCTATCAGTTCGCCGACGGCGTCTACGAGGTCTGCGAGGTGGCGCAGGGCTTTATCGTCGACATGCCGCGCCATCTTGCCCGGCTGAACCGCTCGCTTAGCGAATTGTCGATCGACTGGCCGGTCACCAAGGGCGTGCTGCCGCTTCTTCTGCGCGAGATCGTGCGGCGCAACCACGTCGTCAACGGCCTGGTTTATGTCCAGGTTACGCGCGGTGTTGCCAGCCGCGACTTCGTTTTCCCGGCCGATACACCGTCATCGCTGGTGATTACGGCCAGAAAGGCCGACCCGGCGGCGGCCGCCAAGCGAGCCGAGGCGGGCATCAAGGTCATCACCGTGCCGGAAAACCGTTGGGACCGGGTCGACATCAAGAGCACCGGCCTGCTGCCCAACGTGCTGGCCAAGCAGAAAGCCAAGGAGGCCGGCGCCCAGGAAGCCTGGTTCGTCGACACCGATGGCAACGTCAAGGAGGGCGGCTCGTCCAACGCCTGGATCGTTACAAGGGACGGCGTTCTGGTCACCCGGCCGGCGGAGCATGGCATCCTGCGCGGCATCACCCGCACGACCATGTTCGAAGTGGCGGCAAAGCTCGGGTTGACGATCGAGGAGCGCGGTTTTTCAGTCACTGAAGCCAAGGCTGCGCGAGAAGCTTTCATCAGTTCGGCAACGACAATCGCCATGCCGGTCGTGGCAATCGACGGTGCCGCGGTCGCCAATGGGCACCCCGGTTCGATAACACTTTCATTGCGGCAAGCCTTTTTTGACGTTGCGGAAAAAAGTCCAGCCTGATAACCGCACAGACGGACTGCACATCAATATATCTCGTTCTGCTTGTCGTTGCTGACGGCAAGGGGGTGTTTGCAAGCTTGACATGTGCCCGCTAATTTGGCGCATTAGCCTGCAAACCGAAGGGGATCGGCGAAAGACAAGAACAATGGCGGAACGATCGCAAAACCTTCAGGACCTGTTCCTGAATTCTGTTCGCAAGAGCAAAAATCCACTCACCATCTTTCTCATCAACGGCGTCAAGCTGACCGGCGTGGTCACTTCCTTCGACAATTTTTGTGTTCTGCTGCGCCGTGACGGCCACTCCCAGCTCGTCTACAAGCATGCCATTTCCACGATCATGCCGAGCCAGCCGGTTCAGATGTTCGATGGCGAGGAAAGCCAGGGCGCCTGATTGGCACGTGAAAAAGACGCGGACCGCGGCGTCCGCGGGAAACCAGCACATAATTCCGGGACGGAAGCCACAGGTCCGACCCGGGCGGTTGTCATTGTGCCGGTGCTTACCCGGCATCAGCGCAACGATGACGAAACGAACCGTCCACGGCTGACGCGTTCGGCGGATGCGCGCCACGACGAAGCGGTCGGCCTTGCCCGCGCCATCAACCTGGATCTGATCCACACGGCGGTGGTCACCGTCAACGATCCACGCCCGGCAACCTTGCTCGGCAGCGGCAAGGTCGCGGAATTCGCCGAGATCGTCAAAGAGGGTCACGCGGAGGTGGTCATCGTCGACCATCCGCTGACGCCGGTGCAGCAGCGCAATCTCGAAAAAGAAATGAATGCCAAGGTGCTCGACCGCACCGGATTGATCCTGGAGATTTTTGGCGAGCGCGCGCGGACCAAGGAGGGCACGCTGCAGGTCGAACTTGCCCATCTCAACTACCAGAAGGGCCGCCTGGTGCGGAGCTGGACCCACCTTGAACGCCAGCGCGGCGGAGCCGGCTTCCTCGGCGGCCCCGGCGAAACCCAGATCGAATCGGACCGGCGGCAGCTGCAGGAAAAAATCATCAAGCTCAAGCATGAGCTGGAAACGGTGCGCCGCACCCGCGACCTGCACCGCGCCAAGCGCAAGAAGGTGCCGTTCCCGGTGGTGGCGATTGTCGGCTACACCAATGCCGGAAAGTCGACGCTGTTCAACCGGCTGACCGGGGCCGACGTGCTGGCCGAAGACATGCTGTTTGCAACGCTCGACCCGACGCTGCGCCGCGTGCGCCTGCCGCACGGCACGCCGATCATCCTGTCGGACACAGTCGGCTTCATTTCGGACCTGCCGACGCATCTGGTCGCCGCCTTCCGCGCCACGCTGGAAGAGGTCGTCGAGGCCGATCTGGTCATCCATTTGCGTGATATCTCAGATCCGGATACGGCCGCCCAGGCCGAGGACGTCGAGCGCATCCTTGCCGATCTCGGTGTCGACGCTGGCGATGCGAACCGGGTCATCGAGGTGTGGAACAAGGTCGACCTTCTCGACGACGGCAACCGGGAGCGCCTGCTCGCCGACGGCACTGACGCCAACAAGGCGCCGCCGATCGCCATCTCGGCGGTCACCGGCGAAGGCATCGATGTGCTGAAGGCGCTGATCGAGACCAGGATGTCGGGCGAACTCGAGGAATTGACGGTGACGATCGAACCGCCGCAGTTCGGCCTTGTCGACTGGCTATACCGCAATGGCGACGTCGTTTCGCGGGTAGACAATGAGGATGGCAGCGCGACCATCGCACTCAAGGCCACGCACACCGCCCGGCAAGAGATCGAAAGCCGATTGCACCGCAAAAACAGGCAGTAAGCCTGATTATTTCACGCCCTTGGCCTGCTGCCAGAGCACTTCCATCTCGTCCAGCGTGGCTTTTTCGAGCGTGCTTCCCGATGCATCGATCGCGCGCTCGACATAGTGGAAGCGCGAGCGGAACTTTTCGTTGGTGCCGCTAAGCGCCGCTTCCGAATCGAGCTTGAGGTGACGCCCCAGATTGACGACGGCAAACAGCATGTCGCCGAATTCGTCCTTGATCTCAGCCGTTTCGCCCTTAGCCAGTGCCTCGCGCAGCTCGCCGATCTCTTCCTCGATCTTGTCGAGGATGGGTGCTGCCTCGCTCCAGTCGAAACCGACACGCGCTGCCTTTTCCTGCAGCTTCAGCGCACGAGTCAAAGCGGGCAGGGCGACGGGCACGCTGTCCAGGAAACCCTTGCCATGGTCTTCGGGGTCGAGGCCGCGGGCGAGGCGCGCACTTCGCTTTTCGGCTTTTTCCTCAGCCTTGATCTTTTCCCACATGCCCTTTGCCATGCCGGCGTTGCGCGCCTTCTCGTCGCCGAAGACATGCGGATGGCGCCGGATCATCTTGGTGGTGATGGCCTCGACCACATCACCGAAGGCAAAATCGCCGGCTTCCTCAGCCATCTGCGCGTGGTAGACGACCTGCAGCAGGAGATCGCCTAATTCGTCGCGCAGATCGTCGAGATCGCCGCGCGCAATGGCGTCGGCCACCTCATAGGCTTCCTCGATCGTATAGGGCGCGATGGTCGAGAAATCCTGCTCGATGTCCCAGGGACAACCGGTCTTCGGCGCCCTGAGCGCCGCCATGATCTCGATCAGCCGGGAAATGTCGCGCGAAGGTTTCATGCGGCGAATGCTATCCCGCTGCCTGTCGTGCGGCCAACGGCGTCAGCCGGAGAGGGGAGATTGTCCACAGCGAGCTTCAGCCGAGTACCGACACAACCGCCTTGGCGAGGTCATCCATGCCGTCCTCGGGCAGGCCGGCGACGTTGATGCGGCTGTCGCCGACCATGTAGACGCCATACTCGGCACGCAGCCGCTCGACTTGCGCCTCGGTCAGGCCAAGCCTGGAAAACATGCCGCGATGGCTGGCGATGAAGTCGAAGCGGTCGGAGTTGGACTGCCGGCGCAGCGCGTCGGCGAACTGGACGCGCAGCCTCAGCATGCGCAGCCGCATCTCCTCCAGCTCCGCCTCCCAGTCGGCGCGAAGGCCATCATCTTCCAGCACCATGCGCACGGCGGCGGCGCCATGGTCCGGCGGCATCGAATACATGGCGCGCGCCGCCGCCAGCATCTGGCTCATCGCCACATCGGCTTGCGCACCATCCTTCGCCAGGATCATCGCCGCGCCGACGCGGTCGCGGTAGACGGCAAAGTTCTTCGAGCAGCTCGAGGCAACGACCATTTCAGGCACCTTGCCCGCGAGAAGGCGCAAGCCGGCCGCATCGGCGTCCAGGCCTTCGCCAAAGCCCTGATAGGCAATGTCGACAAAGGGCAACAGCCCGCGCTCGACGACAAGATCGGTGACGCTGGCCCATTGCGCGATATCGAGATTGGCGCCGGTCGGGTTATGGCAGCAGCCATGCAGCAGCACGATATCGCCGGGCTCGGCTGCGCCAAGCGTTGCCAGCATCTCGTGGAAGCGCACCGCGCCGGAAACGGCATCGAAATAGGGATAATCGCGCACCTTGAGGCCGGCCCCGCGCATCACCGGCGGGTGGTTCGGCCATGTCGGGTCCGACAGCCAGACGGTTGCGTCGGGGCGGGTCCGCTTCAACAGCTCCGCCACCAGCCGCAGCGCGCCGGAACCGCCAGGCGCTTGCGCGGCGCGGATGCGCGTCATGTCGGCAGCGGGGCCGAAGGCCAGCTTGACCATCGCCGTGTTGAAGCCGGTGTCGCCGGCAAGGCCGAGATAGGTCTTGGTGTCCTGGTCCTGCAGCAACCGCTTCTCGGCCTCGCGCAGGGCGCGCATGACCGGCGTCCTGCCGTCGCGGTCCTTGTAGACGCCGACGCCGAGATCGATCTTGCCGGGGCGCGGATCGGCGCGATAGAGGCCGATCAAGGCGATGATCTTGTCGGCCGGGGCAGGTTGCAGGGTCTCGAACATCAATACGGCTCCAATGGCGGCGGAGTAATACGCAAAGCGGCCGCGTTTCGCCAGTGCTTCCATCTGCGCCAGTCCGCTAGCGTACTGGACCGTTACGCCAAGCTTTGTCTGTACGGCAGGGGTCGGCGGCTATGGCGACGGGTTCATTCCAATCCGCCGGATAAGCACCCGTCCAATCACGGCGAGACCGATGCCGGTCAGCAGGGAGAAACCGCCGAGCATGCCGGCCAGCCCGGCAAGGAACCAGCGTCCGGCGAAGCTGTCGACGGAGGCATTTTGCGGATTGGTTGGGTCGTAAGCGACAGGGACGCTGTCGCCATCACCCCAGAACGAGCTGTGGACGGCATTGTTGAAGCGGATGACGGTGCCGTCGGCGGTCGAGAACTCGATGCGGGGATTGTATTCGGCGGCGACAATCCTGCCTGTCGCCGAAGCGGTACGAGGGCCGTACATCTCGACGATGGCCAGCACGCCGGAAGCGATCAGTCCGACAATGCCAAAGATGATGAACACCCTGCCGACGATCGGCAACGCTGCAAAACCCGTTACACGACTACCATTGGCCATCTTTTGCTCCTGGGACAGACGGATAAGGCTAGACTTCATCCATAAAGCAAACATCTGCCGCACGGGAGATGGGTAAGTGCGCAGCGGACTTCTGATTGCATGATGCCTATTGTGGCGACGCAAAAAAGTTTTGGTGGCGATGGATTAAGATCCCCGCCTGTTTCGTAAACGGGGCATGAAACGGTCGATGCCACGCTTCGATATTGTCGGACAGCTGGGTTCGCTCAGGCGCTACGCACGCTCGCTGACGCGCGACGGCACTGACGCCGAGGATCTGGTGCACGATGCGCTGGTGCGCGCCTACGAGCGGCGCGACACATTCCGCTCGGGCGGCAATCTGCGGGCATGGTTGCTGTCGATCGTCCACAACGCTTTCATCGACAAGATGCGCTCGCGCCGGTCGGAATCAGCGCGTGTCGAGCAGGCCGGCTATCTCACCGATGCCAGCACGCCGGCGCCGCAGGAACATTCCGTGCGACTGGCGCAGGTGCGCGAGGCCTTTTTCAGTCTGCCGGAGGAGCAGCGTTCGGCGCTGCATCTGGTCGCCATCGAGGGCCTTTCCTACCAGCAGGCCGCCGACGCCAGCGGGGTGCCGCTGGGCACGCTGATGTCGCGTATCGGCAGGGCGCGCGCAGCACTGCGCGAGATGGAAAACGCTGCACCTTCGCCGGCCAAAAGCCATCTGAGGATCGTGGGAGACCCATCATGACCGACCTGTTGCGGGACCCGGTGACCGATACCGATCTCGACGCCTATGTCGACGACCAGCTGGATGTCGCGCGCCGCATCGAGGTCGAGGCGTTCCTGTCGGCTCGTCCGGAGGCTGCGGCGCGGGTGATGTCCGACTTGAGGACGCGCGACGAACTGCGCCTGGCGCTGGCTGCTTCCACAGGCATGGCGCGGCCGGCGACGACTGAAGTCGCGCGCCGGCTGGGCAGGGGGCTGGCCAGTCGCCGCGTCTTCGCCGTGCTGCAGCGGGCGGCCGCGGTCGCCATCTTTGTCGCTGCCGGCTGGCTGGCGAACGGCCTCTTCGGGCCGCTGCTGGTGACCAAGGTCGTGGCTTCGCCGCCGCCGCCCGCCTATGTCGAAGAAGCGATCCGGGCGCACAAGGCGACGCTCATGCGCGAGGCGATGCCCTCGCAGCTGGAGGCGCCCAACTACAATGGCGACGAAATCCGCGCCGCCACCGCAATCGTCATGCCATCGCTGCCCAAGGACTGGAAGGTCCGCGACGTCCAGATCTATCCGTCGCGCTTCGGGCCGAGCGTCGAGGTGGCGCTGGAGACGAAGGATATGGGGCTGGTCTCGCTGTTTGCGATCCGGCCCGGAACCTTCGACGTGGTCAAGCCTGCCATCGCGCCCTCCGGCGACATCTCCTCTGCCTATTTCCAGATCGGCGAGGTCGCGTACGCGGTCGTCGCGCGCAGCGATGTCCACGACCTCGACCGCACCGCCGAGACGCTTGCCAAGACACTTTACTGATCAGGACACTTTACTGATCAAGACGCTTTACTGAGACCACATAAGGAGAACCCGCAATGAATACCCCTGACCTCGGATACCGCATGGGCACTGGCGCGCGCGCCGGCGCCGTCTATGACGAGGGCCTGCGCAGCCACATGCTGCGCGTCTACAATTATATGGGCATCGGCCTCGTCGTCACCGGCATCGTTGCCATGGTGGTGTCCTCGACGCCGGCCCTCTACGTGCCGATCTTTTCCAGCCCGCTGAAATGGGTGGTGATGCTGGCGCCGCTCGCCTTCGTGCTGTTGTTTTCGTTCAAGATGCAGACGATGTCGGCGGCAAGCGCCCAGTTGATGTTCTGGGCCTTCTGCGCGGTGATGGGCCTGTCGCTGGCTTCGGTGTTCCTGGTCTTCACCGGCACCAGCATCGCGCGCACCTTCTTCATCACCGCCACCATGTTCGGCGCCACCAGCCTCTACGGCTACACGACCAAGCGCGACCTGACCCAGTTCTCGTCGTTCCTGATCATGGGTCTGATCGGCGTGGTGATCGCCAGCGTCGTCAACATCTTCCTCGGCTCGACCGCGCTGCAGTTCGCCATTTCGGTGATCGGCATCGCGGTGTTCGTTGGCCTGACCGCCTGGGACACGCAGACGATCAAGGAACAGTATGCTGAGAATTTCGACGCGGAATCGCAGCAGAAGCTCGCCGTCTTCGGCGCGCTGTCGCTCTACCTGAACTTCGTCAACATCTTCCAGCTGCTGCTGAACTTCACCGGCGAACGCGAATAGTCGAACCGTAGCAAGGCAACAATCTCGATCTCGCAGTGGCCGGAGGAGAATCTCCGGCCACTGTCGTTTTGGCGTGGAGACATCGCTCCTCTATCAGCGCGATGTCGCTGCGCCCTTGAGTCCATGCGGGCTTTTGCTAACCTGCCGCTCGCACGCAGCTTTCCGCGAGAACGCATGGAACAAGTGACGCTTCAGGGCGACGGCATCTCGGCAACCATTGTCGGGCAGGGGGCCGAGCTCGTCTCCTTGCGCAATGCCGAGGGTCTGGAGTTTTTGTGGCAGGCCGGGCCGGAATGGCGGCGGCATTCGCCGGTGCTGTTTCCGATCGTCGGCCGGCTGAAGGGGGACCAGCTTCGCCATCGGGGCCGGGTCTATCCCCTGACGCAGCACGGATTTGCCCGCGACAAGCCATTTGTGTGGGCTGACGCGAGCCCCCGATCCTGCACGCTGGTGTTGACCGACGATGCCGATACACGCACGCGCTATCCGTTCGCCTTTCGCCTTGCCATCACCTACACCCTCGAGCGTCGCGAACTTGGTGTGAGCTTCGAGATTGCCAACACCGGCGACGAGACGCTGCCAGCCTCCATCGGTGCACATCCGGCTTTCAATTGGCCATTGCAGCCGGGGCTCGCCAAGACAGACTACCACCTGACCTTTGCCCAGGACGAGCCGGCGCCGATCCGCCGGCTGAAGGATGGCCTGGTGCTGGCTGCACCGCGGCCGACGCCTATCGAAGGCAAAACGCTGGCGCTTTCCGAACAGCTGTTCGAGGCAGACGCCGTGATCCTCGACCGGCCGGCCAGCACCAGCGTGCGCTATGCCGCCGCGAACGGTGCGGCGATCGAGATGTCGTGGCAGGGTTTTAAGGAATTGGGCATCTGGTCGAAGCCGGGCGGCGCTCCGTTCCTGTGCATCGAACCCTGGCACGGGCTTGCCAGCCCCGTGGATTTCGATGGCGAGTTCGCGGACAAGCCGGGCGTGATGCTGATCGCGCCCGGTGAAAAGCGCGTGCTGAGCTATCAGGTACGGCTCGAGCATGCGCCGCTGTGACCGATGAACCAGAGACAGGCGCGATGAAACTTGGCTTCATCGGCACGGGTGCCCTTACAGCGGCCATTGTCAGCGGGCTCAAATCCGTCGCGGATAACTCCGTCTCCGTGCTGCTGTCGCCGCGCAATGAAGAGATCGCCGCAGAGCTGGCAGCCCGTTATCCGGATGTGCGTATCGCTGATGACAATCAGGCGGTTCTCGATCAATGCGACCTGGTCATGCTGGCTGTCCGGCCGCAAATTGCGCATGACGTCCTGCCGGGTTTGCGGTTTCGGCGCGAGCATCACCTCATCAGCTTGATCGCCACGCTGCCGCGCGAGGAGATTGCCCGCTTGACCGCACCCGCGCACCAGGTGACGAAAGCGCTGCCCATGCCGATGATCGCCCACCGGCTGGGGGCAACGATCATCTGCCCGCCGGATGCCACTGTCGCTGCCTTGTTCGGCAATCTGGGGAAAGTGATCGAGGTCGAGAACCCAGCCGAATTCAACGCGTTGAGCGTGGCCACCGCAACCTATGCCAGCTACTTTAGATATCTCGATACGATTAACAGCTGGCTCAAGAGGAATGGCGTGGAGGAAGGGAAGGGGCGCGATTACATCGCCTCGCTTTTCAAAGCCTTGGGATGCGCTCCTGATATGTCGCCGGATGCCGACTTCATGCATCTGGCGCAGGACTATGCGACGCGCGGCGGCATCAACGAACAGGTTCTTCGCGAACTCACGGCGCGAAACATGTTCGAGGCGCTCACCGAGAGCCTGGACGGCGTACACCGGCGCATCGTCGGCGATACGCCTTGATGGGCGGTACCTTGAAATTCCCTGATGATCAGGAGTATGGCTCCAACGGATGTTCCGGACCGTTCGGGAGGGTCGGCGGGTGCCTGGATGCTTGAAATTGGGCTTTGTGGCAGCGGCGCTGGCTGTGCTGATTGTCTTTCCGGTCGCTGCCGCCGACATCGACCGCGCCAGCCTCTACCGCGCGCAATCGGTGACCAGCGGCACTGGCGAGGAGAACCGGGCCTGGGGCCTGGCGCCGTGCCTTGAAGAGGTGCTGGTCAAGGTTTCCGGCGACCCGCGGCTGATCGGCGACCCGCGTGTTGCGGACATGAGCCGGCACGCGGCCGACTATGTCACTGGTGTCGGCTACCGCGACCTGCTCAACAACCGCCCGCCGCATGACGAGCAGGGCACCCACGACCGGCCGCATTACATCACCGCCGATTTCGACCCGGACAAGATCGATGCCTTGCTGGCGTCGCTCGGGCGCAAACCGTGGGCGGTGCCGCGGCCAAAAATGGTCGCACTGCTGGATGTAAGGCCGATGAAAGGCGACGGCTTCACGCTGGTGCGCGATGGCGGCGGCGAGCTTGCGGCGGATATGCGCGTTGCGCTGGCGGACGCGGCGCACCGGACCGGTTTGCCGCTGGAGTTGCCTCGGCCGTCCGACGTCGCGCTCGCCGACGTGGCCAACACGCTGGATGGGGACGCCCTGCTTGCCGGCACTTTGGTATGGCGCCAGGAAGCGCTGGGCTGGGTCGGCGACTGGCGGCTCAGCTTCAAGGATAAGGAGTATCGCTGGCAGGTACGTGGCGTCAGTTTCGACGATGCGTTCCGCAACGCCACGCGCGGAACGCTGCAGATCCTGTCGGGCAATGGAGAGCCGGAAGCCGTCACGCCCTGACTTCAAGGGAACCTTCTTGCCCGAGCGCCGTAAACAAAGTGGCGGGCAAGCTTTGAGCAAGGAGGTATAATTGCAACATCGCCGGATCGACATTGACGGAAACAGCATCTTCTATCGCGAAGACGGCCCGCCTGATGCTCCCGTCCTTCTCCTGCCGCACGGCTATCCGTGCTCGTCCTATCAATTCCGACGGTTGATGCCGGCACTTGCCGATCGCTGGCATACATTCGCGCCGGACTTTCCCGGCTTTGGCTACAGCGGCACGCCCGAAATGTCGGACTTTGGCTATGATTTCGATGCCTATGCCGGGTTTCTGACAGCTTTCGCCGATGCGCTCGGCACGTCGCGCTATGCGCTCTGGCTGCACGATTATGGCTCTCAGATCGGACTGCGCCACGCCATCGCACATCCCGAGCGCATCGCGGCACTCATCATCCAGAACGGCGATATATACCAGGATGTTCTCGGGCCGAAATACGCTGGGATAAAAGCCTATTGGAAGGAAAAGACGCCCGAAAAGCACCGGCCGTTGGAAGAGGCGGTAAGCGAGAAGGGCTTCCGGCACGAGTTTGTCGGAGAGGTGGATTACGCTGTAGCCGAGCGCGTGCCTCCCGATCTTTGGAAACTCCACTGGCCTTTGATGGACACGCCGATCCGCCGGCGGCTCGCGGTCGGCCTGATGGAGAAGCTGGAGGCGAACCTCGGCTGGTTCCCGCGCTATCAGAGCTATCTGCGCGAGCACCAACCGCAAACGCTCATCGTCTGGGGCCCCGAGGATGGTTACATGCCGGCACAATCGGCGCATGCCTACCAGCGCGATTTGCGGGAAGCGGAGCTTCATCTGATCGATGGCGCCGGCCACTGGTTGCTCGAAACGCATTTCGATGAGGCACTTCCGCTGGTGCGCGATTTCCTGGCGCGCGTCCACAGTCAGGAAGCGAAAGGGACGGGCAGGGCGGCCGGCCGGGCGTAGACCCCTCCGTTGCGGTCATCGGATCGATCTGCAACCATGGCGTCATGATAGAAAAGTCTGCCGCGCCCTGGCCTCTGCTGCAAATCGCGATCGAGCCGAAGTCGCGGGCGGATCAGGAGAAGCTAGCTACTGCCTTGTCGAAGCTGGCGGACGAGGATCCCTGGTTGCACGTCAAGCAGGATGCGGAATCGGGCCAGACGATCGTCGCCGGCAGGGACGAACTCCACCTCGACATAGTCATCGACCACCTGCGCCGCGAGTCTCGCATTGAGGTGAATGTCGGCGCGCCCAAGGTAGCGTATCGCGAGACGATCACCCGTAAGCACGAGCAGGACTACACGCACAATAAGCAGTCCGGTGGTACGGGTCAGTTCGCCCGCGTCAAGATTGCGTTCGAGCCGAATGGCGGTAGCTGGGACTTCGTCTTCGGGTCCAAGGTCGCCGACGGTGCGCTTCCGAACGAATATGTTGCGGGCGTCGAAAAGGGGCTGCGGAACATTCTGTCTTCAGGCCCGTTTTTTGGCTTCCCGATGCTTGGCGTGAAGGCAACGCTGATCGACGGCGCGTATCACGATACTGATTCCTCGCCCCTGACTTTCGAGATCGCCGGCCGAGCCTGCTTCCGTGAAGCCGCTCCCAAGCTGGGCGTGCAGCTCTTCGAGCCGATCATGCAAGTCGAGGTGAACACGTCGGCGGCCTATGTCGACAAAATCATCGCCGAACTGCACAGCCGCCGGGGCCTGATCCGGAGTCGGGAAATCAGCGGCGTGGTCGTCGTTGTCAAAGCGACAATGCCGCTCGCGAACATGTTCATGCTGGAGGATGCGCTCCGGTCCTGTTCGAACGGACTGGCACGCCTGCGCGCCGACTATTCCGGATACGCTCCCGTACCACTGCCACCCGGCGGCGACCCACCGGCCGCCATGGCCATGGCCAGATGACGTCGCCAAAATTCTCCTCGCGGGCAGGGTTCCTTGTCGGCCTCGGCGTCACGCCGGTCGCCTTTTTCCTGGCGCTCTATTCGGCCGGGGCCGGGCATGGCGACTATGTGCTGGCGCGACTTCTCTATCCGGTCCCCATGCTGGCAACGCTTTTGACCAACACAACGATCACCAGCCTTTCCATCGGATTGGCTGCGCTGCAGTTTCCTGCCTATGGGGCATTTGTTGCGGGCGCCGGCGGCTCCAGATGGCTGGCCCTTGGCGTCTTCCATCTTGTTGCAATCGCAGCAGCCTTCAGCGGCCTCCTGGAAAGCTTTTCGGGATGACGCTCCTGTTCGTTATCCCGGCGCGGGCCGGTCGAGCAGGAAGTCGAGGCCTTTGCGAAAGGCGCCATCCCTTGAGAAATGAAGACCACGCCAACTCATTTCGCCACTGCTTCGTCAACGTTCCTCCCGCCAAGCAATCAGAGCCGCCGGCCCGCATCTCAGTCAGCAGGGCGTATATTGGCACGTCCGTAATGGAAGCAGCAGCCACATATGAAAGTCGCATAAGATAGATTATGGAACTTGTGCATTAGACTGAAGCTGGAAATTGCTGCGATTTTCACGGGTTTGGCATGATCGACGCGTGTTGCCTTGAGCCGATGGCCAACGCTACGCTGTGTCGATGACGACAGCAAAGCGTGACATCGAAGCGGCGATCGAAGTGTTCGTGCACGGCTTCAGCACCGACAAGAGCCGTTCCTTTCCCTACGAGGCCAGCCGCGTCGGACCCTTGTGGCTGATGCGCGATGCCGAGCGCAAGAATGCACGCGACTACCGTGGCGAAGAATGGATCGTCCATGACGTCGCCGCCGAGGAAGCCGATGCCATCGTGCGGCAGCATGCGCGGCCAAGCTTTGCCGTTTCGGTCGTGATCGCGAATGACGGCCCGGACGAACCGACGCGAACTGCCTACAAGGCGCTCGGCTACCGGCTGCTGCGGACGGAAGGCTTTTTCGTCCAGTCGCTGCGCCAAATTCCAGACCCGCCAGCAATCGTCTCTATCGAACGCGTGAGGACGGCTGAACGCGCTGCACAACTGGAAAGGTCATACGCAGGCGGCCACTTCCAGACGATCAACTCGGCGACGATGCGCCGTTTCGCCAGTATGTGGCGCTCGATGGCGACGCCATCGTCGGGCGTGTGCGCAGCATAGACGCCATCGGCGCCACATGGTGCTCGGCAATGTTTGTCGAGCCTTCGCACCGGCGTCGAGGCATCGGCCAGGCGCTGATGGCCAAAATGCTGCATGACGACAAAGCGCATGGGTCGCGGTGCTCGATGCTGTTGGCGACGCGTGCCGGAGCGCTGCTTTATCCCCGCATGGGCTATGAGCGGATTGGAACGCTGCTGATCTTCGCGCCGAAGAACCGAACGTCCTTATAAGATCTGCTCGTATCATGCTGTCTCATAAAGGAATTTCGATCACCATGCCGTCATAGGCCGGAGTGACGTTGGCCGGCACCTCGGCCTTCACCGTGGCATAGTCGAGCGGCACATGCATATGCGTCAGCACGGCCTGTTTCGGCGCCAGTTTTTCAATCCAGCCAAGCGCCTGACCGAGCGACAGATGACTGGGATGGGTATGGTACTGCAAGGCATCGATGACCAGCATTTCCAGGCCGAGCAGCCGCTCGGCGGTGGTATCCGGGAAGTCGCTTATATCGGGGCAGTAGGCCAGCCCGCCGATGCGGAAGCCGAGCGAAATGATGTCGCCATGGATCTGCGGCAGCGGCTCGAGGGTGAGGGCACCGCCCTCGCCTTCGATCGTCACCGCCCTTGCGTGATCGATGATGTGCGGCCTGACGATCGGCGGATAGGAACTGCCAAGCGGCGTCTCGAAGCAATAGCCGAACGCTTCGCGCAGCCTGAGCATGGTCGGCTGGTCGGCGTGGACATCGATCAAATGGCGCTGCTCCAGCACGTAGCCGCGCAGATCGTCGATGCCGTGGATGTGGTCGGCGTGCGGATGCGTATAGACGACGGCGTCGATGCGCCGGACCGCCGCCATCAGCATCTGCTCACGGAAATCAGGCCCGGTGTCGATGACGACCGTGGTTCTGGCGCCGTTGGCTGCTATCCGCTCGACGAGCGCGGCTGAGCGTGTACGCCGGTTTTTCGGATTGGCCGGGTCGCAATTGCCCCAATCGCCGGTGATGCGCGGCGTGCCAGGTGACGAGCCGCAGCCGAGGATGGTGAGGCGCAGCCGGTCGCTCATGCGTCAGAGCCCGGCGGGCCGCGGCATCTTGCCGAACAGCCGGAAGAAGTTTGCCGTCGTCAGCGTCGCGATCTCGGCTTCGCCAACGCCGACCGTCTCCGCCAGCACCTTGGCTGTATGCGCGATATAGGCCGGCTCGTTGCGTTTGCCGCGGAACGGCACCGGCGCCAGATACGGTGCGTCGGTCTCGACCAGCAGCCGGTCATGCGGCACATCGGCTGCGATGGCGCGTAAATCGGCGGAGTTCTTGAAGGTCAGTATGCCCGAGAAGGACACATAGCCACCAAGCGCCACGCCGACCTCTGCCAGCCGTCGCCCCGACGAAAAACAATGCAGGATGAAGGGGAAGGCGCCCTTCCCTGTTTCGTCTTCGAGGATGGCAGCCATGTCGTCATCGGCATCGCGCGAATGGATCACCAGCGGCAAGCCGGTCTCGCGCGCGGCCGCTATGTGAGTGCGAAAGCCCTGCGCCTGCGCATCGCGTGGCGCCTTGTCGTAAAAATAGTCGAGCCCGGCCTCGCCGATCGCCACCACCTTCGGGTGCGCGGACAGGCGCACAAGGTCCTCAGCCGTCACATCCAGCTCTTCGCCGGCATTGTGAGGATGAGTGCCGACCGAGCAATAGATTTCGTCGAAACTCTCGGCAATCTCAAGCACTTGCGCAAACCGCTTCACGCGTGTCGAGATGGTCACCATGTGACCTATACCGGCAGCCTTGGCGCGGGCGACGATGGCCGCCCGCTCCTCGGTGAAATCCGGAAAGTCGAGATGGCAATGGCTGTCGACGAGCATCAGGCGCTCGCCTCAGGGTTTTCGACATAACGCGGAAACACACCCTCCGGCGCGGGCAGCGCCGTGCCGGGCACCAGCGCATAGTCGGCATGGACATGCGCGAAGTCACGCTTGTCCGCCGGCACCGCCAGCAGGTCCAGCAGCTTGCCGGCCGACCCCGGAATGTAGGGCTGGCACAGCAATGCCACGCGCCGCACCAGTTCGGCGGTCGTCCACAGCACTGTTTCCATGCGCGCCGGATCGGTCTTCTTCAGCGCCCAGGGCGCCTGCGAGGCGAAGTAGCGATCCGCTTCCGCCACAACGCCGAAGATCGCCGCCAACGCGAGATGGATGCCCTGTTCCGCCATCGCGTGGCGCGCGGTACCCAGCGCTTCCACCGCCTGGTCGAGGATCGCGCTGTCGGCTTCGGTCAGCTCGCCGCGATGCGGCACCACGCCGCCGCAGTTCTTGGCGATCATCGACAGCGAGCGCTGCGCCAGATTGCCGAGACCGTTGGCGAGATCGGCATTTGTGCGGTTGACGATCGCGTCATGGCTGTAGCTGCCGTCCTGGCCGAATGGCACCTCACGCAAGAAGAAATAGCGCACCTGGTCGAGGCCGTAATGCTCGACCATGGTGAAGGGGTCTACGACATTGCCGACCGACTTCGACATTTTCTCGCCGCGGTTGAACAGGAAGCCATGCGCGAAGACGCGCTTCGGCAGTTCGATGCCGGCCGACATCAGGAAAGCCGGCCAGTAGACAGCATGGAAGCGGACGATGTCCTTGCCGATAATGTGCGTGGCCGGCCAGTAGCGCCATTGCTCGGCCTTGGTGTCGGGATAGCCGGCAGCGGTGATGTAGTTGGTCAAGGCATCGACCCAGACATACATCACATGCTTGTCGTCGCCGGGCACCGGCACGCCCCAATTGAAGGTCGTGCGCGAGACCGAGATATCCTTGAGGCCGGATCTGACGAAGCTCATCACCTCATTTCGGCGCTCGGCCGGACCGACGAAATCGGGCTGGCTTTCGTACAGCGCAAGCAATTTGTCCTGATAGGCGGAAAGCCTGAAGAAGTAGCTTTCCTCCTCGTTCCACTCGACCGGCGAGCCAAGCGGCTCGCGCCGCACGCCGTCGTCGCCGAGCGTGGTTTCGCTCTCTTCGAAATAGGCTTCCTGGCGGACCGAATACCAGCCGCTATAGCGGTCGAGATAGATGTCGCCATTGGCCGCCATAGCCTTCCAGATCGCCTGACACGACTCGTAGTGGCGTGGTTCCGTCGTGCGGATGTAATCATCATTCGAGCCGCCCAGGACCTCTGTCATCGAACGGAAGATCGCCGAGTTGCGGTCGGCAAGCGCGAGTGGCGTTATGCCTTCCTTCTCGGCCGTCTGCTGCATCTTGAGGCCGTGTTCGTCAGTGCCGGTGAGGAAGAGCACGTCCTTGCCGTCCAGGCGCTGGAAGCGGGCCAGCGCGTCGGTCGCAATGACCGTATAGGCGTGGCCGATATGCGGCTTGCCGTTCGGATAGAAAATTGGTGTCGTGATGTAGAATGTGTCGCGTGACATGAATGAACCGTCATGAATGGCCGAATGAATGTGAGCGGTGGATATCGCATCGAGACGGCGATTGCCATCCCGCCCCAATGCCGAAACCGGTCACATTCGCATTGCGGAATTCAGGCGGTCGATCATGGTCAAGGCGTGCTGCTTCTTGTCAAGATTGTAGGTATCGGTCTCAGATATGGCGTTCAGCGCCTCGTGCCAAGTGTCGGACAGCGTTTTCGCCCGCGCGAGATCCCCAGCCAGCGCGGCTTCACTGGCGCCGGTGGAGAGCAGATCGAGCGCGCGGCGGTTGAAGATGTCGAACTGGATCGCCTGGTCGCGGCCGGCGACGGCCTCGGCAAGGCGATAGGCGCCGGCGATGTCGCTCCTGCCCGACGTGACCAGGGCGTCGAGGGTGCCGGCAATCTCCAGCCCGCCATATTGGGTCAGAAGGATCGCATTGCGGGCGCTGCCCCCTGCCCGTTCCGCTAGTGCCGCGCGCGCAGCAGGATCGGAAGGTGGCGGCGGCTCGACGGTCTCCAGAACACTCATCAGGCTGCCGGCATCGAGCGGCGTCAGCCGCACCATCTGGCAGCGCGAACGGATCGTCGGCAAAAGGCTGCCCGGCGCATGCACGATGAGGATGAACAGCGTGCGGCTCGGCGGCTCCTCGAGGTTCTTCAGCAAGGCATTGGCGGCGTTGGTGTTCATGTCGTCGGCCGGATCGACGATCACCACCCGGTAGCTGCCGTCATGCGAGGTCAGCGACAGGAAGCGGTTGACCTTGCGGATCTCGTCGACGGTGACGACGGTCTTGAAACTCTTGGTCTTGTCGTTCAGCGGCCGGGTCAGGTGCAGCACGCCGGGATGCGCCCCGGTGGCGATCTGGCGAAACAGCGGTGAGGCCGGATCGGGAACGGCAAACGTGTCCGGCGCCTGGTCGAAGGCCGGATGCTTCAACAGATGGTGCGCCAGGTGAAAGGCAAGCGTCGCCTTGCCGATGCCGACCGGCCCGGCAAAGATCAACGCATGCGGCAGTTTTCCCGAGCGATAGGCGGCAGCGAGCATCGCGGCCGCCTGCTCATGGCCGACCAGGCGCAGCGTCTCGGACGGCTCCGGTACACCGTCCAGCGTGTCGTGCTGCTCGGGAGCGATGCGTTCGAAGATCATGCGGGCGCCGCCTGTCGGTTGCGCGCGGGCGCCCTCGCCTCAAGTGCGGCGAACACCACCGCGGTGATGACATCCTCCACCGCAGCGGGAGGCGCCGACGCGTCGATCACGATGCAGCGGTCCGGCTCGGCGGCTGCGATCGCCAGGAAGGCGTCACGGCGGCGCTGGTGGATGTCCAGCGTCTCCTTTTCGAAGCGGTCCGGACCGTCCTCGGCGCCACGCCGCGCGGCGGCGCGCCGCAAGCCCTCGGCGGGGTCAATGTCAAGGATCAGCGTCATGTCCGGCATCATGCCGTTGATGGCGACCTCCTCCAGAGCTTCCATGAAAGCCGGATCGAGGCCGCCGGTGACGCCCTGATAGACGCGCGACGAATCCAGGAAACGGTCGCAAAGCACGATGGAGCCGCGCTCCACCGCCGGCCGGATGACCTGCTCGACATGGTCGGAGCGTGCGGCGGCAAACAGCAGCGCCTCCATCTTCGGCCCGAAAGGCTCGGCGGCGCCGGACAGGAGCACGTGCCTGACCGCCTCGGCGCCGGGTGACCCCCCGGGTTCGCGGGTGAGGAGGACATCGTATTTCTTGGCGCGCATCTTCTGGGCCAGCCGCTCGATCTGCGTCGACTTGCCGGCGCCCTCGCCGCCTTCGAAGGTGATGAAAAATCCGCTTGCCAATCGAAAGGCCTTTGTCCTGCTTTGCGCTGGTGTCTTAGTCCGCGCCCGAGAAAAGGTCCACGCCGCAGGAACTCAACGCAGCCAGCCTACGGCCAGTTCCCTGGCGGCATCAAACGCTCGTTGCGGCAGTGTGCCGACGCCAACCGATTCGGCGGCGAAAAGCGGGGTTTCCTGGCTCAGCGTGTCGCCGATCCAGACGCGCAGCGCGCCGACGGGCTGTCCCTCCTCCACCGGCGCCGATACCGGCCCCTGATAGACGATCCTGGCGGTCAGCTTGTCGCGGTTGGCGATCGGCAGCAGGACGTCGATGGGCGCCTTTGCCTTCAGCGCTACGCTGGATTTGGCGCCGCCGAACACCTGGGCCTCGCCGACCACTTCGTTGCTGGCGAAAATCTCGGTCTTCTCGAAGGAGCGGACGCCCCATTCAAGCAGATCGGAAGAGCACACGTCNGCCTGAGTTCCTCGGAGAAGAACGAGAAGCTGCCGCCGCCGAACACCTGGGCCTCGCCGACCACTTCGTTGCTGGCGAAAATCTCGGTCTTCTCGAAGGAGCGGACGCCCCATTCAAGCAGCTTGCGCGCTTCCTCGGCGCGCTCGCGGTCGTTGGCCAATCCGCTCATCGCCGCGATCACCCGCGTCCCGTCATGGCTGACCGAGCCGACGATGCCGAAACCGCCCGCCTCACTCGACCCGACCGCCAGCCCATCGGCACCGATGCCCATGGCCAGCAACGGGTTGCGGTTCTTTTGCGAGATCTTGTTCCAGGTGAAATCGGCCCGGCCGTAATAGAGATAGAGATCCGGATATTCGCGCCATATATGCAGACCAAGCTGCGCCAGTTCGCGCACTGTCGTCTGCTGGCCGTCGGCTGGCAGGCCGGTGGAATTGACAAATGTCGATTTCGGCAGCCCGATCTGGCGCGCGCGATCGTTCATCTGAGCGGCGAAATTCTCTTCCGAACCGGCCATGCCTTCGGCCAGCACCATGCAGCCGTCATTGGCGGCCTGTATGGTGACCCCCTGGATCAGGTCCTCGACCCGGACCGCCGATTTAAGCTTGGCGAACATGGTCGACGTTCCCGAAGGCGCACCGCCCTTGCGCCAGGCATTTTCCGAAACCACGAAGGTGTCGTCGAGGCTCATGCGCTTCGACTTGATGGCGTTGAAGACCATCTCCATGGTCATCAGCTTGGCCATCGAGGCCGGCGGGATCGGTTGGTCGGCATCCTTGGAAAACAGCACCGTGCCGGTTTCGGCATCGATCATGAAAGCCTGCGTGGCCTTGGTCTCGAAAAGCTGCGCGTTGGCCGGAACCAGCGCGGCAAGCAAGAAGCCAAGGCCAAAAAGCCCGGCAAAAGGGTGGAAAAGGCGAAATCGCATGAAGAGGCTTGACCTGTTAGCCGGCAGAAACTTGCCGCAACGCTATCAGGCTTCTTCCCGGCGGATCAACCGCGCAATCACAAAACCGGCGTGCCTTTGTTGGTCAGTTGCGCACAGCCAGCGCGTCCGGCGCGCCATGCGACCATGCCGCGCGCAAGAGGTCGTCGACATTGCCGTGGCCATCCGGATAGAGATTGACCGCGTACCAGTCATTGCCGTCGAGCTCGGTGCTCTGGATTTCCGTCCTGCCGAAGGGTTTTAGGGCCGCAGCCACCCGCTTTGCCTCGGCGGCATCGTCGAAGGAGCCGGCGGCGACATAGTCGGAAACGGCAGGCGCCGCCTGCGGGTTGGATTTCTTCCACGATTGCAGGATGTCGGCTGGCGACATGCCCTGGTCGTCAAGCGCTGCAAAGACGTCGGCGCGCTGTACGCGCTCATCCGCATAGGAGAGCGAAGCCACGGCAAAGGACGATTCCGGGCGCTGAGGCACGATCGGCCCGAATTCAGGCAGCGTCACATCGCTTGAGGCCGGTGCCTGCATCGACATCACTGGCTGTGTGTCGGAATTCGTCAACTGACCAGGAAACGGCACTACGGCAGGGGGTGCGCCAACAGATAGGCTCGGCGAAGGTCCGTTCATCGCCACCATGACGCCGGTCGGCAAGCCATCGGACGGGTCCGGGCGGTTGTTGCCCGGGCGATAGGAGGCGACCAGATATTGGTCGTCGTCGCCGTCGAGCGGCGCGCGGCCGATATATTCCACTTTGACCCTGGCCGTGCCGACCTTGGCATAGTCGAGCATTTGCGCGGCGCGTTCCGAGACATCGATGATGCGTCCCTCATGATAGGGGCCGCGGTCGTTGACGCGCACGATGACCGAGCTTCCGGTCTCGGTGTTGGTGACACGGGCATAGCTCGGCAGCGGCATGGTCGGATGCGCCGCGGTCAGATGGGTCATGTCGTAGACTTCGCCATTGGCTGTGAGACGACCGTGGAAGGCATCGCCATACCAGGAGGCGAGACCGACCTTGGCGTAGCGCTTGTCTTCCTTAGGGTAATACCACTTGCCGCGCACCTGATAGGGCTTGCCCAACTGGTCGCGGCCGCCGCCGCGCCGCATGTACTGAACGCGCGGGCTGGCCTTCACGCCGTACTCGGTCTCGGCAAAATATTCCTTCGAGCGAGGCTTCTTGTAGACCATGGCTTTCGGCTCGGACTGCGGCGACGCGCACGCGGCCAGCAACGCAGCCGAAAGAGCGCACAACACCAAAGCAGGAGCGCGACGAAGACGCCGATGCGTCGTGGTCTGCATGTTTTCCGATGTCCCCTACCGTCTCGACACAGGCGCCGCTTCTAGAATTTCGGCGGAGCCAGATGAGCAATGCCTGCGACGCGCCAATCCCCATCCCTTGTGCGCAGGAATTGTTTATCAGCGTATTAATCGATTGTGTCCGGAACCGGGCAGGAATGTGGCGGCCAGGTCCCGGGCTGGCCGGGCGCCAGTGAGGAGGCATCCGAGACCTCTGTCCTTTGGAGTCTGGGTGTGAACCTGTGGCATGAAGCGCGGCTGCCTGGAACCGACCGACCCGAGATACGTTCTGCGCCTCATGGATGAATTCATTGAACGTTTCGGGCAACAGACGTGGCTGCCCTTTTCCGTAATTTCAGCCAGGCTTTTGCTCGCGGCCGTCCTTGGCTCCATCGTTGGGATCGAACGCGAATGGCGCAACCGGCCGGCCGGATTGAGGACACACATCCTAGTCTGTGTTGCGACGGCTCTAATTGCCATCCTCACGATCGAGATTACTCATCTTCACGTCTTCGATGGTCAGGAAATCGCCATTGATCCTATCCGCTTGATCGAAGCCACGACTGCCGGCGTGGCATTTCTGGCCGCGGGCTTGATCTTCTTCTCCAAGGGCGAGGTTCAAGGGCTTACCACTGGGGCGGGCATGTGGCTGGCAGGCGCCATAGGCCTGGCGGTTGGGCTCGGGTTCTGGCAGATCGCGGCTTTGGCTACCTTGCTCGCACTTGTCGTGCTGGGTCTTCTGCAACTTGTGCAGGTCGGCAGCAAGGATCGCAATTAGATCCCGGCTCCTTCGAAAACGGGTTCGCAGCTCCGTTCGGGTAACGAACGCCACCCCCTATTATCCATGGCAGCGCCGATGGTTGACTTGGCGATGGGCAACGCTCTAGAGAAATGAACCGCAAGCTGGTCCGGAAGGATAGGTATCATTCGATACCAACTGTCGTTCACTGGGTCGGTTGATGTTCCTAGATGATTGAAAAGTCACGTTGGAGGGATGGCCGAGCGGTTTAAGGCACCGGTCTTGAAAACCGGCGTGGGTGCAAGCCCACCGTGGGTTCGAATCCCACTCCCTCCGCCATTTCTCTGACATTATCTTTTTAAAACAACAGCTTAATTCTGATTTTGTTCGAGACCGGCCATTGGACCCACCATAAAATCAGCCGCAGCATTTTGGTTTTTGAATAGCACTTTTGACACCCGTTGGGAGCTGATCGAGCTCGATCGAGGAGCTCGAGTGCGTGCCCGGTGCTCGCTTGGTGTGCCGTTAATTGACGATCACATACTCCCCTCGCCGGTACGTGCCTGAAGAATCCACAGATCGGTTTATCGAACTTGATCCTGCACAATGAAAACAACGATGATCATCGGTACGGTCAGCGCATGATCCTTAATCTGCTCATCGGCACCATCGCCATAAGCCTGACCGTTCTCATACACACATTTGGTCTGATCGCCGTTACCCATGCGATGGGACACCTGGTCGCCCGGTTTCGCATGCACGGGCGCCGCAGCCGCATCATTGCGATGATCAGCGTGGTCATGGGGCTCTTTGCCGTTATGACAGCGGAGGTGTGGCTCTGGGCAGGACTATACCGGTTGCTGAATATCTTCGCCGACTTCGAAACCGCCCTGTACTTTTCCACCATCACCTTCTCGACGGTTGGCTACGGCGACATCGTGCCGGCCCACGCATGGCGTGTCCTGGCGGCGCTTGAAGGCGTGAACGGATTTCTTCTGATTGGCTGGTCGACCGCCTATCTGATCGCGGCAGGCACCCGCATCGGCCCGTTCAAGGCCGGCGAACATTTCTGACAGGAGCCAATGCTCAGACCGCCGCCGAATGCCTGGCTTTGCCGGTTTCGAAATATTTGTCGAACTTTGCCGCGATGCTTCTGACAAAGGGCCGACTTTCCGCCGGCACGACGAAACTGTCGCCATCAAGCTCAAGCAATCGCGCAGGATCGCGGAGGGCTGTGGAACTCGCCTTGACGAGAAGTCTTTGGCCGGCTTCGCCAAAGCGCTCCACCAGATCGAGCGCCGAGAAGCAGAAATCGCACATCAGGCGCTCTATGATCCAGCCGCGAACCCGGTCGTCATCGGAAAGCGCGATACCGCGGACCGCGGCCAGCCCGCCGTCCGCGACCATGCGCCCATATTCAGCGGTCGAAGGCATGTTCTGTGCATAGCCTTGCCGAAATTGGCTGACGGACGATGGGCCAAGGCCGATCAAGGTTTCGCAGCGATCCTCGGTATAGCCCTGAAAGTTCCGGTGCAAAGTCCCGGCGCTGGCCGCAAGCGCCAACGCGTCGCCCGGTTTGGCGAAATGGTCGAGCCCGATTGCCTCGTATCCCTGGTTCACGATCGCCCGTGCTGCCAGTTGCGACTGGGCAAATCGCTCCGCGGGACCCGGCAACCAGGCCTCGTCGATCATCGTCTGATGTTTCTTGAACCACGGTACATGCGCATAGCCAAACAGTGCGATCCGATCCGGTTCCAGGGTCAGTGCCTGCGTAACCGTGGAAGCGACGCTTTCCCTGGTCTGGTGCGGCAGACCGTAAAGCAGGTCCAGATTGACCGATTCGACGCCGCGCGAACGAACGCCGTCGACGACAGTCTTGGTCTGCAGGAAGCTCTGCTCGCGGTTGATCGCCTTCTGCACCTTCGGATCGAAATCCTGGACGCCGAGGCTCGCACGGGTCATGCCGATTTCTGCAAGCGCATCGAGGCGGGCATCGTCGATATCGTTGGGTTCGATTTCAACGCTGATCGTGGCGCTGGGAAGAAAGCCGAAGCCCTTGCGCAGGGCGGTTCCCAGCGCCACCATATCTTCGGGCTTGAGCATCGTCGGCGAACCACCGCCGAAATGGACGGCACGCACACGACCTTTGCCTGCAACAAGACCGGCGACGGTAGCGATCTCGGCATGCAGTGAGCGGAGATAGATCGTCACCGGTTCGTAATGGCGTGNACGACCTTTGCCTACAACAAGACCGGCGACGGTAGCGATCTCGGCATGCAGTGAGCGGAGATAGATCGTCACCGGTTCGTAATGGCGTGTCTGCTTGGTATGGCAGGCACAAAACCAGCAAAGCTTGTCGCAGTATGGGATGTGCAGATAGAGCGAGATTTCGTCGCCCTCGTTGAGCGCTTGCAGCCAGCCACCACAAACGGCAGCATCAACGCCTGGATGGAAATGCGGCGCGGTCGGATAGCTGGTGTAGCGTGGAACGTTCTCACCGAGCCTGGCAACTAATTCTGGCCGCATGTCGCTATCCGATCCCCTTTGCATGGCGCGACACTGATCACATTGGGCGCGAGCGGCCTTGATTTCGGTCAAGGCCGCCCGCGGACAAACTGCCGCAAGGTTCTTTTGTGCGCCAATGCTACCTTCTGGACAGATGGAATCTCTCGGACGATGAAGATGACCGTGCGCCAAGACGTTCACAGTTCCAGCATTCCAGTGCTTTGCCAGTCTTGCGAGGCACGGCACCGCGGCGTTTGCGGTGCGCTCGATCCCGACCAATTGGTAAGCCTGGCCAAAACCTCATCGAGGCATACCGTTGAACCGGGCACAGAACTGATTGGCGACGCCGAGACCGTCGACAGCTATTCGAACGTGCTTTCCGGCGTTGTGAAGCTGACCAAGAGCCTTTCGGACGGACGCCAGCAGATTGTCGGCCTCCAGTTCGCCCCCGATTTTCTGGGCAGGCCCTTCAAGGTGGAAAGCGCGATCAACGCTGAAGCCGCAACCGCGGTTTCCGTGTGTTCGTTTCCAAAGGCCGCCATCGAGCGGATGATGAAGGAATCTCCGGAAATCGAGCATCGTCTGCTCAAACAAGCGCTCAACGAACTCGACGAAGCCCGCGACTGGATGGTGACGCTCGGGCGCAAGAGTGCTTCGGAAAAGGTGGCGAGCTTTCTCCTGATGATCGCCAGGAACATCGATCCCACGCTGGACCCGGCGGCGCAGTCGACGACCTTCGACCTGCCTTTGACCCGCGCCGCTATCGCCGATTTTCTTGGCTTGACGATCGAGACGGTCAGCCGCCAACTGACCAGGCTGCGAACAGACAGCGTGATCCGGATCGACAATAATCGGCGCGTGACGGTGGACAACATGGGCCGGCTGGAACGCCGCTCCGGCGCCTAACCGCCATCGACCCCGATCATCGGCAAGACGTGCTCGCGTTCGAAGGCGATATGCCGGCGCAAACTTTCGAAGAAGCCGCGCAGCATGAAGCCGACAGCCTCGGCATTCTCAACACTCTCGCCATGGCCGATCGCTAACAGATTTTCAGTCACTTCGCCGGCAAAGCATTCATCCTCCACGTGTTCGGCGCGCAGTCGACGAGTTGAAGCAAGGTTGGCATCCCTGCCGGTCAAAACAGCCTCGTAGGCCGGAAAGATCACCGTCTCCTCATATTGATGAATGTTGCGCAACAGCGGAACGATCGCGTTTGCCGCAGCCAGGCATGCCAGGCTATCGACCCTGGGCAGGGTGTCGGCTATTTTTTCCAAGGCATCGCAGAGCTGCAGCTTTTCCAGATGCGCACGTTTCATGAGCGCAACCGGGACTGCTTCTCTGCCAGATCGAACTATCGGCATCGATCTGTCGCGGCTCGTTTCGAACAGCGACGATCGCAGCTCCCTCTCCCTGTTCAATGACAGCCTCCCGATCCTTTGCAAATCCAACGCTGCCCAATCCAAAATCAAATGGCTTTGACATGGATCAAGGCGCCAGCCGCGTGACTGCTGGATTGGTGTCAGGCGGATTGACGTCCGCGCACAGGAATCCGAAGTCGGGGACAGGTCATGAAGTTCGGCACGCAAGTCTTCGCTTTGGCCCTTTTTACCTTTGCCGCCTTGGTGGCCGCCGGTTTCGGAGTGGACGAGCCCTTCCGGCAGCATATGTGGGTGCTGTTTCTTGTGCTGCTCGGTTTTGTCGCCATCCTCCTCCGCAACACGAGTTTCGAAGCTGCCGCTCCGATCGACCCGTCCGCCTACATGGATGGTCCAATCCGCTACGGCGCCATCGCCACCATGTTCTGGGGTGTGGTTGGCATGCTGGTCGGGGTGGTCATCGCGCTGCAGCTTGCCTATCCCGATCTCAACATCCAGCCCTGGTTCAACTTCGGCCGCTTGCGGCCTCTGCACACCTCGGGCGTCGTCTTCGCCTTCGGCGGCAANCATCCAGCCCTGGTTCAACTTCGGCCGCTTGCGGCCTCTGCACACCTCGGGCGTCGTCTTCGCCTTCGGCGGCAACGCGTTGCTTTGCACGTCTCTCTATGTCGTCCAACGCACATGCCGCGCCCGGCTGTTCGGTGGCGATCTCGCCTGGTTCGTGTTCTGGGGCTACCAGCTCTTCATCGTCATGGCCGCGACCGGTTATCTGCTCGGCATCACCGAGAGCCGCGAATATGCGGAACCCGAATGGTATGTCGACATCTGGCTGACCANCATCCAGCCCTGGTTCAACTTCGGCCGCTTGCGGCCTCTGCACACCTCGGGCGTCGTCTTCGCCTTCGGCGGCAATGCGTTGCTTTGCACGTCTCTCTATGTCGTCCAACGCACATGCCGCGCTCGGCTGTTCGGTGGCGATCTCGCCTGGTTCGTGTTCTGGGGCTACCAGCTCTTCATCGTCATGGCCGCGACAGGTTATCTGCTCGGCATCACCGAGAGCCGCGAATATGCGGAACCCGAATGGTATGTCGACATCTGGCTGACCATCGTCTGGGTCGCCTACCTGATCCTGTTTCTGGGCACCATCCTGAAGCGCAAGGAACCGCACATCTACGTCGCCAACTGGTTCTACCTTTCCTTCATCGTGACCATCGCGATGCTGCATGTGATCAACAACCTATCGATGCCGGCCTCCTTTCTCGGCTCCAAGAGCTATTCTGCATTTTCCGGAGTTCAGGACGCCCTGACGCAATGGTGGTACGGCCACAATGCCGTCGGGTTCTTCCTCACAGCGGGCTTCCTCGGCATGATGTATTATTTCGTGCCCAAGCAGGCCAACCGGCCGGTCTATTCCTACCGCCTGTCGATCGTCCATTTCTGGGCAATCATCTTCCTCTACATCTGGGCCGGGCCGCATCACCTGCACTACACCGCCCTGCCCGATTGGGCGCAGACGCTTGGCATGGTGTTCTCGATCATGCTGTGGATGCCGTCATGGGGCGGCATGATCAACGGCCTGATGACGCTGTCGGGC
>NZ_AYXF01000016.1:0-82052 GCF_000502215.1 Mesorhizobium sp. L103C105A0 | reverse complement strand
TGCTCTCCTTGCAAAGGGCCGAAAGTGTAACCCATGTCTCCGGAATGAACTGTCACCCATCTCTCGGGAAGGGCAGCCCTGCGGGCTTCGGGTGGCAGGCCACCCGGAACCGAATCTGGGCGTAGGAGTGTCGCCCGAAGCTACGAAGTAGCGTAGGGGGACCGGAACGAAGCAGGATGCCCTCCGAAGCTTCAGCGTAGAGGCTGCCGCTAGGCAACAAGGCCTTGCCTCATTTGGTTTACCTCTTCGATCGGGACTGGATGCCCGGTGAGGAAGCCCTGCATCAAATTTACCCCCAGGCGCTGCAGCAATATGTACTGCTCCTCCGTTTCGACGCCCTCGGCGAGCACGACATGGCCGAGATTGCGAAGCAGCCCGACCATGTCCCGCAACAGGCTCAAGCCACGAGACGTCTGGCAATCGTGGAGGAAGCTGCGATCGATCTTGACCACGTCGAATTTGAAGCGGCGGAGCCATGTCAAGCCGGCAAATCCCGTTCCGAAGTCGTCCAGCCAGATCTGAACGCCGAGTTTTCGCAGCCGCTCCACGTTTCTGACCGCTTGCGCCTCCAGAAAGATGTCACTGCCTTCGGTGATTTCGATGGCCAGTTTCTGGGGCGCAAGGCCGTGCCTGCCAAGGATTTCGGTGATCCGGAGTGAAAAGTTGGGAGCCTTGAGCTGAAGAACGGATACGTTCACCGTCACGACCGAGCCCAATCCGCATTCCGCCATGTCACCGCAGGCTCGATCGATCAGCCATGTACCCAGTTCCACGATCGCTCCGGTCTGCTCGGCAACGGGTATGAATACGGACGGACTGATCATGGTGCCGTCGAAGTCGCATACACGCATCAGACTCTCGTGCCCCAGCACGCGGCCCGACGCCAGCTCGCGAATTGGCTGGTAAGCGACAGAAACGAGCTGGTTGGAAACTGCCACCTTCAGCAGTTCTGAAAGATTTTCGCCGGAGCGATCCTGGCTGGTGGCGTGCGGGTCGTAAATCGTGAACGTAGCCCGACCGGCAAACTTGGACGCGTAGAGCGCGCGGTCAGCTTCCTGCAGCAGGATTCTAAGCTCTATGCTCTGATCGGCGCGCGTCAACGACGCCCCGGCACTGATCGTTACGATGTTGAGCTTGTCGCCCCGATCAGGGTGGTAGATATCCAAATCCTCTACAGCGCGACAGAATTTCTTCGTTATCTCATGAAGGTGAGCCCGCCCGGTGACCTTGCAGAGAATGACGAATTCTTCTCCGCCATAGCGGGCCGCGATGGCGTTGTTGGCAGCCGCCATCTCGGAAAGGACATGGGCGAGTTTGATCAGGCAATCGTCGCCGGCCTGATGACCAAGTCCGTCATTGAACCTTTTGAAGTAGTCGACGTCGATCAGAATGAGGCCTATCTCGTCGTCGTCCGCGGCCCAGTCTTCGCGCAGCTCCGAGAATTCTCGAATGATCGCCCTGCGGTTCTTCATTCCCGTGAGCGGATCGGTGTCGGCGATTTCAGTTAGCTTTTGCCCCTTCTTGATAGCAGCCTGCTCCTGGAATTGTGCCCGAAGCGCGTGCAGGAAAGTCTGGTACCGCTCCAGACTCAGCCGCCACGAAAGATAAAGCGACAAGACGAGGCAGTTCACGAAATAGGCCGACAACACGACCCGACCGGCGATGTCGGCCTGAAGGGAGAACATCGCGGCGTACACAAAGCTTGCGGCGACCGTCGCGGAGGCAAGGGCTGAAAGCCAAAAACGGAAGTTGAAGAACAGATTCGCACCCAGGATGAACACGGTGCCAAAAACCATGAAATGGGAGAGGGCATCCTGATGCTCTGTTCCAACAGCGGAGACGAGCCACCCAAGGGCACCGGAGACAATCGCCAGCGCTGCTACAAGGTGCAAGGTGGCAAGGGCAAAGCCCCGTCGGGCGACAAATTCGACAAGCGCCAGGGAAGTGATCCCTAGCGTAACGCGCGTCAAAACAAGCCGGCCGGCGACATCCGGAAAGAGAAACCAATCGAAAAGGCCATAGGCCACATAGCTGAATACAGCAGCCGCAATACCCCATCGCACAAGGCTGCGATTCTCATCGGCATCCTTCTGCAGGAACAGTGCCAGCAGTTCCGGATCGGCGGAATGCCACCGCGGACGTCCAATCGCTGCCGCCACCTTCTGGGCAACGTCCTCGCTCAGTTGCATCGCAAGGCTCCTCCGCGATCTGCAGTAGCGAATGCAACAGCCGACGTCGCCTGCGGTTGGGGAATGAAGACGTCCCTGTCCGCAAGAAAAGTCAGATGTCGCTAACCGAGGGTAAACGGGCGGTTCGGATTTAGCCAGTTTGCAGGATTGATGGCCGTTCCGTTGATTAAAATTTTACTAAAATTTTATTAAAATTGTTAGCGTTGGTTAGCGGCGCACCTATGCTGCTGGCCGGGGACCGGGGCGGTAAACCGGAGAGTAAACGGCATGCCTATCAAGCCAAAACTGCAGCTCGACCAATACAGCCTGGTCACCACCAGGCTGATGACGAAACATGTTGCGACCTCCGAAGAGGCGGCTGACTCCGACGAGTTGAGGGACAGCACGGCCCAGCTCGCCCTGATACTGGACCTTGCTCATGAAGCCTTTGCGCGAAACAAACCGGCCGCCCCCGTCGTCCATCGTTTGGCGGGGCGACTCCACAAGCTCCGCCGGCAGGTTGCTCCCGCGGTCTGGCAGAAACTCGTTCCTTTGGCTCAGCAGCATCGGGTCGCGGAATATTTGCTCCAAGACCCGTTCACGCGGTGGTCGGTCGAAAAACCGCGCGGGTATTCGGGCGATGCAGGCCTGCTGGATATTTACTACAAGCATCCGATCGCCGACGAGATCGTGGCCTCGTCGACCTTACTTGGTCGGCAAATTTATGCGTACACCAGTGAAGCTGCCAGTTCGGTGGCGGGGCGCGAGCGGCGGGATATTCTGGCCAGGACCGTGGACGAGACGGCCAGCAGTGTGGAAAAGGCTGAGGTGCTGGCGATTGCCTGCGGCCACCTCAGGGAAGCCGAACGCTCCGATGCGTTGGCCAGGCATAAACTGCAACGTTGGATCGGCCTGGATCAGGACCCCGTCAGCGTAGCCACGGTGAACCACGACTTTGCCGGCACGGCAGTCGAGGCAGTCCAGGGTTCCGTACGCGGCATCCTGCGCCGCGCCTACGCCCTTGGCACATTCGATCTCGTCTACGCATCGGGGCTTTACGATTACCTGCCGCGTGCCATCGGCATCCGCCTGCTTCAAAGAGCCATGGAACTCGTCAAGCCCGGTGGCGAATTCCTGTTTGCCAATTTCAGCGACGAGATAACGACGGATGGTTACATGGAGACTTTCATGGATTGGCCGCTCATCCTACGTTCGGCCGACGATATGTGGGACATCATCAATGCCGCCCTCGGCGGGAGTCCTTTCGACGCGAAAGTCTACTATGGCTCGAACCGGAATATCGTTTACGGCAAGGTGAGGAAGGGCGATCTCTAACTAGGCGCGGGAATCGCGCGCGCATCCCCGTAACAAGGTAGGTCTGCCATGACGAGGCCATGCCTTCGCCGGCTTTCCGGCGACGGGCGAGCAGGTCGTCCGGGCTGCGGGCGGCCTACGCCGTGTTCGTTCTGCTTGCCGCCATACAGATGTGGCGGCGGTTCCAGCAGCACGACGGTGCTGCCCGCTCGGCGGGCTGCGTCTGGCCGTTTTGCTGGCACTGCCGCTGATCGCCAGGCTGTCGGTCGTGCAATGCAACGCGACTGGCCGGCCTGATCAGGCCTCGAAATAGCGGGCACGATCGAGATCGGCGATGAGCCCCGGCCCGGTCGGCTGCCATCCCAGCGCAGTGCGGGTCTGCTCACTTGACGCCGACAAGTCCCTGCCGATGAAATGGCCGAGAAAGCCGAAATGCGCAGCCGCGTCCTCGGGGCCTATGGAAACCACCGGCAGGCCGAGCCGGCGGCCGATGATCTCGGCGATCTCTTTGCTCGCCACGCCCTGTTCGGCAACCGCATGATAGCTGACGCCGCCCGCCCCCTTCTCCAGCGCCAGCCTGTACAGGGTGGCGGCGTCGAACCGGTGCACCGCCGCCCAGCAATTTGCGCCGTCGCCGACATAGGCCGAGACGCCCTTTTCACGCGCAATGGCAATCAGCATCGGCACGAAACCGTGATCGCCCTCGCCATGGACGGTCGGCGCCAGCCGCACCGTCGATGCGCGCACCCCGCGCGCTGCGAGCGCCACGGCCGTTGCTTCCGAAGCGCGCGGCATGGCGGCCGATGGAGGCGCGGGTTTGTCGTCTTCGGTTGCCGGCCTTCCCTGCGCAAAACCGGCGAGGCCGGAGGTGACAAGCAGCGGCCGCTCGGAACCCTCGAGCGCCGCGCCGAGCGTTTCGATGGCGCGCTGGTCAACTGCGCAACTGGCGGCGAATCTCGAAAAGTCGTGGTTGAAGGCCGTGTGGATGACGCCATCCGATTGGGTAGCGCCGCTGCGCAGGCTGTCGAAATCCTCGATATCGCCGCGATGCGCCTCGGCACCCGCGGCCACGATCGACTCCGCACCTGCTTCCGACCGCGCGAGGCCAAGCACCTGATGGCCCGCCCCGAGCAATTCCCGCACAACAGCCGAACCGACAAAACCGGTAGCCCCGGTAACGAACACACGCATGATGATTTCTCCTTGGTTTTTGTCGAACGCCGTACAGCCAGCCCGTTGCGAAGGAGATAGAAGTTTGAGATCATACGATCTATACTGTAAAATCCGAGATATCTTCGCAATCGTCCGAGAACGCTCATGGATCCGCTGTCAGACGTGCTGTCGCTACTGAAGCCGCGCAATTACCTGTCGGCTGGGCTGGAAACCGGTGGCGACTGGGCGATCCAGTTTCCTGACCAGCAGGCCGCCATCAAATGCGGCGCCGTGGTGTCCGGCCGATGCTGGCTGTCGGTCGAGGGCGTCCCTGACGCGGTGCGGCTGGACGTGGGCGACTGCTTCCTGTTGCCGCGCGGCCGGCCTTTCCGCCTTGCCAGCGATCTCGGCCTGCCGACGGTCGATGCGCGAACGATCTTTTCACCGGCGCGGACCGGCGGCATCACCGTCCATAATGGCGGCGGCGATTTCCTCCTGGTCAGCAGTCGCTTCACGCTGTCCGGCGACCATGCCGGCATCCTCTTGCGGATGCTGCCGCCCATCGTCCACATCCGCGCCGAGAGCGACCATTCGGCGCTTCGCTGGCCGGTGGAGCGGATGATGCAGGAATTGCGCCAGCGGCGTCCCGGCGGCTTTCTCATCGTCGAGCACCTCGCCCACATGATCCTGATCGAGGCCTTGCGCCTGCATATGACCGCGCAAGACAATGTCGGCTGGCTGTTCGCACTTACCGACAGGCAGATCGGCGCGGCGATCGGCGCCATGCACGAGGACCCGGCGCATGGCTGGACATTGCAGCAACTGGCGGAGCGCGCGGGCATGTCGCGATCGACTTTTGCGCTCAGATTCAAGCAGACGGTCGGGGCCTCACCCCTGGATTATCTGACGCGCTGGCGCATGATGCTCGCCGGCGACCGGCTGATGCATTCCGGCGATCCGGTGTCCGTCATCGCCCTGGCACTCGGCTACGAATCCGAAAGCGCCTTCAGCACCGCGTTCAAGCGCGTCATGGGCTGTTCGCCGCGCCAATACAGCCGCCGGGAGCCGGACCTGACTGCGCAGGGCGAACGCGAAGCCGCCTGAGGCGGCGATCCGATCGCCTTGATCACCTTGCCCTTAGAGGCTGTAGCGCGAACGAAACTCGGTGAACGACATCGCCAGATTGTTCTCGTCCACATGGCCGGTGATCCCGTCCACACTGCGCGAGTCGAGTTGTAGCGGGCGAGCCAGAGCGGACAATTGCCGAAGCCGCTCGGATTTCCCAGCGCGCTTCGACCGCTGCGGCCCTTCTGCTCAGATCGATCCCTTGCTTGCTCCATGGCATGCGCTTGACAATCGACTGATTCGCAACCCTTCGGGGATATAAGTATTCCAGTTAACTTAGGGACAATCGGCAGCAGGAACTAGATTTCAGACGCTCAATTGGCACGAGCAAAATCGCGTTTTTCATGCTTTCAGAATGACTTGCTCGCGTGCTGGCGGTTAACCGGCACCAACTTCTCCGATTTCCTTACCTCTACGGCTGGGTAGCGCAATAGGGTTAATTGCGCGATTGCTAATATGCCTATATCTTAGGCGGCGCGGGGGGCCTCATATCTTCCCGCAGTGGCCGGTGCGGTGAAGCCCCACAAGCATGCCCAACCTGCACCGGCCATTCCCTATGGCTGGGTATGGTGTTCCCGCTCGGCAATCTTTTCCAAGAGCTTCCGTGAAGCCTCTAGGACGCGTCGCGTTTCGGCGATGGTCGATTGCAGGGAGTCCAGTTGGCTCTCCGCTCGGAGCTGGCTACGGCGGGCGCTTTCAATGAACTGGTGGTCAGGTTCCCACCGGTCTTTCATCGGGCTTAGCCTCTCTACAGACGAACGAACTTGTCGAGATCCAGGCGTATCCGCTGGCCCTCAGCATAGGACAGCGCAAACGATTCAATCACGAATGATCGGGTAATTTCCTGGTCTTCCTTGGCCACACGAACGGACCATTCGCCGCCGGCTTCGACCACTTCCACGCAAGGCAATGCTTTGCAGATTGGACCCACGTTATCCACCACAGCCTCCTACGAAAAGCAATGGTAACGTCGAGTTCTATACTCCCGTCGAAAGCGGGTTTTCAACAACAAAGATGGTCTGAATCATACCATTCGGCTCAGCGGATAGCGGCTGCCGACGTAGCGTCTCCAAGGCCAAGAAAACCGCCACCCGCGCGCAACAGCGGGATCCATAGTCACGGCTACATCCGAAGAATCGACCGCATAGATTCAGGAATGTGTGTTGTCGTCACGGTTCCATACAATTTGGAAGGCCATTCCCCTACGGCAGGGTAGCGCCAAAATGAAAGGATAAGCGGGCGGGCAAGTTGAAGGCGTACTGATGCCGGATCGGGCTTTGGTCCAGCAAAAGCCTCTCAGCCTGACGCCTCGGAAAAGTGCGCGGCAATGGCGCTCAGAAAAACCTTGCCGAACTCCTTGAGCTTGGCCGCGCCGACGCCATTCACCCCGGCGAAATCGTCGAGGTCTTGCGGACGACGCTCGGCCATGTCGATCAGTGTACGATCCGAAAACACCACATAGGCCGGCACCTGGCGTTCCTTGGCCAGATGCAGCCGCAGCGTCTTGAGCGCCGCGAGCAGCGACGCATCTACATTTTCGCTCTGGGGGCTCCGCCCGGCGCGAGCCGCGCGGCGCGCGGCGCGCGTGCGCATCTCGACCCGATACTGGAACGGCACCTCGCCCCGGCCGAGTGCGTGGCCCTTGTCCGCGATGGCCAACCCGCCATGGCCGGCCGGGTCCGGCATCAGGAAACCGTTCGCGACCAGCTGGCGAATCATAGATTGCCAAAAATCCTTTTTGTGCGCGGTGCCATTGCCGAAGGCTGCCAGCCTGTGATGCCCCCTTGCCGCGATCTTTTCAGTCTCGTGGCCGATGAGGATGTCGATGACATGGCCGGCGCCGAAGCGCTCGCCGCTCTGCGCCACCGCCGCCAGGATGAGGCGCGCCTCGGCGGTGCCGTCGGCGCGCGGCGCCTGTTCCAGGCAATTGTCGCAATTGCCGCAAGGGACCGCCTCTTCACCGAAATAACCGAGCAGCACCTGGCGGCGGCACTCGGCCGTCTCGCAATAGCCGATCAGCGTATCGAGCCGGCCATGCGAGCGGCGCTTGTGCTCGACAGCGGCGTCCTCGTCGTCGATGAACATGCGGCGCATGCGGATGTCGCCAAGGCCGTAAAGCATATGCGCCTCCGCCGCCCGGCCGTCGCGACCGGCGCGGCCGATTTCCTGGTAATAAGCTTCGAGGCTGCCCGGCAGGTCGGTGTGGAAGACATAGGCGACATCAGGCTTGTCGATCCCCATGCCGAAGGCGATGGTCGCCACCATGACGACGCCGGACAGCGTCATGAAGGCGTTCTGGTTGGCATCACGCGCCTCCTTGCTCATGCCGGCGTGATAGGCGAGCGCGGTCACGCCGTTCTTTTCGAGGAATGCCGCCACCTCTTCGGTCTTCTTGCGCGACAGGCAGTAGACGATGCCGCTGCGCCCCTGATGGCGCTCGATGAAGTTGAGCAACTGCCGCTTGCTGTCCTGCTTGGGCTCGATGGCAAGCTTGATGTTGGGCCGGTCGAAGCCAAGCACCTGCGTTTCGACACGCCCGCCAAACAGCCGTCTCTCGATGTCTGCCCGCGTCGTCTCGTCCGCCGTCGCCGTCACCGCAATGATCGGTACGTCGGGAAAGATGCCACGCAGTTGCGAAAGGTCTTCATATTCGCGCCGGAACGCCGGCCCCCACTGCGAAATGCAATGCGCCTCGTCGATGGCGATCAGGCTGACATCGAGCCTGGCAAGCGCATCCAGCATCCGCTCGGTCATCAGCCGTTCCGGCGCGAGGTAGAGCAGCCGCGTCTGGCCCGACGCGACGCGGCGCCATGCCGCGACATTGGCATCACGGTCGATCGAGGAATTGATCGTATCGGCGGCGACGCCGGCGAGGCGCAGTGCGGCGACCTGATCCTGCATCAGCGCCACTAGCGGCGAAACGACAATGGTCAGCCCGCCCTTGACCAGCGCCGGAACCTGATAGCACAGCGATTTGCCCGCACCCGTCGGCATGACCGCCAGCACGTGGCGGCCGCCAAGCAGTGCCTCCATCACCGCGGCCTGTCCGGGACGGAAATCGTCGAAACCGAACACGTCCTTGAGGACGCGCCGTTTGGGATCGTGCGTCGGTACGCTCGTCGTCGATATCTGCATCACTGATGTTTTCGATCGGCCGCCCGAAGCAGCGGCGTGGACAGAACGATTAGCGCAGCCCCTGCGTGACCACAACAAGCAGCAGCAACACCCCACCGGCGATCGACCTGGTTGGCATCGTTAAACCAATCTTCACCATGTTGCGGCACCGTCCAACCCTGCGGCGATGTTTCGAGTACCGCTGCGCCACGAGCGCACAGGCAACAGCCCGCGCCTCCCCAGGAGGCGCGGGTTTCCTGTTTCTGGAATTGCCGAAAAAGGTTCAGGCCAGAAAATCGGCGCGGTGCGGGGTAAAGCTGTCGACCAGGCGCCCGNCAGACGTGTGCTCTTCCGATCTTTTCTGGAATTGCCGAAAAAGGTTCAGGCCAGAAAATCGGCGCGGTGCGGGGTAAAGCTGTCGACCAGGCGCCCGGCCTCCAGCGCCTTGACGCCGTGCACCAGATTGGACGGCACGATGAAGCTGCCGCCGGTCTCGATGGTCGCGGTGCGGCCGTCGATGGTCACCTCGAAGCGACCTTCGGCGACATAGCTGGCCTGGACATGCGGGTGCGAATGCAGTGCGCCGACGCCGCCCTTGTCGAAGCCGAACTCGACCATCATCAGCTCATCCGTATGCAGGAGAACGCGCCGCCTGTTGCCGTCCGGCGTCGGCGTCCACGCGCTCTCGCCGGGTTGGGCAAAAATCTTATGCTCGATCATGACTGTTTCCTCATCGCGCCAGCCAGCCGCCATCCACCGGGATCACGGCGCCGTGCATATAGTCGGATGCGGGGGCCAGCAGGAAGACAGCGGCGTCGCCTATGTCTTCCGGTCCGCCCCAGCGCCCGGCCGGGATGCGCGCCAATATAGCGGCGCTGCGGTCGGGATCGGCGCGCAACGCCTCGGTGTTGTTGGTTTCAATATAGCCGGGCGCAATTGCGTTGACGTTGATGCCTTTTGCCGCCCATTCGCAGGCCAGCAGCCGGGTTATGCCGAGCGCGCCATGTTTCGACGCGGTGTAGGACGCGACACGAATACCGCCCTGGAAACTCAGCACCGAGGCGATGTTGACGATCTTGCCGCGCCGCCTCGGGTCGGTCAGCACGCGCGTAGCAAAACCTTGGCTGAGAAAGAACAGCGTCTTCAGATTGACGTCGATGACGTCGTCCCAGTCGGCCTCGGAGAAATAGACCGCATCGGCGCGCCTTCGAAGTCGATATCTTTCGTNAAAGAACAGCGTCTTCAGATTGACGTCGATGACGTCGTCCCAGTCGGCCTCGGAGAAATAGACCGCATCGGCGCGGCGGATGATGCCGGCATTGTTGACCAGCCCGTCGATCGGGCCGGTCTTCTCCCACACCTGGTCGAGCATGGCCTTGGCGGCAACATGATCGGCGAGATCGCACCGCACCGCCTCGAACTGGCCACCGGCTTCCGCGACTTGTCTTTCCGTGTCGTCCATCACAGAGCGGCCGACGCCAATGACGGTGCCGCCGGCGCGCGCGATCGAGACGGCGATGCCCTGGCCGATGCCAGTATTCGCGCCGGTGACCAGGATACGCTTGCCGGCCAGGCTGAAGGAGGAAGGTCCGCTCAACGCAGTTCGCCCAGCGGCACCGGATCGACATCGGTATAGTCGACATTGTCGCCGGCCATCGCCCAGATGAAGGCGTAGTTCGAGGTGCCGACCCCGGAATGGATAGACCAGCCTGGCGACAGCACCGCCTCCTCGTTGGCAATCACCAGATGCCGCGTTTCGTCGGGCTCGCCCATGAAATGGAAGACGCGCGCCGTCTCCGGCAGGTCGAAATAGAGATAGGCCTCCATGCGCCGGTCATGCACATGGCAAGGGATGGTGTTCCACACCGAGCCCGGCGCCAACTGCGTCATGCCGACGACCAGCTGGCAGGTCTTGACCCCATCGGCATGGATGAACTGGAAGATCGAGCGCTCGTTGCAGCTTTCCTTGCTGCCGAGATCGAGACGCTTGGCATCGCCGATGCGGATCAGCCGGTTGGGATAGGTGTGATGCGCCGGCGCGCTGAGCAGGTAGAATTTGGCAGGCTGGCCCGCATCGGCCGACGCGAACGAAACGTCGGTGATGCCCATGCCGAGATAGAGCATGTCGCGCGCCTGCAACGGGTGGGCCTCGCCATTCGCCGTCACCGAGCCGGCGCCGCCGATATTGACGATGATCAACTCACGGCGATCGAGAAAATTCTTGGTGCCCGTCGGCTTGATCGCTTCCAGCGGCAGCGGCGCTGCCGCCGGCACGGCGCCGCCGACGATCATGCGGTCATAATGGGCGTAGGTCAGGCTGACGCGTCCCAGCTGGAACAGGTCGTCAATATGGAAGTTGTGACGCAGCTCGTCGGTTCCCATGGACGCTGCGGCGACCGGGTCGATGGCGAAACGCGAGGTGAAATCGGTATGCGGGTGACTTTGAGACATTACTGCTCCGGCTGAAATGGTTATTCGGATGCCGCCGCCTTGACCGAGTCGGCGTAGAAGACCTGGCGGGCGTGCAGCCGCTCGCGGTAGCGCTGCTGGCTGGCCGTGAGATGGGCGCGCATCGCCTCGCGCGCGGCCTCCGCGTCGCCTGACGTGATCGCGTCGAGGATCACCAGATGCTCGCGCTGCAGTCCGCGCTGATAGCTGTCGGATTGCACCAGTTCGGTCGACCAGGGCGAGGTCACGTCGCAAGGAATGGCGCGGCGTCCAAGCACATCGAGCATCTCGACATAGAACGGATTGTTGGTGGCGCTGGCGATTGCCCGGTGGAAGGCGAGATCGGCCGGACCGGTCGGCTCGCTGTTGAGAAGCAGCCGTTCGAATTCGAAGAACGCTTCCTGGATCGCTGCTTCCTGCGCGGCGTTGCGGCGAATGGCGGCGAGCCCGGCCGATTCGATTTCGACGGCCAGGCGCACTTCGAGCACATTGAGCGCGATGGAATCCTTGCTGCCCATGTCGGCGGCGAGCGCGCCGAACATCGTTGAGATGTGCTCGGTGACGAACACGCCTGCGCCCTGGCGCGCCTCGACGAGCCCGTCGGCGGCGAGCTTGGCCAGCGCTTCGCGGATGACGGTGCGGCTGACGCCGAAGGTCTCGGTCAGTTGTCCTTCGGTCGGCAATTTGTAGCCGGGCAGGATCTCGCCCGCCTGCAGCTGCTTGCGAATCGCAGCGACGACGGTCTCCGACAGTTTGGGTTTTCTCTCGACCCTGAGATCAACAGCGCTATCCGATGCCATATCGCACCCCTGTTTGAAGACGCCCTATTTGAACACGCTCGGCAACCAGAGCGAAATCGCCGGAATATAGGTCACCAGCCCCAGGACCACGATGCCCGCGCCATAGAACGGCCAGATCGAGCGCATCGCTTCCCAGACCGTAATCTTGCCGACGGCACAGGCGACGAACTGCACCGTGCCGACCGGTGGCGTGTTGAGCCCAATGCCGAGATTGAGGATGGTGATGACGCCGAAATGCACGGGGTCGACGCCGTAATGGGTGACCAGCGGCAGGAAGATCGGCGTGCAGATGATGATCATCGGCCCCATGTCCATGAAGGTGCCGAGCAGCAGCATCAAGACGTTGAGCAGAAGCAGCACCACCAGCGGATCGGTGGAGATGGCGTTCATGCCTGCGATCAGCAGCACCGGCACTTTGAGATAGGCCATCAGCCAGCTGAACGAGGCCGCCGTGCCGATGATCAGCAGCACCATTGAGGTCGTGCGCACCGCGCCCTTTGTGGCATGGACGAAATCGCCCCAGGCCATCGACCGGTAGACGAAGACGGTGACCAGCAAGGCGTAGATGATGGCGATGCAGGAGCTTTCCGTCGCCGTGAAAACGCCCGAGCGAACGCCGCCGAAGATGATACCGATAAGCAGAAGTCCGGGGATGGCGATGACCGCCAGCTGGCCGACACGCGAGAAGCCGGGAAAGGCCTCGACCGGGTAGCCACGGCTGCGGGCGACAAAATAGGCGGTGACCATCAGCGAAGCGGCGAACAGCAGGCCCGGCAGGATACCGGCGGTGAACAGGTCGGCGATCGAAATCTTGCCGCCGCCGGCGATCGAATAGATGATCATGTTCTGCGACGGCGGCAGAAGCAGCGCGATCAGCGCCGCCATTGAGGTCACGTTGACGGCGTAGTCGGCGCCGTAGCCGCGCGCTTTCATCTGCGGGATCATCAGCCCGCCGACGGCAGCGGCTTCCGCCACAGCCGAGCCGGAAATGCCGCCGAACAACGTCGCGGCGATGATGTTGACCTGACCGAGCCCACCGCGGACATGACCGACCAGCGAGCCGGCAAAGGAAACGATGCGCTGCGCGATGCCGCCGCGCACCATCAGGTCGCCCGCAAAGATGAAGAACGGGATCGCCATCAGTGAGAACGCCGACATGCCCGACTTCAATTGCTGGAACACCACCAGGGGCGGCAGGCCGAGATAAAGCACGGTGGCGAAGGACGCCGCACCCAGGCAAAAGGCGATCGGCGTGCCGGCAAACATCAAAAGCGTGAAGACGCCAAACAGGATCCAGAGTTCCATCTAGGCCTCCTGCACGGCCGGCATTTCCGGCACTTCCTCGAGATTGATATCCTTGTCGATGTCGGCGCCAGACCAGCGCAGCACGATGCGTTCGGCCGAGAACAGGCAGATCAGAAAGCCGCCGGCGACCAGCGGCAGATAGTCGAAACCGCCGGGAAGCTCGAGCGCCGGGATGATGGTCCGCCAGGTCAGCCCGACCAGCTTGCAGCCGTACCAGACCATGCCGAAGCCGAAGCCGAACGCGATCAGGTCGGACAGGGTGCGCAGCGCCCATTTGCTGCCCTTGGGCAGGATATAGAGCAGCACGTCGAAGCCCATATGGTAATTCTCGCGCACGCCGACGGCAGCGCCCAGGAAAATGAACCAGTTCATCAGCATGATGGCGGTGACTTCGGTCCAGCTCGGTGACGCGTTGAGCACGAAGCGGGAAAACACCTGGTAGGCAACAAGCGCGGTCATGGCGACCATCCCGATGCCCGCGAGATAGAGCGCACCGTCGCAAATCTTCGAAAGCACCGCGCTGAAGCGCGGTGGCGCTCCGCTCCTGGCCGTTCCCGCAGTCATCCGATCCTCCCGGTCTTTCCGTCCCCTAAAAGCGATTGGCGGGGCGGCGCCATGCCGCCCCGCGAGAAAATCACTTGGTCGCCTGGATGCGCGTCGCGAGGTCCTTGAGCTCCGGCGTCTTCAGATACTTGTCGTAGACCGGCTTCATCGCATCGATCAGCGGCTGCTTGTCGATCTCGCTGACCTTGACGCCGGCCTTCTCGACGATCTCTCGCGACTTCTTCTCCTGCGCGTCCCACAATTCGCGCATCTTGACGACGCTATCCTTGGCCGCCTGCTTGACGATCGCCTGGTCTTCCGGCGTCAGTCTGTCCCAGCTCGATTTCGACATCACCAGCACTTCCGGCACGATCTGGTGCTGGTCGACGGTATAGTGCTTGGCGACTTCGTAGTGCTTGGCGGATTCGAAGCTGGGCCAGTTGTTCTCGGCGCCGTCGATGACGCCGGTTTCGAGCGCCGAATAGACCTCGCCATACGCCATCGGCGTGGCATTTGCGCCAAGCGCGTTGACCATATCGACGAACACGTCGGACTGGATGACGCGGAACTTCATGCCTTTCAGATCGGCGATCGAGGTGATGTCCTTCTTGGTGTTGTAGAAGGAACGGGCGCCGGAATCGTAGAAGGCAAGGCCGACCAGATCATGCGTCTCGAAGGCCTTGAGGATCTCGTCGCCGATCGGCCCGTCCATGACATGGCGCATGTGCTCGACCGAACGGAACATGTAGGGCAGCGACGGCACCGCGGTTTCCGGCACGATGCCGTTGAACGGACCCATCGAGACGCGGTTCAGATCGATGACACCGGTCTGCGTCTGCTCGATCGTGTCCTTTTCCTCGCCGAGCTGCGCCGAATGATAGACCTCGACCGAATAGCGGCCGGCGGTGCGCTCCTTGATGAGCTCGCCGAGATATTTGACCGCCTCGACAGTCGGATACCCGTCCGGATGGGTGTCGGCCGAGCGCAGTACGGTCTGGGCGCCGGCAACGCCGATCATCAGCGAGCCGAAGGCGAATGTGGCTGCCACCAGTTTTGAAAAATGCAACATGACTGTCTTCCTCCCTTTTAAAATTCCACGCGCCCGGCTCACAGCCGGTACGCCTTCTTGGCAAGCGTGTAGGCAAGCTCCCGCGCCAGCTCATGCGCCTCGTCCTCACGCAGCCGGTGCTCGGCGACGAGACGGGCGAGAAAGGCGCAGTCAACCCGGCGCGCCACATCGTGGCGGGCGGGTATGGATGGAAAGGCGCGGGTGTCGTCGTTGAAACCGACAGTGTTGTAGAAGCCGGCGGTCTCGGTGGTCATCTCGCGGAACCGGCGCATGCCTTCCGGGCTGTCATGGAACCACCAGGCAGGCCCGAGCTTCAGCGCCGGATAGACGCCGGCCAGCGGCGCCAGTTCGCGCGCGTAGCTGGTCTCGTCGAGCGTGAACAGAATGATGGAGAGGTCGCGCTCCAACCCGACGCAGTCGAGCAAGGGTTTGAGCGCCGCGGCATAGTCGGTGCGGGTCGGAATATCGAAGCCTTTGTCGCGGCCGAATCTCTGAAAAATTCCGGGCGAGTGGTTGCGCCATGAGCCGGGATGGATCTGCATGACCAGCCCGTCGTCGCGGCTCATCTTGGCCATCTCGGTCAGCATCTGGGCGCGAAACAGCTTGCGCTCGCGCTCGTCGTCCGAGCCGCGGCGGATGCGGTTGAACAGCTCTTCCGCCGCCGCATCGGAAAGATTGGCGGTCTCGGCCGTCGGATGGCCGTGGTCCGATGAGGTTGCGCCGAAGCTTTTGAAGAAAGCGCGGCGATTGCGATGCGCGTCGAGATAGCCGGCCCATGTGCCGGTGTCGCAGCCGGTGATCTCGCCCAGACGATCGAGATTGGCCGAAAATCCTTCGAAGTCGGGATCGACGACAGCATCCGGCCTGTAGGCAGTGACGACGCGGCCCTGCCAGCCGCTGTCGCGGATCGTCTTGTGCCATTGGAGATCGTCGAGTGCGCCCTCGGTCGTCGCGATGACCTCGATGTTGAAGCGCTCGAACAGCGCGCGTGGGCGATAATCGTCGCGCTGCAAAAGCGCCGCGATGGTGTCGTAATGGCGGCTAGCGGTGCTGGCGTTGAGCGGCTCTTCGATGCCGAACAGATGCTCGAGCACATGGTCGAGCCACAACCGCGTCGGCGTGCCGCGGAAGAGGTAATAGTGCTCGGCGAAGCGCCGCCAGATCGCCCTGGGATCGGTCTCGACCGGCGAGCCGTCGAGAGTCGGGACGCCGAGATCTTCCAGCCGCACGCCCTGGCTGAACAGCATACGGAAAATGTAGTGGTCGGGCACCACCAGCAATTGCGCGGGATCGGGGAATGGCTCGTTGAGCGCATACCAACGCGGATCGGTGTGGCCGTGCGGGCTGATGATCGGCAGGTCCTTGATGCCGGCATGGAGATCGCGCGCGATCGACAGCGCGCGCCCTTCGGCGGCAAAAAGCAGATCCGGATCGGTCAGTCCCGCCACGTCGTTCCTCCCAGGGGCGATATCGGTAGGATTGGAAAGAAATAATGTCAACATACAAAAATTGGATTGTTGTATGATGACTTTTAACCGGCGTCAGGTCATTGTGCGGCGGAAGAGCGGATGTTAGGCCGCTAGCAGATCCCGCCCCGCACACCATCCAGCGACAAGCCGCGCCATGACCAGCAGACGCCTTTCCAACGCAACAGTGCAATCCTTGCCGGCCTCGGTCGCGGTCCCCCCCTATGATCGCGCCAGTGTCGCCCCAGGCATCGTCCATCTCGGCGTTGGAGCCTTCCACCGTGCCCATCAGGCCGCCTATGTCGATGACTGCCTAGCGGCCGGCGAGACCGGCTGGGGCATTGTCGGCGTCTCGCTGCGCAGCCCCGACACGCGCGATGCGCTGACGCCACAGGACGGGCTCTACACGCTGGCGGTGCGCGGCAGCGATGGCGAAGCGCTGCACATTGTCGGCTCGATCCAGTCGATGCTGGTCGCGCCGGAAGACCCCGGCGCGGTGCTGGCCGCGCTGACCGACCCGCGCACCCGCATCGTCACCCTGACCATCACCGAAAAGGCCTATCTCAGGGCCGCCGACGGCAGCCTCGACGAAAACCATCCCGATATCGTCCACGATCTGGGCAATCCCGGATCTCCCAGGACAGCGCATGGATTCCTGGCGGAAGCGCTGGTGCGACGCCGGGCCGCCGGCACGCCGCCCTTCACCGTGCTTTGCTGCGACAACCTGCCGGCCAATGGCGCCACGCTGCACCGGCTGCTGGTCGGGTTTGCAAAACTGCGCGATGCCGGCGCTGCTGCTTCAGGCGACGCTGCCCTCGCCGGTCATATAGCCGATGACGTTGCATTCCCATCGAGCATGGTCGACCGCATCGTGCCGGCAACCACCGATGCCGACCGGGCGCGCATCGCGGTCGAACTCGGCCTCGAGGACGCCTGGCCGGTGATGACCGAACCGTTCCGGCAATGGGTGATCGAAAACAGGTTTCCAGCCGGCCGCCCGGCCTGGGAGAAATTCGGCGTCACCATGGTCGAGGATGTCCGGCCGTTCGAGGACATGAAGCTTCGGCTGCTCAACGGCGCCCATTCGGGCATCGCCTATATCGGCCTGCTCAGCGGCCACGTCACCGTCGACCGCGCCTTCGCGGATCCCGCGATCCGCGCGTTCGTCGACCGGCTCTGGGCCGAGGCCATCCCGACCTTGCCTGGGGATGCCGGGCTCGACACGTCAGCCTATACGGCCGAACTTGCCGAACGTTTCTCCAACACCGCGCTGGCCCACCGCACCGCGCAGATCGCCAATGACGGCAGCCAGAAATTGCCGCAGCGCATTGTCGCTACCGCCATCGAGCGCATCCAGGCCGGCCTGGTCCCGGAGCATCTGACGCTGGTGATCGCCGCTTGGATCGCCGCCTGCGAGGCGCGCGGCAAGGACCTGCCGGAAGCCCACTTTACCGATCCGCTCGACGCGGCGCTGGCGGCGCTCGACGAACGACGGATGCTGGAACGAGTAGCGGCGGTGTTCGACTGGGCCGGCTTCGTCAGCGGCAAGCCCGAGCGGCAGACGCTGATCGAACTGGTCGCCGCTCATCGCGAGCATATCCTGCAAGGCGGGATCGTGCTTGCGCTCTCAGCGCTCGGCATACCGGAGCCGACAAACGTAGGCTGAAGCTGGTCCGGAACCGCCCATTTCAAGCCTATTGTCCCGCCGGAGCGTCCAGCCTCTGCCGCGACGAATACTCCGTGCCTTGCGAATTCCAGAACAGTCGCACTGCCTTACCGACCAGGTTTTCGGCAGGAACGAAGCCGACACTGAGCCGGCTATCGGAGGAATTATCCCTGTTGTCGCCAAGCACGAAATAGTGGCCTTCGGGCACGTCGAACACCCGCGTGTTGTCGGTTATTGAATTGTCCGTAAGACTGATGACGGAATAGGAAACGCCGTTGGGGAGGGTTTCACCTTGCAGTCTGGCGCTTTGGGGAGAGTCCTCGGAGCTGTACGGACCAACATCCTCGAGTTTGACCGCCACACCATTGATGCGAAGGATTCCGTCGACCATCTGGATTTTGTCGCCCGGCAGTCCAACGACCCGCTTGACGTAGTCCATGCTCGGATCCGCTGGAAATTTGAACACCACAATATCTCCGCGCTTCGGCTCGGCGGCAAAGATCCGGCCTTCGAAGGGCAGCAGCCCAAGAGGAACACTGTAGCGGCTGTAACCATAGGCAAACTTCGAGACGAAGAAATAGTCGCCGAGTTCCAGCGTTGGTGTCATGCTGCCTGCCGGGGTCGAAAACGGCTGGAAGAGGAATGTGCGGATCGCTAACGCGGCTCCGTAGGAGGTCAGCACGGCCAACAGCAGCACCGAAAGGCCGTGTGAATACCACCGGTTCGGTCTGTATCGTGACGCGAAAGGCACGACGAGCGCTACCCACAGGACCATGAGACCTAAACTGGAGAGATCCACCAGCCAGGCGAGATCGACCCCCGGCAGAACCGGGAATCCCACATATGTCAGCGCAATGCTTATGGCGCTGATCACCACCAGGCTGGCAACCGCCGGCCGGCCGGCGCCGATCCAAAGGAACCCGCCGAACGGACCGCCAAAGGCCGCGATCAGCGCCGTCGTCCACCGGGATCGCGAGGCCGCTTCCGGTTGCGTTGTCTGTTCCGTCATCGGCCACCCCAAATCGATAGACAGCCGGACTGTCGAACAACCAGAAAGCAGGGGCAAGCCCCGATCCGACTGTACCCCCGCAGCCAAATCGCGGTTCCGCCGGCGCCATCGCCTAATACAAGCTCATCTCGCCCTGACTGGCAGCCGGCATGCCGCCACCCGATCTGATCATGCTGGCTGCCCGCCCCGAAATCCCGCCAAGGCCCTGCGCCTATGCGAGACGATCCAGGATGGCGGCCGCAACAAAAAAGCCGGGCTGAGCCCGGCCTTTTCTTCAAGTCATTCTGCGGCTTACGCCGGCAGCAGTGCGCCTTCGAGCGTGGTCAGCTGGGCGAGGAACTGCTCGGCCTTGCTGCGGGACTGATCGTCCTTGGCGTCAGCGGCGTCTTCCTTGGCTTCCTGGATGCGGCGGGCGAGATCGGCGCGGTCGATATCGCCGACGGCAACCGCCGATTCGGCCAGCAGCGTGCAACCGGCCGGAACGATGTCGGCAAAGCCGCCGAACACCACATAGCGCTCTTCCTTGCCGCCGGCGGTCTTCAGCGTGACGACGCCCGGCTTGATCGTGGTCATGACCGGCGCATGGTGCGCCATGACCGTCATTTCACCCTCGGCGCCTGGAATGACGACTGACTCGACCTGCTCGGAAACCAGGAGGCGCTCCGGCGAGACCAGTTCGAACTTGAAAGCTTCAGCCATGTCAATTTAGTGAGTAGGGAGTAGTGAGTAGGGAGTAGGGAGAGGACAACTGTCCTGATCACCCGGCCGCTATTCACTACTGACTACTGACTACTCCCTATTGCCTTGATTACGCTGCTTCAGCCGCCAGGCGCTGAGCCTTCTCGACCGCTTCGTCGATGCCGCCGACCATGTAGAAGGCGGCTTCCGGCAGGTGATCGTAGTCGCCGTTGCAGAGGCCCTTGAAGCCCTTGATGGTGTCGGCGAGGTCGACCAGCTTGCCCGGCGCACCCGTGAACACTTCGGCGACGAAGAACGGCTGCGACAGGAAGCGCTCGATCTTGCGGGCGCGGGCGACAGTCTGTTTGTCTTCTTCACTGAGCTCGTCCATGCCCAGGATGGCGATGATGTCCTGCAGCGACTTGTAGCGCTGGAGGATCGACTGCACCTGGCGGGCGACGGCATAGTGCTCCTCGCCGACGACCAGCGGATCGAGCATGCGCGAGGTCGAGTCGAGCGGATCGACGGCGGGGTAGATGCCCTTTTCCGAGATCGCGCGGTTGAGCACGGTCGTCGCGTCCAGGTGGGCGAACGAGGTCGCAGGCGCCGGGTCGGTCAAATCGTCGGCCGGCACGTAGATCGCCTGCACCGAAGTGATCGAACCCTTGGTCGTTGTGGTGATGCGTTCCTGCAGCGCACCCATGTCGGTGGCCAGCGTTGGCTGGTAACCCACGGCCGAAGGAATACGGCCGAGCAGCGCCGACACTTCAGAACCGGCCTGCGTGAAGCGGAAGATGTTGTCGACGAAGAACAGCACGTCCTGGCCCTGGTCGCGGAAATATTCGGCGACCGTCAGGCCGGTCAGGCCGACGCGGGCACGCGCGCCCGGCGGCTCGTTCATCTGGCCATAGACCAGTGCCGCCTTGGAGCCTTCGCCGCCGCCCTTCTTGTTGACGCCGGACTCGATGAACTCGTGATAAAGATCGTTGCCCTCGCGGGTGCGCTCGCCGACGCCGGCGAAGACCGAGAAGCCGCCATGCGCCTTGGCGACGTTGTTGATCAGCTCCTGGATCAGAACCGTCTTGCCGACGCCGGCGCCGCCGAACAGGCCGATCTTGCCTCCGCGGGCGTAGGGCGCCAGAAGGTCGAGCACCTTGATGCCGGTGATCAGGATCTGCGCTTCCGTCGACTGTTCGACATAGGTAGGCGCCGGCTGGTGGATGGCGCGCATCTCGATGCCGTCGACCGGGCCTTCTTCGTCGACCGGCTCGCCGATGACGTTGATGATGCGGCCGAGCATGCCCGGGCCGACCGGAACGGTGATCGGCGCGCCGGTGTCATAGACGTCCTGGCCGCGAACCAGGCCTTCGGTGGAATCCATGGCGATGCAGCGCACGGTGTTTTCGCCCAGATGCTGGGCAACTTCGAGCACCAGGCGGTTGCCGACATTGGAGGTTTCGATGGCGTTCAAAATGGCCGGCAGATGATCGCCGAACTGCACGTCGACGACGGCGCCGATGACCTGGCGAACCTTGCCGATGGCGCCGGTCTTCTTGACGGCAACGCTCGTCGTCTTCGCTGCCGGGGCCGCGGCCTTGGCGGGCGCGGCCGCCTTCTTGGCCGGAGCGGCCTTCGCCGCTGCTGCCGGAGCCTTTGCGGCCGCCTTGGGGGCCGTCTTCGCGGGGGTCGCTGCTTTCGCCATCGTCTTTACCCTTCTCGTCCTTTGTTTCTCACGCTCCATCAGAAGGTCGATGACCTCCTGGCGGTCGCGCCTAGAGCGCTTCGGCGCCCGAAATGATTTCGATCAGTTCCTTGGTGATCTGCGCCTGCCGCTGGCGGTTATAGGTGATCGACAGTTTGTTGATCATGTCGCCGGCATTGCGCGTTGCATTGTCCATGGCGCTCATTTTGGCGCCCATCTCGCCGGCTGCGTTTTCGAGCAGCGCGCGGAAGACCTGGACCGAGATGTTGCGCGGAATGAGGTCGGTGAGGATCTCGCCCGGCTCCGGCTCGTATTCGTAGACGGCATTGCCACCGGCGGTCGCTTCGGCGGGAGCCGAAGCCACGCCGGCAGGAATGATCTGCTGCGCGGTCGGAATCTGGCTGATCACCGACTTGAACTGCGAATAAAACAGCGTGCAGATATCGAAGCCGCCTTCGCCGAACAGATGGATGATCTTACGGGCGATCGCATCGGCATTGACGAAGCCGAGCTTCTTGACATCGCGTAGGTCGACGCGGTCGATAATCAGCGAGGCATAGTCTCGGCGCAGAATGTCGAAACCCTTCTTGCCGACGCAGATGATCTTGACCTGCTTGCCGTCGGCCAGAAGCCGGCGGATATGGTCGCGGGCCAGACGTGCGATCTGCGAGTTGAAGCCGCCGCACAGGCCGCGCTCGGCCGTGCAGACGACGAGCAGATGCACATCGTCCTTGCCGGTGCCGGTCATCAGCGCCGGGGCATCGCCGCCGCCGCCGATCGCCTGCGTGATATTGGCCAGCACCGCACCCATCCGCTCGGAATAGGGACGCGCCGCCTCCGCTGCTTCCTGCGCGCGACGCAGCTTCGCCGCGGCGACCATCTGCATCGCCTTGGTGATCTTCTGCGTCGCCTTGACCGAGGCGATACGGTTACGAAGGTCTTTTAATGAAGGCATGCTTCAAACCTGATCCCGAGCGTCCGGCTTCTTCTCAAGCGAAGGTCTTGGCGAAGGCGTCGATCTCGGCCTTCAGCTTGGCGCGCAGATCGTCCGACAGCGCCTTTTCCTTGCGGATGCCGTCCAGCACGTCCTTGCCGGCCGAGCGCATATGGCTGAGCAGGCCGTGCTCGAACTTGCCGACCTGGTTCAGCGCCAGCTTGTCGAGATAGCCGTTGACGCCGGCGAAGATCACCGTGACCTGCTCCTCGACCTTGAGCGGCGAGAACTGCGGCTGCTTCAACAGTTCGGTCAGGCGCGAGCCGCGGTTGAGCAGGCGCTGCGTGGCGGCGTCGAGATCGGAGCCGAACTGCGCGAACGCAGCCATTTCGCGGTACTGCGCGAGCTCGCCCTTGATCGAGCCGGCGACCTGCTTCATCGCCTTGATTTGCGCCGACGAACCGACGCGCGACACCGACAGGCCGACGTTGACCGCCGGACGGATGCCCTGGAAGAACAGGTTGGTTTCGAGGAAGATCTGGCCGTCGGTGATCGAGATCACGTTGGTCGGGATGTAGGCCGACACGTCGTTGGCCTGCGTCTCGATGATCGGCAGCGCGGTCAGCGAACCGCCGCCCAGATCGTCGTTGAGCTTGGCGGCGCGCTCGAGCAGGCGCGAATGCAGGTAGAACACGTCGCCCGGATAGGCTTCGCGACCCGGCGGGCGGCGCAGCAAGAGCGACATCTGGCGATAGGCGACGGCCTGCTTCGACAGATCGTCATAGCTGATCAGCGCATGCATGCCGTTGTCGCGGAAATATTCGCCCATGGTGGCGCCGGTGAACGGCGCCAGGAACTGCATCGGCGCCGGATCGGAAGCTGTGGCGGCGACGATGATCGAATATTCAAGGGCGCCGCGCTCTTCGAGAACCTTCACGAACTGCGCGACCGTCGAGCGCTTCTGCCCGATGGCGACGTAGACGCAGTAGAGCTTTTCCTTTTCCGGCCCGTTGTCGTGCACGGCCTTCTGGTTGAGCATCGTGTCGAGGATGATCGCGGTCTTGCCGGTCTGGCGATCGCCGATGACCAGCTCGCGCTGGCCGCGGCCAACGGGGATCAGCGCATCGATGGCCTTGAGGCCGGTCGACATCGGCTCGTTGACCGACTTGCGCGGGATGATGCCTGGCGCCTTGACGTCGACGCGCTTGCGTTCGGTCGCCTTGATCGGGCCCTTGCCGTCGATCGGATTCCCGAGCGCGTCGACGACGCGGCCGAGCAGGCCCATGCCGACAGGCGTATCGACGATGGCGCCGGTGCGTTTGACGATGTCGCCTTCCTTGATGTCGCGGTCGGCGCCGAAGATGACGACGCCGACATTGTCGGCTTCGAGGTTGAGCGCCATGCCGCGGATGCCGCCGGGGAATTCGACCATTTCGCCGGCCTGGACATTGTCGAGGCCGTAGACGCGAGCGATACCGTCACCGACGGACAGCACCTGGCCGACTTCGGAGACCTCGGCCTCCTTGCCGAAATTCTTGATCTGGTCTTTGAGAATTGCGGAAATTTCCGCGGCGCGGATGTCCATCAGCCGACCTCTTTCAGTGCAAGCTTGAGCGAATTGAGTTTGGTTTTGAGCGACGTATCGATCTGGCGCGAGCCCATCTTGACCACCAGCCCGCCGAGCAGCGACGGATCGACGGTAACAGTGATGGCCACGTCCTTGCCGGCGACGCCTTTCAGCGCGGCCTTGAGTTCGGTCTGCTGGGCAGCCGTCAGTTCATGCGCCGAAGTGACCTCGGCTGATGTCTCACCGCGCTGTTCGGCGGCGATCTTGCGAAAAGCCTTGATCATGCCGGGCACCGCGAAGAGCCGGCGGTTGCGGGCGACGACGCGCAGGAAATTGCCGGTCAGGCCGGTGATGCCGGCCTTGTCGGCGATCGACGCGATTGCCTTGGCCTGGTCCTCGCTGGAGAACACCGGGCTGTTGATGAGGCGCGTCAGGTCGGCGCTGTCATCCAGCATCCTGGCGAAACTGTCGAGGTCGGCCTCGACCTTGGCCACCGAATTCGACTGCCGCGCAAGTTCGAACAGCGAACCCGCGTAGCGTTCTGCGACACCCGAGATTGGCGATGACGATTGAGCCACGGACCGTCTTTTCTCTTGTCTGAGGGGCCGCAGATTGTTGGCGCGAGCAAAAACTCTGGCTAAATCTTTGACCTTACTAAGTTTTTCCAAGCACGGAGGCGCGGCTTCCGCTATCCCCGGCCGAAAGTCGATTGCCGTCTAGCACAGGCATTTTAAGACCGCAATGCGTCGTCCCGCATGCTTTTCGGGCACTATTGTCGCATCCGGCCGCAGAGTTCAACCGAAGCCTTTGGATTGGCTGCCGATTCAGGGCAGAAAGCCGAAGACGAAGGCAAGCGGCAACGCGGCCAGGACGAGTTCGACGACGATCGACGCCCAGTTGAAAGGCGTGTTGGCGCCGTCCGACATCATCGACAGCAAACGGCCAAAAGCGGTGAACAGCCAGGAAAAGCCGAGTGCCATATAGAGCCACGGCTGCGCCAACAGAATGCAGCACAGGCTGACGCCGAGATAGAAGCCCGACATCCGGCCGCGCCCTTCCGCGATTGCCGCTGCCCTTTCGGGCCGGACCTGCAGCCGCAGAATCCGAAATGCCAGCCCTGGCGCGAGGAAAAACAGCAGACCGAGCGCCAAGGTGACGACGGCGCTGGACCAAGCCAGCCATTCGCCCTGGCTGGTCGGCCACGGAAACGCAAATTCCATCTTGCTTTCATCCCCTCACAGCAATGCCGGATGTATTGAATGTCGCTGCAAAAAGAAGTCAAGCGCGCGGCAGTTTTGGCACGCAATTCGTGAAGGAGCGGAAGGCTGTTTAGGCCGCGCGCGCGTCCGGCCAGCATCGTGGCCAACCTGTATTGTCAGGCGACGCCTCACTCCTATCTGCAGGACCGGTTTTGCACAGCCAAAGGCCCCGACACCGATCGCCTTTATTTCCTGACCGGGCACCTCAATCTGGCCGGCACGGAAGCAGATCGATGGAAGCTGAAAGTGGTCGGCAGCGGCAATGTCGCCGTGGCCGCCCAGCCCTGATCTCTGTTTTGGCCCTTCAGGGCAGCATGAATGCGACCGCCGCCTCGGCATGGATGCGCGTGGTGTCGAACACCGGAATGTCGAAATCGCGCTCGCCAATCAACATGGTGATCTCGGTGCAGCCCATGATGACGCCATCGATCTTCTCATCGCGTCGCAGACGGGCGACCTCGTCGATATAGGCCGCCTTCGATGCCGCGCTGACGATGCCCCGGCAGAGCTCGTCGTAGATTACCTGGTGCACCATGTCGCGCCCGGCCTGGTCCGGCACCACGGGCTGCAGCCCGTATTTCTCCGTCAGTCGGCCCTTGTAGAAATCCTGCTCCATGGTGAAGCGGGTCGCCAGCAGCGCCGGCCGCTTGACGCCGGCGCCCTTGACCGCGACGGCCGTGGCGTCGGCAATGTGGATAAGCGGGATCGACACCGCCGCCTGCACCCGGTCGGCGAGCTTGTGCATGGTGTTGGTGCAGATCAAAAGCCCCTCTGCGCCGCCCGCCTCCAGCTTGCGCGCCGCATCCGCCAGCAGCACGCCCGCACTGTCCCAGTCGCCATGATGCTGCCGGTCGGCGATTTCGGCGAAGTCGAAGGAATAGAGCAACAGCTTTGCCGAATGCAGCCCGCTCAGCCGCTCGCGCACGATCTCGTTGAGCAGGCGATAATAGATCGCCGTCGATTCCCAGCTCATGCCGCCGATGAGGCCAAGGGTTTTCATGCGCTGAGCCTCCAGCAGGACCGAACGATCTCTCTCACAGAAAAGCTTTACGGGTCGATGTCAACCTTAACGCGCGCCGTACCACGCTCTTCGGCCCGCCTCCACAAACATCACCGCGCGCCCGATTCGGTCATCCTCGCATTGGCGCCGAGATGATGCAGGCTTTGTGTCGTGTGCCTTGAACTCCAGGCAACCGGCGGATCGGGCAGATCGAGATCGAACTGTGCCCGCCCGAGCAGCGAATTGACGATCTTGGCGCTGCGCCAAGCCATCAGGCTGAGCTGCGGCTCGGCTATGCCATGGCTGAGCCGGCCGGCATTGAGCGCGTAGATCCGGCGGTCGTCGGGCCCGTCCCATTCGACCTCGAAGCTGGCGTTGAGCCTGTAATGACCGCGCTCGTCCAGCGCGATCCTGTTCATGAGCGGCGCCATGCAATCAGGAATGGCAAAGGCATAGCCGGTGGCCAGAACCACCGCATCGACGGTGCGCGTCTCGATGGCGCCGTCGAAGCCGTTGCGCATGATCAGCCGGTATTCGCTGCCTTCCCGCGTCACGTTCAGCACTTCGCGGTGCGGCGTCATGTTGACCGCCGTCGTTTCCTCCGAGAGGTGCCGCAGCGTGTAAAGCTGGCGATAGATCGCCTTCAGTGTGCTCGTCGATGCGCCGTCACCGGCAAGCAGTTGCTGTTCCAGGATCGTCTCACGCCGCCCTTGCGGCAGCCGATGGAAGCTTTCGACATAGCCCGGCGTGAAGAGTTCGTCGGTGAAAGGCGAGTCGTCCAGTGGCAGGAAATTCGGCCGCATCGAGATCCACTCGATTTCGCGGCCGGCGAAGCGGTCGGAGGAGATCAGATGCAGAAGCACTTCGGCGCCGCTCTGGCCACCGCCGATCACGGCGACACGCTGTCCGCTCAGGCGATCGAGGCGGTTGGCGGCCTGGGCGTTGTGGAAGCATTGATCGGAGGCCGCCGCCCGCGCCCAGGCGGGGATGTTGGGCACCAGCCCGACGGCAATGGCGAGATTGCGCGCGTTCACCTGCTCGCGGCCGATATGCAGCCTGAAATTCGTTCCGTCGAAGTCGATCCGGTCGACGGCGCTGGCGAAGCGCAGCGAAGACAAGTTCTCACCGACCCATCCGAGATAGCGGGCGAATTCCGGCCGCGGGATGGCTGAGAAATCCGCGTTGAGGAATTCATAGAACCGCTTCTGCGCGACCAGATAGGACATGAACGACCATGGGCTGGTCGGATGCGTCGCGGTGACGAGATCCTTGAGGAAGGATGTCTGCAGTTCGACGCCCGGCAGCATCATGCCCGGGTGCCATTCGAGCCGCGTCGCCCGATCGAAGAAGCGCGCTTCGACGCCGTCCACCGCATCGAGATGGGCGGCGAGGCTGAGATTGAACGGCCCGATGCCGATGCCTGCGAGGTCAAGCGTATGGGTCATGGCGAACTCCTTATGGAGCTGGCTGGGCTGATGGGAGATCGCCGGGCTGACTCGGGGTTAAGCGGATTGTCGAGCGGTGTGCCAAGGTCAGGCAGAGGGCGTTCGTCGCTGTCGCCGTAGCCGATGGCGAAGCGCACCTTGTTGATGGCGATGCGTGGGATCTTCGGAGCAAACAGATCGAAGAGCGCGAACCGTTCCGACAGCTCAGGGTTCTGCGCCTGGTAGCGCCGGATGGCGGCGGCCAGGATGGCGTAGAAAGTCCTCTCGTCGAAGCGGTCATAGGCGGCCAGCGCCTCGGATAGGAAGCGCAGAACGCTGACGATGTGTCCCGTTTGCAGATGCTGGAGAAGATGTGCCGGTGGCCGACGCTTCAGCGTCGACAGGATTTTGGGGTCGAGGCCGGCCAGTTCGGGAAACGGCTGGTCGACGAGATCGAGGTCGCCCTGGAAATCCTTGACCGCCACGCCGAGAGGCGTCGCTCCGTCGAGGATGATGGTGACGTTCTGGCCATGGGCGATGAAGCCGACGCCGTAACGGCACATGAAGTGGTAGAGCGGCACGAAGGCCGTGGAGAACAGGCGATCGAGCCATGCCTCCGGACCAAGGCCGGACTGCTCCATCAGGGCGCTGGCGATCGGCCTGCCATGCGCGTCGCGCTGCGGCAGGGCGCCCATCATCATCGGCCGCTGGCCCGCTGTCAGATCCTTTTCGGGGCTTTCGCGCCATATGGCGCCCAGCATCTCGCAAAACTGATAGGGCGCGCCTTCAACGCCGGTATAGTGCGGATGCGGATAGAAGGCGCCGGCGACTTCCTGCAAGACCTTGACGTCCTTGAGCACCGGGTCCGCGGCCGCCACCGTGGCCAGCCAGCGCGACAGATCGGCGCCGATCGCCATGTATTTGCCCGGCACGCCGCGCCACGCTGAGGTGTTGAGGATGGTCAGCGGCAGCTTGACATGCAGCGCCTCGGGCCGTGCCACATTGGCAAGCGTGCGCAGCGACTGCAAGGGCAGGAACGCGTCGCCGAACTGGCCAAGCGGCACCAGCCGGCCGGCAGCGATCTCGCTACCATATTGCGAGGCGATCATCGCCTGCCACTGCCAGGGGTGGACCGGCAGCAGCCTATGCGTCGATCGCGAGATCCCGGCGGCGCTGAAAGCCGCTTCGAGCCTTGCGCGCTCGTAGTCGCCGAGTGCGGCCTGCAGCAGCGCCTCTTCGTCGAGCCCGCAGTCAAGCGCCAGCAGGCAGCGATCGCTGGCGGCGGCAAGCCAGAAGAGCTGGAATGCGGTGGCCGATTCTGGCGCGTAGCGCTCGAAGTCGTCCCGTCCCCAGCCGAGCCGGCCCTTGTTGGCGGGCGCCTTCGGATGGCCGTCGAGCAATGCCTGCAACTCGGTATCCGGCAGCGCGGCTAGTTCGGCGGCTGGTCGATTGCCGCGGGCTTTGGCGATCCGCATGTCGGCCATCAGCGTGTTGTAAAGCTCCTTCGCATAGGTGCAGAATGTTGCCGGCGGCATGCCGAGCGTCTCGCGCGCGTCGGCGAAGAAGGCGACCGCATCGTCGACCGGCAGCTCGATGCCGGCATCGCGGGTCAGCGTCTCCGGACGGACGGCGATCTGACCCCACAGGCGCCGCGTCGCGGCAAAGCGATAGGTCAAGCCGGGGCCGAGCGTCAGTTTCCATCGGCCGGGCGAAAGCTCGCGGGGCGACAGGCACTCCTCGAAGGTCAGTTCGGAAATGGCCTTGGCGACGGCATCGCGGTTGATCGCGGCCCAGCGTGTCGCCTCGCCCGCTTTGGCAATCGGTTGCTGCACCGTCACATCGGCACCTCGCGGAAGAAGCGTTCCCGCTCGCAGCAGACCAGTGCCGCGCGCTTGTGCGGGAAGTCGAACTCCTTGACTTTGTCGTAGGCGGCGCCGGCGCAATAGCTCAGCATCTTCTGGTGCGCTGCGCGTGGCTCGCCGACGACGCGCTGCGTGCGCGGCTCGTCGAGGAACAGATAGTGGGTGACGGAACGGAACAGAGCCAGCGTCTTCGGCCGGCCGAGATGGCGCGTATTGCCGATCAGCCCATGCCAGCCGCGGTCCCAGTCGAGCGGCTCGTAATAGGGCCCGAGCCGGTCCTCCTTGGCCCAGTAGAACTCGAAATAGCCGGTCGGCTCGCCGTCGAAGCTGGCGATGACGCCGAAAATATGCGGATCGCTTTCCTGCTCGGCGAGATATTTGTCGAGCTCCTCATGGCCCCGGGCAAGCTCCCAGAAGAAGGCGATACGGCCATCGTTCATCCAGCGATGGAAGAGGTCGAGATCGGTCCGGCGGTCGATCGGCCGCAACGACACGGTGAGACCGATCTCGGCAATCCAGCGTTCGTACATCGGGCCGCAGGGGCGCGGTTGGCGCAATGGCGGCAGCCGGTCTTGCGGGCCGATAGCGGTCGTCAATGCCGGATAGGTGACATGCGAGGCCTGGCTGCGCCACAGCAGCGGCAGCTGGCGGAGGACCGAGCGATGGATGACGGCGCGTTCCGGTTCACCCGGAACCGTCTCGGTGGCCAGCGCCGAAACCGGCCACAGCGTCTTGGCCGCCGGCAGGAAGGCGCGGTCGAAGGAAGGATGCAGGCGCAGCGCGGCGTCGACGAGACCTGCAAGGATTTGCGGTTGGTCGAGGCGGCCGCCAGTGAACGCGACATCGTCGATGAGCAGGCGGCCATCCGCGATGGAGATGCGGGCCTGTCCCACCGCTGTTCCCTCAGCGTTGACCAGGCTGACATGGCCATCGCCGGCACGGATGGCGAGCGGCTCCGCGGCCGAGGCCAGATGCTGCCATCCTTCGTTGCCGGCGACGGTGGCGGGTGACCAGTTCTTCGCAGCCTCGATGTTCATGCGTATTCTCTCACATGCAGGGGGTTGGGAAGCTCGACGTAACCTGCCAGCGGATCGGTCACCTCGGTGTTCTCATTGATGTCGCGCAGCGCGATCAGGAAATTGCCCTTGGCAGCCAGCGTCGGCGCGTTGAGCAAATAGTCGACGCAGGACCGGTCAGCCATCGGCGTGGCAGCCAGCCGCTCGAGCGAGCGGCGGAATATCGCCAGCAGATCGTCTTCGTTGGTGAGGCCAGCGGCGGCAAGGGCTGCGACGGCGGCGAAAGCGCCATTGACGACCAGATAGTAGCCGAACAGCTTCGCAGCCGCTTCCGCTGGGAAGACATGATCGCCCGCCTGACCAGCCTCGGGCACGAATTCGCGCAGCCTGGGCAGGAATTCCTCGACATACCCGGTGCCCTGGCAGTCGCGAAAATAGAGCGCATTCGGCCAGCCGCCGGCGAGGCCGACGACGAGGTTCTGCTGATGGGCGCCGAACAGCAGGCCGAATTCCGAGAAGGCAACGATAAACGGCTCGATGGCGGCATGAAGGAAACGCTCGAACCACAAACGCGCCGTTTCCTCGACAGGTCGCTTCTCGTCGCGGGCGATACGGTGGACCAGGTCGGACAGATGGCTTTCGGTACGGCCGGGATGGCGCTCGCAAAGCGCGCCGAGAACGGCAGCCGGCGGATTGCCCGTGCCGCGAAACGGATTTTCGCGAAACGAGACGATGGTATCCGTCATCAGCCGGCCGTCTTCGTCACGCAGGCCGAACCAGGCGGGCTCACCCAGCACCGTCATGGTCGGGCAGCGCCGCTGCAAGGCATAGCCGAGCTTGCCCTTGACCAGCCGGTGCACCGAAAGGCCGCGCCGGCACTCATGCTCCTCGACGATGCGCCTGGAATTGGTCAGGCGCAGGCTGAGCGAGAATTTCAGCATCCACTCGGCTTCAGCTGAATGAACCGTGCGCAGCGAGGTCGTGGCCCGCCACGCTGGTCCGCCGAGCCCAACATCAACGATACGGCCGGCGCGAAACAGGCGCTCGACGGGGTCTTCCAGCACGAGCCGTACGGCCTGCCACGGATGCATCGGAACGAGAACCTTGCCCTGTTGCTTGCCAGCCCGAGCAAGCAGCTGCGGATCGCTGGCGGCAAGCCCGCGGACCATCTCGGTGACATCTAGCGGCTCGACGCTGCCCCCAGTGAGGATGGTCGGGTCGACGGCCCACCAGCGCAGTTTGAACGCATTGCAGTATTCATGCCCGAAGCGCGCGGAATCCGTGTGCGTGAACTCTTCGCGACTCATCGGCGCCGGATGCACGGCATGGCCGAAGCGCAGGGCGCTTTCGGCATCGATGAAATCAGGATCGCCTTCGGAGAAGGGCCGCGACGATCCACGCGCCGCAGTCGCGTCAGCGATTGCGGCGATGCTGGCCAGGCTGCGGCGCAGGAAGGTCAGTCGGCTTTTCGCTGTCGCCCGGCCGGCAATGTCGGGATCCGCCAGGATCAGCGCCAAAAGGCTGAAAAGGTCGATCTCGGTCGCTTCGCCATCGGCCCCCTCGTTACTAATATCGAGGCGCCAGAGCGGCATCGCTAAATCGTGGTAACCGACCTTCGAGCGATGCCGCGCTTCGACGAGCACCGCCGCGCGCGAGGCAGGGAAATTCAGACGCAGCACGGCTGCCTGCGGCCGAAACAGCGCGGTTTGCCTGGCGTCGACGAATTCCCAGCCATTCCATTCCCGCAGCAACGCGTTGAGTAACGGGCTTAATGCAGAGGAAGATTCTGGTCCTACTTGTTCCATGTGCATCTCGATAAATCCTAATAATACTGCAGATTACATCTATAAGTCGTCGTCTTTAAACATTTATGTTGATTAACTATTATAAACAAGAAATAAGCTTGGTCTTATGACGACCGGTATGAAAAATCGATCTTCGCTTCTGCGCCGCCTGGCGATCGCGGTCTCGGCAATCGGCTTCGGCCAGTCGGCCTTCGTATCGCTCGTTCCCCTGGTGATGGAGCGGCTGAGGCTCGACACGTTTGCCATCGGCGCGGCAACTGCTGTCGGCGCGGCGGCCTTTCTGGTCGGCTCGCCGCTGTGGGGTCGCATGGGCGAGCGGCTTGGCCATGCCAGGCTGCTGCGCTTGCTCGGCCTCGCCATGCTGGCCGGCCAGGCGGTGTTCGCCATTCTGCTGATAGCCGGCACGGGAGCCGCGCTGGGCATCGCTTTGCTGATGCTTTCGCGAACCGTGTACGGTTTTGCCGCGTCCGGCGTCATGCCGACGGCGCAGGTCTGGGCCAGCCGCTCGGCTGCCGATGACAGGCGACAGGCCGCGCTGGGACTGCTTGGCGCCGGCGTCAGCATGGGGCGGCTGGCCGGCGCGCTGGCGGCAACGGCTGCCGTCCTGTCGCCGCTGCTGCCGCCCATCCTGTTCCTGTTCAGCCCGCTGTTGCTGTGGCTCGCGCGGGGCAAAGGGGAAGCCGGCGGACGGACCGACGGCAGGGCGGCCGACGTTGGCCGTGGAATATCGCCCTTCGATCGCCGCGCTCTGCCTTGCCTGGCGATGGGCTTGTGCCTGACGCTCGGCTTCGGACAGGTGCAGATGATGCTCGGCCCGATGGCCCAGCAGCGTTTTGGCCTTGGTGCGACGCAGGCCACGACGGTGACCGGCCTGGCCCTGATGCTGGTCGCCATCGTCATGGTTCTGGTCCAGGGACTGCTCATGGCGCGCCTGCGGCTGGCGGAGCGCAACAGCGTCGTCGTCGGCTGTCTCATGGTTTGCGTCGGCATGACGGCGCTGGCCGTCACGGCCAGCCATGTTGCCTCGGCAGCGTCTCTGGTGGTGGCGGCGGCCGGCATTGCCCTGGCGACACCCGGCTACACCGCCTGGCTGATGAAGCGCCTGGAGCCCGGCGAGCAGGGCGCGGCGGCCGGCTGGCTCACCAGCACCCATGTGCTCGGCCAGAGCATCGGCGCATTGGCCGGCGGCTTTGCCTTCACGCTCTGGCCCTTTGCGCCGCTGGCCGACTGCGCGGCGCTGGCGCTGGCCGCTGCCTGTCTCGCTGCCATGGTTCGCAAGCGCTAGCCAAACCGCGCTCATTCGGCGAGCTCCGGCAATGGCGGCATCGGAGTACCCGGTTGGGCTTTTGCGGTATCGGCGAAATGGGCATTCAACATGCGATAGGTCGCCACCACGGCGATGCCCGACAGCACGGTCGCCAGGGTGAACAGCGCGGAGTAGCCGAGCATGTCGGCGAGGCGCCCGGCAAGCATGGAGCCGACGAGGTAGACGATAAGCTGGGCGCAGGACAGGATGGTGAAGTCGGTGCCCGGCTGGTCCGACGACGTCACGGCCATGAACAGGCTATAGAGCGCCACGATCTCCATGTAGCGCACCAGCGTCTGCAGGAACGAGGCGCCGAAGATCGGCCAGAAGCCGGCGATAGCGCCGAAAGCATGCAGTGCAAAGATCAGGAAGCAGATGGTGCGCAGCGCGCCGAGCAGGCCGAGCACCGAGGCGGCGCCCCTTTTGTGCAGCAGCCATGCCGCCAGCGCCGAGCCGCCGAGCCCGACGGTGAGCGCGGCGCCGCCCGAGAGATAACCGATGATGTCGAGCGGCACGCCGGCATCGACGAGATAGGAGCCTTCCATCGACTTCACCAGCCCCTCGCTGGCGCGGTAGATGAGCGCGATCCACAGGATCTGGCGTGCCTCGGGCCGGCGCAGGAAACGCAGGATCGAGGGGCGGTCGATGGCCGCCTGCAGCGCGCTGGCGACGGGATCGGTCTCGCGCATGGCGAAGGCNACGCAGGATCGAGGGGCGGTCGATGGCCGCCTGCAGCGCGCTGGCGACGGGATCGGTCTCGCGCATGGCGAAGGCAGCAAACAGCGGGATGACGGACAGCGCGGCCACCATGGCCACCATGGTTTGCCAGCCGGCATGATGATAAACCAACAGGCCGAGCGTGCCGCCGAGAACGACGCCGAGCGCGAAGGCGCCGCCCTGGATCGCATTGCCGATCGGCCTGTCCTTCGGGTCGAGATATTTGGCCGCGTAGCCGTCGGTGGCGATGTCCTGGGTCGACATCAACAGGCTCACGACAAGGCCGACGGCAAAGATACCGGCGACATCGGTCGGCTCGATCCAAAGCATGGCCGCGATGCCGGCGATGACGCCGATCTGGGTGATGATGACCCAGCCGGCGCGATGGGCGCGGGCCACTGGCCGAAAGTGATCGACCAGCGGCGCCCACAGGAATTTCAGCACCAGCGGCAGCATCAGCAGCGCCATCATGCCGATGGCGGTGCGCGACACGCCTTGCTCGCGCAGGATCGGCGGGATCGTCGCGGCAAACAGATAGCTCGGGATGGCCTGCGCCAGATAAAGGCAGGCGAGAACGACGAAAAGCCGCAGGCGCGAAAGCCCGGCGGGCGCCGGCCGGTCTGTGTCGCCGCTCATTTGACATAGTCCTTCGGTGCGTAACCGTTCAGGAAGGCGCCGGCCTCCGCCCGGCTGCGGGTGACGAGCACTGGAAAGCCGAACAGGCTTTGCCAGACGCGCTGCATGTTCTCGTCGGCGGCGGTGCGCACCAGTGCGCAGGCGCGACAGATCTTTTCGAGCTGCTCGCGTTCCGCCTTGTACCAGAGGTTTTGCGCCTTGCGCTGGGCGTCGCTCAGCGCGATCTCGATGCCGATATCGACCAGCAGCACGAACGGCTCTAGTTCCTGCGAAAGGCGGCCGAGCGCCTCGATATAGCGCGCGCCATCCGCCGGATCGGCGGGCGCTTCTGCCAGCAGCGAGACCAATGCACCGTTTCGTTGGAGAGACACCGCCATCGCCGCCCTCAGAATGTGATCTGGTAGGACAGAGCGACCGAACGCCCCAGCCCCGGAACGTCGGCGCCGCGCGTCGCCGATGCGGAAGGGTTGATGTAGTAGGTGTCGAACACATTGCGCACGGCAAGGTTCAGCACGCTTTCATTGGCGAACGTCTTCGATACGGCGAGATTGACCAGCGCAGCGCCGTCCAGGTCCTGGGTGGCGATGCGGTCGCGCCCGGAAAACAGCTCCAACTCGCTGCGCAGGGTCAGCTCGTTCTCGAAACGGGTGGTGAGATAGACCAGGCCCTTGTAGGTCGAGGGGATACGGTTGTTCGGCAGATACTCGTTAGCTTCGATGTGGCCGTCGTGATCCGCATCGTATTTGCCTTCGACATAGCCGACCGATCCGCCCAGCGTAAACATGCCGCTGAGATCTGCCTCGAGATTGGCTTCCACGCCCCAGATGCGTTCCTTCTGCTGCGATACCCGGTTGTTGACGATGTCGTAGCTGACGCCGTTGTCCGAGGTCGACAGATAGGCGCTGACGCCGCCGCGATAGTCGCCCCAGTCGCCGCGCAGACCGGCTTCCCAGGTGTTCACCAGCTGGGGTTCAGGCGCGATATCGGCATAGCTGATCGCGTAATCCGGCGCGTTGGTGCACGGCAGCAGCGGCCGGATGGCGGTGCCATAGGCGTCGCAGGTTTCGGCGTTGGAGTTCAACCCGGCCCGGCGGGTGAAGCCGCCAATGTCGGTCAGGCTGTAGCCTTGCGAGAAATTGCCGAAAAGCTGCATCCTTTCGGTCAGATCGTAGACGGCGCCGGCGTTGAAGGTGACGGCGTCGTAGTCGAACGAGCCGCCGGTCACCTGGATCGCCGGCAGGCCGATAATGTTCCGGCCTAGCAGAACGGCAGCGGCAGGCCGGGTGAAGTCTTCAACGTTGAGATAAAACTGGTCGTAGCGCGCGCCGCCGCTGATGCGAAAGCGATCCGTCACCGGAATTTCGCCCTGCGCAAACAAGGCGACCGAGTTCTGGGTCGTGGGCGAGATGGCGTCCTGGCCGTTGGTCAGCTGCTGATCGGTGGCATCGAAGACGTGGTCGGCGCCCCAGGTCAGCGTGCTGCCCTGAGTGATAAAGTCCATCGGAGTGTTGACGGTCAGGTTGACGCCGCTGCGCCGCGATTGCAGCGCCGTCTGGTTGAAGTCGGCGGTCGGGTCCGTACCCGGCGGCAGGATCACCGGCCGCGTCGGGTTCGTCGGTAAATACACCTGGCTGTTGACGGCCGAGAATTTGGTAAAGGGCGACTGCTTGAAGATGTCGTTGTAGAACGCCTTGACCTCGAGGTTTCCGAGCGCGAAGTCGCTGTCGGTGTATTTGGCGGTCAGATATTTCGAATCTTCCTTCAGCGGCTTGCCTTCATAGGGATCGCCGAAATCCGGGGAGACGGGATTGGTCGTGTAATCGGTGAACCAGTCCGGCTTCTGGTTGGCATAGGTCCAGTCGACGCTGGCCTCGAAGCGCCTGGAATCGAACTGGTAGCCGGCCACGCCGAACAGATTGCCCGTGCCGGTGCGGTCGCCGCCGCCTTGGCCAAGCATGGCGTCCGAAGCCACCTCGTTGCCGTGGCCGCCATAGGTGCGACGCGACAGATCGCCGGACGCCGAGAAGAAATAGTCGAAATCGCCTTTCTTGCCCTCGACCGAGACGCTGGTGCTGGGCCCGGCCGATTTGCCGGGATTCTCGGTGAAGGCGGTGACGCCGGTGCGCACTGTCACCTTCGGCTTGTCGCTATCGCCGCGCTTGGTGATGAAGTTGATCGTGCCGCCGGTGGCCCCGGCGCCATAAAGGCTGGACGCGCCATTGATGACTTCGATGCGCTCGACCGAATTCAGGTCGATCATCGACAGGATGCGTGAGACGTCCCGCAGCGGTGTGTTGCGCGGCACACCGTCGACCATGATGAGAACGCTGCGCCCGCGGAAGGTTTCCGAAGCGCCGGAAATGGTCTGGTTGCGTGGCGCGTAGCCGGGGACGATGCGGCTGATCAGGGTCGCGGCGTCGATATTTTCCTGCGTTGCTTCCTCGACCTGTTCCTGTTCCACGACCTGGACAGACTGGGCGACGCTGGAAATCGACCTTTCATTGCGGCCGGTGACCAGGATCTGGTCGAGCACGGTGGCTCCCTGCTGGTCTGTCGGAGCGGTTTCCTGGGCAAATGCCGCGCCTGCCATAATCGACGAACCCAAAGCCGATGACCAAAGAAGCGTACTGAAAAATCTGCGCATGCATGCTGTCCCCATCCATGCCCTGGTCCCCAGCGCCAGAGCGGAAAGGCCCAGTTATAATTCATGATAAAATGAGTCAACATTTATTTTGTGGCTTTTCAAATCAGGATTAGTCAGCGAACGGATGAGAGCCGGGTACATGAACGGCGCGCATTTTAGCCGGCACTAAGATGCTGAGTTTTCTTGACAAACGGCTTACGGGCGGCCGGCGGCGGCGTCAGCCTTTGTGCTTACAAGAAGCTCTGCGGATCGATGTCGACCTGCACGCGGACCGAGCCGCGCTGCTTCGGCCCTTCGGCCAGCATGGTTCGGATGAAGCCTTGGATGTCGGCGCGCTTTTCACCCTGGATCAGCAAACGGAAACGATGGCGCCCACCGAGCAGCGACAGCGGCGCCTCGGCCGGACCGAGCACGAACAGGTCGCTGGCCTGGGGTGCTGCACGGCGCAGGCCGCGCGCGTGGCCTTCGGCCTCGGCCCGCGTCACCGCACTGACGATGACGCCGGCAAGCCTGCCGAAGGGCGGCAGGGCTGCCCGTTCGCGCTCAGTGATCTCGCGTTCGTAAAAGGCCTCGGCATCGCCCGAGACGATCGCCCGCATCACCGGATGGTCCGGCTGGAAAGTCTGCAGCAGGCCGAGGCTCTTCTTGCCGGTGCGGCCGGCGCGGCCGGTCACCTGGCTGAGCAACTGGAAGGTGCGCTCAGCGGCGCGGGGATCGCCATTGGCGAGGCCGAGATCGGCATCGACGACACCGACCAGCGTCATGTTGGGAAAGTTATGGCCCTTGGCGACCAGCTGCGTGCCGATGACGATGTCGGCCTCGCCATTGGCAATGGCCTCGAGCTCCAGCCGCAGCCGGCGCACTCCACCCATCAAATCGGATGACAGGACGATCGTGCGCGCGTCGGGGAAATGCGCCACGACTTCTTCAGCTATCCGCTCGACGCCAGGCCCGCAGGCGACCAGATGGTCGAGCGTGCCGCATTCCGGGCAAGCCTCCGGCCGCTTCTCATTGTGCCCGCAATGATGGCAGACGAGTTGGCCGCGAAAGCGGTGCTCGACCAGCCAGGCCGAACAAACCGGGCAGCCGAAGCGGTGGCCGCAGACACGGCACAGCGTCAGCGGCGCATAGCCGCGCCGGTTGAGGAACAGCAGCGACTGCTCCTTCTTCTCCAGCGTACGTTGCATCTGGTCGATCAGCAGCGGCGACAGAAAGCCGCCGCGGGCCGGCGGCGCGCGCCGCATGTCGATCGTCTTGAGATCGGGAAGCGCGGCTTCGGCAAAGCGCGCCGACAGCACCGCCCTGCTGTAGCGGCCCTGCTGCGCATTGACCCGGCTTTCGACCGATGGCGTCGCCGACGCCAGCACCACCGGGAAGCCGCTGATATGGCCGCGCACCACCGCCATGTCGCGCGCATTGTAGAAGACGCGATCCTCCTGCTTGTAGGCGGGGTCGTGCTCCTCGTCGACGACGATCAGCCCGAGCTCGCGGAACGGCAGGAACAGCGCCGAACGCGCCCCGGCAACGACGCGCACGCCGCCTTCCGCCACCTGTCGCCAGACCTTTTCGCGCATTCGGGGCGGCAGGTCGGAATGCCATTCCGCCGGCTTGGCGCCGAAACGCTGCTGGAAGCGTTCGAGGAAGGCATGCGTCAGCGCGATCTCCGGCAGCAGGATCAACACCTGCCTGCCCTGGTCGAGGGCTGCCGCCACCGCCTCGAAATAAACTTCCGTCTTGCCCGAGCCGGTGACGCCGTCGAGCAGCGTGACGTTGAAAGCAGCGGCCGCGACATTGGCGCGCAGCATGGCGGCCGCGTCTGCCTGGTCCGGCATCAGCTCCGGCATGGCGTAGGAGGGATCGGGCGCGGCGACCACCGGTCGAGGCGGGATCATCACCGTCTCGAACACGCCTTGCGCCTTGAGTCCCTCGACCACCGTCGACGACACGCCCGCCGCGTGCGCCAGGCCGGATCGCGTCCAGGCAAGCCCCCCTTCCGCCGTCTCCAGCACGCGCGTCCTGGCATCCGTCATCCGGTCGGGCATGACGAGGGTCCGCTGCAGGCCCTCGATCCATGGTTCGGGATCGAACGCCTCCGGCGCGCGCAACAGCATGCGCGCCACCATGCCGGGCGGCGACAGCGTGTACTGCGCCACCCAGTCGACGAAGCGGCGCATGCCGCGGTCGATCGGCGGGCAGTCGAAGACCTGTTCGATCGGGCGCAGCTTTTTGGCGTCGATATTCTCGACCGCACCATCCCAGACGATGCCGGCAACCTGGCGCGGACCGAGCGGCACGCGCACGATCGAGCCCGGCACCACGCGCACGCCGGCAGGCACAGCGTAGGTGTAGGGCCGTTCGGCCGGCATCGGCACCAGCACCGGCGCGGCTGCGACAAAGGGCGAATCTTCGATCATCGGGCGTGACCTTGCCCCGACTTTGGTCTAGATCAAAGGGCAACCCGGAATGTGCATGGCATGCACATGGAAATCTTTCAGGAGACCCCCATGAAATTTTTTGTCGACACCGCTGACATCAAGGACATCAAGGAACTGAACGACCTGGGGCTGCTCGACGGCGTGACCACCAATCCCTCGCTGATCCTGAAATCCGGCGGCAAGATCGCCGAGGTCACCAAGCAGATCTGCGACATCGTCAAGGGCCCGGTTTCGGCCGAGGTCGTTGCGATCGAATACAAGGACATGATGGCCGAGGCCAACATCCTGGCCAAGATCGCCGACAATGTCTGCATCAAGGTGCCGCTGACGCTCGACGGCCTGCGCGCCTGCAAGACGATCCGCACCGAGATGAACCGCATGGTCAATGTAACGCTGTGCTTCTCGGCCAACCAGGCGCTGCTGGCGGCCAAGGCCGGCGCCTCGTTCATCTCGCCCTTCGTCGGCCGCGTCGACGATACCGGCGCGGACGGCATGGAACTGATCCAGGAGATCCGGCAGATCTACGACAATTACGATTTCGACACCGAGATCCTCGTCGCTTCGGTTCGCACCGTGAATCACGTCAAGCAGGCAGCCCTGATCGGCGCCGATGTCGTTACCGCGCCGGCCGCGACGCTGAAGGCGCTGGTCAAGCACCCGTTGACCGACAAGGGCCTGGATCAGTTCGCTGCCGACTGGGCCAAGACCGGCCAGAAGATCGGCTGAGATCGGTTCGATACAAACGAAAAAAGGCCGGGAAACCGGCCTTTTTGTTGCGGACTGCTAAAAGTCTAGTTGGCAGCGCCAGGGAATGCTCAGGCCTTCTTGCCGTGCCTGACCAAGTCCTGGGCGACCGACAGGCTCACCATTTCAGCCAGTTCACGCGCGGCGCGGTTCTCGGCGTCGAGCTGCGCCCGGTAGGAGGCGAACTCCTGCGTCGGCTTGTCGAAGGATGATGGGATCGACCGTTTGCCGGTTGCGATCACCACGCCGGTCCTGGCATCGGTCAGCACATAGTTTGCGGTCAGCGTCACCGTGCCTGCCGTCGGCTCGTCTTCGTCGGTCTGGATCTGCACCACCGCGGCCGATTCGACCAGTTCGGTGACGCCGAGATCGAGCATGTAGACCGGCGCCGGCGGCTCGCCGGCGCCTTGACCAAAGGCAAATATCAGATTGTTGCGGACCTGCTGGGCGTAGCGGGTCTTGACCGGCTTGACCGCGACCGACGCCAGTTCCGCTGAAGCGCTGAGCGTCGAGCCGGCCGTCAACGGCGCGCTGGAATAGAGCGGCCTGACCGTACAGGCCGAAACCAGCGCCATCGAAGCGACCATGCCGTACAGCGCTGCGCGGCGCAGCAAGCGCGTCGTCTTTTCCAGATCGGGCCCCATCCTTCTGAGGTCAAGCAACGACATTGACGATCCTCTGCGGCACGATGATCACCTTGCGGGGCGCCTTACCTTCCAGCGCTTTCTGCACGAAGTCGAGAGCCAGAACCGCTTTTTCGACCGCACCTTGGTCCGCGTCGCGGGCAATTGTCAAATCGCCGCGCTTCTTGCCGTTGACCTGGACCGGCAGCACGATCTCGTTGTCGACGACCAGCGCCGGATCATAGACCGGCCATGGCCGTTCGGCGACCAGATCGGTGCCGCCCAGCGTGTGCCAGCACTCTTCGGCCAAATGCGGCATGACCGGCGCGACCACATGCACAAGAATCTCCACCGCCTCGCGGCAGGCGCCTTTCAGCGCCGCGTCGGCCTTGCCCTCGGCGACGTCGTTGAGCGGCGCGGTCAAGGCATTGGCCAGTTCGTAGATGCGGGCGATGGCCCGGTTGAAGCCGAGCTTCTCGATATCCTCGCCGATAGCCTTCAGGATCTTGTGCGCGGCCTTGGAAACGGCGCCCGCCTCGCCCTCCGGCGCCGCCTGCGGCTTGGCGCCGTCAAGCGTCTCGGCGGCAATGGACACCAGGCGCCAGACACGCTGGATGAAGCGATGTGCGCCGGCGGCGCCATCGTCCGTCCACTCGACGTCGCGCTCGGGCGGCGAATCCGACAGCATGAACCAGCGTGCGGTGTCGGCGCCGTAGCCGTCGGTGATGTCTTCCGGGCTTACCGTATTCTTCTTCGACTTCGACATCTTTTCGAGCGAGCCGATCGCCGCCTCTTCGCCGGTGGCGATCTCGATGGCGCGGCGCTTGCCGCCGACATCCTCGATCCTGACCTCAGCCGGCGACAGCCAGCGGCCATTGCTCGACGCACCGCCGACGCGGTAGGTCTCATGCACCACCATGCCTTGCGTGAACAGGCCCTTGAACGGCTCGGCCAGGTCGAGATGCCCGGTCGCGCGCATGGCGCGGGTGAAGAAGCGCGAATAGAGCAGATGGAGGATCGCGTGCTCGATGCCGCCAATATACTGGTCGACGGCCAGCCAGTCATCGGCAGCCTTCGGCTCCGTCGGCTCATTGGCCCAGGGCGCTGTAAAGCGCGCGAAATACCAGGACGAATCGACGAACGTGTCCATCGTGTCGGTCTCGCGGCGCGCATCCTTGCCGCATTGCGGACACTTCACATGCCGCCAGGTCGGGTGGCGGTCGAGCGGATTGCCGGGACGGTCGAACTCGATGTCGTCGGGCAGCTTGACCGGCAGGTCGGCTTTCGGCACCGGAACCACGCCGCAATCCTCGCAATGGATCATGGGGATCGGACAGCCCCAGTAGCGCTGGCGCGAAATGCCCCAGTCGCGCAAGCGGAAGTTCACCTTGCGCTCCGCCATTGGCCGCCCGCCTATGGTTTTCTGCTCCAGGAGCTTTGCCACCTCGTCGAACGCCTGCTCCGGCTTCATGCCGTCGAGGAAACGCGAATTGATCATCACGCCGTCATCGACATAGGCGTCTTCCGTGACCTGGAAGGTTTTGGCGTCGGCATCTTCCGGCATCACCACCGGGATCACCGGCAGGCCGTATCTGTTGGCGAAATCGAGGTCGCGCTGGTCGCCCGACGGGCAGCCGAATATGGCGCCGGTGCCGTATTCCATCAAAACGAAATTCGCGACGTAGACCGGCAGGGTCCACGAGTCGTCGAACGGATGCACGACGCGGATGCCGGTGTCGAAACCTTTCTTCTCGGCCGTCTCCAGTGCGGCCACCGACGTGCCCATATGTCTGATTTCTTCGATGAACTTGGCCAGTTCGACATTGCTCTCGGCGGCCTTCCTGGCCAGCGGATGATCGGCGGCGACCGCCATGAAGGAGGCGCCGAAAATGGTGTCGGGCCTGGTCGTGTAGACTTCCAGCTCGCTCGTGTCGCCACCAATCTTGCTAGAACTTGGCTCTGCCAGCGGCCAGCGGACCAGCAGCCCTTCCGAGCGGCCGATCCAGTTCTGCTGCATCAGCTTGACCTTTTCCGGCCACTCGCCGAGACCGTTCAGCGAATCCAGCAAGTCCTGCGCGTAATCGGTGATCTTGAAGAACCACTGCGTCAACTCACGCTGTTCGACCAGCGCGCCCGAGCGCCAGCCGCGCCCGTCGATGACCTGCTCGTTGGCGAGCACCGTCATATCCTCCGGGTCCCAGTTGACCTTGGAGGATTTGCGCGTCACCAGCCCCTTCTCGACGAAATCGAGGAACAGCATCTGCTGGCGGTGGTAATAGTCGACGTCGCAGGTGGCGAACTCGCGCGCCCAGTCCAGCGACAGGCCCATCATCTTGAGCTGCTCGCGCATGGCGGCGATGTTGGCGTAGGTCCATTCCTTGGGATGGACCTTGTTCTGCATCGCCGCGTTTTCGGCCGGCATGCCGAAAGCGTCCCAGCCCATCGGGTGCAGCACGTTGAAACCCTTGGCCCGCTTGTAGCGCGCCACCACGTCGCCCATCGTGTAGTTGCGGGTGTGGCCGATATGGATCTTCCCCGAGGGATAGGGGAACATCTCCAGCACGTAGTATTTCGGCTTCGGATCGTCGTTATGCGCTTCGAACAGCTTCTTTTCGGCCCAGGCCTTCTGCCATTTGGGCTCTGACGCGCGCGGATTGTATCGTTCGGTTGCCATCGGATGATTTTCACTTAAAAGCAGGCGCAGACCGCCGGACAAGGCCCGGTGGCCGAGGTAAATGTCGTCGCGGTGTTCACCATGGATTGCCGGACCCGTCAACTGCGGCGAGCCGGCCAAGACGATTAAAGACAGGCAGGATATGGGCATGGCCAGCGCCGTCGAACAGTTTTTCGCCGTCAAGACGAGGATCGCTGCCGCCGAGCGCGAGGCCGGCCGTGACGCCGGTTCGGTGACGCTGGTTGCGGTGTCGAAGACTTTTGAGACCGACGTCATCCGCCCGGTCATCGAGGCTGGCCAGCGCGTCTTCGGCGAAAACCGCGTGCAGGAAGCGCAAGGCAAATGGCCGGCCTTGAAAGCGGAATTCCCTAATATCGAACTGCATCTGATCGGCCCGCTGCAGTCGAACAAGGCGAGGGAAGCCGTCGCTCTCGCCGACGTCATCGAGACCGTCGACCGCGAAAAGCTCGCCGCCGAGCTCGCCAAGGAAATCGTGCGCCAGGGCCGCACGCCAAAGCTTTATGTCCAGGTCAATACCGGTTCGGAGCCGCAAAAGGCCGGCATCGAGCCGCGCGACGCCGTCGCCTTCGTCGCCCGCTGCCGCGATGTCCATGGCCTCGCCATCGAAGGCCTGATGTGCATCCCGCCGGCCGACGAAAACCCCGGCCCGCATTTCGCCTTGCTGGAAAAGCTCGGCAAAGAGGCCGGAGTCGCAAAACTGTCGATGGGCATGTCCGGCGACTTCGAGACCGCCATAGCCTTCGGCGCCACCAGCGTCCGCGTCGGCTCGGCGATTTTCGGCGGCCGATAAACCTCGGTGATCTCGCCGCCCTAACAGTAGCATTGTTGCTGCATCGCTGCAGCGATGCTATATCTAGCCAAGCTAGCTAGGTACCTTCCATGAACTGGCATCTGCAGGACGCAAAAAACAATCTCTCGAAGCTGGTTCAGCAGGCTCGTGAAAAGGGCCCGCAGACCATCACCTTGCGTGGAAAGCCCGCTGCTGTCGTGTTGGCCGCTGAAGAATACGAAAGGCTCGTCGGCTCTAAGCCCTCACTTGCGGAATACCTTCTTTCCGGTCCCGAATGGGACGACGACTTCGTCGAAGAGGTCAATCGCCGCTCCAAGGGGCCCGGCCGAGACGTGGACCTCTGATGTTTCTTCTGGACACGAACGTCGTGTCGGATGCGCGAAAGCGAGGGGGGCCAGTGGCGGATTGGATAATCAAGCAAGAGCGCCAGTCTCTGTTTCTAAGCGTCATCACGCTCGGTGAAATCGCACGCGGAATCGAAATGAAGCGGCGAAACGACCCCGACACTGCAAACCATTTAGCAACGTGGTTCCACGGTCTGCGCCACAGCTACGAAAACCGAATTCTCGGCATAGACGAGAACATCGCTGCCCAATGGGGTCGCATCTCCGCGATCCGCACGCGCGGCGACGCAGATGGGCTTATAGCCGCGACGGCGCTCTTCCACGATCTCATACTGGTCACACGCAACGTCGCCGATTTCGACGATACTGCCGTCACAATGTTCAACCCTTGGGAAGCCTGACCCGCCTGTGTTGATCCGGTGTTGGGTCGGCCGCAGGTTGTGCCAGAGCCGGCCCATCATTGTGCCACCACTGGAAACGAAACGTACCGTTCCTATTTGCTTTGCGTAATCACCAAATCTTCTGGAGCTGCCACCATGCGCTACAATCAACTCGGAAATACGGGGATGTTCGTCTCCGAACTCTGCCTCGGCACAATGACCTTCGGCGCCGCCGGCGAGAATGCCCAATGGGGTCTGATCGCCAGCCTCGACCAGAAGGGCGTCAACGACATCGTTGGCCGTTCGATCGCCGCCGGCGTCAATTTCTTCGACACCGCCGACGTCTACTCCTTCGGCCAGTCCGAGCGCCTGCTCGGCCAGTCGCTCAGGGATCTCGGCGTCAAGCGCTCGGACGTCGTCATTGCCACCAAGGTGCATGGCGCCATGGGCCAGGGCCCGAACGAGCGCGGCTCTTCGCGAGGCCACATCATGGATTCGGTCGAGGGCAGCCTGGAGCGGCTGCAGCTCGACCATATCGACCTCTATCAGTTGCACGGCACCGATACGGTGACGCCGATCGACGAGACGCTACGGGCACTTGATGACCTGGTTGCCAGCGGCAAGGTTCGCTATGTCGGCGTCTCCAACTGGCAGGCATGGCGCATCGCCAAGGCTCTGGGCATTGCCGAGCGCAAGGGGTTCTCCCGCTTCGAGACCATCCAGTCCTATTACTCGATCGCCGGCCGCGATCTCGAGCGTGAGATCGTGCCGCTCATCAACGAGGAGAAGCTCGGCTTGATGGTGTGGTCGCCGATGGCCGGCGGCCTGCTGTCGGGCAAATACGGTCCCGGCGCGCCCGGCAATGGCGAGGGCCGCCGCGCCGCCTTCAACTTCCCGCCGGTCGATGAGGACCGCGCCTGGGCAGCCGTCGCCGTCATGCGCGACATCGCCAAAAAGCACGATGTCAGCGTCGCTACGGTCGCGCTCGGTTATGTCCTGGCCAAACCTTTCGTCATGAGCGTCATCATCGGCGCCAGCCGCATGGAGCAGCTCGAGCAGAACCTAGCCGCGGCCGAGGTGAAGCTCGACGCCGACGATCTCGCCAAACTGGATGAGGTCAGCGCGCTGCCGGCCGAATATCCCGGCTGGATGCTGGAGCGTCAGGGCGCCGGTCGCCGCCCGGCGCCGTTCACCCCGAAGAAATAGTCATCGCTGTCGCCTGATGCTTGGGGGGTCATCTGGCTCCCCAACGTCTTTTCAGCTCATCCGCACGCTCTCGACCAGAAAGTCGAGAAACGCCCGCACCCGTGCGGGCAAATGCCGGCCCTGGCCGACATAGACGGCGTGGGTAGGCTCCTCGTCGCCCGGATTGAAATCCTCCAGCAGCGCCGTCAGCCGCCCCGCCGCGATGTCATCGGCCACATGCCAGTGTGCCAGCCGGGCGATGCCGGCGCCGCCGACCGCCATCAACCGCATCGACTCGCCATCGCCGACCAGCGTGTTTCCGGTGATCGGCACCATGACGGCGTTCCCGGTTGCATCGACAAACGACCAGCCATCGACATGCCGGACAAAGCCGAAAGCCATGCGATTGTGCCGGTCGAGATCTGCTGGAACCAGCGGCGTGCCATGCGTCTTGAGATAGGACGGTGCGGCAACGACTGTCATCCGGCTTTGCCCGAGCTTGCGCGCCACCAGCCGCGACTCGCCGAGCGGCCCGGCGCGGATGGCGACGTCGGCACGCTCAGCCATCAAATCGATGACGCTGTCGGTCAGCACCAGATCGACCGAAATCCCGGGGTAGCGTTCGAGGAAATCAGGCAGCAGCGGGATCAGCCGATGCACCCCGAAGGGCACATAGGAGTTGACGCGCAGCCGTCCGCGCGGCGCGGCACCCACGGCCGCCTCGCGCTCGGCCGCCGCCATATCGGCCAGGATGCGCACCCCGCTGTCATAGAACGCCGTCCCTTCCGGCGTCAGCTGCAGCTTGCGCGTCGAGCGCGTGACCAGCCGCGCGCCGAGCCTTGCCTCCAGTCGCGCGATCAGCTTGCTCACCGCCGACGGTGTCATACGCAGCGAACGAGCCGCAGCCGAGAAACTGCCCGCCTCGACGACGCGGACGAACACTTCGATCTCGCCGGAACGGTTGATATCGGGTCTGGCCATTTGTGAATCTATTTCACAGGAAATATGCCCAAGGCAAGTCTGGTTCACAAGGCATGGCAACACGATCTCTGCGGTCGGGGCGCGGGTCTGGTCGCGTTCATCGAGTTCGAACTGGAAACCGCCATGCCTCTTGCTCTCTACGCCCTCGCTGCCGGCGCCTTCGGCATCGGTGTCACCGAATTCGTCATCATGGGGCTGCTGATCGATGTCAGCAAAGATCTCGGAGTCTCGATCTCGGCCGCCGGCCAGTTGATTTCGGGCTACGCGTTGGGCGTCGTCATCGGCGCGCCGCTTTTGACCATCGCCACCGGCAACTGGCCCCGCAAGACCGTCCTTCTGGCCCTTATGGCGATCTTCACGCTCGGCAACCTCGCCTGTGCGATCGCCCCCGACTACTGGACGCTGATGGGCGCCCGCATCATCACCGCCTTTGCCCATGGCACTTTCTTTGGCGTCGGCTCGGTGGTCGCCACCGGCCTGGTCGCGCCCAACAAGAAAGCCTCGGCGATCGCGCTGATGTTCACCGGCCTGACTATCGCCAACATCCTCGGCGTGCCCTTCGGCACTTGGCTCGGCCAGACCTTCGGCTGGCGCGCCACCTTCTGGGCCGTAACCCTGGTCGGCTTGGCAGCCTTTGCCGTCATCCTGCTTCTGGTGCCGCGCAGCAAGGAAGCGCCCGAGAAGACCAATCTGCGCGCCGACCTCGCAGTGCTGCGCCGCACGCCGGTGCTGCTCGGCGAGCGGCAAGGCCTGCCAGATCAACTGCCCCTGACGCCGGNCTCGTCTTCGGTGGCGGTCTTATCGCCGGCAATCTGCTTGGCGGCAAGGTCGCCGACCGCTGGCTGGTGCCGGCGGTGCTCGGCAGCCTCGTGGTGCTGGCGTTGGTGCTGGCCACAATGACCTTCGCCGTCCACAGCCAAATCCTGGCCGTCATCTATGTCGGCCTGCTTGGTGCCGCCGCCTTCGCCACCGTGGCGCCGCTGCAGATGTGGGTGCTGGAAAAGGCGCAAGGCGCGGGCCAGAGCCTCGCCTCGTCCTTCAACATCGCCGCCTTCAACCTCGGCAATGCCGCCGGCGCTTGGCTTGGCGGCGCGGTGATTGCCCATGACCTCGGCCTCGGCTCACTAACCTGGATCGCCGCTTTGCTGCCGGTCGCGGCTCTTGGCGTCGCTGCCCTGGCGCTGCGCCTCGATCGCGCCCCCACAATCGGGGTGCCGGTCTGCGCCCAGTCATGAGCATCACGCGCAATCCTTCTTCGACATCATCAAGGAGCATAAAATGGATTATCGACGTCTCGGCGCATCGGGCCTGAAAGTGCCCGCACTCTCTTTCGGCGCCGGCACTTTCGGCGGCTCCGGGCCGCTGTTCGGGGCCTGGGGCAACAGCGATGCCAAGGAAGCGCGGCGGCTGATCGACATCTGCCTCGAGGCCGGCGTCAATCTGTTCGACACCGCCGATGTCTATTCGAACGGCGCCTCCGAGGAAGTGCTTGGCGAAGCCATCAAAGGCCGCCGCGACGCGGTGCTGATCTCGACCAAGACTTCGCTGCCGATGGGCGACAGACCGGCCGACTACGGCTCGTCGCGCTCGCGGCTGATCAAAGCCGTCGACGCCGCCCTGAAGCGCATGGGCACCGATTACATCGACCTGTTGCAGCTGCACGCCTTCGATGCCGGCACGCCGATCGAGGAGGTGTTGTCGACGCTGGACGACCTCGTGCGCGCCGGCAAGCTGCGCTATGTCGGCGTCTCCAACTTCTCCGGCTGGCAGGTGATGAAATCGCTGGCGGAAGCTGACAAGCATGCTTATCCGCGCTACGCCGCGCATCAGGTCTACTACTCGCTGGTCGGTCGCGACTATGAATGGGAGCTGATGCCGCTCGGTATCGACCAGGGCATCGGCGCGCTGGTGTGGAGCCCGCTCGGCTGGGGCCGCCTGACCGGCAAGATCCGCCGCGGCCAGCCCCTGCCGGAAAAGAGCCGGCTGCACGACACCGCCGATTTCGGCCCGCCGGTCGCGGACCAACATCTCTACCGGGTCATGGATGCGCTTGATGCGATGGCTGAAGAGACCGGCAAGACCGTGCCGCAGATCGCCATCAACTGGCTGTTGCGGCGCCCGACCGTGTCCTCGGTCATCATCGGCGCCCGCAACGAGGAACAGCTGCGCCAGAACCTCGGCGCCGTCGGCTGGGCATTGACGCCGGAGCAGGTCAAAAAGCTCGACGCCGCAAGCGAAGTGACCGCGCCCTACCCGTACTTCCCTTATCGCCGCCAGGAAGGTTTCGCCCGACTGAACCCGCCTGCGGTGTGATCGCACGACGTTGAAGCTGCCAATCTCCCCCCTTGCGGGGGAGATCAGCTATACTGCCGCTCAGTGCAGCACGAACTCCCCATCCACCTTCCGCCATTCGTTCGGCGCGATCAGCTTCTGGTGCGTGTAGCTGATCGAATGCAGCGGCCCGTCGAGCCTGGCCTTCCAGAACTCGATGAACTTGATCAGCACCGGAAACTTCGGCGCCAGATCGTAATCCTGCCAGATGAAGCTCTGCAGCAGATGCGGGTGGTCGGGAAAATGGTACAGAATCTTGGCCGTGGTCAGGCCATACCCCTTGAGCATCAGGTCCATTTCGGAATGATCGCGCATGACAGCCCCTTGGCCTAGTTGATTCTCCATTCCTCCCAACACCGAATTGTGCGCGCCGTTCCTTAACTGTCTATGATTTTCCTGATCCCAGTCGGGTTTTATGCACGAAAACATGCAGTTAGCAGCGACCGCCGCCGAGTGCTGATACAACCGAAACGGGAGCTGCGGCATCCCGCCACGCGAATCCAACGTCTAATGTTGCCGTCAGCGCGGAACTGTTAATAATGCCGCCGAATTCGCGGCTGCGTCGCCGTGATCCTGGCTGTGGTCAAGCCGGCGGGGTGGTTTGGGAGGAAAGTGAAGACATGTCCGAGGTGAAGATCCACCGCGTCCAGCCGGCGTGGAAGAAGAATGCGCTGATCGACAATGACACCTACCTCAAATGGTATGCCGACAGCGTGAAGAATCCGGACAAGTTCTGGGGCAAGCACGGCAAGCGCATCGACTGGTTCAAGCCGTTCAGCAAGGTCAAGAACACCTCCTTCGAGGGCAAGGTCTCGATCAAATGGTTCGAGGACGGCGAAACCAACGTCTCCTACAACTGCATCGACCGCCATTTGAAGAAGCGCGGCAACCAGACAGCCATCATCTGGGAAGGCGACAATCCCTACGACGACAAGAAGATCACCTACAACGAGCTCTACGAGCATGTCTGCCGGCTCGCCAATGTGATGAAGAAGCACGGCGTCAGGAAGGGCGACCGCGTCACCATCTACATGCCGATGATCCCGGAAGCGGCCTACGCGATGCTGGCTTGCACCCGCATCGGCGCCATCCACTCGATCGTCTTCGGCGGCTTTTCACCGGACGCGCTGGCCGGCCGCATCGATGACTGCAAGTCGACCTTCGTCATCACCGCCGACGAAGGCCTGCGCGGCGGCAAGCCGATCCCGCTGAAGGAAAACACCGACAGAGCGATCGAAATCGCCGCCAAGGCCGGCACCAAGGTCGATAAGGTGGTCGTCGTTCGCCGCACCGGCGGCAAGACCGGCTGGGTCCAGGGACGCGACATCTGGTACCATGACGAGATCGCCACGGTGAAAGGCGACTGCAAGCCGGAGAAGATGAAGGCCGAGGATCCGCTGTTCATCCTCTATACCTCAGGTTCGACCGGCAAGCCGAAGGGCGTGCTGCACACCACCGCCGGCTATCTCGTCTATGTCTCGATGACCCACCAATATGTCTTCGACTACCATGATGGCGATATCTACTGGTGCACCGCCGATGTCGGTTGGGTCACCGGCCACAGCTATATCGTCTATGGCCCGCTCGCCAACGGCGCCACCACGCTGATGTTCGAGGGCGTGCCGAACTACCCCTCGCAGTCGCGCTTCTGGGAAGTCATCGACAAGCACAAGGTCAACATCTTCTACACCGCGCCGACGGCACTGCGCGCGCTGATGGGCGCCGGCGACGAACCGGTGAAGAAGACCTCGCGCAAGTCGCTGCGCGTGCTGGGCTCGGTCGGCGAACCGATCAATCCGGAAGCTTGGGAGTGGTATTTCAACATCGTCGGCAACGGCAAGGTGCCGATCGTCGACACATGGTGGCAGACCGAGACCGGCGGCATTCTGATCACGCCGCTGCCCGGCGCCACCGACCTCAAGGCCGGCTCGGCGACGCGGCCCTTCTTCGGCATCAAGCCGCAGCTGGTCGACGGCGAAGGCAAGGTGCTGGAAGGGGCGGCCGACGGCAATCTCTGCATCGCCGATTCCTGGCCCGGCCAGATGCGCACGGTCTATGGCGATCACGACCGCTTCGTGCAGACTTATTTCTCCACCTACAAGGGCAAATACTTCACCGGAGACGGCTGTCGCCGCGACGCCGACGGCTATTACTGGATCACCGGCCGCGTCGACGACGTCATCAACGTTTCCGGCCACCGCATGGGAACGGCCGAGGTCGAATCGGCGCTCGTCAGCCATGAGAAGGTGTCGGAAGCAGCTGTCGTCGGCTATCCCCACGACATCAAGGGCCAGGGCATCTACAGCTACGTTACCTTGATGAAAGGCGTGGAGCCGAGCGAGGAACTGCGCAAGGAGCTCGTGGCCCATGTCCGCAAGGAGATCGGCGCCATCGCCTCGCCCGACAAGCTGCAGTTCGCGCCCGGACTGCCGAAAACCCGCTCCGGCAAGATCATGCGCCGTATCCTGCGCAAGATCGCCGAGGACGATTTTTCCGCGCTCGGCGATACCTCGACACTGGCCGATCCGGCCGTGGTCGATGATCTGATCGCCAACCGCCAGAACAAGAAGGGCTGAGGGGATTTGATGGCTGCACTGGGCGCAGTCACGGAGCTCTGGCGTTACCCTGCAAGTTCGCTTGCCGGCGAACGCCAGGACGCCATTTCGGTCGGCCTTGAAACCATCGACGGCGACCGGCTGTTCGGCCTTGTCGATGTCTCGGACAATGAGATCGCGCGGCCCGACCGCGACGCCAAGTGGCACAAGGTGCCGCGCATCTGCACCCGGCTCACCAACGATCGCGAGCTGGAGATCGCCGTTCCCGACGGCGACTGGCTGGCAGTGCCGGGTGTGGAATGCGACCAAGCCATCTCGGCCTATCTCGGCTTCTTCGCCTCGATCCGGCCGTTCAGCCAGGACAACGCCCCCGGCTACACCGGCCCGCTCACCGCGGCGCGCTACCGCAAAGCGCCGATCCATCTCTTGACCACCGCATCGCTGGCGCGGCTAAAGGCGCTGCACCCCGAAGGCATTCCCGATCCGCGCCGCTTCCGCCCCAACATTGTCGTCGACATGGCGGCGGTCGAGAGCTCGTTTCCCGAGACCGAATGGATTGGCCGCAAGCTTGCCATCGGCGACCTGCTGGTGACCGTCTCGGAGCCGTGCCGCCGCTGCGGCTTCACCATCATCAGCCAGGACGGCTTCGACCACGATCCCGGCATCCTGCGCAATCTGGTCCGCCACAACGCCCATAATCTCGGCGTCTATTGCACTGTGGACAGGCCTGCCCGCGTCGAGATCGGCGCGCCGATGCGGTTCGTGTAGGCCTCTACCGCGAGGCAGCGAATCGCAGACCTTGGAAAGCGTGGGGTTCGGCCCCGAATCCTATCTCTACCGATACAGATCCGCCCGTGTCGGCGGCAGCCCGCTCGGGCCGCGTGCCCGTTTGGTGACGACGGTCTGAAAAATCTGCGCCGAGGCGCGCTCGAAGGTGATCGAGCAGCCGGTGAGATAAAGCAGCCACAGCCGTGCCTTGGCCTCGCCGACTTCGGCGACCGCCTCGTCGAAGCGAGCCTGTAGCCGCTGGGCCCACAGCCGGCAGGTGCGCGCATAGTGCTCGCGCAGATTCTCGACGTCGTAGACCAGGAAGCCATGCGCCTCCAGATTGCCCAGCGTCATGCCGATCGTGTCGAGTTCCCCGCCGGGGAAAATGTATTTGAGCAGCGCCTTGAACTCCGGCCCCTTGCGCAAGGTTTTCTTCAAGTCGCCCTTGCTTCGCCTGGTGATGGCGTGGTGCAGATAGATGCCGCCGGGCTTCAGCAAGCGATGGATGGTCTTGAAATAGGTGGCGTGGTTGGCGAGGCCGAGATGCTCGAACATGCCGATCGACGATATCTTGTCGAAGGAGCCTTTGAGTTCCGCATAGGATTTGATCTCGATGGTGATGCGGTCCTGCAGCCCTTCGGCGCGGATGCGCTCGCGGGCGAGATCGGTCTGCGCCTGCGACAGCGACACGCCATGGCCGACGACGCCGTAATTTTTGGCCGCATGGATCAGCATGGCGCCCCAGCCGCAGCCGATGTCGAGCAGCTTTTCGCCCGATTTCAGCCTGAGCTTGCGGCAGATATGGTCGAGCTTGTCGGCCTGCGCTTGGTCGATGCCATCGGCGAAATCCTTAAAGTAGCCGCAGCTGTAGACCATGCGCTCGTCGAGGAAGAGCCGGTAAAAGGCATTCGAAATGTCGTAGTGATGCTGGATCGCCTCCTGGCTCGACCCGCTGACATAGGGGTTGCGACCCGACAGATCGGTGCGTGCACTCATCTGCTTGCGTGACAGGAGCACCGCCGGCAGGTCGCGCAGGATCGCCAGCTTCGGCAGCGACTTGAGCTTGGTCCTGAGCTTGCCTTGCGACGGCAGTGCATAAAAATCGAAAATCGTCCCGTCTTCGATGTCTATCGTCTTGGAAATCCACATCTCGATCAGCGTCGACAGTGATGGCCGCTTCACCACCTGCCAGACGATGTCCTGGTCGTTGATGGTGAGCACGGGCCCGGTGGCGGGACCGATCCGCTCGCCGGTCCACAGCTTGACCGCAAAACCCGGCTTCAGCGTTTCGATCACCGTTCGCACGATGCGCGCGGCCTTCTCGGCTGCCTCCATGGCCATCCTCCCGAGTCCTGACAATCCACCTTGCATGGATTTTGCCCGCCCGCGCGGCTCTTCGCAACCCGGCGCAAAAGGCGGCTCGCCAGCTATTTCAAATCGGCATCTTGTTTTTTGCTGCAACGCACCCCATCATCTGTACGTGTTCAACAATCGAAAGGAGGTGATCCGATGTCGAGTGATTTCGTTTTCCAGAACGTGGCCTCAGCGGATTGCACTTTCGGGAAGCAGTCTTCCCGTTAAGGCGCGCGAAGCGCGGCGGGTGACCTCGGTCGCCGCCATTGGCCGCGCCACGGACGGAAACACGGAAGGCCGCCGGCTTCGTCAAGAAGCGGCGGCCTTTTCCATTCCCGGATTGTGTGTCGAAGCGGATCAGAGTCCGGTCACGCCAGCATCCGCGCGCTCACCGTCTTGTCGACGCCGTGATAGGGCGGGTTGAACAGATTGCCTTCCTGCTCATAGGTCCAGACCTTGAACAGCGAAAGTTGGTGCGGGCCGAAGCTGTGCAGCAGCGGGACATCCGTGGCATCACGACCGCGCGCGATGACGACGCGGCCTATCCTTGGACGATTATGACGCGGGTCGAACGTGTACCATTTGCCGTCGAGGAACACTTCCATCCAGGCCGAAAAGTCCATCGGCGCCGGGTCGGCCGGTACGCCGATGTCGCCGAGATAACCGTTCACATAGCGGGCCGGGATGTTCATGCAGCGGCAGAGCGTGATCGCCAGATGGGCGAAGTCGCGGCATACACCAACCTGCTCCTCATGCGCTTGGGCTGCGGTGCGCGTCGACCGCGCATAGCCATAGCCGAAGGACAGCCGGTTGTGGACATAGTCGACGATCGCCTGCACCCGCGCCCAGCCGGAGGGGACATGGCCGAAAAGCTGCCAGGCCAGACTGCTCAGATGATCGGTCTCGCAATAGCGGCTGCCGAGGAGGTAGCCGAGCACATCGTCCGGCAGTTCCGCCACCGGCACTTCCCTGGCCAGCGTGTTGACCGCGTCAGGCTCGCCGCTGTCCTCGACGGCTGCGTCATAGAGAATGCGGAAACTGCCGGCGGGTACGGTGAAGCGGCGGCAGGTATTGCCGAACAGATCGTGATAGACCTTGCTCGGCACTGAAGGCGACGTCAGCACGCGCGTCTGCCGTTTGATGTCGGCCTGACGATCCCTGTGGATATCAAGCAGCGAGATGACCGGCGTGGCGCCGACGCATTCAATGGCGATTTCGTAGCCGAGCCGGATCAGCACAATGATTGCCCCTTCGATCCCGTGGAAAACAGTATGCTCAAAACGCCAGAGGCGGGACCATGGTTCCCTGGAACTATCGAAAAGGCTCTCCCGCGGCTTCCCAGGCAGGCGTGGCGACGTTACGGTCGAACGACATGTTTCGACCTCCCGAAACGATCCCTAACCCGTGGAAAATCTGATGTTTGCAGGCAGAAAATTCGCCGCGTTCCTGTTCGATATGGATGGCACGGTGCTCAATTCGATCGCCTCGGCCGAGCGCGTCTGGGCGGCGTGGGCGCTTAAGCACGGTCTCGACGTCGAAGCCTTCCTGCCGACGATCCATGGCGTGCGGGCGGTCGAGACCATCACCAGGCTGGCGCTTCCCGGCGTCGACCCTGTTCATGAGGCGTTTGTGCTGTTGCAGGCCGAGTCGGACGATGTCGAAGGCGTGCTGCCGATCGCCGGCGCAGTACGGTTTCTCAACGCGCTGCCGGCCGAGCGCTGGGCGATCGTCACCTCCGCGCCGCGCCCGTTGGCGCTGCTGCGCATGCGGGCCGCCGGCATCCCGGTTCCCGCCTTGGTGGTCGCGGCCGAGGATGTGTCGCACGGCAAACCGGCGCCCGACTGTTTCCTGCTGGCGGCAAAACGGCTCGGCGTCGACATCGGCGACTGTCTGGTCTTCGAGGACGCACCGGCCGGTATCGCGGCGGCGGAAGCAGCGGGCGCGTCGGTGATGGTGATCAGCGCCACTCACCAGCATCCAATGACGACTCAGCACAACTCGATTGGCGGCTACGAAACCGTCTCCATCGCCATCGATGACAGCGGCTGGATGACGCTGGGGGCACAGCGCAGCGCGGCCTGAGGAACTGGAGGACTGGAGGACTGGAGGACTGGAGGACTGGAGGACTGGAGGACTGGAGGACTGGAGGACTGGAGAACTGCTATGCGCCTTTTTCTTCAACTCTTCAGTTCACCAGTTCCCCAGTTCTTCCGTTCCTGAACCCCTAGAAATCGCTAGCCAGTCCCTTCACTTCCCAGTCGCCGTAGCGGCCGGGTTCCTTGCCGCCGCGGCCGCCGATTTCCTTCGGCAACGCAGCTTCCTTCTGGCGATACGCTTCACGGCGCGCCTCGGCTTCAGCCAGCGCTCGGCTGGCCGCCGGCGTCAGGTCCTTCTCCCGGTCGGCATCGGCTTTGCTGGGTTGGTCGGTCATGCGATAGTCCGGGCGGATTGAAACGAAGGGCGGCGTTTCCCATCATATAGCCATGAGTTCACCCCGATCGACCTTTTTTTGCCACGGCCGCACAGGGAGCAGATGATGAGCACGCTACGCACCACCATGCTTCTGGCCGCGATGACGGCGCTGTTCATGGGCGTCGGCTTTCTGATCGGCGGCACCGGCGGCATGATGATCGCCTTCCTGGTCGCCGCGGGCACCAATCTGTTCAGCTACTGGAATGCCGACAAGATGGTGCTGTCGATGAACCGCGCCGTCGAGGTCAACGCGAAGAACGCGCCCGAATTCCACGCCATCGTCGAGGCGTTGGCCAAGCAGGCCGGCCTGCCGATGCCCAAGACTTATCTGATCGACAATCCGCAGCCGAACGCCTTCGCCACCGGCCGCAATCCCGAGAACGCCGCGGTCGCGGCCTCGACCGGGCTGCTGGAGCGCCTGTCGCATGAGGAGGTGGCGGCAGTCATGGCGCATGAGCTGGCCCACATCCAGCATCGAGACACGCTGACCATGACCATTGTCGCGACACTCGCCGGCGCCATCTCGATGCTCGGCAATTTCGCCTTCTTCTTCGGCGGCAGCCGCGACAACAACAACCCGTTCGGCTTTGTCGGCGTGCTGGTGGCGATGCTGGTCGCACCCTTCGCCGCCATGATCGTGCAGATGGCGGTCAGCCGCACGCGCGAATACGAGGCCGACCGGCGCGGCGCCGAAATCGTTGGAAATCCGCTTTGGCTGGCATCGGCGCTTGACAAGATCGCCCGCGGCGCCGAACGCATCCGCAACCAGGATGCCGAACGCAATCCCGCGACCGCGCATCTCTTCATCATCAATCCCCTTCACGGCGAGCGCATGGACAGCCTGTTTTCGACCCACCCGAATACCGACAACCGCATCGCCGCGCTGCAGGCGATGGCGCGCGACATGGCAGGCCGCCAGCCGGCGCCGCGCCAAGCGCCGACGCCAGAGCCGATCGAAGAATTGCCGGCCGATGTCGAGCAAGGCCCGTGGGGCAAGGCAGCACAACCCACGCCGCCGACCAAACCGGCCAAGCCGAAAGCCAATCCGTGGGGCCGCAATCCGACCGGACCCAAAGGTCCGTGGTCGTGAGCGGCGCCAGATCCCGGCCCGCACATTCAGGCGATCGCGAAAACAGCTCGGACGAATTCGTCGCCGGCCTCGCCGCGCGCAAGGCCGCGGCGCGGCTGCTGGCCGCCGTTATCGACGCCAAGACGCCGCTCGACGGGCTGACCGACCACGAGAACGGCCATCCGCAATACAAAGTGCTCGACCTGCGCGACCGCGGCCTGGTGCGCGCCATACTGGTGACCGCGCTGCGCTACCGCATGACCATTGCCGGGCTCCTCGCCCGCCGCCTTGAAAAGCCGCTGCCGCCCAACGCCACAGCTTTGTTGCACATCCTGCATGTTGCGGCGGCGCAGATCCTGTTCCTCGACATCCCCGACAGCGCCGCCGTCGATTTGGCTGTGACCCACGCCAAGTCGGACCCACGCACGCAGCGCTTTTCCGGCCTCGTCAACGGCGTGCTGCGCACTTTGGCGCGCGCCAAGGAGACCGAACTGCCTGCCGCTCTTGCCGCCACCGATGAGGCGCCAAAATGGTTCTCCGACCGGCTGAAGGCTGCCTNGACCGAACTGCCTGCCGCTCTTGCCGCCACCGATGAGGCGCCAAAATGGTTCTCCGACCGGCTGAAGGCTGCCTATGGCGCCGAGATGACCAGACAGATCCTGGCGGCGCATCGCGTTGAGGCGCCGGTGGATTTCACGGTCAAGGCCGATCCCGAATTGTGGGCCGAAAAGCTCGGCGGCATCGTGCTGCCGACCGGCACGGTGCGAGTGGAAAAGCTCAGCGCCTCCGTCACCGAACTGCCGGGCTTCAGCGAAGGCGCATGGTGGGTCCAGGACGCCGCCGCCAGTTTTCCGGCGCGGCTGTTCGGCGATGTCAAAGGATTACGCGTCGCCGACCTCTGCGCCGCCCCCGGCGGCAAGACCGCTCAGCTTATCCTTGCCGGCGCCAAAGTCACCGCCTTGGACACCTCGAAGAACCGGCTGGCGCGGCTGACGCAGAACCTCGAACGGCTTGGGCTGTCCGCCGAGATCGTGCAGGCCGATCTGCTGAAATACCAGCCGGCGGAGCTTTTCGACGCCGTCCTGCTCGACGCGCCCTGCTCTTCCACCGGCACGGTTCGGCGCCACCCTGACGTGCCATGGACCAAGACGGCAGCCGACGTCGAAAAGCTAGCCGATCTGCAAGCAAAGCTGCTCGCCCGCGCCGTCACTTTGGTCAAACCGGGCGGCCGGATTGTTTTTTCCAACTGTTCGCTGGACCCGATCGAAGGCGAGGATCTGTATCGCGCCTTTCTGGCCGGCAGCAAGACCGTCGCCGACGATCCACTGCAGCCCGGCGAAATCGCCGGCATCGACGCCTTCCTGACCCCGCAAGGCACGCTGCGCACCACACCCGCCGATCTTGACCTTGGTTCGCCAGGGGTTTCCGGCCTGGACGGCTTCTTCGCCGCCCGCATGCGACGACTGGCCTGACTCCGACGCGACGACATGCCTAAAGCATGTCGTCCAAGGACCAGTGCTTCCCCCACCTTGCATCGATCTCATCATCGATATTCTGGTAGCGGATATCGGTGGAGAGCCGGATACGCCCCTCCGCGCTCTGGTTGGTTGTCGAGGCGTGGATCATGTAGGGCGAGTGGAGGACGACATCGCCGGCCTCGAAATCCGCGATCAGCCAGCGTGTATCGAACCGCTCCGCCATGTCGGGCAGGTCCTTCGACACCCAGCCGCCCTCGCTCATGTTCCGGTTGTAGGCGCTGATGCGCTCCTGCGGGCTCAGCCCGGCATTGTCCCTGGCGAACCGGGCCTCCATGTCGAGGCCGATGGCGTGCGATCCCTCGAGATAGACCAGGCCGCCCATGTCGACGGGAACGTCGCCGATCGGGATCCAGGCAGTGACGATGCGGCTGGTGCCGCCGCGCAGATAGACGAGATCGTAATGCGCCGGCGTCGCCACTGTGGTGCCCGGTTGGGTGAAACGCATGATCTTGCGCTTGTGCAAATAGGACAGCCCGCCGACGAACGCATCCATCAGCCGCGCCATCAGGGGCTGTGCGCAGAACCCTTCATAGGCGGTGGAGCGAACCAGCGCCATCAACCGGCGATCGGCGAGCTGACGGTCGAACGTGCCGGCGGCCGCCGCCAGGCCAAGCGCGGGATCGGACCCGGGCTGCAGCAAGCCGGTGTCGGCCAGATATGAAAACACCCAGCCGCGAAAATCGATGACGTCGCGGCGCGGCAGCATACTTTTCAGCCAGACATAGCCTTGCTCGGCAAGGAGGCCGCGAATGGCATCGATGCCGACCCCGGCGTCGGTTGGCACGAGATGACCCAACCGGTTCGGCGCCATCGATAATGTCTTGCCGTTGGCGTTCAGATCCATTGACGCAACAGGAATCCGTCGTTGCGTGCCACCTGTTGAGCTTGACATTTCAGCCACCTGCGATTTTCCATCCTTAGCTGGAAATGTCATACTGTTCGCACACTCGCCCATGGACAGAACGAAGCCATGGACTTTTCGCTCATGAACGATCTCTCTTACGCACTCTACAGATCCGCACCGGCCGCGGCCGGCGGCCTGTCGGTTACAGGGATTGGTCGGCATCGCGTCACTCAGGCGATCCAAGCGCGCAAATTGCCGGAATTCGCCGTGGTGCTGATTGAGAACGGTCAAGGCTGGCTTGAAACCAGGACTGCCGGCATGCAGACGATCCAAGCGCCGGCCCTGTTCTGGCTGCTTCCCGGGAGAATGCATTCCTACGGGCCGGACGCATCGGGCTGGCTCGAACGCTGGGCGCTCTTCGACGGGGCCTTGATACGCGATTTCACCCGGCTGCGGCTGATCGCCGAGGACGCCCCTGTCGTCCCCTTGCGCGACCTCGGCAAAATGCAGCGGCTGTTCGACAGGCTGCACGGTGAGCTGTCGCTCGATACGATGCTGAGCCAGGCAGAAGCCGCCGCCACGATGCATCGCATCGTCGTGCGTGCTGCCCGCCAGGCAATGGATTGGAACAACCGTCAACGAAATCCCGGCTTCCAGCATGCCGACATGCAGCCCATCATCGACGAATTGCGCCGCTGCGCGTGCGACCCGGTGGATCTCGATGCCTTCGCCGCGAAATTCTCGATGTCGCCGGCAACCTTGCGGCGCAGATTTGCGCGGGCAGCCGGCATGTCGCCCAAGGCCTTCCAACTGCGCACGAGGCTCGACCGCGCCAAACAGATGCTGGCCGCCTCCGATTCGCCCATCGAGTCCATTGCGGCCGCCGTCGGCATCCACGACGCCTTCTATTTCTCCCGTCTGTTTCGCGACCGCGAAAACTGTTCGCCCAGCGAATTTCGGTCTCGCCACAACCGCAAGTGAGTGCCGGATTGCCGGGCTTAAGCCCGCGAAGCGCTTGACTTTTTTCGGGGTGGGTCGGTGGCCGGCAGCGTGAGGCGCTTCACGTCGGCGGAATTCGACTTCGCATAAGTTCTTGAATCATATAAGCTTGTGCTGGGGTACCGGAACATGATGCCGAAACCTGCGACGCGGTTTTCGGACGACAGCATGCTCTAGCTCCAGGCGACGAGGAGGGGTTTTGGCACTGGCTGCCGGCAGCACGACACGTCTGTGGACGCTTGTCGCTAAGGAGTTTTGGCGCAAGACGCGCCGGCGCCTTCGCGCAGGGCCAGTCTATCGCTGGCGCTATTCCGGGCGCACGCCCGAACGCGTCCTGATCGCACCGCCCGACCTCAGGCTCGCCGATCCGCAGATCGCGCTCGAGATTTATTATGGCCGCTATCCGCTGTCGGGACATCTGGTCGAGACCGGCGGCAAGTCACCATTCCAGATCGACGTCGCCAACCGCGGCTGGGTGAAGACGCTGCACGGTTTCCGTTGGCTGCGCCATATGCGCGCCGCCGGCACCGAGCTGGCCGCCGCCAATGCACGCGCGCTTGTCTCCGACTGGATCGCCATGCATGGCAACCAGATTTCCGGCATAGCCTGGGAGCCCGGCACCACCGCCAAGCGAGTCATTGCCTGGTTGCAACACTCCTCGGTTGTCCTACAAGGGGCCGAATTTCCGTTCTATCGCGCCTTCCTGAAATCGCTCGCCGTGCAGATCCGCTATCTCCGCTCGATGGCGCGCGAGATGCCGGACGGCAAGGACAGGCTGCGCGCTCGTATCGCGCTTGCCTTCGCCGCGCTGTCGCTGCCGGCGCCGGCCTCGGCACTGCGCGGCGCCACCCGCAGCCTGGCGGAAGAACTCGACCGCCAGATCCTTCCCGATGGCGGCCATATTTCGCGCAACCCGATGGCGGTGCTCGAATTGCTCGCCGATCTCCTGCCGCTGCGTCAGACCTATGCCAATCAGGCAGAAACGCCACCGGCCGCCCTGATGGGCGCCATCGACCGCATGCTGCCGGCGCTGCGCTTCTTCCGCCATCAGGATGGCAGCCTCGCCCGCTTCAACGGCATGGGCGCCACCATCCACGACCGTATAGCCACCATCTTGCGCCACGACGACACCGCCGGCGCGCCGCTGCTGCACGCGCCGCATTCCGGCTATGAGCGCCTGTCGATGGGCGGCGTGACGGTGATTGCCGATACCGGCCCGTCGCCGGCCGTCGATGTGTCCAACGCCGCGCATGCCGGGTGCCTGGCCTTCGAACTCTCGTCCGGTCGCCAGCATTATATCGTCAATGCCGGCATCGACACCTATGGCGCCGCCGAGTTCCGGCCGCTGGCCCGTGCCACCGCGGCGCATTCGACCGCCACCATCAACGACACCTCGTCGGCGCGGTTTTCCCATTCGCTGCGCGTCAACGACCTGCTCGGCTCACCCTTGCTCGGCGGCCCGCAGCATGTGCCTTGCAAGCGCATCGACCAGAAGGGCACGCAAGGCTTCATCGCCCGCCATGACGGCTATATGCAGCGCTTTGGCTTCCTGCATGAGCGCGAGCTGAAACTGTCGAGCGAGGCCAATGTGCTCGCCGGCAGGGATCGCTTCCTCCGCCCGGGCGGTGCGGCGATCCGCAACAATGGCCGCGACTTCGTCGTGGTGCGCTTCCACATCCACCCTGACATCAACCTTTTGCAGGACGAGCATGACCGCCTGGTGCTGACCGCCGACCAGGCCGACACCTGGGTGTTCACCTGCACCGAAGTGGTGCCGGAGGTCGAGGAATCGATCTATTTCGCCGGCCTTGGCGGCCCGCGCCGCAGCCGCCAGATCGTGCTCGCCTTCAAGGCCTCGGAGATCGCCGAGGTGCATTGGCAGCTCACGCGCACCGGCATCGCCGGCTATCCCGAGAACAGCTGAGCGTCGTTGCCGGCGCCGGCTTGATCGAGCTTCCGGCTTGATTTCCTGACCTCATGTGCTACGGCCCGGCAACGCTCTCCAATCAGCCCTGAAAGGCCGCCAGCCCATGGCCGTCGCCGCCAAGAACATTCCGGCACCCGACCTCGTTCCGGTCCGCCGCGCCCTGCTTTCCGTCTTCGACAAGACCGGCCTGATCGACTTCGCCAAAGGGCTGGTCGCGGCCGGCGTCGAGCTGGTGTCGACCGGAGGCACGGCAAAGGCGATCGCCGAGGCGGGGCTGGCGGTGCGTGACGTCTCGGAACTGACCGGCTTTCCCGAGATCATGGACGGCCGCGTCAAGACGCTGCACCCGTCGGTGCACGGCGCGCTGCTCGGCGTGCGCGACGATCCCGAACACGCCAAGGCGATGCACGATCACGGTATCGAGCCGATCGATCTGCTCGTCTCCAATCTCTACCCGTTCGAGGAGGTCCGCCGCTCCGGCGCCGACTATGCCGCTGTTGTCGAGAACATCGACATTGGCGGCCCGGCGATGATCCGCGCCTCGGCCAAGAACCATGCCTATGTCGCCATCGTCACCGATCCCGGCGATTATGCCTCGGTGCTGAACGCGCTGGAGATGAACATCGGCTCGCTGTCGCTGGATTTCCGCCAGAAGCTGGCGGCCAAGGCCTTTGCCCGCACCGCCAGCTACGACGCGGCGATCTCCGGCTGGTTCGCCGAAACGCTTGAGATCGAGCACCCGACCTGGCGCGCCTTCGGCGGCAGGCTGGAAAGCGTCATGCGCTATGGCGAGAACCCGCATCAGAGCGCCGGCTTCTATGTCAATGGCGACAAGCGGCCGGGGGTCGCCACGGCTCGCCAGTTGCAGGGCAAGCAGCTGTCCTACAACAACATCAACGACACCGATGCCGCCTTCGAGCTGGTCGGCGAGTTCGACCCCAACCGCTGCGCCGCCGTTGCCATCATCAAGCACGCCAACCCGTGCGGCGTCGCCGAGGACGCTTCGCTGGCTGCTGCCTATGCGAGAGCGCTGGCCTGCGACCCGGTTTCGGCCTTTGGCGGTATCGTCGCCATGAACCGCATCCTCGATGCCGAAGCGGCGCAGGAGATCGTAAAAACCTTCACCGAGGTGATCATCGCGCCGAACGCGTCGGAGGACGCTGTCCGCATCGTCGCCGCCAAAATGAATTTGCGCCTGCTGGTCACCGGCGGTCTCCCCGATCCGCACGCCGGCGGCATCACTGTGAAATCCGTCGCCGGCGGCATGCTCGTCCAGGGCCGCGACAACGCGGTGGTCGACGATCTCGAACTGAAGGTGGTGACCAGGCGCGCACCGACGGCGGCCGAGATGGCCGACCTCAAATTCGCTTTCCGCATCGCCAAGCACGTCAAGTCGAACGCCATCGTTTACGCCAAGGACGGCGCCACGGTTGGCATCGGCGCCGGCCAGATGAGCCGCGTCGATTCCTCGCGCATCGCCGCCCGCAAGGCCCTCGACGCGGCGGAAGCAGCTGGCCTCGCGGAGCCGTTGACCAAGGGCTCGGTGGTCGCCTCCGACGCTTTCTTCCCTTTCGCCGACGGGCTCATATCCGCGATCGAAGCCGGCGCCACGGCGGTGATCCAGCCCGGCGGCTCGATGCGCGACGACGACGTTATCGCCGCTGCCGACGCGCATGGCATCGCCATGGTGTTTACCGGCGTGAGGCATTTCAGGCATTGAGCGCCTCTGCCTTTTCCCACAAGGGGAGAAGGAAAAGTGCGGCGCTATTCCACCGGCTGATCCGCCGGGTACGGCGTCCAGATCAATATCGCGATCCCAACGCCCAGGAACAGCACGATGGCCGCCATGCCGAGCCGCGCCGAGCCGCTGGCGAGCGTGATCGACGCCACCATGAACGGCGCCAGGAAACTCGTCGCCCTTCCGGCCAGCGCATAGATGCCGAAATAGCGGCCGGATTCGGCCGCGGTCACGCTGCGCGCCATGTAGGAGCGTGACGACGCCTGCACCGGTCCGAACGCCAGCCCGATCAACAGGCCATAGAAAATGTAGGCCTTTTCCGCCGCCGTGCCGAACAGGCCGCCGCTATCGGCTCCCGGCATCATCCAGGCGCCGAACAGCGTGTACCCCGGGCCGGTGGAGACGATGCCGATGGTGGCGATGCTGAGCAGGACGAGCGAAATCATCACGATAATCTTGGACCCAAGCGCGGTGTCCAGCCATGCGGCAACCAGGCAGCCGACGATGGCGACGACGTTGAGGATGATGCCGAACATGCCGATCTCGGTGATCGACCAGTGGAACATCGCTGCCGCAAAGGTGCCACCCAAAGCGAGCAGCGCATTGACGCCGTCTTGATAAATCATGCGGGCAATAAGGAAGCGGAAGATGCCTTTGCGCCGGCGCACTTCAGTCAGCGTCGACTTCAGCTCCGACAGCCCCTCGCGCACCGCCGGCCCGATCGGAATGCCTTTGATGGCGTCTGGCGTGAAGAAGAACATCGGCAGGATGAACAGGAAATACCAGCCGGCCGACAGCGGCCCGGTGGCGCGCGCGTCCTCGCCGAGATTCGGGTCGAGCCCAAAGAGCGGGTCGATGCCGATGATCGTCTTGCCGGTCTCCGGCGAACCCGCCAGACAGGCGACGACAAAGATCAGCGCGATCATGCCGCCGAGATAACCAAGTCCCCAGGCAATGTTGGAGACGTGGCCGATCTCGCTCTTCGGCACCAGGCGCGGCATCATCGAATCGTTGAACACGGTCGAGAATTCCGCCGCGACCGAAGCGAGAGAAAAGAACAGCACCACCAGGAAAAGGTTCGAGCCGGGAGCGGCGAACCATAGCAGGCAAAGGCTGATGATCTTGATCGAGGCGAAGAACGCAATCCACGGCTTGCGCGGCCCGGTCTGGTCGGCAATCGAGCCGAGGATGGGAGACAGCACGGCAATGACCAGGCCCGCAACAGCGATGCCGTAGCCCCAGGCCGCCTGGCCTGAGACCGGATCGCTCGCCATGCGCGAGACGAAATAAGGCCCGAAGATGAAGGTGGTGACGACGGTGAAAAACGGCTGCGCCGCCCAGTCGAAGAACATCCATCCCCAGATGCCGCGCCCGGATGCCCGCTGCACTGTTTCTACCGCCGCCATGATGATTCCCCCGGGACACCGCGCTTGTCGGATGCCATGTCTGCATGTTTCGAATGCTCATGCAAACCGCCAAAGATTCGCGCTGCCCCTCACCTGCCTGCCAGCATCCTCTCCCCGAATAGTGACGGGGAGAGGGTTGCTCTCATCGATGATTTCGCTAGTCGCCAGCGTTGCAACAAGGGCGCCAAGGCTACGGCCCGCCCTTTCTCCTCGTCACTATACGGAGAGAAATGCCCGGCAGGGCAATGAGGGCGGCGCCGGCGTTTCGGAGATGTTCACATCCCCGTCAGATCGCTCATCAGCCCCGAAGCCACCGACAGCCTGGACACGGTGATATCCCCGCCTTCGGTCAGCGCCTGCAGCCGCTCGCGGATGCGCGCCACGCGCTCGCCTCCGGCTTCCAGCCAGGCCGCCACAGGATCCGCCGTCCCGGCATGGCCGGCGAGAGCCGCCACCGCAATGCCGCGCCGCGCCGCGCCGATCGTGTCGGTGGCGCGCGACAGCGCCAGCTGGTCGTAATAGTCCGACGGCGTGATTGAACGCGCCGCCTCTTCGACGCGCGGAATGCGGAAGGCATCGCTGACGGCGAAGAACGCCTTGGCCGAGGCGACGACGTCGGCATTGGCCGTGCGCGCCGTCAGTGCGATGTCGGGGATCAGTCCCGCCACATCGGCCATTGCCAGCTGCCCGGCGAGCTTTTCCGGGGCGCCGGCCTTGAACAGGCCATCCCGCCTCTCCTCGACCCGCTCGCGGGAGAAGGCCGGCAGCAGCGAGAGCAGCTTCGGCTCCAGCGCCATGCGCGCCTCTTGCAGTTCGGCAATGCGCTGGCCGAGAGCGGTGCCGGCATCGTTCTTCAGGTACCAGCCGCTGGTCACGAAGATAAGCCGGCTGACGGACTGGTAGAGATCGAGCTGCGCCTGGCCGTCGATGTGGCTGTCCAGCGCATCGATCTCCCGATAGAGCGCCGGCAACGCGAAGCCGTCGCGCACCACGGCGAAGGTGCGCACCACGTCGGCCGCGCTGCGCCCCGTGGCTTCCTGCAGCCGGTTGACGAAGGACGGTCCGCCGCGATTGACGAGATCGTTGGCGACGACGCGGGCGATGATTTCGCGGCGCAGCCGGTGGCCATGGATCTCGGCCGCATATTTCTTCGCCATCCGGTCAGGGAAATAGGCCATCAGATCGCGGTCGAAATGCGCGTCGTCAGGCACGTCGCTGGCGACGATGTCGGAAAACAGCACGATCTTGGCATAGGCGAGCAGCACGCCAAGCTCCGCCCGGGTCAGCGGCTCGCCACGCGCCTCGCGCTCGGCAAGGGCGGCCGGCGACGGCAGCGTCTCGACAGCGCGGTCGAGCAGGCCCCGAGCCTCCAGCGCCGCCATGAACCGGCTCTGGTGCGCGATGTCGGCAAGGCCGCGCTTGCGGGCGATGGAAAGCGCCAGCGTCTGTTCGTAATTGTTGGACAGCACGAGGCCGGCGACCTCGTCGGTCATCTCGGCCAGCAGCTTGTTGCGCGCCGGCCGGGTCAGCGACCCCTTGCGCATGGCGGACGCCAGCGCGATCTTGATGTTGACCTCGACGTCGGAGCAGTTGACGCCGCCCGAATTGTCGATGGCGTCGGAGTTGCAGCGGCCGCCATTCATGCCGAATTCGATGCGGGCGCGCTGCGTGACGCCGAGATTGGCGCCCTCGCCGATCACTTTGGCCCGCACATCGAGCGCGGTGATGCGGATGGCGTCGTTGGCGCGGTCGCCGACTTCGGCATTGGTTTCGCCCGAGGCCCGTAAATACGTGCCGATGCCGCCGAACCACAGAAGGTCGACGTTCGCCTTGAGGATGGCGGTCATGATCTCGGCCGGGGTCGCGGTGATCTTGGCGAGGCCAATCGCCGCCGCCGCTGCCGCAGGCAGCGTGATCGACTTCTGGCTGCGCGAGACGATGACGCCGCCTTCCGACAGCTTGGTCTTGTCATAGTCCTGCCAGGACGAACGCGGCAGCGCGAACATGCGCTCGCGCTCGGCCATCGACGCCACTCTGTCTGGATCGGGATCGATGAAGATGTCGCGATGGTCGAAGGCGGCGATCAGCCTGGTCTGCGGCGACAGCAGCATGCCGTTGCCGAACACGTCTCCCGACATGTCGCCGACGCCGACGACGGTGAAGGGGGTGGCCTGGATGTCGCGGTTGATCTCGCGGAAATGCCGCTTGACCGCTTCCCAGGCGCCTTTGGCGGTGATGCCCATCTTCTTGTGGTCGTAACCGGCCGAGCCGCCGCTGGCGAAGGCATCGTCGAGCCAGAAACCGTGTTTCTCCGAAATGGCATTGGCGGTGTCGGAGAAGGTTGCCGTGCCCTTGTCGGCGGCGACGACAAAGTAGGGGTCGTCAGGATCGCGCCTGACGACGCCGGCTGGGGGTATGACGCCATCGAGGCCGATATTGTCGGTGATCGACAGCAGGCTGGAAACGAAGTTCTTGTAGGCCGAGGTGCCGGCCTCGAAGATGGCGTCGCGGCCGGCGCTCATCGGCAGCTTCTTCGGATAGAAGCCGCCCTTGGCGCCGACCGGCACTATGACGGCGTTCTTGACCTGCTGCGCCTTGACCAGGCCGAGCACCTCGGTGCGGTAATCCTGGGCGCGGTCCGACCAGCGCAGGCCGCCGCGCGCAACCGGGCCGAAGCGCAGATGCACGCCCTCGACCTCGGACCCATAGACGAAGATCTCGCGCCACGGCCTCGGCGCCGGCAGGCCATCGACCGCTTGCGAGTCCAGCTTGATCGCCAGCGACTGGCCCCGCGCCTTCGTTCCCGCAACGAAATGATTGGTGCGCAACGAGGCTTCGATCAGGTTGAGATAGCGGCGGATGATGGTGTCGTCATCAATGTTGGGGACTTCCTCCAGCGCGTCCTTGATCTTGGCCTTGAGGTGCTTGGCGGCGACGACGCCTTCCGTCTCGGCGGTCGGGCCGAGACGAGCGACGAACAGTGCATGCAGGCCGCGCGCAATGTCGGGATAGCGGTTGAGCGCGGCCGCGATGAAATCCTGGCTCTGCGGGATACCGGCTTGCTGCAGGTAGCGGCCATAGGCGCGCAGAATGCTGACTTCGCCCGACCACAGGCCGGCGGTCTGGGCAAGCCCGTTATAGCTGTCATTGTCGATGTCGCCGCGCCAGACCGACAGGAAAGCGTCCTCGAACAGCGCGCCGCCATCGCTGAGGTCGATCGGCTTGCCGTAGCTGTTCTCCAGCTCCATGTCGTGGACGAAGACGGTGTCGCCGCCGTCCTCGCCAACCTCGAAGGTGCGCTCGCTGATGACGCGGAAGCCGATGTTTTCCAGCACCGGCACGCGACGCGACAGCGCTACCGGGCTGCCGTGGTGGTAGATCTTCAGCGCTGCCTGATGCGGTTTCTGCTCGGCATGGCGGTAATAGTCGATGGCGATCGGGTTGGCGGTGCTGATGCCGGCGATGCGCCCCGCATCCTTCAGCGCGATGGCCGCGCTGAAGGAATCGCGATAGCTCTCAGGCAGACGCGCGGCGATCGCCTTCAGCGATGGATCGCCGCCGACGGCTTCCGCGGCTTCGGCCAGCGCGTCGTCCCAGGTTCGCACGATATCGCGGATCGCCGCTTCGATCGCCGCCTGCTCGACCTTCGGCGTCTTGCCGCCCGAGCGGCCGATGATGAAATGCACACGCGCCAGCCCGCCCTCCGGAAACGCCGGATAATAAGCCGACAAACGGCCCTCGAAGACGGTCTTGAGATAGGTGCCGATCTTCTCGCGCACGACGCTGTCATAGCGGTCGCGCGGCACGAAGACGAGGATCGAGACGAAGCGGTCGAACTGGTCGGCGCGCACCAGCGCCCGCACCCGCGGCCGCTCGACCAGGCCGAGAATGGCCGCGGCGTGCTTCTTCAGGATCGGCACCGGCACCTGGAACAGTTCGTCGCGCGGATAGCTCTCCAGAACGTTGATCAGTGCCTTGCCGGAATGGTCGTGCCGGTCGAAGCCGGACTTGGCGATGATGGTCTCGGCCTTTGACCTCAGATACGGGATTTTCATCACCGAGCGCGTGTAGGCAGTCGAGGTGAACAGGCCGACCATGCGCAACTCGCCGGCAAGCGTGCCCTTGGCGGTGTAGGTTTTGACGCCGATATAATCGAGATAAATGCGGCGGTGCACCAGCGACTTGGCGTTGGCCTTGGTAACGATCAGCGGCTCCGGCCCATGCAGGAAGGCGCGGATTTCGGGCGTCGTCGTCACCGCCTCGGTGCCGCGCCGGAGCACCAGCACATCCGGGTCGGCGAGGATGCCGAGACCGGGCTTGTCGGCGCGCTCCAGATTGCCGCTCTCCGTGCCGCCGGAATATTTGAACTCGCGCATGCCAAGGAAAGTGAAATTGTCGTCGCGCAGCCATTCAAGGAAGGCGATGGCCTCGGCAACGCTCTTCTTGTCGAGCGGCACGGCGGAATAGCGGAATTCGGAAATCGCCTGGTCGAGACGGGCGAGCATCGGCTTCCAGTCGCTGACGGCGGCGCGCACCTGGTTGAGCATCTTGCGCAGGCGGTCGGCCAGCGCGTCGGCCTGCTCCGCCGTCAGGCGCGGAATATGGACATGGACGACGCTCAGCCGGTCGTGATTGCCATCGTCCTTGAGGGCGCTGCCGTCGCCGAGGATCTCGTCGACGCCGGCCTTGCCGTGGCGCACGACGATGACCGGATGGGTGACCAAAGTCGGTTCGCCGGCAGTTTCTGTGATCTCGCCGAGGATCGAATCGAACAGGAACGGCATGTTGTCGTTGACGACGGTGATGATCGTCATCGGGCGGCCCTCGCGGGATACGCCCGACCCGGCATCGACGGCGACGACACTTTGGCCCTTCTTGTGGGCGGCGACCGCACGTCCTGCCAGGTCGGAGGCGCGCTCCAGGTCGGCGGCGTCATAGGCGGCGATGTCTTCGGCCGGCGCGCGGGCCAGCAAATAGTCGGCGAGCCTGGCCGGCTTCCCGTCGGGTTTCACCCCGGCAGTGGCTGTTTTCCTCGGCTTAGCTGCGGATTTCACGCTCGCCATGTTGTCCTCCCGTCACATGCTTTTACGACTATGGTAGCAGATGACCGCTGTTTGGCGACAAAGGTTTGACGGCTCGATAAGAATTACAGGAATTCGACGGTCAGGCGGCGGTGAACCAGGAGGAAGACCCCATGTCCGGCAAAATCAGCGCACTTGACCTCGGTATCGCGGAACTGAGCGAGGCGACAAAAGCCTATTTCGCCAAATGCGAGGAAAAGCTCGGCCTGGTTCCCAACGTGCTTCTTGCCTATGCCTTCGACGAGAAGAAGCTGCGCGCCTTTACCGACACCTACAATGATCTGATGCTGGGTGAATCCGGCCTGTCGAAGCTGGAGCGGGAGATGATCGCGGTCGTCGTCTCCTCGATCAACCATTGCTATTATTGCCTGACCGCGCATGGCGCGGCGGTGCGCCAGCTCTCCGGCGATCCGGCTTTCGGCGAGATGATGGTGATGAACTTCCGCGCTGCCAATCTTTCACCGAAACAGACGGCGATGCTCGAATTCGCCGTCAAGCTGACGGAAGAGCCGGCAAAGATCGTCGAGGCGGACAGGGAAACACTGCGCAACGCCGGCTTCACCAACCGCGACATCTGGGACATCGCCTCGACCGCCGCCTTCTTCAACATGTCGAACCGCGTGGCGGCGGCCATCGACATGCGGCCGAACGACGAATACCACGCCATGGCGAGGTGAAAGTTTCCTTCTCCTCGTAGGAGAGGTCAACGCGCCGCGATGGCCCCGGCAGCGCCGGCCATCGTCGTGGCGCTGATTCGGTTGGCGATCTTCATGGCGCGCCTGCTTTTGAGCAGCTTGCGCGCCTGTGAGGCCGCGACGACCCAGGCGAGATCGATGGCGATCAGAACCACCGCCATCGTCGCCGTCAGTTCGACCCAGCCGATGACACTCACCAAAGCGAGGTCGATGATCGTCGGCAGCAGCGCCAGATAGAACATCATGATCTTGGGATTGCCGAGCGTCACCGCCATGCCGGCAAAGAACAATTTTGCCGGCGAATCCTCGCGCGGCATCTCGCCTTCTTTTGCGTCGACAGGTGCGGTCCACATCTTAAAGGCGAGGTAGGTGAGGTAAGCGACGCCGATCCATTTCACGACGACGAAGGCGAAATGGAAGGTCTGCGCTACGACCGCCAGCCCGAACACCGCCAGCGACAGCCAGATGGCCTCGCCGATCCACATGGCGAGCAGGAACGGAAACACGTCACGAAAGCCCTTCGAGATGACGCGGGCAACCAGTGCCGCGATCGATGGGCCGGGCGAGCCGGCGGCAACGAAGAGAGCGGCGGCGAAGATCAGCAGCGAGGTGAGGTGCATGGCGGAGCCTTCGAGCGTTGGATGGCAAATGATATCCGATCGGCGTCAATTTGGCACCCCTCTGCCTGATGGGCCAAGAACGCGACACATTTCGGAGATCGGACTTGCCCGTGCCAGCGGTTTGAGAAAGGATCGCGGCCGTGAAATCAATCGTCATCCACGCCGCAAAAGACCTGCGCATCGAAGAGACCGATTCGGGCGCGCCTGGCGCCGGACAGGTCGAAATATCGGTCGAGGCCGGCGGCATCTGCGGCTCGGACCTGCACTACTACAATCATGGCGGCTTCGGCGTGGTGCGCCTGCGCGAGCCGATGATCCTCGGACATGAGGTCGCCGGCACGGTGAAGGCGCTTGGCGCCGGCGTCTCCAGCCTCGCCGTCGGCGACCGCGTCGCTATTTCGCCCAGCCGGCCCTGCAATGCGTGCCGATACTGCCTGCAGGGCGTGCAGAACCAATGCCTCGACATGCGATTCTACGGCAGCGCCATGCCGATGCCGCACATACAGGGGGCCTTCCGCCAGCGCCTCGTCGCCGAGGCCTGGCAGTGCCACAAGATCGCCGACCATGTCTCCATCAACGAAGCCGCCTTTGCCGAGCCGTTCGCGGTAACGCTGCATGCCGTCAACCGCGCCGGCTCGCTGCTCGGCAAGCGGGTCTTGGTCACCGGCTGCGGGCCGATCGGTGCGCTCAGCATCCTTGCCGCACGTGTCCACGGCGCGCGTGAGATCGTCGTCACCGATGTCATGGACGCGGTTCTGGCCAAGGCCAACGAGATCGGCGCCGACCGCACCATCAATGTCGCCACAGATGCCGACAAGCTCGCTGGCTACAATGTCGAGAAGGGCAGTTTCGACGTCATGTTCGAATGCTCCGGCAATGAGCGCGCGGTGCGAGCCGGGCTCGATGTGCTGAAGCCGCGCGGGGTGCTCGTGCAGCTCGGCCTAGGCGGCGACATGTCGCTGCCTCAGAATCTCATCGTCGCCAAGGAGATCGAAATGCGCGGCTCCTTCCGTTTCCACGACGAGTTCGCGCTGGCCGTCGATCTGATCAACAACCGTCGCGTCGACGTTAAGCCGCTGCTGACCGGCATCTATCCAATGGACGAGGCGGTTGCGGCATTCGAGNATTCGAGATCGCCGGCGACCGCAACAAATCGATGAAGGTACAGATCGCCTTCGCCTGAGCAGGGCGAGACACCCTATGAACCTTGCCCGCTCGGCATCTTGCCGCTAGAAGAACCGTCCCGACATTCATTTCGAGCTTCATTTTGCCTCAGTAACCGCCGGTCTCGCCAACTCCCCTGATCACACTTGGCAGGGCGCCGCATTAAGCGGTGCCTGCTCCATTTCACGTGTTCCTCAGGCGGCGGTTCGAGACCGGTTTGGCACTGCTGAACCGTTGTCGCGCGCTTTGCCGCCCGTGACAGCTGATTTCCGACATAGCTAGCTCTCGCCACGCCGTGCCCGCATGGGCATCTCGCCATTGCCGGCCTGAAGAACTTCCCGACGGGAAGGGCTTATCGGCATGTCTCTGCGCATACACTGGGCGATTGCGCCCGAAATCGCACCTCGACCCCTGATCAACTGCAATCGCTGCGGCACGGTGAAGGCCTATCGCTGCAGCGACAAATTCCGCGTCAACGCCAATGGCAAACGCATTGATGTCTGGCTGATCTATCGCTGCATCGACTGCGACAATTCGTGGAATTTCGGCATTTTCGAACGCTGCAACCGCCGCGACATCGAACCCGCGCTGCTGGCAGCGCTCGAAAGCAACGATCCGGCCCTCGCCCGCCGCCATGCCTTCGATGTCGTGGCTTTGCGAAACCGGGTCGGCCGCGTCGAGGAGTTTCCCGATGTCGCCGTTCACAAACACCGGCTCGGCGGCGAAGGCCGACCCGCAGCCGCGCTTGAAATCAGGCTTGGGCTGGAAATGCCGACATCGCTGCGGCTCGACCGTCTGCTCGCCGGCGAACTCGGCATCTCCCGATCAAGGCTTCAGGCGCTGGAGGAGAAACGATTGCTGTTTGTCGTTTCCGAAGGCGCCAGGGCTTTGCGCAAGCCGGCTCGCGATGGCACGATCGTGCGAATTGATCTCTCCGGCGAAGCCGACCGAGAAACCATCATCTCAAGGGCGAGCAGATAATCGAAATAGGGCGAAGCACATCGGTGCTTCGCCCCTCTCGAATTTAGACAATCAGACGATTACGCCGCGCCCACAACCTTGGCCGACTTCTCGAAGCGCTTGCGCTCGTTCGGGTCGAGATAGAGCTTGCGCAGGCGGATGGTCTTCGGCGTCACCTCGACCAGCTCGTCGTCCTGGATCCAGGCCAGCGCGCGCTCCAGCGTCATGCGGATCGGCGGCGTCAGCTTCACCGCCTCGTCCTTGCCGGCGGCGCGGATGTTGGTCAGCTTCTTGCCCTTCAGCACGTTCACTTCGAGGTCGTTGTCACGGCTATGGATGCCGATGATCATGCCCTGATAGACCTTGACGCCCGGGTCGATGACCATCGGGCCGCGGTCTTCGAGGTTCCACATGGCATAGGCCACTGCCTCGCCCTGTTCGTTGGAGATCAGCACGCCGTTGGTGCGGCCCGGCAGTTCGCCCTTGTAGGGCTGGTAGGCGTGGAACAGCCGGTTCATCACGGCGGTGCCGCGCGTGTCGGTCAACAGTTCCGACTGGTAGCCGATCAGTCCGCGCGTCGGCGCGTGGAAGACGATGCGCTGACGGTTGCCGCCCGAAGGCCGCAGCTCGACCATCTCGGCCTTGCGCTCCGACATCTTCTGCACGACGATGCCGGCGTGCTCCTCGTCGACGTCGATGACGACTTCCTCGACCGGCTCCAGCAATTCACCGTTCTCGCCCTTCTGCATGACGACGCGCGGACGCGACACGGCGATTTCAAAGCCTTCGCGGCGCATCGTCTCGATCAGCACGGCCAGCTGCAATTCGCCGCGGCCGGAAACGAAGAACGAATCCTTGTCGGGCGATTCCTCGATCTTGAGCGCGACATTGCCTTCGGCTTCTCGCAGCAGGCGGTCGCGGATGACGCGGCTGGTCACCTTGTCGCCTTCAGTGCCGGCGAGCGGCGAATCATTGACCAGGAAAGACATGGTCACGGTCGGCGGATCGATCGGTTGCGCATGCAACGCCTCGGTCACCGCCAGGTCGCAGAACGTGTCGGCGACGGTGCCTTTGGACAGGCCGGCAATGGCGACGATGTCACCCGCCTGCGCCTCTTCGATCGGCTGGCGCTCGAGGCCACGGAAAGCGAGGATCTTGGAGATGCGGCCGGTTTCGATCTGGGTGCCGTCATGGTGCAGCACCTTGACCGCCTGGTTGGACTTCAGCGTGCCGCTCTCGATACGGCCGGTAATGATGCGGCCGAGGAATGGATTGGCTTCCAGGATGGTGCCGATCATGCGGAACGGGCCGGGATGAACGGTCGGCTCCGGCACATGCTTGATGACGAGGTCGAACAGCGGCGCCAGGCCCTGGTCCTTCGGGCCTTCCGGATTTTCCGAGACCCAGCCATCGCGGCCAGAACCGAAGAGGATCGGGAAGTCGAGCTGCTCGTCGGTGGCGTCAAGCGCTGCAAACAGGTCGAACACCTCGTTGACCACTTCGACGTGGCGGGCGTCCGGACGGTCGATCTTGTTGATGACGACGATCGGCTTCAGGCCGACCTTGAGCGCCTTGCCGACGACGAACTTGGTCTGCGGCATGGGGCCTTCGGCGGCGTCGACCAGCACGATCGCCGAATCCACCATCGACAGGATGCGCTCGACCTCACCGCCGAAATCGGCGTGGCCGGGCGTGTCGACGATGTTGATGCGGGTGTCCTTCCAGTCGACCGAGGTCGCCTTGGCCAGGATGGTGATGCCGCGTTCCTTTTCGAGGTCGTTGGAATCCATGGCGCGCTCGGCGACGCGCTGATTGTCGCGGAAGGAACCGGATTGCCGCAGCAATTGGTCGACGAGGGTGGTTTTTCCATGGTCGACGTGCGCGATGATCGCGATATTACGAATTTTCATTTTGTGGTCTCGGGAGCGTTGCAGGCAGCAGGCCAAAGGGCGCCGCCTCTTTCGGTTGCGCGGCTCATACAGGGTTTTTCGCAATTGCGAAAGAGGAGGCGCACCACCAAATACTCATCAAATCTTAAGCATCTCGGTGTGAGATGGTTTTGTTAACCAAGGCGGGAACCTTTCTGGGCCCGGGTAGTTCGAAATTCATGACCGACAAACTCAACCGATTTTGGCCCCTCATCGCTTCGGTCGCATTCGCTGCCGTGCTGGCGGCCAATGCCGCTCAATCGGCCGCCACGGTGAAGGAAGCCAATCCGGCTTCGTCGTCCGACCGGACGGCCGAGCAGATGTTTGCCGACGCCCCTGATGGCGTCGACCCCGTGGTCACCGGCCCGGTCAGCGCCTCTTTCAAGCAGAGGCAGCAGGTTGCAGGCTGCGACAGCGCGGTGTGGCCGAAGATTCCGACGGTTTGCTACCCGGACTGACGGCTGCCCATTCCAGGCATAGCGATCCTTCGCACCGACCCAAAGGCTTACGCCGACCGCACCGGATCGAGCGTCACCTTGTAAAGCTCGATGTCGTCGCGATCCATCAGCCGCACGGTCAGCTGCTCTGTCGCCCCTGAAATGTCCACCAGGCCAAAGAACTGCAGGCCGGCCGAGGGTGGCAGGTTCTGGCCCTGTTCGGTGGTCGGCGCCTTGATGAATTTCAGCTCCGGGCCGAAGGTCATGTCGAAATCATTGGGACCGAAGGTACCGGCGTGGATCGGGCCCGAGACGAATTCCCAGAAAGGATTGAAATCCTGGAACCGCGCCTTGTCGGGGTTGTAATAGTGCGCCGCCGTGTAGTGGACATCGGCGGTCAACCAGACCGTGTTGGTGATGCCGGCAGTCTTGATGTAGCGCAACAGGTCGGCGATCTCGAGCTCGCGGCCTTTGGGCAGGCCATTGTCGCCATTGCTGATGGCTTCCGCGCCGACCTTCTTGGCGCCGTCGTCCCAGACGACGAGGCCGAGCGGCATGTCGGCGGCAATGATCTTCCAGGTCGCCCTGGAATTCGTCAGCTCGCGCTTCAGCCATTTCGTCTGCTGTACGCCCAGCATGCGTGACTGCGGCGTCATGTCCTCCTGCATGTCGGGGCCGTTCGGGCCGCGATAGGAGCGCATGTCGAGGAAGAACACGTCGAGCAGCGGCCCATGCGCGATCTTGCGGTAGACGCGGCCGGGCTCGGACGGCTCGTAGCGGATCGTCGTCATCTCATGGAAGGCGCGCGCCGCACGCGCCGCGAGCACATGGATGGATTTTTCGGTGTAGCGGCTGTCGGCGCCGAGATTCTTCGAATCCGACCAGTTGTTCAGCACCTCGTGATCGTCCCACTGGTAGAAGGTCGGGCAGATGGCGCTCAAGGCCAGAACGTTTTTGTCCATCATGTTGTATTTCCACTGGTCGCGGTACTCATCCAGCGTCTCGGCCACCTTGCGCTTGCCGTCGATCAGGACGACGTTTTTCCACTTGCCGCCGCCAGGCAGGTCTACCTCGTCCTTCATGGCGCCATCGGCATAGATGGTGTCGCCGGAATGCAGGAAGAAATCCGGCGTGTGCCTGGCGATGGTGGCGTAGGTTTTCATGCCGGTCTCATCGATTCCCCAGCCCTGGCCGGCCGTGTCGCCCGACCAGGCGAATTTTATGTCGCGCTTCGAGGCGGGTGCTGTGCGGAAACGGCCGACGATCGGTTCGGAAACGGCGTTGATATCCGACAGGTCGGCGGCAGTCATCCGGTAGAAGATATCCTGGTCGGAGGCGAGGTCGGTAAGCAGGCGCTTGACCGTGAAGTCGCTGGCCGGCGAGGTATCGAGCGGCGCCAGCCGCGTCGCATTGGCGAAGTTTTCCGTCGACGACACTTCGAACATGACGCGCGAAGGCCGGTCGGTGCGCGTCCACACCATGCCGCTCGAGGCATCGACATCGCCGGACTGGACGCCATGGGTGAAGGCCGGGCGCTGGCTGGCGCGCGAATAATAGGGCAAAGCGAGCCCCGATGCGCCGAGCAGACCGGCGGCGCTGGCAGAGGTGACGAAAGCGCGGCGGGTCAACGAGATCTTGTTCATGGCTGTCTCCTGATGGCTTCGAACGGTGCCAGCAAGCTCCAGCTTCAATGTTTCAGCCACATCTCGGGAAGATGAAACTTTGATAACAATCGACAGGTGATCTCCGCCCTTGAGGGGGGAGATGTCGCCGAAGGCGACAGAAGGGGGTCGCCTCGCTTGGAGCGCCGACCTCTGCGCAAGAGGCTGAGTCCGGTCGCACGGACCCCCTCTGGCCGCTTCGCGGCCATCTCCCCCCTGAGGGGGGAGATTAGTACCGCGCCTTACGCCGCTTGCGGCTCCGGATCGAAAGCCGGCCTGCTCGTATTGATCAGCAGCGACAGACACGCAGCCACGATCGCCGTCATGCCGGCGATCAGGAAAGCCAGTTCGTAATTGCCCTGCAGTTCGCGCATGGTGCCGCCGAAGGCGGCGGCGGTGGCGGCGCCGACTTGGTGGCCGGCTACGATCCAGCCGAACACGATCGGGCCGCTGCGGTCACCGAAGGCCTCGTTGGCGAGCCTGAGCGTCGGCGGCACGGTGGCGATCCAGTCGAGACCGTAGAGCACGGCGAAGATGATCAGGCTGGTCGCCGAGAAGCCGGAATAGGGCAGATAGATCAGCGCCAGACCGCGAATGCCGTAGTAGACGCCGAGCAGCTTGCGCGGGTCGAAACGGTCGGTGAGCCAGCCCGAGAGCGTCGTCCCGATCAGGTCGAAAATGCCCATAAGCGACAGCAGGCCCGCGGCCTGTACCTCGGGGATGCCCATATCGCCGCAGAAGGAGATCAGATGCGTGCCGACCAGCCCGTTGGTGGTGAAGCCGCAGATGAAGAAGGTGGCGAACAGATACCAGAAGACGCGGGTGCCGGCAGCGCGGCGCAGCGTGTTGAGCGTATGCGCCAGGAAATTGCCTTGCGATGCCGGCGATACCGGCGGCACGTCATCGGCCCCGGCGCCATAGCGCACCATGCCGATCGAAGCGGGACGCTCCGGAACCAACAGCCAGACCAGCGGCAGAAGACAGGCGGTGGCGATCGAGACGGCGGTAGCGACGGGCTGCCAGCCGCCCGACTGGGCGAGCGATGCCAGCAGCGGCAGGAACACCAAGAGGCCGGTGGCGCTGGAGGCCGACATCAGCCCCATCACCAAGCCGCGATTGGTCTTGAACCAGCGGTTGACGATGGTGGCGCCGAGCACGGTGGCGACCGCGCCGGAGCCGATGCCGGAAAACACGCCCCAGGTGAGGAACAGGTGCCATGGCTCGGTCATCAGCAGGCTGAGCGCGGTCGAGCCCGACATGATCACAAGCGAGGCAAGCAGCGTGCGGCGCAAGCCGATACGCTCCATCAATGCGGCGGCAAACGGCCCGGTCAGGCCGTAAAGGAAGATGCCGATCGCGGCGGCAATCGAAACCGTATCGCGCCCCCAGCCGAAGCTTTTATCCAACGGCAGCATCATCACCGAGGGTGCGGAACGAAGCCCGGCCGCGATCAACAGGCAGAGGAAGATGACGCCAACCACGACGAAAGCGTAGCGCTGGCCAAACGGACGGGATTGAGCTATCATGTTACTGACCGGTACGTTGCAGGGTGAGGACCTGTATACGTACCGATCGGTAACACGTCAATCGAGTCATACCATGCCAACGGACAAAAATTTTGAACTGACCATCAAGGACGGTCATGCAGTGGCACCGCCCAAGGCTGCCAAGAAAATCCTCGACGTGGCGTACGACCTGTTCTACCGCCGCGGCATCCGGGCGATCGGCGTCGACGAGATCGTCAAGCGCGCCGGCGTCACCAAGCCCAGCCTCTACCGCAGCTTTCCCTCCAAGGACGAGCTCGCCGCTTCCTATCTCAGGCAATATGACCGTGAGTATTGGGAGCGTTTCGACGAAGCCGTGGCTGCCCACCCCGGCGACCCGCGCGCACAGCTCAGGGCTTTCCTGACTCGCGTCGGCAAGCGCACGCAAAGGCCGGACTATCGCGGCTGCGGCATGACCAACGCGGCGGTGGAATATCCCGAACATGGCCATCCGGCGCGTGTCGTCAGCGAGGCCAACAAGCAGGAGCTGCGCCACCGCCTGCGCGCCATGGCCGCAGCGATGGGCGCTAAAGACCCTGACACGCTCGGCGACGGCCTGCTGCTGTTGATCGAAGGCGCCTATATCAGTGGCCAGCTCTTCGGCCTCGGCGGCCCGGCGCAATCGGTGGCCCGCAACGCCGACCTGCTGATCGAAGCGAGCTTGAAGAAATAGCATTTTCTAACGTTGGCACCGCCCCTCACCTGCCTGCCGGCATCCACTCCCCGTAAACCGCATAGGCGCTAAGATAGGTATTGCCCTGCGGAATCGGGTGTGATTCTACACTGCGATGACACACGAATCGCTTGNGCCCGCGAGACGAAGGCGTTCCTGCGCCCGCGCGGCGTCAGGTCGGCGAGCGACCTGTTGCGCCTGACACTGGCTTACTGCCTTGGCAAGGTTGGCATGCGGGGCGTCGTGGCCTGGGCGGCGGCGAGCGGGATTGCCGACATTTCGGACGTGGCGTTGCTCGGCCGGCTGCGCAATGCAGGACCATGGCTGCAGCAGTTGATTGGGCACCTTTTGAAGCGCGAGGATGCAGGTTTGGCCAAAGGCCG
>NZ_AYXF01000015.1:0-115308 GCF_000502215.1 Mesorhizobium sp. L103C105A0 | reverse complement strand
GAGCCCCACCAGCGTGGATACGCTGCCACTTGCCAGAACGCGGTCATAGACCTGAAGCATGAACAGCGGCGAGATCAGCGCAAACACGTTGACCACGCCGCTGATCAACACAATGCCCCAAATCGCGGAAGTCAGAGGGAAGGGTCTCAAAGCTGATCCTTTAAGGAATGGTTGTCACGTAAGTCTCCGCAGCTGGCGACCCAGCTCCCTATATTGCTCCCCGATCGGCAACCGACTGCATCCGCTCGCTGGTTCAGGATCAGTGCTCCCGCCGAATATGTTTGGTCCCGGCATTTGATGGAGCGGGTCAACAACACCGTCCGGCTGAAGGTTTGGAAGGGATTCATCCTGGTCGGCCGCAAGGGCCCGAACAGGCTTCCGCCTCCACACCTTCAGGAGATTTCGGTCCACGACCAGCGCGACGCGCAGGGCTTCGTCACTGTACACGCTGACTGCTCCCAGGCGCCCCGGCCCATGGCAAGTAGCGGAAACGGACGGGAAAGCGCCCGCCCGGGGGGGGCGGGGCGGGCGCGGTTCCGCATGGGTTTTCTGGATCAAACGAAGGTGAAGTCCGACGCGGTCAGGCCTAGGTCGGCCACGGTGACTACACCGCCCAGGTGGGCGAACTCGTGCGCGCTGCCGTCGGCGGTGACATAGGCCAGAGTTGCAACTCTGTCAGTGTAGCTGCTTTGGTAGACAATGATGTCGCCGGCGTGCTCGCCGGAGATCGCACTCGCCGCCTCATTAGCAGAGTTGAAAGATTCACCAGTGATCACCACGACGTGTTCGCCGTTCGCACCCGACGCCGCACCGCTGTAGAAGCTGCTCACCGGGTAGCCGGACTGTATGCTGGCGTTGTTGACGAAGTTCGCGCCAAAACCGTCGTTGTAGAGGCCTACCGCATCGAAGGCGAACTTGTCCTCCGCCGGGTTGAAATCGGTGATAGTGGTAATGTCCGACGTCGACCCGACAACCCCAGGCACCGGATTGTGGAACTGGAACACGAACGTGTCACTGTCGCTGCCCCCGGTCAACGTGTCCTGGCCGTCACCCACGTAGAGGACATCCTGGCCGGGTCCGCCGCTGAGCCTGTCATTGTCCTCACCGGAGACGCGCGCGTTGAAGCGGCCGTTGTCGCCGGAGAGATCGTCCCAGCCATCTCCGCCGAAGATGCGGTCGTTACCCTCGCCGCCGATGGCTCGGTCACTGCCCGCGCCACCCGAGATCTCGTCGTTGCCGCCACGACCGTCAAGCCAGTCACCGCCCTGGTAACCCTCGATCCAGTCAACACCCTCGGTGCCGAGGAGTGTTTCGGAACCCGGGCCACCTTCGATAATCTTTGCCATTGAAAATACTCCTAATGATGCCCCTGCCTGAGTCGTTCATATTCGTCATCGGACAATTGGAGAAATCGATTGCTTGGATAGGCATACATTTACGAAATGGATGCATTCTCGTTCACTTCGCCCTTCTGCTGAGCAGTTGCGGGCTCGCAGGCGGCGGGGACACGCCCCAGGCAATCGGCCCGAATATTCACACTCAAAGAACGGTCCAGGAAAACTTGGCAACCGGTCGTCCTGGTTGGGCCGCCCTCGGAAGAACGGGCATGGGGCTGTGTTGCCGAGTCGCGCCGGCACTGCCCATTGCGAGCAATGGAACGTTAGGGAGCGCGTTCGCGCGAGCCGAGATCGGAACCGACAGGCGCACCAGGTAGTACGAAATGCCGGGTTCACCAGGATTTCTCCGACCACCCCGCCAGTCGGGTGCTGTATCTTCTCACTAGGAAACGACGACAAAGTGTCCGGACGCTACAACCGCACCGGAGAGATTCGTGAAGGTCGCCCAGGCTCCGGCTCCTCCCACAAAGATCACGCTCGCCAGAAGGCCCGCCACCAGGTGCCGGTGAATGGACTCGAAACGTCATTGTTCTGATGAATGCCGGACACCGGGATCCTCCATGTCAGCGCGCTCTGCCACGTGATCCTGTGTAGACTCGATGGCCTTCAGGACTTTGGAACGCGCACCGAATGATCGCTGCCGTCCACCTTCCATCACCAACACCAAATCGACGGCGCGGATGGCGCTCGGCCGATGGGCGACGACAACCGCAATGCCCTTGCGCTCGCGCACGGAGGCGATCGCATTAACGACTGCAGCTTCGCCTTCCGCGTCGAGATGGGCATTGGGTTCATCCAGCACGACAAGGAAAGGGTCTCGATAAAGGGCCCGGGCAAGACCGATAAGCTGACGCTGCCCGGCGGAAAGTGCCGATCCGGCCTCACCAATCGGAGTTTCGTATCCGTGCTCAAATCGGAGGATCAGTTCGTGCGTGCCCGCTGCTTTCGCCGCGGCGACAATAGCCTCAGGGTCAGGATCATGTTCAAAACGAGCAATGTTTAGATCGGAAGAGCGTCGTNAAGCTGGCGCTGCCCGGCGGAAAGTGCCGATCCGACCTCACCAATCGGAGTTTCGTATCCGTGCTCAAATCGGAGGATCAGTTCGTGCGTGCCCGCTGCTTTCGCCGCGGCGACAATAGCCTCAGGGTCAGGATCATCTTCAAAACGAGCGATGTTTTCGGCAATGGTGCCATCGAACAATTCAACACCTTGTGGCAGATAGCCGATGTGACGGCCTAGTGCTTCCCGGTCCCATTGATCGAGGCTTGCGCTGTCGATGCGAACCTTCCCGGCGACCGGCGTCCATGCGCCGNCTAGTGCTTCCCGGTCCCATTGATCGAGGCTTGCGCTGTCGATGCGAACCTTCCCGGCGACCGGCGTCCATGCGCCGACGATGGCGCGCGAGAGTGTCGACTTGCCCGAGCCCGACGGGCCGATGACCCCGAGTGCGCTTCCCGCCTGAATGGCAAACGCAAGGCCGGTCACGGTCGGCTTGCTTTCGCCGGGCGGAACGATTGTCACGCTTTCGAGGCGCAGTTCGCGTTCAGGTGCAGGCATTAGCATAACAGGAGCGGTTTCAGGAACCTTTTCCAAGAGGTCCTCCAGCCGCGCCCAACCCTGGCGCGCCATGAGGAAGGGTTTCCAGCTTGAAATGGCGAGGTCGACCGGAGCCAGCGCACGCCCCATCATGATCGAACTGGCAATCATGACCCCGGCCGTAGCCTCTTCCCTGACGACAAGGTACGCACCGACGGCAAGAATGGCCGATTGCAGCAGCACGCGCAGCGACTTTGAAATGGCACCCAGCCCACCTGCCACGTCCCCAGCTTTCCGGTTGGCGGCCAGAAACTTGGCATTGGCCTTTTGCCATCGGGCAGCGATCCGCTTTCCAAGACCGAGAGCTTGCACGACCTCGGCATTGCAACGCGCTGCTTGCAGCAGACCATTGCGTGCCATGTTGTGGGCAACGGTATCGCTTATCGGCCCTTGCGAGAGAGTGTTGGCAAGGAGTGTCAGAGATGTGAGACCGACCGCCCCGATAAGTGCCGTCATGCCGATCCAGAAATGNGTGAGAGTGTTGGCAAGGAGTGTCAGAGATGTGAGACCGACCGCCCCGATAAGTGCCGTCATGCCGATCCAGAAATGAAGGAGGAAGCAAATGCCAAGATAAAACAGCATCCATGGCAGATCGAAGAACGCTGTCGGACCGTTTCCACCTAAGAAGCCGCGAACATTGTCGAGATCGCGAAGCGGCTGCAAGCCGTCGCCCGGCATGCGCGTTGAAAGCGGAAGGCGAACGATCGCATCGTGAACGCGTCCGGAAAACTGTCCATCGAAACGCTCGCCAATCCGCAGCAGCACGCGGGCGCGCAAAATGTCGAGCAGGCATTGGAACGCATAAAGCCCCGCAGCGAGCACGACGAGCCCCACCAGCGTGGATACGCTGCCACTTGCCAGAACGCGGTCATAGACCTGAAGCATGAACAGCGGCGAGATNGAGCCCCACCAGCGTGGATACGCTGCCACTTGCCAGAACGCGGTCATAGACCTGAAGCATGAACAGCGGCGAGATGAGCGCAAGCACGTTGACCACGCCGCTGATCAACACAATGCCCCAAATCGCGGAAGTCAGAGGGAAGGGTCTCAAAGCTGAATCCTTTAAGGAATGGTTGTCACGTAAGTCTCCGGAGGCTGGCGACCCAGCTCCCTATTTGCTCCCCGACCGGCAACCGACTGCATCCGCTCGCTGGTTCAGGATCAGTGCTCCCGCCGAATATGTTTGGTCCTGGCATTTAATGGAGCGGGTCAACAACACCGTCCGGCTGAAGGTTTGGAAGGGATTCATCGTGGTCGGCCGCAAGGGCCCGAACAGGCTTCCGCCTCCACACCTTCAGGCGCGTTCATATTCGTCATCGGACAATTGCAGAAATCGATTGCTTGGATAGGCACACATTTACGAAATGGATTCACTCTCGTTCGCTTCGCCCTTCTGCTGAGCAGTTGCGGGGTCGCAGGCGGCGGGGGATCGCCATCCATGCCTCCTCTCATAGTCGAGGGGGGGGCAGTTTCTCAATTTGGGGACAACTGAGACGTCCGGTGCTCTTAGGCAGAGGAATCATACGAGATCCCTCCTGCAACATCATTTCCCGCATCCACAGGCTTGCCGGATCACTATTGTGGAGCGCAGGCCATTGAACGGCCTCCGTGAATGCGGGAGGAAGTGGCGGCGGAAGTTTGACAATCCGCAGGGGTGTTGTTTTTGCGAAATGCTGCGCCAGCCGTAAGGGCATGGTCCCGATGCGGCTGGTGCCTGATACAACGGGCGGGATCAGGCTAAAGCCGTGTACGACAACTTCGATACGTCTCTCGAAACCGTGCTCGAGCAAATACCATTCCTCCATGGAGAGCTGCCGGGTGTCCCCGAATTTGAACACAACCTGCCCCATCGATAAGTATCGCTCCAATGTAAGTGGCTCTGACAGCTGCTTGTTCGTGCCGCAGCCTACGCACACGAGCATATCTTCGAACAGGGTTGCGCGAGGATGTTTCGACATGAATACTTCCGGCATGATCAGAAAATCAACGTCGCCGCGCCGGAGAAGCTCCTCGGGGTCGTCGGAAATAGGGAGACATTCAAAGCGGACGGCGGGAGCTTCCCGCGCAGCACGTTCTACGATCTTCTTAAAAAATACGAGCGTGATGTAATCGGAAAGGATAATCCGGAAGCGACGATCCGATTGGGCTGGGTTGAAGGCGTCCCAGGAAATAATCGATAGCTGGATGTGGAGCAATGCCTCCCTGACTGCTGGGGCGAGCCCCTCAGCGCGAGGTGTCAAAATGAGCTCGCGGCCGCTCATCGTAAATAGCTCATCGCTGAAATAGGCGCGTAACCGAGCAACGGCGGCGCTCATTGCCGGCTGGCTCAGGTTAATACTGCGGGCCGCCGCGGTGACTTTACGTTCCCTGACCAGAGCGTCCAACACAACGAGGAGATTCAGATCGAGTCCCTTAAAACGCATGTCTTGATCTAGGCGGCGTGTGAATGGGTTGCGACCAAACATTCAATTCGAATGGTGAGTAGCGTCAACGCATCAGCCTTCGACGAAAAAGAGCAATCGAAAAGAAGAAGGGCAAAACTGTGTATATGCAAAGCGCGCCGATATGCAGGCCCATTTTGTCAATCGGACGGCCAAGCATCGCTGGACGAATGAGGTCGATTGCATGTGCGAGCGGTAATAAGGAGGCAGCATACTGAAAAGCGCCGGGCAATTGGTTGATCGGAAACATCGCGCCGCAAAGGAACAGCATGGGTGTAATAACAAGCGTATTATAAAATATGAAATATTCATAACTGGGCGCAAGCGCCGTGACGACCATCGCTAGACTCGCGAAGGCGAGGCCATTGAGAGCGATGACTGGCAGCAAGCAGAGGATGGATGGCCACGATGCGTAGCCGAGCGTGGTGGCAACAATAGTGATTGCTGTGCCCGCCATGAGGGCCTTCGTGGCTGCCCACGCCAATTCGCCGAGTAAGATATCGCCGAGCGTCAGCTGAGTGCATAGCATTCCTTCCCAGGTGCGCTGGTCGCCCATGCGGCCGAAACTCCCGTAGACCGTTTCAGCGGTCGCCGATGCCATCACGCTTGTGGCAACCATGCCAGCCGCGAGAAACGCAATGTACGAAGAGCCCTCAACAGGACCTATCATTGTTCCGATGCCAAAGCCGAGACCGAACAGATAGATCATCGGATCGGCGAGGTTGCCGAGAACCGATGCAAGCCCGATTTTCTTCCATCCAAGATAGTTGCGGCGCCAAACCGCGACCCAATTCCACGCATTGGCGGGCATGCCCGCCGCATAACGTTCGCCCATTGTTCAGTCCTCCATCTCGCGCCCGGTTAACCGCAAAAACACATCCTCGAGATTGGGGGGACGCTGCAGAAGGCGTAGACCCGTGCGCCCGCGTAGCTGCGCCAGCACCTGCTCCGGATCGGGTGCATAGCAAAAAAGCGTCTCACCGCTCACCTCGATGCGCTGTGCGTACGGCCGGATCAGCGCACCCAGTTCATGCGGATTGCCGCCGTAGACCTCGACCACGTCACAGCCGATCTGCTCGTCAATGAGTTCGGACGGGCGACCTTCGGCGATCTTGCGCCCCTCCTCCATAACGCACAGCCGATCGCACAGCCGCTCGGCCTCTTCCATGAAATGGGTAGTCAAAAGAATAGTCTTGCCCCGCGCCAGCAGCGATCGCAGCCGATCCCAGATCAGGTGGCGGGCCTGCGGATCGAGGCCGGTGGTCGGCTCGTCCATCACCAGCAAGTGCGGGTCATTGATGAGCGCACGCGCGAGCGTCAGGCGCCGCTTCATGCCGCCGGACAGTTCGGCGACGCGCGCATCCGCTTTGTTCTCGAGGCGGGCGAACTCAAGCAGCGATGGTATGACCGCATCGATCTGGCGTCTGCTCATCCGGAAGTAGCGCCCGAACACCAGCAGGTTCTCGCGTACAGTGAACGCGGCATCAAGATTGTCGAACTGCGGGACCACGCCGATGCGCATACGTGCCAAACGCGCGCGCGCCGGCACTGGAGCGCCGAGCACAGTGATCTTCCCCGCATCAGGCGATGTCATGCCGAGGACCATACGCGCAATCGTGCTTTTGCCCGCGCCGTTCGGTCCCAAGAGCCCGAAGCATTCCCCCGCCGCAACGCGGAACGACAGCCTGTCGACAACGAGCTTGTCATAAGTTTTGCTTACGTCAGTAAGGTCGATCGCTATCATGGACATGGGTTCATTTTACCGAGAGGGACGACAAAACTGGCGGTTGCTTGGTTCCCTGCCGACCTGAAACTGTGACTCGTCTTCGCCATCCCCGCCGTCGATAACGAACTGATCGACATCACAAGGATCTAGCCGCTGCTCAGCTAAAGCGGCGACAATTGCGTCGAGATTATCGATGGATTGGTAACGCGGATCGTTGTGCCGCTTTTCCTGGTCATCGCAGAAGACGAGCCGTCCATCCTCGACCAGGGCGATCGCCCCATCATGGGTCAGCTTGGTACCACAGATGCGCATAGTGTCTCCACGTTAACGGCGATAGATTCGAGATTCATCAGGAAGCGGAAATCGGGTTCCGGAAACGGACGAGCAAGCAGTCTTCGTTGACGGACTCGCCCCGACACTCAAGCCGCTCTACCTCGATCAACGTTTCGTTCAGCATGGCCATGACCGGCTCAGCACCAGCGGCGTGACCCCAGCGACGGCAATTAGCATCCCTTGCCGATCCGAAGATCAGATGCCCGCCTGGCGCAAGCACCCGCACCAGGTTTTTGATGGCCGCGCGCATCTCGGCTATGTCTCCGAGGTAGTAGAGGACCTCCGCCACAACGATCACGTCAAACAACTCGTCGGTCGAAAACTGTTGAACATCGCAGACTATCCAGTTGATGCGCGACGGCTCCTTTATCCGTTGACGTGCTCGAGCAATCGCTTGCGCCACGACATCGATGACGGTGAGCCCTTGGCAGTAGGGGACTAGTTTTTCCGTGAATGCGCCGGCAGCGCACCCGACTTCGAGGGCATTTGTAATGGAGCCTTGGGCAAGCGCCAGCTGGAGCATTTGCGTGTGGCGCTTCCGCTCGAATGGATTGCCGTCGAGGCGCCACGGATCGTCAGCGGCCAATTCCCGATCAAGCAACTGATGATTCACGTTCTGGGTCAAACTCGTGCACCTCTCGTCCATTAGGTATTTGCGGTCAGTCGTCGCCGCAAATGTTGTCCGACAGGACTAATTCCGAAGAATCCCGCGCAAGATTGAGCCTGCGAAGCGGAGCCGAATGGGGCGAGAGTTCTGCCCTGCTGGAACCAGTGATCGGAGCTTGGGTGGGGGCCTGTTTTCCCCCAGTGTTCGATGTGGCGACAGCAGAGCTTCGCGACAGCCAATCGCTATTGCTCAAGGTACACAGCGCGTAGGCCTTCAACGGAAGCAAGAGAAAGACGTTGATGAACGTGTGCAGCGAAAAGCCAAGAAATCGAAATTGTCGAGCACGAAATGCTACCACGCTGCATCGGAGCATGGTCATGGACACAATCATCAGTCCTGTCCACCAAGGCACAGTGCCTGTCAGTGCGAAATGTGCGAGGCCCGTTAATACCGATAGGGCGAGGAGTAGCGCGCCGAGATTCTGTCCGACCACGTCCAACGTGAGATAGCTATTTAGGCTAGGCAGCAAGCGCAGCCCAAGCAGCGTGTCCCGGAATGTGCTTCGTGCCCAACGGAGTTGTTGGCGCAGATACGGTCCGAGTCTGTTCGGAACGACTGTGGCCGCGATGGCGCTCGGAACGTATTCGGTTCGAAAGCCTGCTTTCAGCATCAGGATAGTGAGATGGCGATCCTCACCGAAGTCGCTTGGCTTGCCCCGAAAAAATTGCGACTCGTACTGGTCCAGTAACAAAAGGAGCGCAGACCGGCGGTACATGGCACATGGGCCGCAACAGCACATAACGGCACCGAAGCGAGCCTGTGCCGCGCGCTCCTCGTTGCAAGCCAGCCAGTACTCCATGTCTATCAGCCTGGTCAGCCAGCTCTCGGTTCGGTTACTGGCCGTCAATTGACCCATGACTGCGCCGACCGCTGAATCTCGCATCTTCGGTACAAGCTTGGAAATGACGTCGGGCGCGAGTACCGTGTCTGAATCAACGTTAAGCACCAGATCCCCTGATGAGCGTCGTATCGCGGCGATCTGCGCCTTGCGCTTTCCAACATTCTCGGGAAGCAAAATGATGTCGAACCTGGGGTCGCGCGCGTAGTCTTCGTGGACAGTTCCTAAGGCTTCGCGATTTCCAGAACCGTCATCAACCAAATAGACCCGAAGTCTTCCGGCGTATTCTTGGTCTGCAATGGAAGCCAGGCACTCTGAAAGCGTGCGCGGATCCTCGTTGAAGCAGGGGACGATGACATCGACGCTGGGCAGTTTGTCGGAGCCGACGAGAACCTCCAACCCCGACGAATCCTTTGTCGGCATAGCATAAAGCCCTTGCATGCTCTTATAGGCAGTCGAGAGCAGTGCATAAAGCGAAATGGCCACAGTGCTGGTTGTACCAAGAAGAGTCATGGGATCTCGTTGTTCAGTGATGTTGAGGAAGTGAGCGGATTACAAATCCGCGCTCACGCAGTGCTGGAATCAGCCGGGACAGCGCCGTGACCGTCTGGTCGCGCATGCCGGCGTGAGCGCCCTGGCTCAACTCGCCGGGAGGGCATCCGTCGTGCAAGAGTACAATTGCGCCCGGCCGGACGGAGGCGAGCACTTTATCGATAATCGCCTCGACTCCAGGGCGAGACCAATCTCGAGGGTCGACGGACCAATGAAGGGCCGCCAGCCCGGCGATCTGTGATGCTGTGCAGACTTCTTCGCTCCAGGCGCCGTAGGGCGCGCGAACAAAGCGGACCGAGGCCTGCGGGCACGCTCTCATGATGGCGTCGTTCGCTTCAAAGACCTCACGTTGCACTTCGCCGAAACCGCATTGGTACAGATCCGGATGAGACATCGTGTGGTTGCCTACCTCGTGCCCTTCTGCGATCATCCGTTGGATTAGATATGGGTGCTCTAAGGCGTAGGCGCCGATGACGAAGAAAGTCGCCGGCACTCGCTGCTCTGCCAGCACGTCGAGAATCTCCGGTGTGAAAAGTGGATTGGGACCGTCGTCAAACGTCAGATAAACGCTTCGACGGCCGGTGCCGTCAGAGCACTCACGGCGCACTTCGTACAAGCAATCGGACCGGCTCATAGCTCTGGTCCGTTCCGATCTATCATCGTGCCCGTGGGCCATTCGCTGATCGGCCGTCCAACTGGCAGAACAATTGTGAGTGCGTCATCGATGCGTGTGGGCGGCAGGTCGAGGCGGGCCTCTGGTCGGGTGGAGCGCACGCGAATTCCCGACAAAACGGCCATAGGGCTGTATCGCCGTCCGAACCTCTCAACATGATTCCGCAGCGCGTCCCTGACCGTTCCGAAAGCGAATGGAACGCCAAGCTCCTGCAGTATTGGAAGCATGACATGGATTGAATGGGCGATTCCCAGACCCTCAAGGTCCGGACGTACCCCGTACAGGCCCAGTTCAGCCACCAACAGGTCGACCGCGTCGACCTTGATGAAACGGCGCAGTATGCCCATGTGAGCCGCTACACCGCTTGAATCATAGGCGATTACGCGGAGTTCAGGCCTGGCTCCGGCCCAGCTTCGACTACCTTCGAACGGTTCTGCGTTGGACGCCCCAGTCGGCCCGTACGTATCACGAAAGAACTCGGCGAGCTTAACGTGATCGGAGAGCTGCAACTCGTTTTCCCAGCACAACTTCCACTGCACCTGATGGCGCATTCAGGACCTCTCTTCATATTGGTTTTTGCGGCCGCATTACTCGACCAAAGCGGCGTTGTTGGCTGCACTCAGCCGTTGTCGTTGGCGAAGGTGAGCCAGACACTCTCTCGAAGTTCCGGCCCGTGTCGTCGATTTGAGCTTGACGTCGCTCATTTACGTTCCTCTAATGCATGGCTCGTAAATTCGTAAAATTGATTGTTTGAATGATACGCATCCACACGTTGGATAGAACATGACATGCGTTTTAAAGGGCTGGATCTAAATCTCCTCGTTGTGCTGGACGCTCTGATGAGGGAGCGTAAAGTCACTGCCGCGGCTCGCAGTATCAACCTGAGCCAGCCGGCCATGAGCGCCGCCGTTGCTCGGTTACGCGCCTATTTCAACGATGAGCTATTTACGATGAACGGCCGCGAGCTCATTTTGACACCGCGCGCCGACGGGCTCGCTCCAGCAGTCCGGGATGCATTGCTGCACATCCAGCTATCGATTATTTCCCCCGACGCCTTCAACCCGGCCCAATCGGATCGCCTCTTCCGAATCATGCTTTCCGATTACATCACGCTCGTATTTTTTAGGACGATAGTAGAGCGCGCTGCGCGGGAAGCTCCCGCCGTTCGCTTTGAATGTCTGCCTATTTGCGACGACCCCGAGGAGCTTCTCCGGCGCGGCGACGTTGATTTTCTAATCATGCCGGAAGTGTTCATGTCGAAACATCCTCGCGCAGCCCTGTTCGAAGATAAGCTCGTAGGCGTAGGCTGCGGCACGAACAAGCAGCTGTCGGAGCCACTTACATTCGAGCGATACTTGTGCATGGGACATGTTGTGCTCAAATTCAGGCACACCCGGCAGCCCACCATGGAGGAATGGTATTTGCTCGAGCACGGTTTCGAGAGACGTATCGAAGTTGTCGTACAGGGCTTTAGCCTGATCCCGCCCGTCCTGTCAGGCACCAACCGCATCGGGACCATGCCCTTACGGCTGGCGCAGCATTTCGCAAAAACAACACCCCTGCGGATTGTCCAACTTCCGCCGCCACTTCCTCCTCCTGCATTCACGGAAGCCGTCCAATGGCCTGAGCTTCACAATAGTGATCCGGCAAGCATGTGGATGCGGGAAATGATGTTGCAGGAGGCATCTCGCCTGGCGCCTTTGCCTGAAATCATTGAGCGTCTCGGGCACGCCGATCCGACCTTTCGTTTCTTGGTACCGACTGCCACCTCGAAATCGCGTGCGAAGTCCCGGAAGATGTTGAGCCCCACCTAATCACCGCCTGTAAGACAGGCTGATCAGCATGTTCGACAAGCGCCGGCGCGGCGCGTGTTACCTACGTTCTGGGGCTGATCTCAGGCGAGTTGCTCGTCGAGGATGTGTGGCAGAGTGATGCCAGCTGCCTTGATTGCCCGCTTTGGCCGTAGGTGGTGACGACGCGAGCATTCTTTTCGATGGCGGCTTCTGGAGGCGGACGCGATCGCGTAGGAGCGGTTGCCCTTCGGGCGTCGGGCCTTTGGCCCGGCAGAGCGGCGCAGTTCCTTGCTAAGTGCGAGGGGCCGGAACGAGCAGAACACACGCCCGGGCTGCTACTGAATTGACTGCCGCCTCGATTTGCGTGCGAAGTCCCAGAAGATGGTTAGCCCGGTTAAATTCCTACCTTGCCGGCTGTGCCGCGGCTTTTCACGTGCAGCCAGGCGAGGAGATGGCGGTCGACGAGGTCGACCCCAAATGGACTGTGCTGGCCTCGCTCGGCTCCTGCCGTGCGGGATCATTGACCACACCCCCTGCACGAGAACGTGGGGCATGTTGGCAAGTGAAGCCGGTGGAGGTTGACGCTGCGGATCTAGGCAATCTACCTCGCGCTTCCGCCTTCATATATTTTCCGGCAGATGGATGTCGAACGGCAGAAATGTCTGTCCGGGTGTTTCAGCGGTGCCGGTCTCGATAGCCCGTGTCATCAGCGTTATCAGCTCCTGGCAAAGCCGGCGCATTGGCGTGGCGACCGCCATCGTGACGATGTTATCTGCAAGCGCTGCCCGAGACTCAGGTGTGATTTCATTCACGATCGCGACGAGATCCCGACTTTTGCCCTCTTCTCGGAGCGCGGAGATCGCGCCCTCCATGCCGCCGCCGGCGACATAGAAGCCGACGAGCTCGGGCTCCCGCTGCATGAGATCAAGCGTTGCCTCGTAGGTGATCTGCCGTTTCTCGAGGTTCATGACCGGATCCAGCACCTCGAACGTGGGCGCGTTCTCACGGCAATAGGAGCGAAAGCCGACGTCACGGAGCTCGTGCCCCTGGAAACGATGGCTGCCGACAAACACCGCCACTTTGCCGGGCCGTTTTGCGACCTTGGAAACCATCCAAGCGGCCGTGCGCCCCACCTTGCGGTTGTTGAGGCCGATATACCCCTGTCGCACGCCGGCGGCGAAGTCGGAAAGCAGCGAGAAAACCGGAATGCCCTTGGCCTTGAGGTCCTCAACCGCTGCTGTGATTTTCGGGTGGTCCGGTGCCACCATCGCGATTGCATGGCAGCGTGCGCCCAACTCCTTGAGCGGCGCGATCAGGTCGCTCGGCATATGTGACGGGGCGAATTCGACGAGCGGAATGCCGTGGAAGGACTGGGCCAAATTGACCGATGCTTCGACCTCGCGCGCAAAATCTTGGTAGAAATGCTGGGCCGGTTTTCTCAAGATGAAGCCCAGACGGTAGTGCGGTAGGTCTCGCCGCAACCGCTGCTTGATTAGCCCGGCAGCATGATAGCCGATCGCCTGGGCGGCGTCGTGGACCCGCCGCGCGGTCTCCTCGCGCACCGGATGGCGGGCGTTCAGAACCCGATCGATCGTTGCTACGCTGACTCGGGCTTCGCGGGCGAGATCGGCAATTGTGGGGCGCTTGGTCATAGGTCCTATTCTGATTGGTTTTTGACGCGGGCCGGCTCTCTGTCCGCCTAACGCGTTTCGGTTTCGGGTGGCAAAGTGAAGACGTCCCCATACGAATGGGCACAGCGTGTTGGACGAACATCATTGCAGACGTAAACCGGCCGGGTATACTGAAAGGCTCATTCGCTTAAAGGGCGGTGACGATTTGCACTCACACATTTAGCGCTTCTGATACATGGTCCGTGAGGAGCCGTTTAGAGGCTGCGGGTCGGTCGTTCAGTTATGTGACCAGCTAAGCGACTTCACAGGTCGTGGGCCGCCCACCTTACTTGCAGGAGGGTAGCCGGTTTGATGCCTCGGTAAGCTGATGACCGCTGAAGGCAGCTTTCATCTGTGCTCGGTCCAACTCTCCTTCCCAGCGTGCGACGACGAGGGATGCCACTGCGTTGCCGACGCAATTCGTCAGCGCCCGGCATTCGGACATGAATCGGTCGATGCCGAGTATCAGTGCCATCCCAGCAACGGGAACACTCGGAACTACCGCGAGCGTAGCCGCCAGGGTGATGAAGCCCGCACCTGTCACACCTGCAGCGCCCTTGGAGGAAAGCATTGCTACGAGCAGCAGCAGCACCTGATCGCCGATGGACAGATCCGTGTTCGTCGCCTGTGCGATGAAGAGAGCCGCTAGCGTCATGTAGATATTCGTGCCGTCCAGATTGAACGAATATCCGGCCGGGATGACGAGACCCACAACCGAACGCCTGGCGCCCGCCTTCTCCATTTTCTCCATCAGCGACGGGAGCGCCGCCTCCGAGGAGGACGTTGCGAGGACAAGCAGCAGCTCTTCCTTGATGTAACGAATGAGAGAACAAATCGAAAAGCCGTTGTAACGGCAGACTGCGCCGAGAACCCCGAACACGAAGAGGAAGGCGGTGAAATAGAACGTCGCGACCAGCATCGCGAGGTTGACTACCGAACCGATGCCATATCTGCCGATGGTGAAGGCCATCGCGCCAAAAGCGCCGATCGGCGCGGCCTTCATCAGAATTCCGACGAGCTTGAAGACAGGCACAATGAGCGCCTGGAGGAAGGAAACGACAGGCTTGCCCGTCTCTCCGGCCATCGCAAGCGCCATGCCGAACAGAACCGAGAAGAACAGCACCTGCAGGATGTCGCCTTCCGCGAAGGCACCGACGATCGTTGGCGGGATAATGTTCATCAGGAAGCCGGTGACCGACTGCGCTTTGGCTTTTGCGGCATAGGTATTCACGGCCTGGACATCGAGCGAGGCCGGATCGATGTTCAGGCCGTCGCCAGGCTGGACGACATTGGCGACGATGAGGCCGACGATCAGCGCGAGCGTTGAGAAGGTGAGGAAATAAACCATTGCCTTGCCGGCGACCCGGCCGACCTTATGAAGATCGTTCATGCCGGCAATGCCGGTCGCAATTGTCAGGAAGATGACAGGCGCGATGATCATCTTGACCAGCTTGATGAAGGCATCACCCAGCGGCTTCAGGCTCTCGCCGGTCTCCGGATAAAAATAGCCAATTGCGACGCCGAGCGCGATGGCGGCAAGCACCTGGGCGTAGAGCTTGGTGTACAAGGGTTTGCGGGGCGCGGGACTCGCGCCGCGGACTTGTGCAGCTGACACTGTTTCTCTCTCCCTGACCGGATCGAGGTGGCGTGACTTCTCCCGGGCTTCTCCCTATCGCGGCGCTCCGGTCGAACGCTGCACCAACGCCGCCGCAATACCCATGCCAGATGAATCCGATCACCTGAACTGATGTGGGCTCGCCAATGATGGAGGAATGCGGTGTCAGACCAGCGGGCAAGGCCGCGGTCCCAACGCCCTTGATGGTCTGTGGCAGAGTGCCGCCGGTCGATCCCTCTGGCTAGCGGTTTTGCTGCACAGAGCGTGGTGGGTTCCTCGTTGGCCGGCTTTGGACCGGGCCCCATCGTTGGCGCCAGCGCGTACCAATAGGTCGCCTGTTCAAGGCCGTCCAGATGACAGGCTAACTTACCCCTGTTCGGAAGCGCTCGTTTCTAGACAGCCTACGACCATGCAGCCACTGCAATCACAGAATAAATTCGGACGGCCTTTTGGACGACCCATTTTGCAAATCAACGCCCGCAGCAGGGGCAGCCGTTTTCAAGCGGTCGCATCGTAATCTGTTCAGACTTTTCGATACGCTCATTGAGTGCGCCGATTTCGGCCCCAGGCCGGTGATGGTGCTGACCACGACGATGCGATTCAGAAGTTGCGAGCACCGCCTAGGAAGTCGTACTCAACGCCAGCTTCGCGCCTTCACACCCGACATCGCCGCCGCCTGATCAACTCGAGAAAGATGGCGGTTGCCGCAACCGACCAGTGCCGTTGGCGGTTATTATCGCTCCCGACCCTCCTTCGCGGGCGCTGGTGAATGGCACGGCCCCGCATTTACACTCCGCGCGGTCAGCCGCTCGGGCAACGCATGGCCGGCCCAGGTATTTCTGCTTCATCGCAAAGATAGAACTGATGAATCCTATCATAGGCCGCGAGGTTTCCTTTCACAGATGAAAGAAAGCTCGATTGACTATGCCGCCTCGCTCCAGTCTTTTGAAAACAACGTGTGTTTGCCCGGGGCAAGCCAATAACATGGCCAAGCCTCGTGGAGGGAGTAGCCAAGCGATGCGTCAGGGCTAGACCCGCTTTGCACTCGACCACACGGCGGCGGCACGAGTTCACGTCGGAGCATTTTCGCGCGTGCCCACGATGTCGCGGCGCACATGCCGCCAGCCTAGATTTGATGGCGCGAGATCGAGGATCACATGCACCACAACATGAGCAAGTCAGAACAGAATGCCCGCGACTGCGGCATATCGCTGCCGAATGCGATAAAGGGTTGTCCAAAGTCCGACACGAATCCTGCGAGTGTGGCATTGCACGAGCGCGCGCTAACCGGCATCTTCGAAATATCGAAAGTACTCGCCGATGCCGCCCGGCTCGAACTCAAGTTGGCCAAGGTAGTTGATCTCCTGCACTCGTTTGTGCAGATGCGGCACGGCATCATCGCTCTCTGCGATGCCGAGGGCGGACTGGACATCACAGTGGCCAGCGGCTGCGGCACGAACGGCAATGAGCCCTCCCGCTCGCGCCTGCCGCGCAACGCCATCGACCAGATTGTGACGACCGACACGCCGCTTGTCGCCGACGACATAGTGATGCATCCGACCTTCACTGCCGCTGATATCGAGGTGCTTGGGGCCTCCGACACCGTGTCGTTCATCGGCGTTCCCATTCGTGTTGATGGGAACGCCATAGGCGCGCTGACTTTGGACCGGGTTTTGGAAAGCAGGTCAAGCTATCGGCTCGACGATGATGTCCGGTTGCTTACCATGATTGCCAACATGGTGGGACAGACAGTCAAGTTGCATCGCTTCTCCGCGGTCGACCGCGAGCGAACGCCGGAGCTGGAACATCGGCTGCAAACGAAATTTTCTGATGTTAAGCACCCTGCACCCCGGCGCAAAAAGGTCCACGTCGAGGGGATGATTGGTGACAGTCCGGCGATAAGCGCCCTGCTGGAGAAGATCGCGGTCGTAGCGAAGGCAAAAACCACAGTTCTGTTGCGAGGTGAGTCCGGTACCGGGAAGGAGCTGGCTGCCAAGGCAATTCACGAGTTGTCGCCGCGCGCCAAGCGGCCCTTCGTTAAACTCAATTGTGCAGCGCTCCCAGAGACAGTCCTGGAATCCGAATTGTTCGGTCATGAGAAGGGTGCCTTCACAAGCGCATTCAATTCCCGCAAGGGGCGTTTTGAGCTCGCTGACAAGGGGACGTTGTTTCTGGATGAGATCGGCGAGATCTCGGCCTCGTTCCAGGCAAAGCTACTGCGCGTGCTGCAGGAGCAGGAGTTTGAGCGCGTCGGCAGCAATCAGACCATCAAGGTCGATGTTCGCGTGATTGCCGCCACGAACAGGAACCTGGAAGAGGCGGTTGCAAGGAATGAGTTCCGCGCCGACCTATACTACCGCATCAACGTGGTTCCCTTGCTGGTACCAGCATTGCGCCAAAGGCGCAGCGATATTCCGCTCCTCGCAGCTGAGTTTCTCAAGAAGTTCAACGACGAGAACGGCTGTACGCTCACCTTCGATCCGCGTGCGATTGAAGTGCTGATGAAATGTGAGTTTCCCGGCAACATTCGCGAGCTTGAAAATTGCGTGCACCGGACAGCGATCCTGGCCGAGGGACTGTCAATCGGGAGAAACGACTTTGCCTGCTCCCAAGGCCAATGCTTTGCCGAGGCGCTGTGGAAGTGCAGATCGGGCAAGGCCGCGCTGCAACCACCGCCGATCATGCCGGAGTCAGCGAATTTGGCCACGCCCCCGGACGAGGCCGCCAGTTCGGCCGCGACTAACCCACTTGCCGGCGCAACCCACCCAATTGGCGCGAGGACGCCCGATATAGAGCGCGTCATTGCTGCCATGGAAAGATGTGGCTGGGTGCAGGCAAAGGCAGCGCGCTTGCTTGGGCTGACCCCGCGCCAGATTGGCTACGTGCTGAGGAAATACGGCGTCGAGATCAAGCGTCTTTGAAAGCATGACCCTGGGCATGAGCTGAGCAGCTTAGCGCCTTGGCGCCGCGCAGCGATGCAGATCCGCGTGCGCGTCAACTCGATTCGACCGAGGACAGGTGGCTGAATTCCCATGTCAGCCGGCGCTGCGACCATTGTGTGAAAGGCAACCCTGCCATCGTCCAATCCCGTCCGCCATGTTGCTCTCGTTGCGAGCTCATGCGGATGCCCCTGTGTGACTGAAACGGAGTTAAATATGTCCGACGCAAAACTGCAAACTGTGCTTTCGGCTCTTTCGCAAGTGACACGACAGTTGGATGCTCTGCCGTCCAACGGACCAGCGCCGGACGCAAATTTTATCAAGCTGAATACGAATGAGAACCCGTTTCCGTTGCCGCCAATCATAATGCAAAGTGCAGTGGCGGCCCTCAAGCGCCAGTATCTATATCCGGATGACGATAACTTCAGACTGAGGGAAGCAGCGTCCAGCGCCTATGGCGTTTCCAGGGATCAGGTCATCGCTGGCAACGGGTCGTCTGAACTGCTCGGACTGATCTACAGAGCTTTCCTCGCACCCGGCGACAAGGTTGCGATGATGTCGCCAGGGTTTTCGTTCAACCGCAAACTTGCCATGCTCCAGGGCGCTGAGTTCCTCGAAATCGGATGTCAAGCTCATTCCCTGCCAATGGAGCAATTGCTTTCTGGTCCGGCAAAAGACGCCAAGTTTATTATGTTGGCCAATCCAAACAATCCGACCGGAACATTCCTCCCGATAAGCGATATCGAACGCCTCGTAGCACAATCGGACCGCTTGATTGTCCTCGATGAGGCCTACGTCGACTTTGCACCCGATCACGGACTGCGCCTCATCAACCGGTATTCGAACCTTCTGATCTTGAGGTCATTCTCGAAAAGCTATGCCGCCGCCGGCATTCGCGTCGGTTTCGGTTTCGGTCACCCTGAAATTATTGGAAGGCTGCGAAACATCCAGAACGTCTTCAACATGAACGTGATCGGGCATGCCGTTGGTATCAGCGTGCTTGCGCATCGCGGCGCCTACGCAGACAACCACAAGCACATCAAGGATGAACGAGAGCGAGTGACAGTTGCACTATCGCAACTCGGATTTTCCGTAACACCCTCCCGCGCAAATTTCTTGCTGGCCCGTGTGCCCGCGGGACAGGACGGCTCATGGTGGCAAGCAGCATTGGAGAGGCAAAAGATACTTGTCGCGTTTTTTCCGGACAAAGGCTTGGAACACTGTATCCGCGTCAGCATCGGCACAAAAGAGCAGATGGATGAATTTCTTGCTGCCGCTGGCGACATTGCTGGAAGCTTAACGGTGCCAAGCTCCAGAGGCAGGGAAGCGTCAGGCTCTGCTTCTTCGTTACGCTGACGCTAATCGGCGATCACACACATCTCTTCCGACTTGCTGGTGATCCCAGCAAGAAAACAGCCTGCTTTTAAAATCGGGGACTTAAAGAGTGACAAACGTCTTTCCTTCAAACCTGGCTTTCGGCATCTTCGATCATTTGGATGAGGATGGCCGCGATATAGGCCGGCAGTACGAAGATCGCCTGATATTAGCAGAGGCGTGCGATCAGCTGGGGTTCTATGCCTATCATCTCGCAGAACACCACTGTACTCCCCATGGGAGAGGTCCATCGCCGAATCTGTTCTTATCGAGCGTCGCCCAGCGCACCCGGCGCTTGCGTCTCGGACCCTTGGTGATGCTGCTTGCGCTTTATCATCCGCTGCGTGCGTTCGAAGAGATCTGTATGCTGGACCAGTTGAGCGGTGGCAGGCTCGAACTGGGCATAGGGCGCGGTGCTCTCCCGACCGAATTGGGCTACTTCGGGATTGGTGCGGACGCGGTGCCGGGCCGTTATGCCGAAGCCAGCGAAATTCTTATGCAAATACTTGTGAATTCGAGGGAGGTCGGCACGCTATGCTATCAAGGCCGCCATTTTGATCTCAATGACGTTCCTTTGACGCTAAGACCTCATCAGCGTCCACATCCGCCCACATGGGTCGCTGCCAATCGACCCGAGTCCACAGCTTGGGCCGCTGCGAATGGAACAAATATCGCGTGTGTAGGACCTTCCTCTTCTGTTCGCAAAACTACTGATGCGTTCCGCGCCTATCGAGAGGACAACGCAGGCGGGGAGGATCAAGGGAGATTTGTCGGATTGCTCCGCATGGTCGTGATTGGGCGTTGTGACACACATGCCTATTCGCTCGCGGCACCTGCTTACGCACGCTGGCTCAAGAGCTTCCAATTCCTTTACGAGCTTAACGCTATCCCCACTCCACCAAACTTGCCGCTAACCTTCGATGCGGCAGTCGAGAGTGAATTGTGCGTGGTAGGATCAGCAGAGTCTGTGCGAAAAGCTCTGCTAGATCAGTTGGAAGAGGCAGGTGCCAACTACCTGCTTTGTCAAATGGCATTTGGAAATCTGCCGCTAGATGCTTCCCTTTACACCGCGAGGACCATTCAATCCGAAATCATGGCTCGACTTGGCTGACCATGTGCTCGAGCTTGCACGTGGTGGGGCGGGCAATCGGGAGGAGGCCAAACTGACGACGAGCAGGCGGCACAGAATACCAGCTTTGTGCGTTGGCTGGCGTCTGGGCCATCGTGTGAACATGCACGATCCTAAGGAGAGGGTAGCCGAGCGCGTCACGATGCCGGCACGCGTCTGCTCGTCGCGCTGGCGCTAGTCGTTGCCCATAGCCAGCCGCAGGAGGTTCTTCTCGCCCGGGGCGGCGTCGGTGCGGCGCCCACTAATCCAGCTTCATCAGCGGCCCGTCGGTGGCAAAGCCGTCACTCGCTACGGCGCTATTGAGGGCGCGCTCGCGAGCGGCTTTGCGACGCCCAGCCAACACCTCCAGCGAGCTCGCCCGATGATGGTGGTGCACCGCGGTCGGATACGATGCTGGAGGAAATCGTTCGCAGCCGGTCTTCAGGAATTGCGAGGAGTGCTCGTTCTTGAATGCTGGCTGCTGGCCGGATGCGGTGGCCTGAGTGGTCTGCCGACACGCCCGAAAGTCAACGCCACTACCACAAGGCCGCCAAGATGTCAGGTCTGAGAGCCAGCTTGGACGGTGGTATCGTGTTCGGGAAGGTCGTCGAAGGAGGCGTAGTTGAGATAGTAGAGTTTGGAATACAGGCCGCCCATGGCTATTAACTCATCGTGGTTGCCAGTCGCAATAACTTGGCCATTCTGAAGCACGATGATGCGGTCGGCCCCCCGGACCGTGGCGAGACGGTGGGCGATGACGAGGCCAGTCCGCCCTTCAAGCAGCTTGATCAGAGCCTTCTGAATCTGCAATTCCGTGTAGCTGTCGATATTGGCGGTAGCTTCGTCGAGCACGAGGATCTTGGCGTCAGCGACGAGGGCGCGGGCGAAACTGATAAGCTGGCGCTGGCCGAGAGATAAGTTGTCGCCGCGTTCGCCAAGTTGGGTCTCATACCCGTCGGCGAGGCTCATGACGAAGTCATGCGCGCCGACAGCCTTGGCCGCCTCGATCACCTTGTCGCGCGTGGCTTCCGTCTTCTGGTATCGAATGTTCTCGAAGACCGTCCCGGTGAACAGGAATGGCTCCTGCAGCACCATGGCGACCTGGCGGCCGAGCGATTCCTGGGTGAGGTCGCGTACATCATGTCCGCCGACCAGCACCTGACCCTGCTGAACATCATAGAAGCGGTGGACCAGGGCCATCGCACTCGATTTGCCAGAACCGCTCGGTCCGACTAGTGCGACCGTCTCGCCCGGATTGACCTTGAACGAGACATTTTTCAGAACCGAACGGTTCGGATCGTAGCCGAAGGTGACGTCCCTAAACTCGACCGAGCCGTCCATTTCGGGCGAAAGCACTTCGGCATTGGGTTTGTCCTTAACATCGATCTTGACGTCGAGCACATCGGTCAGGCGCTTGCCTGAGGCCATGGCGCGCTGCATGACCGAATATTGCAGGGTGAGTGAGCGGATCGGGTCAAAGAAGCGCTGGATGTAAAATAGGTAGGCTACCAACACGCCCACATCTATACGGCTATTCATGACCATCGAGCCGCCGACCACAATAACGGCGGCCAAGGCGAGGCCGGTGATGCCATCGACGATGGGCACCATGACCAGTGCATATCTGGCAGCGATCAGGTGGGTCCTGAGGTTGGCATGGGCCCGATCGTCAAAAAGACTGAAATTCACCTGCTGGCGGTCCATTGACTGTATGGTCCGCACGCCGTGAATGGCTTCGGCCAGCGCGCCATTGACGACGGAATTGGTTTCGTGTGCAGCCATGAAGGCGTCGCGGGCCCGCGGCAACCAGACAATGCGGACGATCACCAGGATTGGCAGAACCGATAGCGTCAGGAGGCCGAGGCGAAAGTCGAGCCACAGCATTACGAAAACGATGCCGAAGAGAAGCGCAACATCGCCTAGGGAATATACCGAGGTTTCCAGGAACTCCTGTATGGAGTTAACGTCGCCTTGCAGGCGCGACATCAGGCGTCCGACCTCAGTCTTGTCCATGAAAGAGAGCGAAACCTTTTGCAGATGGCCAAACATGGCGCGGCGGATGTCGAACAGGACAGTTTCGGCCATTTTCCCATCCAAGGCTTCCTGCATGTAGCCGGCGGCGAAATTGACCAAAATCGCCGAAAGGAACGCGCCGACGGCCGCAAGCTGGGCTGAGCGATCGGGCCTTGCCGGGTTCATGCCGAGGTCGATCGCGTAGCGGATGATCAAGGGGATGAGAAGCTGCGTCCCGGTGAAGATCAGCATCGCGACAATCGTGACAACTACCTTTGCCCGGTAGGGATGGACGAAGCCCCAGATGCGACGGAGGATGCTCTTGTCGAAAGCCCGGCCGAACATCTCCTCCTCGATCCGGTGCGAGCCGACGACCGCGCGCGGAGGGCGTCTCCCATCGTCACGTTCGGCTTCGAGTTCGCCGCGGCCCTGGTCCATCAGCGGGCGCCCCCATCCTGGCTAATAATGCTATCACCCGGGCGCGTCTGGAGATCGTAAAGGGCCCTGTAGCGTCCCCGCTTCGCCAGAAGCTCTTCATGCGTGCCGCGTTCTACGGTTTCGCCGTTATCGACAAAAAGGATTTGATCGGCATGCTTAAGCGCACTCAGCCGGTGCGCGATGATGATCGTCACCCGATCCTTTGCGAAGCGCCGCATCGCCGCGCGAATGCGCAGCTCGGTGCCGGCATCGATCGCGGCCATCGAGTCGTCGAAAATGATGACGGAGGGGCGCAGCATCATGGTGCGAGCAATCGTGAGACGCTGGCGCTGGCCGCCAGAGAGAGAAACGCCGCGTTCGCCCACGACCGTCTCATACCCTGCCGGGAGCCCGAGGATGTAGTCGTGGAGCTGGGCGAATTCTCCAGCGCGTTCAATTCGCTGTCTCTTCGCCCAGGGATCGCCATAAGCGATGTTGTTCTCGATCGTTGTGGTGAATAGGAACGCATCCTGCTGTACAACCGCGACCGCCTTGCGAAGGCTCTCGAGGGTGACATTGCGTATGTCCTGGCCGTCCAACGTGATGGCGCCACCGGTCACGTCGTAAAAGCGGGGGACCAGATGAGCCATCGTCGATTTGCCGGAACCCGGCGGACCGACGATCGCGATCGTCTCGCCTCTCCGGGCCTCAAAGCTGAGGTTCTTCAGAATGGCGCGGTTTTCGGCGTTGGGGTAGGCAAATGAGACATTGTGGAAGCGCAGAGTGCCGTCACTTATCTCAAGCGGTCTGGCCTCGAGAGCATCCCTGATGGTGATCTCCTGATCGAGGAGACCGAAAAGCCGCGAACCGCAGCTAGAAGCGCGGGCAAACGCATTGACCATGAGACCGATCTGGCGGACTGGCATTTGCAGCATGGTCATGAAGGTCAGGAAGGTCGCCATGGTTCCGACGCTGATCTCGCCAGCGACGAGCTTGTTGCCACCGATCCCAAGCACCAATCCCATTGCCAAAAAGTAGGACAAGGTCATCGCCGACGTGTTGGGTACGTAGATGTCAACGAGATCGTTGGCGAGGTCGAGCGCGTTCTTGGAAGCGCCGTCGAACTTCAGCATCTCATAGGATTGAGCCGCAAAAGCGCGGACCACACGGATACCTGCGAGATTTTCCTTCATCACGCGGCTTAGTACCGAAAGGCGCTCATAGAGGTCGAGCCAGGTGGCGCGCAGCTTAAGCTGTGTGGTCGATGAGCGCCAAGCGACAAAAGGCACGAAGCTGAGCGCGGCCAAGCCGAGCACGGGATCGGTCGAGATCATCATGTAAGCGCCAATCCCGATCAGCATCGTCAGCAGGAGCACCCGCATGAGCCCGGTGGAAAAATACATCCGCACGCCGTCGAGATCGAGCATTCCGGCGGTTATCAGATCGCCTGAATGGGCCCGGTCGTGAAAGGAAAAGCTGAGACGCTGGATCTTGTCGTAGTAGGCGAGCCGCAATTCGTACGCGACATGATGCCCGACGGCTTCGGCAAAATAGTTCTGCGCCATCGTGAAAACGCCGCGTAGCGCGCTGACGGCGAGCAGCAGGAGAGCCGGGGCCCAGAGCGCTTGTCCTGCCGCGGCCCCCGCGACACCGCCCCCGATAGCTGTCTGGGTCTGGTCGACAGCCCGGCCGAGAAGCTGGGGAATGAGCAACTGGAGGATTGCCGCCATGATCGTCGAGCCCATAGCGAGGGCAACCTGCCACGGGTGGCGCAGATTCATACGCGTGATGCGCAACAGCGTACTCAAATCCCGGCCCCAGTGCGCCGCTTCAACATGGGTCAACGAATTCAGTGCGTTCGTTGCGCTGCTGACAGCATCACTGTTCACGGGTGTATTCCCGACTGCATTTTGCGTCTTAGAGGAAAGCCGAAGCAGACATCATCAAAGGCATCCGCCATTGTTAATCCCGTCCCCAACCTGCAGCCGTGCCCGTTCCCACAAGCCGAGCCGCCGCTTGACTTAGTGGCATGTCGATCACCGTGATTCCGCTTGCCGCAAGGAAACGCGCTTCGTTTCTGGTAAGGGTTTCCGCGTCCATTACGGTGCAATAGGGACCGCGGGAGCGCTTCATGATCTGTCTGGCGTAGGTGCGCAGCATCTGATCGTTGAAGCGGCAGCCAACGAAGAAAAATCCACGGGTGATGCGCCGTTCCTTCACGGCGTCTGGGATCGGTGTCTGGATATCAATTTCGGACAGGACTTCGACGTAGTCGGAATCTGCGACGAGAAAGTTTTGCGCGGGCGTAATACTCCCGTGAGGTGAATAGAGAACCGTCTTGGCCCCCAATCGGGGGTCGAGCTCCCTCCCGGACAAATCGTAGGTTTTCGTCCAAATGTTGCCGATTTCATTCGCGCGCGTGACGCCTTGTATCTCAACGACGTCCGTTCGGCCGGTCTCTACCAGAGCCGTGCGCATCGCGCTGTCATACCAGCTGTCGATGATGAGGGAGAGTGGCAGCCTTGCGAGCCAGGCGTGGAAGGGGGTCGGCCCCACCGGCGCTGCGAATATGTCGGTCATCCAAGCTTGAAGCGTCCGGCGATGCCGGCGCTGTTCGATGAACTGTGCAACCGACCACATATTGGTGCGGATCCTGGAAGGGGCTGGAGCCCGTGCATTGAGTGCCGCGGCAACAACCTCCGGGGTATGCGGCACAGGCGGTTCCACACAGTTCAACTCAAGAAGACCCGGACCGAGATAGGGGATCACCTCATCGGCGGCGAGCGCTTCCTTCGCCAGGTCAAGCAGCTTTTCAGCAAAACTGTCCCGCACGATGACGAGGTGGCCCGATGTCAGAATCGTGTTCATCTCGTTTCCTCGCGACGCACCCAGGGGCAGCATCAGCCCTCTTCGGAAATCTTCCTTGCCTCGACGGTGATCGGCAGACGCGTATCACGTGGGAGATCGGGTAGGAGGAGCCGCCACCCGTTCCTGAGCGTGACCGTTCCGCCCCACAACTCTTCCTTCTCGAGTTTGATGATCGGCTCTTCGAGGTCCTTTTTGGGGACATACGCCGACAAACCAGCATCGGTCCTGCGGATCATGACTTTCATCTGGCCGTCCCTTCATTGGTATTGCTTTCAGCACTGCAGGGCGCCTCGGCCTTGTCGAGGCTCATCAGTTCACGCGCTCGCATACCGACGACGGTGCCACGGTCGATCCACTCGACCGCATAGATGAAGAACTGCTGGAGAAAGGTGCCAATGTCGCGCACATATCCCTCGTCCCCCTTCCGCACGAGATTTTCGCCGATCTCCCTGCCAGGATAGGTGCCGTCATTCCTTATGTGGCGAGTGGCACGTACCCGCTCTCCCGGCATGAATCGTGGAGGCCTGCGGATTTCGATCTCCTCTTCGCGTCCGAGCGACATGTCCGTTCCCTGATTTCTCTTGCGGCTGAGATTGCGAACAAGGCGTTCCATGCGTCCTGCGTAGGCAGCCCCCAACCATGTCGGCAGTCCAATGTCCGTTACGCAGGAACGCAGGTCTTCGGCACCGGACATACCGAGGCACATTGCTGCGCATCGAAGACCCCCTCGCATTCGGTACACTTCTGTGACTCGATCACGTAGCTCTCGCCTTTGAACTTGATCGCGCCGGAAGGACATTCGAATTCGCAGGCGCCGCATTGGGTGCATTGGGATGCGATGATCTTGAAAGCCATTTTAACTCCTGGTCCGAATGAATGAGACAGCTCAGGCCGTCGCCGCGAGTGTGGGGGTCCCAGATGCGGCGATGTAAATCGCGCTGATTGCTGTCTCGATATAGTCATGGGCACAGGCGTCGGTGGCTCTGATTCCAGCCTCCGCGAGCTGATCCTGCGGGCAATTTCCAATCTTGGCGCACAGCACGATATCTATGCCTTGAAGCGCTGCGATGACGCCATCGAGGGCGGCTTCTGCGCCCCAGCCGCCAAGGCAATACTTGTCCACCTTCCGATGCCCGACGAAGCTGATCCCTTTCAGCGAGGCTTGATAAACCTGGAATTCCTTCGCATGGCCGAAATGCTCATTGACGCGGCCGCCGCCCTTGGTCGCCACCGCGAAGAGAAGGGACTTGCCGGGGCTCGCTGCCTTGACCAATCCGATCGCTTCTCTCCTAGCCTCGACGTGATCACGGCGCTCCTCCGCGACCAGCTCCCGATAGGCCTTGCGTTTGCTGGCATCGTAGGTGACCTCGCCGGGAATCCGGTCGACGGTGAATTCCTGGCCACGATCTTCTCCGAGCAGGCCCACGGCATCTGCCCGGCACTGCCGGCAGTGCCGCATTAACTGGGCGCCACCTTCGACACGATCCTGAAGAGCCTTCATCTCCATTGCGTTTGGGCCGCGCTGCCCGCTCAGTCCGTAATGCGTGCCGTGTGCCGGGTCCGAAATCAGCGGCATAAGGTTGTGCAGGAACGCGCCTCGCTCCTTAACCCATCTATTCACCTCGATCAGATGCTCATCGTTCACGCCCGGGATCACCACCGAGTTGATTTTGGTGAGGATGCCCCGCGCGGTAAGCATCTCCAGGCCCAAGATCTGCCGCTGGTGCAGGATCCGGGTGGCTTCAATGCCGATGTAGCGGCGATGATCGTGAAAGATCCAAGGATAGATCTTTGCACCGACCTCAGGGTCGACCATGTTGATCGTGATCGTCACGTGATCGACATTCATGTCAGCAAGCTCATCGACATGGTCGGGCAGCGCCAGCCCATTCGTGGATATGCAAAACTTGATGTCTGGGATTTCCCTGGCGACCCTGGCGAAGGTCGCCTTCGTCTTCTTCCAGTCGTAGCAGGCGTCGCCCGGTCCGGCGATGCCGAGCACGGAAAGCTGCGGCACCTCGTTGGCGACCGCGATCACCTTGCGTAGCGCCTGGTCGGGCGTCAGCTTTTCAGAGGCTACCCCAGGCCGGCTTTCGTTGGCGCAGTCATATTTGCGATTGCAGTAGTTGCACTGGATGTTGCAGCCCGGCGCGACCGCGACGTGCATACGCGCGAAATAGTGATGCGCCTCTTCTGAAAAGCAGGGGTGATCCTTGATCTTCTCCCAGACAGCCGGATCCGTGTCGTCGGGCTTTGTCGACGAGCCGCAAGACGAAGACGCGCAGCCACCGGGTTTCATGGTGCCAAGCAACTGGTCACCGAATGTCGTGCTGAGGCTCTCAAGCGAAATTGCCGGTGCAGACATGAACGGCTCCGTTGCTGCGTGATGTCGCAGTTCAAAGCGCAAGAGCTATGCCAGCTCAAAGAGCTGTTTCGGTTCACGAATAGGCTTCTCGTGTCAGATTCCTTCGGATTGCTCCGACACACCTTTGTCGGGCTTACGACAGTGGACAAGCAAATAGGTCGCGAGGCTAGCAGCCTCGGGCGCGCAGAGTGTGAGCGAGACCACTCCGGGCTGCTTACGCTTGACGTCATCGCGGCGTCTGGAATTTCTTCACCTTGATACCATGCCGGCCCAGGGCGTAGCCGATTTGCCATGGCGTGAGGCCGAGGATACGAGCCGCCCTGGCAGAACCCAACCGGCCTCTTGTCAATCGCGTCGATCAGCCGGTTGCGTGCCGTCAGATGCGGGCGACAAGCGGCATGGCTCGGATGCGGCCGTAAGAGGAGATACCTTGCTGCGGAGGCGCCGATGCGACTGGCCGGCAGCCGCAATTCGCTTGATCTGTTACGGCCTGTGATATGAGGCGGCGAGTGCCTGATTGAGGTGCGTGGGTATTGCCGGCAGTGGCGGCAATCTCCGGCTCTCCTTCAGCGTCCAGACGACGCCTTCTCCATCACCCGTCTGCAGAAATGTGGGCAGGACGTTCACGACAATTGGCCAGCGTATGGCGAGCGTAATCTCCAGCTCGCTTGGCGCGGTCAGCACCTTCACATATCGTAGCGTCCCTGAGCGCGGTATCTGCATAGGGCATGCGTGCGCCGGTCATCCGAATTTAAAGAGGATTCCGAAACCGCCGCGTGGATAGTTCCACTCGATCTCACCAGTCGTCCCGCACAAAATCCGGCAGGTGCCGCACTCCATGCAGCCGTCGGCAGTGATCTCCACTTGACCCTTGTCGTTCAACTCATAACATTTCGCCGGGCAGACGTGGGTCAGCGCGAGCAAATTCGCGCTCGGCTTCTGGTGCGGTCGCACTTTGATGTGCGGGCGGCCGGAATCCACCAAGTAGCGGTTCTGGTAAAGCTTGTCCTCGACACGTGACTTCGTCGCTGCGCTGGTCATTTCGTCTCCCCTCAGCGCCACGCCAATGCAAGGCGGACCGCGTCGCTGACCAGCCCCCAGCGCGAGCGCGCCTTGATGAAGGCCGCCGTGGTCGCCTTTTCCTTCTCGATCTTCGGCGTGCCGTCGACACGCATGAAGTTCTGCGCAGCTTGCGACATCAACCGCGGATAAGTCGTGAAATAATTGCATGAATTGGTGTGGAGCAAGGCCGGCATGTCCTTGTATTTCCTCAGGTCCTTGACCACGAAGGACTTGTCCAGCATGGCTTTGTAAAGGGCGAGATTCCGTTTGTTCATCGGACCGTTGCGGCTCTTGACCTCGACGATTGCCTCAGCCGCAATGCGGCCGGAGGTCATGGCGAGGTTCGAACCCTCGCGGTGAATCGCGTTGTTCAGTTGCGCGGCATCGCCGACCACGACCCAACCATCGCCAAAGAGCTGCGGAATAGCCTTGTAGCCGCCTTCGGGAATGAGGTGTGCGGAATATTCTTTCACTTCCGAGCCGGCGATCAGCGGCCGGATCGAAGGATGGCTCTTCAAGGCATCAAGGAGAACGTAGGGGCTCTCGACCATCGCGGCAAAATCGGAGACGAGGCAGCCAATGCCCAGTGAGATGGACTCCTTGTTGGTATAGAGGAAGCCGAGCCCGGCCATGCTGCGGGAGGTCGTGCCCACCGCCTCGATCACGCAGCCCTCATCGCCCTTTACGCCGAACCGCTGCTCAATGACCTCTTCGGGCAAGAAATGCATTTCCTTGACGGCGAGGGCCACGGTTTGCGGCCTTGGCATCTCGCGCAGGCCGGCTCGAGTGCCAAGCAGTCCGCAGACACCTTCTGCGAGAACGACCACGTCCGCGTAGATGGCTCCGCCCGCCCGGTCTGTGCGGACGCCGATCACCCTGTCCTTGGCGTCACGGATGAGTTCCGTCACGGTCGTCTCGCACAGAACGGTCGCGCCGGCCGCGCGCACCTTACGCGAAAACCATTTATCGAACTGGGCACGGATGATCGTGTATCGGTTGGGCTTCGCCTCATTGAAGTCGTCCGACCTATAGTGAATCCCGGTATGGGATGTGTCGTCCATGACCCAAAGCCGCTGTTCAACCAAATGCCGCTCGAGAGGCGCATCATCCCGGAAATCCGGGATGATCTTCTCCAGCATGTTCGCGTACATGATGGCACCCTGGACATTCTTGGAGCCCGGATATTCACCCCGCTCCAACTGCAGCACCTTCAGGCCATGGCTGGCCATGGTGTAAGCAGCTGCGTTTCCGGACATGCCTGCCCCAACAACAATGGCGTCGAAGTTTTCCTCGATCATGTCCATCCCTTAGCTCGCAAGCTTATCGCGACTGTGGGGCGACAGCCGCCGGGTGAAGGCTTCCGTCAGTGCGGGCAGGAAGCGGATCGCGTCGGTGACGATACCGAGGTGAGCGAAATCGAAAATCGGCGCGTTCGGGTCGGTGTTGATGGCCACGATGAGATCCGCCCCCTCCACGCCAACCCGATGCTGGACGGCGCCGGAAATCCCGGCCGCTATGTAAAGCTTCGGCCGGATGGTCTTGCCAGTTTGGCCGATCTGCCGATCAGCTGGCATCCAGCTCTTCTGGACCAACGGGCGCGAACAGCCGTGCTCGGCACCGATTGCTCGTGCGAGGTTCTTCACAAGCTGCAGGTTCTCCGCCGCGCCAAGACCAAGGCCTCCCGCAACCACGACGTCGGCATAGGCAAGGTTTGCCTTCGCCGACTGATTGTCCGGCAGGAAGCCGAGGACTTTGGTAGCGATCTCATCCTCGGCAAGCGAAAGCTTGTGCCGGATGACACGCCCGACCGGTTTATCGGTCCGCTGCGGCATGGGCATGACCCTCGGTCGCACGGTCGCCATCTGCGGGCGGAAATTGAGCGTATAGATCGTGCACAACAAGGAACCGCCGAAAGTCGGACGCGTGGCGGCGAGCGAACTGTCGGTATCCACATCGAGTTCGGTGCAGTCGGCCGTGAGCCCCGTCTGCAAGGTCGTCGCCACGGAGCCGGCAAGATCCCTGCCCAGTGTGGTGGCACCGAGAAGAAGGATTTCGGGTTTGTGGGTATCGACCAGATCCGTCAGCGCCTTGGTGAAAGGTTCATTCCGATAGTCGGCGAGCAGGGGCGCCTCGGCGATGTAGACAAGGTCAGCGCCATACGCGAATGCTTCGGCAACGGCGTTCCCGACGGCCTCTCCCGGCGGCCCAAGCACGACGCCTGCAAGCTGGACCTGAAGCTTGTCTGCTAAGTTGCGGCCTTCGCCGAGCAGTTCGAATGATACCGGATGGACCTCGCCACGTTCGAGCTCGATGAAAACCCAAACGTGCCGGTAGTCCTTGAAATGAGCGGGCAACTCCTTCTTTATGCCGGCGCGGCCGGCGGCAGGGCGAGGGGTTTCTCGGTTCGCGGTCGACATCGTTTTGCTCCTTGCCGTCACGCGCCGCCGTTAAAGGCGAGCTCATGTTCCAGCGCCGGCTGGCGGGTGAAGATTGCGGTGATGAGTTCGTCAGCGACATCGCGCAAGGCCTTCTCGGCGGTGTCGATTTGTGCCGCCTTTTCAGCTCGAGCAGGAGGGGCGAAAACACGTTTGACGACCGTCGGTGAACCGCGCAGGCCGCACTTGGTGAGATCCTCAATGCCGGCGTCGGCCGCGCTCCATTTCAAGACCTGGCTCCGCGCGGCGCACAAGGCGTCCTGGATCGAGCCCCGGCGGATCTCGTTTGTGCCTTCCAGCATGGTGATGAGGCAAGGGAGCCTGCTCTTCAGCATCTGTGTGCCGCCTTCGGAGCGGCGCTCGACCTTGATCTCGCGTGCAGCAAGGTCGACAGAAGGGATCTTCGCGACATAGGTCAATTGCAGGAGTCCGAGGCGCTTGGCGATGCCGGGCCCGACCTGGGCGGTGTCGCCATCGATCGTCTGCTTGCCGGTGAAGACGAGGTCTGGCGTGCCGAACGTCTCGCCAATCTTCGCGATTGCCTGGGAAAGGGCGAACGAGGTTGCCAGCGTGTCGGAGCCGGCAAAATAGCGGTCGGTCAAGAGCACCGCTCGGTCGGCGCCGTAACCGAGCGCCTTGCGCAGCGCGTCCTCTGCCATGGGCGGACCCATAGTGAGCACAGTGACTTCGCCGCCATGTGCGTCGCGCAGTCTGAGCGCTTCTTCGAGGGCGAACAGGTCGTAAGGGTTGATGATGGTCGGAACACCCTGGCGCATGATCGTGTTCGTGACCGGGTGGACCCTTATCTGTGCCGAGTCCGGCACCTGCTTGATGCAGATTACGATGTGCATTGGCGGTTTCTCTAGGCTCCTGTCCGGGTGCGGCATTGCGGTTATCTCCTTGATCCGCATTATTCGTGCCAAGTCTCTTGCGCTGCCCCCTTTCCTACAACTTCGGCTGGTTGCTTCTGACGGCGCTGTGGTGATGACCGGATTTGGCGGCTGCTCGACATTGTCGCGTCGCACCCTTGTCGCCGATCATTCCCGTCCGAACCGCTTCAGTACCGAGTCGAACGGAACAAAGGTGTGACCCGGCGCGGCAGGTTTGTTCGGATCGTGGTCCTTGAGCACCTTGAAGATCCGATGCGCGAGCGGCGAGGAAATGGCAAAGTCCTCGTAAGCGCGTTCGAGCGTCGCGCGCACCCTCGCGGCAATCACCTGGTCGGGCAGACCGGAGAAATCTTCTCCGGCGAGGTATTGGCCCACACGCTTCATGATATGGAGCCGCGAGACATTCAGTACCTTCGGGTCATAGGCGACGCCTAGGACTGAGAAGAATTCCTCTGCAGCCGACAAGCGCTTCAGTCGTGCGAGGATGTCAGTGACATCCATGGGGCGGCTGTCAGCGGAACAATTCATTGCATTCTTCCTGGTCGCAAAACTGTGGCCTCTGTGCGCTCGCGCACGGCTGACTTGGACCCGCACAGCTCGATGAGGGATCCCTCGCTGCACATTCCATCGTAGAGCTCGACCAGTCGAGTTGCAGTGACGGTCGATTTGGTCTCGGCCGCCTCGCGCCGGACGCGGGCCACCATCGCGGCTGCCAGATCCGGGTCGAGATCGCGACCGCTTTCGCTCAACACATGGGCAATCGCAGTGGCGCCGGAATGCTTGCCGATGACGATCCGCCGGCAGCGGCCCACGAGAGTCGGATCGAGCCCCTGATAAGTACGCGAGTCCTTCAGCAGCCCTGCGACGTGAATGCCGGATTCGTGGGTGAAAACATCGGCGCCGACGACTGGCTTAGTGGCCGCGGTCGGCCGGTGGGCGGCCCAAGCCACCTGGGCGGCGAGGCCGGGCAATGCGGTCAGCTCAATGCCGGTGTCTGCGCCGTCGAAGACCGCCATTGCGGCGGCCACCTCCTCTAGCGCGGCATTGCCCGCACGCTCGCCGAGCCCCAGGACGGTGACGGAGGCATGGCGCGCGCCTGCGCGGATCCCGGCCAGCGTGTTGGCGGCAGCAAGTCCGAGATCGTTGTGCGCATGAAATTCAAGGTCGATTGGAGACTGCACCACGAGCTGGGCGACAAGTTCGAAGGTCGAAAACGGGTCGAGAACACCGACTGTGTCGGCCAGCCTCACGCGGCTTGCGCCGGCGCGTGCGGCCGTCTCGATGACGCGGGCGAGATGATCCCGATTGGCCCGCGAGGCATCCTCGCAGCCCACCGCGACGAAGAAGCCGGCATCGGCGGCGCGCCTGACCATATGATCGATGACCTGGAGCGCTCCCGCCTTGTCGAGGCCGAGCTTGGCGGCAAGTTGGATGTCCGACGCAGGCAGCGACAAATTGACCGCTTGGACGCCGCTCTCGATCGCTGCATCGAGATCCAACGACGTCATCCGGCACCAGGCCATGAGCCGAACCGGAAGACGCCGCGCTACCACGGCGCGAATTGTTTCCATCTCGTCGACGCCCATGACCGGCGTGCCGATCTCGATCTCTGTCACGCCAGCCGCCGCAAGAGACTCAGCGATCTCCAGCTTTTCCGTCGTGGTGAAGGCGACGCCCGGCGCCTGCTCGCCATCGCGCAAGGTCGTATCGTTGAGGGAGACATGACCGGTCATGACAGGCAGCCTGTTCTTCTGCGGCTCACGCATAGACCGGACTACCCGGCCCAGAACCGGAAAAGCTGCGCAGCTTCCCCACGATTCCCGGCATGACCTCGAGCACCCGGTCGATGTCCTCTTCGCTGTTGTCCCGCGCCAAGGAGAAGCGGACTGCCGCGTGTGGCGTTTTCATCGCGCTTAGGACATGGCTTGGTTCCAGAGAGCCGGAGGTGCAGGCCGAGCCAGAGGAACACGCGATGCCAATGCGGCTGAGGAGAAGTGGAATTCCATCACTTTCGACATGTTCGAAGGAGATGTTTGCGGTGTTGGGCAACCGTTGCAAGGGATCACCAGTGACACAGGTGCTTGGGATGCGCTGGAGGATCCCGCCCTCCAGGCGATCGCGGAGCGACTTTACCCGTGTGGTCTCGTCGTCCATGAATTTCAAGGCGAGTTCGGCCGCCGTGCCGAGCCCGGCTATGCCGGGCGTATTCTCGGTTCCAGCACGCCGGTTGTGCTCTTGGTGACCCCCCTTGATCAGCGAATGGAAATCGACGCCACGTTTTACGAAAAGCGCACCGATCCCTTTCGGCCCGTGCAGCTTGTGGCCGGAGAGCGACAGCATGTCGATTGCGGTCGACTTCAGGTCCATCGGAAGCTTGCCGACCGCCTGCACAGCATCGGTATGGAATAGGGCGCCCACTTCCTTGGCCAACTCGGAAAGCCTTGCCACGGGGAAGATCACACCAGTCTCGTTGTTCGCCCACATTATTGACACGATTGCAACCTGTGGGGTGAGGGCGGCCATATAGGCGTCGAGATCGAGCCGACCACGGCAATCCACCGGGATCCTGTGCACCTTGAGGCGGCGGGTCTTCTCAAGATGCGCGCAGAGCGTCAGCACGGCGGGATGCTCGACCGCGGACGTCACGATCTCGGTTCGGTTGGGCGCCGCCTCGAGCGCTGAAAGAAGCGCTGCATTGTCGCTTTCTGTCCCACCCGAGGTGAAAGTGATCTCATCCTCGAACTCCGCGCCGATCAGAGCTTGCAACTGCCTCCGCGCCTTTCTCACCGCCGCACTGACTGAGGCGCCAAGAGCGTGTGCCGACGAAGGGTTGCCGAATTGATCCCTAAAGAACGGCAACATCGCTTGCACGACCTCAGGATCGACCCGTGTGGTTGCGTTGTTGTCGAGGTAGACAGGCTTCATAGGTGCGATCCTCAGTTAAACAGAATGACGCGAGCGCTAGACCGACTCGTTGAGCCTCTGGCGCATGCCGTTGATGATCATTTGAACTGGCAGCGCGCGCAGGCGCCCGAAGTGTTTGACGTAAACCGGATCTCCGTCGATATGGACATGTTCGCAGTGGCCGTAGGTCAGCCCGCAGGTAAGGACGCCCGAACGCGATAACGCTACCGATGAGCCGAATTTGGCGCAGCGGCGCGATTTGTCCGCAAGCAGCTCGGGTGCCACCAGGAACCGAGCTGCTTCGGGAGGCGACGTTCTTTGAATCCTACTGGGAGCGAATGGCGGTCCCGAGATCGGCTTTGACCTTGTCTTGTTTTTTAGGACGGGGACATCTGTTGTGCCGGCCATATAAGTCTCCTCTGCCGCAAAATCACTCTGTCGGCCGCACAGACGCTTCGGGCGTTTAACTGAAGGACTTGCCGCAGCCGCACTTTTCGCGCGCATTGGGGTTATCGAAGACAAAACCGGAAGATTGGAGCCCGGTGAGGAAGTCGACGGTCATGCCGGCTACATGGGGTTGGGAGCCCGCGTCCACGAACAGCTTGACCCCATCTGTGTCAGTGATCGCGTCGCCCTCGCGCGACACGCTCTCCAGGCCCATTAAGTATTTGAAGCCTGCGCAGCCGCCGGCCTCGACCATAATGCGAAAGCCTTCCGCCGGCTCGCTGGCACGGCAAAGAGCAGTCTTGAAGGCGGCAACAGCGTTGTCGGTGAGCGTAATCATGGCTCCATTCTCCTCAGTCCGCGACCTGCTTGCCCATCACGTTGCATGCACCGTGCCAAAGCCAAAAAACGTTTCAACACAGCGCGGCATCTCTCGCACTGGTGCCTCTTGATTGCTGATAAGGTGTCGGCCAATCGACACGTGCTGTCGGGTTTGTCGGGTCCGGCACGAGGGATGTTGGCCTGAGTTCTTGGGTGAACTCACATCACCAAGGACAGAACTTCTTCTGAGCTTGCCTCGGCGCAATTGGCACGGTTTTTGAAGCTCCGTTTGGCGAGACGGCAAGAGCATGCCGATCCACAACCATGCCGTGGGTGCCATCGCGATGATGGGGCGAAGCAAGGGAGTAACATGTCAGGACCGTGGTCAGATACGCGTTGTTGGCAAAGCAGCGCCGCTCGTGGCATCCGAATGCCCGCTTGGCCGATTGCGACAACATCCATACTGGCTCACCACCGCCCAGTAGCCGCCGACCGGCTCGATGGGATGCCATCGGCATGTGGCTGCTCGCCGGCTTTCGCATCGGTGCGACGCCGTGCGCACGCTGTCCAGCGACACCTTGTTCATGGGCCAGCAGCAGATCAGGATCGAGCATTTCGGCGCGCCTTATCGGCTGAAGGTTCCCGGGCAGGGCAGATGATCCTCACACGTCGTAGAAACAGGGGTAAGCATGGACCAACGCGAGAAACCGTCGCCCGACGAAATCCGGCGGGCGTGCAAAGACAATCCGAAGATCCGGGAGCATGATCTCGCCGCTCGATTGGGCATTTCGGAAGCCGAGTTGGTCGCGGCGCATTGTGGTCACGGCGCGGTGCGCATCGAGCCGCGCGTCGATGATCTGCTGACCGGCCTCGAAGCGGTCGGCGAGGTGATGGCGGTCACCAGCAACGAAAGTGCCGTGCACCAAAAGATTGGCGTCTACGGCAAAGTGGTCACCGGCAACCAGCATGCCATACTGCTCGGCGACGAGATCGACCTGCGCATCTTCCCGAAAGCGTGGGCGTATGGCTTCGCCGTCGAGAAGCGCGAGGGGGCCGAGATCCGCCGCAGCCTGCAATTCTTTGATGCCACCGGCGAGGCGATGCACAAAGCTCATCTCACGCCCGCCTCGAACCTGCAGGCCTATCAGGATCTGACGGCAGAGCTTGTATCCCCCGACCAGGAGCCGATCATATCGCTCGAGGCGAGCGGGGCGCGCGATAACGCAGTGAGTCCAGACCACGCCACCACGGTCGACGACCTACGCGAGCACTGGGGCCGGCTAAGCGACGTGCATCAGTTCTACCATATGTTGAAGACACTGAAGCTCAGCCGCTGCCAGGCGATGCGTATGGCCGACGAGGATGACGCCTGGCTACTCGACAATGATGCCATTGGCGCCCTGTTCCAACAGGCGGCCGAAGACGAGATGCCGATCATGTGCTTTGTCGGCAATCGTGGTTGCATTCAGATCCATTCCGGCCCGATCAGGTCGGTCAAGCAGATCGGGCCGCGGATCAATGTGCTCGAAGAGACCTTCCATCTGCATCTTAGGACCCATCGCATCCGCGAGGTCTGGGCCGTGCGCAAGCCGACGAGGGATGGTCACGTTACGTCCATTGAAGCCTATGGCGCGGACGGCAAGATGATCATCCAGTTCTTCGGCACGCGCAAGGAAGGCGAACGCGAGGGCAGCGACTGGCGGTTTCTGGCCGAGAGTCTGCCACGCGTTCCCGGTCCGACCTCCAGGGGTGTGTTGACTGCCGACAGGTCCTCGGATTGAATTGGCCGCGATAGGACTCAGCACCACGTTCCGACAGCGGCTCGCGAGCAAATCTAGGTCCATGAGCGGAAAGGATGCCGTCGTAGCGCATGCGCATGGTCAGGTGATGCACGCCGGAATGGACCGCATCTATACAGTCAAGCTGGTCGCCGGTCGGCACCGGTGCGCACGAGTGCATCGCCGTCTGCCGGAAAAGCCTTGCAGCGCCTGCGAGCGATAAAACGCCATCGGCGCCGAACCGAAGCGCGGCTTGACCTTTTTGATATTTCCGATCGTCTCGCGCAAGCGCCGTCGGGTCTTCTCGGACCGCACCCGATCCTTGCGCTGGATCGCGTCGTTGCTCAATCCGGGCCGTGCGAGCGATCTACTCGCTCGTCGACCGGCAGGCTGTGCAGCAACAGACAAGCCGAACAGCCCGATGTCGCGGGCTCGACAAAACCGACCACGGATGTCGGTTGTCGGACGTTGTCATAAGAATGATGGACAGGTGATCATCAGCGGCAGACCCAGCGCAGGCTGGCATTGCTTGGTGCACCGCCATGGCTACCCTATCCGGCACGCGACTTGCTTCGACAATTTGATCAGCAGGGCAGAGGTGATTGACCAGTCTCTCAACCCTAACGGGGAAGCGGCCGCTTTGCTTCATGACCGGAGCGCGGCGGAGATGCCCCTCTGATCGACTTCGCAACCCATCTCATCCGCGCTGGTGCAGGTGGGCTGTATCAGGCGACAGAATCTAGAAGGCGCCCGACAAGAGACGTGCCCATGCTGGAAATCGACTTTATGAACAGCGGTGCAATCTCAATTGAGCCATGAACGCCAATGTAGAGAAAACAAAATGGCGACCAACCCCGTTCCAGATCATGTCCCGCCCGAAATGGTGAGGGACTTCAGCCTGTTTACATCGCCAGGGATGCCACCAACACCCAACGGGGATCCACACGCAGCTGTCGCTTGCGTACATGACGGGCCTCCGATCTTTTACTCCCGCTACAACACGCAAGATGGCCGGGGTACCTGGGTCATCACCCGTGCCGCGGACCAACGGAAGGTGCTGCAGGACGCAGAGACTTTTTCCAGCCATCGCAGCATCTTCTCCTCCATACTGGGTGAGAACTGGCCGACGATCCCGCTTGAGCTCGATCCACCGGCCCATGGCGTCTTTCGCTCACTGCTTAATCCGCTGCTTTCGCCAAAGCGGGTGTTGGCTTTGGAACCGGCTGTCCGCGAACGGGCGGTCGAGCTGATCGAAAGGATCGCCGCGTCGCGCACAAGCTGCGACGTGATGAAGGATTTTGCCTTTCCTTTCGCGGTGAGCACCTTTCTTCGCTTTCTGGGGTTGCCTGATGACCGACTCGATACATTCGTCGGCTGGGGGAAAGATCTGCTCCACGGCGACGATAAGGAACGACCTGTGGCTGCCCGGACGATCGTGGCATTCATCGACGAACTTGCAGCCATGCGCCGCGATGAGGCGATTGACGATTTCATGACCTTTATAGTGCAGGCACAGGTCGAGGGCCGCCGGCTGACTGACACCCAAGTCCGCGGCATCGGCGTGCTTGTCTTCGTCGCTGGGCTCGACACGGTCGCAGCAGCTATAGGCTTTGACTTGGCGTACCTCGCACGCAACCTCAAAGATCAGCAATTGCTGCGGAGCGAACCGGACCGCATCCCGCTCGCAACCGAAGAATTGCTGCGGGCCTATCCGCCCATTCAGTTGATCCGCGTGGCCACGAAAGATATCGACTTCGAAGGCGCGCCGATCCGGAAGGGGGACTATGTTTCCTGCGCCACGATGATTGCCAATCGTGACCCGGCGGAATTCGAATGCCCCAACACGATTGATTTGGAGCGGGAGGACAACCGCCACGCAGCGTTTGGCTATGGTCCCCACCGTTGCCTTGGCTCACACCTTGCCCGGCGCGAGATTGTCATTGGCCTGGAGGAGTGGCTGGCGCGCATCCCGGCTTTCAGGATCAAGCAGGGTACGGCGCCGATAACTTCTGGCGGCCATGTGTTCGGGATCGAAAATTTGATCCTGGACTGGTCTTAGGCCCGCCCCGAGCCCGGGCACAGACAATGGAGGCAGCGCCATGCGCATCATCGTCCAAAAGGCCAAATGCCAGGGCCACGCGCGATGCGCGGCGCAAGCGCCGGACATCTTTAAACTCGATAATGACGGTTACATCCTGCCTGGTGACATTGAAGTTGCGGAAGGGGAGGAACTGCCTGCATCACGAGGCGCGCGATCCTGTCCTGAACGTGCGCTGGAACTCACTCGCTGACGCTCTGGATGAGACGGCATTCAACCGTGAGTCTGGCGGCTTGAACCATGTGGCCGCACTCAACACGCGACCTCTGTCCCGCACGGTTCACGTCCAACTCTGCGGGGCAAATTCCGGCGCCAGTGTTCCCCGTGAGGCGCAAACGGCAGGGCCGGGGTTCGCGAACCTCTTCGAATCACAGAATTTGCGCCAGAGCCGATGGACCAGACGAGAATTGCCGAACTACTCGACGCGAGGCGACCCGGAGTGCCGTACCGAAGAACTGCCCGACCCATGTTGCGGCAGGCCGGGTCTCTGCATGATTTGATAGGGCGAAACCAGGAGAACGCGCCATATTTGCCCAACATTATGCCCGGCTCAGCACCGGCCAATGGCCGCAGCTGGAGAGAAGGTTCGACCAGCATGTGCTTGCCTGTGTGCTTTCACGTGCGCTCGAGGAGATCGAGGCCGGCGAGGCGACGGCGACGGAGGCAACCGGACTTTCGCGCGCCGAGTTGCGCGATGTCCTGTCCCGCTGTTTCCCTGCTTTTCCTATCAACGCGTTTGCCTTGGAAGAGGGGAGCGAGCCTGAGCCGGATCTGGAAGAAGAACTTCTGCGCGGACTGCTGCTGGCGCATGCCCGGCCCGACGACAAGGCAAGCGCCCGCTTCGCCAAGATCATCGCCCGGCGTGCCATGCGCAATGACCACCTCTGGCAAGACCTTGGCCTTTTTAGTCGAAGCGACCTCGGCCGCCTGCTCGCCTCGCATTTTCCGACGCTGGCGGCCGGCAACACCCAAAACATGAAATGGAAAAAATACTTTTACCGAAAGCTCTGCGAGGCCGAAGGCTTTTCGCTGTGCAGCTCCCCCAGTTGCCGGGACTGCAATGATTTCGAAAGCTGCTTCGGCCCGGAGGAAGGCGAAAGCCGCCTCACACGGACCAAGGACAACGCCCAGGATTGAGAGCCGCTTGCGTCAGTCGTACAGCGTCAGAGCTCGCGCCGCGCCATCTGTCTGTTGTCAAATCTCGACGGACGCCTTGGGGGATTTGAATACTGTGCGCTCGCGATGCTCGCTTCGGCGGGTCGTCGTCATGGCAGGCGCGAGTCGAATGTTTGTTAGATGCCGCCACAACCTAAGCCGGCATCATCAATCGCTACAAGCGCAAGGAGTTGAAGGACACGCTGCGCGATCTTGAGCAGGCCGGACTTGGTGACCAGCTCGTTAGGTTTTCCAATTCATGAGTGGCTAGAGCGATGGCTGTACTGGCGTTCGATCTCGTTTATTTTTCCGGCCTGACGGCAGACCAACTGCTAGGCAGCGTCATCTCACTTCTGGCGTGTTTGCTCCTTTATAACGCTCTGGCTCCGGACCGAGTTAATCGATAGGTCGGCGGCCGCTCGGCGTAACTGCTAATGCCCTGATACGATTTTAGGAAACGGGGTCTGCAGTGTTTTCTTCCGCTTCGGCGCCACATAGCTTTCAACCAGGCGAAATGCTCGACGTCGACAGTTACCAGCGGCCGTAGGTTGATGGTCACCGTGTTTGGCGCTCAGAACTTCCTGCGTGCTAGTCAATGGCGAGCATCGGAAGCGATTTTGCAGGTTTTGCGCTGACGGGATTCTGGCTCGGCCCGCCGGTCGGGTTCGTCAAAAGGTGCTAATATAGCGTTGTATGTCCGATCGGCGGTAGTAGCCGCTTACTGATCGCCGGACGGTCATCCCTGAGCCTTGTTGCACCGCACCTGGAGTGCTTGGGGAATGATATTATCTGACAAATGGAAAAATCACGTAGGAGCCAAAGTAAAATTTTATTATATGTGACTCCTGAGAATTACCAAGTAATGATCCAAGAACGAATCTTTCGCGGGCCGTTAAGTTGTTTTTCAACTCTAGTGCGTCACTATGGGGTCCGTAGGTCCCAAAAAATGTCCCATCCTTTGCAGGGCAACAAGGAGGCGTACTATGGCAAGAATTTTTGAAATTCTTACGGGCAGTCTGACTGCCGGATGTGTTCTCGTAATTCTTTGCATGCCAGCGACTGCAGCTGGAATTAATGTCGGAGGCGTCGGCGGGGTATCCGTCGGCAGCGGAGGCGCCAGCGCTAATGTGGGCGGCAACAGCGGCGCTACGGCTAGCGTNGTCGGCGGGGTATCCGTCGGCAGCGGAGGCGCCAGCGCTAATGTGGGCGGCAACAGCGGCGCTACGGCTAGCGTATCCCTAGGCGGTTCTGGGGCAAATGCCGCAGCCTCCGTCGGCGGCACTGGCAGAGCGACTGCTTCCATTGGCACCGGCCGCGCCAATGTCGGTGTCGTCACCGGGGTCGGTACCGACGTAAATGTCGGCGTTGGAACCAATCCAGCCGCCAACCCCAGCAACCCGACCGCTTCGAGCAACCCGAATCTGGCTAGCGTTGTCGGCGATATGTCGAACGCCCAGGTCACTCGGATGAAGAAGCGCTGCGTCGAAGTGCTTAGCAACGAAGANATCGAGCAACCCGAATCTGGCTAGCGTTGTCGGCGATATGTCGAACGCCCAGGTCACTCGGATGAAGAAGCGCTGCGTCGAAGTGCTTAGCAACGAAGATACCTATGATCGTGAGCTGCGCCGGCTCTGCTTGCTGATCTCGCGCCGCTAACCAGCGACCCCTTTCCGACCTGTCGGGGCTGTCGACATGACACTCTCCAGTTCCGGCAGTGGAAGCCCGCCCGCCGAAAGGTTGGCGGGCTTTTACAGTCAGCGGTTTTCCATCCGCAGCAGGCAGGATGTTTAGGCACTTTCGCGTATGTAAACGTTGACACTTAAGGCGCTTTCGCCTCGTAGGCAAGTTGTGTAACGCCTTGTTCTTGAACAAAAAATGTGAGAACGCCTAGTTGCTTAAGCGAAAAGCGCCTTACCGAGCGGATATCAAAAATAAACATTGTAGCGATCTTGCAACCGCCCGAGGCCGCTTTTACGCGTTCGGAGCAAGTCTAAGGCCGATAAGTCATCGTTTTGCTTATGTTTCTTCACCTCACGGTGGCGGTAGGTGTAGCCGGGAATGTCCTGCAAATGGAACGTATTGCCGGGAGGCGAGTAGCGGTAGATAAATCCGAATTGGTCGGAGATCCCGTTGACGCTCGTATAAGTGATCTCGCCATACAGATACATATCGAAGGGAACCCGCCCCTATGTGAGTATCGGACAGGAAAAGCTCATTCAGCACATTGTTTGTGATAGGGCCGCCGCGATCAAAAGCTGCAGGGCTAAGAGCATCGTCTGCCCCGAGCACCCGTTCAACGTCATTGATTTCTCCGGGATGCTAATGCGGAGTTGGCGGCAAGTTGCAAAGCCGGAGGCTCGCCCGAATCTCGTTTATGATGGCAGGAGTGCGTCCGAAATTCTTGATCGAGTATGCCGCTTCCGGAATTGGTCTTTTGTTGTCGGGCTTGTCAGCCCAATCGTGCGTCACCCCCACCAACGGTTTGGTGGCGGTGACGAACAAATACGAGCGCTCGATATCGAGCAAAGCCTTTTCGGCAATGTCGGCGCTGCGCTGGGTGTGCCTAGCAGCCTCTTTGGCGTAGTAAGCAGCGGCCATAGCAGCGGCGAGCGTGAAAGCACCCACGATAGCGCCAATGGTGGTCCAGTTCGCCGACTGTTGGGCAGCGTCGGCAGCGTTCCACTGGGCACACAGATCGGAACTGCGATCATCGTGACCTGCTTGGCATGGGTTAGTGTAACTTGGGGGTTCATTTGCCTGTTGGACTGGCGGAGGGCTTGCCGCAACAGGGTTGCCTATGGTCTCTTGATGCTGTTCGGAATGTTGGGGCTGAGTGCTCTTGCGCTCGTCTGGCGGTAAAGCCGCCCCGAGTAAAACTACTCCGAAAGCCGCAATGAGGATGCCCCGATAGCGTCTAAGCATTGCAGTAAGACGCAGCGCTAAAGCCCCCCGGCTTATTTTGTTGTTCAAATTACGCTCGGTTTCGTGAATGTCCATAGTCGCCAATTTTTCGGCGAGTTGGGCATAGGTAACGCCCTTCCGCTTCAACTCTGACTTCAAAAGGTTCTTGGCTTTCGTCTCGTATTCGACGGTCTGCGGGTCGTCCTTGCCTGCCATCGCCTCGCCTCAAAAAATATCATCACAGTCGGTGGTACAGGCCCCTGTATTTGGCGATACAAGTCCCGCATATAACCGGATATGATGACAATAGCCCAACACTTCCTCCTTTCCGCCGAAAGCCGCTCCCTTTCTCTGAAAGAGATTTACAAGGGTGGCGAGGAAAAGGCTTACGACGCGTTCAAGCGCCTTCGCTGGGCTTCGACTCAAGGCGAGCCTGTTTGCCGGAAATGCGGGTGCCTGGATCATTACGACATTCCGACCCGTCGCAAGTTCAAGTGCGCCGCTTGCGGGGGCGCAGTTCTCGGTTACGAGGGCACGATCTTCGCCTTGGCGCAAGCTGTCGTTTGTCGATCTGCTCGCCGCGATCTGCCTGTTTGTTAACGGCGCGAAGGGCATGTCGGCGGTCCAGTTCTCTCGCGATCTGGACGTGCAGTACAAGACCGCCTTTGCGCTGGCTCACAAGCTGCGCGAAGCCTGTCGGCTGAAACCAAGAACGAAACCCTTGAAGGCGAGGTCGAGATTGACGGCGCTTACTTTGGTGGCGTGGTGCGCGCCGAGGGCGCGCGCTTCTGCTACTGCGCGAACGCCTCTGGAGTCGATTTTTAGCAGCTCATTGGCGTGATCTTCAGTTCCTTCGCCACAAAGCCCGGCGGAGAAGAGTATGCTGCCTGGCCTATTCATTGGCCCAAGTCCGCTTGCCACGGCAGCTATCGTTGTCATTTTTACATCAGACGATCGTCTCGTGAGCAGTGGACCGCAAAGTTGCGAAGACGCAGTTGCCCTTTGCTTCTACTGTGCATAGAAGCCATTTGTGCGGGCAGAGGTACAAAAATGGGTGCGGTGCTGTGGGAATAAAATTCGAAAAGCTAAATAAACTGCGGGAGTCTCTACTAGAGGCAAATCACGATTTCCGCGCCAGCACCCAATTGTTCAATAGCTTGGATGTCGCGAAAATTGATCGCGAAATGGATCTTGAAGGTCGTGGAACGCAGCGAGGCGAGGCTAACCAGCCCCCGAAAACGGCCAAGAATTTCGACGATATAGAGCACACAGTTATCGAGAGGGTCGAGGACGAAAAGAAGGCCGCACATCACACACTCGAAGACAGCCTACAGCTACTCTCCGGCCGTTTGGCTGGCCTCGACTTTGAAGAGCAGTTTGGTCTGATCCGTCAGGCGAACGCCGCCAGTGTTTCCGATTTCAAGGCCTCGATCGCGGTGGGCCTGGACGAACTTCACGGATTGCGCAAATCGCTCAACGATGCGGAGAAAGAACACGACTGGTTCAAACAGAAGCACGGGCTTGTCCGGGCTGTGAGGGTTCAACACGGAGCGGCCCATGTTTTCCGAGTGTCCCTGCTAATCTTCCTGTTCCTCATTGAAACGGCGATGAACGGAAATTTCCTCGCAAAGGGAAATGAACAGGGATTCTTTGGCGGGCTCCTCGAGGCCGCCGCTTTCTCGTTTTTGAACATCGGCGCCGCTCTGCTGTTCGCAATATTCTGTGCACGCCTGGTGACTCACAGATCGCTTTTTGTGAAGTTGATCGGCGCGCTGTCGATAGTGGCCTATATCGGCTTGGCATTGACCATAAACCTAGCGCTTGCGCATTACCGCGAGGTTAGCGGGTCCTTTGTGGACGGAGCCGGCGTCGAGGTCGTGCGCAGCATGCTCGCCAATCCGGCTGGCCTTATGGACGTGAAATCCTGGCTTCTGTTCGGCATTGGTCTCATGTTTTCGATCTTTGCGTTTATCGACGGCTGGTTCGTTCTCGACCCATACCCGGGCTATGCGGGTGTCGAAAACAGATTGGTGGCTCGCCGGGAAGACTACATCGAGCGCAAGAGCGAGCTCATCGAGGCTCTGCAAGAGGTGCGCGATGAGCACAACGAGAAGGTGGAGGACATCGTCAAGCGGCTGGGGAGCAGACGCAGGGAGCATCGAGCGATCATCGACCATCGGTCGAGGCTGCTGACGCTCTTTGCGCAGCATCAAGACCAGCTGGAGCGAGCCTGCAACCAGCTTCTCTCAAAGTACAGGGAGGCCAATTTCCAGGCCCGCACAGAGCCAGCGCCAAAACATTTTGCCACACCCTACAAACTTGAGCGCATAAAACCCCTGATATCGTCCGACGATGAATGGAGCGAGAAGGACCTGGGCGCCTCAATTCGTGACGCGCAGGAAGAACTCAACGCTCAGGTGCGGCTCATCGGGCTGGAATGCGAGCGCGGGATCGAACAGTACCGAGATCTCGACAAGCTTCATCCGGATAGCGTGAATGGCTAGGCGGGGTCGCAGAAGAAAGAAAGGCAGTGGCGGCACAATTGTCGCAGCAGCCGGATTGGCCGTGCTGTCGGCTGTGATGTTGGCCGGTTTTGTTTGGATGTGGTCGAGATCCGGGAAGGACCAAATCGACATCAGCACGAATTGCCCACTGAACGGACCTGTGAGCCTGACAGCGGTCTTGATCGACGCCACCGACCCGATTTCGCCGATAACCATGGCGGATCTGAAGAATGAATTCCGCAAGACCATTGGGCGCGTCGAGCCTGGCGGCTATCTCAAGATATTGACGCTGGGCGCGAGGCCCGGCGACCTGACTGTGATGTTTGATGGATGCAATCCGGGCGACGGCTCGACGGTCGACAGCTGGACGAACAATCCGTCTCGGCGGCAGAAGAAATGGGAAGATGCGTTCGAGGACCCTTTGACGAACCTTCCCGACCAGATTGCCAATGGAGAATCCGCGAGCCAATCTCCGATCATGGCCGGAATTCAGAAAATCAAACTGTCGCTATTCGATAGCAGTTTGGCGAAAGAGAAGACCGCTAAGCGAATAATAGTCGCGTCAGATATGATCGAACATACGGCGCTGTACTCACAATATCGTTCGGGTCTCGATTATCAGAAGTACCTTGATAGCGCGGCTGACAGGACTTACGGGACATCGCTCGATGGCGTCGGGTTTACGATACTCTACGTCGATAGGGCGAAGAAGCCATTTGGCTCTTTCGAACATGCAGAGTTCTGGACCCGGTGGGTTCAAAGCCATCATGGTGATTTTGAGAAGCTGGTAGGGTTGGAGGGGTTAAACTAATGGCCAAGAAGCGAGGGGAGTCGTTCTTAGGACATCCGAGCCTGCCCCTTTTCGTCTTTGCGACGCTGACCCTGGGTGGCTGCGTGTTCATCGCAATAGCCAAGCTGTCGGGCGTAGACCCTATAATGGCGGCGAGCGCACCGGTGTGCCTGATGCTCATCTATCTTGCCGCGTCCGTCTTCACCGGCAAGCTACGGCTCCACGATGAGCAAACAGGCGACAATCTCTACTACATGGGTTTCCTGTTTACGTTGACGAGTCTCGGCGTATCGCTGTTTCAGTTTGGTTCCGAAGGATCCACCGACACAATCGTGAGGAACTTTGGTATCGCGGTGACGTCGACGATCACGGGCATTGCTTTGCGGATCTTTTACAATCAGATGCGCCGCGATCCTGCCGACATCGAACGGACGGTCAGGCACGAACTCGCGGATATGACGCGGCGTGTAAGAGCCGAGATGGAAAGTGTAACTAGGGAATTCGCTGACTTTCGCCGCGTAAGCAATCAGATGTTGGAGGAGGGTTTTGCCGAAATCGCCGTTCAAGCGGAGCGGAACGGAGAGCACATAAGATCGGCCCTGGATAAAATCGCGATGGAATCGATCAGACCAGTTCAAGAGGCCTCGGGAAAGCTCAGCAATGCTTTGAGCCACAATTTTGGGCAGATCGAAAGTCAGTTCTCGTCGATCGCACAGCGCGTCGAGGCGGCAGCCGATCTGCTCGACAAAGCCAACAGCTCAATGTCCTCTTCAGTTGGCAGACTGGGTGAACAGGCCGAAAGCGTAGCCACCAAGTTGGAGAAGGTTGTCGTCCCTGATGAGGTCCTTAAGAACGATCTGGCGCCGATGGTGAAACTTCTTGGCAGCGCGGTCGCTCAGTATGCTGTCAAAACAGAGACGGCTTCGCAGGAACAGCAAGCCCGCATGGCGGGCATCGTTGATGCTGTGGCTAAAGTGGCAGCAGGTGTGGAAAAGGCTGTGGCAGCCGCAGAGCAAACAGCGGAGAGCGTCCAAGCGCAACAACGCTTGACGCAGGCGCTTGCCGCAGTGGTGCAAAAGCAAAGCAAGGACACCGGAGACCTTGTCGCAACCTTGGCAGGAAGAACCCTTCACGCGCCGAGGCCTGTTCCCCCTCTCAACGCTCCTATCGCGATTGAACAGCCGCTGGCAGATCTGGCCGCAAATGACACCGTCGAGAGCGCACCAATTCGGGTCGAGCCTGAGCCCCAACCAGACGCTTTCCAAACTCTGGGAAGCGAGCCTCCCGCCGAACGAACGGAACCGCCTAAGCGAACCAGTTGGTGGGGCAGGTGAGTGACGCTGGCGGGACTTCGGTCGCCTTCGAGCGCAAGGGTTTTGGCCGCGGTTTGATACTGGGCCTGACCATGGCCGAGACGATGCTGCTTTTGGTGTTCTGCCTGTTGCTAGCAGCCGGTGCTATCATCACGAAAAAGCAGAAAGAGACCGATGAGGCACTGCGAGCCACTCAATCAAACAAGGAAAACGTGCAGAGGCTCGAAGCCGAGAACAAGCGGCTTCTGGCTCAGATAAAAGCGGTGTTTCAGCCCACGAGGGGAGGAACCGTTCCCGACGAACAATGGCGCGAGCTGGTCCTGGCCAAGGATGCTGTTAAGTCGGTCAAGGAAGCAGGTATTTCTCTGGAGGAGGTCGTGCGAAATGCCCCTGTCGCGAAAGTCCTTGCGGACAACGACATAAGCATTGATCAGACCAAGGCCATGATAGATGCGGCGAAGGTCTTGAGAGAATTTGGTTACGCCGGCACCGACAAAGGGCTGCAGGATCTGGCTGATGTGCTCAAGGAGGCTGCAGAGCCGACGCAAGCAGCAAAACCTCACGATTGGCCGCCGATCATCAGTCTCAGCGAACTGGATGGCTATAATTTCGATACCGGAAGCGCAGAGCTTTCGAATGCCTTCAAAACAAAGTTGCGCGATCTTGCGAAGACCATCGCCGGGACTGCGACCTCGTACGGTGTCGACGTGATTGAGGTAATTGGACACACGGACGAACAGGCAATGGCGGGCGAATCCTCCAACATGGACAAGGGGCTCCAACCGGTCCTGTCAGGGAAAGTGGAAATCGGCTCACTCCATCCCGCCGACAATGCCGGTCTTGGGCTGGCCCGCGCGATTTCAGTTACAAGTGTGCTCAGTGACATGCCCGCATTAAAGGGGTTTACGATTTTGCCGATGTCTGGTGGTCAGCTCATCCTGCCCGGCGATCATCTCACCGACGGAGCGCAGATTGGCGATGTACGGGCTCGAAGGCGCATCGAGATTAGGGTGAGGCAGCGATCAAAATTGGCGCCGGTTGGTGGCGCCAAGCCATGAATGGGGACGAGAGACTGGCGCCTTAGTCGGTACGGCAGTTGAGTTGGGGGGATTGGGCTATGGGGTTTTACGTTCGAAAATCGATCAGTGCGGGACCATTCCGCTTTAACTTTTCGTCCGGTGGGGTTGGCGCTTCCGTTGGCGTGAAGGGCCTCCGCATCGGCACTGGGCCAAGAGGTCACTACATCCACGCCGGCGTGGGTGGGCTCTACTATCGTGGCACTTTAGGCAAGGCCAGCGCGAAGAAGGTAGTTCAGCTCTCTCAGACCCCATCTGCGCCGCAACCCCGTCCACAATCCTCGCGCCCGGAATACGTCTCTGACGGCGTCGTGATGAGAGAAATCGAGTCCCGCGATGTGGTGGAAATGCGTGACGAGACATTCGCCAATGTGCTCGATGAAATCAATGCCAGGCAATCGCAGACGCGGCTGTCCGTAGCACTCGCGGTTTTGTTCGGGATTGCAGGTTTCCTTGTGGGGACCAAGCTCGGAGGTGCCGCACCGGTGCTGGGCATCGGTGCCTTTGTGCCGGGTATGCTCATTGGCAAATGGTTTGACAGTTACCGCCGGGTGAGCGTGCTCTATTACGATCTGGAAAAAGACGCGGAGGCCGCCTACGGGCGACTTGTCGGCGCGTTCGAAACTCTCACCGGCTGCGCAGGGAGATGGCATGTCGCTGCCGGCGGCAAGATAGAGGATCTGACTGCTTGGAAGCGAAATGCCGGGGCCAGCATGCTGGTCGACAAAAAGCCCACGACACTTACAAGCTCCTTGCCGAAGGTTGTACGCAGCAACGTTACTCCTCCTTCAATCCATGTGGGTCGGCAGGTGCTCTTCTTCATGCCTGACCTAGTGCTGGTGAAGGACGGAAACCGATACGGCGCAGTCGGATATGCCGATCTGCAGACCCAATTCGCCCCGAGTAATTTTATCGAGACCGGCAAAGTTCCATCTGATGCGGAGATCGTGAGCTACACCTGGGCTCACCCAAACAAAAACGGCGGGCCTGACAAGCGCTTCAAAGACAATCGGCAGATCCCTGTATGCCGCTACGAAGCGTTGCGGTTTTCTAGCCCGTCCGGACTTAACGAGCTGGTGGAATTTTCCAAGACAAACGTCAGCCAGCCCTTTTGCCAGGCTCTATCGGCACTCGCGCAATTGCATCGAAGCTCCGACCGCCAATTCATAACGCTAAATGCGCACACTAGGGAGTGATGGTTGGGGATGGGCTCAAAGCGTGAGCCCAGGTCAGCAAACGCCTTCGCACGGAATCCCGTCGCTATCTCGATCCAACTTGCTCCCCCATGAGCAGTTGGCGAGATACCAACGTGCTTCTTCGCAAGATGAAATCTGCGTGCACAAGCGGCGAGGTTGGCATGAGTAGCTCTGTGCTACTTGGCGACGGCTGACAAGCCCAAGGGGGCTTTTGGTTGGGCTCGCAGATTCGGCATGTTTTTCGCGCCAATCCCAAGGGTTGTCAAACGTCCCAATCCAGATTCCAACCTTTGCGGTTTCAGCATTAGTTTGCTGTTGCGCATAGGCGCCGTGGCTATAGCGGGGCCAGTCCAAGGCTTGGCCATGTTCGACCATCCAGGACGCGGCGCTGACACCGTCCGCGCGCCGACAATCACCGACGAAGCGACGGTACCGATCCCATGAAACAAATGTGCATTGGACAGGCTGCGAAGCCGCAAGGAAATTCGCCAATGCTTCGGCCGCCCGGCGCCCGCAGGGGTATTGATGTGCGCTAGCGTCATTGCAGTATTGGCGGCTTTCGGGTGCATCGATGCCGTTGAAGCGGACGCGCTGCCCGTGGATCTCTATCGTGTCTCCATCAATCACCGATGCTATGCCTACTATCGGCGCCCGTCTCGACCCGGCCGAGTTCGCTATATCGAGACCACGTAACTGGTCACCCGAGCCTGTAAAATAGTGGGTCGCGTAAGCAGCCAAGGCCACCACGATCACCAGGATCAGAGGCAAGCGCACATCTGGAGAGAAACGTCTGCGGACGATTGGTTCAGCGCCGCGCCTTGGTCGCGCGCGGCGACGATGAGAATAGCGATTGTTATTCAATTTCCGATCCTTTGCGAAACGCAAGCTGCATGATTTGTAACGTGCCTCTGCACCATTCATAGGCGCCTTTTTCGCTGGCGCTGGTTTGCCTTGTAGTTCGGCGCTTTGAACACCATGGTGCCTTCGCAGATCAGCCGAAGTCACGACTTTGTAGTTACCTTTTCCGTAAACACGACCATCTTTCCGCGCTGGAGCCTACAAGTTTTCTCGGAATGAAATTAGGAGGCCGATTCAAAAAGAAGTCGGCTTGTGCGCCAGTTGGTCGTGGCCGGCGAGGCGGATGCCAGAGCTGCCAACACCTCGTCCACACGTATGATGGCATTTTGTCCGAAAGGGAACCTCGAGATCAAGGTGGGGATGCGAAGTGTCCGGAACATTAAACAAACATCCGCAATTTTTCCACCAAGCCGCAGTGCTCACAATACTAAACGATTGAAGTGTTGGTGGCAGCCATTCGAGGTTGAAAAACCAGCATTTTATGTTGCGGACAGCCCTTGTCTAGGCTCTATGTGTCCAGCCTATCAGGGGGGTGTGAGTGTCGGAAGTTGAAAAATCGGTCTTCCAAAGCGATCTGCCTTTAAAGGAAAAGCTCGAGCGAGCCAGGATGGAATTGCTCGACCTTTCTGCTCGCAACCGACTTTTGAATGTGCCACGGTTTTCAAAGAGCGCGAAGACGATCGATATTGTCGACGAGAGGTCGTCTGAGATCTATCGATTGCTGGTGAGCGAAGGAAAGGCTTTTACCTTCCTGGCCGGCAAGCCGGATCGGCCGAAGGCAGGCCAGGTTGAAAGCAGCCCTCCAGACGAGGAAATCGACTATTCCCCCGTTGCTCTTGCTCAGCCTGAGGACGAAGGATTCGACGACAGAGGGGTATCTGCGCGACATTCTGACACCAAGCTTCAGACGAGGATGACCCCAACGGGGCTGCAGCGCCGGCTCCTTGATCTCTACCACGATGCCCGCACACTTGAGGAAGAGCAGGGCGTCAATATCCTCTTTCTGGCCCTTGGCATGCTGAAGTGGATTGACCCGAGCAACAAAGAAAACATCCGTCAGGCTCCTCTCATTTTGGTCCCGGTACGGCTGGAGCGAGGGGCCGCTGGAGAAAAGTTTCGGCTGCGAGCTCGTACGGAAGATCTTACCGCAAACCTCTCCTTGGAACTCTATCTCGACCGCATTCACAAGCTCGCCCTGCCGCGTTTTGAAGTAGGAGACGACTTCGACGTCTCGGCCTATCTCGAAGCCGTTGCCGAAGCAGTGTCGACCAAAGAGGGTTGGCAGGTTCTTGCCGATGATATGGTGCTCGGCTTCTTCTCGTTCGCTAAGTTCTTGATGTACCGTGACCTGGATCCGGATCTCTGGCCGGATGGCGCAAAGATTATCGAACAACCGAAGATCCGCTCGCTTCTTTCAGATGGTTTCGAAACACGCGAACCGCTGATGTCGGACGACATTGCGATTGATCCGCATATCGCGCCTGCCGAAATGTTGCATATCGTCGACAGTGACAGTTCTCAGACGCTGGCGATCCATGATGCAAGAAAGGGTCGCGACCTCGTTATCCAAGGTCCTCCCGGGACAGGAAAATCGCAGACGATCGCAAACATTATCGGGTCGGCCGTTGCCGATGGAAAGACCGTGTTGTTCGTTGCGGAAAAAATGGCCGCACTTGAGGTCGTAAAGCGACGGCTTGACACTGCGGGGGTGGGGGACGCCTGCCTTGAGCTCCATAGCAACAAGGCAAACAAGCGCATGATGCTGGAGGAGTTGCGGCGCACCTGGCAACTCGGATCGCCTCGCGGACAGCTTGCTTCTTCCCTTACTGAACGCCTGCTGGAGGCTAGGGATAAACTCAATGCACATGCTACAAGGATGCATGTTCCATTTGGAACGTCCGAACTCACTCCATACCAGGTTCTTGGCCAGCTAACCCGACTAAGGCAGAACGGGCAAAAGACAGTTGATATTGAACTTGAGGATGCCACCGCTTGGACGAATGACGGTGTCTCGCAACGTCGCAAACTTCTCGATGACGTGTCTCAGCGGATCAACGAGATCGGCTTGCCGATCCACCACCCATGGCGGGGAGTTGGCCTGGATGTCGTCCTACCAACGACCATTGAGAGGCTCGTCCCACGCATTGCGTCGTCGCTGGATCAAGCAAAGGCTCTGCACGCCAAACTGGCCGATATTGCTGAGCGGATCGAGGCGAAGCCTCCGCAAATCCTCAGCGACAGCGGCGAGGTAGAAGATCGCGCTGAGCTTCTCGCGTCCGCACCTGGACTTCCTGCCGAGGCGCTAGTCTCGCCGGTTTGGGATGAGCGTCCAAAGGACATTGCATCGCTTCTCTGGACAGGAACAGATTTCAACCGCAAATCCGAGGAACTGTCGGAGCAGTTGGTGGCGACGGCTATCGACACGCCAATTGAAGGTCTCGAGACAGAGCTTGCTAAGCTTCCTTCAGACTTTCCGAAAGATGGTTTCGTTCGTGCGCGCCAGCTAACCGTGTTGCTCCCGCGCTTAAGAGAAGAAGCTGAGCGGCTAAATCAAGAACTGGGGTCTACGGTTTTACCGGACACGCTTGCAGGACTCCTCAGGTTAGTGATGACCGGCGAGAGAGTTGCGGCAGCCCCCGATGCGAGCCCTGAGGCATTCGCAGCCACAGTTTGGGACTCCGGGCTGGAACAGGCTGGTGACCTTGCCGACAGCGTAGCAACGCTAGAGACTGCTAGAGCCGAGCTTCAGGGCAAAGTTGTTGATGCCGCGTGGAGTACCAACGTGGCCGCGGCGCGGCAAGCGCTCGCCGAGCACACGGGAATATTGAAAGCATTGAATGGCGACTACCGTCGTGCCACTGCACTTGTGCGGACTATTTTGGTGGCCCCTAGCGCGCCTGCGGCGGAGATAGTGGGTCTCCTCGACATTCTAATGAAGGGCCAAGCGGCCGCAGCAAAAGTGCGCGAAGGCGACGCCTTTGGCGGTTCCGCCTTCGGAGCCGATTGGCGCGGTGAGAGATCGTCTTCGGCACCACTCCAGGCCCTAGTGGAGTGGATGCGCACGCTGAGGGGACTTGGCTCGGAACCGCGAATTATAGCCGGGCGGATGGCGGAGCGCTCTGAAGCGGGCGCGCGTGCGGTCCGAGTTCGTAAGGTGATCGACATCGGTCAGCCGATTATCGAGGGGTTTTGGAACGATTTAGGCCACCTTGCGTCATCCCTGCAAGGTGACGTGGCTTCCGCCGAGCGGGCCTCGCTGCAAATGATGGAAGCGAAGGCAAGCACTGTAGCTCAAGCCGATGACGCGTCACGACAGGTTCTGACTGACGTTCCAGATCTGATCAGTGAGCGGGTGGAGATACTACGCCGACTAGGCAGACTACAAGCGCTTGATCAAGAGATCGAGGACGGGGAAAGCCTTGGCAAGTTCGCATTCGGCTCGTCGTGGCTCGGTCGAGGATCCGATTGGGCCGCTCTCGCGCAAGCCGAACTTTGGCTGAGAGAAAATGGCTCAATCCGGCATTTGGCTGCGCGGTTGCCTGAAAGAAAAGAGATCGCAAACTTGGCGCGTTCAGCGCGTGAAGCGGCCCAAGCGGCAGCGCGGGAATTGAAGGCGCTTGCAGGGGATTTGAAAGCCGATGCTCCCTCCTTGTTTGGAGTAGACGATTTTCCAGACGTCGCGATAGTCGAGGTTGTTTCTCGACTGGAGGGGTGGCTTGATCATCAGGAACAGCTCTCAAAATGGGTCGCCTATGGAGAGCGATCCGAAACAGCCCGAAAGGCTGGACTGGGACAGTTGATAGACGGCCTGGCCGACGGCCAGATTACAGCAGGATCGGCGCGATCAGTCTTCGATATGGCCTACTACGAACAAATGTTTCTAGCGATGGCGACCGATGAGCCGGAGCTGGCAAGGTTCGACGGGGAATTGCATTCCAGGGCTGTACGTGACTTCGCGGATCTGGACCGACAGAGGATCAAGGCCGGTGCCATCGAAGTTGTGACGGCTCATCACCGAAAAATTCCTTCAAGAGACGGCGGAGCTGGACCAGTCGGACTGCTTCGTTCTGAGATGGCGCGCAGACGGGGCCACATGCCTATCCGGCAGTTGATGCAGAAGGCAGGGCCTGCCATCCAGGCACTCAAGCCAGTGTTCATGATGAGCCCGCTTTCGGTGGCCCAATTCCTGTCGCCCGGCAGGATGTCCTTCGATCTTCTTGTGATGGACGAGGCGTCTCAGATACAGCCTGTGGACGCGCTCGGCTCGATCGCCAGGGCCAATCAGGTGGTCGTTGTTGGCGACGAACGCCAACTGCCACCCACGACATTCTTCGCCAAGGTGACAGGCTCGCAGTCTGAAGATGACGAGGGTGAGGGCGCGCAGGTCGCCGACATCGAAAGCATCCTCGGCCTGTTCACGGCCCGCGGCTTGCCGCAGCGTATGCTCCGCTGGCACTACCGTAGCCGTCACCAATCTCTGATCGCCGTATCGAACAGCCAGTTCTACGAGAACCGGCTTTTCATCGTGCCAAGCCCCTATACCCAAGAGGCAGGCATGGGGTTGCGGTTTCATCATGTGCCAGAGGGGGTCTTCGATTCCGGTGGCACAGGAACCAATCCGGTAGAGGCGAGAGCAGTAGCCGAAGCGATCATCCGTCATGCGAAGGTGAACCCGCGAGAGACTCTAGGCGTTGCAACATTTTCGGTTAGCCAACGCCGCGCGATCCAGGATGAACTCGAAGGGCTGCGGCGACTAAATCCCGATACGGAGGAGTTCTTTCACGCGCACCCCAGCGAGCCATTCTTCGTCAAGAGCCTTGAAAATGTTCAAGGCGATGAGCGCGACGTGATCATGATCTCAGTGGGGTATGCCAAGAATGCGCAGGGGTACATGGCCATGCGTTTCGGCCCTCTTGGTGCGGAAGGCGGCGAGCGTCGGCTCAACGTCCTCATAAGCCGCGCCAAGCGCAGCTGCGAAGTATTCGCGTCCATCACAGACGAGGACATCGACCTGGAGCGTGGCAAAGGGAAAGGCATCTTCGCCTTCAAGCTCTTCTTGCACTACGCGAGAACAGGGCGAATTTCGCTTGCCCAGGCCACGGTTCGCGAAATGGATTCAATCTTTGAAGAGCAGGTAGCCAACGCGCTGATCGGAAAGGGTTACCAGGTTCATGCTCAGGTTGGCATTGCAGGCTTCTTCATCGATCTCGCGGTTGCTGATCCGGAGAGGCCAGGCCGCTATATTCTTGGCATCGAATGTGATGGCGCAGAATATCATTCATCGCGCTCGGCCCGAGATCGAGACCGGCTACGGCAGTCTGTTCTGGAAGACCATGGTTGGATAATCCATCGCATCTGGAACGCTGACTGGTTTCAGAGGCCACGCGAGCAGCTGGAGCGAACCATATTAGCAATTGAGGCTGCGAGAAAAGAGCTCGATGAGCGGGCCGAATTGGGGGTCCAGAGAAATCGTGCTGTAGCCGTGCAGGTTGTTACGGTCGACAGAGGCAACGTGACGGAAATCGGTCTCGAAAGCACAAAGGGATCCGAGATACCCAATCGAGCCTACGAAGAGGCCGAACTAAACCGACCGGGATCGTTCGAACTCCACGAGACGCCCAGCGGAATCATGGCCGGACTGGTCGAGCAGGTGGTGGCTATAGAAACACCAATCCATGTCGACGAAATAGTTTCGCGTATTCGGGGCGCGTGGGGTCTGCAGCGGGCCGGTGGCAGGATTCAGGATGCAATCGAGCGAGGGGTAGGCCTAGCGCAGAGAGGTGGTGCAGTAGCCCGTCGAGGCAGCTTCTGCTTCAAGCCAGGTGCTCCTGTTCGTCTCAGGGATCGCAGCGGCGTCGTGTCCGCTGGATTGCGCAAGCCCGAAATGATTGCGCAGGACGAAGTCGCCCAAGGCGCCATGGAAGTCGTGAAATCCAACCTCGGTGCGACGGAGGAAGAAATCGCAATAACCGTTGCGAGAATGCTGGGCTTCAAAGCCACAAGTGCACAATTGCGGCAGTTGATTTCAGCTGGGGTCGCCGATTTGATTGCCAAGGGCTTGCTGCGGCCCCAAGACGGTTTGTTGGTGGCCGGCGAGTCCGCGAGCGAGGCATTAGCTGAAGTGTGACCGGGCATTGTAGAGCCCTCGTTGCAATCTCTGTTGAAGCTCGGAACACCTCTTTTGCTGGCGGAGGCCGAATGGCATTTCGATTCGTACACACGGCCGATATTCATCTCGACTCGCCGCTGCGTTCGCTCGCGATGCGTAATCCCGATCTTGCCGGGCTCGTGGGCGACGCCAGCCGCCAGGCATTCGTTTCGATAGTGGATCTCTGCCTAGAGGAACGCGTGGATGCGTTGGTAATAGCCGGCGACCTATACGATGGTGATCAAACCTCGATGAAGACGGCGCGGTTCCTGGCAGCGCAGATGACACGCCTGCACCAGGCCGGCATCAGGGTTTTCAAGATCCGCGGCAATCATGACGCCCTGTCGCGGATTTCCAAACAGCTGGTGTTTCCTGACACCGTGACCATTTTTGGCGGTCGTGCTCAGTCGGTATTGCAGACAGCCGGCGGTGTGGACGTCGTTTTCCATGGTTTGAGCTTTGCGAACCCTAAGGCGCCGGACAGCCTGCTGCCCAAATATCCGGCTGCTCGCGAAGGAGCCGTCAATATTGGCATCATGCATACCAGTCTGGCCGGATCGCCCGGTCACGACGTTTACGCGCCCTGCAGCATCGCTGACCTGCACGCCCACGGTTTCGACTATTGGGGGCTTGGCCACATTCATCTTCGCCAAGTCCATTCCGGCGCAAGCACGGTGGTGATGCCGGGAATACCGCAGGGGAGGGATATCAACGAGGCCGGCGAGAAATCAGTCACCCTTGTGACGGTGCGAGACGACCGTTCGGTGCAGATCGAGGAAAGGCTGACCAGCGTTGCGCAGTTCGAAAGGGTCAGCGTCGACCTTACGGGAGCAGTGGAGTGGTCCGAGGCCGTCGCGCGTGTTCGAAACGCACTCGAAGAGATGCGGGCCGCCGTCCGGTCGCGTCATGCTGTGGCCCGCGTTGGCCTAACAGGAACATCACCATTGTTATGGGCGCTGATCCGCGACAGAGATCTCCTTCTTGCCGAAGCCGAACAGGCTGCGGAACAGCTAGGCCATACGTGGGTGGAGAAGCTCGAGCTTGACCTCGCGCCACCTCGGGCGGAGACGGCCGAGGATATTGCTGATCCGATTTTCGAACTCGAGCAATCCATGCGCGCCGATGCCACCTCGGATGCCTTCCGCGCCGAGGCGAGGGCGTTCGTCCAAAGGATGGTCGCCGACCTTCCGGCCGACGGACGGGATTTTGCTGGGAAGGACGAAGCCGGGCTGGAACGGTTCCTCGATCAGGTGCTTTCCAAGGGCGCAGACTTGGTGACTTCCCGCCTTAAGTCCGGTGGGGCGTCATGAGGCTGCAGCGCCTTGACCTCATTCGCTATGGAAAGTTCACCGATGGTACGATCGACTTCGGACCCAAACCGGAATCCGGACCTGATCTGCATATCGTGTTTGGCCTGAATGAGGCCGGCAAATCGACAGCGCTTTCCGCCTATCTAGATTTGCTGTTCGGCATCGAGGAACGGAGCCGCTACAACTTCCTGCATGAGTACAGCGCCATGCGCATCGGTGGGGTTCTGGAACTGGCCGGCTCCGAGCACACGTTCACGCGTACGAAACAGCGTACTAATTCGCTATTGAACGCGACGGGCCAATCGATGAGCGAGGTGGCGATCACGGCGCATCTCGCCGGACTGTCGCGTGACGCTTACACGACTATGTTTTCACTCGATGACGAGACGCTGGAAGCCGGCGGAAAATCGATCCTGGAATCGCGGGGCGACCTCGGCAAGCTCCTCTTCACGGCCAGCGCCGGTCTTGGGAACGCAAGCGATACGTTGAACGCCCTCGAGGCCGAAGCAGACGCGCTGTATCGGAAGCAGGCGCATGGCACCGAACTGGCGCTGCTGAAGAAGCGCCTTGTTGACGTGAAGTCGCGCAGGGATGCGATCGACACACTTGCATCGACCTATGAGGGGCTGGAGGCCGAACGTCTCGATGCATCGCAGCAGTACGGCCGAACCATCAGCGATCGGGCGGTGCTGGTGGCCAGGCTGGATACCATTGCTCGTCACGTACGTGCTGCGCCGATGCTGGCGGATATGCGCCGCAAGATTGCCCGGCTGGATCAGCTGCCGGACATCACCTCCCCAGCCCGGACATGGACGGGAAGTGTCACCGAACTAATCGATGACGATGCCAGCCTCAGAACGCGACTGTCCGCAAACATCGATGAGGTCGAGCGGCTGTCGGCAAAAGTCACTGCGGTCGACGAGGACGAACGGATCCTGTCGATTTCCGAACGCATTCGCAGCCTGGCGGAGGGCAAGGTGCGCCATACCGCGGCTGGCTTTGACTTGCCCACTCGCAGGATGGGGCTGCAAATCCTCAACAACACCGTGGCAAGCTGCCTTGCCGCCTTGGGCCGGTCTTCCGAGCCGGATCCTGCCGCACTGCTTCTGCCTGCCGTCACAGTTGGCGTCGTTCGCGCTATGGTCGAGCAGAGGTCCGGTATTGCTACGGGCGCGCGCGCCGCCCGCGACGAGGCGGCGGCAGCACTCGATGCGTTGCAGGTGGCAAGGCAGCGGGTCGGCGAGGAAAGGGCGGTGCCCGAACCCGCCAGGGCAAGGCTGGGCTCGGCTTTGTCGAAAGCGCGAGCAAGCGGACACAAGGCAGAGATCAAGACGGCTCGCGAGGCGGGAGATGCGGGAACAATCCGATGGAAGGCATCGCTGGCTCGCTTGCGTCCATGGAACGGAGATGCCCTCGCTCTCGTCAACGTTGCGGTTCCGAGCGCCGGGCAGATTGCCGCCTGGAAGACAGTAGCGTCAGTACTGGCAAGGAACACCGCGGTACTTGCCGAACGCCTCGCCGAATACGAGGGCCACCATGCAATGCTCGCCGCACGATTGGATGCCCTTCGAGCCTCGGTCGACGTTGTCGACGATGAAGCGGCTGCCGCCATCCGCCGTCTCCGCGATGATGCGTGGGCAACGCACCGCGCAGTGTTGACTGGTGACACCGCTGACGATTTCGCCGTGGCACTGACGCGCGATGACGTTGCCAGCGCAGGCCGGCTGGCCGGCGCGGCGGATCTGGCCGAGATCCGGGCAATGACGCGTGCCCTGGCCGAGGCCACGGCCAACCTGTCACGAAACGGCATCCAAAGCCAACAGCTCGTCAAGGATGCGGATACCCAATTGTTGGAAATCCGTGTGGCCGCCAGCGACCTCCTCGGAGAAGCCCTGGAACCTTCGTCTGAGCGCCTGATCGAAAGGATCGAGGATCAGATCGAGGCGCGCAGCGATGCGCTCGCTGCCTGGGAGCAGATCGAACTTGCTCGCTTGAAAGCCGAGCGAGCCGCTGACGCAGGCGAGCAGATACACTTGGAAATGAGAGCGGCGCTGGAAAGTGTCGGCATAGTATCAGAGCCCGGCGACACCCTCGAAGCAATCATGGCCATCGCGGAGCTGTTTCTGGACCGGCAGCGCAAGGTGGACGCCGAGTATGCCGAGGCGCTCAGGATGGTGAGTTCCAAAGAAGAGGATCTAGCTGCCCGACGGGTTGCGGTAGGGGTGGCGGAGCGTCGCGAGGAGGAATGGCTGGCCGGCATTACCGAAGCGCTCAAGGGAACGTGGCTCGAAAGCGGTCTGTCCGCGTCAGGCGTTGGCGCTGTGCTCGATCAATTGGCCGAACTGTCAAGAAGCCTGCAGGAACGGGAGGATCTGCAGCTGCGTATCGACAAGATGGAGGCCGACAGGGCCAATTTTCTGGTCGAGGTCATCGCCGTTGCGGTCGAAGCCGACGAGCCGACTAAGGATGGCGAGCCGGAGCAGTTGGCCACCCGCCTTGCCGAGCGCCTGGAGCGTGCCGAGCGGACACGTGAAACGAAGGCAAGCCTCGGCAACGAGCTGAAGCGCCTCAAGGAGGCGCGCGAAATCCTCGACACCGAGATTTCGGCACACGAACGCCGCAAGAATGAAGTGCTGGGCGTCTTTGGCGTCGCCACTCTGTCCGAGGTAGTCGAACGCGACGAGCTGCTGCGTGAGCGCGATGGCTTGCGCACTACCGTCGCCGAACTTGAGGAGCGGATAGTGGCGGAACTCGCAGTCGATGGATTCGACCAGGCACGCTCGATCCTGGACGCGATCGATTTCGACAGCCTCGCGGTCGAGAAGGCTGAGGGCGAGCAGCGGCTTCGCCAGTTCGATGAAATCATCCAGCAACAGCTGATCCGACAGACCCGCGCGGCAGACAAGTTGGACGCCATCGGCGGTGACAGCGCGGTTGCCCGCCTGGATGCCGAACGGCGCACAACCCTGTTGGAAATCGAGGAGAAGGCCACCCGTTATATCGAACTGAAGCTTGGCATTATGTCGGCCGGAAATGCTTTGCGGCTCTACCGTGAGAGCCACCGCTCCGGGATGATGGCGCGCGCATCAGACGCGTTCAAGCTAATGACGCGTGGCCAGTATTCGGGGCTGACAACCCAGCCTGTAAAAGGTGGTGAGGTTCTCATCGCGGTGCAGGGTGACGGGCAATCCAAGGTCACCGATGCGCTTTCAAAGGGCGCGCGCTTTCAGTTGTACCTTGCCCTGAGACTCGCCGGTTATTACGAGTTTGCGCAATTCCGGCCTTCGGTTCCCTTCATCGCCGACGACATCATGGAAACCTTCGACCATATTCGCTCGGAGGAGGTTTTCAGATTGTTTGGGGAGATGGCGAACACAGGTCAGGTCATCTATCTCACGCACCACAAGCACCTATGTGAAATCGCCAAGGCTGTTGTGCCACAATCTACCATTCACCAGCTGGATTAGGCTCGATTAGAATTCGCGTCAAAACGGTTCAACTAACCAACTCGTCTGACATAGGAACCTTCGATCGAATCCGTCATGACGTCCCTAGAGGCTGAGAAATGCCTATTTTGCTTAATGTTGCGTGGATGAACGACTACGCCGGCCGGAGCGCGGATGCCCGCCTCTCGGTGGCGGGGCATTTCGAGTAAGCAGGGTTATTGCGCCGAAGAATGCAACTTTGTTGCAGCCAATGACGGGTACGTTTACGGCTCTTCGAGACGATTAAGGGCGAATTGGATCGGCAGGTGCGCCCAGAATATGGGTTCAGTTCAAGGGGCGTAACCCGCCCAGCACTACAAGGAGAAGATCAGGTCGTTCAGAGCTAGGACGCTCGCCGAAAATGCATTCGTGCTGCCCCGGAGGGATAGGCACCGTGTCAAAGGGTGGGGTGGCCAGGCAAGCTGGTGGTGCGAACGATACGACAGATCGATCCGCCAGAGCATTCGTCAAGAGAGTAGAGGCATTATCGAAAGCGAGCCAGTCGCTCCCGTCGGGGCATCGCCCGTTCATGATCGAAGTCGTGGCCGACCGGCTGGAGCGGCAGCGTCCGACGTCTACAAACGGTATGTGCGGAAGTACGAGATCAATGTCCATCCTCAGCATGACAGATCTTCCCGCTTGTTTTCGCGACGACCTTCGGTTGCGGTTGACGCAATCCCGAAGTGATGGTCGAGATCAAGCCTACTGATGCGGCTACGATGCGCTTCGCGATTCGCGCCGTGATCGGCCAGTTGCTCGACTACCGCCAGCATCAGCGGTGGAAAGCGGCAGTGCCGGTGTCCGTCGCCATGCTCGGAGGTGAAGCCGGCGAAGCGCTTCCGCGGGTCCATGCAAGCGGAGGATCGCGCCGCGCCGTGCATGCGATTGGACCTCTCGTCCCGCTGCGCTGCTGAGATCTCTCCTGTCAGGCGGTCTAGGTTCCGCGCTTCGGGCCGAGCAGGAAAACTATGAGGGCAGCGACGAACGTGGCAACAGCACTGTAGGCAATGGCGCTGGCGATCCCCGCATTCTCCACCAATAGCCCGCCGAAAATCGCGCCGGCTGCAATTGCCACTTGGAATGCTACGACCATCAGCACACCGGCGCTTTCGGCCTGCTCGGGAACGGCTCGCCGCACCATCCACGTCTGTAATCCCACCGGCACCGCGCCGAAGGCAAAGCCCCACGCGCCAACCGCAATCCCCGAGGCGAAGGCCGATGCTCCCGCCGTCAGTAGCGAAACAGCCGCTATCCCTATGAGCAGCGGTGCAAGGGCCGCGACTGCCTTGAGACTGTACTCGGCCAGAAGCCCGCCGGCCAAATTGCCGAAGAATCCGCCGATGCCAAAAGCAAGCAACACAAGCGAGATCGTCTCAACGTCAAGCGCGGGAATCTTTTCGAGGAAGGCGCGGATATAGGTGATTCCGGCGAAGTGGCCGGAAGCGACCAGCAGGATGACAAAAAGCGCAACCTTGACCATCGGAATCTTTGCCACATCCAGCAGGCTGCGGACGCTAGTCACTCCAATCGGAGGCAGTCTCGGAATGGTCATGAGCTGCACGAGCAGTGTAGCGACGCCGCCGGCTGCGGCGAGCATGAAGGCGCTTCGCCATCCCCAGATATCGCCGACATAAGCGCCGATTGGAGCTGCGCAGACGGTAGCTACGGAAACGCCGGTGAGGATGATCGACATAGCGCGAGGCAGGAGGTGGCTTGGAACGAGCCGCATCGCCAGTGCTGCCGACATCGACCAGAATCCTCCGAGCGCTATGCCGAGCACGACGCGTGCAGTCAGGAGAACCGCCAGCGACCACGCGCCGGCCGCCAGAACGTCCGACAGGATCAGCAGCAGCGTCATTGTCCACATGACGGTCCTGCGGTCCAGGCGCTTTGTGATGATGGCCACCGTCGGCGCCGAGATCGCCCCGACGATAGCTGTCGCCGTCATCGCCTGTCCAGCCGCTCCCNCTCCCTCGCTGATACCGAGATCATGCGCGAGGGGCGTGAGCAGGCTGACAGGCAGAAACTCTGCCGTGACCAGCCCGAAGGTGCCCAAGGAAAGCGAAATGATGGCACCCCATGCCGGGCCAGACGGTGGGACTGGCTTTTCTGGGTCGTGCAGAACAGCGTTCATAACGCCTGCTGCGGATCGGGTCATGAACGAAGTCTCCACTTTGATGCAATGCAACGTGATGTTGGCTGCCTTGACTCAAATCTAAAAACACAAGCGCATTTCCCGGCGGCGTTGTACGGAGGAGGGGATGTTCATTGCTTCGCGATACTTTGTGACGGTGCGGCGCGCAACATCAATGCCGGTTTCCTTCAGCCGGACAGCGATGTCCTCGTCGGAAAGCACGTCGCCGGGAGATTCTGCGGCAATGATCGCTTTGATCCGATGCCGGACAGCTTCGGCGGAGTGCGCATCGCCGCCTTGGCAGGACGCGATCGCGACGGTGAAAAAATACTTCAGTTCAAAGACGCCGCGCGGGGTAAGCATGTACTTGTTCGAGGTCACCCGGCTTACCGTCGACTCGTGCACGCCGATCGCGTCAGCGACGGTTCTGAGATTGAGAGGCCGCAGGTGGGCGACGCCATGTTCCAAAAAGGCATCCTGCTGACGCACGATTTCAGCCGCAACCTTAACAATCGTCTTGGCGCGCTGATCGAGGCTGCGGATTAGCCAGTTCGCGTTTTGCAAGCATTCGTCGAGAAATGCTTTATCTTTCGAATTTTGGGCAGTTTGACGCGTGACTTCGGCATAGTAGGTTTGGTTGATCAGCAGCTTCGGCAGCGTGGCGGGATCAAGTTCGATCTGCCACCCGCCTTGCGGCGAGGGCGTGACCCAGACGTCGGGTATGATTGATTCAGACGCACCGGATTCGAATCTGTTCCCAGGCTTTGGATCGAGCGCACGAACCTCATGCATCATGTCGAGAAGGTCTTCTTCATCGACGCCGCAATGCTGCTTCAGCGCCTCAAAATCGCGTCGCGCAAGCATTTCAAGATGGGCAACCAAAGCTGCCATTGCCGGGTCGAGCCGGTTTCGCTGGCGCAACTGAATCTCGAGGCATTCTCTGAGACTTCGCGCAAAAACTCCCGGTGGATCAAATTGCTGCAAGGTTCCGAGAACCCGTTCCACAACAGCCTCATGGACATTTAGGCTCTCGGCCAGCTCCAAAAGGTTTGCCCGAAGATAGCCAGTGTCTTCCAGATCGGCGGCAAGCTGGCCAGCGATCAGCCGCTCCTGTGGTGTGAACGCAGTGAGGGCGATCTGACGAGCGACATGGTCGTGCAATGTTTCGGCGAGGGTGGCAAACTCGTCGAGGGAAGGGCCATTGCCCGGCGGGTTGTTGGTCGTGTTGCGAAGTGATTTCCATTGCCCGAGCCGTTCAGGCGACCCTGCCCCGGTCAGCCCTTCAACGGCGTTTGCACCAGGGCCGAGGGGCTGATCCGCTCCCGAAATCGAAGCATCGTCAAAAGGCCCGCCATCGTTTGACGCAGATTCCAAGAGCGGGTTCTTCTCGATTTCCCGCTCCACGAACTGATGCAGTTCGGTATGCGCCAGTTGCAGCAAGCGAATCGACTCAATGAGTTGAGGCGATGCGACGATGGATTGCTTCTGGCGCTGAAACAGGCTTGCTGAAGATTGCATGGTGAGTGCGATAATCCTGTCGAGGAGCCTCTTGGGGCCTGCAATGGCGCCAGTGAGACGTTTTCTAGGTCATGCGGCGGCTTTCAGCGTTTCGAGAACGTTTTGCGGGGATGAGACGCCATACGGGTCGGCCTCGCAGTTGTCGGAGAAACCTTCCTCCTCGAACCAGTGCTCCACCACGCCATTGTTGATCAGGGCGGCGTAACGCCATGAGCGCATCCCGAATCCGAGATTGTCCTTGGCAACCAGCATGCCCATCTTGCGTGTGAACTCGCCTGAGCCATCGGGGATGAGCTCGACCTGCTTCAGGCCCAAGGACTTCCCCCACGCATTCATGACGAAGGCGTCGTTGACTGAGAGGCAGTAAATCGCGTCAATTCCCTCCTTCTCAAACTCATCATAGAGCTCTTCGAACTTGGGCAATTGGTAGGTCGAGCAGGTCGGCGTGAAGGCGCCAGGCAGCGAGAACAGGATGACGCGCTTGCCGGCAAAGTAGTCGTCAGATGTCTTTTCTTCCCAGCGATATGGATTTGGCCCCTCGACCGACTTATCGTGAACACGCGTGAGAAAGGTGACGAAGGGAACTTTCTTTTGAACTGTCATTAAGTTGCTCCTAAAGAAGACTGCGCTGAATTCTGGCAGAGGCTGGCGCAATACCGGGCAAAGGCTCGTATGCCCGGCACGGAATGAGGGCCTCGCGGCTCGCAACCTCCTTTTTCCCTCCCGACAGTGGGAACGTCTTGGCGGTGTCTTGGCCACCCGAACGCAATCGATCTGTGCGATCTGGACACCGTCGAGCCGGTTGCTTTCCACGGCTATGGCGCCGGAAGCGGATCGGTCACTAGCGATCTTGCGTTTCGAAAAAGGATAGCGGCCGGAAGGAGCCAATATCGCAAGCATATGGGGGCCTGAAATGTCTTCATGCAACACACCCGCGTCACAGGACTCCGAGTCACTGGACTGGTTCAGCGTGTTGTGGATATGTGGCAGTGACCCGCCGGCCTTGGCTTGGGTGACCCTTTGACAAGGCTTTTCGGCACTCACATGCTGAACAGAACCGGCAAACCGCATTTGCGCGCGCTGCCCGTGTTGGCGTGCCGGCATCGGACCAGCCATGCGCAAAGCGGCCATCCAGATCGGACTTCCGGAGGAGACGATGCCCCGATGTTCAGCTGCAAGGGGCACCGTCTCCTCAGGCCACGGTCTGGAGCTTCGCGTGTCGGGCATGGTGCAAGTCGCTTTCATCGTGATTTGATGGTGCTCTAACCAGGAGCAGCAAGCGGCGTGCCATTTGGAATAGAGGGGCTGTTGGACCGCCCCTCCTTCTCGGAGGCCGTGTCTTAGAAGATCGGGCGCGCGCTATAACCGCCTCGTCACACAGGCAACAACGATGCTGTATGATGCGGATATTCGGCGCTTCGCCCCGGCTGGGCAAAGACGAACCGGAAGCCGAGCCGATGCATTACCTGAGCCTGGAGGGCACTCCAGTCATTGCGTAACGTGTGGCGCTAGCGTTCATTGGTGCGCCGGCACGGCTATCGCGAACATGCGCCTGTCGCAGCGACCATGAGCGGGGGCTCTTGGGCAAGCGCCTTGGCCCCGTGAGGATCGAATTCCCCAATCGTGTCTGTTCGCCGCCTCTTATGTTCGAAACTGGACCAGAATGTCGCAAGCCCGACCTAAAGGTCGCCGAGGCGTTCTGTCCGACACTGTTCCGTCGCCTTTGTTGGCCCGCGACACCGGCCTATTTCGCCTAGCTCTTCTCTGGCCTCAGGCTAAGCCCCTAAAAGCATCACAGATTTTTTTCTTCGGTTGGCCAAATTGGCACGAGTTTTGAAGCCGCTTCGTTGCGGGCCGGGAGCCGCCGACCGACTTTCATTTCGTGGATGGCACGAATGGAACGAAGAAAGAAAAGCAAAATGTCAAATCCGCGTCGGATAGCGTCTATGGGCATGGGGTCCTCGGCGAAACCGCCCTTACCCAACAGCTCGCCGCTCTTGTCGACCCTTGCGCAGGAAATCTTGGCTGGCGGCGGCTCAAAGGCCCACCACACCGACCTTATCCTGACCTCGAAGGTGCAGGATAACGTTCTGCATATCGCCGCGCGATGTGCCTAGACAGTTACGCGCCAGCCGTTCTTGATAATCGGTCTGCCTTCGGACGACGTCATCTATATGCCGTCTTAGGTCTTCGCTGCCGCAGCGCCCGCCGGTCACCTTCCGCCCTGGCTATAGAGTGAAGTGCCACCATGTCCGAACAACCCTTGCCGACGCTGCCGATGTGGCGCGTCGATCACATTGAGCCATCCCCCGAGATGTTGGCGCTACGCGCCAACGGTCCGATCCACCGCGTGCGCTTCCCGTCCGGGCACGAAGGCTGGTGGGTGACAGGCTATGACGAGGCCAAGGCGGTGTTGACCGACGCGGCGTTCCGGCCCGCGGGAATGCCGCCGGCGGCATTCACCCCGGATTCGGTGATTCTCGGTTCGCCAGGATGGCTGGTCTCGCACGAGGGGGGCGAGCATACGCGGTTACGCACTATCGTGGCGCCATCCTTCAGCAACGGCAGGGTGAAGCAGCTCGCTCAGCAAGTGGAGGCGATCGTCGCGCAGTTGTTCGAGACGCTGGCGGCCCAGCCCCAGCCCGCCGATCTGCGGCGCCACCTCTCCTTTCCGCTTCCTGCCATGGTCATTGGCGCGCTGATGGGCGTGCTCTACGAGGATCACGCCTTTTTCGCCGGGCTGTCCGACGAGGTGATGACGCACCAGCATGAAAGCGGCCCGCGAAGCGCGTCGCGCTTGGCCTGGGAAGAACTCCGCACCTACATTCGCGGCAAGATGCGGGACAAGCGCCAGGATCCGGGCGACAACGTGCTGACGGATCTGCTCGCGGCGGTCGACCAGGGCAACGCGACTGAGGAAGAGGCGATCGGCCTGGCGGCGGGCATGCTGGTGGCGGGGCACGAGAGCACCGTGGCACAGATCGAATTCGGCCTGCTGGCCATGTTCCGCCATCCGCAACAGCGCGCACGCCTGGTGGGCGATCCATCCCTGGTGGACAAGGCGGTGGAGGAAATCCTGCGCATGTACCCGCCGGGCGCGGGCTGGGACGGCATCATGCGCTATCCCAGGACCGACGTGACCATCGCGGGCGTGCATGTTTCCGCGGAGAGCAAGGTGCTGGTCGGCTTGCCGGCGACGTCCTTCGATCCGCGCCATTTCGACGACCCGGAAATCTTCGATGTCGGACGTGACGAAAACCCGCACCTGGCGTTCTCCTACGGGCCGCACAGCTGCATCGGCTTGGCGCTGGCCAGGCTGGAACTCAAGGCGGTGTTCGGTTCGATCTTCCAGCGCTTTCCCGCGCTGCGCCTGGCGGTGGCGCCCGAAGAACTGGAGTTGCGCAAGGAGATCATCACTGGCGGGTTCGAGGAGTTCCCGGTGCTCTGGTGATGCGCGGACGCCACCAGGAATCCCGATGTTCTCGAGTTGCCGGCGCGACTGCCGCGCGCCGATCAGATCAGCCAGCCAACAGGTGACCAAGATGGACGTGCAAGAAACCACGGCAGCATGCCGGGACGCCTTCGCCGAACTGGCGTCGCCAGCGTGCATTCAGGACCCGTACCCATTCATGCGGTGGCTACGCGAGCACGATCCGGTACATCGCGCGGCGTCGGGTCTCTTTCTGTTGAGCCGCCACGCCGACATCTACTGGGCGCTTAAAGCCACTGGCGATGCTTTTCGGGGGCCGGCGCCAGGTGAACTGGCGCGCTATTTCCCGCGTGCGGCGACCAGCCTGTCGCTAAGTCTGCTGGCGTCCACTTTGGCGATGAAGGAACCGCCAACGCATACGCGTCTGCGCCGGCTGATCTCGCGCGATTTCACCATCGGCCAGATCGACATGCTGAGGCCGACCATCGCTCGCATTGTCGCAGCGCGCCTGGACGGCATGGCGCCCGCACTGGAGCGCGGGGAGGCAGTGGACCTGCATCAGGAATTCGCGCTGGCCTTGCCCATGCTGGTTTTCGGCGAACTGTTCGGCATGCCCCCGGACGACATTCTCGCGCTCGTCACCGGCATCAGCGCCATTCTGGAAGGCCTGAGCCCGCACGCCAGCGATCCGCAGCTCGCCGCGGGGGACGAGGCCAGCGCCAGGGTGCAGGCCTACTTCGGCGACCTCATACAGCGCAAGCGCACCGATTCCCGCCACGACATCGTGTCAATGCTGGTCGGCGCACACGACGATGATGCCGAGACGCTGTCGGATGCGGAATTGATCAGCATGCTCTGGGGCATGCTGCTGGGCGGCTTCGCCACCACTGCTGCGGCCATCGGCCATGCTGTCCTGGCGATGCTGGCGTATCCCGAACAGCGGCACTGGCTGAAGGGAGATGCCGTGGGGGTGAAGGCATTCGTCGAAGAAGCCCTGCGCTACGACGCGCCTGCCCTGTTCAGCTCCATTCCGCGTATCGCCCAGCGCGACATCGAAATGGGCGGCGTGGTGATCCCGAAGAACGCGGACGTGCGCGTGCTGATCGCGGCCGGCAATCGCGACCCGGACGCCTTCGCCGATCCCGATCGCTTCGATCCCGTGCGGTTCTGCGGCACCAGTCCTGGCATGTCGATCGACGGGAAGATCATGCTGACCTTCGGCCACGGCATCCACTTCTGCCTTGGTGCGCAACTGGCCCGGGTGCAGTTGGCCGAAAGCCTGCCGCGGGTCCAGGCGCGCTTCCCCACGCTGGCATTGGCCGAGCAGCCGACCCGGGAGCCCTCCGCGTTCCTTAGGACGTTCCGCGCGCTGCCGGTGCGGCTGCATCGGCAGGAGGGCTGAGATGCGCATCGTGGTCGATCAGGATCTGTGCGGAACTACCGGGCAGTGCGTGCTGACGCTGCCGGGCACCTTTCGCCAGCGCGAACCGGACGGCGTGGCCGAAGTGTGCGTGGCGACGGTCCCGCAGGCGCTGCACGCCGCCGTGCGGCTTGCGGCCAACCAGTGCCCGGTCGCCGCCATTCGGGTGATCGAAAGCGACGCCGGCCATGACGAGCGCGCCAGCGCCGACCCTACGCCTTCTCCGGCGCAGGCCGAGCGGCATGCCGCGAAAGAACAATGCAATTCAGGAGGCACGATGGGACGGTTTGAAGGCAAGGTGGCCGTGGTGACCGGCGCCGGCGCTGGCATCGGCAAGGCATGCGCTCTCGCCATCGCGCGCGGGGGCGGCAGAGTGGTGGTGGCCGACATTGATGGCTCGGCGGCCATCGCCTGCACCGCGCAGATCGCGGCCGAAGCAGGCCACGCGCTGCCCATAGCCATGGATATCGCCGATGAGCAGGCGGTGGCAGCGCTGTTCGAGATGGCGGAGCGGCACTTCGGGGGGGTCGACCTGCTGGTTAACAATGCGAGCGCCATGCATCTGACCCAGCGCGACTGCGCGATCCTCGACCTGGACCTGGCAGTCTGGGACCAGACCATGGCGACCAATCTGCGCGGAACGCTGCTCTGCTGCCGGCAGGCCATCCCACGGATGATCGCCCGCGGCGGTGGCGCGATCGTCAACATGTCGTCGTGCCAAGGGCTCAGCGGTGACACGGCGCAGACGTCCTACGGCGCGTCGAAGGCGGCGATGAACATGCTCTCGGCTTCGCTCGCCACCCAGTACGGTCATGCGCAGATCCGCTGCAACGCGGTTGCGCCGGGTCTTATCATGACCGAGCGTCTCCTCGCCAAGCTGGACGAGTGCATGCAACGGCATCTGCGCCGGCACCAGCTCCTGCAGCGCGTCGGCCGCCCCGAGGACGTGGCCGCACTCGTGGCGTTCCTGCTCTCCGCCGATGCTGCGTTCATCACCGGCCAAGTCGTGTGCATCGATGGCGGCATGCTGGCGCATGTGCCGACATACGCCGACGGCGGCAACAGCTGCGCCGCGCGCCCTGTCGGCGACACCGAACCGGCGGCGGCGGCGCGCTGCTGATGGACATGCTGCTCAACCCGCTCAACCGTCGGCACCGGCTGCGGTGCGACATCCCGGTCATGCCTGGCGCTTTCCCCCTGGTCGGGCATCTTCCCGCCATTGTCTGCGACCTGCCGCGCCTGCTGCAGCGAGCAGAACGGACGCTGGGGAGCCACTTCTGGCTGGATTTCGGCCCTCCCGGACATCTGATGACCTGTGTGGATCCAGACGCATTCTCTCTGCTCAAGCACAAGGACGTGTCCTCGGCGCTGATCGAAGAGATCGCGCCCGAATTGCTTGGCGGAACGTTGGTTGCCCTGGACGGCGGCGCGCACCGGCAGGCGCGCGATGCCATCAAGGCAGCGTTCTTGCCCAAGGGGCTGACCCAGGCCGGGATCGGCGACCTGTTCGCGCCGGTCATCCAGGCGCGGGTGCAGGCGTGGCGCGCCCGCGGCGAGGTAACTATCCTGCGCGAGACCGGCGACCTGATGCTGAAGCTCATCTTCAGCCTCATGGGAATCCCCGCGCAGGACCTGCCGGGATGGCATCGCAAGTACCGGCAATTGCTGCAGTTGATCATCGCGCCACCGGTCGACCTGCCCGGATTGCCTTTGCGGCGCGGCCGCTCCGCCCGCGACTGGATCGACGCGCAGTTGCGCCGGTTCGTCCGCGATGCGCGCGCGCATGCCGCGCGCACCGGGTTCATCAACGACATGGTGAGCGCTTTTGACAGCAGCGACGGTCCGCTCTCCGATGACGTCCTGGTCGCGAATATTCGCTTGCTGCTGCTTGCCGGTCACGACACCACTGCCTCGACGATGGCCTGGATTGTAATCGAGCTGGCGCGGCAGCCTGTGCTGTGGGACGCCCTGGTCGAGGAGGCGCAACGCGTGGGCGCGGTGCCGACCCGGCACGCGGACCTGGCGCAGTGTCCGGTCGCCGAGGCGCTGTTCCGCGAGACACTGCGCCTGCATCCGGCGACCACGCTCTTGCCGCGTCGCGCGCTGCAGGAATTGCAACTCGGCCAACGGCGCATTCCCGCGGGCACCCATCTATGCATCCCGCTGCTGCATTTCTCGACCTCGGTGCTGCTGCACGAGGCGCCTGATCAGTTCCGCCTGGCGCGGTGGCTGCTACGCACAGAACCGATCCGGCCCGTGGACATGCTGCAGTTCGGTACCGGCCCACACGTCTGCATCGGCTACCACCTGGTATGGCTGGAAATGGTGCAGTTCTGCATCGCCTTGGCGCTGATCATGCACAAGGCCGGGGTGCGGCCGCAGTTGCTGAGCGACGTCGAAAAAGGCCGGCGCTATTACCCGACCGCACATCCGTCCATGGCAATCCGCATAGGCTTCTCATGAGCTGGCATCGCATGCCCTGTGTGGCAAGGCAGCGGCGCCGGCGGGGCGCGGCATTGCTGCACTCAGCGCACGCACTCGTGTGACGCCGGCAACACCGTGACGACTTGCGCTCGCCGTGGCCATCTCAGCTACAAGGACATCAACAACATGCAGACCGGTTCCACTCCACGCGACCGAATTGGCGTTTCCACATTCGGCGGATTGGGCGCGCAGGCGCGCGGCGCCTCTGGCGGGCTGCTCCCGGAGATCTGGATGCAGGACGGCGCAAAGCGGGTCGAACAGGCTCTGGGGCGTCTGCTCTGCGCCAAAGACGACGGTAAGACAGAGCTGATGGCGGCCATGCGCTACGCCACCTTGCATGGCGGGAAGCGCACCCGCGCCTTGCTCTGTCTGGCTGCCGGCGCACTGGCGGGCACGCCGGCGCCCATGCTCGACGACGTCGGTGCCGCGATCGAGATGATGCACGCCTGTACCCTGGTCCACGACGACCTGCCCGCGATGGATGACGACGTGCTTCGCCGCGGCCTTCCGACCGTGCACGTAAAGTTCGGCGAAGCCACTGCGATCCTGGTCGGCGATGCGCTGCAGGCCCACGCCTTCCTGACCCTGACGAGCCTGGATGCGCCGGGCGACAACCGTATCGCTCTCGTGCGCGAACTAGCGCAGGCGGTGTCCGCCGAGGGTGCCGCAGGCGGACAGGCAATGGATCTGTCCCTGGTCGGAAAGCACGCCGGGCTGGACAGGATCCTAGCGATGCACCGGATGAAAACCGGAGCGCTAGTGCGCGCGTCGGTTCGCATGGGCGCGCTATACTCCATCACGGAGGATGCCGCGCACGCTACGCTTTACTGTGCGCTCGATCGATACACCGCCTGTTTTGGCCTGGCGTTGCAGGTGGCCGACGACATTCTCGACGCGACGGCGGATACCGCGACTCTTGGCAAGACCCCCGGCAAGGACGCGGCGGCGCAGAAGCCGACCTGCGCGTCAATCATGGGGCTGCAGGCAGCGCGCCAGTTCGCGCTGTATTTGTTGCACGACGCCGGGGAGGCCATCGCCCCTCTGGGGCCGCGTGCGGAAGCGCTGGCTCAGATGCTGCAGCGGGCCAACGTCTATCTGTCCGCGCCATACGCATGAGCGCCCCATCCGTAAGTACTCGCCCCTGTGCTGGTGCGATCGGCCGGCGGGCGCTGCATGCTGCACTGTGTCCGTGTCGGCGGCGACGTGCGCGGCGTCTGCCCGTTTCTGTTCTCGTTAGCCCTCTGCAGAAGGAACATCCCGCGTGAACGCGCTGTCCGAACAGATCCTTTCCGAATTGCGCCACCTGCTGAACGAGATGAGCGACGGCGGCAGCGTCGGCCCGTCCATCTACGACACGGCGCGAGCTCTGCAGTTCCACGGCAACGTCACCGGTCGGCAGGACGCGTACACCTGGCTCATCGCGCAGCAACAGGCCGATGGCGGATGGGGAAGTGCGGACTTCCCGCTGTTTCGCCATGCGCCTACGTGGGCGGCGCTGCTGGCATTGCAGCATGCCGATCCTCTTCCCGGGGCTGCCGACGCAGTCCAGGCTGCAACCCGGTTCATCGAGCGCCAGCCCGATCCCTACGCGCATGCGGTGCCGGAAGACGCGCCCATCGGCGCGGAGCTGATCCTGCCGCAGTTGTGCGACGAGGCCGCATCCTTGCTGGGCGGCTTGTCGTTTTCGCGCCACGCGGCGCTGTTGCCGTTGCGGCAAGCACGCCTGTTCAAGCTGGGGGCTGTGGCGACGTTGCCGAGCGGCCATCCGTTGCTGCACTCCTGGGAAGCCTGGGGGACGTCGCCGGCCACCGCATGCCCGGACGACGACGGCAGCATCGGCATCAGTCCGGCGGCCACCGCCGCGTGGCGTGCGCACGCCGTCACACAGGGAAGAACGCCGCACGTCGGGCGCACGGGCGGGTATCTGCAGGCGGCATCGCGGGCGACGCGCACCGGCATCGAAGGTGTCGTTCCCAACGTCTGGCCAATCAATGTGTTCGAGCCATGCTGGTCGCTGTACACCCTGCATCTGGCCGGTCTGTTCGCGCATCCCGCGCTCGCCCAGGCGGTGCAAGTGATCATCGCGCAGCTCGACGCCCGCCTGGGCGTGCGCGGTCTGGGCCCTGCCTTGCACTTCGCGGCCGATGCGGACGACACCGCCGTTGCGTTGTGCGTCCTTCGCCTTGCAGGCCGCGACCCGGCGGCCGACGCCTTGCGCCAGTTCGAAACCGGCGAGCTCTTCGTCACCTTCCCCGGTGAGCGCAATGCCTCGGTGTCGACCAACATCCATGCCCTGCATGCGTTGCGAATGTTGGGAAAGCCCGCCGCCGGCACCAGCGCCTACGTCGAGGCCAATCGCAACCCGCACGGTCTATGGGACAACGAAAAATGGCACGTTTCGTGGCTATATCCCACCGCGCATGCGATTGCTGCGCTCGCGCAAGGCAAGCCCCAGTGGCGCGAGGAGCGCGCGCTGACAGCGCTGCTGCAGGCGCAGCGCGATGACGGCGGCTGGGGCGCCGGTCGCGCGTCCACATTCGAGGAAACCGCCTATGCGCTGTTCGCGTTGCACGTGATGGACGGGAGCGAAGAGCCGGCAGGACGCCGGCGCATCGCGCAGGCGGTGGCGGGTGCGCTGAAGTGGATGCTCGCCCGCCACGCAGCGCACTCACTGCCCCAGACACCGCTGTGGATCGGCAAGGAACTGTATTGCCCCACCCGGGTGGTGCGCGTGGCCGAACTCGCCGGGTTGTGGCTGGCGCTTCGTTGGGGGCGGCGCGTCTCGGCCGAGGGAGCAGGAGCGGGGCCATGATCCCGACCCATCGCGCGCTGCAACAGGTGCTGGAGTGGGGGCGTTCCCTGACCGGGTTCGCCGACGAGCATGGCGTGGAAGCAGTCCGGGGCGGCCAGTACATCCTGCAGCGCATCCAGCCGAGCCTGCGCGACACCAGCGCCCGCACCGGCCGCGACCCGCTGGACGAGACGCTGATCGTGGCGTTCTATCGCGAACTGGCGCTGCTGTTCTGGCTGGACGATTGCAACGACCTTGACCTGATCGCGCCGGAGCAGCTCGCCGCGGTGGAGCAGGCGCTGGGGCAGGGCGTGCCGTGCGCGCTCCCCGGATTCGAGGGCTGTGCCGTGCTGCGCGCTTCGCTCGCCGCGCTCGCCTACGATCGTCGCGACTATGCCCAGCTTCTCGAGGATACCCGGTGCTACTGCGCGGCGCTGCGTGCCGAACACGCGCAGGCGGCAGGGGCGGAGCGATGGTCCTACGCCGAGTACTTGCAGAACGGCGTGGACTCGATCGCCTACACGAACGTGTTCTGTTGCCTGTCGTTGCTGTGGGGGCTGGACATGGCGACCTTGCGCGCGCATCCGGCGTTTCGCCAGGTCCTGCGGCTCATCTCCGCGATAGGGCGCTTGCAGAACGATCTGCATGGACGCGAAAAGGATAGGTCGGCCGGCGAGGGAGTTAACGCGGCGATCCTGCTGCTGCAGCGCTATCCGGCTATGCCTGTGGTGGAGTTCCTCAACGACGAGCTGGCCGGCCATACGCGCATGCTGCACCGGGTGATGGCGCAAGAACGCTTTCCCGCGCCGTGGGGACCGTTGATCGACGCCATGGCGGCCATCCGAGCGCAGTACTACGAGACCTCAACCAGCCGCTACCGCAGCGACGCTGCGGAGGGAGGCCAGCGTGCGCCGGCCTGAACGCGCGGGAAGCGGCGGCTTGCGCGCGCTCCCGTCGGTCCGATCCGACGCAACGCCGTCGCCCGATGCGGCGGATGGAGCGAGCATCAGCGACACCAACCTGAGCCGGCGCAAGGACGACCACCTGGACATCGTGCTGGATAGTCGAACGGCACGGGCCAAGGCCGCCGGCTGGGAGTACATTCGCTTCGAACACTGCGCATTGCCCGAGTTGGATCTGACGCAGATCGACCTCAGCGCCTCGCTGCTGGGCAAGACCATGCGCGCGCCTCTGCTGATCAGCTCCATGACCGGCGGCATGCCACGCGCCGAGGCCATTAACCGGCATCTGAGCGAGGCAGCGCAAGCCTTGGGGATCGCCATGTGCGTCGGTTCGCAGCGCGTGAGCCTGCAATCCCGCAACTCCCAGGGGCTGACGCGCGCGCTGCGCCGCCTCGCCCCAGACGTTCCCTTGCTGGCCAATATCGGCGCCGCGCAACTGCGCCAGCCCGACGGCCTGGACCTTGCCCGCCGGGCGGTGGATGCACTGGAGGCCGATGGACTCATCGTCCATCTCAATCCGCTGCAGGAAGCGGTACAGCCGGAGGGCGACCGCGACTGGCGCGGCGTCCTGGCCCAGATCGCTCGCGCCGCACGTAGCGTCGGCGTGCCGGTCGTGGCCAAGGAAGTGGGGTCGGGCCTCTCTCCCTCGGTGGCTTGTGCGCTCGTTCAGGCGGGCGTGGCGGTGATCGATGTCGCCGGCGCCGGCGGCACCAGTTGGGCCGCGGTGGAGGGCGAGCGCGCCCGCGATGCCGCCGACCGCGCAGTGGCGATGGCGTTCGCCGATTGGGGGATTGCGACCCCGGCCAGCGTGCAGGCGGTACGTCGGGCGCTGCCAGCGGTGAAGCTGATCGCGTCGGGCGGGATCAGCGACGGCGTCGACGTAGCCAAGGCTATCCGCCTCGGCGCGGACATCGCCGGGCAGGCAGCCGGCGTGCTGCGCGCGGCTACGGTATCCACCGAGGCAGTTGTCGCGCATTTCGAGATCGTCATCCGCCAGTTGGCCGTCGCCTGCTTCTGCACCGGCTCGGCTGATCTGGGGGCGTTGCGCCAGGCCCGCTTATTGCCCTCGGCCCATCTGCCCGCCGGTTGATGCCGGCGTAGCCCGCAGGTGGCGGCGGGCGCATAGCCTTACTGAGTGAGAAAGTCTCGGAAGCGGGGACACGCTGGTCACGGGCTTGTTCGGGTGCTGCTTCGTCATCAGGGAAGCGCCCCGCCACGCCCGACTGGACAGCCGAGAGTAAAGCGGTATTCGACGGCTATGTCGATGCTTGATCAGGGTGGTCACGCCGATCGAGCCGAGCCCCTGAAAGGGCCGGAACACCAGGTGCGGCGGGAGACCGGCAGGAGCAGATGGCGCAAATCCATTGCAATGAAGGAGTATTCCTGCAAGCAACGGAGAAGGTAAGCCAGCCTCGATCCCTTGTGTTTGCTTGGCGTTACGCCAATTAGGCACCGATCCACATCTGCCCCGGTAGTGTGCTGAGAGTTCTGCAAATTCGCTGAGAGGGGGCGGTCATGGCAGGCTGGTGATTGTTCACGTCACNTCCCCCACGAATGTGGGGGTAGAGGTGGCTCGGCGAAGCCGAGACGGAGTGGGGGAGCTCCATATGCGATTGGCCCGAAATCGAGATGAGGTAGTGTGCTGAGAGTTCTGCAAATTCGCTGAGAGGGGGCGGTCATGGCAGGCTGGTGATTGTTCACGTCACCTGATTTCCCGCGAAGGAACGCCACCGTGACCAAGACTGACTAAGACCGCCGGCGCTTGCCGTCAAAGACATTTTGCTTTCGAACCCGGATGGATTGCACGAAGTTCTCCGTGCGGTGATGCAGGAGGTGCTCGAGGCCGAGATGGAATGCCGGGTGTTGGGCTGGGCTCCGAGAAACTCGTCACAGGCACCACACAGCGATGCTCAACCCCAACGGTACTGCTGCCAATGGCCGTATTGTGGGTTGCGGATATTGGTCGTGCCGTAGTCGGCCTTGCCCTTGACCCGTTCGAGCGGTGTCGGCATTCCCCAAATCAGGTTGGCGACTTCACGTTGCCCGTCTGCCGCATTGCGGACCACCGGACCGGGCTGGTTGGGGGCTGGTTGGGGTAGATGTCGATGGACGGTTCAGGTTGCCTGAGATGGTCGCGCAGAGCCCTGGTGCACTGGCGTATGGCTTCTTGCGACGTGGTGATGTTGTGCAGATTGCACATCTAGGAAGGAGCAACCCCGTTCTTTTTGGCAAGCATGGAAAGGGCTTTTTCCTTGATATCTGCCGCGACCAAAGTCAGAGCTTCGTCGCGGTCCTTGAAACTTGCGATCGATGTACCCTTGAGGGTCGCCTGAAAAGACCCGAAGAGCTCTTCCTGCCACAGGCAATTTCTCGCGATCACTGGAATAACAACCGTCGTGTTGTTGGCCTCTCTCTCCATCGCGTGAGTTAGCTCAATCTGGTTGCAATAACGCGAGTTGATAAAGTCAACGCTTATCAGGAGGATGATAATGTCGGCGCTCTCTAGATTGCCCTTGATGGCGTCCGCCCATTTGTCGCCAGTCTCGATTTCGCCATCGTGCCAAGCCTCGACAAGACCAAGTCGGCTCAGCGGCGTAAGGTGCTTTAGAAGGTCAACCTTGATAGCCGCATCTGCATGCGAGTAGGAGATAAACGCCTTGAGAGGCTTGGGACTGGGGCTAGCCGCATTTTGGGGGAGGGACATAGTCCCACCGGGACCTCCTCTTATCAGTCCATTCTTCCTCAGGCGGTCCTTAGTTGTCGTGTAACGTTCTTCTATCCAACCCAGTTTATTGAAAAGGGCTGCGTTCTTAACGCTCACTTTTCCGCCCCCCGACAATTCTCTAACGGCGTCCATAAACCGGTCTTCTAGAGTTCCAACGCGCTTCCGCGATTTTGCCTTGCTTGCCATTTTATGGAGCCCCCCGAATCTAGGTCGACACTTCCAGCGAAAGTCTTTTGCAGTCAAGTCGACGCTGGAAATTAAGCCGGGAAATCCTCTAATTGGGGAGCCGGCTTGTTGCCAGCAATAAACTCGAACGGGGCGTTGCGTCTTTGTGTTAGCTTGTCGGGTCGGAGGTCTAGCCAGCCTGAGTTAGAGCCTTCTCAAGCGCCGGTCTGGGCACCTCAAGCTGCGCCTTGTCGCCACCCCGTAGTCGTCCCCGACGCTGCGAGCCGTCCAAGGGTTATCAGCTTTGGTGATGCTGACACGGGGCCTAGCCTACGCGCTTACCGTCATCTCAGCCCCTGTCGGTTATGTCCAGGCCAGGGCATCGATATTCCGTCGAATTGCTCTCCCAGGTCGCACCGCTCCTTGGCTCATATCGCATCACCAAAGACTATCTCTGGAACCAGATTGACCGACCCGGGAACGCTCCAGGCCGATCCGAGCTAACCGGTCAATCCAAACAACTTCGAATTACCTTAGCGGGTATTATTCTAAAAATGCCCACGGTGCCCCGGTTGAAGGCAGCCCGCGAACGCGGGCGAAAGGGTGGACGCCGTCCGAAACAAACCCAATCAGCGCTCCGAAATCACTCGACTCAGCTAAATGAAGGCTGTGCGGCATCTGAAGCAGCCCGTCTCTTTAATAGGACCACCGTCGAGCGCATCGGCGCCGAGGTCAAATAGCCGTTGGCTGAATGTTCTTTCAGTTGGCCGTCTGCAGCGACGCATGCACTAGGCCTATTACGAAGAAAAGCCGGTGGACGGTGGCCACAGCAGCTGTATGAACCGTGCTCGCCGGCGTGCCTTCGGACGTGGCAACCGCATCGGGTCGAGCCGATCTGGAAGGTGCTGCCGATCGCCCCGTCGAGCTACCACGACCATGTCGCCAAGCGCATCGATCCTTCCCGGCTGTCGGCTCGGGCGAAGCGGGATGAGGCCCTGGCCTTGAAGGATGAGGTCCGACGCGTGTTCGAGGCCAACTTCCGCGTCTACGGCGTTCGCAAGGTCTGGCGGGAGTTACAGCGTGAGGGCTCGACGTCGCCCGCTGCACGGTTGCCCACTGATGAGGGCCATGGGTCTTGAGGGCATCATCCGCGGCAAGCCGATCCGCACCACGGTGAGCGACAAGGCCGCACCTTGCCCTCTCGATCACGTTAATCGCCAGTTCCATGCCCCGGCGCCGAACATGCTGTGGGTCTCCGACTTGACCTGCGTCGCGACCTGGACGGGCTCCGTCTATGTCGCCTTTGTCATCGACACCTATGCGCGAAGGATCGTCGGCTGGCGGGTGAGCCGGACGGCGCATGCCAGCTTCGTTCTAGACGCTCTGGAACAGGCTCTCCATGATCGGCGGCCCGTGCAGGGGGGCAGGCTGATCCATCACAGCGATAGAGGCCGCCCAATACGACTCTATCAGATACACCGAGCGCCTGGCGGAGGCCGGCGTTGAGCCTTCGGTAGGCAGCGTCGGCGACAGCTACGACAATGCTCTCGCCGAAACGATCAACGGCCTTTACAAGGCCGAGGTGATCCATCGACGCGGACCATGGCGCAACTTCGAAGCCGTCGAGTTCGGTAGCTCGATTGGGTCGATTGGTTCAACAATCGCCGGCTGCTGGAGGCCATCGGCAACATTCCGCCGGCCGAAGCCGAGGAACGCTACTACGCCATTCTGTATGACCCAGCCATGGCCGCGTGACTCAACGAAACGGCCTCCGGAAAACCCGGTGCGGTTCAGTTCTCGGAGGAACGACGTTGCCGCGCGGCGCTAAAGAGAGAGGAAGATTGAACTCTTTCCATATCATTTTCTTCACATATGATATGTAAACAGATCATAGAAGCATTGACTGCTCGCTGGATGAGATACCTTTGCGTACCATCGCGCATTGGAATAGATCGTATAGGTTGCGTTATGGACTCTCAATCGGAAATTCTTCGGGAAATCGGTGGGTTTTTCAGGCAGGCGAGGTTGGCCGCTGCGATGACGCAGGAGCAGGTCGCCGATTTGGCGGGTATATCCCGTCCCCGATATCGCGACATCGAAAAGGGAGCCGCAGCCGCGCGTGCGACGACGCTCATGAATATCGCTCGCGCGCTCGGTCTGGAAATGATGCTGGTTCCGCAAGCCATGGTGCCGGCTGTCCAGGCTCTATTGCGTCCGCATGATGATGACGATCGACCCGCCTTTGTTTCTCAACCTGACGATGACGATCATGGCTCCAGTCTTTCGCGCACCTAAGACGATCCCGTCACTGGACGTGCTCTTGAATGCAGTGAAGATCGGCACAATCGTCAGGACGCCGGGCGGTTTCAATGCGTTCAACTTCGATGACGCCTACCGCGCGACGGGCGGCTTTCCGGTTCTCAGCCTGTCGTTCCGGGCAGCGACGGGAGGATTGCGGAAAGATCCAAAGCCTCTGGCAGGCGCCTTGCCCGCTTTCTTCGCGAACCTCCTGCCGGAGGAGAAATTGCGGGAGGCGATGGAAAGGCATCACGAAGGCAATGTGCGGCCAGGCAATGATTTCGATCTTTTAGCGGCACTGGGCGCCGATCTGCCGGGAGCCGTACGGGCGTTGCCCAGTGACGGCGCGATAACGGTTTCGAAGGATGGCTCAAAGGATCACCCCAAGGCACGGTTCTCGCTTGCCGGCGTGCAGATGAAGCTGTCGGTCATGAAGAACATTGGAAAAGGCGGCGGCCTTACCTTGCCGATGGACGACGAGCAGGGCCGGTACATTGCCAAGTTCCCTTCGACGGCGTTTCCGGGCGTTTCCGAGAACGAATTCGCCAACCTGGCGCTGGCAGCAGCAATCGGCATGGAGGTTCCTGAATGCGAACTGGTCGAGAAGTCCGATTTTGAGGGCGTTCCCGAAGAATTCAATACGCTGTCGGAGGGCAAGGTCCTTCTCGTCAAACGCTTCGATCGCGGCGCCGGTGGCGAGAGGATACACATCGAGGATTTCGCTCAGGTCTTCAGTGTCTACCCCTCGCGCAAATATGAGGGGGCCGCTTATCACGACATAGCCTTGGCTCTTGGCGTGGCCGTCTCGCCTACGGCGGCTCTCGATTTCGTCCGCCGCCTGGCACTGAGCGTCATCACCGGCAATGGCGACATGCACCTGAAGAATTGGTCTTTGATGTATCCCGGAAACGGCGACAAGCCCGCGCTTGCACCAATCTACGACGTCCTGTCCACTGTGCCATATATTCCCGCCGACGCCATGGCGCTGTCGCTTGGAGGAGAGCGCTCGTTCAAGGCGCTAGCAGCACCGCGATGGAAAGCATTTGCGAACCGCGCAAGGCTTCCGGAGCCGGCAGTCCTAAAGGCAGTGGTCGAGACGGTCAAACTCGTCAACGAGTACTGGTGGCATCTGCCTGAGCGCGACGTTGTCGCAGCAAAAGTGCTCGAGCGGATGGACGAACATGTGAAGGCGATGACGCCGATACTGAACTCCTGCGCCGATAAGTGAGCCGAGTCCCCTCGGGTTGCTGATATAGCGGAACTTTCGATCCGCGGCCCTATGGATGGCTGGATCGAAGGCATGCCAGCGTGGCGCAAGATTCCGCGGAGTGTCCACGATGACACGCGTGAGCAAGCACGTCAGCTCGCCGGAACAGACAGCATCCCGCAATTCACCCAACAGGATCGAGCTGCTGTTCGTCCACTTCAACATAACGACGCGGTTCAAACGAATTCGGTGACTGAGGATCGCGATCCGACGCTTTGTGTCGCCATTGTCGGGTCCGCTACACGGTCTGTTGCGACGATCCTTTCTTTGGCCCTCAGGCTAAACCCCTGAAAAGCAACCATTAAATTATTCTTCGGTTCGATCAGCCAAATTGGCACGAGTCTTGAGATCCTTAGGTGCGAGGCGGCTACAGCTGCCCGACCGGCATTCATGTCGCGGCAGCCGCGATGAATGGAACGAAGGAAGGAAAGCTACATGTCAGGTTTGCGTCAGATCGCCTTTTACGGCAAGGGCGGCATCGGCAAGTCCACCACCTCCCAAAATACGCTCGCCGCCCTTGTCGACCTCGGGCAGAGAATCCTCATCGTCGGCTGCGACCCCAAAGCCGACTCCACCCGCCTGATCCTGAACGCGAAGGCGCAGGATACGGTGCTGCACCTCGCGGCAGAGGAAGGTTCGGTGGAAGACCTGGAACTCGCGGACGTGCTCAAGGTCGGGTACAAAGGCATCAAATGCGTGGAGTCGGGCGGGCCCGAGCCGGGTGTCGGCTGCGCCGGCCGCGGCGTGATCACCTCAATCAACTTCCTCGAGGAGAACGGCGCCTACGACGACGTCGACTATGTCTCCTACGACGTGCTCGGGGATGTGGTGTGTGGCGGTTTCGCGATGCCGATCCGCGAGAACAAGGCCCAGGAAATCTATATCGTCATGTCCGGCGAGATGATGGCGCTCTATGCCGCCAACAACATCGCCAAGGGTATCCTGAAATACGCCCATTCGGGCGGCGTGCGGCTCGGCGGCCTGATCTGCAACGAGCGCCAAACCGACCGCGAACTCGACCTCGCCGAGGCGCTTGCTTCCAGGCTCAATTCCAAACTTATCCACTTCGTGCCGCGCGACAACATCGTCCAGCACGCCGAGCTCAGGAAGATGTCTGTGATCCAGTATGCGCCGGACTCCAAGCAGGCCGGCGAATACAGGGCGCTGGCCGAGAAGATCCATGGGAATTCGGGCCAGGGCACCATCCCGACCCCGATCACCATGGAGGAGCTCGAGGACATGCTGCTCGACTTCGGCATCATGAAGACGGACGAGCAGATGCTTGCCGAGCTTCAGGTCAAGGAAGCGGCTAAGGCGGCCGCACAGTAGCGACCACTGCCGACATGAGGCGCCGCCTGACCTGGTGCGTCTTTCAAAGAACGGCGCCTCGTCGGTGAGGCGTCACCCTGAACCTTGAAAGGGGTCCCATGAGCCTGGAATACGAGAATGACGGTGGCCTCCATGCGAGGCTAATCGAGGAAGTGCTGTCGCAATATCCTGACAAGTCGGCGAAGCGCCGCAAAAAGCACCTCAGCGTCGCAAAAAGCGGCGACGAGGCTGGCGAGGAAAGCGAGGTCCTTTCCGAATGCGAGGTCAAATCGAACATCAAGTCCATCCCCGGCGTGATGACAATTCGCGGCTGCGCCTATGCCGGCTCGAAAGGCGTGGTGTGGGGTCCAGTCAAGGATATGGTCCATATTTCGCACGGCCCGGTAGGCTGCGGGCAATATTCCTGGTCTCAGCGCCGCAACTACTACATCGGCACGACCGGCATTGACACGTTCGTCACCATGCAGTTCACCTCCGATTTCCAGGAGAAGGACATTGTTTTCGGCGGCGACAAGAAGCTCGAACGGATCATCGACGAGATCGAGGAACTGTTTCCGCTGAACAAGGGCATGACTGTGCAATCCGAATGCCCGATTGGCCTGATTGGCGACGACACCGAAGCTGTGTCCCGCAACAAGGCCAAGGAGCACGAAAAGACAATCGTGCCGGTGCGCTGCGAGGGCTTCCGCGGCGTCTCGCAATCCCTCGGCCACCACATCGCCAACGACGCGATCCGCGACTGGGTGTTCGAGAAGAAGGACCTCGAGTTCGAGGCCGGCCCGTACGATGTCAATGTGGTCGGCGACTACAATATCGGCGGCGACGCCTGGGCTTCGCGCATCCTGCTCGAAGAGATGGGTCTTCGCGTGGTCGGCAACTGGTCGGGCGACGCTACCCTGGTCGAAATAGAGCGAGCGCCAAAGGCGAAACTCAATCTCATCCATTGCTACAGGTCGATGAACTACATCTGCCGGCACATGGAGGAAAAGTATGGCATCGCCTGGATGGAGTACAATTTCTTCGGCCCCTCCCAGACTGAAGCCTCTCTGCGCAAGATAGCCAAGCATTTCGGGCCGGAAATCGAGGCCAAGGCCGAGGCGGTCATCGCCAAATACCGGCCCTTGGTCGATGCCGTAATCGCCAAGTACCGGCCGCGCCTCGAAGGCAGGACGGTGATGCTCTATGTCGGCGGGCTGCGCCCCCGTCACGTCGTCACGGCATACGAGGACCTGGGCATGGTGATCGTCGGCACTGGCTACGAATTTGGCCATAACGACGACTATCAGCGCACCGGCCACTACGTGAAGAAGGGCACCCTGATCTATGACGACGTGACTGGTTACGAGCTGGAGAAGTTCATCGAAGGGATCCGTCCTGATCTCGTTGGCTCCGGCATCAAAGAGAAGTACCCGGTCCAGAAGATGGGCATACCGTTCCGTCAAATGCATTCCTGGGATTATTCCGGCCCGTATCACGGCTACGACGGCTTCGCCATCTTCGCCCGAGACATGGACCTGGCCATCAACAACCCGGTCTGGAACCTCTACGACGCTCCCTGGAAGAAAAAAGCCGAGCCGTCGGCGGCGATCGCAGCCGAATGAAACCCTGGCCTCCCGGAAGCCGGGAGGCAGTGAACGCCTGTGGCCGCTTGTCCGCGGGAGACCTGAAACGTTTCGACGTCCCTGTGCCGCCCTATGGCGGGCCAGATGGAAAGAGGTAACCACCCATGCCGCAGTCGGCTGAAAAAGTTCTCGACCACGCGCCCCTGTTCCGCGAGCCGGAATACAGGCAGATGCTCGCCGAGAAGAGGCTGAATTTCGAATGTCCTCACCCGGACCAGATCGTTGCCGACCAAGGCGAATTCACCAAGACGTGGGAATACCGCGAAAAGAATCTCGCTCGCGAAGCGCTTGTCGTGAACCCCGCCAAAGCCTGCCAGCCGCTTGGCGCGGTGTTCGCGGCTGCAGGCTTCGAGCGAACGATGTCCTTCGTCCACGGCAGCCAGGGCTGCGTGGCCTATTACCGGTCGCACCTGTCGCGCCATTTCAAGGAGCCTGCTTCGGCGGTTTCCTCCTCGATGACCGAGGACGCGGCAGTGTTCGGCGGCCTGAAGAACCTGGTCGACGGTCTCGCCAACACGTACCAACTCTACGACCCGAAGATGATCGCCGTCTCGACCACTTGTATGGCGGAGGTCATTGGAGATGACCTGCACAGCTTCATCGAGAACGCAAAGGACGAAGGCTCGATCCCGCGCGACTTCGACGTACCATTCGCCCACACGCCGGCCTTCGTCGGCAGTCATGTCGATGGCTACGACGTCACGCTCAAGGGGATTTTGGAGCATTTCTGGAAAGGCGAGGAGCGAACGGAAGCCGAGGGGACCATCAACGTCATTCCGGGTTTCGATGGCTTCTGTGTTGGCAACAACCGGGAACTCAAGCGCCTGCTCGACCTCATAGGCGTGTCCTATACCTTGATCCAAGACGCCTCTGACCAGTTCGACACGCCGTCCGACGGCGAATACCGGATGTATGACGGCGGCACGAAGATCGAAGACGTGAGGAAGGCACTCAACGCCGAGGCGACGCTGTCGCTGCAGCATTACAACACCCGAAAAACCCTGGAGTATTGCGAGGGGGTGGGGCAGGCGACGGCCTCGTTCCATTACCCGCTCGGTGTAAAGGCGACTGACGACTTCCTGATGGAGGTTTCCGCGATTTCCGGCAAGCAAATCCCGGAGGCAATCCGCCTCGATCGCGGCCGACTTGTCGACGCCATGGCGGACAGCCAATCCTGGCTGCACGGTAAGAAATACGCCATTTACGGCGATCCGGACTTTGTCTACGCCATGGCCCGCTTCATCATGGAGACGGGCGGCGAGCCGACCCATTGCCTCGCCACCAACGGCACGTCGGCATGGGAAGCGGAGTTGAAGGAACTGCTTGCATCATCGCCCTTCGGCAAGGATGCTCAAGTCTGGGCGGGCAAGGACCTCTGGGCGATGCGCTCCCTGCTCTTCACCGAGCCGGTGGACCTGCTGATCGGCAACTCCTATGGCAAGTATCTGGAGCGCGACACCGGCACGCCGCTGATCCGGCTGACGTTTCCGATCTTCGATCGCCACCATCACCATCGGTTCGCGCTGATGGGCTACCAAGGCGGGTTGCGCGTGCTGACGACGATCCTCGACAAGATCTTCGACAAGCTCGATCGCGAGACAAGCGAGACGGGCGTGACGGACTATTCGTATGACCTCACCCGCTAAGCTTGACGGTCGGCTTTGGCCGGTCGTCTTCCCGAGGGACTTTGGAGACCGACGCAATGTCCTTGCTCAGAGCCAAAATCCAGGATGTCTTCAACGAGCCTGGCTGCGAAAAGAACCGCGGCAAGGATGCCAAGGCGCGCAAGGTGGGCTGTTCGAGGCCACTGACCCCCGGGGCGGCGGCCGGCGGCTGTGCCTTCGATGGCGCCAAGATCGTGCTGCAGCCGATCACCGACGTCGCACACCTGGTCCATGGGCCGCTCGCCTGCGAGGGCAATTCCTGGGACAACCGCGGTGCGGCTTCGTCCGGGCCAACGCTGTGGCGCACGAGCTTCACGACCGACCTCACCGAACTCGATGTTGTCATGGGGCAGGGCGAGCGGAAGCTCTTCAAAGGGATCCGCGAGATCAAGGAAGCGTATGGGCCGCCGGCGATCTTCGTCTATCCAACCTGCGTGACGGCGCTGATCGGCGACGACATAGAGGCCGTCTGCCAGCGCGCGGCGGAAAAGTTCGGCTTGGCCGTTGTACCGGTCAATGCGCCGGGCTTCGCCGGCTCCAAGAATCTTGGCAACAAGCTTGCCGGCGAGGCATTGCTCGATCATGTCATCGGCACGGCCGAGCCCGACGATCCCGGCCCTTACGACATCAACATCCTTGGCGAATTCAACCTCTCAGGCGAATTCTGGCTGGTGAAGCCGCTGCTGGATCGGCTCGGGATCCGGGTGCGCGCCTGCATTCCGGGTGACGCGCGTTACTTCGACATTGCCTGCGCGCACCGCGCCCGGGCGGCTATGGTGGTGTGCTCGACCGCGCTCATCAATCTCGCCCGCAAGATGGACGAGCGCTGGGGCATCCCGTTTTTCGAGGGCTCCTTCTACGGCATCACCGATACCTCGGATGCACTCCGGAACATAGCTGAGCTGCTCGTGAAGCAGGGTGCTGATCCGGAGATCCTCGGCCGCACCGAGGTATTGATTTCAGAGGAAGAGGCGATCGCCTGGAAGAAGCTAGCGGCCTACCGGCCGAGGCTCGCAGGCAAGCGCGTGCTGCTCAACACCGGCGGCGTGAAGTCCTGGTCGGTCGTCCATGCGCTGATGGAGATCGGGATCGAGATCGTCGGCACCTCTGTCAAGAAGTCGACCGTCGAAGACAAGGAGCGGATCAAGCAGATCCTCAAGGACGACAACCATATATTCGAGCAGATGGCAGCGCGCGAGCTTTACGCCATGCTCTCCGAACACAAGGCCGATATCCTGCTATCAGGCGGGCGCACGCAATTCGTCGCTCTGAAGGCCAAGACACCCTGGCTCGACATCAACCAGGAGCGCCAACACCCTTACGCCGGCTATGACGGCATGGTGGAACTCGTACGCCAGATCGACCTGGCCATTCAAAACCCCATCTGGTGCCAGGTACGGGAGCCGGCACCATGGGATTGCCAGCCTGCGGTGGGGGAGGAACTGCCGCGCACGAAAAGCGAGAACGTGACCTTGCATGCTGTCCAGGAATTCTCCGGCACGACGGCCGCTGATTTCGGCGAGTGTTGAGAAGCCAATGGGCCGCATCCTTCCCCAGACCAAAGCGGCGGCGGTCAATCCGCTGAAGTCATCGCAGCCGCTGGGTGCCGCCTTGGCCTTTCTTGGCGTCGACGGCGCGATGCCATTGTTCCACGGCAGCCAGGGGTGCACCAGCTTCGCGCTCGTGCTCTTCGTGCGACATTTCAAGGAAGCCATTCCCTTGCAGACAACCGCGATGGACGAGGTGGCAACGATCCTCGGCGGGGCAGACCATCTGGAAGAGGCGATCCTCAACCTCAAGGCCCGCACAAAGCCAACGCTGATCGGGGTTTGCACGACCGCGCTGGTGGAAACCCGGGGCGAAAACTGCGCAGGAGATATCGCCAATATCGGGCTGAAGCGCACCAAAGAGCTCGCGGGTACGGAGGTGGTACTGGCCAACACGCCAGATTTCGATGGTGCGATCGAAGAGGGCTGGGCCAAAGCTGTCACCGCGATGATCGAAGGGATTACACGGCCCGGCGAGCAGGCGCGGCAATCGAAGAAGATCGTGATCCTGCCTGGCTGGAACCTCACTGTGGCTGACATCGAGCATTTGCGTGAGATGGTTGAGAGCTTTGGACTGCAACCGGTGATTTTGCCGGACGTCTCCGGCTCGCTCGACGGTACGGTGCCCGACCGTTGGGTCACGACCACCTATGGCGGCACCAGCGTGGAGGATATTCGCGAGCTTGGCACGGCAGGGCAATGCATCGTCATCGGTGAGCATATGCGCCGCCCGGCCGACGTGCTGCATAGGTTGACCGGGGTGCCTTACGTGCTGTTCCGGTCGTTGACTGGATTGAGGGACGCCGATCGGTTCGTATCGCAGCTGTCCGCAGTTTCGGGCGAGGCGGCGCCGGCTGGGGTGCGCCGTCGGCGGGCGCAGTTGCAGGACGCGTTGCTCGACGGACATTTCCACTTTGGAGGCAAGAAAATTGCGATCGCTGCTGAACCAGACCAACTCTACCAACTCGCGAGCTTCTTCATCGGCATGGGCTCCGAAATCGCGGCGGCGGTCACAACGGCCGCTATGTCGAAAATTCTGGAGGAAGTGCCGGCGCAGTCGGTTCAAATCGGCGATCTCGGTGATTTGGAAGCTCTTGGCGCCGGCGCTGATCTTCTCGTCACTCATTCCCACGGTCGCCAGGCGGCGCAGCGCCTCGGCATTCCGCTCATGCGGGTCGGCTTCCCGGTCTTCGACCGGCTCGGCAGCCAGCACAAGCTCACAATCCTCTACCAGGGGACCCGCGACCTGATCTTCGAGGTTGCCAACATTTTTGAAGCCAACCGGCACGCGCCGACGCCTGAGGCGCTTGATCCACTCCGTAAGCGAGAAATCCCAGATGAGCTCCGTTCGTCGCCTCTCGCTCGTCACTGACGAGGTTCGCGCACCGGCGCCGAAACGCCAAGCCGGCGCATTGCGCGTGGCAATCGCCACGCAGGACATGAAGAACCTCAACGCCCATTTCGGGTCGGCCAGGCGCTTTGCTGTCTACGACGTGACGCGCGAGGAGTGGAATCTCGTCGAAGCCGTGGCCTTCGACGACGTTTCCGACGAGAGCGGGAAGCACCGAACTGAGGGCGATGACCGCATCACCCCGAAGGTGGAGGCGCTGAAGGGCTGTCATCTCCTGTTTTGTCTGGCGATCGGCGGACCTTCGGCAGCCAAACTTGTTTCCGCAAAGATCCATCCGATCAAAGTGCCGCAGCCCCAGACCATCCAAGAGGTGCTGTTGCGCACGAAGATGATGCTCAGGACGTGTCCTCCCCCTTGGCTGCGCAAGGTGCTGGCGCAGGCAGGAGTCGCTGAACAGAAACCCTCCTTCGAGGACGAAAGCTGAATGAGGAGTGGGCGAAATGTTTGAAGCCGCTGTTAGCCCTGCCGCCACCGAGGACGAGGCGGCCCTTGCCACCCCGTTCGTCAAATGCCTCGTGCGGCTGATTCGTGCCAATGATTCCCACGGGTCATGGGAAGGCAAATCGGACGCCGAGCTGCTGGGCGACTTCATCATCACCAGGCAACAGCGCCGTGCAGTTCCAATCATCGGCGATCCCGATCCGGACGTGCTGTGGAGGCTCGATAAGTTCTACACCGCCGTCGGGCTTGCGATTGAGGAACGCTCCGGCCTGATGGCATCGCCGATGATGGAGATAAGCCACGAGGGCTTCGGGCGCGTGCTCTTCACGGCCGGGCGACTGGTCGTTCTGTCCAAGACCCTGCGCGACGTCCATCGGTTCGGCTTCGAGACGTTCTGGAAACTCGCTGCGGCCGGTACCCAACTGGCCGGCGATGCCACCGCAGCCATTGAGGCTTATCCCGAGGTGGCGCGGGCGTGATGGAACCGATTTTCGATCGAGGGGATCATGTCAGGCCTTGAGGACATGCGAGCCCTCTCAATCGAGGCGGTCGAGGCCGATGTGGTTCTTGGGGTAGCGCTGATGAAGCCAGTGGTACTGATCTGTTCGCAAGATGCGGAGTTGTATCTGTTCCTCAGCCACATTCTGGGGGTGGACGGCTTCACGAGTGAGCCGGCAGGCGGCGTGAAGGAAGCACTTGCATTGGCCGATCAACGGGAGCTCCAGGCGGTCGTGCTGGACTGCGGGCCAGCAAGCGCGGCAGGCTCCACAATCTGCGCCCGGTTCAAGGGGGAGCCCCGGACCGGCCGCCTGCCTGTCATTGCGTTGATCGCGCCCGGCGCCGAGAACCAGCACCTCGATCTCTTGAAGGCAGGTGTTGACGAGAGCTTTGTGCGGCCCTTCGCACCGGCCAAGCTGCTTGACTGTCTACGCACGAAGTTGGCGCTGCCACAGCCGGGTTCAAACGGGATAAAAAACGGCAGCTGGCTCTGTTGCGGCAGCCTTGAGATGAAGCTCGATGCTCACCGCGTTCGAGGTAATGGCCACGACATCCATCTCGGACCTCTCGAATTCAACCTGCTGCGGCAATTTCTTGAGGCTCCCGGCAAGGTCTTCAGCCGAGACGAGCTGATCGACGCGGCCTGGCCAGACAATATCCATGTCGGTGAACGCACTGTCGACGTCCATATCAGCCGGATCAGAAAGGCGCTGAAGGCGGCCTCGCCAGGTAGCGTCATTCATACTGTCAGGTCTGCGGGCTACTCGCTCGAGAAGCTGGACGACTAAATCGCGAACGGACGGTGTGCCACTCTCCATCTTCGTTGGAAGGCAAGTCTTGCGGTTCGAAAACGCGCTACGGCCGCGAATCTCAGGGGGAAGCAGTCAAATGGCCTTCAAGAAGATACTCAGTGTGACGGGAGCTGACCATTCCGATCAGGACGTCGCAATAGCTGCTCGCTTGTGCGCCGAGGTCGGCGCGTATCTTTCCGTACTAATTATATCGCCTCCGCCGCTCCTGATGTCGCCTCCGCTTATTGGGTCCCCTCCGCCGTTGGGCGGTCGCATCCCCGAGTGGCCTAGACATCGCGCACACCACATTACCGCACGGGAACAATTTTCACAGGACATGGCCAACCTGGAAAAAACATCGAGGGAAATTCATAAAGTGCTGAGAGCCACGTGGCGCTGCTATGATGTTGACACCGAACACTGCGACAACGCTGGCGTCGGTGACGCGGTGCGACAGCGGGCGCTCTGCACCGACCTGACAATCGTCGGCCCCGCACTTCTCAATGGGGCTAGTCTGGGACCCCTTGTTATCAACGGCAGCTTGTTCGATACGGGAAAGCCGGTGCTTGTCGTACCGGAGGGCGCTGAGGCGACTCTGTCTCCGCGGCGCGTCCTGGTCGGCTGGGATTCGCGAGTCGAGGCGTCCCGTTCGGTTCGGGAAGCGCTGGATCTCCTATCCGGTGCTGAGGAAGTTCGGGTCGCAGTCGTCGATCCGGAGGCGACCTGCACCGGAAACGGCGCCGAGCCGGGAGCCGACATCGCTGCCTATCTCACTCGGCACGGTGCTAGGGTTTTGGTCGACCGGCTGGCGAGCCGCGGCAAACCGGTGGCCACGGTGCTAGCGCAGCACGCAATCGACACGTCTGCCGACGTGATCGTGATGGGCGCTTATGGCAGCCGACGGCTGCGCGAGCGGCTCTTCGGTGGCGTAACGAGATGGATAGTGGGGAAGCCGCCATTGCCGCTGTTTTTGGCTCGCTGACGGGTTTTGAAGCAGCACCGATGCTCTTCGAAGCTCTACTCCCCTGGGTATCCTGATGCCAAGTCGGAGAAAGGCCGCGGCAAACGCGCAAGTTTCGCGAAGCTCCTCGGAGCCAATCTGCACGCGCTGTCGCCGAGAACATCGCGGACGTCTCGCGTTGGGGGTTCTGCTCGACCGAGATGATCCGTAACGCGGACACCAACGGCCGGCAGAGGTACAGGCGCTCCTCAATGCAGTCAAAACCGGGGCTTCGCAGGTCGGCGCCAGGTCGAGAAAGAGCGTCGTTTCAGCGCGGCAGGCCGCGTTCGGACCGTAGCCGCATCGTATTGGCGTTATCACGATTTCCCTCACCACTGGCCGGGAGCTGACCACCGCAACGACCGTGCAGTGGCCAAGGCGCCGACCTTCGAGTCGGGACGGTCGGGCTCTTGCCGGCGTCCGCGCGAACGAAGGCATCAATCGCCTTGTCATCTCTGGGATGGTAGCCCGGGTTAGTGGCGGACAGCCGCATCTCCAGCGTTTCCCGTTGGTCCGGCCCAACCTGCGTTGCGACCGAGCGGTCTTTGGGTTTGCAATTCCGCCAACGCTCACGTCGCGCCGCGAGGTCCCGTTGCACCTGAGCACCGGGAACACAGAAGTAAACACAAAGCAGGGATCCCGCAGAGTTCACCGGCCGGCATATGCCGGCACTCATCTGGCCCTCTTCGCCACGATCGTCATCGTCAATCTGGTGATGACGGTACTCGCGACCCGCAGCTGGACCGGGCCTCGTGAAGAACTCCTGCGTCGCGAGCCAGGAAATCAATGGCAAAGCGGAAGGGTAGGGCAGAGGCGATGCTCGGATGGAGCGGCCCTCCAATCGCAATGGCGTTCTGCTACCACGTGAGCGACCGAGATGGCAAGAAGCTCAAGCAAGGCTTGAGGCCGACGATGATGACGAGCCTGGCGGTAGCCAACGCAGTCAACGATGTCCATCTGCTCGTCCATCAGCCCGAATATATGTCGAGTCGTCCGTGGCCACGCTTCTCTGGCGACGCGAAGCGCGTGATGCGTGTCCAAGACCTGACAATGGCAGAAAACATGTCGCGTTTAATACAACCGGCTATCTTGGGCGCCCCCAAAGTTTTTTAAAGTATATCAAACGTTTACTGCGCGCTGAGCGCGTTGGCACGGCCTTTGCGAATTGAGATTCAGCAACACTGAGTGAAGGCTGACTGCACGCAGATGCGCAAGACGAGCGATTCTCTCCATTCCTTGAACCCTCGTGCGCCGTCTCAAAGGGGGAACAAGCTTGCGCATAAGGTCACGCAACTTTTGGCAACAGCTTTGGAGACAACATGGTATTGCAGATGGGGTCACCGGCTCCTTCGATCAAAATGGAAGACTGGCTGCGTGGCGAGCCCCTTGTGAACTTCCAGCCCGGCAAAGTCTATATCGTCGAATTTTGGGCAACTTGGTGCGAACTATGCATCGCGGAGATGCTCGATCTGATGCGGCTCCAGGAAAAATACAGGGACAGCGGACTTGAGGTCGTCGGCGTCGCGGCTAATGAGGATGCTCCAACGGCCGTTGAGGCTCGCACCAAGTTGGACGCGTGGTTGGCCGAAAAGTGCCCGGATCTGAATCATCGGATTGCGTCCGACTTCACAGGCGAAATGAAAAAGCTTTGGAGGGAACCCAGCTTTTGCGTCGGGATTCCGACCTCGTTCGTAGTCGACCGAGACAGCTGCATCGCCTTTATCGGTCGGGCTGTGGAGACTCGACATGTTCTACACCGCTGTCGCGCTCGCGATCGAGGAGCGCGCTCCGGCCTGATGACATCCCAGTAACAAAGATGAAACCCATGGGGCTTCGGGCGATTGCTTTTCACGGCCGGGCGGTTGGTCGCTCTGTCGAGACATCCACCGGTTCGGCTTCGAGACGCTTCGGCAACTCGCTGAGGCCGGAACGAAACTGGTCGACGATGCGACCGCAGCCATTGAAGCCTATCCCGACGTGGCGCCGGCCTGATGAAACCGATTTCGAGGAAGGATCTATGTCAAAGCTGGATGAGATGGGGAAGAAAGTCCGAAAGCTTCAGCTGCGCGCGGCAGTTGCCAAGATGAAAATTGCGCGACCTTGCAGATGATCTCCCGGGAAAATGGACTGAGATAGAGGAAGTTGCTCAGGAAACGTCGGCGGTTTTGCCGAGTTGGATGGTGCCAAGAGAGCGCTCGCAATGAAGAAGTTACGATGACGAACACATTTATCACCCGCGACGGCTCCGGATGGATGCCGGAATATCTCACGGCTATAGACGGCACGACCTGCATCGGCTGCGGCCGCTGTTTCAGAGTCTGCTCTCGCGAGGTCATGCATCTTTACGGCGTCGATGACGCGGGTGAAATCCTCGGCGCCTGCGACGGCGAAGACGACGATTTCGATGGCGAGCTCAATCGCATGATCATGGTCGTCGATCATGCGGGCCGCTGCATTGGCTGCGGGGCCTGCGCCCGCGTCTGCCCGAAGAACTGCCAGACCCATGTTGCGGCCGATCAGGTCGCAGCGTGATCTGAGGAGACAAAACCAGGAGAACGGCGTTGCCCTTTAGAATGTTTTGTCGAGTCCTGGGGGTGGTGCTGTGCAGCACTGCACTGACTGTCTACTTCGCATCTCATTCAATCGGCGCAGTAGTCGTCACGACGATGGCTTGTTCGCTGCTCCTTCAGCTGGCGTACTTCGCAAGCGTGCTCTTTCTGATCTGGCGGTATGGCTGCGTTAGCCGAGTTGGCCAAAGGGCTGAGCATTTCGGAAGTTGCAAGGAAGTTGGATACTTGCCGCCAGACTTTGATGAGGTAACGAATGAATCTGCAGATTTGATCCAGCGCGATAAAATGCTGGCCATATCGCTGCTGCTGCCCTGAGGCGACATGACAAGGTCAGTGCTCAAGCCGGAGAAACTTTGGATCGACGATGAACATTGAGCGATTTTAGAAGGCATACTGAGCTTGAGTTGGGGTATACCGCAATCCGCTCATTTAAGTAACCAGGAGATGCAGTTCTTGAATCCCATACGCATTGGTTCTCTCGCAGGCCGGTTGCGACTCTCAAAGACGAACGAGGCGCTGGAAATCGTAATGGGACTCTTCTGGCGCCGGAAATGCAGATGACGTCAAATCAAAGACGCCTCTAGATGAATCGTGAATGGTTCATTCAGCTCCATCGCGTGTTGCCGGAGAGAAAATGCTGGACATGTTTGGACGCAATCTGGAGTGCGCCCCTCGGACCGGACAGGATGAACAAGCAGAATTGACTTGGAAGCCGGGCTTTCGAAGGATGGAAGGTGACTTATCGCACGCATAGCATCGAGTTCAAACGTCCGGCGAGACGCTGCATGGTCTCGCCAGACGGCACGAACTGCCGCGTAACCTGATCCGTATCTGGGTTCAGAAATACGAGGCCGGCTCCTTCGACGAAGACGTGGCGGCGGCCGACACGATGCAGACCTATGAGGCGCGGATCGCAGCGCTGGAGCGGCTGGTAGGCCGGCAAGCCTTGGAAATTGAGTTTCTAAAGGGGGCTCTGAAAAGCTCACCACGTCCGAGAAGCGGGACTACATCCGTGATCACCGGCCCGGCGGTGTCTCCATCGCTGAAGGATGCCGGCTGATGGGGATCGCGCGATCAACCTACTACGATCAGCCCGAAACCGCCGTGGATGACACAGCGCTCGTCGAGACGATGGGTGAGATCTCCGACGGCTTCGAAGCTTACGGCTATAGCCGCATGCAGGCGGCGCTGCGGCAGCGCGGCATCGTCGTCAACCACAAGAAGGTCAGACGGTTGATGCGCGAGCACGATCTGCAGCCCAGGATCAGGCGGCGCTTCGTCGCCACTACGGACAGCGATCACGAGTTGCCGATCTTCCCGAAACGGGCGAAGAACTTGACACCCGACGGCCCGAACCAGCTCTGGGTGAGCGACACAACATACGTGACGATTGCGGCGAGCTTCGTCTACGTCGCGGTCATTTTGGATGCCTGGTCACGCAAGGTCGTTGGTTACGCCATCGGTCGGTCGATCGACGCGCGCTTGACCGTTGCAGCATTGAAGGCGGCAATCGAACGACGAAAACCCCCGCCGGGCTGCGTCCATCACTCGGATCGGGGCCCAATATGCCGCACTCCTCTACCGCAACGTTCTCGCCGAGCACGATCTTATTGGATCGATGGGCCGGCGCGGCAATCCCTACGATAATGCGAAAGCGGAAAGCTTCATGAAGACGATGAAGGTCGAAGCCGTCTATCCGATAGCCTACGAAACCTTCGCTGACGTCGCTGAGGACCTTCCCCGCTTCATTGATGAGGTTTACAACACCCGCCGCTTGCACTCAGCGCTCGGCTATCTCAGCCCGCAACAGTTCGAGGACCAACACGCCCGGCAGATGGTCAAAACTGCGGCTTGACCCTGTCCGGTCCGAGGGGCGCACTCCAATCCGCTCACATTTGGACCCACGCCCATCGAGAAGCTCGATCGCCTCTCCAGGCATCTGGGGGGCAAAGTGGAAAACGCCAAACGCGAGCACTGCAACTCTGGTCTCGCGTTCGGCGGAAACAAGCTCCGCAAGCTCGAATACATCATCCCCGACGCGATCGCGTCAAACGCCGATACGCTCGTCACCATCGGGGGTGTGCAATCCAACCATACGCGCATGGTCGCCGCGGTCGCCGGCAAGATCGCATGAAATGCCTCCTGGTTCACGAGAGCTGGGTCCCACATGAGGATGCGGTCTACGACCGGGTCGGCAACATTCTCTTGAGCCGGATCATGGGAGCAGAAGTGCGCCTTGTCGACCAAGGCTTCGATATCGGCATCCGCCGCAGTTAAAACAAGCGCTCTGCGAGGTCAAGGGGCGGCAGACCACTATCCGATACGAGCCGGGGCGTCTGTTCACCCGAACGGCGGCCTCGGTTATGTGGGGTTCGCGGAGAAATGCGCGCCCAGGAAAAACAGCTTGGGTTTGCCTCCGATTACATCGTCGTTTGCACGGTCATGGACTCGACGCATGCCGGCATGGTCGTCGGATTTGCCAAGGACGGTCGGCAGCGCAACGTGCTCGGTATCGATGCCTCCGCCACCCCGCCCAAACCAAGGCGCAGGTGCTAAGTATTGCCCGAGATACTGCGAAGCTCGTCAAGTTTGGCATGGAAATCGTCAAGGATGACGTGCTGCTGCTCGAGCGGTACGCTTGTCCCGGTTACGGCCTTCCGTCCGAGGCAACGAAGCAGGCCATCCGCCTGTGTGCGCGGCACGAGCGTATAATACCGATCCCGTCTACGAGGGCAAATCCATGCAACGATGATCGACCTTGTCCAGAAAGGCTTCCTTCCACAGGGATCGAGGGTGCTCTGCGCGCATCTCGGCGGCGGACCGGCCATCAACGGGTACAGCTACACCTTCCGCAACGGCGGACGCTTGACAGATTGCGATTTTGCCGTCGTGCTGTGCCGGCAAAGCGCTCAAAGTTTTCGAAGGTCTTAGCAAGTCGAGGAAGCCAGCTGTTGACTGCCCCCAAGGCGAAGAGGATCCAGTTCATCCGGAATGTCTTAATCGGTAGAGGGAAAAAGCCAAAGGACACCAGAAGGTGCTAGTCAAGAGAGTAGAAAGTCTTTCTTTCATTGGGTTCTGCTAGAGCCCCGTTGCAAACTCTGGACTTTCTGGAGACCGTAGATGTTGGAGTGAGGGCGCTTCAAAGGCGGCTCGGATCGATGGCTTCATCGCAATCCGCCGAAAGCTATACCGTGACCCGGGGCTCGAACTTAACACGATCAAGGCTGATCATACTCCTAAATTTTCGCACGTTGGGGTTGGTATAGAGCTTTGTCTTGACAAAGACGTCAAAGGCCTCGACGTCCTCGACCGCTACGATTAGGACGAAATCGGCGTCGCCCGTCACCATGTAGCACTGAGTTACTTCCTTGGCTGCGCGCATCCCGCGCTTGAAGTCGTCGACAAGGTCCAGACGTTCACGGTCAAGTTCAACCGTCACAACAATGGTAAGCGATTTGCCAAGAGCCTTCGGATCCACGAGTGAGATATCCGCAACGATTACGCCTTCCGCACGCAACTTGTTCACTCGACGCATGCATGAGGCAGCTGAAGAACCGACGAGTTCTGCGAGGTCGGCAAAGGAGTGCCGATTGTCCTTCTGTAGCGCCGTCAGGATCCTTTTGTCTAGGTCGTCCACGCTCTGATGCCCAGCCATACTTGGAGATTTAATATTTACTTCGCAATCTTAACAATTTCATAGTTCTCCGCAACGTTTGTTTCAAACCGCCCACAAAAGTGAAACAAAAAGTATTCATGGTTCCGGCATTGATCAAAAATGCGCTCCTTCCGGATTCAACCCAGATCGGCCGGAAGGGCGTCTCGTAAGCTGACGGCAATTCAAACCCGGGCTTTGTGTGATGCGCCTGGTCAACAGTGGCGTTTTGGCAGCACGCCCCACTCTGCCGTTTCCAGCATGCGCCAGCACATTCCTCATGAAGTGAGGCGTGCCCGTTGAAGAAGTCCGCTTGGGCGAACGGCTTTGAGTTGAGACGGGGTCCGCCTTGGTTTGGCGTGACCCTCAGACCGCTCGTCTTGCTACCGACGGCTCGATCCGGAGCAGCGGAATACCATGCGAAGGAGCTGGTCCAAATATGCGGCTGCCAGCCACTTGAGGTTCACGGCCGGAGCCGTGAGAGTAAGCCTGGATTTTCATATCGGGAAGGCCGCGCACCCTGGAGCACTGACTCCCTTGCCTCAATCCTGCTTCGCGTTAACCTAGGTTCAAAGCCCTGTCTCCGTAGCCTCTTTCCGTTCGCATGGATCCGTCGATTTGAACACGCCAAGAAGCCTCTCTTGGTCTCTTGGAGGTGCTGACGCCACGCCGCGGGACACGATCCGGGTTGCTCCTGGCTTGAGTTAGTCGCAGGTCTGACGGCCGGCGGGCAGCGTTCGACGAAGGCGTGGCGCTCGTGCAGAGTCTTCCGCCCTGCGCGCGGGTGGCCGAGGTGGCACGCAGGCACGGTGCCGCGCGTTGCCAGGTCTATGACTGGCCCGAGCGTCTGATCGGAAGATACGGCTCGTGTTGCCTTAAGGCATGGCGTCGGCCACCGGCTTTGCGGCGCTTGCGATGGAAGAGCCGGCACTGAACAAGGCGGCGGAGGCTTCCATCGAGAGCGTCGTGGGCGACCGGGCGGGGCATGACGTCGATGCCGGGCATCTGTCGCGGGTGATCCGCGATGTACGTGGGGGCCCAATGATCCCGCCGGACTGCCAGATACCACCGTAGACAAAGCAGGATCTCTGAATGCTCAAACCGGTGTCCCTTGAACGTCGCGCCCACCGAAACTCGCTGAGACGTTCCATGCGGCGCCGCCAGCAATCAGGGGTGGAAACCGCCCCGGGTTGATCGGAGGCTCCAACTCCTGAGAAGGTGGAGCCATGACAAGCAAGACGACCAACAAGTTCTCTCCCGAGGTGCGAGCCCGTGCGGTGCGGCTGGTTTTGGATCACGAAGGCGAGCATGCCTCGCGGTGGGCGGCGGTCTCGTCGATCGCCGCTAAGATCGGCTGCACGGCGCAGACGCTGCATGAGTGGGGTGAGGAAGGCCGAGTGCGACAGTGGCGTGCGCGCCGGAGTTCCACGGATGTTGCGACGAAACTCAAGGCTTTGGAACGCGAGAACCGCGAGCTTCGCCAGGCCAACGAGATCCTTCGCAAGGCTTCCGCGTATTTTGCCCAGGCAGAGCTCGACCGCCGGTTCAAGCCATGATCGCGTTCATCGACGGTCACCGCCAGGCGCATCGGGTCGGGGCGATCTGCAAGGTGCTGCCGATCGCCCCGTCGACCTACCACGACCATGTCGCCAAGCGCATCGATCCCTCCCGGCTGTCGGCTAGGGTGAAGCGGGAAGAGGTTTTGAAGGATGAGGTCCAACGCGTGTTCGAGGCTAACTTCCGCGTCTACGGCGTTCGCAAGGTCTGTCGGCAGTTGCAACGCGAGGGCTTCGATGTCGCCCGCTGCACGGTTGCCCGCCAGATGAAGGCCATGGGTCTTGAGGGCATCATCCACGGCAAGCCGATCCGCACCACGGTGAGCGACAAGGCCGCACCTTGCCCTCTCGATCACGTCAATCGCCAGTTCCATGCCCCGGCGCCGAACATGCTGTGGGTCTCCGACTTCACCTGCGTCGCGACCTAGACGGGCTTCGTCTATGTCGCCTTTGTCATCGACACCTATGCGCGAAGGATCGTCGGCTGGCGGATGAGCCGGACGGCGCATGCCAGCTTCGTTCTGGACGCTTTGGAACAGGCTCTCCATGATCGGCGGCCCGTGCAGGGAGGCGGGCTCATCCATCACAGCGATAGAGGCCGCCCAATACGTCTCTATCAGATACACCGAGCGCCTGGCGGAGGCCGGCGTCGAACACTCGGTGGGCAGTGTCGGCGACTCTTAGACAATGCTCTCGCCGAAACGATCAACGGTCTTTACAAGGCCGAGGTGATCCATCGACGCGGACCNAATGCTCTCGCCGAAACGATCAACGGTCTTTACAAGGCCGAGGTGATCCATCGACGCGGACCCTGGCGCTCATTCGAGGCCGTCGAGTTCGCCACGCTCGAATGGGTCGACTGGTTTAACAATGGCCGGCTGCTGGAGCCCATCGGCAACATCCCGCCGGCCGAAGCCTAGGAACGCTACTACGCCATGTTGGATGAACCAGCCATAGCCGCGTGACTCAAACGAAACGGCCTCCGGAAAACCCGGGGCGGTTCAGTGCAACAGATACTACAAGTAATTTCATAGAATCTTTGCAACCGCAAATCGCTGCCAATGGTACGTTCACCTCAAAGTCTGAGGCCAAACAGCCAAGCGCCTAGGTACTTTAAAGTGTCCAAATGAAAAACGACCCGCACTCCGATGATCAAAGTCTCATTTCTTAGCAGCAAATCGAATACAGCGTACCTTAGGGGATGTGATATGCCGATCCAGCATTCCACCTATTCCATCGACTCAGCAGGAAGCAGGGGGAGCATCACGACTACACTTCTGGAAGCCGCCGCCGATGCAGTTTGGAGGCCATACACGTGCCACCAGACGTTCGGAGGCACGGCTGAGCTTATCGCCGAGGATGGACAGCAGCCAGGAATCCATTATGGCGAGGCTCTTTGTTGCGGCACATTCGGCGAGCTGCTCCAAGGCCAGTTGCCGGCCGGCTCCCTTCTTGGCGAACCTCACTTCTTGGTCACGATGCCCATCGCGGTCTTTGCGCGAGCTCACTTTATGCCGATTGCAGGCACACGATCCGTAACCGTTTATCCACCACATAAACTCAAGGCAAAACGACTAGCTGAGAATCTCGTGATTGCTCTCGGTGTCTCAGGAGGAAGCCTCCTTTTGCAATCTGAGCTCCCCGAAGGCAAAGGGCTGGCGAGTTCGTCTGCGGATCTTGTTGCGGCTGCAAGGTCAATCGCCTGCTGCTTCAAGCGCGGAGTCCGGACATCATTGATTGAGAAGCTAATGGCGGAGATAGAGCCATCCGACGGGGTGATGTACCCAGGAGTGGTCGCATATCAGCAGCGAGCATGTAGACTTCTCTCCTTCCTAGGTCAAATGCCGCCGCTTGCAATCGTTGGGATCGATGAAGGAGGGACAATCGAAACCCTCGACTATGATCAACGGCGAGGTGAAATCTCCGCCAGTCATAGAGCAGAATATCACCAATTACTCGACCGCGCGCGGATCGCAATTCCGCGGGGTGATACGGCCACGATAGGCAGAATAGCTACGGCCAGCGCGCTCCTGCATCAGGAGCGGGTCCCAAAGGAGCATCTGAACTCGATGCTGAAAGCCTCCGAGGCCACTGACGCTCTCGGGGTCATAGTCGCGCACAGCGGCACAATGATTGGAATCCTGCTTGATCGAATGGCGGCTGATTTTCCACGGAAGCTTCGGTCCGTGCTCGCCCATGTATCGCAGTTTGACAACTCGCCAAAAATATATCTGACCATGACTGGCTGCCGATGAGGAATATGAACGCCGTTCACAAGCGCCTGCCATTCTCTAGCTATTCTGATGCCTATGCTCTCCCCAGTATTATTAGGTGTGAGACAAACCTTTATGTTGCACAGTTTGCGTTCATGAAGCTTCTCCCTGCGAAGTACATCATTGAGCAAGCGCTGGCTCGAGGAACCTTGAGGCATGGCATGAAAGTTCTCGAGACCTCGAGCGGAACGTTCGCGCTGGGCTTGGCCGTGGTTTGCCGAGAACGTGGCTTCCAGCTGGAAATCTTCACAGACCCAGTGATGGACAAAGGCCTGGAAAACAGGTTGCGCTCCTTGGGAGCCGAAGTGTTCATAATAGCTGAAAAGGCGAAGCAGGGTGGCTATCAAAGAAGCCGCCTCGACGCATTACATGCTAGGATGAAAAAGTGGGGGCACTCCTGTTTTTGGCCCCAGCAATACGAAACACCCGACAACCCCGCAGCGTATAAGTTCTTTGCCGATCAGATATCGGGGATGTTGGGTGCCGACGTAACTTTAGTCGGTTCTGTAGGGTCAGGCGGCTCTACTTGCGGAACGATAGAGCGTCTCCGCGAAAAGGCCCCTGGCGCGCGCCTGGTTGGAGTGGACACCTTCAATAGCGTCATTTTTGGCCAACAGGACGGCGAACGTAAACTGCGAGGGCTGGGGAACAGTCTTGTCCCCAAGAACGTCAAACATGAACTATATGACGAGGTGCATCTCATCTCCGCACAGCTCGCATTTGCTGCAACGCGAACCCTCCACGAGCGGCACGCCGTTTTCGCCGGTCCGACCTCCGGAGCGAGCTACATCGTGGGGCGCTGGCGTGCTCGGCGGTATCCAGAAGAGACCGTAGTCGCCATATGTCCTGATGAAGGCCACCGCTACGTCGAAGCTGCATACGACCGCGAGTGGCTCAAGCAGAACGCATGTGCATACGACAGTGTTCTGCTGGATGCGCCGGCCACCGAAAATCACCCTTCGACTGCCCTCCCACCATGGAACCGATATCCCTGGAAGCGGAAAAGCCGGAAAGCTGTCCTAGACGTCCCGGAGGGCGCGTCATCATGAACCGAGGTAGCTTCCTTTTCGTGGAAAGCAACACAACGGGCACTGGCGAATTATTGATGAAGCGGGCCCGTGTCCTGGGCTTTGAGCCCTATCTCGTTACGCGCAATCCTGCGCGCTATCCTTTTCTTAAGGACTCGGTCGCTGAAGTGATCGAAGCTGAGACCCGCAGCCCGGATGACCTCATCGGGGTCGCCACCAAATTAGGCAGGCTGGCAGGTGTATATTCGTCGTCGGACTATTTTGTGGGAGCAGCGTCACGTGTCGCGACGGCGATAGGGCTGCCAGCAGCGAATCCGGAGGCTATTGCTAATTGCCGGAACAAATGGAAGCAAGCGGCCGAGTTAAAGCGACAATCAATCGCGATCCCTGACACTCGGCTGGCCACATCCATCACAGACGTTGAGGACATTCTTACCCAAGTCACTCTGCCAGTTGTCGTGAAGCCGGTGTCCGGCAGTGGGAGTAGCGGCGTGCGGTTGTGCGACAGTGCAGCAGCCGCGGTCGAGGCGTTTGAGAGTGCAAAGGACGTTTTGGTGGATCAAGTGGATCTGGCCAGTCCCGACATCCTGATCCAGCAGTATGTGCAGGGTAAGGAATACTCCGCAGAGATAGTTGCGTATGATGGGACGCTGCACTGCCTTGGAATTCTTGCCAAGCACAAAGGGCCGGGCCCCTGCTTCGTCGAGGTAGGGCACGATTTCCCGGCCCCGCTTCCAGAGCCATCCCTCCAAGAACTGGCTTATTTTGCCGCTCGCGCGGTATCGGCTCTCGGCTTGGAGTTTGGACCGGCTCACGTTGAGTTCGTGATAGCGGAGTCGGGCCCCGTCATCATTGAGGTCAATCCCAGGCTTGCTGGAGGAATGATTCCAGTCATGCTCTCGCGCGCCTTGGGCACGTCAATCCTTGACATGGTGATTAGACTTTACGCGGGAGAAGGGTTCACGCCTCCACGCGCGAGCGCAAGGGCTGGAGCCATCCGTTTCCGACTTGCTCACATATCCGGGAAGCTTAAACGCCTGGGCTTCTCTCGACATTCAGAGCCAGCAGTGGCCGAAGCGGGTCTTCTGAAATCTGAGGGGCAGGAAGTTCAAATAAATGGCGACTTCAGAGACCGGGTAGCCTACGCTATCGGCTTCGCTGATGAACTCAATGTCGCCGCCGCGGCAGCTGAACGGATGATCGATTCCGTTGTAATCGATATTGAGGCGGCTGCTGGCGAACCGGACAAGCAAGACGCGAGCGAGCGCAGGTGGACCCTGCATCCCGAAGCGATGAAGTTGCTCGCTCCGCCTATCGAAATCACGCGTGATGGTCGCCTTCTGCGTTACCAGGCGGCCATAGACGAAGCACATCTGGTGATGCTTGCGGACCAGGGCTTGGTCAGCGAGGCAGGGGCGGCCGATCTCCTCAAGCACATCGTCGACCTCCAAGATGAGGGCTTTCAGTCTTTGGAGGGCCGCGATGCTCCGCGTGGCCTCTATCTGGCCTACGAGGCCGAACTTGGCGCTAGAGCTGGCCCCGAAATGGCCGGCTGGCTGCACCTTGCGAGGTCCCGCAACGACTTGAACGCGACCATTTCTCTCCTGGCCCTTCGGGAAGCTGCGTGTTCCATCTCGCAACAGATCGGAACTGTACAAGATGCCCTGCTTCAGCGAGTGGATGAGGGATCGAGACTTCTGGCCCCCTTGTACAGTCAGTATCAGATCGCACTCCCCGGATCGCCAGGGCACTACCTCCTTGGCGTCTTCTTCGCTCTGGGGCGCGAGCGCCAGCGCCTCCATTGCCTGTTGGAAGAAATCCGGAACTGCCCTCTGGGGGCTGGCGCCGGCGGAGGCACCAGCGTGCCCATAGATCCCACAAAGACAGCAAATCTGCTGGGATTCGAAATGCCTCCGTTCAACTCACTTGATGCCGTTGCAAGCCGTGACCATCACCTACAAGCGCTTTCGCTATTCGCTGGCGTTTCAATTTTGCTCAGCCGTGTGGCCCAGGACCTGCAAGTTTGGACGACGCGGGAATTCGCACTTATCGACGTTCCTGACGATCTTGCTGGCGGCTCTTCCATGCTGCCGCAAAAAAGGAACCCGTTTCTGCTTGAACACATCAAGGGATCGGCAAGCACCGTGATTGGCGCATACGTTTCTGCAACAACGGCAACCTGCAAAGCACCTTTCAGTAACTCGATCGAGGTGAGCAACTACGGCTGCACTTCATTAGGCCTTGCAGAAGAAGCGCTAAAGCGCGCCCTAGCCCTCACGTCGCTAATCGTGAAGTTCATGTCTTTCAACGAGAGGTCGATGCGCGAAAATTTACAAGACGGATCATCGATGACGGCTGTCGCCGCCGAACGGATGGCATCGCAAGGCGTTCCTTTCAGGAAGGCCCACACACTAGTTGGTGAGATCGCCAGGCGAGCGTCTCTGGATCGCTGCGCCGCGGAGCGCCGAAGCGAGTTGGCCGACCAACTCGCTGATGTGTTGCCGGCGAGTCTTGAAGAGTGCAGGGACGCTCTGCAATTCGGAGGAGGACCCGGAAAAAGATCAACAGACGTCCAGGTTTCTGTAGCAAAAACGCTGTTTCGGGAAATGCAGCTGAAATGTGAGGAGATACGGGAGCGCTGGGCGGGCGCCGAGGTGCATCGCAAACGACGAGTGACAGAACTCGTTGATTGGCAGGAAAGAGCCACTTAAAAAAGAGTTGAATATGTGGCTTTCCTCTCCGGAGGCTAGCATTTCCAAGACGCTGCAGATGCCTGGTTACGGGGGTGCAGGCTCAATCGAACGCCCATAGCCACCGGCATTCTCATCCTGATTGACGCTGCGCTCTCACGTTGATTGTAGCGCCGCACGGGCGTCTGCTACAGTCGCCGAAGGGCCTTTGCGCGCAGTTAGTCAAAGTCGCAGCCTGGCTGTCGCCAGCAACGCTGCACCTCAGCATCAACCACCAATGGCGCCGTCTCTCGCGTCGCAGATGGTCCTGCATCGCGACGACGGGCGACCGCCCGAGAGCGATCGGCGAGCCCGCTCCGGCGCCTCGGACACACCGTCGACCCTAAATCCCCATAGCCCGCCCGCCATCCCGCGGTTCAGTTCAATCAGGCTTCAATGTAGTCGCGACCCGTGAGTGCCCGCCCAATCGCGCCCGCGATTACACAGAACCCTCCAGATTCATAGGGCTCGGCTTCTGCAGGGCCTGACTATGGATGGGGACTGGCAAGTTGATTTGGAGCGCTGGCTAGCACCATTTGTCGCGGCGCTGAGGCATAAGACGAGAGCGCGGATGTGCCCGGCCTATGTGGTGGGATTGGTCGGCCCTGGCGATCGCAAGAGGATGCCGCCGATGGCCTCCCGCGGCTCAGGTGTCAGCTATGACCAACTACACCATTTCATCGCGAGCGGCGTATGGGACGCGGCATCACTGGAGGATGCGCTACTTGCTGAAGCCGATAGCCAAGTTGGCGGTGACCATGCCTGGCTGATCGTGGATGATACCACCTGCCGAAAAAAGGGCGCCACTCGGTCGGCGTAGCACCGCAATATGCGTCGGCGCTTGGCAAGAAACGCCAACTGCCAGACGCTGGTGTCGTTGACGCTGGCATCGGGTGAAGTGCCGGTGATGGTTGGTCTGCGGCTGTTTCTCTCCGAGAGCTGGACAAGCGATCCCGCCCGGCTCGCCCGTGCCCGACGACCATCGTGCTTACAAGACCAACCCCGAGGGGGAAAAAAGAATCCTCAGCCCTCCACCGCAGCCAAGCCCCCGGCCATACGCCAGGCAATCCTCAACGCTCTCGCACAGCCGCCACCAACACGGTGTCCGCACTGCCGCAGACGCGACACTCCGCGCCGCGCTCATGTACTCACTAATCTTCGAGAGCCAGTCTTGGAAGAAGCTTGGCAGGATCCTTTCAAACTAAATTTGCAGAAACTTTACGTTTGCAGGCAGCTTTCGGTGATATCCCCACGGCAAAGTCTGAGGTCAGGAACGGATTAAGAACTGATGCCTGTTCACGCTCAGGTCGCCACACGGCACAACGGAGGGTCAACACCAGTGGCAAGAAGAGCTATTATTTTGATTGAAGGCCACAGGAGTATCGGTTCACTATATTTGAACGCGGCCGAGCGCCTTGGTCTCTGTCCAATTACCCTATCAGCAGATCCAACTCAGTACGACTATCTTGCGGTAGAGGGCATTGAGGCAGTCCGGGTCGATACAAGCAAACTCCATGCGCTGATCCGCGAATGTTGTAGACTGCGTGAGACCTATGAGATCGCTGGCATCACTGGCTTTTCTGGCCTCGACGAGTCCGTCCCGGCAACAATCAGCAAGCTCTGCCGGCATTTCGATCTACCGGGACCGAACCCCGCATCGATTGAACGTTGCCGCGACAAATTCACGCAACATCAGATCCTCGCCCGGGCCGGCGTTCCAATGCCTGCTTATCACTTGGCGGCGAATGCGACCGACGTGAAGAGATCCGCTGCTGAGATAGGTCTGCCGGTTATTGTTAAGCCAGCCGTAGGATCAGGCAGTAGAGGTGTCCGACTATGCCACAACGCCGACGAGCTAACTGAACATACACACTATCTTTTGGGCGAGGACTACATATGGCTCTCTTCACCAAGGATACTGGTCGAAAAGTTCGCACAAGGTCCCCATTATAGCGTTGAGCTAATGGGCAACGAGATCTTTGGAATTGCCGCCGTTGACTTCGGCAACAATTCGCATTTCGTCGGTCTTGAGTACACCTTTCCGGCGGCGCTGACCGCTGATGAGCATAGGCGCATCACGGATGTTTCGCTGAGCTGTTTGCAAGCTCTCGATATTGGCTGGGGACCAACGAACATTGATCTCCGGTGGACGGACAATGGTCCGGTCGTCATTGAAGTCAATCCGCGTCTAGCGGGTGGGACCAGTCCTCAGCTGGTTCAAGCCGCCTGCGGCGTCGATCTCATCAAGGAGCACATCAAGCTTGTCATCGGCTGCGAATGGGATTTGCGCAAAAGGCATTCGCAGATTGCGGCGGCGCGGATCCTGATACCTGATTGCGATGGTACCCTCGATTGGATTGATGGCGACGATGAGGCTGCTGCAGTGCCAAGCGTAACCGAGGTCAAATTGCATGTTGTACCTAAGACGCCAATCGTCAGAAAAGGCGATTTCCGAGACTCTGTTGGATATATCATTGCTGCTTCACCTGACCTCGCGCAGACCCGGTCCATACTTGAGCGTGCCGTCGACTTGATCGATTGGTCAATCACACCTTTTGTGTAAATTGGCGAATAGGAGCAGTCCGGGGCTCACGATGGCCGCACTTGCAGAGGTGGCGCCAAGTAATAGGTGATTGTCGGCGAACACAACTTAGGGTCCGGACCCATAAAAGGGGGGTTCCTCTGACGGCGGGATTGTGATTCACGGGTCTCTGAGGGGGACCACTTCATGATCGCGAATATTTCTGGCTCAGCGATGAGCAGTTTGGGTTGCTTGAACCACATCTGCCGACCGACACCCGAGGCAAGCCGCGCGTCGATGATCGCCGCGTGATCAGCGGCATTATTCATGTGGTGAAGAGCGGCGGACGTGGGCCGACGTTCCGTCGGTCTATGGATCGCGCAAGCCCCTCTACAACCGTTTCCAGCGCTGGTCGGCCAAGGGCGTTTGGAGTGCCATTTTCCTTGCCGACATCGATCTTGGAGTTCTTGCCGCTGGCCTTGAGGTAAGGCCGGTAGGCCGAGTTGCCGACCAGTGGCTTGTCGCCCTTCTTGCGCTGTGCCTCGAGCCGGCGATGATCGCCTGGCGGTCGGCTTGTCCTTCTCGGCCGGCGTCATTGCGACCGACGATGTAGCGGTCGTTACCGATCTTGACCTCTTTGACCCGCAACTGAGTTTCACCGCGCTGGCGCTCGAGAGCGAGCGGAACCATCGGTGCCGCGTCCTTGAGCACGACGTTTGTGGATCATGCTGCTCGAGCGTTCGCGGGCCCGCTAACCTTTTCGAGCGCGGCGATGGCATCGGCGCTGATCATGCCGCGATCGGCGACAACGCAGGCGCGTGTGACGCCGAAGCGCGTTCGCAGGCACCACTGGCAAAAGGACGGTTACGTCAGCGGTGTTGCCGGGCACCATCATCTCGCTGCAGATCGGCCGGCCCTCGGCATAGGTTAGGCCTTGGCGCGGCGCTGCGGTTCGATGAAGCTAACGAGGGCATGGATCTGCCGCTCCATATGGACCCAGAACCGCGCGTGCTCGCCGATAGCGAACTGGCCCGCCCCATCACTGAGGATGACGGTGCCGTCGAGGGTCTTCGCCTGGGTCAGACCGCCCCACAATGCGCCTTCGCTGGCGATGCGGAACGAGTCCAGAGGGCCATCCTTGGGCTCCAGGCGATGGGCGAGTAGATGGGCGTCCCCATGACGCCGCGTCCTCGAACCCGGACGGCTCGCGCCCGGCATGCAGAATATCCGTCGTGATCACCGGCAGCCCGCGCTCTAGCATGTAGGCGCGCGTGAGGCGTTCAGGACCCACCGGGGCGACCCGCCGTGCAGGAGCTGCAGGAAGTTCAGCCGGCCTTCGACTTGGTGGCGTGAACACGGCGAACCGGTCATGCCGATTTGCGTGCACACGCCATTGACCGCGCCATGGCGGGCCCCGGTGTCGTCGACGCTGACCCAACCGGCCGAAGCGGGCCCGGCCGTCAGAACCTGCTTCGCTTCGGCGACGAAGGCGTCGATCTTGCCGGTCAGGATCCGCACGACCTGGCGTTTGGAGATCGACACGCCGAAGTCGCGCAGCAACGCGACGATCCGCTCCACGGTCGATTGAACATGGTGATAAAGCGACAGCGCCAGACGCCGAAGCGCCAATCCGAAGTGCCCCTCGACCCCGTCCGGCAGCGGAGCGCCGGCCATCCGGCCATCCGGCAACCGCCAGCGGTCCCGATGATAGCGGACCACCCGCACCCCGATCGTCAGATCCTGCCCAACGAAGCTTGTCCGCCCCAGAAACCGCGAGCCCGGTGGCGGCTCATAACAAAGACGGCGCTCTTCGGTGACGATCGCCCGGCTCGAGCCACGCCGCTTCGGACCCGTTGCCGCAGGTGAGCTCCGCTTGGACGACTGCTCCATCCCGCTCGGCTTCAGCGTCGGGCGCGGCGGTGGACCTTTCAGACGCCGGATCTCATCCTTCAGAGCCGCATTCTCGGCGCGAAGCCCGGCGACCTCTGCCCGCAACTGCAGGATCATGTCGAGCAGGTCCGCAGGGCGGCCTTCGAGAATCTGGTGGCTCCGCCATGGCCTGACAAAATCACCCCGCCCGCCAAACCGCCACCCCTCTAACCCGATACACCCGAGTCATAACGCCGCGTCAGCCACCGGTTTTGCCCCGCTTACACAGTGTTCGCCATCCGTTCACCTCCAACTGTTCAAGTTGGGTCATGCTCAGAGGGCATTCACTGCTGTCCGGTTAAAATTCTAGTAGCATCTGACTGTCGTCGCGTTCGATTGGCGGTGGGGTCTTGAGGGCGTCGATTGAGCGTCTGTGCATGATGTTGAGACGCGCAAGGCGAGCAAATACCAAGGGCTGTCTGACGGTTTTCTGGGTGGCCTGAGCGGCACGCAGAAGCAGATAGGCGATCAGAGCGACAAAGATCTGGATACGCACGGCGTTCTCGGAGGCGCCGAGGAAGTGGCGTATCTTGAGGTTCTGCTTGATCCACTTGAAGAACAGTTCGATTTGCCAGCGCTCTTTGTAGAGGTCGGCGATCTCTTCAGCTGAAGCATCGAGATCGTTGGTGAGGAGACGGATGATCTTGCCGGTTGCGATACGCACGGTGATCTCGCGCACCGGATCGGCAAAGGGATTGCGGCGCGAGCGGGCCATGCGCTGCGGCAGCAGACCGATGCGATCGGAAAGAATATTGTCGGCTTCGGGCGTTGGTTGCTCGGCGGTCACCTCGAGGTGGGTGTGGGTCTTCAAGCGGGACACAAAGCGGCAGCCCTTGGCGTCGAGCGCGGCCCACCAGGCGAAGTCGTAGTAAGCCAGATCAAACACATAGGTCATGCCCGGCTCGACAGGCATCGCCTTGGCCGGGGTGATGTCGTTGGTCCTCAGGGCGGTGAAGCTTGCCGAGAGTGGAGCGTGGGTGCGCGGGTCGAAGACGATGTGCAGCTTGATCGCACGTGCGCCCTTGATGGTGTTCACCCATCCGCTGCTGAGCGAAGACAGTTGCACCCGTGTGGCATCGAGGATGCGCACGGCATCGGCCAATTGCCGGCGGGTGCCTCGGTTGGCGAGAGCGGCCATGTGGGCGAACAGCTCGGCGTAAAGGCCTGCCGGCCGCCTAGCATTGGCATCGGCCAGTGTCGTCGCGCTACCGGAGATCCACCGACATGATAGAGCCGGGCCGAGTGGCTCATCAGCCCCGCCTCGATCTCGCGCAGGCTTGTTGCCCCAGACAGTTGGCCAAACAACAGCGCCAGGAACTGACCCTTGCTGGTCAGCTGCCCCACCCTGTGATCGGCTTTATGCTTGTCCACAAGCCGATCGAACACGCCCACGGAACATGTTTCAGGAGCGAATGAAAAACGCTATTGTGATGCCGCATGACATTGATCTCCTGCTCGTGTCCCAAACGCCGCGAAACGTCTGAAATCGAGTAGAAATCAATGTCATGCAACCTGTCCAGCCAATTTAACCGGGCAGCAGTGGAGGGCATTCAGGAATTCCAGAAGCCGGTCGTTTGGTCGAAATCGCTCGGCCATGGCGCGTTCGTACGGCTTCAGCTTTGCGAGTGCGGATTCCTTTAGTTCAAGATGTGCATGAAGATAGGCCAGCGTCGTTTCCATCGCCTCATGGCCCAGCCACAGGGCAATGACGCAGCAATCGACGCCCGCCCATAGCAACCCATGGCAGCGCTGTGTCGCAAGACATGGGCGATACCCTTTCCGGCAAATCAGTGGCACGAGCGCAAGGCAGTCTGTAAAGATAATTATACCGCATCCGTAGAGCCAATTAAGCCGCGGAGAGGCATTAGATGGATGATAAACTCCGCTGCAATAGTCATATGGCGGGCATCCGAATGCAGCCTTGCTTCTCACCTACGCCGAACGGCTGCAATATGAAGGATATCTGCGACGCCAGGAGACAAACGAGGCCATTCTGGAATTGTCGAAGCAGGGTGTGCCGATCAAGCAGACAAGAAGCGGCCGTGTGAACCGTTGCGGGTCTGCACGCGCGATGACGATCGCCAGATGCAACTTTCCGCTTCCGGGGCCGCCGATGAGCACGGCATTGCGCTGGTCGGCGACAAAGGTGCCGTTGGCGAGCTCGCGGACAAGGGCCTCGTTGACCGGCGTGTCGGTGAAGTCGAATTCCTCGATCTTCTTGGCGAGCGGCAGCTTGGCGACGATCAGCTGGTATTTGATGGAGCGCGCCTGCTTGCGCCTGGCTCATCGACAAGTGCGTCGCCAGGGCTAAGGCCCACCGCCATGTCGATCAGCCGGACCGCACGAGGCCGGTGCGCGCGGATTGAGTGAGATCGCCCCATTCCATTTGGTGCTAAGCCGACACTACAACCCTACCAAGTCAGCAATTTACCAATAGCTCGCGCGACATATTGCTGAAAGATTTCGCGCCGTTATCGGTCACACGGATGGTCTCACTGAA
>NZ_AYXF01000014.1:0-116313 GCF_000502215.1 Mesorhizobium sp. L103C105A0 | reverse complement strand
AAGGAAAAGCCGCAGGAAGGCGAGATCATCGCCGTCGGCTCCGGCGCTCGCGACGAAGCCGGCAAGCTGGTCCCGCTGGACGTCAAGGCCGGCGACCGCATCCTGTTCGGCAAGTGGTCGGGCACCGAAGTCAAGCTCAATGGCGAAGACCTTCTGATCATGAAGGAATCCGACATTATGGGCATCATCGGCTGATCATCGGCCTCACCGTCAACTAAATTCGGGCTTGATCGCAAGCCCCCTGCCAGGAGCTAAAAAATGGCTGCTAAAGACGTAAAATTCTCCCGCGACGCCCGCGAGCGCATGCTGCGCGGCGTCAACATCCTCGCCGACGCAGTGAAGGTCACGCTCGGCCCCAAAGGCCGCAACGTCGTCATCGACAAGTCGTTCGGCGCACCGCGCATCACCAAGGACGGCGTCACCGTCGCCAAGGAAATCGAGCTTGAAGACAAGTTCGAAAACATGGGCGCGCAGATGGTCCGCGAAGTTGCTTCGAAGACCAACGACATCGCCGGCGACGGCACCACGACCGCGACCGTTCTGGCGCAGTCGATCGTCCAGGAAGGCCACAAGGCCGTTGCCGCCGGCATGAACCCGATGGATCTGAAGCGCGGCATCGATCTGGCCGTCACCGAAGTCGTTGCGGCTCTCGGCAAGGCTGCCAAGAAGATCAAGACCTCCGAGGAAGTTGCCCAGGTCGGCACGATCTCGGCCAATGGCGACGAGTCGGTCGGCGCCATGATCGCCGAAGCGATGCAGAAGGTCGGCAATGAAGGCGTCATCACGGTTGAGGAAGCCAAGACCGCCGAGACCGAGCTGGAAGTCGTCGAAGGCATGCAGTTCGACCGCGGCTATCTCTCGCCCTACTTCGTCACCAACGCCGACAAGATGGTTGCCGAGCTCGAGGACGTCTACATCCTCCTGCACGAGAAGAAGCTGTCCAACCTCCAGGCCATGCTGCCGGTTCTCGAAGCCGTCGTGCAGACCTCCAAGCCGCTGCTCATCATCTCGGAAGACGTCGAAGGCGAGGCTCTGGCCACGCTGGTCGTCAACAAGCTGCGCGGTGGCCTGAAGATCGCCGCCGTCAAGGCGCCGGGCTTCGGTGATCGCCGCAAGGCCATGCTGGAAGACATCGCCATCCTCACCGGTGGCCAGGTCATTTCGGAAGACCTCGGCATCAAGCTCGAGAATGTCGGCCTCAACATGCTCGGCCGCGCCAAGAAGGTGTCGATCTCCAAGGAGAACACCACCATNACGAGAAGAAGCTGTCCAACCTCCAGGCCATGCTGCCGGTTCTCGAAGCCGTCGTGCAGACCTCCAAGCCGCTTCTTATCATCTCGGAAGACGTCGAAGGCGAGGCTCTGGCCACGCTGGTCGTCAACAAGCTGCGCGGCGGCCTGAAGATCGCCGCCGTCAAGGCGCCGGGCTTCGGTGATCGCCGCAAGGCCATGCTGGAAGACATCGCCATCCTGACCGGTGGCCAGGTCATCTCGGAAGACCTCGGCATCAAGCTCGAGAATGTCGGCCTCAACATGCTCGGCCGCGCCAAGAAGGTGTCGATCTCCAAGGAGAACACCACCATTGTCGACGGCGCCGGCAAGAAGGACGAGATCCAGGGCCGCGTTGCCCAGATCAAGCAGCAGATCGAAGAGACCACGTCGGATTACGACAAGGAGAAGCTGCAGGAACGTCTGGCGAAGCTCGCCGGCGGCGTTGCGGTGATCCGCGTCGGCGGCGCGACGGAAGTCGAAGTCAAGGAAAAGAAGGACCGCGTCGATGACGCCCTCAACGCGACCCGCGCGGCCGTGGAAGAAGGCATCGTTGCAGGTGGCGGCGTCGCTCTCCTGCGCGCTTCGGCCAACATCAAGGTCACCGGCGTCAATGCCGACCAGGCTGCCGGCATCAACATCGTTCGNAGCTCGAGAATGTCGGCCTCAACATGCTCGGCCGCGCCAAGAAGGTGTCGATCTCCAAGGAGAACACCACCATCGTCGACGGCGCCGGCAAGAAGGCCGAGATCCAGGGCCGCGTTGCCCAGATCAAGCAGCAGATCGAAGAGACCACGTCGGACTACGACAAGGAGAAGCTGCAGGAACGTCTGGCGAAGCTCGCCGGCGGCGTTGCGGTGATCCGTGTCGGCGGCGCGACGGAAGTCGAAGTCAAGGAAAAGAAGGACCGCGTCGATGACGCCCTCAACGCGACCCGTGCGGCCGTGGAAGAAGGCATCGTTGCAGGCGGCGGCGTCGCTCTCCTGCGCGCTTCGGCCAACATCAAGGTCACCGGCGTCAATGCCGACCAGGCTGCCGGCATCAACATCGTTCGNAAGCTTCGATCGTTGCCGGCAAGATCCTCGACAACAAGGGCGCGACCTACGGCTACAACGCCCAGACCGGCGAGTATGGCGACATGATCGCCATGGGCATCGTCGACCCGGTCAAGGTCGTTCGTACCGCTCTCCAGGACGCGGCTTCGGTCGCCGGCCTGCTCGTCACCACCGAAGCCATGATCGCGGAGGCTCCCAAGAAGGAGTCTGCTGGCGGCGGCATGCCTGGCGGCATGGGCGGCGGCGGCATGGGCGGCATGGGCGGCATGGATTTCTAATCCAAGCTATCCGGCTTATGCATACGGAAAGGGCGCCGAGAGGCGCCCTTTTTGTTTTGGAAAGCGGATGGTTAGGCGGCGCTGTCCGCCTGCCGCGCAACCTTGCCTGCAAGCACCGCCTGCTCGACAAGCGCCGCCACCTCGTCGGCCACCACCAGCACCGGTGCACGGTCGCGGGTGGCCCTCGCAATCACCATCAGCCCTTCCAGCGAGGATTCGACCAGCAGTGCCAGGGCATGCGCCCGGCGTTCGGGCACTCCTGCCCTGACAAAGGCCTGTCGCAGCAAGCCGATCCATTGCTCGAAAGCCGATCGGCAGAGTTCCGCCAGTTCCGGCACATCGGTGGGTGAATCCAGCACCACCGGCGCGATGGGGCAACCCAGCGAAAAATCATTGTCCTCCAGCATGCGCCCGACCGACTGGTAGATGTGATGGACGGCCACTGCAGGATCGCTCTCGGCTGCCAGTGCTTCGCCCAGCCTTTTCGTGACGTCGGCAACGCTGTTGCGCGTCACCTCGATGACCAGTTGGTCCTTGCCGCCTGGGAAATGAAAATAGAGCGAGCCGCGCGGCGCCCCGCTGGCCCCCAGAATGTCGTTGAGCGAGGTGCCGTGATAGCCGCGCTGCCTGAGCAACAGGCCTGTGGTCTCGAGTATGCGGGTGCGGGTGTCGTTGGCCATGTCAACCTCTGTCAGCAGTGACGCATTATAGGCCTTGCCAACAATATGACAATCGGTCTATATAATATGTAGATCAGTCTATATATTATATAGGAGAGTGATATGCGCAGCTACCGTCTTGAAGGGTTTGGTGGAACCGAATCCCTGGCGATGCGCGAGGAGGCGCGGACGGAACCGAAACCGCATGAGATCGTGGTGCGAGTCCGCGCCGCCTCGCTCAATCGGCGCGACACGATGATCCTTGGCGGCACCTATCCGTTGCCGCCGCGGCAAGGCATCGTGCCGCTGAGCGACGGCGCCGGTGACGTCGTCGCAATCGGCGATGCCGTCACCCGTTTTGCCGTCGGCGACCGCGTCACAGGCAGCTACTTCGCCCGCTGGATCGATGGCCGCATCAATGCCGGTCTGATCGACCAGCTCGGCTGTACGCTGGACGGCATGCTGACTGAGTTTGCCGTGCTCGACGAACAATGGGCGGCGCGACTGCCCGATCATCTGAGCTGGCACGAAGCGGCGACGCTGACCTGCGCCGGCGTGACGGCCTGGAACGCGGTGACCGGGACCCGGATTCCGAAGCCTGGTCAATGGGTTCTCACCATCGGTTCGGGTGGCGTTTCGCTGTTTGCTCTGCAGTTCGCCAAGTTGCTCGGCTGCCGGGTTGTCGCCATCACATCGCGCGCGGAGAAGGCCGACAGGCTGCGGGCGCTGGGCGCCGACCTCGTTGTCTCCAGCACCGACATACCGGAATGGGGCGGCTGGGCGCGCGAGCAGACAGGCGGCATCGACCTCGTCGTCGAAACCGGCGGCCCGGCCACCTTCGCGCAGTCGCTGATTGCCAGCACGCTTTATGGACACATCGTGCTGCTGACGCTGCAGGACGCTAGTGGCAGATCGATCGAAATGCCGGCAGCGCTTTATCAGCGCAGCCTCGCCACCATCAGCCGCCTGTTCGTCGGCAGCCGCAGCAATCTTGAGGCCATGCTGCGCGCCGTGTCGCAGCATCGCCTCAAGCCCGTTATCGACAGGGTCTTCCCCTTTGCCGAAGCCCCCGAAGCGTACCGCCACTTCCAGCAGGGCGACGTGTTCGGGAAGGTTGTCATCGACTGCGCCTGACCCAATTGCCCGCTTTTCAACCCCGAATCAGGAGAACGACCATGACCATCCGTGAAGCTTCCGCAGAATGGCAAGGCACGCTGAAGGAAGGCGGCGGCCGTCTGCGGCTTGGCAGCGGCGTCTTCGAAGGCGCCTATTCCTTTCCGTCGCGGTTCGAGGACGGTCCGGGCACCAATCCCGAAGAGCTGATCGGGGCAGCACATGCCGGCTGCTTCTCGATGGCGCTGACCTTCATCCTCGGCCAGGAAGGCCACGTCGCCCGCACCATCCGCACCGTCGCCAAGGTGCATCTCGGCGCGACCGCCGCCGGGCCGACGATCACCCGCATCGAGCTCGAAACGGAAGCAGAGATTCCCGGCCTTCAGCCTGCCGAATTCCAGCGTATGGCGGAGACGGCGAAGACGACCTGCCTTGTCTCTCGCGCTTTGGCCGGCGTTACAACCATCACCCTCAAGGCCGAGCTGGCCGCCACCACTGCCACGGAACAATGAAAACCAGGAGGTATGAGATGAGCCAGGACAGCATCACGAGCATTCATCCGGGCGACCACTCTAGCCAGACGGCCGAGATCATGCGTCGCTTCAACGATGTGTTCCAGTTGCACGATCCGTCCGCGCTTGCCGAGTTGGTGGCGCAGGATTGCGTTATCGAAAACACCGTGCCGGCGCCGGACGGCGCCCGCCATGCCGGCAAAGAGGCATGCATTGACCTATGGTCGGCGATCGCCACCCAGCCCGGCACGCGCTTCGACCTCGAGGAAACCTTCGTCGCCGGTGAACGGGCGACGATCCGCTGGCGCTACTTCATGGCCGACGGCAACTCCATCCGCGGCGTCAACCTGATGCGTGTCGCGGACGAGCTGATCGTCGAGGCGATGGGTTACGTCAAAGGATAGAAGCGTTGCCCGGCACTCCCGTTCCCAGCCCGGAATCTCGCTCAAGTCGAGTTTCCGGGCCGGTTTTCTGGTCACTGGATGACGCGGTGCAGCTTCACCGTGGTGCTGGGACTGTTCTGGATGGTCTGGAAGATCACGCAATAGCGATCCGTGAGTTCGAGCAGTTGGTCGAGCTGACTTTGGGGAGCGTCGGTGTCGATGTCGAAGCGCAAGCGGATTTCCTTGAAGCCGACTGGAACACCCGCAGTCACGCCGAGCGTGCCGCGAAGATCGACGTCACCTTCCGCGGAAACTTCGGCGGACCTGATCGGAATTTCGAGCACGGCCGCCGCCGCGCGCATCGAGACACCGGCGCATGCGATCAGCGCCTCCAGCAGCATGTCGCCGGAGCACAGTTCCTGGCCGCTGCCCCCGGCCATCGGATGAATGCCGGCAAGCGCCAGCCCGCGTCCGGTCTCGACCTTGCAGGTCACGGTGGACGCGTCGGCGACGCCTTTGGCCTTCAAGGTGAGGAACGCGGCCTTCGCATCCCTGCGATAGAGATCCTTGATCGGCTCCTGCGTGGCGCGAAATGTTGCGATTTCCATGAACAATCTCCTGTCTTGAATTGTCGTTGTCAAAAATGGCGAGCAGTGGCCGGGCCTTATTCCGGCACCGCGATGCCGGAGCCGCCGAGCTCAGCCGGAAAGTCCCTGAGCTTGGGCAGCCCATCCTTCATCGGCAGCACGGTCTCAGCGTAGTTGACGTGAACCCCAGGCGTGAATTTCACGCCTGGTATGGTTGCCGCATAGACATCGACCAGGCCGAGCGGCGGATGAACGGTCATCAGATGACCACCGCATTTCGTGCAGAACTGGCGATCGCTCATTTCGGTCTTCTCGAACCCGGACAGGAACTCCGCGCCCCTGGTGACCTTGACGTTCTGAGGCTTCCACAGCGTGAAGGCGTTCACGGGAGACGCCGACCACGATCGACACGAACCGCAATGGCAATAGCCCATTGCCTCGGCGGCTCCGTGCACTTCGATTTCCACGGCGCCGCAAAAACACCCGCCCTTATGTACCGTCATGACATTTGTCCCTGGTTGGTTTCGACAGCACTCAGCGCCCTCTCTCGGCAGCGCTTGAGCACCGGTGCAGGTTTAGGAGTTCTGGCCGCGAACTGAATGATACGGCGTCCGCCTCGCTTGACAGCGCGTCCGGAACTCGAAAGGGATGGCTGACCGGCTAGCCGGGTGCGGGACGAAACGGAATGGCCGGGGATGCTCTGTCTGACCTGTTGAGGACGGTACGCCTTACCGGCGCGACGTTTTTTGACATTGAGGGCCACGAGCCGTGGGCCGTCTGCTCGCCGGCGCCATCGTCCATCCTGCCGAAGATCCTGCCCGGTGCGGACCATCTGATCTCCTACCATGTGGTAACGGCCGGTCGCTGCTTCGCGCGCATCGTCGGCCAGGAAGCGATCGCGCTGGAGGCCGGCGAAGTCGTCGTCTTCACCAGGAGCGACCCGCATATTATGTCCAGCAATCCGGCGCTGCGCGCCGATCCGCCGACAGCCGACGTTCTCGACATCGCAACAGCCGGCCGGATGCCGTTTTACATCAACTGCGCCGGCGACGGCGCGACCTCGGCCAGGCTGGTTTGCGGCTATCTCGCCTGTGATGCACAGCCTTTCAATCCACTGCTCGAGGCTTTGCCGCCGGTGATCAAGGCCGGAGCTGCCAAAGGCGATGGCGGCTGGCTCAGCCAGTTCATCAACCTGGCTGTCACGGAGGTGGCGCAAAAGCGCGCAGGCAGTGAAACGGTGCTCACCAAACTGAGCGAACTGATGTTTGTCGACGTGTTGCGCCGTTACTTGGAATCGCTGCCGCCACAAACCACGGGATGGCTGGCTGGCCTGCGCGATCCGCACCTGGCGAGGGCACTGGCGCTGATCCACGACCGGCCGGCGCATAACTGGACGGTGGAGGCGCTGGCGAAGGACTCCGCGCTGTCGCGCAGCGTGCTCGCCGAACGCTTCACCAGGCTGGTCGGCATGCCGCCAATGCATTATCTCGCCAAATGGCGCATGCAGATCGCCTCGGAGCTGCTCAGCGCCGGCTCCAGCAACATGGCCAGCATCGCCGCTGAAATCGGATACGAATCCGAGGCAGCGTTCAGCCGCGCCTTCAAGAAGATGATCGGCCTTCCGCCCTCCGCCTGGCGTCTAGGCATCCGGACCGGATCCGGAACCGACGAAGAGTAGGCCGATGCCTGCCAGATCCTGTTCTATCGATCAGCAAGCGCCAGCTTGGCCCCAAGCATGACAAAGGCGCCGGCGAAGGTGCGGCGCATCCAGGTCAGCACCATCGGCCGCGACACGACATGGCTGCGGATCGAGGCGGCAAAGATGCCGTAAGCGACGAAGACGACGAAGGTCAGCAGCATGAAGACGCTCGAGAGCTCCAGCATCTTGGCAAATGCGTTCGGTTCGGTCGTGCTGACGAATTGCGGCAGGAAGGCAAAGAAGAAGATCGACAGCTTCGGGTTCAGGATGTTGATCAGGATGCCGGAGGTGATGACCTTGGCTGCCGAGCGGGGTGCCGCGTTTTCATCGACGCTCAGGCCGCCCTTCTCCTTCAGCGTGTTCCAGGCCATGTAGAGGAGATAGGCGACGCCGAGATATTTCAGCGTCTCGAAGGCGACAGCACTTGTGTGCAGCAGCGCCGCCAGGCCGGTGATGGCGGCGGCCATATGCGGGATGATGCCAAGCGTGCAGCCGAATGCAGCAGTGATCGAGGCGCGCGCGCCTCGCGAAAGCCCGGCGCTCAGCGTGTAGAGAACGCCGGTGCCGGGCGAAGCCACGACGATCAGCGACGTCAACAGGAATTCGATGCTCATGGTTCCTCCAACGCCCTGCCCGTAGTGGAAGCTATCGGGGGATGTGGGATCAGGCAAGGTGGGCGTCGGCTAGATCGTTGGCATCCCGTGCGCCTTGCGCGCCATCAGGCAATCGTCGCCGCCAGGCATGCAGGCGTGGCAGACGTCCGGGCGGATCTCGTAGATGCCGCAGGCCGTGTGCTTGCCGATCTCGCCCGTAAGCGCCGAACAGCGCACGCCCTCGCAGCGCATCCCGGACAGGTCGGCGGACACGAACTTTTCCGGAATCCGGTCAAGTTGCGCATCGTCCTCGGTCGAGAAGCGCGGCCATTCGGCCGAGTAGGAACAGCAGGCGCCGCAGCTCTGGCAATCGAAAACCGGCTGGTCGTCCTGTTTTGACGACCGGATATCCCTGGCGGCCAACGCGACCAGCCCAGGTGCTGCGAGATTGCGATCGGCTTGGTGCGGCAAGGCGCTATTTCTTCTTGCCTGCCTTGCCCTTGGGCGTGGCGGCTGGCGCCTCGAACAGATCGGTTGCCGACGGTTCGGCGGCCTTCGGCGCGGCAGCGGGCTTGGCCTGCTTTGCAGTGGCAGCAGCCGGCGCTGCCGGCTGGTCCTTGGTGGAAAACTTTATGGCCATGTCAGTCCTCGTCGGAAAAGCGGGATGATGGTGCGCGCGGATTGCGCAAGCGGCCGATCAGCGCCGAGACCGCTGTGATGTTCATTTCCTCGGGCGACCAGTTCCTCGCCTCGGCAATGTGGTGCGCCGCCAGTTCGCGATGCGTGCTGCCGCTATAGGCGGCATCCTGGTAGGTCACGCGCTCCTGGGTCCTTTTGTCCTCGCGGACATATTCGACCAGATAGTTCGGGGCTTCGGCACGGCCGCGCACGCCGACGCGCACCTGGGCATCGCCATGCGCGCGCTTGCAGCGCTCGAGCTTTTCCAGCACACGGCGGACATATTCGACCGGCTTGTCCAGGCCCGGGACCATGGACGCTATGGTCGCATCGGCATCGATCGGCGTCGGCGGTACGCGCTTGGTGGCCATCAGCGTTTGCCTGCCCGCTTCGGCAGCGCCGCAAGGACTGCGGCCGCTGCCATGTCGTCGGCTTCCTTTTCCTTGCGCAGTTCGCGCAAGCGCGCGGTCTTGGCTTCGCGAGCCTCGCTGACGGCATCACGCTCGGACAGGATGCGGTTGAGTGACATCGACTGGGTTTGCGTCTTGCTGAACAGCGAGCCGGCCTGGTCGGCGGTCTTGGATTGCGTGGTCAAAACTTTCTCCTGTCGGGAGCCTGGTGCCGATAGAGCGAGAGCGGTCTTCGATTAGGACCAAAGCAATACGGCAGCGGGGCAGTATGGGCGGTTCAGATTGCTGGAGCGTCCCTTAGCACGTTCCGGCCGGCGTGCGGCGCACTTTTAGCGGCATGACGCACAAATGAAAAAGGCCAGGCACCGCCTGACCTTCCATGAAAGCGCCGCGCATCCAGTTGGATGCGCAAGGCGCTCCTTTCAGCCTTTCATCGGTGCCAGTACATCCGTGGTCACCGGAAGGCCGAATCCTTATCAGGCCGCCTTCAACTGGTCGGCGGACATCTTGCCCGACTTGTTGTCGCGGGTCATCTCGTAGCCGAGCTTCTGACCCTCGACGATGTCACGCATGCCGGCGCGCTCTACGGCCGAGATGTGGACAAAAACGTCGGCGGAGCCGTCGTCAGGCTGAATAAAACCAAAACCTTTGGTGGCGTTGAACCATTTCACTGTGCCGGTGGCCATGAAGAACCCTTTCCCTGGCAAATATTCGTTCACCATCGTGCGACTGCACAACAGCGTTTTGTCTCGATTTTTGATGGGGAAGTTCGTCAAAGGCGCGCATGCATGCGCGGATAACAAAAGTCGGTCAAACAAATATCGACATGTTTCTTATAGACTTCTTTTAGCGCCGAGTCAATTTCTGGTTTGCCCGCAGCCAAAATTCAACCTGAGGATGCCTGAGGCATAAGCCTCAACTGACGAGGTGGCGGAGCGCAAGGCGTTCCCAAAAAATATTCCACGCCCCCGGAACCAATCGCAAGCCGGCGCATTTCCGTGGTGTCAGCAATTCAGAGAGCAATCTCAGTAATGCTGGCAAAAGGACGCCTCCCGCACATTAAACGGTGCGAGAGGCGTTCTTGTATGTGCCGTTGTCTGACACAATTTCCAAGGGAAAACCGTTTCACACTTTTCCTTAAACTTACGCTCGCCTACAGGATCGCGCTGATCAGCGGCAGGATTTCGTAGCGGAAACCACGGCCGGAGTTCGACACCGGATCGCCGTCGGTGACCGCTCTTGCCTCGGCTTCGCTGCCGACACGTAGGATCAGCAGACCCCAAGGGCCGGCCGGGTCGGCGACCGGCCCGGCCAGGATCATGGTGCCCTCGGCAAGCTTGCCGCGCAGATAGTCGGCATGCCGGCCCATCAACTCCCTCTCCTCCTCCGTCAGGGTGAAGGCGAAGTCCGGCCGAGGCGGGATTAGCCGGCAGTGGAAGATTGTTGGCGCGGTAGTCTCACGCGGTCCATCATTGCCGGCCATCGGTCACTCACCGTGATGTCACTAGTGTCCTATTCGTCCGGGCCGGGTTCCGGCCAGGTCTCCTTCGCTGCTTCCGCATACCAGTGCCGCATCGCCGGCGTTGCCAACACGGCGTCGACATAGGCGCGCGTGTCGGGCGCGAGCTTGCCGCCATAGGTGTCGAAGCGGGTGACGACAGGTGCATACATGGCATCGGCCGCGGTGAAATGACCGAACAGGAAGGGGCCGCCCTTGCTGTATTGTTCCCGGCACTGGCGCCAGATCGTTTCGATGCGCGCGCGCTGCATGTCGCCTTCGGCGTCGAGCGGCTTGTGGGCCTTCGGCCGGCGCAAATTCATCGGCCAGCCATAGCGCACCTCGCGAAAGCCGGAATGCATCTCGGTCGCCACCGAGCGAGCCAAGGCGCGGGCGCCGATATCCTGCGGCCAAAGTTTTTTCTCAGGAAACAGGTCGGCCAGATATTCAAGGATGGCAAGGGTTTCCCAGACGATCCTGCCATTGTGATTCAACACTGGCACCAGGCCGGTGGGCGAGACTTTCGCCAGATTGGCAAAAGTCTCGGGCGTGCGCAGGCGCACGAAACCTTCCTCGAACGGGATCTCCAGATGCTTCATCGCCACCCATGGCCTCAGCGACCAGGACGAAAAGCACTTGTTGGCGATGATGAGCGTAAATTCAGCCAAGGCGGTCTCCCCAAAATTTCGTCACACTAGTCACATGATACGACGCGGCAAAGCGTTTCGGCGACCTATAAGCGACCAGATGCGACGATGATCGCCGCCCAGGGAACCTAAGCCAAGCCGGCCCGTTTGCCTCCTGCGAATGAATCCCCGGAATCCCAGGAGATGCAAAGATGGTGAACAAGGATCAGGTTGCCGGCGTGGCCAAGCAGGTCAAGGGCTCGGTCAAGGAGGCCGGCGGCAAGGCGGCCGGCAACAGGCAGACCCAGGCCGAAGGCACGGCCGACAAGACCGCCGGCAAGGTGCAGAAGGTCTATGGCGACGTGAAGGACAAGATCAAAAAGGCGCTCTGATTCGATCTTGCAGGCAATGAGGAAGGCGGCTCAAGGCCGCCTTTTTCTTGTCAGAGGCTGAGGCTCTTGCTGAAGGCGCTGGTGAACTTGACCCCGCCCCGGTCGCCCGCCGCCTCGCCCAGCACCACGTCCATGCCGTCCCCGGTTACCCTCACCAGCGCGAAGCCACCCATATAGGCAGCCTTCGGCTTGAACAGGTCGAGGCCATCGCTTTTGTAGATCATCGGCACTTCGTGCTGATGGCCATGGAAGATGGCGATGACATTGTAGCCCTTCAGCGCCGCCAGCATCGCCTGGCGGTCGGCCTCGCTCCACCAGTGCGGCGCGCCTGCGCCGTCATCGTCATAGGTGCGCTTGGCCGGGTCCCAGCGCTCGACCGAGAAAGTGTCCCAGCCATAGTGCTGGAACAGGATGACGGGACGGCCATCCGCCGCGTAGGTCGCCAGATCCTGCTTCAGCCACGGCAGGCTGCTCACCGCGCCATGGCCGGTGTCGCCGGCAAAGCGGTGGGTCTGGACGAGATGCAGGCCGCCCCAGTCCCAGGAATAGCAGTCGGTGTCGACATCGTATTCGGTGGCCGGCACCGGCGGCTTGAAGAACACGCCGGGGCGGTGGTTGACCTCGACATAGTCGCGCAATTCACGCCGATACCAGTCGACATGGGGCGGCGAGCCATTCTGGTCGAGATCGTGATTGCCGAGGCCGACATAGACCGGCATGTGCACGCGATCGGGACCGACGCCCTGTTGATAGCGCTGGCTGAACTGCAACAGTTGCGTGCCTTCGCTGGGCTCGGTGATCTGGCCGCCGCCATCGTCGGTGATGTCGCCGCCGACAACGAGGCCGAGCGGCGCATCGATGCGGCCGCCGGCCGAACGCAGGCGGGTTGCAACGCCATCGATCTCGACTGGCCATTGCCGGCCGACCAAGCCATTGAGGACAGCGACATTGCGCAACAGCGCGGCATCGGTCTTGCCTTCCTCCAGGCAGTTGGGGCTGAGGCCGCTCGACATGCGGCAGGCATGGACATCGGCGATGAACAGAAAGGTGGCGTCGATGGGCTGGATGCGCTTGCCGGTCTGGCCAAGCGCGGCGCGCGGCAGCATGCCAGCCATGGCAAGGCCGGCTGCCTGTGCGAGGAAATTGCGACGGGAGAGGACGAGCTTGCGATTCATGACCTGAAATTCAGCACAGCCGGCGCCCCACCGTCCAGTTGCCAGGAATGGCAGGTCGACACGGCACTGAGGCTCTGGCATTTCTTGGGTCATGCTGGCGCGCAGCAAATACAAGCAGAGGGGAGGATTTCATGAGAGCCGTTTCGATAGGCGTGGTGCTGGCTGGGTTGCTGCCGGCGGCTGCGGTGCATGCCGCCGATTGTGTCGACGCAAAATCGGCCAAGGCCGGCTTCGTTCTGGAAATGCCCGGCGTCCGCAGCGAGTTTCGGCCGGTGGCCGGCGGCATGGTCTCCGTTGCCAACACCTACGAATCGCAATCGCCGCAGACACAGTTCCTGTTTGCCGGCCTGGTCGAAGTGTTTCGCGACAGCGATACCGGACGGGTGGCGACGATCCCGTTTTCCGATCTGCGAAAACTGTTTCCGCTGAAGACGGGAGCCAAGAGCACGATCGAATTCGTCGAGCTGTCGCCGAACAAGCAGCCGAAGAGCACCAAGACGCTGAGCCTGGTCGTCGAGGGCAAGGAGACGTTCAGTGTCGGCGGCTGCAAATACAACGTGCTGGCGGTCACGGAGACCTTCAAGAACGGCGCCGGCGAAACGCTGGACACATTTACCGCGCTTTATGCGCCTGATCTGCAAGCGTCCCTCGCCCGGCGCTACGACGAAGGGACCAGCGCGGAATCGGTGAACGGTTACGAGACGATCAAGCCGCTTTCCAACTAGAACAGCGCAGTTCCGGCCTCAAGGTTTTCCCGGCCGCAGCAGGATCCTGCTACGCCGCTTCGCTCTGCTCAGGAATGGCGGCGTTGAGCTACCCTGAAGTTCGGCCAGGCAATCGCGCAGCACGCTGGCATCCTGTGCCGCCTTGGCCATCGACATGGCGCCGGAATAGGCGGCGATGGCGAGTGCCGCAAAGCGCTCGGGGTCGGTGCCCTGCTCCCTCCCCGACTGCTGGTCGGCTCGCACCTTGTCGGCAACCGCCTGACGCCATCCGGCAAAGATATCGTCCAGAGCGGCGCGGAAATCCGGGTCAGCGAGCGACAGTTCATGCGCCAGATTGTTGAGCGGACAGCCGCGCACGAAGCCTTGCTGCTCAAGCTCGGTCGCCACCGCCTCGAACACCGCGCGCACGCCTTCGCGCGCCGAGCCTGCCGCCCGTACAGGGTTGATCCAGGTTTCATCGAGGGCCGCTGCCACGCGCTCCTCGATCACCGCCAGAGCGAGCGCCTTCTTCGTCGGGAAATGATGATGCAGCGCGCCGCCGCTGACGCCTGCGGTCGTCATCAGCTCGCCAAGGGCGGATGCATGATAGCCACGCGCCTGGAACGACGCTTCGGCGATATCGAGCACCTTGTTGCGCAGCCCTTCGGGATCGTTGGTGCGTTTTCGCGGCGGCCCTTTCGGAGCCCGAGCAATCTCTGCTGACATTTGCCAACGATAGCAGATTGACAAAACAGGACAACCGGTCTGTTTTATAAACCGGATGATCATCCTGTTTTTTGGAGACGACACAATGACCGTACCCCTGAATGCGCCTGCGGCGGCAAAACTGCTCGCTTCGCCTGTCGTCGAGTTGCGGCAGTACACGCTGAAGCCGGGCCGGCGCGAGACGCTGATCGACATCTTCGACAGTCGGTTCATCGAAGGCCAGGAACACGCCGGCATGACCATCATCGGACAGTTCCGCGACCTCGACCGCCCCGACATGTTCGTCTGGCTGCGCGGCTTCGATGGCATGGAAGCGCGGAAGCAGGCGCTCACCGCCTTCTATGACGGGCCGGTGTGGACGGCGCACCGCGACGCCGCCAATGCGACGATGATCGATTCCGACGATGTACTGCTCTTGAAGCCGGCATGGCCAGGCGCCGGCTTCGATCTGTCAGGCGCGCAGCGAGGCGCCATGCCGCCGGATGGAAAGCTGAGCGCAGACAACCGCTTGACCGCTATCGTTGCCATCCAGATTCATCATCTGCGGTCTGGCGCCGAAGCCGATTTCGCCGGCAATTTCGAAACGGATGCCGTTCCGGTCCTTATCGGCGTCGGCGGACGGTTGCTTGGCGCCTTCATCACCGAGCACGCCGAAAACAGCTTTCCCCGCCTGCCGGTGCGCTTGAGCGAAAACGTCTTTATCGCGGTGACGGGTTTCAACAGTCCCGAGGCGCATGCCAATTACGAAGCCGCAGTTGCCGCTTCGCCCCAATGGCAAGCGGCCGATGTGACCTGGCGGACCGAAACCTTGCGCCTGACGCCGACGTCGCAGTCGCTGCTGCGGTAACCGGATCGGCACGCGGCCAACCGAAGTTCATACTGAGCGATAGGCCGGCGGCTTGACCGCCCTCGCCGATCGGCATTGCCTTCGTGACGCGGGCAACAGCGAGAGCATTCGATGCGACTTGGCCTTCAATGAGACTTTCTGGCAAGCGAGCACTGGTGACCGGCGGCTCGGACGGCATCGGCCTGGCGATATCGGAAGCTTTCTTGCGCGAGGGCGCCGACGTGCTGATCGTCGGTCGCGACACCAGCAAGCTCGAGACCGCCCGCGAGACACTTGCGGCGGCGGGCAACGTCGGCACCCAGTCGGCCGATCTCTCGACCTCTTCCGGCATCGATGCCGTGGTCGATCGCGCGAAAGCAACCGGCCCACTCGACATCCTCGTCAACAATGCCGGCGTCGCTTATCTGGTGCCTTTCGAGACCGTCACCGAGCACCAATTCCAGCAATCCTTCGCGCTCAATGTGACGGCGGCGTTCTTCCTTACCCAGCGGCTGCTGCCGCATCTCGGCGCCAACGCCTCCGTCATCAACATCTCGTCCTACTTCGCCGACAAAATGATCCCGAAGCGGCCGTCGAGCCTGTATTCCTTGTCCAAGGGCGCGCTGAATTCGCTGACCAAGTCGCTGGCCTTCGAGCTTGGTCCGGGCGGCATCAGGGTCAATGCGATTGCGCCCGGCACGGTCGACACCGCCATGCGGCGCAAGTCGATCGACAACCTGCCGGCGGCAGCGCAGGCCGAGCTGAAAACCTATGTCGAGCGCAGCTACCCGCTCGGCCGCATCGGCCAGACCAGCGATCTTGCCGGCATCGCCGTCTATCTCGCCAGCGACGAGGCGGCGTGGACCAGCGGCGGCATTTTCGCGATCGATGGCGGGTATACGGCGGGGTGACCGTTTGGACGGCCCTCTGCCTCGAACAAGCGGAGCACTTGACCAAACTTCCGATACCGCGTCTGTCTGCAGATTGAGCAATGCTTCAGACATTCGTGGTGCCATGCTGTCTATCGATCCACTGATCCTCTTCTACACAACGTTCTTCAGCAAACCCGTCGATATCGCGTCGATACAGTGCGAAATGCCCGGGCGGTGGACACTGGACAAACGACGGATTTCCGAGGCCGCGGCAGTCGTCTTCCATATTCCGAACTTTCGCGAAGTTGGCGATGCCTACAAATACCCTGGTCAATATTGGGTCGCCTGGTCGATGGAATGCGGCCAAAACTACAAGCGACTTGCCGACCCCAAAATCATGCGGCACTTCGATATCATCATGACGCATGAATCCCGGTCTGATGTCTGGGTACCCTACCTTCCGCGTGCGGTGTGGTGGAAAGATGCGCTGGCCAGACCAATCGTACCGAAAACGGAAGAAGCGCCGGTCGCACTCTTCCAGTCGGCCGGCCTGAATTATAGCGGCCGTGTCGATTTGGCGAACGAACTGGCGCGCCACATCAAGATCGATTCTTATGGCCGATATCGCAACAACCGATCGGTCTCTGGCCCCGATCTGGGCTCGAAGACCAAGATCGAAACCATTGCGCGGCACAAATTCTGCCTGGCCATGGAGAACTCGACCGAGGCCGACTATGTCACCGAGAAAATCTATGACGCGTTCATGGCGGGCACGGTGCCGATCTACCTTGGCGCTCCCAATGTGGACGAGTTCGTTCCGGAGCACTCCTTTATTGACGCCAGTGCCTTCGCCAGCGCCAGCGATCTTGCAGCCTATCTCCAGCACCTGATCGCAACGCCGAAAGACTACGAGGCTTATTTCGACTGGCGCTCAAAGCCATTGCCCGACAATCTCGTCAAACGGGTGCAATCATTGGAAACACCCGCGTTCTGCAGACTGATGAGCGTCGTGCGCCAGCGTCTGGAGGCGCGGACAAGCACGCCTTCCGGACGGCGAACACTTCCGTTCGGCTATAGATCCTATCTCAGGACAAAGCTGCGCCGTTGGAGGAAAAAGGTTCCGAGCTGACGGTCCGCGATCAGGCGCGCTTTCAGCAAAATACGGAGGACAAAGAGCGTCTCTTGCGACGTCGAGACGGCTTCGGCCTTGCCGCCATGCATCTTGGAAATCTCCGAGGCTATGTGGAGGCGCTCCCAGGGTGGACTTGAAATTCTCGGCTTCGCGATCCGAAGCTCGATCCGGATGCGATGCCGGATTTTGGTCGGGAAACTGAACAGAAGGACAAGTGCATAAGCTACCTCATCGCTGCTGTTGCCAGTGAGACGCTTGTGTGGCATCGTCGCTCGTATGTAGACGAGAATTGCGCATTGCTGATCCTGGGGGAAGTTTGCGTAGAGCAATCCGCCAGCTCGACATGATCTTATCGAGCTAAATCCGCAAGTTTCCGTCCACTTTATGGGATCAAGCCGCACTGAGGAGCAATTTCCTTCACACGAAAGTGGAGGGTGCAGGATCCCGAAGGGCGGCGCTACCGCTTCAACCGATTTACTGCCTGCCGGCCGCAATCTCTGCTTGAAGGCCATTGTGCAACGCGATACGCCGTTGCCGAATTCGATCGTCGGAGAGACAAGTGACCGCTGCCAGGACCAGAACCGAAACCGACACGTTCGGCCCCATCGAGGTTGCCGCCGACCGTTATTGGGGCGCGCAGGCGCAGCGTTCCCTCGGCAATTTCAGGATAGGCTGGGAAAAGCAGCCGGCCTCGATCGTGCGTGCGCTCGGCATCGTCAAGCGAGCGGCGGCGGAAGCCAATATGGAGTTGAAGCGGCTCGATCCGGCAGTCGGCAAGGCGATCATCGAGGCGGCGCAAGAGGTGATCGACGGCAAGCTGAACGATCATTTCCCGCTGGTCGTCTGGCAGACCGGCTCGGGCACGCAGTCCAACATGAACGCCAACGAGGTGATCTCCAACCGGGCGATCGAACTTCTGGGCGGCGTCATGGGCTCGAAGAAGCCGGTGCACCCTAACGACCACGTCAATATGAGCCAGTCGTCGAACGACACCTACCCGACAGCCATGCACATCGCGTGCGCCGAGCGCATCGTGCACGATCTGCTGCCGGCGCTGAAGCATCTGCACGCTGCGCTCGAGGTCAAGACGAAGGCCTTCGCCCACATCATCAAGATCGGCCGCACCCATACGCAGGACGCGACACCCCTCACGCTGGGCCAGGAATTTTCCGGCTACGCCGCGCAGGTGGCCTCTTCGATCAAGCGCATCGAGATGACGCTGCCCGGCCTGCAGGAACTGGCGCAGGGCGGCACCGCCGTCGGCACCGGCCTCAACGCGCCGGTGGGCTTTGCCGAAACGGTGGCGGCGCGCATCGCCGAAATCACCGGCATCGCCTTCGTCACCGCGCCGAACAAGTTCGAGGCGCTCGCCGCGCATGATTCCATGGTGTTCTCGCATGGCGCCATCAACGCGGCGGCCGCCGCCCTCTTCAAGATCGCCAACGACATCCGCTTCCTCGGCTCCGGCCCGCGCTCGGGCCTCGGCGAACTGTCGCTGCCGGAAAACGAGCCGGGTTCCTCGATCATGCCGGGCAAGGTCAACCCGACCCAATGCGAGGCTCTGACGCAGGTCTGCGTGCAGGTGTTCGGCAACAACGCCTCGCTGACCTTCGCCGGCAGCCAGGGCCATTTCGAGCTCAACGTCTACAACCCGCTGATGGCCTACAACTTCCTGCAGTCGGTGCAGTTGTTGGCCGACGCCTCGATCTCCTTCACCGACAATTGCGTCGTCGGCATCGAGGCTCGCGAAGACAACATCAAAGCCGCGCTCGACCGCTCGCTGATGCTGGTGACCGCGCTGGCGCCGACGATCGGGTACGACAATGCCGCCAAGATCGCCAAGACCGCGCACAAGAAGGGCACCACCTTGCGCGAGGAAGCACTGGCCACTGGGCTGGTCAGCGAGGCAGACTACGACCGGCTGGTGCGGCCGGAGGACATGACGCATCCGGGTTAAGCGATTCCAGGGAAAGTGCCTTGCGTTTCCTCGGGAAGCGCGCAGCCCTCTTCTTGGGGATTGCGTCAACTAGAAATCCGAATTTTGTGGCGGGACAATTTGCTCCCGCCGCTGCTGGCCGCGACAAGAATTTTGCGTCGGTCGAACGATCCCGAAATGTACGTCCTGTGAACAATGTGTCGCCGGACTGGCGGCTTTGGTGAACAGTCGGCTTGGTCTATCTGACGGGACATCAACCCTTTTCGGAGAGCCACCATGTCCATCAACACTTCCGCTGCCGGCGCCGGCATCGCGTCCAACAGCTCCACCACCATCCTGCTCGGCCGCATCCTGCTCGCCGCCATCTTCCTGCTTTCCGGCTTCGGCAAGCTCACCGCCATTTCCGGCACCGCCGGCTATTTCGGCGCCATGGGCCTGCCGGTGCCGACCGTAACGGCCATTGTCGTCGGCCTGATCGAATTGCTCGGCGGCCTTGCCGTGCTCGTTGGCTTTCAGACCCGCATCGCCGCCTGGGTGCTCGCGGTCTTCACCATCGCCTCGGCCTTTGTCGCCCATACCGGCTGGGCCGACCAGAACCAGATGATCCATTTCCTGAAGAACGTCGCCATCACCGGCGGCTTCCTGCTGCTGGCTTCCTCAGGCCCTGGCACCTACTCGATCGACGCCAAGCGCGGCTGAGCTTTCCCTTCCCAAGCCTGAAATAAGCGGCGTGGAATTTTCCACGCCGCTTTTTCGTTGTCTGCCCAAGCGCACGCTCGACCCATCCCTGCTAGGATCGGTCTCGAAACAGCCGGCGGACAGACATCGGAGATGACCATGCCCCGCGATGCATTGCTTCTGATTTCCCGGCTGCTGCTCGCCGTCCTGCTCGTTCCCTCCGGCTACCACGCGCTCGCCGACATTGCCGGGACGACCGGCTATTTCGCCGGCCTCGGCATGCCATTGCCGACGCTTGCCGCCTGGGGCACCGGGCTGTTCGAGTTGATTGCCGGTCTCTTGATACTGGTCGGCTTTCAGACGCCGGTCGTTGCGATACTTCTTGCCGCTTTCTGCATCGTTGCAGGCTCCATCGGCCACTACGGCCAGGGCGGCGATGACCCGATGCTCACCTTCCTGCACCAGCAGATGCTGATGAAGGATATTGCCATCGCCGGTGGATTCCTGGCGCTAGCCATGGCCGGCGCCGGGGCCTGGTCGATCGACGGGCGCCGCGCCGCGGTCTGATATCGTCAAATATCGTCCCGGTTGAACCATCCGTGCCAGGTCGACCCCCACTCCGTCTCGGCTTCGTCGAGCCACCTCTCCCCCGATCGACGGGGTAGAGGAAGTGCGCGAGCCTATTGCCGCCAACGCTTTCCAACGAGGCTCCCTTCCTTTCCCTCCGGAGGGGGAAGGTGGCGGTGCGAAGCAGCGACGGATTGAGGAAGCCGGTCCTCGAACGCGAGGCCGACGACGACATGGTTTTGCTGTCAGGCCGCGCCTACTTCACCGACACGCTCTGCCCACCCTCGACCGCCAGCACCAGCCGGCGGTTGGTGATCCGCGCCAGTTGCGCCAGCCGTCCGGCCGGGCGTTCGCCGTAAAGATCGGAAAGTGAGGCCGGCAGCACCAGCGCCAACGTGCCATTGCCGCGGTTTTCCCATTTCAGCCGCGGCATGACGCCGGGCATGGCCGCAGTCAGCAGATAGACGACGCGCAGCACCGCCGCCAGGATGCGGGCGCGCTCGAGATAGCGCGGCGTCGCCAGGCCGCGGATTTCCGGCGCCGCATCGTTGAACACGCCTTCGTGGCGGAACAGGCCGACCAGCGCCAGGAAGGCACGGCCGGGGTGATCGACGCCAATGAAGGACGCGTGGGCAATGATGTTGAGCGACTGCTTGCCGCGATATTCCGGGTGTGCGCGCCAGCCTATATCGGCCAGCAGACAGGCAGCGTGGCGATAGCGCGCCTCATCCTCCGTCTCGTCGATGCCGAAGGCGGCAAAGGTCTTGTCCGTCCATTCGACAAGCTCATGCGCATGGGTGACCGAGCGCGACCGCAGCCGCGCCAGTTCCTCCGAAGCGGAGACCAGCGGATCGGCCTTCTGCTCGGCAGGGTCGAGCAGCGAATAGAGAAACCCTTCGCGCACGCCCAACGCCGAGACGATGATCTTCGACGGCTGCATCGCCGCCATGATCTCCTGCAGCACGACCGCGCCATAGGGCAGCAGCGAACGGCGGTTCTTCGACACACCTTCGATGCCCTTGACCTTCTCGATCTCGCCTTTCGCCACCTGCTTCAGGAAATTGGCGGCGCTTTCGACACCGATCTCATAGTGGTGCATGACGCCAAGCGGGTAGTTGGTCATTTCCATGTGCAGCCGGGCAAGGTTTCGCCAGGTGCCGCCAACGGCGTAAAAGGGCCGTCCCAGCCCGCCCTTCAACAATTTGGCGCGCGCCAGTTCGTCGCGGGTGATCTTTGCCGCCTGGGCGAGCGAATTCCTGGCCATGTCCTGCAGCCGCAGGCCACCCAGCGGCAGCGTGATGCCGTCGCCGATCGCCTCGCCATTGATGTCGATAAGCTCCAGGCTGCCGCCGCCAAGATCGCCGGCAATGCCATTGGCGGGGTGGAAGCCCGAAATGACGCCAAGCGCCGAATAATGCGCCTCCTGCCGGCCAGTGAGCACGCGGATCTCGGTCTTGAGCACATCCTGGGCGCGGTGGATGAAGTCGGGGCCGTTGATCGCTTCGCGGGCCGCGGCCGTTGCCAGCACAAACATGTGCTCCGCACCCGCCTGGTCGGAGAGCGCGCGGAAACGGCGGAACTCCTCCATCGAGCGCGTCACCGCCTCGGGGTCGAGCTTGCCGGTCGAAACGATGCCGCGGCCGAGGCCGGCCAGCATCTTTTCGTTGAACAGCAAGGTCGGCGAGCGCGCCAACCCTTCATAGACGACAAGGCGGATCGAGTTCGAGCCGATGTCGATGATGGACAGCGGCCGGCGATCCTGCAGCCGGCCTTGGGACGTTGAAATCATCAGCCGGTGTTCTTCTTGCGACGCTTGAACTGCGCGATGCGCTTGGGCGCATGCGACTTCAGCGCGTCACCCCGTCCCGACAGGCTCGGATTGGTCATGAAATATTCCTGCGCGTTGAACGGTTCCTCACCCTCCTCCAGCACGACGCGCCGGGAGGTTCCGTCAGCCAATACGTCGAAACTTTGCTGGTTGTCCATGATGTTGCCCAGCATGATCTGGCCAAGGATCTGTTCATGCACCGTTGGATTGGTGATCGGCACCATGGTCTCGACGCGGCGGTCGAGATTGCGTGGCATCAAGTCGGCCGAGGCGATGTAGACGATCGCCTCGTCCGACGGCAGGCCATGGCCGTTGCCGAAGCAGTAGATGCGGCTGTGTTCGAGGAAGCGGCCGACGATCGACTTGACCCTGATGTTTTCCGACAGGCCGGGCACCTGCGGCCGCAGGCAGCAGATGCCGCGCACGACGAGATCGATCTCGACGCCGGCACGGCTGGCGTCATAGAGCGCGTCTATGATGTTGGGATCGACGAGCGCGTTCATCTTCATCCATATGCGCGCCGGACGGCCAGCCAGCGCGTGGGCGACCTCGTCGGCAATGTGCTTGAGGATGCGGCTGCGCAGCGTAAATGGCGAGATGGCGATCCGCATCTCATCGGTCGGCTCGGCATAGCCGGTGATGAAGTTGAACAGCTGGGCGACATCGCGCGCGATCGTCGGATCGGTGGTGAAGAAGGACAGGTCGGTGTAGATGCGCGCGGTCACCGGATGGTAGTTGCCGGTGCCGAGATGGACATAGTTGCGCAGCTTGCCGTCCTCGCGCCGCACCACAAGCGACATTTTCGCATGGGTCTTCAGTTCGAGGAAGCCGAACACGACTTGGACGCCGGCGCGTTCGAGGTCGCGCGCCCAGCGGATGTTGGCCTCCTCGTCGAAGCGCGCCTTGAGCTCGACCAGGGCGGTCACCGACTTGCCTGCCTCGGCCGCGTCGACCAAGGCGCGCACGATCGGGCTGTCGTTGGAGGTGCGGTAGAGCGTCTGCTTGATCGCCACCACCTCCGGGTCGGCCATCGCCTGGCGCAGGAACTGGACCACCACGTCGAAGGATTCATAGGGGTGGTGGACGACGATGTCCTTCTCGCGGATGGCCGCGAAACAATCGCCGCCATGCTCGCGGATGCGCTCGGGAAAGCGCGGATTGTAAGGGGTGAATTTCAGGTCGTCGCGCGGCACGGCAACGATCTCGGAAATCTGGCTGAGCGCCAACGGGCCGGTCAGAACGCTGATGCGGCTCGAAGAGACGCCAAGCTCGCCGGCGACGAACTCGCGCAATTCGCCGGGCATCGACTTGTCGAATTCGATGCGGATGACCGAACCGCGGCGGCGCCGCTTCAGCGCCGTCTCGAACAGGCGCACGAGATCTTCCGACTCTTCCTCGACCTCGATATCGCTGTCCCGGATGATGCGGAAGGTGCCGGAACCCTTGACCTCATAGCCGGGGAACAGCTTGCCGATATAGAGGCCGACAGCCTCCTCCAACGGAATGAAGCGAACGTGCTGCTTGCGGTCGGGCAGACGGATGAAGCGCTTCAGCGCCACCGGCAGGCGCAGAAGCGCGCTCATCTCCTCGCCATTCTTGCGATGGCGCAATTGCAGCGCCATCGAGAAGCCGAGATTGGGAATGAACGGAAACGGATGCGCCGGGTCGATCGACAGTGGAGTCAGGACCGGGAAGACCTGGTCCTGGAAATGGTCTTCCAGCCAGACTTTCTCATCCTTGGTCAGTGCATCGCGGGTGATGCTCTCAATGCCTTCCTTGTTGAGCAGCAGCATCAGCGCCGAAAGGCTGTTCTGCTGGTCCTCCTGCAGCCGCTCGACCTCGCGCAGCAATTGTTCCAGCTGCTGCTCCGGCGTGCGGCCGTCGGGGCTCTTGAGCGCAATGCCTTCGCGCACCTGGCCGGCAAGGCCGGCGACGCGGACCATGAAGAATTCGTCGAGATTGGCGGCTGAAATCGACAGGAAACGGACGCGTTCGAGCAGCGGATGGTGCTGGTTCTGGGATTCCTCGAGCACACGCCGGTTGAACTGCAGCCAGGAGAACTCACGGTTGACGAACCGATCGGGGTTGCCGCCCTCGGGGCTCGCCACCTCGACATTGATGAATTCGCTCTGCACCGGCTTCAGTTCGTTCATGGTTCCTGCTCTTCCCCCGCCAACCGTCCCTTGGAGCGCCGCTGGACGTGCCATGCCTCTAACACGCTTTTGTGGCGCATGACCCTTCGGCGAAAACCGTTCCGATTTCAGGGACATGCACTTAACCGGCTCAACGTATCCTCTGACAGGCTTTTGCGACAGTTTCATTTCATCGATCTTGCAAACAGGCCTGTTATGTTCCAGATGCTTTTCGACGAGATCAAGGAGACGACGATGGCAGGCGGTTCCATTCCCCATTTCCAGAACGATGCGGGCCATCCGGCAATCGACATCGGCGTCAAGGAATTCATGTGCACCGGCGCCAACCCGCCATTCGACCACCCGCATGTGTTCCTCGACATGGGCGACGACAATGAAAAGGTCTGTCCCTACTGCTCGACGCTCTACCGCTATTCGGCGAAGCTGAGGGCGACGGAAACGCTGCCGGCTGGTTGCCTTTATATCGACCAGGCCGCCTGATCCTTCCGCGACAAGCCCGATGGAAGACATCAGGTCCCGGCAGGTCATAATCGCCGGGGCCGGCATCGCCGGGCTGACCGCTGCCCTTGCCTTCGCCGGACGGGGTTATCCGGTAAAGCTTATCGAACAGGCACAGCACCTCGAAGCGGCCGGCGCCGGCATCCAGCTTTCGCCCAACGCAACACGCATTCTTGGAAAACTCGGCGTGCTCGACCGACTGCTGCCCGCAGCGTTGCGGCCGGAAGCGGTCGTGCTCAAGGACGCCGGGACGCTGCGCGAACTGGCGCGGGTACCGCTCGGGCACGCCGCCGAAGCGCGCTGGCAGTCGCCCTATCTTGTCGCCCATCGCGCAGATCTGCAGGCAGCGCTGCTGGGGCAAATGGCTGAACGGTCGCAGATTGAGCTCATCACCGGCGCCCGCGTGACCGGCATCGTCAAAGACGCGCAATATGTCGCCGTGACCGCCGAAGTGGACGGCCGCGAGATCGAGGCACGCGGCAAACTGCTGGTCGGCGCCGACGGCGTCTGGTCGGCGGTCAGGGCGCAACTCGCAGGCGAGGACTTCGTCAAAAGCCGTTTTTCGGGCGAACTCGCCTGGCGGGCTACAATCGCGGCCGACGGTGCGGCCGGAGAAGCCTTTGTCGCGATCGGCGCCGCCGACTGCGTCACCACGTTCCTGCATCCTGGCTTCCACATGGTCGCCTACCCCGTCAGCAAAGGCCGGGCCTTCAATCTCGCCGCCTTCACCAAGGGTGAGCGCATGGCCGAAGGTTGGTCGGGCCATGCCGATCCCGCGATCCTCACGGCTGCCCTGCGCGGCACCGCGCCGGGCCTGACGAAGCTTGTGGCACTGGCCGGCCCATGGACGGCCTTTCCGATCCACACCGTCGAACAGAAGCGGTGGACGAGCCCGCAGGGCATCGCGCTGATCGGCGACGCTGCGCATGCGATGACGCCGTTTGCCGCACAGGGCGCGGCAATGGCGATCGAAGATGCCATCACGCTTGCCGACGCTATCGCCGATTTCCCTGGCGATCTGCCCAGAAGTTTTCAAATCTGGGAAAATCTTCGGCGGCCGCGTGTCGCCAAGGCCGCGCGTCGTGGGGCCGTAAACCGCCTCGCCTGGCATGCTGCCGGCCCGGTGGCGATCGCCCGCAATCTGTTCCTGGCCATGCGCTCGCCCGACAAGCTCGCCGCCGACCTCGACTGGCTCTATGGATGGCGAGCGGACACTCGGCAGTCTAGATCGTCGACGTAGCGATCCTTCCCACCCCCCTCTGTCCTGCCGGACATCTCCCCCGCAAGGGGGGAGATCAGATGTCGCGAAGGCTTTCGCCAATCTCCAATGTTGCAGAGGTTGGCGAGGCGTCAAAGCTGCCAATCTCCCTCCTTGCGGGGGAGATGGCCGGCAGGCCAGAGGGGGGTGCTGTCCCGCCGGCTTCTCCAGCTAGAACGTGCCTCTGCGCCTCACCAATCCATCACCACCTTGCCCGAACTGCCGCTCCGCATCGCGTCAAACCCCGTCTGGAAATCGTCGATCCCAATGCGGTGCGTAATCAGACCCGACACATCCAGCGGCCCCTGCACCAGCGCAATCATCTTGTACCAGGTCTCGAACATCTCGCGGCCGTAGATGCCCTTGAGATGAAGCATCTTGAAGATGACCTTGTTCCAATCGATTTCGAAGCCGGTCGGCGCGATGCCGAGAATGGCGATCTTGCCGCCATTGTTCATCGTGTCGATCATGTCGCGGAAGGCGGGCGCGGCGCCCGACATTTCGAGGCCGACGTCAAAACCCTCGGTCATGCCGAGCGCCGGCATGACGTCGCGCAGCTTTTCCTTGGACGCATCGACGACATGCTGGACGCCGAGTTTTTTGGCCAGCGCCAGCCGCACCGGGATGATGTCGGTGATGACGACTTTTCGCGCACCCACGCATTGGGCAACGAGCGCGCCCATGATGCCGATCGGTCCGGCTCCGGTGACCAGCACGTCTTCGCCGACGAGATCGAAGGACAGGGCGGTGTGGACGGCATTGCCGAGCGGATCGAAGATCGCCGCGATCTCGTCGGGCACATCGTCGGGGATAGAGACGACATTGTGCTGCGGGATCGCCAGATACTCGCCGAAGGCGCCGGGACGGTTGACGCCGACGCCGAGCGTGTTGCGGCAGAGATGGCCCCTGCCCGCGCGGCAGTTACGGCAATGGCCGCAAACGATGTGGCCTTCGCCGGAGACGCGCTGGCCGACCTTGTATTCGGTGACCGCCGAGCCGAAATCGGCAACGGTGCCGACGAATTCATGGCCGGTCACCATCGGCACCGGCACGGTCTTTTGTGCCCACTGATCCCAATTGTAGATATGCACGTCGGTGCCGCAGATCGCGGTCTTCTTGACCTTGATCAGCACGTCGTTGGGGCCGATCTCCGGCACCGGCACCTCTTCCATCCAGATACCCGGCTCGGCCTTGGCCTTCACCAGCGCCTTCATCATGTTCGACATGCTTTTGTCCCTTGAATCCTTTGATCCGGAATCGCTTTTGGCGGCTCAGGAGATGACGCCCAGTTCCTTGCCGACTGCGGCGAATGCCGCCACGGCGCGGTCGATGTCGGCGGCGGAATGCGCCGCCGACATCTGCGTGCGGATGCGCGCCTGGCCTTTCGGCACCACCGGGAAGGAAAAGCCGATGACATAAATGCCGCGCTTCAGCATGCGCGCCGCCATTTCCTGCGCCAGGCTGGCATCGCCCAGCATCACCGGGATGATCGGGTGATCGGCGCCGGCCAATGTGAAGCCGAGCTTGCCCATCTCGGACCTGAACCGCGCCGCATTGGCATAGAGGCGCTCGCGTAGCGCATCGCCATTTCGGATCAGCTCGAAAACCTTGATCGAGGCGCCGGCGATCGCCGGCATCAGCGTGTTGGAGAAGAGATAAGGCCGCGAACGCTGGCGCAGCCAGTCGACGACCTGGCTTTTGCTGGAGGTGTAGCCGCCGGAGGCGCCGCCGAGCGCCTTGCCGAGCGTGCCGGTGATGATATCCACCCTGCCCTCGACGCCGCAATGCTCGGCCGAGCCGCGGCCGTTTTTGCCGACGAAGCCGACGGCATGGCTGTCGTCGACCATCACCATGGCGCCGTACTTTTCCGCGAGGTCGCAGACGCCTTTCAGATTGGCGATGATGCCGTCCATGGAGAACACGCCGTCGGTGGCGATCAGGCGGAAGCGGCAGTCTTTCGCCTCTTTCAGCCGCGCTTCGAGGTCGGCCATGTCGTTGTTGGCATAGCGGAAACGCTTGGCCTTCGACAGCCGCACGCCGTCGATGATCGAGGCATGGTTCAGCGCATCGGAGATGATCGCATCCTCCTCGCCGAGCAGCGTTTCGAACAGGCCGCCATTGGCGTCGAAGCAGGAGCCGTAGAGGATGGTGTCGTCCATGCCGAGGAATGATGAAATCGTTGATTCAAGCTGCTTGTGCTCTTCCTGCGTGCCGCAGATGAAGCGCACCGAGGCCATGCCGTAACCGTAGCGGTCCAGCGCGCCTTTGGCTGCATCGCGCAATTCTGAGCTGTCGGCGAGGCCGAGATAGTTGTTGGCGCAGAAATTCAGCACCTTGTCGCCGCCGACTTCGATCTCAGCCGACTGGGTCGAGGTGATCACCCGCTCGGATTTGTAGAGCCCGGCGGATTTCAGCCCTTGCAGTTCGTTGTCGATATGGGAGAGGAATGCCGCGCTCATGGATCAGGTCCTGTTGAGATTGGCGCGACTGTCGCGCTACGCGCACTAAAAATCCATCGCAAAAGCGACCGTTTCGGTGGCACGGCGGGCTCAACCCTGGCGCGACCCGATCGCATGGCCCGCGTGCTGGAGTAGCAGGCACGCGAATACGGCTATGCCGCGAAAGAACATGATAACCATCTCGGCAGCTTTCGTTTACTGCCGAAGCAACAGTTCCGCCGGCTTCCAGACCTGTTAACCCTTTCAAGGCAATGGTCTTCTCGCCACGAATCGGTGGCAGAATCAGTTCGACCGAGGGGTCACCTAGAATATGTCGCAGCAGCCGGCGCAAACCGTCTCGGGCAAACTCATCCTGCTGATCAAGAGCGGCTATTGGCTGGCGCTGCTGATCATCGCCGCCATGGTGATGGCCTCCTTCATCCTGCTGCAGCAGATGATGGCGGCGCAACAGCACAACCATACTCTGCTCGACATCGTCAGCACCCAGAAGGCGCTGTCGCAGCGCATCGTCTTTTTGACCAGCGCAACCGGCTCCGCCGCGCGTGACAAGCAGCCGGCCCTGGTTGCCGCGCTGAAACAGGCGACCGCCGAGTTCGAGACGAACTACGACCTGCTCCTCAAACAGACGGGAGCCGACCCGCTGTCGCCGGCATTGTCCGACCCAAGGTCGATCGAGAGCGTGCTCTACGGCAAGCCGTTCCACCTCGACTATTTCTCGGTCGGGCTGGTCGCCAATGGCGAAAGGCTGATCTCGTCCTTCGAATCCCAGCTCTCCGGCAATGCCGCCTACAAGGGCGGCGGCGAGCGCGTCAATCTCGATGCTTCCGTCGCCAATGCGACGCTGTCGGGTTATGCCGCGCTCGGCCAACGCATCGCCGCATTCGCCGACGAGCGGTCGGAAAAGCTCCTCGATCTCCACCGCACCTTGTTCTACGCCACCATCGGCGTCATCGTGCTGGTGGCGCTTTTCATCTTCCGGCCGATGTCGAAGGCGATCCTGCGCAAGACCCATGAGCTTGTCGATGCCCGCAACTCGATGGCCTTCATCGCCGTACATGACGGGCTGACCGGCCTGCACAACCGCACCTTCCTGACCGATCACTTCGAGACGCTGATCAAGGGCGCGCATCGCCGGCGTGAGAGGCTGGCGGTGATCCAGCTCGACCTCGACCGGTTCAAGCAGATCAACGACACACTCGGCCACGCCGCCGGCGACTATGTTCTGGTCGTCACCGCGCAGCGCATGCGCGATTCCTGCCGCGCGTCGGATCTGTGCGCGCGCCTTGGCGGCGACGAATTCGTGATGATCCTCAATGGCGCCGGCGGCCCCGAGGACATCAACATGCTGGCCCGGCGCATCCTGGAGGAGATCAACGAGCCGATTACCTTCCAGGGCACGACCATCCTTCCAGGGGCCAGCGCCGGCGTTGCCGTCTATCCCATCGACGCCGACAATGCCGAGGATCTGCTCGTCCACGCCGACCTCGCGCTCTATTCCGCCAAAAAGCTCGGCGGCGGCAGCTTCTCGTTCTTCTCCGAGGAACTCAGGCGCGAGCTAGACTACCGCAAGCAGCTCGAGCACGACATCAAGGTCGCGATTTCGGAGAACGCCTTCCAAGTCTATTTCCAGCCGCAGGTGTCGCTGAGCAACGGCGCCATCAGCGGCATCGAGGCGCTGGTGCGCTGGAAGCATGCCGAGCGCGGCATGATTGCGCCGGGCGAGTTCATTCCGGTCGCCGAAAAATGCGGCTTCATGCCCGAGATCGGCCGCATCGTCTTTACCAAGGCGATCGAGCAAGCAGCCGAATGGGATCGCGCCGGCATTGCCTTCGGCCGGCTCGCCGTGAACGTGTCCGGCACCGAGCTGCGCGAACCCGACTTCGACCGCTTCCTGTTCGCGACGCTGGAAAAGGCCGGCCTTGCTCCGCAGAAACTGTCGCTGGAAATCGTCGAATCCGTCATTCTCGACGACGAGAAGACGGGCATCGCGGCGAAGCTGCGCCACATCCGCGCTGCCGGCGTCCATCTTGAGCTCGACGATTTCGGCACCGGCTATGCCTCGCTCAGCCACGTCAATCCCAACGAGATCGACCGGCTGAAGATCGACCGCCGCTTCGTCCAGAACATCAACGAGAATGGCGACAACACCAAGATCGTGCGCGCCATCACCGAGCTGGCGCGCGGTCTCGGCATTTCGATCGTCGCCGAGGGCGCGGAAACCGAAGCCGAGCTCGATTCGCTGATGGCAATCGGCTGCGACCAGGTGCAGGGCTATTCCATCGCCTTCCCGATGCCGCAGGACAAAGCGCGCGAATGGCTGCTGGCGCGCAGCCCGAAGAAAGCCAAGCTGAAGGTGCTTCAGGGCAATTTAGCCTAGACTATTGCCCACCGGTGCCGGTCATTTGGCCGGCGCGACATTCGCCCGCAATGCCGCCAGCACCTCGGCGAACTCCGCCAGCCTGTCGTCCGGCAATCCCGCGCGCAGCCGCTTGTCGAAGATGAGAGCCGCCGCCCGCAGCTTCAGGAACATCGTTTCGCCCGCCTGCGTCAGCTCGACCAGATGAACCCGGCGGTTGTCCGGATCGCGGCGGCGCGTCAGCAAGCCTTGCGCCTCCATGGCGTTGAGATGGTGGGTGAGCGTGGCGCCCTGGATGCCGATCATGCCGGCAAGTTCGCGCTGGTTGGCAAGCTCGCTCGACTTGACCGAAAGCAAGGTCAGCCACACCGGCAGCGTGCCGCCGGCCTCGACCAAAGCGGCGTCAAAGGCCTGCGCCACCAGCTTGGAGGTGCGCGCGAGATTCATGCCGATTGGCGGACGGTCAAAGGGAGTCATGCGCCGACAGTAGAACAAGGCGCCGAGCGATGGAACGCGGCATTATACATTGACATCGAACCATTTGATACCTAACTATCATGCGTGTCGATCTACCGAGTTCGTATTATCCCGCATTCGACAGGGATCCGAGGACGGGCGGCGGGCAAGGAGGAAGCGGTCATGCAATATGTCTACATCGTCGTTATCGGCCTTCACGTCATGGCCGGTGTGTTCTGGGCCGGCACCACCATCACGCTTGCCCGCGACCCCGAGATCAGGGCGGAGCGCTTTATTGGACCGCAAATGGGCTCGGCCGGTATGGTGTTCGTGACCGGCGCCCTGCTCTGGTATTTCTTCCACGGCGCCTATTTCGGCTCGATGGAAATGGTGCTGGCGCTGGGCATCCTGGCCGCCTTCGCCGCTGCCGGCGTTCTCAGCGTCGTCGTCCGCAAGACCAGCCGGCAGCTTGCCGGCGCGGACGCCGCAACGGAAGCGGCGCTGCGCACCAAAATGGCCCGCGGCGAGCGCATCGCCGCCTGGCTTCTGGTACTCACCGTACTTTGCATGGCGACGGCCAGGATGATTTGAGCCCTGCCGCGCGTTGCCTCCCGGTTGAAAAGCATTCCGCATGGTGCGTCGCCTGGCTCTCGGCTGGTGGCGTACGCGGCGCGCAGTTCGGACGGATGTGCAAGGTGGCTCTCCGCACAGAGGTTTGGCTGCGCGCCACCCATCACTTTGATCGATCGAGTTGCGCCCGCCGGAAGGGTGAGATCGAGCTTTGGAACAAGCCGTAGGCCGGCTTGTAGGCTCAAACCCGCAAGCCGAACCTGATGCCGTCATAGATGGCGGCATGGATGTTGCGCGAGGCGACTGCATCGCCGATGCGCAACAGCACGAAGCCGCCTTCGGGATTGCGTGAAGGAAAAATATCGCCGCCGCCGACCAGCCGCTCATAGTCGACCGCGCCACCATTCTTCGACAGCGGTTTCAGCTGGAGATAGAGATCGTCGAGCGGCGCCGTGCCGTGCTCGACCACCACCTGGTCGACCCGCCTCTCGCCGCGCCAGCCGTCGGCAAAGTCGGAGGCGAGTTCGGCGACCAGCTGGTTGCCCTCGCGCCGTACCGAGCGCAGCCTGGTGTTGATGGTGATGGTGACGCCCTTCTCCTGGAAGGCGCGCATATAGGGCACGTGGTTCATGCCGCCCATTTCGGGGGCGAAGAAGCGCTCCGGCGAAACCAGCTCCAGCTTCGAACCGGCATTGGCGATCAGCTCCGCCGCGCCCATGCCCTGATGGCCGCCATTGTCGTCGAAGAGCAGCACGTTCTCCGCCGGCTTGACGCTGCCGGCCATGATGTCCCAGCTCGACGTGACGAGATTGTCGCCTGATGTCAGCGGCGGGTTCTGCGGCAGGCCGCCGGTGGCGATCACCACCACATCGGGCGACAGCGCCAGCACATCGTCCTGCTCGGCCCATGTATCGTAGCGGATCCCGACGCCGAGCCGGTCGAGTTCGGCCAGCCGCCAGTCGATGATGCCGATCAGTTCCTTGCGGCGCGGGTTCTGCGTCGCCAGCCGGACCTGGCCGCCGGCCTGACCGGAGGCTTCAAGCACCGTGACATGATGGCCACGTTCGGCCATGACGCGAGCTGCCTCGAGCCCGCCAGCGCCAGCGCCAACGACGACGACGTTCCGCCTGGGCCCTTCGGTCTTCAGGATGATATGCGGAATCTCGGCCTCGCGGCCGGTCGCGGCATTGTGGACGCACAGCGCCTCGCCGCCTTCATAGATACGATCGAGGCAATAGGTGGCGCCGACGCAAGGCCGGATCTCGTGCTCGCGGCCTTCCATGACCTTCTTGATGATGTGCGGGTCGGCGATATGGGCGCGGGTCATGCCGACCATGTCGAGCTTGCCGGTCGCGATGGCGTGGCGCGCCGTGGCGACATCGGAAATCCGCGCCGCATGGAAGGTCGGAAATTTCGTTGCCGCCCTCACCTCGCCGGCGAAATCGAGATGCGGGGAAGAGCGCATGCCGGTCACCGGGATAACCTTGGTGAGCGCCGCGTCGCTTTCGATCGAGCCGCGGATGATGTTCAGGAAATCGACCTTGCCGGAATTCGCGAGCCGTCTGGCGATCTCGACGCCCTCGGCCTTCGACAGGCCTTTGTCAAAATCCTCATCGGCGACCATACGGATGCCGACGATGAACTTTTCACCGACGGCAGCCCGCACGGCATCCAGCACCATGTCGGTGAAGCGCAGCCGGTTGTCGAGCGAACCCCCGAACTCGTCGTCGCGATGGTTTGTGGCCGGCGACCAGAAGCCGTCCATCAGATGGCCGTAGGATTCGAACTCGATGCCGTCGAGGCCGGCCGCCTGGCAGCGCTGCGCAGCGGACGCATAGTCGGCGACGATGCGCTCGATGTCCCAGTCCTCGATAGTTTTCGGGAACGCGCGGTGCGCCGGCTCACGCACCGGCGAGGCCGACAGCACCGGCAGCCAGTCTGCCTTGTTCCAGCCGGTGCGGCGACCAAGATGGGTGATCTGGATCATCACCTTGCAGTCATGCTCGTGGCAGGCGTCCGCCAGTTCGGCCAGCCACGGCACGATGCGGTCGTCATAGACATGCAGATTGCCAAAGGCGGCCGGGCTGTCGCGCGAGACGATCGCCGAGCCCGCCGTCATGGTCAGCGCCATGCCGCCCTTGGCCTTTTCGGCATGGTAGAGCCGGTAGCGCTGTTTCGGCATGCCGTCCTCTGAATAGGCCGGCTCGTGGCTGGTCGACATCACCCTGTTCTTCAGCGTCAGGTGTTTGAGCTGGTAAGGCTGGAGAAGCGGGTCGTTGCTGGTCATCATCTTCCTGCCATTCCAGTTTGTGTCGGAGCAGCGCGCGCTGCTCCAGTTCTTGTCTTGAGCATCGAATTTATCCGAAAATCGCTGCACACTTTTTGATCCGATGCTAATGAGCGCGGAAAATCCCCAGGAAAACCACGATGATCGATACCAAAACCCTCACCCAGCTCGGCGCCCACGTCGAGACGCCACAGAGCCCGGAGACCGCGGTCCTGGAGACCGTGCCGTTCCAGCGCGGCGACGGACCGCCGGCGATCGTGCGCTTCACCTGCCCGGAATTCACCTCGCTCTGCCCGGTAACCGGACAGCCGGATTTCGCTCATATCGTCATCGACTACGCACCCGATGCCACGCTCGTGGAATCGAAGTCGCTCAAACTGTTCATGACCTCGTTTCGCAACCATGGCGCTTTCCATGAAGACTGCACGGTGATGATCGGCCGCCGCATTGTGGCGGCAACGAAGCCGCTGTGGTTGCGCATAGGCGGCTATTGGTATCCGCGCGGCGGCATTCCGATCGATGTCTTCTGGCAGACCGGCGCTCCGCCCGAAGGCGCCTGGTTGCCCGACACCGGCGTTGCCCCCTATCGCGGAAGGGGCTGAAGCTATTTTGCGGACCTTTAGCGGGACAGCGCCCCCCTCTGTCCTGCCGGACATCTCCCGCACACGGGGGGAGATTGGCCGCCACATAGGCTTTCGCTAATCTCAAATCTTGCGAAGCGGGCGAGACGCTGGAACTGCTGATCTCCCCACCCGTGGGGGAGATGTCCGGCAGGACAGAGGGGGGCGCGAAGGATCGCAGGCGCTGACCCTCAATCAACATTATTCGCACTGATACTGGCTGAGCGCCCATTCACCGGTCACCGAAAGCAGATCGGATATCTTCCAGTCGCCGTCGACTTTCCTGAATTTCCATTCAAGGCGATGCGGGTTGCCGGCGACGACGAAGGCGACAATGACCTTGGCCTGGTCGCCATTGATCGCTTCGAGCGTCTTCAGGCTCTTATCGATCTCGGCCTTGTCATAGGCGGCATTGTCGAGCGCCATGTTGGGGTCGAGGCATTCGCCCTGCCCGGATTTGCGCAACGCGTCGCTCTTGTCGAGTACGGTCTTGGCCGGGTCGACGAAGTTTTTGCGCTGGGTCGGATCGAGCTCCAGTCCCACCTGATCGTAAAATGGCCGCACCACCGCCGTCGGGGATCCCGGCAGAATGGGTGCGGCCCGTGCGGCGTCGGCCGGCGGCCACCCAACCGGCGGTGTCGCCGGTTCCACCGCTGTCCCGGGTGGATTTGCGGGCGGTGCTGCGCCGGCCGGTGCCGCCACGGCCGGCGCATTGGCTGGCGGCGGGCCCAACAGGCCTTGTGCTGCGGCTGCGCTCATACCCACCGCCAGCACGCACATGGGCGACAGCACCAGGGCAAGACGCCGGAGCACGGGATCACTCCGGCGCTTTGTCGGGCATGCATTCCAGCGCGCTTAGCGTCCAGTTGCTGGTCTTGGAGGTGATGTCGGCGACCTTCCATTTGCCGTCGATTTGCTTCAGCGACCACAGCATTTCGCGTTTAGAATCATCGCCTTCCGCAAAAAGGCTGAAGGTGGCGGTGACTTCGGCCGTATCGCCATTGACGGTCTCGGCCAGCTTCAATGTCTTGGCAATCGACTTCTGGTCGAAATCCTGGGCGTCGAGGCCGGGATCGAAGTCGAGGCAGGCGACTTCGTCGGGCTTGTTCTTCGTTGCCTGGTCGTTGAGATCGAACAGCTTGGTCACCGGCTCGGTGAAGCGGTCGCGGTACTTTGCATCTCCCTCGAATTTCACCTCGGGCACATAAAAGAACTTCACGGCGTTGGAAGCCGGCCCGGCCAGCACCGTCGCTGGCAAGGCAATCGAAAAGACAGCGGCAAGCACTATCGGTTTCATGCAGGATCTCCGGAAGTTTGGCGGCAAGGCGGCAATACCAGACATCCTGCATATCGGCTTTTTTGCGGCTCATGAAGCCCCGGCTGCACCGTCTCAGCCATCCAGCCAGACGTTCTGCAGGTCCATCTCGAAGGTCTGGTGGACGCCGTAGTTTTTCACCTTCTTGTTCATGTGGCTGTAGAGCTTCTGCCAGAAGGGTTGAATGATGACGCCGGAATCCTGCAGGATCTGCTCGACATCCTTCATCACCTCACGCCGCTTCTCCACGTCGATCAGCGACAGCGCCTGCTTCAGCTTGGCGTCGAAGTCCGGGTTGGAATAGGCCGATTCATTCCAGGCCTCGCCGGTGCGATAACCAAGCGCCAGGACCTGGACGCCAAGCGGGCGCATGTACCAGATGGTCATCGAATAGGGATATTTCGTCCAGTCGTTCCAGAAGGTCGAGCCCGGCAGCACCGTGCGCTTGACCTTGATGCCGGCGTCGCGCAGTTGGCCGGCAATCGCGTCGCCGGTGTTCTTCTGCCAATCGTCCTCGACGGTGATCAGCTCGTGCTCGAAATCGGCCTGCCCAGCGTCGGCCATCAGTTTCTTGGCGCCGGCCGCGTCGCGCGTCTTCTTGGGCAGCGCGAAATATTCAGGATGGATAGGGCTGACATGGTGGTTTTCACCGACCGTCCCTCGCCCGGCATAGCCGAGTTCCAGCACCGCATTGTTGTCGACCGCCATCTGCAGCGCGTTGCGCACCCGCTGGTCGTCGTAGGGCTTGTGGGTAACGTTCGTGCGGGCAACCAGCGTGGTTGCCGTCGCAACCTCGGACTTCTCCAGCCCCATCTTATCCAGGATGTCGATGAAGTCGGCCGGCGTCTCGAAATTGAGGTCTATCTCGCCGGATTCGAAGGCGTTGATCGAAGCGTTGAAGTCGGTGCCGTAGTCGATGAACTCGACGCTGTCGAGCGGCGCTTCACCACCCCACCACTTGCCGTTTTCACGACGCTTGACCACCGCCTTCTGGCCGACATCGTAGGAGACCAGTTCGAACGGGCCCGTGCCGATCGGCTTCTTGACCGGGTCGGCGCCTTCGGCGTCGAAATTGCGGTGGACGACGAGCGCGGGATAATCGGTGAGGTTCGGGATCAGCGAAATGTCGGGCGCGCTGAGCGTCAGCTTGACCGTATTGTCGTCGACCTTGGCGATCGCGCCTTCCCTGGCCTTGCCCGACTTTTCGTCGATCAGCCCGCCGACGCGAGCGGCCATGGAGTTGCCGGCGACCTTCTTCTCGCACCAGCGGGTAACATTGAAGACCACGTCATCGGCGTTGAAAGCATCGCCATTGTTCCAGGTGATGCCCTTGCGCACATGCAACGTGTATTCCGTGGCGTCGTCATTGATGTCCCAGCTTTCGAGCAGCACTGGCTCGAAGGTGAATTCCCTGGTGTAGCGGACCAGCGGCTCCAGCCAGCAGCGCGAGATGTTGGCGAGTTCCACCCAGTCATAGGTGCGCGGATCTTTTTGGGCCTTGACCGACATCGATATGTGCAGCGTGCCGCCCTTCTTCGGCTCCTCGGCAAAAGCCTGTCCCGGCGCGGCAAGGCCGATCATGCCGTAGGCCAGCGCCGTCGATGCGCCGAACGCACTTGCCAATGCAAGAAACTCGCGCCGGTCCATACGGCCAGCACGCGTCTCTTGCGCCATCGCCTCGATGGCCGTTGGCACGCGATCGCCATTGCTTTTGAAAACTGTCATGTCTCTCTCCCTTGCGGTTCCCATCGGGTCTTCGCCCGTTATCAACTCATTCGTCGTTCTCTTAGCTAACGCTGTCGGGCAGCCTCTCTTCGCGCTGCGCGATAAAGTCCCTGAGGCCCTCGGCAATGCCCTCATCGAGTTTCGGCTCTTCATAGTCGGCCAGCATGTTGCGGGCTTTCTCGCGGCCGCGCGTGTCGTGGTCCTTCGCCCCTCCAGCCTTCCATTGTTCGTAGGAGTTGAAATCCATGATGGTGGGCATGAAGAATGCCGACTCGTAATGATCGAGCGTGTGCTGGGTGCCGAGGAAATGGCCCTGCGGCCCGACTTCGCGGATCGCCGCCATGGCCTCCTTGAAATCGTCGAACGGCAGGCCGCCGGCATATTTATACCAGCCGACAAGCTGCTCGCAGTCGGTGGCGAATTTCGAATAGCCGCAGGTCAGCCCGGCCTCCAACCAGCCGGCGGAGTGCCAGATATAATTGGCGCCGGCGAGGATGGCGGCATGCATCAGCATGTTGGATTCATAGCCGGCCTGGGCGTCGTTGAGCTTGGAGCCGACATGGAAGCCGGAGGTTCGCCAGGGCAGTTTGTATTTCCGCGCCAGCGCGCCCATCAGATACATCATCTGGGCGGCTTCCGGCGTGCCGCCCATCGGCGCGCCGGTCTTCATGTCGACCGTCACCATGAACTGGCCGTAGATTTGCGGCGAACCCGGGCGCAGCAGTTGGGTGAAAGCGACGCCGGCCAGTGCTTCGGCATTGACCTGCGCCACCGCGCCGACGGCCGAGGCCGAAGTCGATGCGCCGCACAGCGCAAAGGGAGCCAGGATCAGCGGCTGATTGCTGCGCGCATAGACCTTCATCGCGTCCAGCATGGTGGCGTCCCACACCAGCGGCGAGTTGCAGTTGGTAATCGACACCAGCACCGGGTTGTCGCGAACGAAATCTTCGCCAAAGACGATGCCCGCCATCGCCATCGTGTCTTCGGCGCGGTCTTTGGAAGTAACGATGCCCATGAACGGCTTGTCGGAATGCTTCAGCGCCGAATGGATGATGTGGAGATGCCGTTTCGGCACCGCGATCTCCATCGGCTCGCAGATGATCGAACTCGACGAATGCAGCGCCGGGGCCATGTAGGCGAGCTTGTGGAAATTGTTGAGGTCTTCAAGCGTGCCATAACGCCGGTTGTTGTCGAGGTCGCGCACGTAAGGCGCGCCATACATCGGCGCGAAGATGGAGTTCTTGCCGCCGACGCGCACGGTGCGCTCGGGATTACGCGCATTGAGGGTGAATTCGGACGGAACCTTCGCGACCAGTTCCATCAGCAGGCCGCGGTCGATGCGGACGCGTGTCTCGGACACGTCGGCGCCCGCCGCCTTCCACATGGCGATCGCCTCGTCGTCGCGGAACTCGCAACCGACCTCTTCGAGGATGGCGAGTGACTCCTGGTGGATCAGTTCCACCGCCTCGTCCGGGACCATCTGGTAGGTGGGGATCTCGCGGACCAGCGTCGGGAACGAGGTGACGGGGGCGCTCCTCAGCGCCTTGCGTCCGAGGCGACCGCCGCCGCGGCGGTGGGTTTGCTCGGTCAGTTCAGTGGCCGGTGCGTTCATGGAGCCTCCTCATTCCGTCCAACCAAGTTAGCGAGAGGAAATATGGATGTGATGCTGGAAAATCCTGATCTCTTGTATAAGCTCAGCTTATGCGTAGCCTGCGCCACCTCCTGCCCTCGGCCGGCAGCCTGATCGTCTTCGAGGCGGCGGGCCGGCTGTCGAGCTTCACCGCTGCCGGGCGCGAGCTCGGCATGACGCAGGCCGCCGTCTCTTATGCGGTGCGCGGGTTGGAGGAACAGCTTAGCGCGCAGCTGTTCCAGCGCCGCCACCGCCAGGTCGTCCTGACAGAAGCGGGCGAACGCTTCCATGCCGACGTCTCGCTCGGTCTGTCGCATATCCGCAAATCGGCCGAGGATCTGCGCCTGCAGGCGAGCGGCGGCCATGTCACGCTGGCGGCGTCGACCGCCTTCGGCTCGTTCTGGATGATGCCGCGCCTGCAGCAGTTCCGCGATGAACTGCCGGGCATCGACTTGCGCATCCAGACCGCCGACCGTGATCTCGACATCATCGCCGAGGGCATCCCGCTCGCCGTTCGCGGCGGCGAACCGCGCGACTGGGCCGATTATCATTCGCTGCCGCTGGCCGACGAGGAGATTTTTCCGGTGGTTGGCGCCAGCTATCTCGCGAAATTCGGCATGCCAAGGAGCGTCGCGGAGCTGGCGACGCATCGCCTGATCCACCTCGAGGAGCCCTACCGCGAGGCGGCTAGCTGGGACGAATGGTTCCAGTCTGCGGGCGGCAGGCTCGACAACACCGCGCGCGGCCTGCGCATCAACGATTACGGCCTCGTGATCCAGGGCGTCATGGAGGGCCAGGGCATCGCGCTCGGCTGGCGGCATCTGGCCGAACGGCTCCTGGCGTCGGGGCTGCTGGTGCCGGTGACCGACCATGTGCTGAGAACCGGCAAGGCGTTCTATGTGGTTTGGCCGAAGAACCGGGAGTTGAGCGAGAATGCGCGGAAAGTCAGGGACTGGCTGGCGGCGCAGGCTTGAAATCGGTTGCAGCGTAGTCACTATCGCGGAGTTCCTTCACACCCCCCTCTGTCCTGCCGGACATCTCCCCCGCAAGGGGGGAGATTGGCAGTTCATATGTCGCGTCACCCTTCAAGCATTGGAGATTGGCGAAAGCCGTCGTGACATCTGATCTCCCTCCTTGCGGGGGAGATGGCCGGCAGGCCAGAGGGGGGTGCTGTCCCGCTGGCGTCTCCAATGTCCGGCATTCATTGAAGCCTTCCGCACACCCTTCGAATCCGCCTATAATACCCCCATGCCCATTCGCCAGCTTTCCGAAACGATGATCAACCAGATCGCCGCCGGCGAAGTCATCGAGCGTCCGGCGAGCGTGGTGAAGGAACTGGTCGAAAACGCGCTCGACGCCGGCGCCTCCCGCGTCGAGGTCGTCACTGCCGGCGGCGGGCTGAACCTGATCCGCGTCACCGATGACGGCTCCGGTATCCCCGAACAGGAACTGGCGCTGGCCATTGCGCGCCACTGCACCTCGAAACTTGCCGACAACATTCATGATATCCGCTCGCTCGGCTTCCGTGGCGAGGCGCTGCCGTCGATCGGTTCGGTGGCGCGGCTGTCGATCCGTTCGCGCACGACCGCAGGCGACGCTGCCGCCGAGATCGCCATCGAAGGCGGCCGCGTTTCGGCGGTCAAACCGGCGGCGGCCAATCGCGGCACAACGGTCGAGGTGCGCGACCTGTTCTTTGCCACGCCGGCGCGGCTCAAATTCATGAAGGGCGAGCGGGCCGAAAGCTCGGCCACCAGCGACGTGGTCAAGCGCATCGCCATCGCCTTCCCCGCCGTGCGCTTCACGCTGGCCGGCTCGGACCGCTCGACGCTGGAATTGCCGGCGACCGATGACAGTACCGAGGGCAGCCTGCGCCGCGTCGCCCAGGTGATGGGCGCCGAGTTTCCCGACAATTCCATCGCTATCGACGCCAGCCGGGACGGCGTGCACCTGACCGGCCACGTCTCGATCCCGTCCTTCACCCGCGCCAACGCGCTGCAGCAATATGCCTATGTCAACGGCCGTCCGGTGCGCGACAAGCTGATTGCCGGCGCCATTCGCGGCGCTTTCGCCGATGTGCTGCCGCGCGACCGGCACGCGGTGACCGTGCTGTTCCTGACGCTCGATCCGGCGACCGTCGACGTCAACGTCCACCCGGCCAAGGCCGATGTGCGCTTTCGCGACCCCGGCCTGGTGCGCGGGCTGATCGTCGGCGCCATTCGCGAGGCGCTGGCCAATGCCGGCATCCGCGCCGCCACCAGCGGGGCCGCCGGGATGGTGGCGGCGTTCCGGCCGGGAGCCGCCTCCTACGCCCATGCGGGTCCTGCCAACGGTCATCGCAGTTATGACGCGGCCTACCGGGCCTCGGGCTTTTCGGGCTTTGACCGCTCGCCACAGCGGCCGCTGGATATGGGATTTGACGGCGCCGGCTTCCGCGAAAACGACCAGGCTGCATTCGACGCCGGTCCGCTCGCCAGCGCCGATGCGCGTGCCGGCTTAGCCGAGCCGGCCGAGACGCTGCTCGGCACCGCGCTGGGCGCCGCCCGCGCGCAGGTCCACGAGAACTACATCGTCGCCCAGACCAGGGATTCGCTTGTCATCGTCGACCAGCACGCGGCGCATGAGCGGCTGGTCTACGAGGCGCTGAAGAATGCCCTGCACTCGCGCGCGGTGCCCTCGCAGATGCTGCTTCTGCCGGAGATCGTCGACCTGCCGGAGGAGGACGCCGAGCGGCTGGCCATGCATTCCGAAACGCTGGCCCGGTTCGGCCTCGGCATCGAGCGTTTCGGCCCCGGTGCGGTGGCGGTGCGTGAGACGCCGTCCATGCTCGGCGAAACCAATGTCCAGCAATTGGTGCGCGACCTTGCCGATGAGATCGCCGACAACGATACCGTCGAGACGCTGAAAGAGCGGCTGGACAAGATCGCCGCCACCATGGCCTGCCATGGCTCGGTGCGCTCCGGCCGGCTGCTCAAACCCGAGGAGATGAACGCACTGCTGCGACAGATGGAGGCGACTCCCGGCTCCGGCACCTGCAACCACGGCCGCCCGACCTATATCGAACTCAAGCTCGCCGATATCGAGCGGTTGTTCGGAAGGCGGTGAGCACAAGCCAGGTCAGGCCACACGCTCAATTCACCAACAGGCGATAATCCTTGAACCTATGAGAGAAAACGTAATCCCTTGAGTAACCGGCGCCACCGCCGCGAAAATTCACGGAGATTATCTCGAAGCTTCTCCCAACCTGTTTTTGAACATTCATGTAGATGGGAGTCATCAGCATGCCGGCATCACAATCGTCGTCATCGAAAGCGATCTCCTGAACGACCTTCTTTTTCTTCTTATCGATGACCCGCAGCTTATTCATGCAGACGAGAAAGCCCGCTTTCTCGTAGACCCCGGCAAATCTGTGGGTGGCTGTCTGCGCCCAGAAGGGAATCTCGACGGTGCCGTCAACCTTCGCCTCACCGGTATCGTCGAGGCTTGCGACCTTCTTCAGCGTGATCGGGAACTTGTCCGAGCCCTTGCTCCAAGTCCCTGTTGCGCCGCTTTCGCCAAGGTCGAGAGAAAACGGACATCCGGCGGTGCCAACGGGCGTTTTCGATCCCATGACCAGCACCCGGTCGAACTCCCTGTCGTCCGCAATCTCGCAAAGGAAGACGCTGGTGCCACTGATCTTGCCGTACACCGCTATCGGGCTTTGCTTCGCGTCGTGGAAATAGCTCCCCTCGACCGTAATCCCGCTGCCGAAACTGTCATATCTCTGCAGCGATAGGTGGACGGGGTTAGGTCCGATGGAGCCTTCGTAGTTTTCGACCTGATACCAGCCCGCGGCGGCTTTCCCGGTCAGCAGCAAAACGCAAAACATTGCCGATATGAACAGTCTTCCCATTCCGTCCCCCAGTGAAGGCAGCGTACCATAGCTGTCCTTCCTCTGGGTGTCTGCGTTCTGATGGAAGCGGTTCCCGGTTTGAGTCCGAAAACAGCTCCAATCATTTGTTTTAACGCATCAAATTCACGACGATGACGCCGCCGAGCGCCAGCGCACCGCCGATTATGCCGAGCAGCGTCGGCACTTCGCCCAGCCAGAAGAAGCCGATCAGGGCTGACATGGGCGAGACCAGATAGAGGAAGTTCGAGGCACGGGCGGCCGGGAGACGCGACAGAGCGGTTGCCCAGGCGGCATAGGCGATCAGGCTGGGCACGATGCCAAGAAAGATCACGGCGCCGATCCCGGCCGTGTTGGCGACCGCTGCCTGCGCAAAGCCGCTTGGCAAAAAGGGCGCCAGGCAAAGTGCGCCAAGGATCATGTTCGAGGCCGAAATGGTCAGCGGGTGATGGCGGGCAAAGAGCGGCTTCTGGACGATCGTGTTGACGGCCGAGCACAGCGCGGAGCCAAGAACCAGCAGCGCGCCGGTGTCGAAACTCAAGCCATTGCCGTCGGCGACCGCAATGATGCCGATGCCGGCGAAAGAAATGGCCGTGCCAAACCAGGCCCACGTTGAGAAACGCTCGCCCAGCAATGCCATTGCCATGATGGCGGTGAAGATCGGGCTGACATTGATGATGAAACCGGCGGCGCCAGCCGACACGGTCAGTTCGCCGTAATTAAGCATGACGGTGTAGAGCGCGACGAAAATGGCGCCGCCAAAGCCGAGGCGCCACACTTCATCGAGCCTCGGCAGTGCCGGGCGCTTGACGGCAAGAAAGATCGCCGCCGGCACCGCGGCAATGGCAAAGCGCAGCGAACCGAGTTCCAGCGGCCCGAAGGCGGCGAGACCCGCACGAATCGCTGGAAAGGCCGATGCCCAGCCGACCACCGTCAGAGCCACGGCGATGGCTGCCGTGGTGTCCATCCGCTGTGTCTGATTCGATGTGCCGGTTACTGCGCTCATTCCACTGTCCTCGCGTTTTTCAGTCATGAACCGCAGAAAGCGCCTTTTCGGCGCCGTTGACAAACGATCAAATCGAGGATCACCTGTGACTATGGATCACAGCTCAGACACAATGGTGCCGCTCGAGACACTGCGTGCTTTCGATGCGGCGGCGCGCACGGGGAGCTTTTCGGCCGCGGCCGAGAAGCTCAACATCACCCATGGCGCCGTCAGCCGGCAGATCGCCAAGCTGGAGGACTGGCTGGGCCTGAAAGTGTTCGACCGCGGGGCCCGCGGCGTCTCGCTGACCATCGAGGGCAACCGCCTGCATCTGCGCACGGCGGAAGCCTTTGCGCTGATCTCCAGTCATTCCGACCGCTGGGTCGAGCCGCGCGGCACCGCCGTGGTGCGGCTGACCTCGATACCCTCCGTCAGCGGGCTGTGGCTGATGCCACGCATGGCGGCGCTGGAGAACAATCCAACCAAGCTGCGCATCGTGCTCGACGTCGACATCCGCCAGGCCGACCTTGCCGATGAAGGCATCGACCTGTCGGTCCGCTGCGGCCGCGGGGGCATTCCGGGCCGCATCTCGGTGAAGCTGTTCGAGGAACATGTCTTTCCCGTCGCCGCGCCCGGCCTTGCCCGCGAGATCGGCCGCGGCGACCCGGCCCGGCTGCTGAGGTTTCCACTGATCAACGATTCCGACGCTTCGGGTTGGCGTGCCTGGTTTGCCGCGCAAGGGATGGACTACCGCCCGCGCCCGCAGGATCGCCGCTTCGAGGACTACAATCTGGTGCTCGACGCCGCAGCTTACGGGCTCGGCATCGCGCTGGCGCGGCCGCCGCTGACCGGACACCAGTTGGAGGCAGGCCGCATCGTCGCCGTCGACGAGCGCACGGCGCTGAACCCGGTGTCGTACTGGCTCGACCGGCCGCTGGGGCGGCCACGCACGGCTGCCGCCGAACTTTCACGCCGTATCGCTGTCGAGGCGGGGCTGGCGATGGACAAGATGGAAGCATTCCTCGAAGCCGAGCGATAGCGGCGGTCGTTCGGTGCTCAGCGAAGCACCAGCAGGGCTAGCCCGACAATGGCGACGGCCAGAAACCCGGTTGCCAGCGCCATCAGACCGACACGCGTCTGCTGTCGGCCTTGCGGCTGGGCCGCATCATTCGGCCCAGACGTCGCCTGCTCCCGCTTCATTGGCATATCGGTGGTGGCAGCGCGGCGCTGCGGCGAAACCACGGGTGCGAGAAGCGCAAACCAAGGCAGTCCTGCGGGCTTTGCGGCAGCGCCATCTTCGGCCTTGGCCGACGGCAGCGGCAGACCGCGCCGTGTGTCGTCATTTGCCGGCGAGACCGCAACGACCCTTGTCGGCGCGACCTTGTCTGGCGCCTCGACGCCAGGTTCAGCAAGGGCCAGATAGGCTTGCAGGACCTCGGCAGAACCCGTCTGCTGCCCCTTTGCGGTGGCTGCGGACAACAGCGCCTGCAGCGCCGGCGCCGCTGCCGGCTGCAAAGGCGCGCCGGACGGCGTCGGCGGCTGCACCAGCGCCTTTATAAGTGCTGCTTTCGCCGGATCGGCCTTCGCCGACGGCAACGCTGCCAACATCATGGCCTCACGCAGCAGCGCGGTCAGGCGGGCGGATGAAATGTCCATGCCGGTCCCATAAGAATGGTTTGGAGCGACAATAGCGCCTCAGCATTGCGTCAAGCTTGACCTTGCCGGCAATTTATGGCGATGAAATCAGCATGAACCTTGGCACCACTCCATCATGAACCGCTTCGAAGGCCCCGGCGGCAAGGAAGCCCGTATCCGCTATCTCGACGGCGACTTCCAGGTCACCAGCCCCGGCGCCTTCGTGCGCTGCGCGGTGACCGGCGAGAGCATTCCGCTGGACGAGCTCAAATATTGGAGCGTCGCCAGGCAGGAGCCCTATGTCAGCGCCGCCGCCTCGCTGCGCCGCGAGATCGAGATGCATCCGGACCTGCGCAGCCGGGGTTAGATCGGCACACCGGAAAGCAAGGCTCACCGTCGATCTGATTTTCCTGGAACGCCTGCAGGACTATGGCTTTGAGGATGCCGGCGCGTTTTCGACCGAAAAGTCGAATTTATGAACAAGCCGATCTCCGACAAGCACTTTGATGGAATACGGCCCGATCGGATCACCCTCGGCCATGCACCAGCCATGCGAGATCCATCCGTCCTGCGGTTTGTAGAACATGGTGGTCTCGGAGACCCTTCGATCGCCCGATAGCTTGCTCAAGCTGTATTCGTTTCCGTCGATACCCCACTGCCTGGGCTCCGCGGGAAGCGCGAACACCTCGGTGACCGATACCAGTCTGTCGCCTTGCGCCAGACGTACGCGCCATTCAAAGCAGGCGCTATCGGGGATAAGCGGTACAATGTTTGAGGGCCGAACGTGGGTAGCACCGTCCGCTTCGGTGACCGAGACCAGAAATTCGCTGTCGGTCGCGGTGGGTGCCTGCGCCGAAGATGGGTTCGCTATCGCCACAAGAACAAAGCCCACAAAGAGTGCCCGCAACCTAACCATTCCACCCCCCGCGCTGAAGCCGGTCTGACTTATAATAGTGATAAGCGGCGAGAAATATCCTGTGTCAACGCGGGAGCGCCCTACCCTCGCAGCCGGCGCTGTCTCCAGGCATCCAGCGTCTCGTCGATGATGCGCTCCGGCACAGTGTCGAGTTCGAACGTGGCGTCGATCTCCAGCACGGCGAGTTCAGCGAGGAAATCGGCCGGGGCAGCGCCGTGGCGCAGCCGGGCGGCGTCCTTGGCGGTGGTGACGAGGCCCAGTCCATCGCGGCGCGCCGTTGCCGCCAGTTCCGCGAGTTCATCAGGGGCATAGAAGTGATGGTCCGGAAACGACCGGCTCAGCGCCACTTCCGCACCAGTGCCGCGCAGCGTGTCGAAGAATTTTTCGGGGTGGCCGATGCCGGCAAAGGCGAGGAACCGCCGGCCGGCGAACCGCTCCTTGGCCGCGGGCTCGGCATGCGCCTCGAAGATCGGCCGGCCGGCGCGCGCCGCTTGGCGCACGACCTGGTCGGCGGCAGCGCCCTCGCCCATCTTCAACAGCCCGTCGGTGAACACCAGTTGGTCGACGATGTTGGCTCTCAGCGGACCGCCCGGAATGACCCGGCCGTTGCCGATGCCGTAACGGGCGTCGACGACGACCAGCGCATAATCGATATGGATGCGCGCGCTCTGAAAACCGTCATCCATGATCAGGAAATCGCAACCATGGGCTTCCAGGAGCAGCTTGGCGCCGGCAGCGCGGTTGGGGCTCACCGCAACCGGCGCGTGCTCGGCCAAAAGCAGCGGCTCGTCGCCGACATGCTTGGCAGCGTCGTGACCGGCATCGACGACATGCGGCTGCGCGAACGAGCCGCCATGGCCGCGCGACAGGAATCCGGGATTGAGTTGCATGCGCCTGGCCTGCTTTGCCAGCGCGATGGCGACCGGCGTCTTGCCGCTGCCGCCGACGGTGAAGTTGCCGACGCAAAGCACTGGCGCGTCGATCTTTTCACGTACCGCCCGATGCATGCGGCGGCCGGCGACGATGCCATAGACGGCTGATAGCGGCGACAGCGCAAAGACCCGCCAGTCCGGCGCTTCCCACCAGAAAGGTGGTGCTTCCGACGCCACCTATCGCCCGTCGGCGCCCTTCAGGCGCGACTTGACGATCAATGGCTGGATATAAGGCTCGAGCGACTTCAGCGTGTGCGCCAGCGCACCGCGCATCTGGTCGACTGTGGCGGCACCGGCCGCCATCATCTCGTGGCGCGCAACTTCATTGCTCAGCAGGAAATTGACGGCGCCTGCCAGCATGTCGCGGTCGCGCACCAGCTTGGCGCCGCCGCTGTCGAGCAGGCGCTGATAGGCCTCGCGAAAATTCTGGACGTTGCGGCCGGCCAGCACAGCGGTGTCGAGCATGGCCGGCTCCAGCGGATTCTGGCCGCCTTCCGAGGTCAGCGAGCGGCCGACAAAGGCGATTTCCGTCAGCCGGAGATAAAGCCCCATCTCGCCGATCGTATCGCCGAGCAGGATATCGCTGTCGGCGGTGATCCGGTCGCCCTTGCTGCGCCGCGCCAGCTTCAGGCCCATGCCGGAAATCTGTGCGGCCAGCGCTTCGGCGCGGTCGGGATGGCGCGGGACGATGATCGTCAGCAGGCCATGGTGGCGCTTGTAGAGCGTGGCGTGGACTTCCGCCGCGACCACCTCCTCGCCGTCATGGGTCGAAATTGCCGCCCAGGTCGGGCGGCCGGCGATCTGGCGCTTCAGCGTCGCCAGCGCCCGTTCGTCGACGGGCGGCGGCAAGGTGTCGACCTTGAGGTTGCCGGACACGGTGACCGGCCGGGCGCCAAGCGCGCGAAACCGTTCGCCGTCGACATCCGACTGGGCAACGACATGTGCAAGGTTCTCGAACAGCGCCTCGGCGATGTTGGCGCGCTTCTTCCAGGATTTGAACGAACGGTCGGAGAGCCGGCCGTTGACCAGCACCTGCGGCACGTGGCGGGCGCCGAGCTCGAGGATCGTCATCGGCCATATCTCGGATTCGGCGATGATAGCCAGGTCCGGCCGCCAGTGATCGAGAAAGCGGCTGACGGCCGGCTTGAGGTCGAGCGGAACATATTGGTGGATGATGCGGTCGCCCAGCCGTTCGTCGGCAACCTGCGCCGAGGTCACTGTTCCCGTCGTCAGCACGATGTTGACACCGTAGTCGAGGATGCTTTGCACCAGCGGCACGACCGCAAGGGTCTCGCCGACGCTTGCCGCATGGATCCAGATCACCGGCCCTTCGGGGCGCGGCCGCCCGGCAACGCCGTAGCGCTCACGGCTGCGGCTGCGGTCTTCCTTGCCCTGCGATGTGCGCCAGGCGACATAGGGACCCATCAGCGGATAGGCGGCTGCACCGGCAAGGCGGTAGGCCGCCAGGAAGGCGCGCGCCCAGCCGACGCTCATGGCCTGCCGTCCACGAGCCGATAGGCCTCGGCGGTTGCGGCATTGAGCGCGGCCGTGACTTCCTGGCGCTTGCGCTCCATTTCGGCCTCGTCGGCATTGGCCGGCACGAAAACCGGCGTTCCGATGACGATCGAGGAGCGGCCGAACGGCAGGTTGATGGTGGTTTTGTCCCAGCTCCTTTCCAGCACCTTGCGGCGGCTGGTGGCGATGGCGGCAGGCATGATCGGCCGGCCGGAAAGGCGTGCCAGCAGAACGATACCAAGCCCCGCGTCGCGCGGCGTGCCGTGGGGAATGTCGGCGATCATGGCGACGTTCTTGCCGGCCACGAGTGACTTTTTCAGGGCGATGAGCGCCTTGGCGCCGCCCTTGTCGAGATGCTTCGTGCTTTCACGCCCGCCGGAGCCGCGCACCGCCTCGATGCCGAATTTTTCGATCATCAGCGCGTTGAGTTCGGCATCGGCGCTGCGCGAGACCATGGCGACCAGCGGCCGTCCCTTGGGATAATAGGCTGGGGTCAGCAGATGCTGGCCATGCCAGAGCGCGATGATGCCGGGTTCGAATTCGGCGTAGTCGCCGCCTGAAAATTTAGCCGAGCCTTCGACCACGCGGTTGGTCAGGCGCACCAGGCGGACGAACTGGGCGAGCAGGCTGACGATCATGCTCTTGACGATTCGCGACTGCGCCAACGGCTCGCGGATCTTGCGCCAGAATGTCTTCGAACTGCCGCCGCGTCTTCTTCGGACCGCGGCGCCGGTGGGCTGCCCTTTCACCGCTTCATGCTCCATCGCTGTCAACCGGCGGCCTTGCTTTCAGGGTCGAGCAGCCGGTGCAGATGGACGACGAAATAGCGCATATGGGCATTGTCCACGCTGGCTTGCGCCTTTGCCTTCCACGCGGTGTGCGCGGTTTGATAGTCCGGATAAACGCCAACGATGTCGAGCGCGTCGAGATCGCGGAACTCGGTGCCTCCCAGCTTCTTCAGCTCGCCGCCGAACACCAGGTGCAAAAGCTGTTTCTTTCCGTCTTCCGCGGCCATTTCGGTCCTTCACATATTGTGAGTTTGCGACAGGTCTAGCCCAAAGCTGCCGACTTTGGAACCTTCGATCACGCTTCCGTATCGGCAATGACGCCGGCAAGCACGGTCAGCAACTGGCCGCTGCCGGCGACCAGCGCGCCGTGACGGATGATCTCCCCGGCATAAAGCGGCGCGCGGCCATGGCCGTCGAGCACGGCGCCGCCAGCCTCGCGCAAGATGAGATCGGCGGCGGCGATATCCCAGTCATGCGCGTTGGGCTTGACGAAGGTTGCGTCGAGCGTGCCGTTGGCGACCATCGCCAGCCGGTAGGCGAGAGAGGGAATGTGCGCCGCCCGCCGCACCCGGCCCTGCCATTGCGCCGGCATCAGGTCGATCAACTGCTTCAGCCCGCCGATCTCGACCGTCTTGCCCAGGCCGCGCACGGCAATCGGCTTGCCGTTGCGGAAAGCTCCATGGCCAGGCAGCGCCCAATAGGTTTCGCCCTTGGCCGGACATTCGAGCACACCGGTGAGCGTGCGGCCATTCTCGACCACCGCGACGCTGACGCACCACGAGCGCAGACCTTCGAGGAAGCCGCGGGTGCCGTCTATGGGGTCGACGACAAAGGTGCGCCGCGCCAGAAGCCGCGCCGGATCGTCAGTCGTTTCCTCCGACAGCCAGCCATAGTCCGGCCGGGCCGCCAGCAGGGTATCGCGCAGATAGGCGTCCGCCGCGTGGTCGGCTTCGCTGACCGGCGAGGTGCCGCCCTTCATCCACACTTGCGGGTTTTTGCCGAAATAGCGCATGGCGATCGCGCCCGCCTCGCGGGCGGCGTCGCGCAGCAGATCGAGGTCTTCCGAGGCCCCGGCCGATATGACCGGGTCACGCTCCGGCAAGGGTCATTCCTTCGATCAGCAGCGTCGGTGCGGCAGTGCCGAAATCGCGGTCAAGATCGCTCGCCGGAACCATGTTGAGGAACATCGTCTTCAAATTCGAGGCGATGGTCACCTCGGCCACCGGATAGGCAAGCTCACCATTGTCGATCCAGAAGCCGGATGCGCCACGGCTGTATTCGCCGGTCACCATGTCGACGCCCTGGCCGAACACTTCAGTGACATAAAAGCCGGATTTTAGCGACCTGATCAGGTCTTCCGGCGTCCTGTCGCCCGGCTCGATGGCGAGATTGGTCGAAGACGGCGATACCGACGAGCCGCTGCGCGCGCCGCGTCCGTTGGTGGTCAGCCCCAATTCCCGCGCGGCGGACGTCGACAGGAACCAGTGCTTCAGCACGCCGTTCTCGACCATCAACAGCTTTTCGCCCTCGACGCCTTCGCCGTCGAACGGGCGCGAGGCCTGACCGCGACGCCGCAGCGGTTCGTCGGTGACGGTGATGGCAGCCGACGCAACCTGCTTGCCCATCATCTCGCGCAAAAAACTGGTCTTGCGCGCCACCGAAGCGCCGTTGATGGCGCCGGCGAGATGGCCGGCAATGCCGCGCGCAACGCGCGGATCGAACACCACGTTGACCGGACCGGTCGCCGCCTTGCGGGCGCCGAGGCGGCGCACGGCGCGCTCGCCGGCCTTGCGGCCGATCAGCTCCGGCGCGTCGAGATCGGAAAAATGCTGGTTCGAGGAGTATTCGTAGTCGCGCTCCATGCCGGTGCCCTCACCCGCAATCACGCTGGCCGAACGCGAAAAGCGCGACGCGACATAGTGGCCGACGAAGCCGTCCGACGTGGCAAGCACCAGCCCGCCGAGGCCTGCGCTGGCGCCGCTGCCGGCCGAATTGGTGACACCCTTGACTGCAAGGGCCGCTTCCTCGGCGGCAAGGGCCGCTTCCTTCAACTGATCGGCCGAAACCTCGGTGGCGTCGAACAGATCGAGGTCGCGCACCTTGCCAACCAGCAAAGCCGGATCGGCGAGACCCTGATAGGGGTCCTCGGGCGAGACTTTGGCCATGGCCACGGCGCGCTCAGCCAGCGCCTTGGGGTCCGATGCCGCCGTCGCCGAGACGCTCGCCACCCGGTTGCCGACGAAGACGCGCAGCGAGACATCGTCGCCCTCGGACGCTTCGGTGTTCTCGACCTTTCCCAGCCGCACCGACACGCCGATCGAACGGCCGCGCACGGCAACCGCGTCGGCGGCGTCGGCGCCGGCCCGCTTGGCAGCCTCGACCAGTGCCGCGACGCGGTCGGTCAATTTCGCTGCCTCTGATGTATCGGTCATGCGCGTGGTCCTGGCTGAAGCCGCGCCGGGCGGTAGCGGCTGTTGCACCATCTATTGTCCCAATGCGGCTTGTGCAATGGCGCACGGACAATTGTCCCGCTGCGGCATAGCGCCCGAGCGGAGCGCGAAAGCTATCCGCGGCGGCGGCCGCCAGAGACGCGCGGCTTGACCGGTTTGTGAGTTTAACCGAGGCCGATTTCCGTCAAGGAGTGGCGGCCGGCGTCCAGATCACGTCATCGATCCTCGTCGCGCCCGTTGCCAGCATCACCAGCCGGTCGAAGCCGAGCGCCGAGCCGCTGGCTTGCGGCATGATGGCGAGGGCGGCGAGAAAATCCTCATCCAGCGGATAGCGCTCGCCATAGACGCGCTCCTTCTCGTCCATCTCGGCGGCAAAGCGCCGGCGCTGCTCGGCCGGATCGGTCAGTTCGCCAAAAGCATTGGCGAGCTCGACGCCGCAGCAATAGAGCTCGAAGCGCTCGGCCACGCGCTGGTCCTCCGCGCTCGGCCGGGCGAGCGCCGCTTCCGAGATCGGATAGCCGTACAAGATGGTGGCCCGCCCCTGCCCCAGCACCGGTTCGACCTTCTCGACCATTACCCGGCTGAACAAATCGGCCCAGTTGTCATCGCCGGCCGTGCGCAGGCCGGCCTTGATCAGAGCATCATGGAGTGCGGCGCGGTCTGTGCCGCCATCGGCAGAAACGGTGGCAAGAAGATCGATGCCGGCGTAACGCGCAAAAGCTTCCGCCACGCTCACGCGTTCCGGCTCGGCGAACGGATCGGCCTCGCGGCCGCGAAAGCGGAAGGTTTTGGCGCCGGCCCGCTCGGCTGCCAGCTTCAGCAGTTCGGCGCAATCGGCCATCAGGCTGTCATAGGTTTCGCCGACCCGATACCATTCCAGCATGGTGAATTCGGGATGGTGCAAGGGGCCGCGCTCGCGGTTGCGCCAGACGGCGCCCAGGCTGAAGATGCGCCGCTCACCGGCGGCCAGCAGCTTCTTGCAGGCGAACTCCGGCGAGGTGTGGAGATAAAGCGGCCGGCGCGCGCCGTCGGCGCCGATCGCCTCGGTGGCGAAGGCTGAGAGATGCGCCTCGTTGCCGGGCGAAATCTGCAATGCCGCCGTCTCGACCTCGATGAAGTCCCGCTCGCCAAACCAGCCGCGCATTGCGGCAGCTATGGCGTTGCGGGCCATCAGCCGCGGCCGGCGGTCGGCGTGAACATCCGGCGTCCACCAGGGCGAAGCGCCAGTCATGGGTTTGCCGGGCAACGGAATTGCTGACAGGGCTGGCGGTTCGGGCCAAGATGCGCTACGGCGACGGCTCTCGCAGCCGATTTGCGCCGAACGATCGTTTCAGGCCAACGAAGTCTAGGATTGAAAACCGTGGTGAAGGTCATCGCCAGTTCGCTCCGTAAAGGCAATGTCGTCGACAAGGACGGCAAGCTTTACGTGATCCTCTTTGCCGAAAACATCCACCCTGGCAAGGGTACGCCGGTCACCCAGCTCGACATGCGCCGCATCTCCGACGGGGTGAAGGTTTCGGAGCGCTACCGCACCACCGAGCAGGTCGAGCGCGCCTATGTCGAGGAGCGCGAGCACACCTTCCTCTACGCCGACGCCGAGGGGTATCACTTCATGAACCCGGAAAGCTACGACCAGGTCGCGGTGCCGGAAAGCGTGGTCGGCGACATGGCGCCCTACCTGCTCGAAGGCATGGCGGTGCAGATTTCGCAGTTCAACGGCATCGCCATAGCCCTGGTGCTGCCGCAGCGCGCTACTTTCGAAGTGGTCGAGACGGAGCCGACGACCAAAGGCCAGACGGCGTCCTCGTCATACAAGCCGGCCGTGCTTTCCAACGGCGTGCGCACGCTGGTGCCGCCGCACATCGCGCCGGGTACCCGCGTGGTGGTGATGACGGCTGACGGGGCCTATGTGGAGCGGGCGAAGGACTGAGGCGCGAGCGCCTCCGTCCTGGTTAATCCCTTGCCCGGTACTAATCCCCCACATTGCCTTCTGCGGCCGCTGGCTCGATAGTCCTGCCGATGTGGCAGACCTTTGTGACCTACTGGCCTCTGATCCTTGTGATCATTCCGATGCTGATGGCCGCCATCGGCATCGTCCACGCAATCATGACCAAGGAAGACGTGCGCGCCGCCACCGGCTGGGTCGGCGTGATGATCTTGTCGCCGTTCCTTGGCGCGATCATCTATGCCATTGCCGGCATCAACCGCATCCGCCGCGCCACGATCAGCGCCATGCGGCCCGTCGCCGGTGAAGCCGAGACAGCCAAACACGACCACGACATTGCGCTCGAAACACTCATCTCAGCCGAATTCGGCCAGCGCTTTGCCGGCCTGAAGACGCTAGGCGACAGGGTGGCGCGGCGCGCACTGACGTCGGCAAACGCGATCACGATCCTCAGGACCGGCGACGAAGCTTACGCAGCAATGTGCCGGGCGATAGACAGCGCACAGCGCAGCATTCTGCTCGAGACCTACATCTTCGACAATGACGAGATCGGACGACGTTTTGTGGAATCGCTGGCCGGCGCGGTCCGGCGCGGTGTGACGGTTCGCGTGCTGATCGATGCGGTCGGCGTGCGCTATTCCGTGCCCAGCATCCTTGGGACACTCCGGGAAGCCGGCGTCACCGTCGATCTGTTCAACGGCAACATCGTCATGGGCCTGAGACTTCCCTATGCGAATTTGAGGACGCACAGGAAAATCCTGATCGTCGACGGTGTGGTGGCGTTCACGGGAGGCATGAACATCCGCAAGGGATTTTCGGCCGAATTCGCCGGCAGCGCCAGTTCGGCGGATACGCATTTCCAGGTCACGGGGCCCGTCGTGGCCGACCTTTTCGCGGTTGCCGCCGAAGACTGGCGTTTTGCCGGCAACGAGGCCCTCAAGGACGAGGTCTGGCACGTGGAAAAGCCCTCGCCGCCTCCCGGTCAACCGATCCTGGTGCGGGCGGTGGCCTCGGGGCCTGACGCCAGCATCGAAACCAACCATAAATTGCTGATGGGGGCATTTTCCGTCGCCCGCAAATCGATCCGCATCATGTCGCCCTATTTCCTGCCGGACCGGGAATTTGTCAGCGCGCTGGTCACGGCGGCCCGGCGCGGCGTCGAGATCGACATCGTCGTGCCCGCGGTCAACAATCTCTTCCTGGTCGGCCGCGCCATGACGGCGCAGTACGACCAGGTGCTGAAGCACTATTGCCGCGTCTGGCGGCATGAGGGGTCGTTCGACCATTCGAAGCTGTTGTCGGTCGATGGCGTCTGGGCCTATGTCGGCTCTTCCAACCTCGACGCCCGGTCGCTGCGGCTGAATTTCGAAATCGACCTGGAGGTGCTGGATACCGGCTTTGCCGCCGAGATCGAAGGGCGCATCGGAGCGGCAATCGCTTCCGCCAAACCCGTCACACTCGCAACCTTGAAAGCGCGGCCATTTCTCATCCGGGTTTTTGACCGGTTGTTATGGCTGGGATCGCCCTATCTCTAATGCATACCGCCTCGAAGTGGTCCCGGTTGTGAGAGAACGATATGCATAGAACAAAGAATCAGGACATCGAATAGCAGGCCTATGGACATAAACGGACGCAGCCTTCCTGAAACAGTGCTCCTGTCGATCCGCGGCAGGAAAGCGCGCAAGGCGAACGCGACGCCGCGCAAGCACATTGAAGGCGCCCAGATGGTGGTCGCCTCCTACAACGTCCACAAATGCATCGGCACCGACCGCAGGTTCGACCCCGAACGCACCGCCCGCGTCATCCGCGAGATCGGCCCCGACGTCATCGCGCTGCAGGAGGCCGACAACCGCTTCGGCGATCGCGCCGGGCTGCTCGACCTTGCCCGGATCGAACACGAAACCGGGCTTGTGCCGGTGCCGGTTTCCGGAAGCGGCAAGGGCCATGGCTGGCGCGGCAACGTGCTTTTGTTCAAGCGCGGCACCGTGCGCGACGTCCATCAGATCAAGCTTCCGGGACTGGAGCCCCGCGGCGCGCTGGTTGCCGAGATCGACCTCGACGAAACGCGCACTCTGCGCGTCATCGCCGCGCATCTCGGCCTGTTGCGCCGCTCGCGCTCGGAGCAGGCCCGCGTCGTGCTCGACATCATGAGCAACCAGGATGAAAGGCCGACCTTGCTGCTCGGCGACCTCAACGAATGGCGGCTGGGCAACCGCTCGGCGCTCAAGACGCTGCACGCCACCTTTGGTTTCACGCCGGCGGCGGTGCCGACTTTCCCCTCAGGCCTGCCGGTACTGGCGCTCGACCGGATCATGGCCAACCGGCACGGCATGGTCTCGTCGGTGGAAGCCCATGACACGCCGCTGTCGCGGGTTGCGTCGGATCATTTGCCGCTGACGGCGTTTGTCAGCCTCTAACTCATCCGTCCCGCAGCCAGACCAGCATCTCGCCGGGTTCACGGTTGTCCCAGGCGTAGTAAGGAACGGCGGTGATTTTCGTTTCGCTCACCGCCGGCGGATCGGTGCGATAGAGCCCGGGTTCCCAGTTTTCCTGCGCTTCCTTGCTGGCAAGTGCCGAAAGCGTGACGATGCCGCCGAGCAGGTTCGGCTCGGCATGCGCCTCGATTTTTGCCGTTCGCGGCAGAGCGATCCGATGCAACTGGCCGGCATTGTCGGTCTCCTCGACGCAATAGATCAGCGGACCGCGCGCAAGTGCGACGCGGCCGATGTCCTGACGCACCTCCGGATTGGCGAACAGACGAGCGATCGACATTTCGAGATCGAGTTCGACCCGGTCGCCCTGGCGCCACTCGCGCCGGATCGCGGCATAGCCGTCGCTGGTGATGTCATCCAGACCGACCGCGGCGCCGTTGACCTTGAGCGCCGCCTTGCCGCACCAGGAGGGGACGCGCAGGTGCAAGGTGAACTCGACCGGCGCGTCGGCTTCGATCCGGATCGAGACCGCGCCATCCCAAGGATAATTGCTGGTCTGAATCAGACTGACCGCCCGGTTCGATATGTCGAAGCGCGCGGTGCTGTCGCCGTAGAGATGGACGGCCAGCGCGTCGTCCGAGAGGGAGTAGAAATAGCTGCCGATGGAGGCGACCATGCGGCCGATATTGGGCGGGCAACAGGGGCAGCGATGCCATTTCCAGCGATTGTGCCTGCCCCGGCTCTCCAGCGGGTTCTCGTAGAAGAACAGCGAGCCGTCGAGCGACAGGCCGGAGATCGAGCCGTTGTAGAGCGCCCGCTCCATCATGTCGGCGTAGCGGGCGTTGGGACCCATGCCGAGCATGCGGCTGGCCCAGAACACCAGGCCGACCGAGGCACAGGTCTCGGCATAGGCGGTTTCGTTGGGCAGGTCGTAGTCGCTGGTAAAGCCCTCATTGTGCGCCGACGGCCCGAGGCCGCCGGTGACATAGAGGTTCTTGGTGGTGAGATCGTTCCACAGACGGTCGAGCGCTACCCTGAGCGTATCGTCGCCATATTCGGTGGCGATGTCGGCCATGCCGGAATAGAGGTACATCGCCCTGACCGCATGTCCCACGACCTTGTCCTGCTCGCGCACCGGCTTGTGCGACTGGTTGTACTCATAAGTCTTGAAATGATAGGCCTTTGGGTCGGCGCCGCGCGCACGCGCCTCCTCGTCGAAATAATGCGGCTGCTGCCCGCGCTGGTCGATGAAATACCTGGCCAGGTCCATGTATTTCTGCTCGCCGGTCGCCCGCGCCAGCTTGACCAGCGCCAGCTCGATCTCCTCATGGCCGCAATAGCCCTTCTTCTTGCCCGGCTCCGGACCGAAGGTGTCGGCGATATGGTCGACGTAGCGGCACATGATATTCAGCAGCTTGCGCTTGCCGGTGGCCTGGTAGTAGGCGACCGCGCCTTCGATCAGATGGCCGGCGCAATAGAGCTCGTGGCAATCGCGCAGATTGGTCCAGCGCTTGCCGGGCTGGATGCGCTGGTACCAGCTGGAGAGATAACCGTCTTCCTGCTGCAGTCTGCCGTAGAGGTCGATGACGGCATCGATCTTCGTCTCGAGCGCCGCGTTCTTGCGCCGGTAGAGCGAATAGGCCGCGGTCTCGATGGTCTTGCCCCAATCGGAGTCCCAGAACATCTGCGTCGTCACCGTCGAGCCGGTGAAGCCGGGGCTGGCCGCCTCGTCGGGCGACGGCGAATGGAACGGAATGACGACGCCCGGCGAGGGCCGGTCCGGGTCGATCTGCTCCAGCATGCGCGCCTCGACGCAGCGCTCGTAGAGGATGTCGGCGGTGCGCGACGCCACGGCATCGACACGGTCGCCCCAGAAGCCGCGGACATCGACCTGCGGCACCGGCAGCGGGCGGAAGGCGAGTTTGCCGGGCTTGGCGGATGGTTGAACGGTCATCGTGTCACTCCGTTGGATATTGGTCATTTCACGGGGGGTCATTTCACCGCGCCGGCCATCAGGCCGCGGATGTAGAAGCGCTGCAGCAAGAGGAAGAGCACCAGGCACGGCACCATCATCACGGTGACGCCCGCCTGCACCGCGCCCCAGTCGATGGCGCCGAAGCGGCCGGACTGAAGTGCGGTCATCATGATCGGCAGCGTGAATTTGGACTGGTCGGTCATCAGCACGAGTGCGGCCAGGAATTCGTTCCAGGCGCCGAGGAAGGCGAACAGCGCGATGGTGACGATGCCCGGCCAGACCAGCGGCAGCATCACCTTGAGCAGCATGGTGACGTTGTTGGCGCCGTCCATGCGCGCGGCCTCCTCGATCTCGCGCGGCACCGCGTCGAAGGCGTTGCGCATCATGAAGATCGAGAACGGCAATTGCAGCGTGACGTAGACCAGGACAAGCCCGGTCAGCGTGTTGTGCAGGCCGACCTTGGTCAGCACCAGGAAGATCGGCGTCAGGATCGACTGGAACGGGATCATGATCGTCGAAAGGATCACGATGAAGAGCACATCCTTCATGGGAAAGCGGAAGCGCGAAAACCCGTAGCCGGCCAGCACGCTGACGATGACCGACAGGATCACCGTCATCGAGGCGACATAGAGGCTGTTTTGCGCCGGCAGCCAGAGGCCGTCGCCAAAGGTGTCGAGCGTGCGGTAGTTCTCGACCGAAAAGCCTGTCGTCGGCCATGGCGGCAGCGGCGGCTGGCGCGCCTCCTGCGCCGGCTTGAAGGTCGACAGCACGGCCCAGACGATCGGCGCGATGAACAGCACTGAGGCGATCATGCCGGTCGAATGCTCGGCGATCCTGAGCCAGAGGCGGCTGCTGCGGCTTCTTGCCTGCGCCATCAGTCGATGCCCTCCGGCTTGCGCAGCAGCCACAGCTGGACCAGGCTGAGCGCCACCAATATGGCCAGCAGGATCATCGACAAAGCGGCGCCATAGCCGAGCTTGAACGAGACGAAGGACTGGTTGAAGATCCAGTAGACGGCGGTCAGCGTCTGGTTGCGCGGGCCGCCGCGCAGGATGATGTAGAACTGGTCGAAGGCGAGGATCGAGCCGGCGATCGACAGGATCAGCGCCAGCGCCAGCGTGCGGCGCATCAGCGGCAGGGTGATGGCGCGAAAGCGCGCGAACGGCCCTGCCCCGTCGATCATCGCGGCTTCCTGCAGGTCGGTCGGGATCGACTGCAGGCCGGTCATCAGGATGATCATGGTGAAGCCCGCCACCTTCCAGACGACCATGGCGATGATCGACCAGAAGGCCGGCTGGAACGTCGCCAGGAGGTTGAACTTTTTCGCCGTCAGGCCGAAATCGTAGGCGGCCGGGCTGAACAGGCCGGAATCGACATTGAGCAGCCACGACCAGAGCAGGCTGGCCGAGGCGAAGCCGACGACCGCCGGCATGAAGAAGGATGTCCGGTAAAAGCCGGTCAGCCGCCTGGGCTTTTCGATGAACAGCGCCAGCGGAAAGGCGACGGCGAAGATCACGATGGTGACGATCACGGTGTAGTAGGCGGTGAAGCTCAGCGCGTTCCAGAAACGGTTGTCGCGCAGGATCGCCCGGTAATTGTCGAAGCCGATGTAAAAATGCTCGCCCATCAGCGGCCAGTTGTGCAGCGACATCCACGCGGTCATGCCGAGCGGGATGATGAAGAAGAAGACGACCAGTGCCACTGCCGGCGCGACATAGAGCAGGCCGATCCACTGCCGGCGGCCGGCGCCGACGAGTTTTCTGGCGCGTGGCGGGGTGGTGGTGGCGGTCATACGTGGGCTCCGGGTGCGGTGATCCCCCTCCCCCTCGAGGGGAGGGTCCGGCCGCAGGCCGGGGGTGGGGTCCTCCGCGCAGTGCGCCGACGAAAAAGAACGTCGAGCACTGCCGGAACGACCCCACCCGGACCTGCGGTCCGACCTCCCCTCGAGGGGGAGGTAGGGGCGGCGCTTACTTTTGCGGCGCCTGGTCGATGATGGACTGCATGGTCTCTTGTGCATTGGCGATGGCGCCATCGACGTCGTCGCCGAAGACGACCTCGTTGATCATCTGCGTCCACGGACCGTTGGCCGAGTTGATCAGGTCGTTGAACACCACGGAATAGGGCGTGCGGCCCTTGGCCATGGCTTCGGCGGCGATCTGGTAGCGCGGATCGAGATCCTTCAGCGCCTCCTTGGCGATGTCGCCGCGCACCGGCAGGCTGCCGTATTTGGCCAGGATGGTCTGGCCTTCTAGCGAATAGGCGAAGTCGAGAAACTCCTTCACCACGGCGAGCTTCTTGGTGCCCTTGGTGACGACGAAATTGTCGCCGCCGGCAAACGAAGACCAGCCGCTGTCCTTGCCCGGCAGGAAGGTGACGCCATAGTCGATATCCGGATACTGGGTGTTGAGCGCGCCGATGGCGAAGGCGCCGGACGGCGAAATGCCGATATTGCCGGTGGCGAAGGCGGCAAAGAAGTTGGCGCCGGTGTCGGTCTGCGCGCCGGCCGGCACCAGATCCTTCTTGACCATCGAGCGGTAGAGGTCGATGGCGCCGCGCAGCTGCGGGCTGTCCAGCGTCGCCTTCGAGCCGTCCTCGGAGAGGATGTCGCCGCCCGAGGCCCAGATCAGCGGCGTGAAGGTGAAGATATTGCAGCCGCCGCAATTGCCGGAGAAATAAAAGCCCTTGATGTCGCCGCCGAGCGCGTTGACCTTTTCGGCATCGGCCTCGATCTCGGCCCAGTTGGCCGGCCCCTTGTCCGGATCGAGCCCCGCCTGCTTGAACAATTTCTTGTTCCAGATCAGCACCGAGGCGTCGGCCGAGAACGGCAGCCCATAAATGTGGTCCTTGTAGGTGCCGGTCTTGACGTGCGCCGGCGACAGGCTGGCGAAATAGGGCAGCGACTTCGCCCAGTCGGTAATGTCTTCGAGCTGGCCGGCGGCGGCAAAGGACGGCGTGTAGATCAGGTCGAGCGACAGCGCGTCGGGCGCCGTGCCGCCGGCGGCGGCGGCGCCATATTTCGGGATGATCTCGGCATTGGGAATGATGTCCAGCTTGACCTTGTTCTCATGGCCCTTGTTGAAGGCATCGACGATGCGGGGCATGAAGTTCGAGCCGTCGGCGCGAACCCAGATGTTGGCGGTGTCGGCGGCAAAAGCTGTTGCCAGCGTGCCCAGAATGCTCGCAAAGGCGAGCCCGGCGATCATGGTCTTCATGGTTCTCCTCCTCATGGTTCAGTTCTCCTCCCTGTAACCGCGCTCCCAGCGCGGCCTTTGCTTGATGCATGTCGTTGTCCCAAACCGCTGCGCACTTTTGGGCGACAGGCATTGGTCTCAGCCGCCCGGCGGACGGCCGCATGACTGACGCACCACCAGCCGGCACGGCAGTTTTCGAATGCCCGGCGCGGCGGGTTGGCCGCCGACGAGCGAAAGCAGTGTGAGGCCGGCCTCGCGGCCGAGCGCCGCCAGGTTCATGTCGACCGAGGTCAGCGGCGGGCGGGTTGCCTCGGCCACGATCTCCCAATTGTCGAAGCCGATGACGCCGACGTCGCCAGGCACGCCTAAGCCGCGCTCGCGCAGCGCATCGATGACGCCGCGCGCGATCTGGTCGTTGCCGCAGAACACGGCGTCGGGTTTCTCTCCCTTCTTGTTGAAGAGCGTTGGGCCGTCGAACAGCTTTCCGACGGCTTCATGCCCCCAGGCTTCCGACCACGAACCGAGCAAGGGCTCGCTCACAGGCAGGCCGTGGGCGGCCAGCACATCGCGAAAAGCCTGTGCCCGCTCATTCACCACGGCAAAACTGGCGGGACCGCTGACATGGGCGATGCGCCGACGCCCGAGCCGGCAAAAATGCTCGACCGCCAGCCGCGCGCCGCCGGCATCGTCGGAGACGAAGGCGATGGCATCGGGATCGGGCTGGCTGAAGGCGTAGATGACGGGCACGCCGAGATTGGCGAGGTCGACCGGCAGATGGCGGTCGATGCGCTTGCCGCTGGCGATTATGCCGTCGATGCGCTTGTCCAGCATCGCCTCGACATGCAGCTGCGCCAGCCGCGGATCGTCCTCGACATTGCACATGAACACCGACACGCCGGCATCGACCAGCGCGTCCGAAATGCCCGACATGACCGGCAGCGAAAAGCGGCCATAGGTATCGTTGGTCAACAGGCCGACGGTAAAGGAGCGGCGCCGCAGCAGGCTCTGCGCCAGGCTGTTGGGACGAAAGCCCAGCCGCTGCGCCGTCTCGCGAATGCGCTGCCGCGTCTCGGCCGTCATCCGCCCCTGCCCGTTCAGCGCCTTCGACGCCGTGGCCACACTGACGCCAGCCATCGCCGCCACTTCACGCAGGGTGATGGGTTGTTTGGCGGGTGCTGGCGAGGTGTCGGAGGCCATTGTTGGGGTGTAAGTCCTCGGGCTGGGAAAAGGTTTTCTCTTTGTGGACCTGAGTGTGTCGAGGTGGGTGATCGACGGCGTTGCGAGACTTGGGAAAAGGTTTTTTCAAAGCCAGACTAAGATGAGAATTTGGGGCTGGCAAGGGGGATGTGGCCAGTGGCGACGCGATCGAGGAGGTGTTCATCATGACCGCTTGCGCTCAAATCGATAGAAAACCGGACATGGCGCGGCCCCGGGCTCGGTGTGGAGCTGACCTTGCGAAAAGCAGGCTTTCGCGACAGGATAGCTGGCGGTTGTGCCACGGCTTGTGGAGAGCGAAAAACGTTGCAAAATTTCTGTCACGTAAGCGCCAATCCTGCTAAGTTTGCCGAGATACTGCTGAGCGATGCACGCCTCTCCAGCTGTTATTAACGATCTTGCAGCTACAAGCGATTGTCCGACGTCGACCGTAACGCTAGGTTTGTCGCCCCGGGGGGCGGCTCTGAAGAGATTCGGGCCGCAAGAATGATGTGACGGATGAGCCACTGCGTATGACTATGGATTGCGAGCCAGCGGTCAAAGCACGCCAAGTGATCGACTTAACCCGTGATTGGGGTGATTGGAATAGCGTCTCTCTTTATCTCGATCGGTGCCAAGTCGATACTCCTAGTGAGCTCGTCGAGGCCACTTGGGTACACGTCGGTCTTCTGCGATCCCGAGTCGGCAAAGTCCTCGACTTAGGCGCAGGTGATGCACGTTTTGCGTTCGGAGGAAACTATTCAGAATATGTCGGCTACGAGATCGACGGCGATCGCTGTGCCGACGTAAAGCTGCCTCCAAACGCAAGGCTGCTGAACCGCTGCGCGTTCTCGGACGACGTTGATAACGCGGACGTTTGTATCGGCAATCCGCCCTTTGTTCGCAATCAGGACCTGCCGGCGGGCTGGCGTGAGCAGGCGTCGAAGGTTCTTCAACGTCGTCTTGGAATACACGTATCCGGCCTTGCGAACGCATGGCAATACTTTTTCCTCCAGGCTCTCGCCAGCCTCAAGGGCGACGGGCTTTGTGCGCTCGTTATCCCGTATGAATGGGTCTCGCGACCGTCGGCTCGCGCGCTGAGAACCTTCATCGAGGAGCAGCGCTGGGAGGTGAAAGTCTACCGGCTGGTGGACACTACTTTCGACAGCGTGCTGACCACATCATCCATCACAATCGTCGATAAGGCCAAGCGCACTGGCAAATGGAGCTACTTCGAGGAGACGGCCGACGGGGATTACCTGCCTCTTTCGTCACCGAGTGGGTCGAGCGCGGGCGTTATCAGCTATGTGAAGCGGAGCGATATCCCTGAGGGTGCGCCCCGCGCGGTTCGAGGTTTGAGTCCGGGAACGCAGAAGGTCCTTACCCTTACCGAGGGCGAGCGTGTGCGGAGCGGGCTAGTGATTGGCCGAGATGTCGTGCCCTGCATAACCACCCTACGAACGCTGCCAGGCGACCTGCGGGAGCTAGATGATGCGGCGTTTAAGAAGCACTACCGGTCACCCGGCCAGAAATGCTGGCTCATCCGCACCGACGTCAGCCAGAGCGCAGCCCTGCGCTGTTACCTGAACGCCGTGCCGGCTGAACAGTACCAGACAGCGACATGTCTGGAGCGGGAGAACTGGTGGGAGTTCAAGATGCCGCCAGTGCCTGGCGTCTTAATCGCACAAAGTTTCAAAGGCGAGTTTCCGAAAGGGGTACGCAACGCAGTCGGCGCGCGTGCTGTCGGCGGCGTCTCCGGAGTTTTCAACGTGACCGTGGAGCAAATGGTCGCAATCGTCGGCGGTCTCGACGGGCAGGATCTTCGGGACCGGGTCGTCGCGCACTCGAACGGCCTTAGGAAGATTGAAATCAACCAGCTGAACGCGCTTCTGTTGGCCAAGTTTTCTTCGGTCGCATCGCGTGGCTAAGGCCCCCACCGTGAAGAAGGACCGTGTGCTCGACGAGGGAACGATTTCGTTCACCATCGAGAGCCGGATCCTACGCGAACTTGGCGAGCGCTTGGTCAAGCAGCCCGAAGTCGCGGTCGTCGAGTTGATCAAGAACGCCTACGACGCAGACGCGATTGAATGTACCGTCGACTACGATCCTCCACGTTCGATCACGGTCGCCGACGATGGTTCCGGCATGACGTTGGATCGCTTCACCAATGGTTGGATGCGGATTGGAACGAGTTCCAAGGAAGCAATTAGGTTCAGCGACGTCTATTCAAGGCTCATCACAGGTGAGAAGGGTATCGGTCGGTTCGCGGTCCGGTTCCTTGGACGAGCGTTGAAGCTCGAGTCGGTTGCTGATGATGCCGACCGCGGGGTGCGGACTCGGCTTACCGCCACGTTCGATTGGCCGAAGTTCGATCGGCACGAGGACCTCGGCAAGGTTCAGGTGCCATACGTTCTGACCGAGGTGCCGTAGGAAACCGCAACTGGAACCGTCCTGACAATCACCAGGCTGCGGACGGAAGCGGGCCGACTCGACCTGAATACAGTTCGAACCGGATCCATCGGTATCTTGACGCCGCTTCGATCGCTCTTCCGAGAGATGACCGAAGGCGTCGATGTCGAGGTGTCTGACGAGGACGGTGAGGCTGTCGATCCTGGGTTCATTCTGAACGTGCGGATCGGCGACGACGATGAGCAGAGCGACGTCGCCGCCGCGATCCTAGACGCTTATGTTCTCCGTGCCAAGCTGCGGCTTCGCGGCGACAAAGTCGATCTACGCATCTATCGGCGAGGGCAGCGAGCGGCGTACCTGAAGGTCGTTGATACCTACCCGAATGAGATTGGGAAGCTTTACGCCGACATTCGCTTCTTCCCGCGACGGACCGGGACGTTCACCAACATGCCGGTTGACGGCCGCCGCGCCCAGTCGTGGGTCGCGGCGAACCACGGTGTCGCGGTGTTCGACAGAAGCTTTCGAGTGCAGCCCTACGGTTCGTCACGTGACGATTGGCTGCAATTGCAGGCGGACGCAGCGCGCAACCGTCGTGACTCGCGGTCGTCAATCTCTGCCAAGCACTTCGCCATGCCGGCGCAAGTGCGAGCGGACACGTCGCAGAACTGGATGCTGCGATTGCCGCAGTCAGCGCAGCTGGTTGGGTTGGTCCAAGTTGAGGGCACTCGATCGAATGAGTTGGACCCCGGCGGCTATGAGGAGGGCCTTATCGCGTCGGCCGACCGTGAGGGCTTTGTCGAGAATGCCGCCTTCGCGCAGTTAAATGACCTAGTCCGCGGAGCCGTCGAGGCGATCGCATATGCCGACCGAAAGCTCCAGCAGGAAGAGGAGCTAGCCCAGCAGGAAGCGCTTCTCGCCGAGATCCGCGACCGGACGCGCTCGGCTATTTCAGAAGTCCAGTCGAACCCAAACATCGCTGCGCAAGACAAGGTGCGCATCGTTGCTGCGATCGCGCAGACGCAGCAGCTCGTTGAGCGACAAGAGGAGAATGCTAGGGAGCGCGAACAACAGCTTGAAGTCATGAGCTTGCTCGGCATCGTCGCCGGTTTTATGACACATGAGTTCGGCGTTGCCCTTCAGGAACTTGAGTCAACCCAAAAGGACCTGGTTGAACTCGCGAAGTCGCAGCCGAAATTCAAACCGCAAGTCGAGGCGTTCGCCGCCCACATTCGCCAGCTAAAAGAGTTCGTCACGTACTCGTCCGGATACATCCAAGGCGCGAAGACTACTCCCAGCAAGCCATATCCAGTTAGGCCACGGCTCCAGCAGGTCAAGCGCGTATTTGGCCGTTACGCCGAGGAGCGAAAAATAGAGGTCGAGATTTCTGCGGAGAGCGATTTGCCAGCGCCGCCGGTGCCGGTATCGCTATACAACGGCATCGCTCTCAACCTCTATACTAACGCGCTCAAAGCAGTGACGGCGAAGATCGGTAAGGACCCGGGCAAAATCGCTTTTCGGGCCTGGAATGAAGGTAAGTGGCACTACCTCGAGGTTTCCGATACGGGCGTCGGTATTCCGAATGCGCTCCATGAGAGGGTTTTTGATCCTCTCTTTACCACGACGCAATCGAAAAATGATCCTCTCGGTTCGGGTATGGGGCTGGGGTTGGCTCTTGTACGGCGTGGAGCGGAAGCCTTCGGTGGCAGAGCGGAACTCGTCGTTCCGCCGGCCGAGTTTGCAACCTGCGTGCGGGTTCGCCTGCCGCTTCCGGCTGGAGGAACTCGGTGATGTCCAATGCAAAGCCGTCGCTTCTCTTAATCGACGATAATGCTCCGAACCTTGAGGCGCTTCGGCAACGCCTCGTCGCACGGCTTCATCCTGACGAAGTCGACCTCAGAACTTGGGTTCCGACCGAGAACGATGGGCCGCCGGCCGAAGCCTTCGAAGCCCGTGTGGACGAGAATACTGCACTTGTCATCACCGACTATGATCTCACCACCAGCGTCAGAGGGCTCTTCGGTTTAAGTATCGTGGCATGGTGCCAGAAGAAGTCGATTCCTGTGGGCGATTTCTCACGTGGCAACGTGGCGGCGTTGCCGAAAGAACCGAATCTATTCGAGCTGCGCGTACCCACCGACGATGAGCACGATGCTGCGTTTATCGCGACAATGTTCCGTGGATTCCGAGTGCTGCGCCAAGGGATCGAAGATTGGCCTGCGCTCCTTACCGAGCGCCGTAGCTTAGCGGCGGTATTGGCGTCGTTGCTCGGACGGGCTAGGCTTGAAAGTCAATTCGCCGCTTACATGTCGCGCCTCGGTGCTGCGAACTCCGCCCTATTGCAGCGACTGCGCGACTTCGCAGGCGACGAGGAGCCAAACGACGAGGACAAAATCAGGCTTCTGACCTACGTTCTTGGTCATGTTCTCTTCAATGCCGTGTTGAAATACCCAGGCCCGATCCTCTCGTGCAAGGCACTGTGCGCTTACGTTGCGACGAGCCCGGAAGAGGGCCCTGCGATCGAGCCTTACTTCGCCAACGCACGTTATCTTGGACCATTCAGTGAGGGCCAGAGCCTGTTCTGGAAAGAGGAAGTCGATCGCATACTCGATCAATTAGGCGCCGAGCTGGGCGAGGTGCAATTTGAGTCTTTCGCCGACCTCAATCGCCACATCATGGAAACGGCGCTGGGACGACCGCTCGCGCACCATCAGTGTGACCGGTGTGGCGGCGTGAAGGGCGGTTTCTGGTGCCCATTCACCTTGCGGCCGGTTTGCGAGCGCTCCGACTGCTCGGTGCCTTCGAGCAGCTGGATACCTACCGGCGCGCAGCTGAGCCGGGCGGAGAAAGATTTCTACGACGAATGGGCCCCCCTGTTGGGTCTATGAGGGGGATTGCCGTCAGGTGAACAAGGATGCGCATCGTGTGAGGCTAAAGGTCAACGACGCTTGGCAGGCGGCGATCTATGGCCTACAGCAGATGAGCCAGGTGAGCTCTGTAATGCCGCAAAGCGGCTATGAGGCGTTCAGGCTCGACACAAATGCTCCCGACGATGAAGTAAAGCTCGATTTCGGACCGATCGTCTTCAACGTCCCAGAGCGGCCGAACCGACGTTCGCCTGACCTCTTTGTAGTGGCTCAGGGTTGGCTGACCCTCGAGGGCCCTGACTTCAAGCAGTTGCCTCTGCGGACGAAAAGCTTTGGAACGGAAGTCGGCTATTTTCGTCAGAAGGGGCAAAGTCTCGAGCATGTCTATGGCGCTCACTTTGACATGGACGAAATCAGACCGGGCCATCCCGTCTTCCACGTCCAGTTCGGGTCACAGCAGGCGTTCGTTGCCGCCGTACACACTTTGTTCAAGCGAGATGAGGCGGTGGTGGATCGTGTCGGAGCAGTACTTGGTACGGTTCGAACGCCTTCGGCGCAGATGGACATCTTCTCCGTCATCGCGCAGATTTGCGCGGATCATCTGATGTGGCAGGACTCCAGCACAGACGTGAAGGATGCGTTTGCGAAGCTGCGAAGATCTGGCGATTTCCTCGTTGGGGCAGCACACCGGCTACCGTTCCTGAGCGAGGCACACGCCGCAGGCTGCTATCGCGCCTCCCATTGGTACGAAGCGCCGGCAGCGAACGCCTGATGCGTGCGCTTGAGGATGGCTGGATAGATGAGCAATCCCGACGCACAGCAACTGGGGCGGGGCTTATTCCACGAACGGCGGGTGGCGTGCGAAGCGAGGTGGACGCCTTCGAGGGCGCGTCCTGTCCCTAGCATGCAAGCTTGAGCGGATGGTCCATGCGCTGATCTTCTGGCATCTTTTCCGAGATCGGGACGACGGCATGGATGCATCTTCGAGGAAGACGTGCTCCATGATGTCGGCTAGGCCTCAAGCGCAAGGTACGACTGGCTCGGAAGATCGCTGAACATTGGCTGTTCGATGACGACGGCGATCCGGTTGGCTACGGGCCAAGCTCAGCCTCTATGATCCAAACAGTCTCGGGTCAGATGCGATGGCGGAGCGCGTCGATGATCACTGCCATCGCAGGGGAGAGCTGTCGCCTGCTTGGATAGTAGAGGTGATAGCCGGCAAATGGCGGGCTCCAGTCATCGAGCACGAGCCTGAGGCGTCCCTCGGCGATGTGGTGGCTGACGAGGTTTTCCGGGACGTAGGCGATCCCGAAACCGCTTGTCGCAGCCTCGATCATGGGAATGGACGAATTGAAGGTGAGTTGGCCCTCCACCCGCACACGTAGGTCGCGGCCATCCCTGGCGAATTCCCAGGCATACAATCCGCCGAACGTCGCCTGCCGCATATTGATGCAGTCATGGTCGACCAGGTCCTGAGGCGCGGTCGGAACCGGATGGCGGGAAAAGTAGTCCGGCGACGCCACGGCCACGAGCCTCCAATCGGGCCCGATGCGCACTGCGATCATATCCCTGTCGATGCTCTCGCCAAGCCGCACGCCTGCGTCGAAGCGCTCCTCCACAATGTTCTTCATGCCGTTGTCGCTGTAGAGCTCGACGCGCACGTCGGGATTGTCGCTGAGCAAGGGCTGCAGCTTCGGCCAGACGGTCGTCTGGAGCGCATGGTCGGACAGGGTGATGCGGACCGTTCCGGAGGGCTTGTCGCGAAACGCCACCAGGCTTGCGAGGTCGGATTCGATTTCCTCGAAGCGCGGAACGAGCGATTGGAAAAGTCGCTCGCCGGCCTCGGTCGGAGAGACGCTCCGTGTCGTACGCGTCAGCAGGCGGACGCCAAGACGAGCTTCAAGCTCCTTGATTGTCGAACTCAGGGTCGACTGCGAGGTTCCGAGCTTGGCCGCCGCCCTGGTGAAGCTGCGCTCCCGGGCGACCGCCACGAACCAGAGCAGATCCTTCATGCCATCGCGTTGCACAGGGCACCTCCCATCGGACATTCATATCATGAGCAGATAAGTCCATGCGGATTGCTTAGTCTACTTAAATGGGTTCCCCTGCAATATCTTCTGGCAGCGATGGGGATTGGCGGCTGATCCGTCCGGTCGCTTTGCCAGGATGCCAATCATGGAAACCACGTACGACACAAGGCTTGTTGAAAACCGCGCCGCATGGGGCGCGGTGTTGTCGATGGCGCTGTGTGTTTTCGTGCTCATCGCGTCGGAATTCATGCCGGTCAGCCTGCTGTCGCCGCTAGCGGCCGATCTCGGCATCACCGAGGGCCGGGCGGGACAGGCGATCTCGATTTCGGGCGCTTTCGCCGTCGTGACCAGCCTGCTGGTCGCCGGCCTCACGCGCCACATCGACCGCCGACTGGTCGTGACCGGCTTTACCCTCCTCCTCATCGTGTCCGGTCTGGCTGTCACCTTCGCGCCGAACTACGCGTTGCTCATGGTCGGCCGGGCGCTGCTCGGTATCGCGATCGGCGGGTTCTGGTCGATGTCGACCGCGATCGTCATGCGCCTCGTGCCGCAAGACATGGTTCCGAAGGGTCTCGCCATGCTGAACGCCGGCAATGCCATTGCGGCCACCATCGCCGCGCCGCTGCTGCTCTGCGGATCGGCGGTCGCCGCCCTTGCCGCAGCGCATATGGCCCGGAGGTCTTTGCCGTGACGAACGAACATGCGCCGCTCAGCCGCCGGACATTGCTCGGCGCCGCGCTCGCGGCGGCGGCCCTGCCTCGCACAGCCGCCGGCCAGGAAGGCCAATCTCCCGTCAGCCAGGAGCCCACCGACATGAAGATCAGGATGGTTTTCAACGGCCGCACCATGACCGCCACGCTCTACGACAATCCGTCGGCGCACGACTTCTTCTCCATGCTGCCGCTCGACCTCGAAATCGAGGACTACGCCCATAACGAGAAGATCGCCTATCTGCCGCGCAAGCTGACCGAGGAGGGAAGCGGTCCGTTCGCCGACGAGCAGCCCTATGACCTGTGCTATTTCATGCCGTGGGGCAACCTGGCCATGTTCTACGCCGACTACCGCCATCCGGGGCTGATCAGGCTTGGCCGCTTCGACGAGGGCGAGCAGGCCCTGCACATTCGCGGCAAATTCCCGCTTCGCATCGAACGCATTTGAGGACGCAAAGGAGATCACCATGGACATTCTTCGCGCCGGCACCAGGCCTTCCGGCAAGGGACCGCCTGACTGGTTCACCGGAACGGTGCGGATCGATCCGCTCTTCAATCCCTTCGACGCCGAGCGGGTTCAAGGCGCACAGGTGACCTTCGAGCCCGGCGCCCGCACCGCCTGGCACACGCATCCGCTCGGCCAGACGCTGATCGTCGTCTCCGGCCTCGGTCGCGTGCAGCGCGAAGGTGGCCCGGTCGAGGAAATCCATCCGGGCGATGTCGTCTGGTTCGCTCCCGGCGAAAAGCACTGGCACGGCGCGTCGCCTCGGACCGCCATGACCCACATCGCCCTCCAGGAGGTCAAGGACGGCAAGGTCGTGGACTGGCTGGAACATGTCAGCGACGCCGACTACGGCGGCTGATCTTCTCCCCTCGGAAGGAACCAACATGCTTGCAACCGTTCTTCACAAACCGGGCGACATACGCTGCGAGGAAATCGCCGATCCGAAAATCATGCGGCCGACGGACGCCATCATCAAGCTGTCGGCAAGCTGCATCTGCGGCTCGGACCTGTGGCCCTATCGCGGGCTGCAGCCGGTCGCCGGGCCGATGCATATGGGCCACGAATATTGCGGCATCGTCGTCGAGGTCGGCGCAGAGGTGCGCACGGTCCGCCCCGGCCAGTTCGTCGTGGGGTCATTCTGCCTCTCCGACAATACCTGCCCGCATTGCCGCTTCGGCTTCCAGTCGTCTTGCGTGCAGCGCGAGTTCATGTCGGGCGCGCAGGCGCCTTACGCTCGCGTACCCCTGGCCGATGGCACACTGGTCGCCACCACCGAGGTCCCGCCGGCCGACCTCATCCCAGACCTGCTGGCTGTGTCCGATGTGCTCGGCACCGGCTGGTATGCGGCCGACGCAGCCGAGGTCCGCGAAGGATCGACGGTGGTGGTGGTCGGCGACGGTGCGGTCGGCCTGATGGGCGTGCTTGCGGCCAAGGAGATGGGCGCCGAGCGCATCATCGCCATGAGCCGGCACGCCAGCCGCCAAAAGCTCGCCCGCGAGTTCGGCGCCACCGACATCGTCGCCGAGCGCGGCGAGGAAGGCGTGGCCCGCATCAAGGAACTCACCAAGGGCGTCGGCGCGGACTCCGTGCTGGAATGCGTCGGCACGGGAGAATCCTTCGACCAGGCGCTGGCCTGCTCCCGCCCCGGCGGCACCATCGGCTATGTCGGCGTGCCGCATGGCGTGAACTTCGACGGCCAAAAACTATTCTTCGGCCAGAAACGCATGCTGGGCGGCCCGGCGCCGGTGCGCCGCTTCCTGCCCGACCTGATGGACCGTGTGCTGCAAGGTCGGATCAAGCCCGGCAAGGTCTTCGACCTCAAGCTGCCGTTGGCCGAGGTCGCTGAAGGCTATCGCGCCATGGACGAGCGTCGCGCCATCAAGGTCATGCTTTCGGTGTGAGCAAGATCGGGCGGACGGTCTGTGCGCTCCCACAACTCAGAAAAGGAACAACGACATATGACGATGAGATTGAAGATTGCCGCCCTTGCTCTTGCGCTTTCGGTCGCCACGCCGGCTTTCTCGCAAGAGTCCGCGATCATCGGCGCATGGCGGATGATTTCGCTCGAGGCCGGGGCAGAGGGAAACCTGAAGCCCGTGCCCTATTCCGGCCAGGTCATCTTCACCGAGGCCGGCACCCTCTCGGTGCAGGCGCAGAACCCCGACCCCAAGGCGCCGGACACGCCTTACACGGCGAATGGCTACGAAGCCTATTACGGGCCGGTCGCCATCAACGACCAGGACAAGACCTTCGTCATCACCATCGAGTCCTCCCTGGTCCGCAACCTTGTCGGGAAGAGCATGAAACGCAAATTCGAGGTCTCGGACAACGAACTGGTCCTCACGCCGGACAACCCGGCCGAAGGCTGGCGCGTAACCTACGAACGCTACTGATCCGAACAGTTGGGTTACCGAAGGCCAAAATGGCGCGGATGTCAGACCGAAATGGCGTCATCGCGGAACTGGTGCCAATCATGGCGGCTGTCTTCGCCGGCTTCCTGCTGATCGGACTGGCGCTACCCGTCCTGCCGCTGCATCTTCACCAGCAGCTCGGCTTCGGCCCCTTCGCAGTCGGGCTGGTGACGGGCAGCCAGTTCGTCGCCTCGATGCTGTCGCGCATCGGGGCTGGAAACTATGCCGATGGACGCGGCGGCAAGCGCGCCGTCGTCGTCGGCCTCATTGCCGCTGCCCTTGCCGGGTTATTTTACCTCGGCTCGCTGGCATTGCTCGACCGGCCGGTAGCGTCCGCATCGGCGCTGTTCGCCGGACGGGCGGTACTGGGCGCGTCCGAGAGCTTCATCATAACCGGCGGCGTCGCCTGGGGCCTCTCCGTTGCGGGCGGACAGAACTCCGGAAAAGTCATAGCCTGGGTGGGCACGGCGATGTTTGCGGCGCTCGCGCTAGGGGCGCCGGCCGGATCTGCGCTTTATGCAGCGAGCGGTTTCACCGCGATCGCACTCGCGACGATCATCCTGCCGCTGGCGACGCTGCTTGCCATCCTGCCGATGCGCGGCACCAGCGCTGTCGCGAGCAGCGCGCCGCAATCATGGAGGAGCGTGGCGAAAGCGGTCTGGCTTCCTGGCGTCGGAGCTGCTTTCAGCAGCCTCGGCTATGGTGCTATTCTGGGCTTCGGCGCCCTGCTCTTCGCCGAGCGGGGCTGGCAGCCGGTCTGGCTTCCTTTCACGGCCTATGCTGCGTCGCTGATCGTGGCAAGGCTGTGCTTCGGCCACCTGCCCGACAGGCTTGGGGGCGCACGCGTCGCTGTGATCTTCGTTGTGGTCGAGGCGGCAGGGCTGATGCTGGTCTGGCTTGCGACCGGGCCTGTTGTCGCCGCGATCGGAGCGGGCCTGACTGGCCTCGGCTACTCGCTGGTCTATCCCGGTCTCGGCGCCGAGGCCGTAAGCCGTCTTCCGTCGCGCAGCCGCGGCCTGGCCATGGGACTCTACACCGTCTTCCTCGACGTGGCGCTCGGCTTCGGCAGTCCGGCGCTCGGCCTGGTCGCCGCGTCGACGGGGCTGCAATTCGTCTTCTTCGCCGTCGCCGCGGCAACGCTTCCGGCGTTGGGCATCGCTCTGCTGCTGGGTCGCCGTAGCGCTCCATTATAGACAGCTCGCCGGCGCCGTCCGCATGAGGTTCGCTCATAGTCTCTTTCCGGGTCGCCACTGACGCTGAACCCCTGCCCCGCAAGGGTCAACGAGGCCCGGCAAATCCCCGCCCAGACACACTCCAGAAACAAAATTCAACAGTTCGGAAAAACCGGCGAAAAGATCGGGTGGCATAAGCTTCCCGGATTCCGGGTTCTTCCTTTTTGGAAGCCCTCCACCAACAAAATCGCAGCGGCGGCGCAGTGCCTGCTCCAGCGGCGGCATGAACAGCCGGGCAATGCCCGGCGAGGACGAGAAAGTATGGACATGGACTACGATATCGCCGAACTGGACAGCGACGCGGCAACACCGATCGGCGGCCTGCCAGGCATCGATGCGCTGGCACGGATCGCTCGCGGCCCGACAAGGAACGGCCAGGTCCTGACGGGCGCCGACTTTGCCCGGCAGCCGGGTGAGCGGCTCGATACGGTGTTCGAGCAGCTCGCCGTAACGTTTGCCGCACTGCCGGCGGTGATCTCCGAAGGGCGCGTGTGGACCTATCAGGAGCTGAACAGCCGCGCCAACCAGTTCGCCCGCATGCTGATCAAGCACGGCGTGCGGCCGGGCCACCGGGTCGGGCTCATCCTCGACCGCTCGGCGGAGACCTATGTGGCGTTGCTGGCGGTGATGAAGGCGGGGGCTGCCTTCGTGCCGCTGGCCACCGCGTTTCCGCAGGAGCGGATGGCGCTGATCATCGAAGACGCCGCCGTCAGCATGATCATCACCATCGCCGCCTATGCGTCGCGCGCCGGTCAACTGCCCGTTCCGCATGTGCTGATCGACAGCGCCGCCGCCGAGATTTCCGCGCAGTCGCCCGCGCCGCTGAAGCCGCAGGCGGCCGACGACATTTGCTACATCCTCTATACCTCGGGCACCACTGGCAAGCCCAAGGGCGTGGTCATCACGCACCAGAGCTTCGTCAATTTCATACACGTCGCGGCCGCCTCCTACGGCTACCGGCCGGGCGACCGGGTGTATCAGGGCATGACCATTGCCTTCGACTTTTCCTCCGAAGAGATCTGGGTGCCGTTCGTCGCCGGCGCGACGGTGGTGCCGGCACCTGGCCAGATGCCGCTGGTGGGCGAGGAACTGGCGGATTTCCTGCGCCTTCATGACATCACCTGCATGGCCTGCAGCCCGACATTGTTGTCATCGATGACATCGGACGTTCCCAGCCTGCGCACGCTTTTGGTGGGCGGCGAGGCCTGCCCGCACAATCTGGTGGTGCGCTGGTCGAAGCCGGGCCGGCAGATCCTCAACACCTACGGGCCGACCGAGGCGACCGTCACCGCAACGATGGGGGCGCTGACGCCGGACCGTCCCGTCACAATCGGCGCGCCGTTGCCGACTTACTCAATCGTCATTCTCGACGCTTCGCTGCCGCAACTTGCCGAGCCCGGTGAACTGGGCGAGATCGGCATTGCCGGTATCGGGCTCGCCGTCGGTTATCTGAACCGGCCGGACCTGACCGACCAGAAATTCATCGCCGATTTCGTCGGCCTGCCGAACAACCCGTCGCAGCGCATCTACCGCACCGGCGATCTTGGCCGGATCAACGATAGCGGCGAGATCGAGTATGCCGGGCGCATCGACACGCAGGTAAAGATTCGCGGATATCGCATCGAGCTAGGCGAGATCGAAGCGGTGCTGCTCGACCAGCCCGAGATCGCGCAGGCCGCCGTCACCACCTGGGAGATCGAGCCCGGCCGCGTCGAACTGGTTGCCCATTACGCGCTTAAAACCGGCGTAGCGGCGGTTTCCCGTGCGGATCTCGCCCACACGATGAAGCGGCGGCTGCCGGACTATATGGTGCCCGCCTATCTGGAGGAGCTGCCCGCCATCCCGATGACCGTCTCCAACAAGGTAGACCTGCGCCAACTGCCGAAGCCGACGAGCGTCCGGCTTTCGGCCGATCGCACGATGGTGCCGCCCGGCAATGAGGACGAGCGATTCCTGGCGGAAGCGCTGGCCACGGTGCTGAAATTCGACGCGGTGTCGGTCGAGGATCACTTCTTCGACGATCTCGGCGCCAACTCCTTGCTGATGGCGCATTTCTGCGCGCGAGTGCGCACCAGGAAGGAATGGGCGACGACGTCGATGCGCGACATCTATCTCTATCCCACAGTGGCGCGCCTGGCGCTGCATCTGGGGGTAGCGGAGGAGATGACGACGGCAACCAACGAGCCGGTCCTCACCCGCCGGGCCTCGAATTTCGCCTACTGGACCTGCGGCGCGGCGCAGCTTTCGTTCTACGGCCTCTACAGCTACGTGGCGCTCTGGGCGATCAATGACGGCCTCAACTGGATGTATGACGCGCTCGACGATCCGCTGCAGCTCTATATCCGGTGCGTGGCGCTCTCGGCCGCCGTGTTCTTCGGCATGTCGGGCTTTGCCGTCCTGGCGAAATGGGTGCTCATCGGCCGCTGGAAGGCCGAGGCGTTTCCGATCTGGGGCGTGCGCTACTTCCGCTTCTGGGTGGTCAAGACGTTGATCCGCACCGCACCCGTCGTGCTGTTCCGCGGCAGCCCGCTCTACAGCCTCTATCTGCAGCTGCTCGGCACCAAACTCGGGAAAAACGCCGTCATCGAATCGAAGTCCGTGCCCGTCTGCACGGATCTCATCTCGGTCGGCGCCAATACCATCTTGCGCAAGGAATCGATGATCCTCGGCTTCAGGGCCCAGTCCGGTTATATCCACACCGGGCCGCTGACCATCGGCCGCGATGCCTTCGTCGGCGTCGGCTCCACGCTCGATATCGACACCAGGATCGGCAACGGCGCCCAGCTCGGCCATTCGTCCTCGCTGCATCGCGGGCAAAGCATCCCGGACGGCGAGCACTGGCATGGATCGCCGGCAGTGCCGACCACGGCGGACTATTGCAAGGTGCGCAATGTCAATCCTTACCAGGTCCGGCGCTTCCTCTATGAAGCGCTGCAGTTGGTCGGCCTGTTTGGCCTTGTCACCCCGCTGCCGCTCCTGTTCCACAGCTACTGGGAATATGTCGGCGACGACTATCAGGAGACGATCGGCCTTGTCGCAATCGGCACCACGGTCACGCTTTTCGGCTATATCGCGGCGGCTTTCCTGGCAGCGACGCTGGTGCCGCGCCTGACGAGCCTGATCTTGAAGCCGGGCCGCACCTACACGCTTTACGGTTTCCGCTACTGGCTGCAGACCGTCGCCGAATTCGCCAGCAATTCCCGCGTGCTCGGGCTCCTGGCCGGCGACAGCTCGGCAATCGTGCACTACATGCGCGCCATCGGCTGGAACCTCAACAGAGTGGTGCAGACCGGCTCCAATTTCGGCTCCAACCAGCAGCACGAAAACCCGCTTCTGTGCGAGATCGGCACCGAGACCATGGTCTCGGACGGGCTGTTCATGATCAACATGCACAAGTCCGCCTCGGCCTTCAGGCTCGAGCCGACGCGCATCGGCGAACGCAACTATCTCGGCAACAACATCTATTATCCGCCGGACGGCCGCACCGGCGACAACGTGCTGCTCGGCACCAAGGTGATGATCCCCATCGATGGGCCGGTGCGCGAGAATGTCGGCCTTCTCGGTTCGCCTGCGTTTGAAATCCCGCGCATGGTGAACCGCGACAAGGAGCTTATAGCCGGCGTCGACGAGGCCGACCGGCGCCGGCGCATCCCGCACAAGAACCGCCACAACCTGGTGACCATTCTTCTGTTCCTGGCAACGCAATGGGTCATGCTGTTCGTCACGCTGGCGATCTGGGACCGGGCGCTGAACTACTATACGGAATGGGCGGAGGTCGCCCTGTTCGCCGCCGTGCTTTTGACCTCGGCGATCACAATTCCGTTCTACATTCTGGTCGAGCGGGCAAGCCTTGGCTTTGGCCGGCTGAAGCCGCAGATGACGACGATCTACGACGTCACCTTCTGGCGCCACGAACGCCACTGGAAGCTGGCGGATTCGCCGATCGTGCGCCTGTTCGCCGGCACGCCGTTCCGGCCGATGATCCTGCGCCTGCTCGGCGTCAAGGTCGGCAGCCGGGTCTATGACGGCGGCAGCAATTTGACCGAGCGTTCGCTGGTCGAGATCGGCGACGACGTCACGCTCAACGAAGGCTGCGTCATCCAGGCCCATTCGCTGGAAGAAGGTGCGTTCAAGTCCGATTTCATCCGTATCGGCAAGGGCTGCACGCTCGGACCGTCCGCCTTTGTCCACTACGGCGTGGTGATGGGTGAAGGGTCGATGGTCGATGCGGACTCCTTCGTGATGAAGGGCGAAGAGCTGGAGCCCAACTCGATCTGGCGGGGCAACCCGGCCAAGCTGCATCGCTTCGTCACGCCGGTGCCGGAGGATAGCGTCAAGGCAACGGCTTGATGAGCGCAGACATCCGCCTCGTTTCGGTGACCGGGGCCAACCGGGCCCTGGTCGCGGCTCTGGAACTGGCTGCGGATCAGATGGATTTCGTCGCCAGCAATGCGGAGTCGCTGGACGAAGCCGAAAGCGACGGGGACGCTCGGCCGCGCGTCGTCATGGCAGGGGATCGCGTCGTCGGTTTCCTGATGTACGAGGCGCCGCAGGACGACGACGAGGCGCGGATCTACCGCTTCATGATCGATCGCGTCCATCAGGGCCAAGGCTACGGCAAGGCCGCTTTGCGCGAAGTGCTGGATGAAATCATGCGGCTCGGCCACATCAGCCACGTTTCGATCTGCTACGAACCTGGGAATGAAGCGGCACGCCGCCTCTATCGCGCTGCCGGTTTCGTCGAAGAAGGGCCCGACGAGGACGGGGAAATGATCGCCGACCTCGCTCTGCGGGGCGAACAGCCATGACGCGCCGGCTCGATGCCGGTGCCAACCTGTCGGCGCAGTTGCTGGCGGCGATGGCCGCCATGGCACCGGCCGGCGTTCGGATCGGATGCCGCACGATCCGCGAAGGCGATGAGAACCATTTGCTGCCGCAGGAAGCACGCTCCATCCCGTCACGCCTGCCGCTGATGCGGCGGGCGAGTGGCGCGGCGCGGTGGATCGCGCACGAGCTGCTGGCGGATATGGGCTTGAACGACGTCGCTATCCTCCGCGGCTCCTCCGGCGCACCGGTATGGCCTCATGGAGTAACGGGGTCGCTGGCTCACGACGACGAGATAGCCGTGGCGGCCGTCGCGCCGCTCTCCCACGTCGCCTCGCTCGGCATCGATATCGAGCCCGCTTTGCCCCTGCCCGACGACATCTTCGCGCTGGTTGCAGTCCCCGCTGACCGGATCGACGCAACCGACTTGTGTCTTGCCGGTCGCATCCTTTTTGCCGCCAAGGAAGCTGTCTACAAGGCCGCCTACCCGCTTGATGGCGAAGTGCTGGGCTATGAGGACATCACCGTCGATCTCGACGCAAGCGACGCTGTGACGAAGACGGGCCGCAGAGCGAGACTGGTTTACTGCGTTGCTCCGTGTGTGGTCGTTCTGGCGTTTGTCGATGGTGTCCGAAGCGCCCCCCTTTAAGCGCGATGGGCCAGCGCCCGACAGCAACGCCTGCTCAACAAAGCGCTTTTTTTTCGCAGAGCGGTCGCAAAAGGCTCACACGGTTCGTCCTTTGACAGAAGAAGGAGAGCGCCATGAGAAACCTTATTATCACCGAGTTCATCAGCATCGATGGCATCGCCGAGGTCGAGAAGCTGCCCAGCGTGACCTGGAACGATGAGATGCAAAGGTTCAAGGAGGACGAGCTTGCCGACAGCGGGGCCATGCTTCTGGGGCGCACGACCTACGAGATTTTTGCCGGCTCTTGGCCCAAGGAAACCGGAGACTTCGCCGACCGGTTCAATGCGCTGCCGAAATATGTCGCGTCGACAAGCCCGAAGGCACTCGACTGGAAACCGGCCGAGTTGCTGAAGGGTGTGTTGCCGGAAGCGGTTCGGGCGCTGAAGCAAGGCAGCGGCGGCAACATCTATGTGCATGGCAGCCTGAGCGTCGCGCGGGAATTGCTGCGCCATGGTCTGGTCGATCGCGTCAGGCTGCTGAGCTACCCTGGCTCCGTCGGGGAGGGCAAGAAGCTGTTCCCGCCCGATATGCCGGTGGCGTTGGAGCCGATCTCGACCGTACAGTTCAGCAATGGCGTGGTGGCGCTGGAATATGCGGCTGGGAGGGTGTGAGACGCTGGTGGGGTAATCTCCCCTTTAGGGGAGATGTCGCCGAAGGCGACAGAGGCGGTCGGTCCGTCCTGACGCAACCTCCTATCGACAGTAGGAGGTCTAGCTTCACGCGAGACGACCCCCTCTGGCCTGCCGGCCATCTCCCCCTCGAGGGGGGAGATCGGCAGCTCACCCTACTTTCTTCCCCCGCTTGCCCTTGGCACGCGCCTCGACCACTCTTTCCACCTCGCGCTTCAGTTCGTCCTTGACCTCCTGCGTCTCGGCCATCAGCGTGTCGATCTTCATGAAATCGAGCACGCGGTATTTCGACACTGGCGGGCGGATCAATATGTCTGGTGGGCGCTGGTTCAGCTTGTGGGCGATGATCGACTGCATCATCAATTGCGTCGCGCCGTACATCAGGTCGACCGTGGTCGGGTGCTTGCGCTCGGCCTCGCTCGGCGCGCCGACGACGTCGATGGCGATGATGATGTCGGCGTCGTTTTCGATGAGGTCGAACGGCACCGGATTGTAGATGCCGCCGTCGATCAGCACGCGGTCGTCGCGCGTCACCGGGCGGAACACGGCGGGAATGGCAGCCGAGGCGGCGAGCGCCGAATGCAGGTCGCCCTCGTCGAAGACGGCCAGCTTGTGACCGAAATAGTCCGTCGCCGTCACCTTCAGCGGGATTTTCAGCTCGGCGAAGGTTTCCGGGATGGCTTCCGGCAGGAACGCCTTCAAGATGCGCTCTATGTTGAACTGGCTGACTCGGATGCCGCCCTGCATCGCCTCGGCGATGGTGCCGGGACGCGAGCGCCACATGCGCGCCGCCACCTCGGCGCGGCGGCCGAGGATCGAGCGGGCGTAGTCCTCGATGTCCTTGCCGCTCATGCCCGAGGCCATGCCGGCGCCCATGATGGCGCCGATCGAGGAGCCGGCGATGGCCACGGGCTTGATGCCGAGCTCGTCCAGCGCCTCGACGATGTGGATATGGGCGAGGCCGCGCGCGCCGCCGCCGCCAAAGGCGATACCGAAAGTCGGACCTGTCATTTGGCCTCCAGCTTCGGCCCGATGCTCATGATCGCGGGCGCCGGCGTCAGCAGCTTCTTCGCCGCTGCCTTGACCTGATCGAGCGTCACGCCGTTGATGAGCGCCGCGCGGCGCTGCACGTAGTCGATGCCGAGATTGTCGAGCTGCAATTCCACCAGGGTCGCGGCAATGGCGCTGGAAGAATCCAGATTGCTGATAGCATAGGAGCCGACCATGTATTTCTTGGTCGCGTCCAGCTCGGCCTCGGTCGGCCCCTCCTGCGCCATCTTCTTGACCACCTCCTTGACGATGCCGAGCGTCTCGGCGGCGCGGTCGGAACGCGTCGCCGTGGTGATGATCAGCGCATTGGAATGCTGGTGGTCGACCAGGTTGGAATCGACGGAGTAGGCCAAGCCGCGCTTTTCCCGCACCTCGTCATAGAGGCGCGAGGTGAAGGTGCCGCCGCCGAGAATCTGGTTCATCAGCACCGCAGGGAAGAAATCCGGCGCATCGCGCTTCACACCGGGATAGGCAAACTGCAGCGAGGTCTGCGGCAGGTCGTAGTCGACCTCGAGCTGCTGGCCGAGCTTCAGCTCGGTATCGGCAACCGGTTGCAGCACCTGCTTTTCCGGCAGATCGCCGAAGACCTCGTCGAGCTTCCGTTTCAGCGTCGCGGCATCTATGTCGCCGACCACCGCAACATGCAGGCCGCTGCGGGCGAAATTGGCCTTGTGGAAGGCAGCCAGATCCGCCGCCGTGATGGTGGCGATGCTGTCCTTGGTGCCCTGGTCGGGCCTGGAATACGGATGTTCGCCATAGATGGCGCGCAGCCATTTGGTTTGCGCGACGGTGTTGGGGTCACGCTCATTGGCGATGATGCCGGACAGGATCTGGGCGCGGATACGGTCGATCGGCGCCTGGTCGAAGCGCGGGCTGGTGACCGCCAGCCTGAGCAGGTCGAAGGCCGCATCCTTCTGCTCGGCCAGCATCCGCATCGCGCCATAGGTGCCGTCGCGCGCCGCTTCGAAGCCCATTTCGGCGCCGGCATCGTCAAGCTTGATCTGGAAGGCCTCGCTGTCGAGGTCGCCGGCGCCCTCGTCGAATAGGCCGGTCATCAGATTGACCAGCCCTTCCCGCCCCGCCGGATCCTGCGTCGAGCCGCCATCGAAGACGAAGCGGATGGCGACGATCGGAATGGAGTGGTCCTCGACCAGCCAGGCGTTGACGCCTTTCGATGAGGTCACCGGCTGAATGTCCATCGCGTGCGCGGCAAGCGCCGGCAGGATGAGGAAGAAGATGCCGAGGAACAGTGTGGCGAAGACGTGGAGAACCGCGATGCGCCTATGAGTAATCCCATCAGGCCATTGATCGCCAAGGTCAGCTCCGCCCCTCATCGCGCTGCCGGGCACTTCTCCCCGTATAGTGACGGGGAGAAGGGGTCTCGCCGCGACGCTGGCGCTCTTCTTACGACGCTGATGGTTGGCGAAATCGACGATGACAGCGCCCCTCTCCCCGTCACTATAGGGGGAGAGGATGCCGGCAGGCAGGTGAGGGGCAGCGCTAACGCTCAATCTCGTCATCATCAATTCCCCGCCTGTTGCTGCGGCAAGAGATAGCCGGTCGTCGTACGATCGAGCAGCAGATAGCGTGCGGCGACCGCCTTGATCTCATCGGCGGTGACCTTGCGAATGCGTTCCGGCCATTCCTCGATATCCCTGACGTTGCCGCCGGTGGCGAGCTCGGCGCCGTAGAGATTGGCCATCTCGTCCTGCTTGTCGCGGGCGAAGATCATGGCCCTGATATAGCGGGCCTTGGCCTTCTCCAGCTCATCGGCGGTGACGCCGTCCTTGACGATGCGGGCGATCTCGGCGTCGACGGCCGCCTCGACGTCGCTCAGCTTGGCGTCGCCGCGCGGCGCGCCATAGACGGTGAAATTGGTGGCGTCGAGCATCGTACCCTGGAAGAAGGCGCCGGTCGCCGATGCGATGCCTTGCTTGACCACGAGTTGCTGGTAGAGCCTGCTGCGGCTGCCGCCGCCAAGGATCTCTCCCAGCAGGTCGAGCGCCTCGGCCTCGCCGGGTTTTGCCGTGTGGTAGGACGGAACCACCCATTGCGTCGAAAAGCTCGGCACCGAAACGCGCCCATCGGTGAGCGTCACCGTGCGCTTGGTGTTCTGCTCCGGCTCGACCGGGCGGATGCGCGGGGGCAGGTCGGGACCGCGCGCGACCTTGCCATAGGTTTTTTCGGCCAGCGCCTTCACGACCTCCGGCTCGACATCGCCGGCCACGATCAGCACCGCATTGTTGGGGCGGTAGTATTTGTCATAGAAGGCAACCGCATCGGTGCGGTTCAACTGCTCCATCTCCTGCATCCAGCCGATCACCGGAATGCGGTAGGGCTGGTTCTGCCAGAGCGTCGCGTCGACCTCTTCGTCGAGCACCGCCTGCGGATTGCTGTCGATGCGCGCGCGGCGCTCTTCCAGGATCACGTCGCGCTCGGTCTTGATGACCTCGTCGGTCAAGATGAGGTTGCGCATGCGATCGGCCTCGAAGCTCATCATCTCACCGAGTGCCGAGGGCGCCACCGTCTCGTGGAAGGCAGTGTAGTCATAGGAGGTGAAGGCGTTGTTGGAGCCGCCGATGGCCGATATGGCGCGGTCGAACTCGCCCGCGGCGTGGTTGGTCGTGGCCTTGAACATCAGGTGTTCGAAGAAGTGCGCTATGCCGGACTTGCCTGGCGGCTCGTCGGCGCTGCCGATCTTGTACCACACCATATGGGTGACGATGGGGGCGCGGTGATCGGGAATGACCACCACCTCCATGCCATTGTCGAGCAGGAAGTTGGCCACCTTGCCATCGTCCGCGGCCAGGGCCGGGCCGGCCATGGTCAGCGCGGTGGCGAGCAAGGCTCTCCGCAGCCATTCAGTATGAAATGTCATTGATGGCTCCGGTTGTTATCGCGCGACGATAGGCAAGGTTAGCCGCGGAGGCAAAGTGAATTGTGCGTCATTTTGAAGGCGCCGGTCGCTCCACCCTTACGCAAGCTCGATGAACCGGACCACCGTCTCGCCGTAGTTTCGTTCATCAACCACCGAGAATTCCGGCCCAATCTCGAAGGGCGCCGAGGCGGCTTCCTCGACCACGCAGAGCGCGCCGGGCAGCAACCAGCCGCCATCCCTGGCCGAGCGCAGGGCGCGCTCGCCAAGGCCCTTGCCATAGGGCGGATCGGCGAAGACCAGGCCGAATGCCGCAAGCGTACCGGCCTCACCCAGGGCGGTCGCGTCGCGGCGGAAGATCTTGGTGCGGCCGGTAAGGCCAAAAGCTTCGACATTGGTGCGGATCAGGCCGCGTCCTTCGGCCGATTCTTCGATAAAGACGCCATAGGAAGCGCCGCGCGACAGCGCTTCGAGGCCGAGAGCGCCGGTGCCGGCGAAAAGGTCGAGCACACGCGCGCCGTCGAGCTTGTCGGCAAAGCGGTGCGCCAGCACGTTGAAGACGGCCTCGCGGGCGCGGTCGGTCGTCGGGCGGATGGCATGGTCGCGCGGCGTCGCCAGCGGACGCCCGCGAAATTGGCCGCCGACGATTCTCATTTATGCCCGGGTCTCATTTAAGGCCGGATCTCATTTAAGTCCCGGCATCATCTGGTCCTCGGGCCCTTGGGACCGTTGCGTGGCCGCTCGCCGCCCCGACCGCCATCCGGACGCTCGCCACCCGGCTTGCCGAACGGCTTGGCTCCGCCCGGCTTGCCATAGGCCGGCTTGCCATAGGACGGCTTGAATGACGCCTTGCGCGCCTTGGCCTCGGCCGCCTTGGCGGCATCGGCTTCCGCCCTGCCCTTGCCGATCGGACGCGCGCCCGGCGCCATCCAGACATTAGCCTTGCGCTGGCCCGGCGGATCGATCGGCCGCTGCTCGCGCTCGGGCTTCTTGCCGCCGCGCGGTTTGTCACCAAAGGCGCCGCGCGGCTTGTCGCCGAAGCCTCCACGGGGCTTGTCGCCAAAATCGCCGCGCGGCTTTTCGCGAAACTCGCTGCGCGGCTTGTCCGAAAACTCGCTGCGCTCAGGTCTCGGGCCGCGTTCGCCAAAGCTCTTTTCCGGCCTCGCGCCCCTTTCGGGACTGGTCGACAGCTTGCCGAGCGCTTCGTCGCGGCTGCCTTCGCGGCGCTTGCGGTTCTTGATCAGACCGCCCTCGCCGATCGGCCGATGGTCACCCTCGCGGGTGACTTTCGGCCGTTCCGGCTCCACGTCACGCTCTCGCCGCACCGGCTGGTTGGAAAACGGCTTGATGATCTCGGCGTCGAAATTGGCGCCGGATTCCTCGACCAGTCGCTCGCCGAGCTGGTCGCGCAAGACGCGGCCCTTGATCTCCAGCACATGGCCTTCGGCGAGATCGTCGAGCTGGAACGGTCCGTAGGAGATACGGATCAGCCGCGTCACGTCGAGGCCGAGCGATCCAAGGATGTTCTTCACTTCGCGGTTCTTGCCTTCGCGCAGGCCGATCGTCAGCCACGCGTTGGTGCCTTGTTCACGATCGAGCGTCGCCTCGATGGCGCCGTAGAAGACGCCGTCGACGGCAATGCCTTCACGCAGGCCTGCGAGCATGCTTTCCTCGACCTTGCCATGAACGCGCACGCGGTAACGGCGCAGCCAGCCAGTGGCAGGCAGTTCGAGCACGCGCGACAGACCGCCATCATTGGTGAGCAGCAGCAGGCCTTCGGTGTTGATGTCGAGGCGGCCGATGGTCATCAGCCGCGGCAATTCGGCCGGCAGCACGTCGAACACGGTCTTGCGGCCCTCGGGGTCGCGGTTGGTGGTAACGACGCCGGCCGGCTTGTGAAACAGGAACAGGCGGGTGCGCTCGATCGGCGGGATCTCCATGCCGTCGAGATGGATGATGTCGCCCGGCATGACGTTGAAGGCCGGCGAGGTCAAAGCCCGGTTGTTGACCTTGACACGGCCCGCCGCGATCAGGTCTTCGGCGTCGCGGCGCGACGCCAGGCCGGCGCGGGCCAACCGCTTGGCGATACGCTCGCCGGCTTCTTCCGCATCTGCCGGACGCGGGCGCGGCTTGAAGGCGCCGCCAGATGCTTGCGGCCGGTCACCACCGAAATCGCGCTTGGGGCGATCGCTGAAGTCACGCTTGGGACGATCTCCGGCGTCGCGCTGCGGGCGATCGCCAAAATCGCGCTTTGGCCGGTCAAAACGCTTTTCGCCCTCGGCGGAAGCAGGCCGATCGCCACGCGGTGCGTAGGGCTTGCGCGGCCCTTCACGCTTTTCGAAAGGCTTGCCTTCGGGACGCGGCCCCTTGCTGAATGGCCGATCGCCGCCCTTGAAATCGCGCTTTGGCCGCTCGCCATCGGCCGCAACCGGCCGATCGCCGCGCGGTGCATAAGGCTTGCGCGGCCCCTCGCGCTTTTCATACGGCTTGCGTTCACCCTCGGCCGCCATAGGGCGATCCCCACGCGGCGCATAGGGTTTGCGCGGCCCTTCGCGCTTTTCATACGGCTTGCGCTCGCCTTCGGCTGCCATCGGCCGGTCACCGCGTGGTGCATATGGCTTGCGCGGTCCCTCGCGCTTTTCGAAGGGCTTGCCTTCGGAACGCGGACCTTTGCTGAATGGCCGGTCGCCACTTTTGAAATCGCGCTTGGGCCGCTCGCCCTCAGCCGCTGCGGGCCGGGCGCCTCGCGGTGAATAGGGTTTCTTGGCCCCGAAGGAGGGTTTGCCGCTTTTGCCGGCGGCGCCATCGCGGCGCGGCCCCGCGGCTCCAGGGCCGCTTTTGCCCGGGCCTTTGTGGCGCGGAGATTTCTTGTCGTTGTCGTCCATGTGGCCTTTGCCTTGTTGCGCTGCTACAGCGTGGCGCATCCTTTCGGACGCGCAAAGGACGCTATAGCACTTTGATTTGGCGCATGATCATTTCCGAAAATCTGTTCCGATATTCGGGTTGACGCGCTCCATAACAGGATCACCGCCAAGTGGCGAGGAGATAATCGGAATGGAAACCGCGTGAAGCGGCCGGATTTCATGGCGCTGGCGCTGAAAGAGGCGCAAGCCGCCGCCTTGCGTGGAGAAGTTCCAGTTGGCGCCGTCATCGCCAGCGGCGACACGGTGGTGGCATCCGCCGGTAACCGCACCCGCGAACTTGCCGATCCGACGGCGCATGCCGAAATGCTGGCCATCCGCGCGGCCTGCCAAACGCTCTCCAGGGAGCGGCTGACCGGCCACGACCTCTATGTGACGCTGGAACCCTGCGCCATGTGCGCAGGCGCCATTTCCTTCGCCAGGCTGCGCCGGCTCTATTTCGGCGCGGCCGACGAGAAGGGCGGCGCGGTGGTCAACGGCGTGCGCTTCTTCGCCTCGCCGACCTGCCACCATACGCCCGACATCTATCCGGGCATGGCCGAGGCCGACGCGGCGCTGCTGCTCAGGGAATTCTTTCGGGAAAGACGCGAAACGTAGAGCCTTCAGCTACCGAAGGCGACGGTTCCTACCAGGAGGGCAGCCAGTCGAAGAGCCCGCCGCTCTTGCCCTTGGCGGCCGCTTCCTTCTTGAGGCGGCGTTCCTTCTTGTATTCATCCTCGCCGAGTTCGCCCTGCGGCGCCGTGTCGGAGGCAGCTCGATAGGCCAGAGGCGGCTCGCTCAGATATCTGCGAGTGTTGGGGTCGCCCTGCTTTTGCTCTGCGGTGCGGCGCTGGATCTCGGCGGCGCGGCCCTTGTCTGAATCCTTCGGCGACCAGGCCGGCGGGTGGCTGGAGCCCGAATCCGCCAGCGCCTTCTTCACGGAAGCCGGATCGGTCTGCACGTCATCGACGATCCCCGACTGATAGGACGGGTCGTCCTGGTGGGCAGTGGCGTCGGCACGCAGGCGGGCGCGGCGCTGCTCGGGCGATTCGGGCCAATCGGTGCTCGCCGTCTCGATGCTTTCCTGCGGCGGCGGCAGCACTTCCTTCTGCCCCGGCGCCGGCTTTACCAGCTCCGGACGCGGCCTGTAGTCGATCTGTTCCTTGTGCTTGGGCGTGATCGCGAAGGCGCCGGAAAGGTCTCCGGCAAGCTGCTCGCCAGCCGTCTTGTCGGTGCCGTAGGTAGGCGAGCCCATGCAACCGGACAGAGCGAGGCCGGACGCGACAAGCGGCGCCAGCAGCGCAACGCGCACGGAAGTTCTGTCGATCATGCCAAAAAGTCCCACTCTAGACAGCCTCTCGATCGTCACCGGCCAAAGGCCCGGTCCCCATCGTCCACGCTCTTGCGACGGAATTCCGGCGACAATTTGTCTTCCGGAGTTTCGCGTGTTTATCTCAACCACTCGTTAAGAGCAACGCGCGGGCGGTTTTCGCCCACGCGGCGTGGCATTTGTGCACCGGCTTATGAGCAGTCACAAACGTCCCAGAGCCTTGAGTTCATGCAGGACGGCGGCATCGCGGGCAGACACGTCGGGGAATTCCACGTCCTGCCCGACATCGGCGGTATAGCGCCACGAACGCGCGCATTTGACCAAGCCGCGGTCCTCGGCTTTTTCGACCACCACCGCGACACCCTTGACGTCGTCGAGCGCAAAGGCGCCTTCCGGCGCCTTGCCATGGGCGATGACGAGATCGCTGGTGATCGCCATTTCGGCCATGTCGACATCGGCGATCGCGGCTTCAAGCGCGGCATCGTCGAGGGTCACGACCGGCACGGCTTCCAGCGAGGCACCGATGACCTTCTGAGCGCGTGCGATCTCGAGCGCGCCGGTGACGACACGGCGAACCTGCCGCACCTTGCGCCATTTTTCCGCCAGCGCCTCGTTCTTCCAGTCGGCCGGAATCTCGGGGAACTGGTCGAGATGCAGCGAGACAGCATCCGGATGACGGTCGAGCCAGGCTTCTTCCGTAGTGAAGGGCAGCATCGGGGCCAGCCATTTCACCAGGCAGTCGAAGAGGTGGCGCACCACTTGCACCGAGCCCTTGCGCTTCACGCTGGCGGGCCCCTCGCAATAGAGCGCGTCCTTCCTGATGTCGAAATAGAAGGCCGACAGCTCGACCACCATAAAGTCCAGCAAAGTGCGGGTGATGCGTTTGAACTCGAACGCGTCGTAGCCCGAGCGCACGACCTCATCGAGCTCGGCCAGCCGATGCAGCATCAGCCGCTCCAGCTCCGGCATCTTTTCGAGCGGCACTTCCTCGCCATCGTCATGGGCGAGCGTGCCCAGCATCCAGCGGATGGTGTTCCTGAGCTTGCGATAGGCATCGATGTTGGTCTGCAGCACGTTCTTGCCGAGACGCTGGTCTTCCCAATAGTCGGTCGTCACCACCCATAGCCGCAGAATGTCGGCGCCGGACTGCTTGATGACGTCCTGCGGCACGACGGTGTTGCCGAGCGATTTCGACATCTTGCGCCCCTCCTCATCCATGGTGAAGCCATGGGTGACGACGGTGTCGTAAGGTGCCCTGCCCCTGGTGCCGCAGCTTTCGAGCAGCGAGGAGTGGAACCAGCCGCGATGCTGGTCGGAGCCTTCGAGATAGACGTCGGCCGGCCATTTCAGGTCCGGACGGTCTTCCAGCGTGAAGACATGCGTCGAGCCCGAATCGAACCAGACGTCGAGGATGTCCATCACCTGCTTCCATTTAGAGGCATCGTGATTGCCGAGGAAACGCTCCTTGGCGCCGGCAGCGAACCAGGCGTCGGCGCCTTCCTTCTCGAATGCGTCCATGATGCGCTGGTTGACGGATTCGTCCTTCAGCACATTGCCGTCCTCGTCGGCAAAGACGGCGATCGGCACGCCCCAGGCGCGCTGGCGCGACAAGACCCAATCCGGGCGCTCCTCGATCATGGCGCGGATGCGGTTCTGGCCGGCCGCCGGCACGAAGCGTGTGTCGTCGATCGCCTTCAGCGCACGGCTGCGCAGCGTCGTGCCGTCGCCGAGGTCCTTGTCCATATAGACGAACCATTGCGGCGTGTTGCGGAAGATGATCGGCTTCTTCGACCGCCACGAGTGCGGATAGCTGTGCTTCAGCCGGCCGCGCGCGAACAGCGCGTTGCGCTTGATCAGTTCGTCGATGACCGCCTGGTTGGCATTGCCCTTCTTGCCGTTGTCGTCGATGACGCGCGCCGCCCCGCCTTCGCGATCCGGGCCAAAACCCGGCGCGTCCCTGGTGAAGAAGCCGGCATCATCTACAGTGAAGGGGATGGCAGGGTCGATGCCACGTGCGCGCAAATCCGATGCCGCATCCATCCAGGCATCAAAGTCCTCGCGGCCATGGCCGGGCGCGGTGTGGACGAAGCCGGTGCCGGCGTCGTCGGTGACATGCTCGCCGGCCAGCATCGGCACGGCGAATTCGTAGCCGCCGCCGAGACCTTTGAAGGGATGTGAAAGTGTAAGGCTTCCAAGCTCTTCGACCGAAACGCTGCGAAGCCGATTCAAGGTGACCTTGGCCTTGGCCGAGGAGTCTTCGGCAAGCGCATCTGCAAAGATCAGCTTTTCACCGGGCTGTGGACCGAACGAATTTTCGGCTGCGGTAACTTCATAAAGGCCGTAGCCGATCCGTGACGAATAATTGACGGCACGGTTGCCGGGGATCGTCCACGGGGTTGTCGTCCAGATGACGACGTGGGCGTTGTCCAAAAGTGCAACGCTTTCCGGAACGCGCATGGACGGTGCAGCGTCTGATACAAAGTGCTCAACGCTCCAAAATCCTGACACAACTGGAAACTTCACCCAGATCGTGTCGCTCTCATAATCATGGTATTCGATCTCGGCCTCGGCCAGTGCGGTGCGCTCGACGACGCTCCACATTACCGGCTTGGAGCCGCGATAGAGCTGGCCCGACATGGCGAACTTCAACAACTCCCCGGCGATGCGCGACTCCGAGTGGAAAGCCATCGTCGTATAGGGGTTCTTGAAGTCGCCGACGACGCCGAGCCGCTGGAACTCGCCACCCTGCACCGTGATCCAGTTCGCGGCGAAGTCGCGGCATTCCTTGCGAAACTCGTTGACCGGCACCTCGTCCTTGTTCTTGCCCTTGGCGCGGTACTGTTCCTCGATCTTCCATTCGATCGGCAGGCCGTGGCAGTCCCAGCCGGGCACGTAATTGGAGTCATAGCCGCGCATCTGGAACGAGCGGGTGATGACGTCCTTAAGGATCTTGTTCAGCGCGTGGCCGATATGGATGTTGCCGTTGGCGTAGGGCGGGCCGTCATGCAGCACGTATTTTTCGCGGCCGGCGGCCGCCTCGCGCAGCTTGGCGTAAAGGTCCATATCCTGCCAGCGCTTGACCAGCAGCGGCTCTTTTTCAGGCAAGCCGGCGCGCATCGGGAAATCCGTCTGCGGCAGGTAAAGCGTCTTGGAATAGTCGATCGTTTCAACAGTGTCGGTCATTGGTCTGCCATGTGCATTGCCCGGCGGGCGTAAAAGCTCGGGCGTGAACTATCATGATTTGGAAAAAGCGCGAGGGCGCGCGCAAAACTCCCGGCGGCTCCGGCGGCGCTCAGGCCGCCCGGAACACCGGGCCTGTAATTCGTATCGTCAGCGCGCGAAGGCGCGAAAAGCTCGTCATTGCCGGGCTTTTAGCCGAGAAAGCCGCAGGAATAAAGCGTCTCTTGTTCGATTCACTTACATCGCGAAGTCGAAGCGATAGGTGGTCGAGACGCCGACCGTGAACTGGTTACGGTCGCCGCGCTCCTTGACCAGGCTGGAATCGGCGGCCGGGCCCGTCAGGCGCGCATATTCGCCGAACAGGCTGGCGGTCATCGGATCGGTCACCTTCCAGGTGATGGCGCCACCAAGGCCGGTCGATTTCAGGCCGCCGCCAGGATGGTATTCGCTCAGGCCCGAGGCCGCAGCCTCCTTGGCGTTGACACCATAATAAGAGTCGAAATAGCCCGACGAGGCAAAGGACACGCGTGGTCCGCCCGAAATTCTGACAGTCGGCGTCACGTCGTAGAAAGCATCGGCGGCGATGTCGGCGACAAAGCCATCATGGGCACGAATGCCATGGCGCAGTTCGGCGCGGGCGCGCAGCCAGTCCGTCGGATAGATTTCGAAGAAGCCGCCGACCTCACCGCCCCAGCGCACCGGGTCGAGGCCCTTGAGCTCATCCTTGCTGTCGCGGGAAAACAGGAATTTTCCGGTCAGGCCGGCGCGGACGCCGCCATCGTCGACCAGCGCCAGCGAGATGTTGTCGTTGCGCGAGCTAAAGCGTGCGGCCGGGCCGGCCTTGCCCAGCGAGATGATCGGCGATGCGCTGAGCAGATAGCTGTTGGAGCCCTCGAATTTCGGCGCGACCATGCCGGTGGCGCCAAGCGTCAGGTACCAGTCGCCGGACATCCAGCCGAAGGCACCCTCGCCCGCATTGGCGGTGGACACAGTGAGCAGCGCCGAGGCGAGAAACAGCGGAATCGTCCAGACAATACGCATCATCACCCCATACGCGAAACAAAACGGAGAGAACACCCGGCAGCCAAAGCCATGGCGCCGGTTCGGTAAAATTTGACTTAAAATCTACAGCAGTGGCGGCAACTGCGACCCTGTTTTTTGCGCTGTGGCCCATTTGAACAGGGCGCCGCCGGGCCTGTGGCGAGTTGACAGAAATAGCGAGGTTGCCTAAATTCGCGTTAGTGCAGACTAACATGAACAGATGGACAGCGCTTGGCGACCCGACCAGGCGGACGATCTTCGAACTGCTGGTCGAACAACCCTGTTCGGTCGGGGAATTGGCTCGTGCGCTTCCTGTCACCCGGCCGGCGGTCTCGCAGCACCTGAAGGTGCTCAAGGACGCCGGCCTCGTGGCCAACACACGGCTAGGCAAGCAACGCATCTACCGGGTCGAACCGGAAGGCTTGGCCAGCCTGCGCGCCGAACTCGACCGGTTCTGGAGCAAGACCTTGGCGGCCTACAAAGTGGTCGTCGAACAGCCCTTGAAGGAGCAGGAATGAGCACGCATCAACCGCCCGTGAGGCACTCCATCCTTGTCGAGGCTACGATCGCACATGCCTTCAAGGTCTTCACCGAGGACTTCGGCAGTTTCAAACCCAAAGAGCATAACCTGCTTGCGGTGCCGATCGCGGAGACGATCTTCGAACCCCGCGTTGGCGGTCACGTCTACGACCGCGGTGTGGATGGCAGCGAGTGCCGCTGGGCACGGGTGCTGGCCTACGAGCCGCCGAACCGACTGCTTCTGAGTTGGGATATCAGCCCTCAATGGCAGATCGAGACCAATCCGGACAGGACCAGCGAGTGGGAAGTCCGGTTTACGGCGGAGACGAATAGCCGGACCTGCGTCGAGATCGAGCATCGCAATCTCGAACGTCATGGCGAAGGCTGGGAAGGCGTGCGCTTTGGGATTGACGGTGATCAAGGCTGGCCGCTGTATCTCAGGCGATTCCAAGATCTTTTTGCCAGCAAGGTGACCTGAAGGAGCACAATTATGGAACCCTATTGGCTAAGCATCCTCGGTGTACTGATCCTCTGTCTTTTGTCAGTCGCGCTGGCGGTTTACTCGGGTTCGTCCAAGGGATTTGCCGGAGCGCTTTCCGGTCCGGTGATCCCGGCCGACGACGCCAATCTCCTCTACAGGATCGACCGCGTGCATATGAACTCGGTCGAGGCGCTGGCGCCTTTTGTCGTCCCGGCGGTGCTGGCCATGATGGTTGGCGTTGGGTCGGCCACGTTGGCGACCATTGTCTGGGTTCATGTGGCGATACGCCTGCTTCACCTGGGGGTTTACCTACGCGGCGGCAATGCCGCCAAGGGTGGCAGTGTCAGAACGATCGTCTACGTCTCTGGAGCGATCGTCACGCTTGTCCTCGTCCTTGTGACTGGGTGGGCTGCCATAAATTGACACGTACGCGCGAGCCTCAAGCCACCGACGCTTTGTTTGTTTGCTAGCCGTCGCCATCGGCTGGACGTCCGCTACAGCCGGGGCTAACCTCCCGGCAAGGTGCCAGGCGATTTCGAGGAGATGCAGCCATGACCCTGCACGGTGATACCCTGAAAGATGCGATCGGCCGGACACGGGACAAATGGGGGTGGTTCGTCGCGCTCGGCGTGCTGCTGCTCATCTTCGGCGGCATTGCCTTCGGCAATCTGTTCATCGCCACCGTCGCCTCGGTCTATGTCGTGGGCTGGCTGATGCTGATGGCCGGCATCATCGAGATCGTGCATGCCTTCGGCGTGAAGACCTGGAGTCGCTTCTTCTATTGGCTGCTCAGCGGCCTGCTTTATGCCGTTGCCGGTTTCTTTGCCTTCGACAATCCGCTGCTGGCCTCGACGGTGCTGACCTTGCTGCTGGCGGTGGCGCTGGTCGCTTCAGGCGCGCTCAGGGCCTGGGTCGGCTATAGCCACCGACCGGAAAAGGGCTGGGGCTGGGTCGTCGCGGCGGGCCTGATCAGCGTGCTGGCGGGGCTGACCATCGCCATGGGCTGGCCGGTCAACAGCCTGTGGGTGCTCGGCCTGTTCCTGGCCATCGACCTGATCTTCCAGGGCTGGAGCTTCATCGCTCTCGGACTGGCGTTGAAGAAGTAGGGGCTTGAAGAGGTAAGCGGCCGGAAGGCTCAAAAAGCGATGGCGCCGTCCAGATCCGAAAGCGGCCTGACGCCGGCCAGCAGCGCGCGCGCCTCCGCCTCGTCGCGCTTCATTTGTGCCACCAGCCCATCGAGCCCATCGAACTTCACCTCGGGACGCAAAAAGCCGAAGAGCGATACGTCGCAGATCTCGCCATAGAGATCGCCGGCAAAGTCGAAGACGAAGGTTTCGAGCAGCGGCGCGCCATTGTCGTCGACAGTCGGGCGACGCCCGAAGCTGGCGACACCATCATAGAGCGTGCCGTCGGCGCGGCGAAAGCGGACGGCATAAATCCCTTCCTTCAGAGTCGTTTCCGGCGAAAGCCTCATGTTGGCTGTCGGGAAGCCGAGCGTGCGGCCGAGCTGCTGGCCGCCGATCACTTCGCTTTCGACGGTGAAGCGGTAGCCGAGCAGGCCTGCGGCCTCGGCGACCTCTCCCTCGCAGAGCAGCTCGCGGATACGGCTCGACGACACCACCTCGGCGCCCTCGTCGCGAAAGGCGTCGACCAGGGTGACGCCGAAACCATGGCGCTCGCCTGCCGCCATCAGAAACGCAGGACCGCCCTGCCGGTCCTTGCCGAAGTGAAAATCGAAGCCGGTGACGGCATGGGTGATGCCGAGGTTCGTCTCCAGCACATCGGTCACGAAAGCCTCGGCCGACAGGCCGGCAAAGGCGCGCGTGAACGGCTGTTCGACGAGTGCGGCAAAGCCCAGATGCGACAGCAGCCGCGCCTTCATCGGCGGCGGCGTCAATACGAACAGCGGCATATCGGGCCTGAACACCTTGCGCGGATGCGGCTCGAAGCTCAGCACTAGCGCCGGCACGCCGCGCCGCCCGGCTTCGGCAAGCGCGCGATCGAGCACCGCCTGGTGGCCGCGATGGACGCCGTCGAAATTGCCGATCGCCACCACGCCGCCGCGCAAATGCGGCGGCAGCGGCGCGGTTGCTGAAATGTGTTCGAAAGCTGCGCTCATGCAGCAACCCTACCGCAGTCTCGGAATGACGGCGACCGGCCGGTAGCCGTGCTTTTGCAGAAAGGCTGCAAGCCTGGCGGGGTCCGGCTGCATGGGATCGCCATAGTCGCGCGCGTGAATGCCGCCCGAGACGTAAAGCACGTCGATGCCGTTGTCGGCGGCGCCCTTGACGTCGGTCATCATGCCGTCGCCGATGGCCAGCACCTCGGTGCGCGCGACGTCTCGGCCTAGAAGCACGGCAACCTCCCGCAGCGCTACGTCATAGACCGGCGCATAAGGTTTTCCGGCGATCAGCGTGCGGCCGCCAAGCTGGGCATAGTCGCGCGCCAAGGCGCCGGCGCACCAGATCATGCGCTCGCCGCGTTCGACCACGATGTCGGGATTGGCGCAGATGAAAGGCAGGTTCCTGGCGCGCAGCCGGCGCAGCAGATCGGCGTAATCCTCAGGCGTTTCCACCTCGTCGTCGAACAGCCCGGTGCAGACCGCGCCGGAGGCCTCGAACTCCTCGACGAGCTCGACGTCCAGACCGTCATAGAGGGTGAAATCGCGGTCGGCGCCGATATGGAAGATTTTTCGTGGGCCTTCGGCGATAAGGTCGCGGGTCACATCGCCTGAGGTCACGACGCGGTCGTAGGCGGCGGCGGGAACGCCGATCGCATTCATCTGCGCCACCACATCGGCATTGCGGCGCGGCGAGTTGGTGATCAGGACGACCGGGACCTTCGCCGCACGCGCGGCGGCAAGCGCTTCGGCAGCCGCCGGAAAATGCCATTCGCCATTGTGGATCACGCCCCAGACATCGCACAGGATGGCCGAGTAGGCGCCCGACAAATCCGCGAGCGAGCCGATGATATCAGGCGAATCCGCCATGCCGTTTACCTGCTGTGACGATCATTGCGAGAGCTGCAGCCGACGGTCCGCCGCAACCGGCCCCGCATTAACCGAAGCGTTTCATCCTGTCACCAGCTTTTCGGCACTTGCCAGGCTGTTGCGCAACGGCTGATCGAAGGTTGCACAGGCAGGAACCACCCTTCTCCGAGCTTCGGTCTATCGAAACAATGTCGCACCGCTGATCACCAGGGCCGAGTGGTTAACGAGCCTTGAAAAGATGGGCCCATGTTGAACGCATTTCAGCAACCTGAAATTTAACGATTTTGTGGGCATCTTCGGACCGATATTGGGGTCCTGGCAGGGGTGCTGAAGGCATGATCCGCAGATTTCTGAACGACAGACGCGGCAACTATGCCTTGATGACAGTGATCACCATGGTGCCCTTGATGGGCGCGCTGGCGCTTGCCATCGACTACACCGATCTCTTGCGCCAAAAGCAGAACATGCTGAACGCGCTGGATGCCGCCGGGATTGCCACGGCACAGCAGATCGTCACCGGGGCGACCGACACGGCAGTCAAGGCCTATGCGAAGGATTTCTTCGAAGCCAATCTCGGCCGCGTCAAAGCAGCCAATACGGCCCTGACGGTGACGCTTCCCAACAACAACGCAGGTGGTGGCACGCTGAAGCTGTGCGCCGAATTGACGTACCACCCCTATTTCCTGCCGGCAGCGGCCATGATGATCGGAAGAACCGCCGCCGACGTCACAACATCGGCATGCTCGGAGATCCGCCTCAAAAACACGCTGGAAGTGTCTCTCGTGCTCGACAATTCCGGCTCTATGAGCATCAACGGCTCCGGCACCGGCCAGCCGCGAATAGATTTGCTCAAGAAGGCCGCGACCGAGCTTGTCAATACAATGGCGCTCCAGGCCGCACAAATGAAGCAGGTGACCAAGCCGGTGCAGTTCTCGCTGGTCCCGTTTTCTGCGTCGGTCAATGTCGGCGCTCCGATCCCCCCGGCTCCATTGCCGACGTGGCTGGACACGACCGGCATTTCCCCGATCCATCATCAGAACTTCGATTGGTCGACGATGACAGCGGCGGCAAATGCCACCAAATGGATCGAAAAAGTAGGCAGCGTTTACTACCAGCGCGGCACGGGCTGGGGCACTGACAAAGACAAGGAGATGACGCGTTTCACCCTCTATCAGGACATGATGGCAACGACCTGTACGAAGAAAAACTCGAACGGCACTTGCAAGACCTCCGTCGTCGCCAAATACGAAGCCTGGAAGGGCTGCGTGGAGGCGAGGCCGTATCCCTATAATGACGACGACACGTCGCCGACCACTGGCACGCCCGCCACCATGTTCGTGCCGATGTTCGCGCCGGACGAAGCTGGCAATTTCTGGACCGACACAACTCGCACCAGCACATCGACGTGGGGTTACGCCAACAATTGGTGGATCGATTATTCCGACACGCTGACTGTCCCCAAACGCCAGGCGGATATGCGCAAGTATTTTCTGACAAAGCCCTGGGACGCAGCAGCCGCTGCGGCCGATGATGGACCCAATTCGGCATGCACGACCGCCGCGATCACGCCGTTGCAGGACATAACCACCACCGATGGCAAGAAAATCCTGACGGATGCCATCAATGCCATGGCCCCGACGGGCAACACCAACGTGCCGGAAGGGCTGGCCTGGGGCTGGCGGACGGTGTCGAGCAACGAGCCTTTTACGCAAGGCCGGCCGAACACCGAAAGAGGCAACGACAAAGTGGTCATCGTCCTGACCGACGGCGCAAACACCTATAGCATCGGCCCCAGCAACGACATGACCAGCAACTACGCCAAGAATGGATCGACCTACGCCGCCTATGGCTACACCGGCCCTAATTTTCCGAAGCCAGTGGAGCCTGCGACCCGCCTGTTCGTCAACACGACCGTCGCCAAGACAACCTATACGGCGACCAACTACACGGCCGCGCTTGACGAGCAGATGCAAACCCTTTGCGCCAATGCGAAGAATTCGAACATTCTCTTGATGACCGTCTCGCTCGACCTTGTTAGTTCCAAGCCGGCGGAAAAGACTGCCATAGATGCGCTCAAGAAATGCTCCTCGGATTCGCGCTTCCGCAAGGATCCGACCGACCCGAGCAAACCGGCGAAGCTGTACTGGAACGCGACCGGCGCCACCTTGTCGCAAAGTTTCAAGGAAATCGCCGACGAACTGTCGAACCTGCGCATCGTCAGCTGATCGGCGCGATCTTTCGAACAAGGCGCTCCGCCTCGGCGGGGCGTTTTGCGTTCGGCAGCTGGCGCATTTGGTTAGCGCCTGGTGAAGCGCTATCCGCGCAATCGAGCAGTTTCCCAAACCCGTCCTTCAACGTTTTGTGAAACTGTGGCGGCATTGAAGAATCCGCAGGCGGGGCCGCTTACATCACATGCGTGAACTCTGGCGCACATTCCGGCGTGACTTCTGGCGTGACCGCCGCGGCAATTACGCTCTGATGACCGTTGTGGCGATGGTGCCACTGATGGGCGGCGTGGCCATGGCCGTCGACTACACCGGCGTGGTCAGCGAGAAGCAGAGGGTGGTCAACGCGCTCGACGCCGCCAACTTCGCCACCGCGCGCCGGCTGGTGGAAGGCGCCACCGACGACCAGTTGCGGGCCTATGCGCTCGACTTCTTCAAGGCAAACCTCAACGACGTCGATCCCGCCGACACGACGCTCAGCGTTACGCTGCCCAGCAGCACGACCGGCGGCGGCATCGTCAAGCTGTGCGCCAGCCTGGTCTACAAGCCCTATTTCCTGCCGGCAGCGGCGATGCTGATCGGCAGGACGTCGGAAAACGTCACCTACTCCGTGTGTTCGCAAGTCCGGCTGAAGAACACGCTGGAAGTGGCCATGGTGCTCGACAATTCGGGGTCGATGTCGAACACGGGCACGGGTGCCGGACAAAAGCGCATCGACCTTCTCAAGCAAGCCGCCAAGCAGCTCGTCGACACGCTTGCCTTGCAGGCCGCGATGATCAAGCAGATCGACAAGCCGGTCCAGTTCAGCCTTGTGCCGTTCGCCGCCTCGGTCAATGTCGGCGCCAGCAACGACAACGCGTCGTGGATCGACGCCTACGGGCTGTCGCCCATCCACAATGAGAATTTCGCCTGGTCCACCCTTAACGCAGCCGACAAATATGCCCAGAAGATCGGCGGCATCTGGTACAAGAAAGGCACTGGCTGGGGTGAGCAGGAGGGGCAGATGCTGACCCGCTTCTCGCTCTACCGCGACATGAAAGTGGTCACCAGCCACGAGCGCATCGTCGGCAGCAAACGCGTGGTCTGCGACAAATATCGTGCCAATCATACATGCTCGGACAGCCACAACGAATACGACTACAACGACACATACGGACCGTTCGCCAGCTGGCAGGGCTGCGTCGAGGTCCGTCCCTACCCCTATAATGTCACCGACGCGCCGGCCTCCGGCGGACCGAACAACACCGGCACCGGCGTCGGCGATCCCGCGACCATGTTCGTGCCGATGTTCGCGCCGGACGAGCCGGGCAATCATTGGTACATAACGCAGGACCCCGACGAGGTGGCCCCCAAGACCTATGGCGCAGCCAACAGCTGGTGGAACGACGATCCGGCGAGCACCACCGGCAAGACCAGGCAGTCCAACATGGCCAAGTATTTCCAGCCACGGCCGATCAATGCTCCGGTGCTGGGGACGGGTGCAGGTCCGAATTACAGCTGCACCACCACGCCGATCACACCGCTGACCGACGTCGCCAACGCCGCCGGGCTGACCAAGATCAAGGCAGCAATCGACCTGATGGCGCCCAACGGCAACACCAATGTGCCGGAAGGCATGGCCTGGGGCTGGCGCACCGTCTCCAGCACGGAGCCTTTCACAGGAGGACGTCCTGAGACGGAACGAGGCAATGACAAGGTGGTCATCGTGCTCACCGACGGCGAGAACACCTATTCGACGGTGAGTTCCGACCCCGCCGGCAACAAGTCGACCTATGCCGGCTATGGCTATACCGGCGTTGGCTACAACGGCACTGCGGTCACCCGCCTGTTCGGCGGCACGTCGAGCGCCATCGGCCAGCTCAACTATTCGTCGAGCAACTACACCGCCGCGCTCAACGAGCAGATGGCGACGCTGTGCAACAACGCCAAGGCGGCCAACATCATGGTGATGACGGTGGCGCTCGATATGTCGACGACCGACGCCGGCGACAAGAGCGCGATGGAGGCACTGAAGACGTGCTCGTCGGACTCGCGCTTCCGCAAGGATCCGACCGACCCGAGCAAGCCTGCAAAACTGTTCTGGAACGCGACCGGCGCCACGCTGTCCGACAATTTCAAGGAAATCGCCAACGAGCTCTCGAACCTGCGCGTGGTGAGCTGAGGGTTGAAGCTGCTGATCTTCCCCCTTGCGGGGGAAATTGGCGGCTTCGCCGCTTTCGCCAATTTTCGACGCTGGCGCAAAGTCTCCGGCCATCATGCTCTTGCGGTGAGTCAAAACGCGTGCTCGGTATCGTCACCGCTTCCCGGAGATTGCCCGTGCCCGAAACCGCCAACCATCTAGCCTTCGCGCTGGTCTGCCTGGGCATGGTGCTGACGCCCGGGCCGAACATGATCTACCTGATCTCGCGCTCGCTGTCGCAAGGCCCCAAGGCCGGGCTGATCTCGCTCGGCGGCGTGGCGGCCGGCTTTCTGTTCTATGTCGTATCGGCTGCGCTGGGCATCACCGCGCTGCTGCTTGCCGTGCCGTTTGCCTATTACGCACTGCGCATTGCCGGCGCGCTCTATCTGCTATGGCTCGCCTGGCAAGCAGTGCGGCCCGGCGGGCGCTCACCATTCCAGGTGCGCGAACTGCCGAAGGACAGGCCGCGCAAGCTGTTCGCGATGGGCCTGATGACCAATCTCCTCAACCCCAAGGTGGCGGTGCTTTATCTGTCGCTGCTGCCGCAGTTCATCTCGCTGGGCAAGGGCCATGTGCTGTCGCAGCTTCTGGTGCTCGGCGCCACGCAGATCTCGATCAGCCTGACCGTCAATGCCATCATCGCGGTAACGGCCGGTTCGATCGCCACCTTTCTTGCCGGACGGCCGCTATGGATGGTCATCCAGCGCTGGATGATGGGCACGGTGCTTGCTGGGCTGGCGCTTAAAATGGCGACCGACGCGCAACGCTGATCGACGCAGCGCGCCGAGACTACATCGGCCGCCGACCTTCCCATTCGAATCGGCCGGCCGAACCTGCACGGAGGCCAGCGATTGAGATTTTCGCAGCCCTGCCCGGCAAAAGCCATGATCGCCGCTAAGTCAGGCAGGCATGACAATGATCTGCACCACCAATCACCCGCTCGCGCAAACCCGCTCTGGCGCAGCAAGTCCAAAACCAAACAGGCGCCTACTGCTGATCGGCCTTGCAGCCATGGCCGGCCTCGCTGCTTGCAGCACGGTCTCGGTGCCGACCGGCGAAGGCGCCGGTGTGTCGTCCTCGGCCACCGCGACGCTGGCCGGCATCCGAGCTTCGGCCGGACTGCCGGCGCTGGTGCCGGACGCCCAGCTCGAGCAGGCCGCTCGGCAGCAGGCCGGCTATATGGCCTCACGCGAGCGCATGAGCCACACGACGGGCTGGGGAAAGGATTTCGCGTCGCGGATGAAGGACAATGGCGTGCGGGGCGCCGCCGCCGAGAACATCGCCGAGGGCCGCTTCGACCAGCAGAAACTGTTCGACATATGGATGCATTCGGCTGGCCACCGCCGCAACATGCTCGATCCGGATTTCAGCCGCTTCGGCCTCGCCTATGTACGCGACGGACGCGACAGCGCCATCCGCTACTGGAGCCTGGTGCTCGGAAAATAGCAGCCAGCGGTTACGGCGCGAGCCAGCCGTCAGCCTTTCGCGATCAGCTCGCCGATATCCCCGGCCGACAGGGGTTCGCTGAAATAATTGCCCTGCACCTCGTCACAATTGTTCTTGCGCAGGAAGGCGACCTGGTCTTCCGTTTCGACACCTTCGGCCAGCACCCGAAGGTTCAACTTCTGCCCCAGGGAAATCACGGCGCCAGTGACCGCCTGATCGTTCTCGTCGGTCGCGAGATCGTTGATGAAGGACTTGTCGATCTTCAGCCGCGCCACCGGAAACGTCTTGAGGGCGCTGAGACTGGAATAGCCTGTTCCGAAATCGTCGATCGATATCTGCACGCCGAGCTTTTGCAGTCCGTTCATCGTTGCGACCGCCAGCTCGAAATCCTGCATGATCAGGCTTTCCGTCACTTCGAGCTCGAGATACCTCGCCTCCAGGCCGCTTTCCTTCAATGCGTTGACGACGCGGTCGATCAGGTTCTTCTCCCGGAACTGCCGCGCCGACACGTTGACGCAGACGGTTACGGGCGACAGACCGGCGCGCTGCCAGGCTTTGTTCTGCCGGCAGGCTTCGTGCAGGATCCAGTCGCCGAGCGGCACGATCAGCCCGGTCTCCTCGGCGGTCGGGATGAACATCGCCGGCGAAACCAGGCCTCGCGTCGGGTGGTTCCAGCGCACCAGCGCTTCGACGGCGAAAACCTGCCCCGATCGCAGATCCACCTGTGGCTGATAATGCAGATCGAATTCCGACCGGGCGAGCGCGTTTCGCAATTCCTCCTGAAGCAGGAATTTTTCATGTGCCGTTGAGTTGAACTCCGGGGCATAGAACTGGAAATTGTCGCGGCCGAATTCCTTGGCGCGATACATGGCGGCGTCGGCATTGGCCAACAGCGTATCCGGGCTGGTCCCGTCCTTCGGGTAATTTGCGATGCCGATGCTGGCCGTCGTTCTCAGCCGATGCTCTCCGACAAGAACCGGTTCCGCGATCGCATCCCTGATCGTCTGCAGGGTTTCCGAGACCACATCGACATTGGTGGTTTGGTCGAACAGGACGATGACAAATTCGTCGCCGCCAAGCCGCACGACGGTGTCGGTGGCCTTCACGCATCCAACCAAACGGCTGGCGACGGTCTTGAGGAGTTCGTCGCCGGCATTGTGGCCAAACGTATCGTTCACCAGTTTGAAATTGTCGAGATCGATGAACACCACCGTCATCCAGCGATTGTATCGCTGCGCGTAGAGGACCGCCTGGGAAAGCCGATCCTCCAGCAAAGCGCGATTGGGCAGGCCGGTCAGCGCATCATGGTTGGCCATGAAGTGGATCTGGTCTTCCGCCAGTTTGCGCTCGATCGCGATGCCGGCAATGTGTGTGGTGAATTCGATCAGGCGGGTCTCGGCATGGGTGGGTTCGCGCACGGTCATCGAATACATGGCAAAGGCGCCCAACACGACGCCCCGATGCGACAGGATCGGGGTTGACCAGCACGAACGATAGCCATGGGGTGCCGCCAGTTCGCGGTAATCGTCCCAAAGCGGATCCTGCAGAATATCGGTAACAATGACCGGTTCCCGCCGGTAGATGGCGGTTCCGCAGGATCCCACCTTGGGACCGATGGCCGCCCCATCGATGGCGCTCGTATAGGCTTTCGCCAGGCCCGGCGCCGCACCGTGACGCAAATGAATGCCGTCCTTGTCGAGCAGCAGGACGGAACCGAATATCCCCTTCAACTGAGCCTCGACGAAGCGCATGAGGCGGTCGAGCACGTCCTCCAGCGGCGCGCTCGTGGCAATCATTTCGAGGATCTGCGCCTGCCCGCTGCGAAGGACATCCGCCTGCTTGCGGGCGGTGATGTCGTGGGCGATGCCAACCAGGCCGAAGATTTCATTTTGGCGATTGCGCAACGGCACCTTCGTCGACGAAAGCCATTTGCCGTTCCCCGACGCATCGACGACAAACTCTTCCGCGTCGATCATTGGTTGTCCGCTCTTGAGCAGGCGCTGCTCGACCAGGCGAAATTTCCGCGCAACTTCCGGGGGGTGGAGATCAAAATCGGTCAAACCGATCATGTCGCTGGTCTTGTTGCGGCCGCTATCGGTCGCAAGGGCGCTGTTGACCACGACGAAACGGCTTTGCGTATCCTTGACCCAGAGATAATCGGGCACCCAGTCGATCAGCGCCTGCAGCGAAATGCGCTCGTCGACGATCTGCCGATTGGCGAGGAGTTCAGTGATGTCCTCATGCGTGGCGATCCAACTGCCATCGGGCATGGGCTGGTTACGGATCTGGATTGTGCGACCATCGACAAGTTTGGCGGTCCAGAGCCGCGAAGCCTTGCCCGAATTGATCGAGCGAGCCGTTGCGAGATAGGTGTCGGCGGCCGTCGCCGCCGTGCCGGCGGCAACGCGGCGTTCGACTATTTCGCTCAGTGTCACGCCAGGCCGCAATTCCTCGGGCGCAATGCGGTAGATTTCCGCATAGCGCCGGTTGCTCAGGATCAGCCGTTCATCGGCATCGAAAAAGCAGATGCCTTGCGAAATATTCTCGATCGCAGTCTCGAAGCGCAGGGTCTGCCCTTCGAGACCCGCAATGGTCGTGCGAAGTTCTCCCTCGAGCGTATCGTAGGAAACGTCAGCCAGTCTTGCCAATGCGGCTACGCCCACCGGCCCGCGCGCCCCGACGGATCTTCTGGATGACTTCGTGACCAAACAGACCTCCTCCGGTTTGGCACCTGAAACAAGAAAGGGCCTCTGTCGTGCCAGACGAAAGTCGACTGACAATGTTACAGATGTGCTAATTCAAGATGAACTGTAACGGAATTGGAGGCGTCAGCAACCAGATACCAAAGGTGCAAATGTCATTTCAAATCAACTTCCAACGGCTCATTATCGATATTCTTTTGCACACGCGGGTTTTGACGATCATCCGAGCAACAATCATCAGGGGCAACCAGCTTGCTGCCAGCGCTACCGGCGCCCGCCTCAATCCATATGCGCGGCAGGAGCGGCCGCGCCGGCCGGAGCGGTCTTCGGCTTGCGCAGCAGGAAGACAAACGGAATGGCAACCAGCGTCATCACCATCAGCAGTTTGAAGTCGTTGACGTAGGAGATCATCATCGCCTGGATGTTGACCATGCGGTCCACCTGCGAAAGTGCCGTCGGATCGCCGCCTGCTGCCGCCGGCGAGGCCGCCCACAAATTGGGGTTGAACGGGTTGATGAAAGCCGACAGTTCGGTGTGATTGACCTGCGTGTTGCGCACCATGAGAACCGTCACCACCGACACGCCGATCGACGAACCGAGATTTCGAACCAGGCTGAACAGGGCCGTGGCGTCGGTGCGGAAGCGCACGTCGAGCGTGGCGAAGGCCACCGTCGACAGCGGCACGAACACCATGCCCATGCCGAGGCCCTGGATGACGCCGGAGCTAAGGATCAGCCAATTGTCCATCTGCGGCGTGAAGGAGGACATGGTGTAGAGCGACTGCGCGGTGAGCAGAAAGCCGATGACGACGAGGATCCGGGCGTCGATCCTGCTCATGAGCCGCCCAACGACAAGCATCGAAATCATCGTGCCGACACCGCGCGGCCCCAGGACGACGCCGATGGTCACGGTCGGATAGCCGAAGATGGTCGACAGCATCGGCGGCAGCAGCGACATCGAGGCCAGGATCAGCACGCCCATGACGAAGATGAAGGCCAGACCGGTGACGAAATTGCGGTCGAGGAAGATCTTGGGGTCGATGAAAGGACGTTCCGCCGTCAGTGTGTGGATGATGAACACCCAGAAGCCGGTGATCGAAAGAGCAAGCTCGATCCAGATTTCGACCGAGGAAAACCAGTCGACCTCGCCGCCGCGGTCGAGCAGCAGCTGCAGTGCGCCGACGCCGAGCGAAATCATGGCGAAACCGAAGAAATCGAAGCTGCGTATCCGCCGGGCAATGACCGGCAAATAGGCTGCCATGCCGAGGAAGGCGATGATGCCGACCGGCAAATTGATGAAGAACACCCAGCGCCAGTTGAAATTCTCGGTCAGCCAACCGCCCAGCGTCGGACCCAGGATCGGCCCCAGCATGATGCCGGCGCCCCAGATGGCCATCGCCTGGCCGTGGCGTTCCCTGGGGTTGATGTCGAGCAGGAAGGTCTGCGACAGCGGCACGATGGCGGCGCCGAACACGCCCTGCATCAGCCGGAAGAACACTATGCTCTCCAGGCTCCAGGCAATACCGCACAGCATCGAGAACACGGTGAAGCCGACAACCGCCGCCAGGAACAGTTCCTTGCGGCCGAAGCGGTCGGCCAGCCAGCCGGTCACCGGCGTCATGATGGCAGCGGCAACGATGTAGGAGGTCAACACCCAGTTGATGTTGTCGGGCGAGGCGCCGAGGTCGCCGGTCATGGTCGGCAGCGCGACATTGGCGATCGTGGTGTCGAGCGCCTGCATGACGGTCGCCAGCATCAGCGCCACGGTGATCAAGCCGCGATGCGGCACTTCCTTGAAAGGTTCTGGTGTGGTCATGATGCGGAACTTCCGACAGGTAACAAAAACGTGTACACTAGGTTTCCGGGCGGCGAGGCCTTCTCTGGTGAAGAGACCCTCATCGCGGTGGGACGCGATCTATCGATGTGGGGGTTACATCGATCGAAGGTCTCGACACATCAGGCGCTTGCCGCCCGGAAATCCAAGGTCCGAAGGATGAGCGCCGAAGTGGTCCGGGTTCTGGGCAGGCCGCGATGCGGCCCGGTCCAATCCACCCCTCGTTCAACCTGCCGTCGGACCGATCCTGTCATCTCAACTTCACCTCGCCTGCGGCGGGCGTTCTGCCGGGCCGTGATCCTGCTTTTCGAGATCACGGTCCATTCACAGTCTATTGTGGTTCGCCTGCGGCGGCGTGGCCGAAGATAGCGGGGAACCCGCGGGCCACGCCGGTATCCACCGTAACCGAGGCGCTCATGCCGGTGCGCAGCGCCATTTTGGCGTCGGCATCGGTCAGCTCCAGGCGCACCGGAATGCGCTGCGTGACCTTGACCCAGTTGCCGGTGGCGTTTTGAGCAGGCAACAGCGAAAACTCCGCGCCGGTGCCGGCGCCGATCGCCTTGACGGTGGCCTCGAAAGTTCTGCCCGGATAGGTGTCGACGACGATCTCGGCCTTCTGGCCAGGCTTCATGTGGGTAAGCTGGGTTTCCTTGAAATTGGCATCGATCCAGGTGTCGCCGGTCTCGACCAACGCAAACAGCGGCGTGCCGGAACCGACATACTGGCCGATCTTGAACGAGGAGGCCTGGCTGATGACGCCGTCGGCCGGCGCCTTGACCGTGGTCTGCGCCAGATCGTAGGCGGCCTTGTCGCGCGCGGCGAGTGCGGCCATCACCGTCGGATGCTTGTCGGTCTCGATATCGGGATTGCCGGCGAGAGCCGCCTTGGCGCTGATGATGCCTTGCTCGGCAACGGCCAGTTGCTGCCTGGCTTTGTCGAGATCGTTCTTGGCCTCGTCCAGCGACGATTTGGCGTTGATGCCCTTCTGGGCAAGGTCGGCGGCGCGGTCATACTGCGACTGCGCGTAGTCGACCTGGCTGGCATCGGACTTTTCCTGCGCCAGCGCCTGGCTGTAGGCGGCGCGCAGCTGTTCGATACCGACGCGTGCGACTGCGACCGCCGCGTCGGCCTGCGCCAATGCAATCCGGTAGGGCTCGGGGTCGACGGCAAACAGCACATCGCCCTGCTTGACCTGCTGATTGTCCGAGATGCCGACCTGAACGATGCGTCCGGCGGTGTCCGAGGCGATCGACACCTTGGCCTGCTGCAAATTGGCGTTCTCGGTTTCCTGATAGCGGCCGCCGGTCACCCAGACATAACCGCCACCAATGGCCAGCGCGGCCGGCAGGGCGACCATCAGCAGTAAGCGGCCGAGGCGGCGCTTCTTGACCGGAGCCGGAGCGGGTTGAACCGGGGGAGCCACCGCGACAGGTGCTGCGGCCGGCTGTGCAGGCGCTTCGGCGGCCGGCTTTGCCGGCGTCTCGATCTTGGTTACATTCTCGTCCAGCTTGGCTGCCGCGTTCATGCTGCTGCCCCTTCCGTACTCTTCAAGGACGACGTCTCGCCGTCCGCCAGGTTTTGCACGATGGTGTCCAGCGCCCGGATAAGGACGCGGCGGTCGTCCGGCGAAACGCCGACCAGCGATTCCTCATAAACTTCGCCAGCAAGGCTTTTGACCTCGGCATAGGCCGCGTTCGCCTTGGCTGTCGGGAAGATCATGCGCACGCGCCGGTCAGTTGCGTCGGAGCGCCGCTCGATCCAGCCGCCCTCCTCCATCCGGTCGACGAGGCGTGAAACGCTGATCGGCTCGATTTCGAGAAGTTCGGCGAGGCGAGCCTGGGCGACGCCGGCCTCCTTGGCGACGCGAACCAGAAGCCGCCATTGTGCCGAGGAAAGGCCAAGACCGCTGGCGCGCGCCTCGAAGCGCTTGCGCATGAGGCGCTGCACGTCGTGGATCAAAAAGCCCAATCTATCTATGCCGTCGGAAACCATGAGCGGTATATATTATAAGCGTGCTTACCATTCAAGGCGCCGCATTGCGCCAGAGCCGAAAAAGAGGGATGGCAGCCATGCAGATGCGGTCATGGCACAGTCAATAACGGTTGCGGATGACCTCCCGACCGTGACGTGAATTGCCGTCGAGAACGCCGCGAGGAGAAAGGTCGTCTTGCGCGTCCTCGCCACCGGCACACCTAGGCTTTCGGCGGCACTTTCGCCGGCGGGGAAGGCATCGAGCCGGCGGTGGTTCCACAGGGCATAGGCAAGGATGGTGCCCGCACCCAGCGCGCCCGGATATTGTCCCAGCGAGCCAGGCCGAGGCCGCCCAGCAGCGGCTTTCCACGATGGTGACCTGCCACAGTCGACCAGCGCCCTTCGATTTTACGACAGGCGCAATTTCGATCAAACTGGCCTCGCAAAAAGCCGGCAGCATGGAGTGGCCAAATGAGAGGAGACTCATGAACCCGACCGAGAAAGCGCTGTGGTTTGTCGAGAGCCATTTGCCGGAAGCGATCTCGCTTGAGGATGTCGCGCAAAGCAGCGGCGTCTCGCGCTTTCATGTGACGCGCGCCTTTGGCGCCGCCACCGGCCGTTCGGTGATGGGCTATATGCGCGCGCGCCGGCTGACCGAAGCGGCGCGCAAGCTGGCTTCCGGCGCGCCCGACATCCTCGCTGTCGCGCTCGATGCCGGCTACGCCTCGCACGAAGCCTTCACCCGCGCCTTCCGCGATCAGTTCGGCACGACGCCGGAACTGGTGCGCGCGCAGGGCAGCCTCAGCAATCTCGACCTGGTGGAGCCGATCCTGATGGACCAGTCCTTCCTCGCCTCACTGCCGCCGCCGCGCTTCGAGACCGGCCGTCCCTTCCTCATTGCCGGCCTCGGCGAGCGCTACAGCTGCGAAACCAGTGCGGCCATTCCGATGCAGTGGCAGCGCTTCGGTCCCTTTATCGGCAACATCCCGGGCGAGACCGGCGACGTCGCCTATGGCGTCTGCGTCAATGGCGACGATGCCGGCAATTTCGACTATATCGCCGGGGTCGAAGTTTCGGATTTCTCGGACCTGCCGAAGGAGCTTTCGCGGGTGCGGGTGCCGGCGCAGAAATACGCCGTGTTCACCCATGCCGAGCACATCTCCACCATCCGCCGCACCGTCAACACGATCTGGAACAAATGGCTGCCGGCCTCGGGGCACGATATAGCCGACGGCCCCGAATTCGAGCGCTACGGCCCGGAGTTCGATCCGCGCAGCGGCAATGGCGGGCTGGAGATATGGGTCCCGGTGGCCTGAACGCCGCTACAGCTCCAGGTTCCAGTTCTGGCCGACCAGATCCTTGCCGAAGGCGTGATGGCGCTCTTCGTCCACCAGCCTGAAGCCGGCACTCTCGTAGATGTGGCGGGCGGCGGTCAGGATGTCGTTGGTCCATAGGGTCAGCGTCTTGTAGCCCTTGGCACGAGCAAAGCCGATGCACTCCTGAACCAGCCGCTTGCCGATGCCGAGGCCGCGCGCCGATGGTTCGACATAGAGCAGGCGCAGCTTCGCCACCGCGTCGGATTTGCGCACGACGAAGACCGAGCCGACCACCTCCCCTTGCCGTTCGGCAATCCAGCTGCGTTCCCATTCTGGATCGAAGGATTTTACGAAGGCGCCGAGGATTTCGGCGACCAGCGCCTCGTAGGTTTCGTCCCAGCCATAGTCCTGTGCGTAGATCTGTCCTTGGCGGCGCACCACCCAGCCGATGTCGCCGACCTGCAAGGGGCGCAGCATATACGGCACTTTGGACTCCGGGCTGTCGCTCAGGAGTTGCTGCACCGTCTGCATGGCCTTGACCAGCCGGTCCTGTTCGGCAGCAGGAAGCCGCTCCAGCAAGGCCGCGACCTGGTCATGCGAAGCCCGGTTCAGCGGCGCGAAGGCCTGCCGCCCCACCGGCGTCAGCGTGATCGACGACTGCCGCGCATCCGACGCCAGCGGCGCGCGCGCAATCAGCTGCAGGTGCTCGAACTTCTTCAGGAGCCGGCTGACATAACCGGCGTCGAGGCCGAGATCGCGGATGAGATCGCTGGCGGTCAGGCCATCGCGATGCGCCAGTTCGTAGAGCACCCGCGCCTCGGTCAGCGAGAAGGCGCTTTTCAGCAGGCCTTCGTCGAGCAGACCTATCTGGCGGGTGTAGAAGCGGTTGAAAGCCCGCACCGCGTCGATGCGTTCCTTGCCGGGTTGATGATGGATCGTCATGGGAAGCCTCCTGCCCATCAACGATCGGTCATTTATTTGACTTAGTCAAGTATCGAGGAGATGCTCCCCCGGTCGTGTCTCAGGCGATGGCGCGGCGGCGCCGTGCGATCAGGACGAACAGGCCGAGCAGCACAACGCTGGCCGCAGCACTGGCGGCGGCAAATTCCGGCACCGGCCGAAAATCCTTGCCGTCGATCAGCAGCGATGCCGCGACCGGGCCGATCGCCAGACCGAAAAGCTGGGCCGCCGGCACCAGAAGCACGGCCGTGCGCGTCTCGTCGNCGACCGGGCCGATCGCCAGACCGAAAAGCTGGGCCGCCGGCACCAGAAGCACGGCCGTGCGCGTCTCGTCGGCGGTGATCGCCAGCCGGATCTGATAGGGCACGATGAACAGAAGGATGAAGCCCATGATCAAGGCCGCGACCCAGAAAACCGTCAGGCCGGGGCTGCCGGCGAGCATCACGGAACTGGCGACGGCGACCACGCCGATCGCCACGATGGCGAAGCGGTAATCGATGCGCGCCTCGAAGACGGTAGCCGTCATTGCGCCCAGCACCTGCAATGCGAGGTTGGCCGAGACGATCAGGCCGACGGTGCGGCCATCGATGCCGTATTGTGCGCCAAGTGGCTCGAGAAACGCCCAGACCGAGCCGAAGAACATGAAGTAGCAGAAGACGCTCAGCAAAGCGGCAAGCGAAGGAACGGTCAGCACATTGCTGAACTGTTCCTCCTTGGGCAGGTCGGCATAGCTATCCGGGACGATGAAGGCGACGGCCACCGAGGCGATGCAGACGACGGCAAGAACGATGAAGCCGCCCGCCGATCCGGCGGCCGGGATGACGTAAAGCGCCAGCAGCAGGGCAAGGGCGCATTGCGCCAGGGTCTGAAGGGTGACGAAGAAGCCGCCGATGCGCTCGGCCCGGCGTGAACGGGCGATCAGTTCCGTGGCGACCGCCACCAGCCCACCCTCGGCGAGGCCTGCCACCGCGCGGGCGGCAATCAGCGAGGTCGAGGTCAGCGCATAGGCGGTCGCCCCGTTCGCCAGCGCCAGCAAGAGCAGAAGGACGGCACTTTTCAAGCGCATATTGTGGGCGGACAGCATCATGGCGATGGCCGCCGATCCGATGCCGATGGCGATCATCTCCGCCGTGGCGACCAGCGCGAGTTCGTCACCGCTGACATGCCCTTCGCTGTAGAGCGCGCCGAGAAGCACCGGCTGCAGCCCGAGAATGAGCAGGCCGACCGAGCCGATCCACAATGCCGAGGCGAGTTGCGCCCCAGTGGGGTTGCCGACCAGCCAGTCGCCGTTCCCGGCATCCGCGTTACCAGCAGAAGTCACGGTCGCCTCCCAACGTCCTTGCCTGACGGCAAAAAAACTGACAGTCTGTCAGCATTTAGAAACTGATACTCGATCATATTCGTTTGTCAATCAGTAGCGGGACTTGGCACCAACAAGGCTGGGGATGGTCTTGGCGATCGAATGGTCTGGGCGATCGAGAGGATGGCGGCATGAACGAAGCAGTGCAGATGACGACCGAACCGAGGCGCAGGCCCAAACAGGAGCGCAGCCGCGAGCGCATCGACGCCATCCTGTCGACGACCATGCGGCTGATCGGCGAGAAAGGCATCGACGCCGTCACCATGAAGGAAGTCGGCGCACAGGCCGGCGGGCCGATCGCCACCGTCTATCATTACTTCCCCAACAAGTCGGCGATCCTGGCGATGCTCTACGAGCGATTCTCCGAAGTGAGCCGCGCCCGGCTTGCCGCGATCGTTGCCGACGTCGGCGGGCTGAGCGACGTTATCGCTGCGGCCGACCGGCTGCTCGACGACTACCATGAGCGCGTCGCCGGCGACCCCGCCATTCAGGACCTGCAAAACGCCATCCAGGCTGACAAGGCGCTGAAGAATCTCGACATCGCCGAAACCCGGCACCAGGCGACGATGTTCTGCGACCATGTCGGCCCCTTTCTCGCGCCAGAGCGACGCAATGAGTTCGGCCGTATGGTTTTCCTGATCTTCCAGCTGGCCGGCGGCGTCGTGCGCATGGCGCTGACCCAGGACCAGGAGGAAAGCCGCCACACCATCGAGGACTACCGGTCGATCATCCATACGCAGTTGGGACTGTTTCTCTAGCGCCCGATTCGACCCCGTCCGGTCTGGTGGATGAGGTTTTCGAAGCCGTCGGCCAGGTTGGCTGTGCCGGCGGCAACAATCTTCGACAGGTTCCTGGCGCGACCTGGGGTCTTGTTGGCATCGAGCAGCACGGCCCTGCCCTCATGCACGACAAAGTCGAATTTGCCATAGTCGAAGCCCAGCTTCCGACGCAAGGCGCGCAGTTCGTCGGGAACCGCAACCGGCTGCCGGCGGACGGTGTCGTCGCCCTTGACCAGGCGCTGCGGCGAGACATAGCGGGTGCAGCGCTCCCGATCGCCGCAGAATATCCAGAACCGCGCCGCAAACCCGTCGGGCTCGATTTCGGGAATGAATTTTTCCACGATCAGGTCGGCACGCCTGAAAATCTCCGGCGCCACATCGGCCAGCGAGGCATGCACCTGATAACGGTCGAAGGTCTGAGCGCCCGGGAAAGGCACTGCCTTGCCGGCGCGAACGGATTTTCGGTTGAGCTGCTCCTCGGGCGTCCCCCAATGATTGAGGTTGCTCTTGACGATGACCTGGCCGCTCCAGTTGGCACCCTCCTCGAGGATCGCACCGCTGATGCGGCGCTTGGAAATGTCGGTTGCACCAAGATTGAGACAAATCGGAAATCCGCGCGCGTAGTCGACATAGTCCGATGGCGTCACTGTCGCGTCGACATGCAGGACGGCAATATCGGCGTTATGACTTGCCGAGGGTCCACGCATGATCTGCACGGAGTGACCGCGCCGTTTCAGCTCCGCCAGGACGTCGAACAGCATGTAGGGGCTGTCCTGGCGCAGCAGGAGGCCCCGCCGGCTCTGGAAGCGGTCAAATTCATGCGTTATGACGGCAATGCGGGCCATGGCCTTTCCTGCATGAGGTAACTCGCAAGGCAACCAACAGCCTGGAAGGAAATATGTCCAGCCTTTCCCCAAACCGTTCCGCATGACTGAGCATTGGGACGCAATTCGCCGTCATTGGCGGCTTCTCGGGTCGCCGCTGTGTCCGCCCCCGGAAGCTGTCGCCGCCTATGAGCGCGAACTTAGCCTGCAATCAGTCGATGTGGTGCTGCTCGGGGTCACGCCGGAGCTTGCCGGCCTCGGAAGGCCCATGCTCGCGATCGACGAGTCCACTGCCATGATATCGGGCATCTGGCCGGGCGATACCGCCTCACGCAAGGCGGTGATCGGCAACTGGCTGGAGTTGCCGCTGGGCGACGAAAGCGCCGGGGCGGTGATCGGCGACGGCTGTCTGTCGGCGCTGGACTCCTCGGTTGCACGGCAGGCGCTGCTTGCCGAGATCGCGCGTGTGCTGAAGTCCGATGGGCGGGCTGCATTGCGCGCCTATGCAAGCCCTCAGGTGCCGGACGATCTGCAGGAGGTCCGGGCGCTGACGCTGTCCGGTGGTGTCGCGACCTTCCACGAACTCAAATGGCGCATTGCCATGGCTTGTGCCGGCGGCGATCCCGACCGCGCCATTCCGGTGCGGGCGATCCTCGACGCCTTCGATGCGCTGTTTGCCGACCGGGAGGCCCTTGCCGCGACGACCGGATGGGAGATGCCGGTCATCGGCACCATCGATGTCTATGCGAATTCGCAGACTGTCTACAGTTTCGCCCCGGCGGCGACGCTGGTCGAAGAGGCGAGCCGGTTTTTTGACAGTGTCCGCCTCGCGCCGACAGGGACCTATGGGCTGGCTGAACGCTGTCCGCTTCTGGTGCTTAAATCGCCGCGGCGCCGGTAGGGTCTGCCGTCGGATCGCGGCACGGCTCCAATTGGCACAATTGTGCTCACCGTTCGCCTTGACTCTCGAAAGCCACGCGCTTATTTCAGCGCACGTTAGCACTCTCCCCAGGTGAGTGCTAACGCACATCCGGCACCGCCGGATCGAGGAACAGCTCTCACCGTTCTCATTCGAGGAAGAAAAAATGGCAAAGTCGAAGTTCCGCCCGCTTCATGACCGCGTGGTCGTACGCCGGGTCGAATCCGAATCCAAGACCGCCGGCGGGATCATCATCCCGGATACGGC
>NZ_AYXF01000013.1:0-126726 GCF_000502215.1 Mesorhizobium sp. L103C105A0 | reverse complement strand
CGGACGGCCCACTGTCGCCAAGAGCGACCGGATTGTGCCGCTGCTTGTGCCGAAGTCGGGCGGCTGAAGCCGCCGGCCGGGAAACCGATGCCTAGCCAGTCCAGCTTTCAGCTATTTGATCCCGCTCAATGCTGAGAGCGTCTCGATGCCTCACAATGAGCTTCAAATTGTCGAGGAGCTTCATCATGGGCCATAATTCTCACACATCCTTCGCTGACTTCACGCACGCTGCCCAGCAGGCCCAGCAATGGGTCAGGGAGCTTGCCGGCGATCTCTCCTGGAGCGAACCGAGCTCCTGCCGCCTCCTGCGATGCGTTCTGCACTCGGTGCGCGACTGGTTGTCTCAAGCGGAGATGGCTGATCTGTCAGCGCAGCTGCCTGTTCTGGTTCGTGGCATCTACTTCGAAGGCTGGAAGCCATCTGCGCCTGCGTGTGAACGCACGAAGCGCGACTTTATTCTCAGCGTCAGGAACAGTTTTGGCTACGATGACGAGATCGACTTCGACGTCGCCATCAACGCGGTATTCAAGCTCCTCGATCGTCACATTTCGCATGGTGAGATCGTCCAGGTCAGGAACTCGATGAAGAAGTCACTGCGCAACCTGTGGCCGGTGAATTGACCGATGTTTCGCGACCGCGAAGACGCTGGAGCGAAGCTCGGCCTGGAGCTCGGCAGGCTTCAATTGCATCACCCCATCATACTGGCCTTGCCGCGTGGCGGCGTGCCTGTCGCTGTGGAAGTGGCAAAGATCCTCAACGCTCCTCTTGATCTGCTTATCGTCTGCAAGGTCGGCGCCCCAGGTAATCCCGAGCTGGCTGTTGCAGCAATCGTGGATGGCGACCCCGGGGAGGTCGTGTTGAACCGGGAGATCGTCGAGGCCTATGCGCTCGATCGAGGCGAGCTACGCGTGTTGATTGCAAATGAGCGTCCAGAACTCGAACGCCGGCGCGCTGCCTATCGAGGGAAGACCAAACCGATCTCGATCGCGGGAAAGACCGCGATCATCGTCGATGACGGGGCCGCGACGGGTACAACCATGAAAATCGCGATCCGCGCCATCAAGCGCCGGTCACCGAGGGAAATCATCGTGGCAGTTCCTGTTTCGCCGCAAGAGACGGTCGCTGAACTGGCACGCGAAGCGGATCGTGTGGTTTGCCTAAGTCAACCAGGACAGTTCCGTGCCCTGAGCTACCATTACATCCGGTTTCCTCAGCTCTCGGACGGTGATGTCGTCGCTGCCATGGGCGAGGCTGTCCGGTCGCAAACCGACAGGCAACAACTCAGTGCGCAACACGCAGCCGGTTCGAAAGTCGCCACGAAATCAATGCCACGGAACAACCCAGAGACATAGGAGATCACCTCATGCTGGTCCGAACACTTTCTGCCTTGGAATGCACCAAGATTCTGACGGCCAATCGCGTTGGCCGCCTGGCATGCGCGAAGGACAGGCAGCCTTATGTCGTGCCCCTCTACTACGCCCATTCGGATGCTCATCTTTATGCGTTTTCCATGCCGGGCAAGAAGATCGAATGGATGCGAGTCAATCCGCTGGTGTCCCTCCAGGTCGACGAACATGGCCAGGGCCGAGGATGGAGAAGCGTGGTTGCCGATGGCCGGTACGAAGAACTGCCTGACCACATCGGCCACAAGCTTGAGCGGGACCATGCCTGGTCGTTGTTGAGCAAGCATACCGACTGGTGGGAACCTGGTGCACTCAAGCCCGTCACTCCTCCCACAGCCGACAGAGCACCGCACGTCTTCTTCCGGATCCTAGTCGAACAGGTGTCCGGCCGGGAAGCGAGCGAGTAGTCGTCCCATCGGATCTTGCGAGAATGCAAAGGGCCGGCGCAATCTGCGCCGGCTTTTCTCCTGTTGAACTGCTATCGCGCCATCAACACAGGCACTGACGAGCTCTCAAGCATCGACTTAGTCACCCCGCCAAAAATCCGCTCGCGCAGCCGGGAGTGTCCATAGGCGCCCATGACCAGGAGCTCGGCAGCCATGTCGCCGGCACGCTGGCGAAGCACGTCGGCGACCGAATGGTTCGCGCTCGGCAGTCGTTCGACAGTAACCTTCACGCCATGCCGGGCGAGATAGGCAGCGGCATCTGCCCCCGGCTCCGCACCGTGATGGAACTCGTCCTCGATCGGGTCGACCATAGCGAGGTGAACCTCTTCGGCGCCCTTCAACATATCGAGCGACTCGCGGACGGCGCGCGATGACTCAAGGCGGGCGTCCCAAGCGACCAGGATGCGTTTTGGTTTAAGGGTCGGGCGCGAGCCATCGGGAAAGAGCAGAATGGGCTTCCCCGACGAGAACAGCGTGCCCTCGATGACTTTGTCCTTCAGCGCATGGCTTGCCAGCAGATCTGGTCCCAGAATGGTCAGATCGGCGTAGCGGGCACGTCTGCCAACAACATCGTCCGCCCATCCCGTGTCGGGATAGTCGTCGCTCAGATCAGCCGATACCCCGGTTTTGGAGAGAAAGCCAGCGACGTCGGAAATTCTCTTCTTGAGCCTCTTGATCTCGGCCTGACGCTCCTCCAGCCAGGCCGGTGAGACGACAGCACCATATTCAACACCCGAGGGCGGTGCGGCCAGCTCGAGAACGAGCACGGAGAGATGGGCACCGATTTGTTCGCACAAGTCAGCGGCGAGCTTCAGATCGCCCTCCCCCTGGTTCGGTCCGGTAACCGTAAGCAGCGTCTTGAAAGTCACAGCAGCAACTCCTCAGTTCGAGTGAAGGTTCAGTTGATGCTGAAGCGTAAGCGAGAGGGGTTGGGGCGTTCATTGCGCTGAATCAAAGCGTTCTCCAGTTCTCGCGATTAGCTGTTGCCCGAGTTCGACGCGCCGGTCGGCGGCGGCTAAAATTGGCGAGCATCGACCAGATCGGAAGACATCGGATGAACGAGTCTACTCTACGACGCACATTGCTGGTCATCGCCATCCTGGGCCTCGCCATTGGTTTAGGGGTCTGGCGAACCAGGGTCGGCCCCTTTGAAGCCGACATGATCTGGACGGTGGCCACCTTGCCCGTGGTGGCAGCTCTCGCGATTTCCATTTTGCGTGATTTCTGGATCGGCCGCTTCGGCGTCGATGCGATTGCCTTGGTATCGATGTCCGCCGCGCTTCTGCTCGGACAACCCCTGGCGGCCGTGGTGGTGGCAATCATGTATGCCGGCGGCACGGTGCTTGAGGATTTTGCCCGCGGCCGCGCGGAACGCAACCTCAAGGCCTTGACCGACCGGTCACCGCGTGTCGCCCATCGAACGTCAAAGCTGGAGACCGAGACCATCTCCGTTGAAGACGTTGCCGTGGGCGACGAGCTATTGGTTCGGGCCGGCGAACTGCTTCCCGTCGATGGCATCCTGCTTGATGATTCGGCCTCTCTCGACGAGTCCGCCGTGAGCGGAGAACCGCTGCCGGAAAGGCGGACAGCGGGCGATATGCTCCGCAGCGGCACCATCAATGCGGGCGAGACCTTCAGGATGCGGGCCTCTGCTCAGTCCGAGCAGAGCACCTACGCAGCGATCGTTCGCATGGTTGCTGCAGCGCAGACCGTGAAAGCGCCTTTCATCCGCATGGCCGACCGCTTCGCGCTGCTCCTATTGCCAGCGACTCTGCTTGTCTCCGGTGGCGCCTGGTACATGTCTGGCGATCCGATTAGAGCATTGGCCGTGCTGGTCGTCGCGACGCCCTGTCCGCTTATCCTTGCTGCGCCCGTTGCCTTCATCGGCGGCGTGTCACGGGCGGCCCGCAGCGGCGTTCTGATGAAAGGCAGCGCGGCTCTGGAGGCGCTTGCACAAGTCCGGACCGCAATCTTCGACAAGACGGGGACCTTGACCATCGGCGGAGCTGAGCTCATCGAAATCGAAGTGGCGACCGGTCGTGACCCCGACAATCTGCTGCGGCTACTCGCGTCTTTGGAACAGGCCTCGCACCATGTGCTCGCCGACTCAATTATCCGGGCGGCGCGTGGCAAGCAGTTGACGCTTTCGCATCCGCGTGATGTCCACGAGCGTCGCGGTGCGGGCCTGAAGGGCCGGGTCGACAACATCTCGGTCACCGCGGGGTCGCGGGATCTCGTGCTCGCCGACAAGCCGCTGCCCGGCTGGGCGAAAAGCGGCGAGGAGAAATACCGGGAAGAGCCGGTGCTCAGGGTTTTTGTAGCACTAGGCGGACGGCTTGCCGGTGTTTTCACGTTGGGCGACGCCCTGCGTGTTGATGCGCGTGATGCACTCGGCAAGCTGCGCTCCGCTGGCATTGGGCGCATGATCATGCTCACAGGCGACGACGCCGTGGCTGCCAAGCGCATTTCCGCGTTGCTCAACCTCGACGCCATAGTCGCCGATGCGACCCCTGCCGCTAAGGTCGCGACGGTCGAAGCCGAGAAGTCCGTGGCACCGACGATGATGGTCGGCGACGGCATCAACGATGCCCCTGCCCTTGCGGCCGCAACGGTCGGTATTGCCATGGGCGCACGTGGTGCGACCGCCTCCTCCGAGGCGGCTGACGTCATCGTACTGACCGACAGGCTGCAGCCGGTCGCCGATGCAGTTCGGATTGCACGGCGAACGCGATCGATCGCCTTGCAAAGCATCATTGCCGGGCTGGCGCTGTCGGGGCTGGCAATGATCGCGGCGGCCATGGGGCAGATTACCCCGGTTGCCGGAGCGCTGCTGCAGGAAGGGATTGACGTGGCGGTCATCCTGAACGCGCTGCGCACCCTTGGTGATGGCCATCGGTGGCGCGCATAGTGGACGAACAGTTGATCGGTGAATTGCCATGGCACAGCAGAATCTGGTGGTTTGCAGCAAATGCGGTGGGGTCAACCGCCTGCCACCAGGCCGCAATGCCATGGAGGCGAAATGCGGAAAGTGCGGGAACAGGCTTTTTTCGGGACATCCCGAAGATGTCGATGCCGCGATCTTCGATAATCAGATCGGGCGCAGCAGCCTTCCAGTTGTCGTCGACGTCTGGGCACCATGGTGCGGCCCCTGCAAGATGATGGCTCCGGCTTATGAGGCGGCAGCAAATGAACTTGAGCCGCATGTCCGCCTGATCAAACTCAATTCCGACAATGAGCAGGCCGTTGCGGCGAAGTTTGGCATTCGAGCCATCCCGACCATGATCCTCTTTCATGGCGGACGCGAGATTGCGCGCACATCCGGCGCAATGACGGCAGGCCAGATCGTCAGGTGGGTTCGCGACCGCCTGCCGACGGTTGCCGCCTGAACGTCGCCGGCCAATGGATCCGCTCATCGCCCGGCTCGGACTTGCCCTCGCAATAGGTCTGCTTGTCGGCTTGGAGCGTGGCTGGCAGGAGCGGGATGCACCCGCTCGCAGTCGCACAGCCGGCATCCGGACATTCGGCATATCCGGCCTGCTTGGCGGCGTGCTCGCCGCACTCGCCAACGCACTCGGCGCAGTATCCGTACTGGTCGGCGGTTTCATCGCCTTTGCGGCAATCTTCGCTTGGTACAAGGCGCGTGAGGCTGCCCATGACGAGGATTTCAGCGTCACCAGCGTGATCGCTGGCCTTGGCGTTTTTGCGCTTGGTGCGCTTTGGGTCGCCGGCGATTATCGGGCTGCCGCTGCCGGTGGGGCGGCACTGGCGGCAATCCTGGCCAGCCGAGAAGTCCTGCACGGCCTTCTGAAGCGCCTGACATGGGTCGAACTGCGCTCGGCGCTGATCCTGGCGGTGATGACGGCAATCATCTTGCCCCTGCTGCCAAACCGGACAATGGACCCATGGGGCGGTTTCAATCCCTGGGAGGTCTGGTTCCTGACGGTGCTGATGGCCTCGATTTCGTTCGCCGGCTACGTGGCTGTTCGCATACTGGGCAACACGCGTGGTCTGCTGGTCAGTTCGCTCACCGGTGCAATCGTCTCTTCCACAGCGGTGACCTTGGCGCTTGCCCGCAATGCCGCATCGGCAAGCAATCCGCTACCGCTCGCCGGGGCGGCATCCCTGGCTGCAATGGTTTCAGTGCTCCGCGTATGCGCCGTGGTTCTGATCGTCGAGCCAAGCGTGCTCGCATCGGTCGCCATTCCGGCGATTGCCGCGGCGCTCGCCTTCGCTGTCTGCGGCGCGTTGCTGCTGTCTCGCGACAGCGGGAACGGTGAAGGCAGCGCGATTGCGCGCAATCCATTCGAACTGGGCCCGTTGCTGCTCTTCGCCTTGCTCTTCGCCATCGTCGCGACCGCGAGTGCGGGGCTGGCCGCTCAATTCGGTGGGCGCGGTTTGCTGGCGAGCTCGGCGCTGGCCGGCGCATTCGATGTCGATGTTTCGGTGCTTGGCGCGCTGCGCCTGGTCAAGCATTCCGTCTCCGTCGAGACCGTGGGCCAGGCCGTGCTCGCGGCACTGGCGGCAAACGCCATTGGTCGCCTGTCGCTTGCGGTATTTGCCGGGCCGGTCAGGTTCTGGTTGCCAATGGCCGTCGCAACTCTCATCGCCGTCACCCTTGGTATCTGCGCCCTTTTGTTGCTTGCTCCTGGATAGAAGCGTTGTTCTCGATCCATCTTTGATGCGGATCAATGGCCAGGCCCTGACACCGTTCTATGGGACTCCATGAAAAGGAGTTCGCAATGACCAATCAAAAAGATCTCACCCCGAAATTCCGCCATGTCCGGCTGTTGCTCGCGCGCGAGAAAGACCATCCGGAAGGGAACCGCGAGGAGGGCTATGACGTGCTGGCTCCATTGACCGGCGAAGGGCGGATCGATGCGGAAGAGTGGAAATCGCACAGCGCCTCCTGCCGTGTTCGCCGGTTTCGCACTGGCGAGCAGGATCTGATCGGCCGGCTGAGGCGCAAGCCCGGCGGACAGTGGTATTTCGACTACGCGGAAGGCGACCGCGATGACGAAATCGGCTTCCATCTCGGCGACGAACGGTTCGTGACCGGTGAATATGTGTCGATCGAGCGCAACGGCGCCATGCACACCTACCAGGTAGCAAGGGTCGAGCGGCCCTGACAGCAACGCCAAGCTCCCTGGGAGAAGACCATGTCACGACGCATCCTGATTGTGGTCGGCCATCCCGACCCATCCCCCGACCGGCTCTGCCGCGGTCTTGCCAACGCCTATGCCGAGGGCGCGGAAAGGGCGGGGCACGCCGTCCGACGGGTCGATCTGGCAGCACTCGACTTTCCGATGCTACGCACGATGCAGGAGTTTGAGCACGGTGCTGTGCCCGACAGCCTCAAGGACGCCGCCCAATCGATCGTTTGGGCCGAGCACATTGTCTTTGTCTTCCCGCTATGGCTCGGAACCATGCCGGCCATGCTCAAGGCATTCCTGGAACAGGTGATGCGGCCGGGAACGGCTTTTGCCTACCCGGACAAGGGCGGTGGATTCACCAAGACGCTGCTTCGCGGCCGTTCTGCGCGCGTCGTGGTTACGATGGGCATGCCTTCCGTTGTTTACCGGCTATGGTTCCTCGGACACGGCATCGCGGGCATGAAACGAAGCATTCTGCGTTTTGTCGGCATCAGTCCTGTGCACGAGACCTTGTTCGGCATGGTCGCTGGCGGCAACGATGCGACCCGTGCGAAATGGATCGGACAAATGCGCACGCTTGGTGAGCGTGGGCTTTAGCTGGTAACCCAGAAGCCGGGACAGCGGTTCAAAGGCATCCTTTGCCGGAGCCACAAACAAGCCAGAGCTTATGCGGCCGCCAACCGGAAATCGCGCGAGTTTTGGATGACGCGGGGATACGCATGCGAAATGAGAAACCCGCCACACCTTGGCGCGACGGGCGTCTCATCAAGGCGCGCCTTACTTGACCAGGATTGTCGCCCACATTCCGTTCATAAAGTGGCCCGGAATATTGCAAAAGACGGCATAGCTGCCGGGCTTGAGGTCGAGCGTCAGAGATCCGGTCTTGCCCGGATCAAGTTCGGAAACCTCGCCAAGATGGCCCGCCGCATCCTCGTTGACACGATTTTCATTCGGCACATATGGCAGGGTTGTCTTCTTGGCATCGGCGATCGGCACGACGATCATCTCGTGGACTGTATCCTTGGAGGTATTCTGGACTTGAAAGGTCACCTTGCCTGCGGGTACGAAGGTCTTGTCCAGCTTGACCCTCATGGTTGCCATGCTCATGTTGGCCGGCATGCCCATGCCCATTTTTGCATCGGCGTTCACCACCCCTTCCTTGTCCCATAGCTTGACGTTCACGGTCGTGTTGGCGAAGGCGGGTGCCGAGGCTGTTAATAGAACGAGGACCAGTCCGGTCTTGAAAGGCTTCATGTCTAAATGCTCCTGATCGCTCGCGGCGACCCCGTGAGCGCTGTTTTTGGAATCATTCCCGGTCGCCGCACCCGGCTAGAACAGCCAAGCTGACAACACGCTGACAGCGGATACAAACGGCGACCAAGATGCGATGGACCTTCACCCGAAGCGCTGCGTGTTTCACGGACTTATGGATCGACCGTGAACTCCGTCCACATGCCCGCGCGTAGTGACCTGTCACGTTAGAGACAAGGAGGTATTTTCCAGCCTAGATCGACGGTCGGCGTGCCTGACTTGCCGGGCCGAGTTCTGATACATCGCCATGTCGCCAGCTTATCTTCATCCACCCGATTTTCGGACTAAACATATACGGAAGCGGCTTGCCGGGATCGGCAAGGTACATCACGATCTTTCATGGACGGTGGGAGAACCGGCCAGATAATCCTCGTAGATTGTCAATCACGGTACCAGGACAGCGGCGCCGCTCAATCTCCCTTGCCTCAGATCGTCCAACGCCCGATTTGCCTGTTCCAGCGGATAGGCTTTGGTATGAGTGCGAGCCCGCGCACTCTTCGCAACGGGAAAGAACTCTTCCGCGTCGTGGCGCGTCAGGTTTCTACCGATATTAGTTCCCGCTCTTCCCAGAGCAATTCGTAGGACGTCGCTGGGATGTCACTCATGCGTGGACCCTCAACTTCACCTTTGGAAATCAAACTTTCATTTGACCCGCATCAAAGCTGCCGGCTCGTTCTTCCTATTCATTGCCTCCCATCAGAGCCTCAATCTGGGAGAGCATCATGACTACGGCTGATTTCAACATCCCTGTTCCGAAAGTCGCGACAGCGGCGCCAACGAAACTTCGACTGGGTTCCCTGACCGCATTGGTCATCGGTTCCATGGTCGGCTCCGGCGTGTTCAGCCTGCCGCAGAACATGGCAGCCGGTGCCGGTCCTCTCGCCATCCTGATTGGCTGGGCCATCACTGCGGTTGGCATGCTGGCGCTGGTCTTCGTCTATCAGTCGCTTGCCACCCGCAAGCCGGAGCTCGACGCCGGGCCCTACGCCTACGCCAAGGCCGGCTTCGGCCCCTTCATCGGCTTCAACAGCGCCTGGGGTTACTGGATCAGCGCCTGGGTTGGCAACGTTTCCTACGCTGTGATCGTGTTCAGCGCCCTGTCCTATTTCTTTCCCGCCTTCGGCGATGGAAACACCTGGCAGGCGGTGCTCGGCGCGTCGATCCTGCTGTGGCTGATCCACATGCTGGTTCTCGCCGGCATCCGGCAGGCGGCGATCATCAACCTCATTGTGACGGTGGCGAAGATCGCTCCGATCGTGCTGTTCGTCGGGGTTGTTGCCGTCGCCTTCAAACTTCAGGTCTGGTCTCTCGACTTCACCGGTCTCGGCAACGCCAGTCTCGGCTCGATCACCGCGCAGGTGAAAAGCACGATGCTGGTGACCCTGTGGGTCTTCATCGGCATCGAAGGAGCCAGCGTCTTTTCCGGTCGCGCCGAGCACCGCAAGGACATCGCCACGGCGACCGTTCTCGGCTTCTTCACTTGTCTCGCGCTCTACGCCCTGGTGTCGCTGCTGTCGCTTGGCATCCTGAACCAACCCGAACTCGCTGCCTTGAAGAACCCATCGATGGCCGGTGTCCTGGAGGCGATTGTCGGCCCTTGGGGTGCCATCCTGATCAACATCGCGCTGGTCGTGTCCGTGATCGGCGCCTTCCTGAGCTGGACACTGCTCGCCGCCGAAATACCGCATGTCGCCGCCAAGGACGGGACGATGCCAAAATTCTTCGGCCGCGAAAGCGACCGCGGCGTGCCGTCGATCTCGCTTCTGATCACCAACCTGCTCGTGCAAGCCTTCCTGGTGATCACCCTTTTCGCGCAGAGCACGTACCAGGCGCTGTTCTACATCGCGTCGGCCGCAATCCTGGTTCCTTACATCTTTTCCGGCGCTTACGCGGCCAAGCTCGCGCTGACGGGAGAGAGCTACGCGAGTGGCGAGCAGCGCGTCGGTCCGCTATTTGCTGGGTTGCTGGCAACGGTCTACGGGCTGTGGCTCGTCTACGCTGCGGGCCCTGCATACCTGTTCATGTGTGCGATCCTCTATGCGCCCGGCATCATTTTCTACATTTGGGCTCGCCGGGAAACCAATCAACGCGTGTTCCATCCTGTTGAAGCAGCTCTCGCCGCAGCCCTGGTCGCAGTCGCCCTCCTCGCCGTCTACGAGATGTGGACCGGCGCTGTCAGCGCGCTGTGAAGGGGTCGGCACGATGACAAGCCTGGGTGTTCACTCCGAAGTTGGCCGTCTGCGTGAAGTGATGGTTCATCGTCCCGATCTCAGCCTGCGCAGGCTGACACCGGAAAATTGCAAGGCGCTGCTCTTCGACGACGTGTTGTGGGTCAAGCGGGCCCGCCAGGAACACGATGTCTTCGTCGATGCGTTGCGCGAACGCGGTGTGTTGGTGCATTCCTTCGGGGAACTCCTGGCTCAGACGATGAGCCTGACCAAAGCCCGCGACTGGCTTCTCGACCGCCGGGTTCATCCCGGCGTCGTCGGGCTTGACATGGTCGACGAGCTGCGCGGATGGCTCAACGAGATGCCGTCAGAGCAATTGTCATCTTACCTTGTCGGGGGCATTGCCCGCGCCGAGCTTTCTTTCGAACCCAAAGGCCTGACGGGAAGGACGCTCGCCCCCCAGGATTTCGTGCTGCCGCCGCTACCGAACCAGCTTTTCACCCGCGACAGTTCCTGCTGGATCTACGGGTCGGTGTCGGTCAATTCCATGTACTGGCCGGCCAGACGTCCGGAAGCTGCCAATGTCGAAGCCGTCTATCGTTTCCATCCCCACTTTCGCGACAGTGGCATTCCATTCGTGTCGCCAGACTTGGGAACCGGCACCAGCCTGGAAGGCGGCGACGTCATGCCGATCGGGGGTGGAACGGTTCTCGTCGGTATGGGGGAGCGCACCACCCCGCAAGCCGTCGGCGGCCTTGCGCGCAGCCTGTTCGCGGCGGGTGAAGCGACCCGTGTGATTGCCGCGCTAATGCCGCGGGACCGCAGCTTTATGCATCTCGATACCGTATTCACCTTCTGCGATCGCGACCTTGTCACATTGTATCCGCCGGTGGTTGACCGGCTGCGTACCTTCTCGCTGCGGCCGGGCGATGGAGCGGCGGCAGTCGAGGTCACCGATGAGACGAAACCGTTCACGACGGTGGTTGCCGAAGCCCTTGGCCTGAATTCGCTGCGGATCATCGCCACCGGCGGCGACCGCTACGAGACCGAGCGCGAGCAATGGGATGACGGCAACAATGTCGTGGCAATCGAGCCCGGCGTAGTCATCGGCTACGACCGCAACGTCTACACCAACACGCTTCTGCGCCGTGCCGGAATTGAAGTGATCACGGTCGAAGGCGCCGAGCTTAGTCGCGGCCGCGGCGGCGGTCACTGCATGACCTGCCCGATTGCCCGCGACCCGATTTGACCCGAAAGGAAATACGATGTCGATCAATCTTCACGGCCGCTCCGTCCTGACCCTCGATGACCTCACCGCCGAAGAAATCCGCTTTCTTCTCAAGCTGGCCGCAGACCTCAAGGCGGCCAAGCTGGCCGGACACGAGATCCCGCGTCTTGTCAGAAAGAACATCGCTCTGATCTTCGAGAAGGATTCGACACGCACACGGACGGGGTTCGAAGTGGCGGCCTATGACCAGGGCGCTCACGTAACCTACTTTGGCCCTACCGGCAGCCATATCGGCCACAAGGAATCCATGAAGGACACCGCTCGCGTACTCGGCCGCATGTATGACGCGATCGAGTTTCGCGGCTTTGGCCAGCACCAGGCCGAAGTGCTGGCTACATATGCCGGCGTGCCGGTCTACAACGGCCTCACCGACGAGGCGCATCCGACGCAGATCCTCGCCGACCTCATGACCATGCGTGAATTCACGCACAAGCATCTTTCGGACATGACCGTCACCTTTGTTGGCGAGGGCCGGGACAATGTCGCACGGTCGCTGGCGTTGGGGGCAGCGAAGGTCGGCATCGACATGCGCATCGCCTCGCCAAAGGAACTCTGGCCGGATGAGGAATTCTGCGCTCATGTCCGCGACCTGGCGGAGCGCAGCGGTGGCCGCTTCCGACTCGACGAGGACGTGACGGGGTGCGTCCAGGAGGCTGATTTCATCTACACTGATGTCTGGATGTCGATGGGCGAGGACAAATCCGGCTGGACCGAACGTATCCGCCTTTTGACGCCCTACCGGGTTACGAGCGAAGTGATGGCCGCCGCCCGCAACCCCCACGTCAAATTCATGCATTGCCTGCCGGCATTTCACGACACCGAGACCGAGATCGGCGCCTTCGTAGCGAAGGAATACGGCATGGACTGCATGGAGGTCACCGACGAGGTGTTCGAGTCGGCCGCGTCGGTCGTCTTCGATCAGGCCGAAAATCGGATGCACACGATCAAGGCTCTGCTCGTGGCAACGATCGGCAACTGAGATGCTTATTGTCGTTGCACTCGGCGGAAACGCACTGCTGCGTCGTGGAGAACCGATGACGGCCGGCAACCAGCGCGCCAACATCGTACGCGCTGCGTCCGTGCTGGCCAAACTCGTCAGCGAAGGGCATTCGATTGTCGTCACGCACGGCAACGGTCCGCAGGTGGGACTTCTGGCCCTGCAGGCAGCTGCAACCTCGGATGGCCGCACATTTCCACTCGACGTGATTGGCGCCGAAAGCGCAGGGATGATCGGCTACGTCATTGAGCAGGAACTCGGCAACCTCCTCAAAGAGAGGCTGTTTGCGACCCTGCTGACACAGGTGAAGGTCGATCCACACGATCCCGCTTTCGCTCACCCGACGAAGCCTATCGGCCCGGTCTACGATGAGGCAACCGCAACCAGGCTTGCCAGCGAGCGCGACTGGCAGATAGCACCCGATGGCGACAAATGGCGCCGCGTCGTGCCGTCGCCCAGGCCGCTGGAGATCCTGGAAGCTGCAGTGATCTCGTTCCTGGTCGAGCGCGGCGTGATCGTCATCTGCACCGGTGGCGGTGGTGTTCCAGTGATAGCCCGCGACGACGGCAGTCTTTTCGGCGTGGAAGCAGTTATCGACAAGGATCTGGCAAGCTCACTGCTCGCTCGCCAATTGAAAGCCGACATGCTGCTCCTGTTGACCGATGTCGACGCCGTCTATGTCGATTACGGAACGGCGACTGCTCGGGCGCTCCGGCGCGTGGATCCGAAGGAGGTGTCGGGGTGGAATTTTCCCGCCGGCTCCATGGGACCGAAAGTCAGCGCTGCGGCGGAGTTCGCTGAAGCAATGGGCAAACCTGCCGCTATCGGCAAGCTCGATGACGCCGTCGAAATTGTCAGGGGCGAACGCGGTACCTGGTTCAAAGCCAGTTGGAGCGTGGATTGATGCGTTTCAAGGCCGCTTGAACGCCTAGTGCCATGAGCGGTGCCGGCATCAGGCTTCGCTTCGGACCATCCCGGCGGTGCGACGGGTCCATGACGATGTAGCCTGAGGGACTGGCAAGATGTGCAGGCTTTGATGCGCATCAAGGCGGAAGGTCGCACCTCGGGCGATCCTGCAATAAAGCTCATCGGAGGAACGACAATGACCTTCAACACCATCATGGTCCAACTCGATGTCGATTCCCCGGCAGTGCCGCGAACGACCTACGCGCTGGAGTTGGCGCGACGCTTCGAGGCTACGCTGATCGGTTTTGCGGCGGCTGATGCATATGTGTTTGTTCCTGGTGACGATGGCGACACGGCGGCGGCTGAAATTATGCGGCAGCGCCGGAACGGGATCGAGGATCGCCTGAAGATCCTGAAGGAAGAATTCCTGAGTGTCGTTGTCGGACACGATGCCTCCTGGCGCAAGGAGGTCGGCGATCCAACATGTATGCTGGCGATGCATGCGCGCGCAGCCGACCTCATCGTGACCGGGGCTCCCGCACGAGGAGTTCCGAGCGACCGTCACCGGATGGTCGATGTCGGAACGTTGGTACTGTCGGCCGGGCGGCCCGTGTTGCTTGCGGCTGACAAGGTTGCGCCGCCTAAGTCCGAAAATGTTCTGGTGGCTTGGAAGGATACCCGCGAGGCGAGGCGCGCGGTCACCGATGCGATGCCCTTTTTGACCGGTGCACAACATGTCCTTGTGGCGACGATCGAGGAACAGAACCTGAGAAACGCACGCGAAAGCGTCGGGGACGTCATCCGGTTCCTGATGAGACATGGCGTCGAGGCAAGATCGGAGGTTTTGGACGTCGGCCAAGCGGACGCTTGCGAAGCCGTGTCCGAAGTCGCCCGGGCGATGGGTGCAGATATTGTGGTCGCGGGCGGCTATGGCCACAGTCGTATCCGCGAATGGGCTTTTGGCGGCATGACCCGCTCCTTGCTGAAGCAAGGGGCGATTAACCGGCTGCTCTCGAACTGACCCACTGGGAGCAGGGATACGCAGAGTCGAGGCGAATGCGAGCGGGAGACCAATGATGGCAAAGAGAACGGACAAGGTCGAGGTTGGCATGGATCTGGCCGCGAGGTGCCGCGTTACCGAAACTTGGCAAGACGATCTGGGGGACCGGTGGGCCACGGTTCTGATCGAGGGCCACGACATCCCTGTCACACTCAAGGTAGTCCACTTTTACCCGTTCGATGACGGCAACTAGCGCGTGACCAGGGCATATGGCGGCGCGACTGTGGGACCTGATCTCTTGAAGCCGCGGCTGGATTTGGGAAGGCCGTTGGCGGATGAGTCACACGGTCTGGCGGCTCTAAGAGTGCATGCCGTCGCGGCGGAAATGGCTTAACGTGGCTTGGCGGTGCCGAATTTGCTGCAGCGTCTGCAGTCGTGCGTTTGTAAACAAGGCGTATGACAAAGGCGAAGTATGCGACCTGCAGAACTACAAGGTCGATAATCGCCCAGCCTACCGCGGTCCAGATTGACCCGGTTGCCGCGTAAGCCCACAGACACACAATACCCGAGGTCAAAAACATTCCGAGCAGGAATTGCGCAAGATACATCGCGGTCCACCCAGCCGTTCGACGAAGGATTTCGAAACGACTCTATTGCTGTCGCCCAAAGCGAACGAGGTCTTAAGCGACCGGCGCGCCTGGCCACTTGATGTGGATCAACAATCCGCGCGACTAGGTAGTTTCCCGTAGGGATATAACCGAATTTCGCGACCCGCGGATTCGCGCGATTGCTGTGTCACGGAACAACCGGGAAAACAGCCATGCACGCTTACACCGCTTCCAGAATTTCATTGCCGACGCATTCTGCTCAGCCGAGCCTGCCAGCGGTCTTTGGCTCGGAACCGCAACTGCCCGTCAACTTCTTTCCCGCCGGTTCGGAGATTTATGCTCAAGGTGAGAAGGCCGGCGCTCTCTACCAGGTCGAATTCGGCGCCGTGCGCATCTACCGCCTGCTCGCGGATGGCCGCCGGCAGATCAGCGCCTTCCACCTCGCCGGAGAGACTTTCGGCTTCGAAGCCGACACGAAGCATCATTTCTTCGCCGAGGCTATCAACGCCACCGGGGTACGCGCCTTCCGCATCGGCACTGGAGCGGACATGTCCCATCAGCTGTTGCCCCTGGCGCTCAAGGGCCTGACGAGGGCGCAGGAGCACCTCCTGGTGCTTGGCCGCCAGAACGCTATCGAACGCGTAGCCGCTTTCCTCGTGGATATGGCGGAGCGGCAGGGCGGCTTGCGGCAGGTTGAGTTGCCAATGTCGCGTATGGACATCGGCGACTATCTCGGCCTCACCATCGAGACCGTATCGCGGGTGTTCACCCGGCTGAAAGACAAGGGCGTCATCCGGCTGCTCAACCTGCGCAGCATTGAAATTGTCAAACACGACGCGCTCCATTGCATGAGCGAATGAAGCGCCTGCCTGCGCAAGAGACGACAATGACGCCGCAAACCGGCCTCAGTTCAAGGACCAGATGACGATGGACAACACACTGACCACCCCATACCGGCTTTCGCTTTGAAGTGCGCCGCGCGCGCCCGGATGATGAGCCAACGCTGGTCGAGTTCTTCACCCATGTGACCGCAGACGACCTGCGCTTCCGCTTTCTCGGCGCTGTGAAGGAAGTCTCGCATGAACGGCTGGTCGCCATGACGCGTTCAGACGACGCCCATATCCATAATTTTCTAGCATTCTCAATTGACGGGATGCTCATCGCGGTTGCGACGTTGGCAAGCGATCGAGCCGATCGAAGCGGCGAGGTCGCGATCTGCATTCGCCAGGATCGCAAGCATCTGGGCGTTGGCTGGGAGCTCCTCGCCTATGTTGCGAAATATGCCGAACAACTCGGCCTCAAAGCGATCGAGTCGATCGAGAGTCGTGAAAATCGTGCTGCGATCGAGGTCGAGCGCGACATGGGTTTCACCGTCACGACCGATCCCGACGATGCGACGCTTGTCCTGGTTCGGCGGGAGCTGGGGGCGCGATCAGCCGCTTAGCTGCCCCTTCCGGGCCGTTGTGGGCGTGGCAGATCGAAAGACGAGCATCTCCGCGGCCACAGCGCTTTCTTCATCCGCTGGAATGACAAGGACATCGACGCGGGAATTTGCAGCGCTGACTACCTCCTCGCCTCTTCGGTTGCGCTCGTCGTCGAGACCTACTCCAAACCAGGCCGCGGCGGCGCTGATCCCACGCGTCCGCAGGCCCAACGCAAGGCGTTCGCCGATGCCCTGTCCCGGAAGCGGCTTTTCTACGCGTCCTATCATCTATCCGTCTGGCCCGCATGAGACGCGTCAACCTCCATGACCGAAACACCGGCACTTCTTGATTGAAGCACCATGTTGGCCGTGCCTCTTCCACCGGGAAACGCGACGACTAGATCGGGAGTGCCTTCGTCTAGCATTTGCTTGTTTCGGATCGGCCCGGCTGCGCGACGATGAGTTTCCCAATCGGCTGGGAAAGCCCGTACGGGGATTTGCCGGCTTTCGGCCAACGTACCCGACAGACGATCGGCACCGTCAGCATCGCCATGAATGACTATCGAAATAGCGCGCTCCTGATGTAGCCGATCGAGAGCTTGGAACAAGAATTTCCGGTCTTGGTCTGCTCTGATCAAATCGACATCGCTTGGTAAATTTGGCCCGTGATCGAGAGGCACTCCGAATTGGCGCCCTCCACACACAAGAACGATCATGCACACCTCCTTTCCTGGAACCACGAGGATCCAATTTCTGCCCCCTCACCGCCTGTGCGTAGCCTAGGAATGCAGAGATGCGAGTTCAGTCGATCATCCGAGCTCGCTTTCAATTGATCTTCGGTCGTATCGAATTGCCCATTATCTCCGCAAAGAATTGGTCAATGGCGTCACCCGTCGGGTGTTCGCCTTTGACACCAAAGGCATTTACCTTGGTGTGCTTTCCGATGAGCTCAAGGATCCGAGCTCGATCACCGAACTTGATCTTAGTAATGCGCCCTACCGGCACTTTCGTGCCACCTTCACCGCGCTCGTAACGCTCCTCTGACTCAATACCCCGGACAAGACCTTGGCGCCAGACGGTAGGCCATTCATGAATTGGCTTGATTGTCCCATCCCGATTGAAGAGATCGCCAAGGTCGGCATTCACCTGGTCCCTCAGTTTCTCAAGGAGGTCGTCCGAGCTGAACTGGACTCGCTGGGAGCGTTGGCGTTTTAATTCTTCAATGAACGCGCTTACGCCAGCATGCTTGAGCAGATCACAGCCTTCGACATCGGCTCGCTTTGCGGAATAGCCGGCCCGGATAGCGGCCTGCGTCGCGTTCAGATCGACGAGGTACTCGTAGGCAAACTGCCGCTGCTTCTCGGTGAGTTTTTTCACAACCTAACTTTTCCCAACCGTTTTACCAAACTCGAGCCCCATCCGTGGATGGCACTCCCCAACATTCCAAGGGGATGCCAGCCCGTCGGCTGCTATCTCACTTCAAGCGAAAGATGTGCGTTTCCAGATCGCCTTATCCGCCAGCCCAACGAGCTGAATGTTCGTGTTTCCCTTTCACGGCTTCCTCGAAAGCCTTCAATCTGACAGGCCCGCCTGCTGGAAAATAGGCCACTGGCTGATCGCCTTGGGACGATAACCAAGGCCAGCCTCGCCTCTGGTGTTCAGCCTCCCAGGCAGCCCAGAGCGGCGTTCCGGGGCGAACTTGTTCTAGAGATGAACCAACGACTTCCAGCATTGGAATGTCTGCGGGAACGGGTGTTCCGTTGCCGTTGTCAGCCTGAACATCCATGCGGTTGACCATCGGCCATCCATGCCGCGCCTGGTATGCCAAACGCTCACGATGTCCGGCTGCACCGTCGTCAGCCATCAACTTCCCAAGGAAAGATCTTGGCTTGGGCAACTGCTGCGGCGGAAGGAGTAGCCAACAAAGCCTGATCGCGCACCAAATGCTCCCGAATGGCTGGGCCATTAGTACAGATGACCCCTTGGCCACTGATAATGCTGAAGTGCGAAGATGCTTCCATTTCCGATCTTTGAAATACGTTCCAAGCGCCAGCGCTTTGCGCCCACAATGGGCAAGATAGGCAGATGCTTTCGCCTCTGCTTCGGCTCTTTCCGTATCTGACAATTCCGCGAAGCACGCTACTGTCCAATCCAGGGGCGATTTCGCCCAATGCGGCCAATTCAAGCTTTCGGCGAGATGCGTAACCCGTGCTTTGAACCCCGCCGGATCGTCCGCCTGGGGCTCACATTCTCCCTTGTCGTCGCGGCTTCGCTCTCTCTTTTGATAATCCGTAATTGCTTTAGGATCAGTCTTTACTAGTGCCGCATTTTCCGTCGACGGATTTGCCGTCGACCGTTTTTCGGGCTGCGGTAAGAATGCAACACTTTCCGACGTCTCGTCGCCTCGCTTAGACCTAGGTTCATCGAAAATGACCAAGCTAAGGGGAGCAAATCGTCCGTCGGCACGAGGTTGCTCTCTAACCGCATAACCAAGCTCGACAAGCTCACTGACCATCCGCTGTGCCTTGCCACGGCCACATCCCCCTTTGTTGCGAATGTCACCTATGACAACCTTCCAGTTGTCGGGTTTTGAAAGGAGATACCCCAGTAGCCAGCGCGCCTCCATCGATAGGCGTTGGTCTTCAAAGACATGGTTCGGAACGGTTGTGTAATTCGTAGTGCGTGGCCCACGCCTGATGGTAGGTTCCGAACTCACGCAACCCTCGTACGGTTTGCCGAGTTCCAGTCAGAGGCTGCGTGGCTTTTGACGGGAACAGAACGGAGGCTGTCAACGGAGGTCTGGTCGAGCCCTGCCCGACGAAGGTTTGAGGCCGTGTGGGCCAAACCCGTTGGTGTCGAAGCGTTCCGACTTGGGTTCCTCATTTTGCAATCTTGTCCGACGCGCGAGCCGAAGCCAGCAGGCAAGCGCCTGAACTGTTCTCAAAGGCTTCAAGCTCGGTCAGACGCCAACGCGTGCAGCCTGGTCCGATCTTGATAGGGTTAGGGAAATCTTTGCGATGTGAGGTCCATCGCCAAACGCTATTCACGGAGATGCGATAGCGCGCCGCAACGTCGTGAACTGAATAGAATACCTCTTTGGGCAATATCGACATGGATTGCAGGACCCTTGCCGAGGTCTCGCCTCGACATTTGCCCGCACGTCATGCGCAGAAGTTGCTCCTCGATCTCAATCAACGCGAACGATGCGTTTGACCTACAAGAGGCACTTTAGGAGAAGCGATTCCATTGCGTCAGTCAACATGCCATATCGACCCACACTACGGCGCACAAAAATCCGACCAGTCCTGCATAAGCTGCCGGCGTTTTTCAAACAGATCACCGCGCCGATAGGCTGCCTCAACCTTGTTGCGAATGCTGTGTGCCAGTGCCATCTCAGCTACATCGCTTGGATATGCAGTGCGTTCGGCCACCCAGTCGCGAAACGTAGACCGGAAGCCGTGCGGAACAGCTGCAACACCCATCCGCCTCATCACGGCTGACAGCGTCATGTCCGAGAGCGAACCCCCGCGCGGTGCCGTGAAAACAATCTCCGAATGCAAGAACCTTGGGATGCCATCGAGAACAAGCATGGCTTGCCGTGAAAGAGGTACACTGTGTTCCCTCCCCGCCTTCATTCGATCGGCTGGGACCGTCCAAACAGATTTCTGCAGATCAAATTCGCTCCACTTCGCTTCGCGCACCTCGCCCGACCGGCCAGCTGTCAAAATAGCAAATTCGAGTGCTTTGGACCCCATCCCCTCAATCCGCTTCAAAGCAACAAGAAACTCTGCAACTCGATCAAATGGCAGGGCTGAATGGTGCGATACCGACCTCAGCTTTTTCGGCTTTGGAAGTACTGAATCAAGGTTCCCTTTCCACCTTGCAGGATTCTCTCCGGATCGAAAACCCGACACTGTGGCCCAGGACAAAACGTTCTCAATTCGACCCCGAAGCCTGGTGGCCGTCTCAGTCTTCTCAGCCCAGATGGGTTCGAGAACTTGAACAATGTGCGCAAGTGAGATCAACCCCACCGGCACAGTACCCAATGCCGGAGACGCGTAAGTCAGGATCGTCGTCAGGACCTGTGCGGCGTGCTTTTCGTTCCTGTATTCACGGCGCTTCGACTTATGCCATCGCCGCGCCGCTTCATCGAAGGTAATTTCACTCGCGACTGCAGACAACAGAGCACGCTTGGCTGCCCGCCTTTGTTCGGCGGGGTCGGCCCCGCGATCAACTGCTGCACGCATCTCCCGCGCTTTTTCGCGAACCTGGGCGAGTGTGACGTCCGGATATCCACCAAGACCAATCTCTCGCCGGCGTTGCCCGATGGAGATTCGAAGCAACCAGGAGCGTGCACCGGTATCCTTGACCTGCAACCCCAGACCCGCCACGCCGCCAACGGCATGTAGCCCCGGTTTCGAAAGGCGCTTGACCTCCAACGGTCCAAGCTCTCTAGCTTTGCGCGGCAATCCTACCTCCAAGACCCATCATTAGACCCACCAAAAAATATGCAACACGGTGAGGGCGCATGCAATGGCATAAAACGCTGCATAAGCCTATGGGACTGAATTTAAATGATATTCTATATTGATTGGACCGATATGTCACTGGGGCAAGGCGGACACTCCCTCCGCCAGATATTTGGCTACCGTGCTGAATTGCCTCTGTATTTTCAAAGAGGGCCAAATCTTTCCTAAGTTATTCCTAACTTCCTAAAACGAAGAAGCCTGCCACCGTGAGGCAGCGGGCCAGCGTGAGCGCAAACGTTGCGCCAGCCTCAGGATCAACGTTCGTCCTGGCGATAGAGCCGTTTGGTCGCGCGGTCGCTTTCCATGCGTTCTGCAGGACCACGGTGGCGTCGGGTCATAAGAACGTACGCCATCAATAGGGCCAGCAACAGTGGCCCACCAGCAACGACGATCAACCACATCACACTTTCAAACATGAGGCATCTCCTTCACGTCACAACCGTCAAGGAGAAGAACCGTTCCGTTCAAAGTTACAGCAACACCAGCTCCTCCTGCGACTGAGGCTCGTTTTCCCACGTGACCGTTTCGGAAATCCGGGCTCCGCTGCAACAAAAGGCTGCGGCTGCACGTTGCGGTTGATCATTCAACCAGGAGCAAAGCAAATGGCCGACGACAAAACGAAGACGGACTTCCGCGATCGGGACCGCGTCTCTGCCGATGAGGATTATGAAGTCGAGTATTTCGCCACCAAGGCCGGCATCACCCCGCAGCAGGTCAAGGAATTGATCGCGAAGCACGGCAACCGACGCGAGACGCTGGAGCGGGAAGCGAAGGCTCTGGGGAGCGGTAGGTAGGCCGGCATGCCAGAGTACCAGGTGGAAGAGTGGCATGGAGAGGAGTGTGTCTCATCTCAGGCCACGAACGCCGATGATCCGTTATCTGCGGTAGAGAAGGTCACGGGCCAAAGGGTGTCGCCTAGAGCGCTTCAGGAGCATTGGTTTCGTGTGGTCGATGAAGATGCGCGAAGCACGCATGAATTCAGCGTTGAGGACGGCGGCGCGGCTGCAGATTTCGCAAAATAGCCATCACCAGAATCTCGGACCTGCATTAGGACCAACGCTGCAGATAGGCGAGAAAGGTACAGCCGCCGGGCGGACCCGACGGCTTATCGTCGATTGGATCGCTGCCGCCGCATGGGGCCTTAAGGCGCGGCCGGCGCCAGCTTGGCGGCTACTTGGTCGATCTTGTCGGCAAGTACGCTATTGGCCCAATCTGTCACCTCAGGGTCAACGGGCTTGTTGGCCATTTGGGCAAGGGCTGCATCGATCGATGGGACGTTGGCAGCGGCAGCTGTGGCGGCGGTCTGAGCAGCGGCCGCATCCTGGGTGGCGTCATCGAGCGCTGCCTGTGCTGCATCGAGGTCGGCCTGCGTCGGGACATCTTCGGGCAGGGTATTCGGGTCAGCCGCTTTCGCATTCAGCGCGTCGAGCGCCGCTTTGGCGTCGGTAACCGCCTGATTAGCGGCGTCGAGCGCCGATTGAGCGTTCTTGGCTATTGCCGACTGTGTCACAAAAGCCTGCACGCCAGCGAAGTTCTTGCTCTTGGAGTGCATAAAGGCGTTGGCGTTGCGCTGAAGCGAGTTCAACCGGCCGAGCTTGGCATGGATATTCTTTTCCTTGGACACAGAAGGGGTAGCGGCCTTGGCGACCTGGCCCTTAGGGGCCTGGCCCTTGGCGGATGCCGACTTGCCGACCGAACCGCCGCCTCCGCCATTGCCGNCCATTGCCGCCAGCATTACCGTTTCCTCCGCTATTGCCATTGCCATTGCCATTGCCGTTACCATTGCCATGGCCGTTACCATGGCCGTTGCCACCAGCAGCAGCCAGGGCCGGCGACACCAGAAGCGAGAACACCGCAAATGCAGCAAAAAGGGTCTTTCGGGATGTCATAACTACCTCCGAGATTGCCACCGCCACTAACCGCTATAGCGGGCAACATGAGGAATCGCTAACACAAAGGGTAAACTTAGATATAGATGTGCTTTCATTGCGAGAACGAAGCGGCCGGCCGGCGAAACGCCAACCAGCATAACTCTTTGAAATTGCTGAAGTAGATCACCCTCCTTGGAACCGGCCGGCCTTCCGAACTCAAAGGTCCTAGACCGCTCAGACCAAGGTCTTAAGCCGTGGTTTCGGCCGCGACTCAGAAGTCGTGACGGCGCGGCGACCTTCGGTAGTCGGCACCTATCGGCCTGAGGCCGAGCTCGACATCGATCCGCTGCAGTGTTCCCAAACACCGCCTAAGTGGTTGTATTCCCTGTCTTTTGATATAAGCGCTAGTCTGAGGTAAAATTTCGACCGGCATCTGGCGGGCTTACGTTATGCAGCATCGAACGTTCTTTGGTGGCAAGGTCACCGAGATCCCCACTTCGTTACATAGCGATCCAAGGGGAATGCTGACCGCTATCGAGTTCAGCGGTTACAATTTCCAAGCCGTGCGGGCGTTCGTCGTCACCGCGCCGCGCGGCACGTCGCGGGGCGGACATGCACACGGCTCGGGCCGGCAATTGATGATGCAGCTGTCGGGCGAGATCGGCATCGAATTTCGGTATCAGGAACAGGTCGAACGGCTGACGCTCACCGCATCGAATCGCGCGGTGCTGGTCGACGCCCCGGTGTGGGCGCTGCAGACCTATGAAGGCGAGAACCCGTCTTTGCTGGTTTTCTGCGATACCGAATACGACCCTGAAAACTACGTATCGAACCCCTGATAACAGTCATCGGGAAAGGAGAGGCCGCGATGCGCGCCAGGACATGACAGCGCCTCGCGGCAGAATGGCTATTCTCGGCGCCGGCATCATGGGCGCCAGCCTCGCTCTCATGATGGCCCGCAGAGGCTACGCGGTGACCCTCTTCGACAAGGAGAGCGAGCCGATGGCCTGCGCCAGCCGTTGGAACGAGGGCAAGATTCATCTCGGCTATCTCTACGGGAACGATCCCTCGCTGCTGACCGCTCGGCATCTGCTTTCGGGAGGACTGTGTTTCGGCAGGCTTGTCTCCGAGCTGATCGGAAGCAATCTGGAAGCGCACACGACCCTTTCGGAAGACCTTTATCTGATCCATCGCAACTCGATCGTCGCTGCCGAGGCGCTGGGGGCGATCTTTGAACGTGTGGATGTATTGGTGCGCAGCCACGCTGACGCCACGAGCTACCTTGCCGACGTATCGGCGGCGCGGTCGAAACGGCTTTCCAGAACTGAATTGGCCGATGTCACCAACTCGGACCAGATCGTCGGCGGCTTCCAGGTGCCGGAGCGATCCGTCAACACGCGATGGGTTGCCGACCGGCTTTGCGCGGCGCTTCGGGGTGAACCCAATATCAGCTTGCGGATGGCGTCCAAAGTCCTGTCGGCACAGCCGGTGGACGGAATTGACGGGAAATGGCGCGTGGCGGTCGCAGGCAAGAAAAGTGAGGCGTTCGACATCGTCGTCAATTGCCTTTGGGAGGGGCGGCTGGCTGTCGACCGCACGGCCGGCATCGAGCCGGTTCCCGGATGGTCGCACCGCTACAGGCTTTGCCTGTTCGGCCGCACCAGGCAGCCTGTCAATGTGCCATGCGCGGTCGTCGCCCTTGGCCCGTTCGGCGACATAAAAAACTATGACGGGCGCAACTTCTATCTCTCCTGGTACCCGAGCGGGTTGCTTGCGGAGAGTGGCGAATTGTCGATCGAAACGCCGCAAGCGCTCGATGCCGACGCACGACAGCGGTTCATCGGCGACGTTCGCGCCACGCTCGCCCGGTTGGTGCCCAGTGTTTCCAGCATGTTCGACGATGCCGAGGAGCTTGAGGTACGCGGCGGCTTCGTGTTTGCGCAAGGGCGTGGTTCGCTCAGCGACCCGAAAGCCACAATCCATCGCCGCGACCAATTCGGGGTCAACCGCCTGGGCAACTACATCTCGGTCGACACAGGTAAATATTCGACGGCGCCGTGGCTTGCCGACAGGCTGGCGCGGCAAATCTGCGGGATCGAGTGAATGGGTGAGACAGAACAGGGCGGCGCGAAGCAGGTAGCGCAGAAACAAGTCCAGCTTCGATCCGGCTGGCGGCCGAAGGTCACGGCGCTGGTGCCATGCTACAATTCGGCGGCATTCATTTCGCGTACGCTGGACAGCCTCGCCGCGCAGACCTGGGACAATATCGAGATCCTGGTCGGGGAGGACAATTCGACCGACGCGACATTCGAGATCGTTTCAGCCTTCGCCGGCGGCCGCGACGATGTCCGTATCCTCCGCCGGGACAAAAACCTGGGATGGCTGAAGAACTCCAACGATCTGATGGCCAATGCCAGCGGCGAATTGATGTTCTTTGCCTTCCATGACGACGTCATCGATCCAACCTATATCGAGGCGCTGGTGCGGGCGCTCGATGCCAATCCCGCGGCCGTACTGTCGTTCAGCGACGTCGAAGTGATCGAAGTCAGCGGCGAAAGTGCCACGTGGAAGTTCGACCTGCTGGAGGGCTTGCAGGACGGTTTTGCGCGTGGCCGGGCGATGGCGCGCCAGCCGCATGGATGGTGGGTTCCCAATCGTGGGATATTCAGGGCCTGGGCGTTCCACCGTAGCGGCGGGATCAAGCCCAACAGCCAAGGCGAATTCAGCGCCGACTGGACCTGGCTTCTGCATCTGTCGCTGCTCGGCGGCTTTGTCCGCGTGCCGCAAGTGCTCTGCCACAAATACTACCGGGCGGGCAGCATCAGCCGGCGCTGGGACCGCAACAGCACCCAACGAAGGGCCTTGCGGGCGGCGGGGATAAGGGAGGTCTGGCACAGCGAGGCCGGCCTTGCACAAAGAGCCTTCCTCGCTGTCTATATCGCCTTGCGGCCGTGGCGGTGGGTGCCGCGATCGCGAGAAGCGCAAAGACGGCGAAACAGGCAATCGGTGCATGGCAGCCCGGACAAATAAGAATGGCGCCGGCGACGTATCAAAGCGGCTGCGTCAAAACACCCTGCCCGGCCAACGGCGATTTCCGCGCATATCCGGCTGCCCCAAAATGGCACTCCGGTTGATTTTTCACGCGAGTTATGGTCGTTCTCCCGCCCATGAAAAAACTATTCCTTGCGGCGCTGGCCTCGGTGACGCTGGCCTGGCCCGCCCACGCGATGGACGCCGCCCTGCGCGCCGGCCTGCTGAAACTCGACCCGGAGACCCGGCTGGAGCAGAGATGCGACGCCGAAGTGCTCGACCGCATCAGCCATGACGACCACAAGTACAAGGCAGACCGCGTCGTCGCCTACGCCTTCGCGACGCCGGAAATGAAGGCCGATGCCATCCGCAGCCCGGGCGCTGCCTTCCGCAGCAAGGGGCAGTGGTACCGGCTGAAGTTCAAATGCGAGACGGCGCCTGACCATATGGAGGTCCTGCAGTTCCGTTACCGCATCGGCGACGAGATTCCGGAAGCCGACTGGGCGAAGTACAATCTCTACGACTGAATTCGCTGCGACCAGAATTCTCTCTGGCAGAACGACCTTCCCTATTCCCGTGGCTTTCAGCGTCGGCCGTTAGAGCGGTTCAGCTTTTTACAGAGCAGCTGACCCACTCTAACTCTTTGTTTTTGCATGATTCCGGACGGAAAACCGCTACGCACTTTTCCTGGAATTGCGCCGGCAGTCTCTTGACGCGCGGGAACCATACACGTTAGGGCGTCGGCATATCCGACGACGAACACGCCGATACAGCAAGGGGCTCCGGTCGATGGACATTTTCAGCGCTGCAAGCATGACGGCCCTCCTCCAGGTCATCGCCATCGATCTGGTGCTTGCCGGCGACAATGCCATCGTCATCGGCCTTGCCGCCGCCGGCCTGCCGGTCGAGCAGCGCAAGAAAGCCATCCTGATCGGCGTGTTGGCGGCGACTGTGCTGCGCATCCTGTTTGCCGCCGTCACCGTCAAGCTTCTTGCCATTGTCGGCCTGCTGCTGGCCGGCGGCATCCTTTTGTTGTGGGTGTGCTGGAAGATGTGGCGCGAGCTGCGGACGTCGCATGCCGACGAGTTCGAGGCGACCGAGGCGCTCTCCGATTCCGACCTCAACAGCGACAGAACGGTAGGTGGCAAGGCGCCGCGCAAGACGCTCGGCCAGGCGGCCCTGCAGATCGTCGTCGCCGATGTTTCGATGTCGCTGGACAATGTGCTGGCGGTCGCCGGTGCGGCGCGCGATCATTTTCCGGTGCTTGTCATAGGCCTGGTGCTGTCGATCGCCTTGATGGGCTTGGCCGCGAGCTTCATTGCCAAGCTGCTGCACCGCCACCGCTGGATCGCTTATGTCGGCCTGCTGATCATTCTCTACGTCGCGATCGATATGGTCTATCGCGGCGTTGTCGAGGTCTGGCCGCATGTCAGTCCTGTGGTGAGCTGACTCTGCCGGTCCTACAGCTTCTGTATACTACGGGTATCTGCCGGAGGCAGTGGTCGCGTTCGCCGCAGCCGCTGCCCATACCAATGCCGCAATAAGTGTGGTACTGGCCGCCGATCCCGAAAAACCCGGAATGTTTCTCATGTCTGCGCCTCGCGTCAGTTTCGTCAGCCTTGGATGCCCGAAGGCGCTTGTGGATTCCGAGCGCATCATCACGCGCCTGCGCGCCGAAGGCTATGAGATCGCGCGCAAGCATGACGGCGCGGACCTTGTCGTCGTCAACACCTGCGGCTTTCTCGATTCGGCCCGCGACGAATCGCTCAACGCCATTGGTTCGGCGCTTTCGGAAAACGGCCGGGTGATCGTCACCGGCTGCCTCGGCGCCGAGCCGGACGTCATACGAGAGAAGCACCCCAACGTCCTCGCCATCACCGGCCCGCAGGCCTATGAGAGCGTGATGGCCGCGGTGCATGAGGCGGCGCCGCCCAGCCACGATCCCTATATCGACCTTCTGCCGCCGCAAGGCGTCAAGCTGACGCCGCGCCACTACGCCTATCTCAAGATTTCCGAAGGCTGCAACAACCGCTGCACCTTCTGCATCATTCCGGCACTGCGCGGCGACCTCGTCTCGCGCCCGGCGGCCGATGTGCTGCGCGAGGCCGAGAAGCTGGCCAAGGCCGGCGTCAAGGAACTGCTGGTCATCTCGCAGGACACCAGCGCCTACGGCATCGACATCAAGTACCAGACGTCGATGTTCGGCGACCGCGAAGTGCGGGCGAAATTCCTCGACCTTTCGGAGGAGCTGGGCAAGCTCGGCATCTGGGTACGCATGCACTATGTCTACCCCTACCCGCATGTCGCCGATGTCATCCCGCTAATGGCGGATGGAAAAATCCTTCCCTATCTGGACATCCCCTTCCAGCACGCCTCGCCGCAGGTGCTGAAGAACATGCGCCGTCCAGCCCATGGCGAAAAGACGCTGGAGCGCATTCGCGGCTGGCGCGAGGTGTGCCCGGATCTGGCGATACGCTCGACCTTCATCGTCGGTTTCCCCGGCGAGACCGACGAGGATTTCGAGATGCTGCTCGACTGGCTGGACGAGGCCAGGATCGATCGCGCCGGCTGCTTTAAATACGAGCCGGTCCGCGGCGCCCGCTCCAACGATCTCGGCCTCGAACAGGTGCCGCAGGAGATCAAGGAAGCGCGCTGGCATCGCTTCATGCAGCGCCAGCAGAAGATCTCGGCGACGCAGCTGGCCAAGAAGGTCGGCAAGCGCCTGCCGGTGCTGATCGACGAGGCGCATGGCACGTCTGCCAAGGGCCGGACAAAATACGACGCGCCCGAGATCGACGGTTCGGTGCATATCCAGTCGCGCCGCCCGCTGCGCCAAGGCGACATCGTCACGGTCAAGATCGACCGCGCCGACGCCTACGACCTTTACGGCTCGGCGGTTTAGAAAATTACCAAAAAGGGCGCCTCCCGGCGCCCTCGGATTTTTGGCACAGCCCTCGGCGCGGTTTCGCAGTCGAAGCGTGCAGCCCGCGAAATGAAAAAGGGCGCCGCGCGGCGCCCCTTCTCCTTTGCGTTTCCGATATTTACTGCGGCAACTTGTCGTCGACGCCCTTCACATAGAAGTTCATGCCGAGCAGCGTGCCGTCGTCGGCGACTTCGCCGTCCTTGAGCCACGGCGTGCCGTCCTGCTTGGCGACCGGTCCGGTGAAGGGGTTCCAGCCATCTGCGATTTTCTTGGCGGTTGCCTCGGCCATCGCCTTCACATCGTCCGGCATGTTGGTGAAGGGCGCCAGCTTGACGGCGCCGTCCTTGATGCCGAGCCAGACATTGTCCGGCTTCCAGGTGCCGTCGAGCGCTGCCTGAACGCGGCTGATGTAGTACGGCCCCCATTCGTCCGTCAGCGAGGTCAGCTGCGCGTTCGGCGCGAACTTGATCATGTCGGAGGACTGGCCGAAGCCGTGCAGCTTGCGCTCTTCCGCCACCTGCAAGGCAGCGGTGGAATCGGTGTGCTGAACGATGATGTCGGCGCCCTGATCGAACAGTGCCTTGGCCGCGTCAGCTTCCTTGCCCGGATCGAACCAGGAGTTCACCCAGACGATCTTGGCCTTGAAGTTCGGGTTGACCGACTGCGCGCCGAGCATGAAGGAGTTGATACCCATCACCACTTCGGGGATCGGGAAGGAAACGATATAGCCGGCGACCCCTGCCTTCGATTCCTTGGCGGCGATCTGGCCGAGCACATAGCGGCCTTCATAGAAGCGCGCATTGTAGATGCCGAGATTGTCAGCGGTCTTGTAGCCGGTGGCGTGCTCGAACATCACTTTGGGGAACTTCTTGGCGACCTTCACTTCCGGGTCCATGAAGCCGAAAGAGGTGCCGAAGATGATCTTGCAGCCTTCGCGCGCCAGACGCTCGAAAGCGCGGTCGGCATCGGGACCTTCCGAGACGTTCTCGAGATAGGCGGTTTCGACCTTGTCGCCGAGCGCCTTTTCCACCTCGAGGCGGCCCTGGTCGTGCTGGTAGGAATAGCCGAAGTCGCCGATCGGGCCGGTGTAGACCCAGCATGCCTTCAACTTGTCGGCGGCCTGCGCGGACGCCGCCAGTGACATGGCGGCGGTCGTGGTCATCAACGCAATAAGCAGTTTTTTCATTGTGTTACCTCTCTGAGTTTAGCCTTGGAGCTTCCCGTTTGTTTTTGTTGTCAACGATCCGGAACGAATGGCTGCCCCAAGGAAGCCGGCGTGTTCATCATCGTCAGACGCTTGTTGCGCGAGATTAGAACGAGAACCACGACGGTTGCCAGATAGGGCAGAGAAGAAAGCAGCTGCGAAGGCACCGGAATGCCAAATGCCTGTGCATGAAGCTGGCCGATCCACACCGCGCCGAAGATGTAGGCGCCGGCGAGCACGCGCCACGGCCGCCAGGAGGCGAAGACGACCAGCGCCAGCGCGATCCAGCCGCGGCCCGCGCTCATGTTCTCCACCCATTGCGGCGTGTAGACCAGCGACAGATGGCCGCCGGCAAGGCCGGCGCAGGCGCCGCCGAAGATGACCGCGAGATAGCGGTAGCGGATGACCTTGATGCCGAGCGCATGCGCCGATGTGTGGCTGTCGCCGATCGAGCGCAGAGTGAGGCCGGTGCGGGTCTTGAACAGGAACCACATGACGGCCGCCGTCAGCGCGATCGAGATGTAGAAGATCGGGTCCTGGCCGAACAACAGCCTGCCGACCACGGGAATGTCGGTGAGCACCGGAACGTAGAGGTTTGGCAGCCGCTCGCCGGGCTGGCCGACGAAGCTGGTCCCCATCATGCCGGAAAGGCCGAGGCCGAGCAGCGTCAACGACAGGCCGGTCGCCACCTGATTGGTGGCGAGCGACAGCGTCATCACCGCAAACAGCAGCGAGAACACCGCGCCCATGGCAATTGCCGCCAACAGGCCCATCCAGGGCGATCCCGTGAGATAGCCGGCTCCGAAGCCGCCGACGGCGCCCATGATCATCATGCCTTCGACGCCGAGGTTGAGCACGCCGGAGCGCTCGACCACCAGTTCGCCGATGGCCGCTATTAAAAGCGGCGTCGCCGCCGTGGCGATGGTCAAAAGGATGTTGACGGCGATGTCCATCAGCGGGCTTCCTTCAACTTCGGCGCGGCTTCAAGCTTCGCCGCGCTTTTCGTCAGCGCCATGCCGACCAGACGGATGCGATAGTGGATGAGCGTGTCGCAGCCGAGCACGAAGAACAAAAGCATGCCCTGGAACACGCGTGCCACTTTGTCGGAAATGCCGAGCGCGCTCTGCACCGCCTCGCCGCCGAGATAGGTCAACGCCAGCACCAGGCCGGCGGCGACAATGCCGAGCGGATTGAGCCGGCCGAGGAACGCGACAATAATGGCGGTGAAGCCGTAGCCGGGCGAGATCACCGGCTGGAGCTGGCCGATGGCGCCGGAGACTTCCGAAATGCCGGCAAGCCCAGCCAGCGCGCCTGACAGCAGGAAGGCGAAGAACACCATGCGGTTGAGGCCGAAACCGGCGAAGCGCCCTGCCCTCGGGCTGGAGCCGAGCACGCGGACCTCAAAACCCTTGAGCAGGCGGCTCATCAGCACCCAGATCAGCACGGCTGCGATGAGAGCGAAGACAAAACCCCAATTTGCGCGGCCGGCATCCGGCATCAGTTCCGGCAGCACCGCCGAGTCGTTGAACTGGATCGTCTGCGGGAAGCCGTGGCCCTGCGGATCGCGCCAGGGACCGCGCACCAGCCAGTCGAGGAAAAGCTGGGCGACATAGACCAGCATCAGGCTGGTCAGGATTTCGTTGGTGCCGAAGCGCGTCTTTAAGAGAGCCGGGATTGCAGCGTAGGCGGCGCCGCCGACCATGCCGAACAACAGCATCAGCGGCAGCACCAGCGGGCCTTCGAACCCGGGAAACAGCACCGGAATGGCCGAGCCGAAAATGCCGCCGAGGATGAACTGTCCCTCGGCGCCGATGTTCCAGATGTTGGCCTTGTAGCAGACGGACAGGCCGACCGCGATCAGGATCAACGGCGCGGCCTTGATCGCCAGCTCATGCAGCTGCCAGACCTGGCTGATCGGCTCGATGAAGTAAATCCCGAAAGCAGTCAGCGGGTTGACGCCGAGCAGCGCGAACAGAACCGCGCCGGCGATGATCGTCAGAGCGAAGGCGATGAAAGGCGACAGCGCCGAAAACAGCATCGAGCGCTGTGGGCGTTTGACGAGTTCGAGGCGCATCATGCCGTCTCCAGACCATGTTCGGCGTGGCCGGGCTCGGCGCCGCCCATCAACAGGCCGATCTTCTCGAAAGTGGCCTCGGCGATCGGCAGCGGCTTCGACAATTCGCCATTGTGCATGACCGCGATCGCGTCCGAAATCTCGAACAGCTCATCGAGGTCCTGGCTGATGACCAGAACCGCCGAGCCACTGCGCGCCAGTTCGATCAGCGCCTGGCGGATATGAGCGGCGGCGCCGGCGTCGACGCCCCAGGTGGGTTGGTTGACGACCATGACGGCAGGGCTGCGGTCGAGTTCGCGACCGACGATGAATTTCTGCAGATTGCCGCCCGAAAGGGCCGCAGCTTCCGGATCGGGCGCGCTCTTGCGCACATCCATCGCCACGATGATGCGCTGGGCGGCGGCATAGACCGCACCGCTTTTGACGGCGCCGCCGACGCCGACAAAAACCTTGCCGTCGGTGGCGTGCCGCGACAGAAGCAGGTTTTCCGAAAGCTTCATGCGTGGCGCCGCGCCATGGCCGAGGCGTTCTTCCGGCACGAAGGCAGCGCCCATCAGCCGCCGGCCTGTGATCGAGAGCGAGCCGGCATCCTTGCCGCGGATGCGCACGGATGCGGCGTCCTGCTGCAGCACCTCGCCGGAGACGGATTCGAAGAACTCGCCCTGGCCGTTGCCGGCGACACCGGCAATGCCGATCACCTCGCCGGCGCGCACAGTGAGGTTGATATTCTTCAGCGGAATCGAAAACGGCGTTGCCGGCTTGCGGCTGAGGGCGCGGATTTCGAGCAGCGGCTGCGCGGTCTCGATGCCTTCGGCCGGCGCACGCACCACGGCCTTCACCTCGTTACCGACCATCATGCGGGCCAGCGACGAAGCCGTTTCCTCGCGCGGATTGCAATGGCCGACGACCTTGCCGTGACGCAGCACGGTGGCGCGGTCGCAAATGCGTTTGACCTCTTCCAGCCGGTGCGAAATGTAGAGGATGGATTTGCCCTCGGAGCGCAGGCGCTCCAGCGTCTCGAACAGCTTGTCGGCTTCCTGCGGCGTCAGCACCGAGGTCGGCTCGTCGAGGATGATGAGCTGCGGCGTCTGCAACAGGCAGCGGATGATCTCGATGCGCTGGCGTTCGCCGACCGAGAGATCGCCGACCAGCGAGTCCGGATCGAGCGGCAGGCCATAGCTGAAGGAAAGCGCCCTCGCCTTGGCCGCGATCGAGCTGATCGGTGAGCCGTCATCCAGAGACAGAGCGATATTCTCGGCCGCGGTCAGCGCCTCGAACAGCGAAAAGTGCTGAAACACCATGCCGATGCCGAGCTTCTTCGCCATGCCCGGACTGGTGATCCGCACCGCTTCGCCGTTCCAGAATATCTCGCCGGAATTGGGCTCCAGCGAGCCGAACAGCATCTTGACCAGCGTCGACTTGCCGGCGCCGTTTTCGCCAAGCAGCGCGTGGATCTCGCCCTTGGCGATGTTGAGGTCGATATGATCGCACGCCGTCAGCGTGCCGAATATCTTGGTCAGGCCACGAACCTCAAGCAGGTTCGCTCCATCATGATCTGCACTCACAGTGCCTCCCATCCGGTTCCCGGACATGTTCTGTGTTCCCGCCAGCATGGTATGCGCTGGCCGCTCTCGTGCGAAAGCAGCACCCACCTTGAAAGAGCTTCAAGAATTTCAGCGGAAACTCAAGGGGTAAAGACCGACCTGCTTCGTACAACAGACCGATCGCCCGGTTTTTCGTGCAAACAGTGCCTGGCGTCGCGGCAAAACGCTGAAAGCAAGGCAGATCAGGGGATCAGTATGGTCGTGCCCGTGGTCTTGCGCCCTTCGAGATCGGCTTGCGCCTTGCCGGCGTCCTTCAGAGCATAACGCTGGTTGATCTTGATCTCGACCGCACCGCTCAACACCACGTCGAACAATGCCGCGGCGGAGACTTCGAGGTCTTCACGCTTGGCGTTGTAGACGAACAAAGTCGGCCTGGTAGCGAACAGCGAGCCCTTCTGCGCCAGCAGCGACATCGAAAATGGCGGGATCGGTCCAGAGGACTGACCGAAAGAGACGAACATGCCGAGCGGCTTCAGACAGTCGAGCGAGGCCGGGAATGTGTCGTTGCCGACCGAATCGTAGACGACGTCACATTTCTTGCCGTCGGTTATGGCGGCGACGCCGGCGACGAAATCCTGCTCCTTGTAGTTGATGACATGGCCGAAGCCATGCGCCTTGGCGAGCTCGATCTTATCGGTTGAGCTTGCCGTGCCGATCACGGTGGCGCCGAGATGTTTTGCCCATTGTCCCAGGATCAGCCCGACGCCGCCGGCGGCGGCATGGAACAGGATGGTGTCGCCTGCCTTCACCTTGAAGGTCCGGCGCAACAGATACTCCGCCGTCATGCCTTTAAGCATCATGCCGGCGGCCTGTTCGTCGCTGATGCGGTCCGGCACCTTGACGACGCGGTCGGCGGCGACGACGCGCTGTTCGGCATAGGCGCCGACGTTGACGGCATAGGCGATGCGGTCGCCCGGCTTCAGCCAGTCGATGCCTGCACCGACCTCGAGAACCACACCTGCCGCCTCGCCGCCGGGGATCAGCGGGAAGCCGCCGGGCGGCGGATAGAGGCCGATGCGGTGATAGACATCGATGAAATTGAGGCCGATCGCGGTGTGCCTGACCAGGATCTGCCCGGCGCCGGGTTGTCCCGGATCGGCGTCTTCATAGGTCAGGACTTCCGGACCGCCATGGGCGTGGATACGGACTGCTTTGGACATTGTGGGCTTTCCTGCGGTCAGGCTTTCTTAGTGTCCGGCTTGGCGCCGAGTTTGGGGAAGAACTGCATGATACCGCCGATGCAGGCGAGGTAAAGTCCGGTGATGGTGATGCCGACCTTGGTAAAGACGCTGACCTGTTCGCCCAAAACGCCGATCTGGTCGTAGAAGGCGGCAAGGGCCGCCTGCGCCAGCGCCAGCGCACCGAAAGCACACCAGAGCAGCGTCATGCCAAGATTAATTGGCCGCAGCCGCACCACCCGCACGGGGTGAATGAAGTTGATCGGCACGAAGGTGAGGATGCCGGCCGCCACGACGACGCCGAAGGACACCCACTGTCCCGGCTCGATGACGAACAGCGTGAACACGACCATGTTCCAGACGACCGGAAAGCCTTTGAAGAAGTTCTCCTTCGTCTTCATTCCGGTGTCGGCATAATAGATGGCGCTGGACACCACGATGATGGCCGCCGACAGGAACGACAGCCCTTCGCCCATGAAGCCGCGCTGGTAGAGTGCGAAGGCCGGGATCAGCACGTAGGTGACATAGTCGATGATGTTGTCGAGGAGTTCGCCCGACCAGGTCGGCAAAATCTCCTTGACCTCGAGCTTGCGGGCGATCGGCCCGTCTATGCCGTCGACGAACAGCGCCAGCCCCAGCCACCAGAACATCGCCGTCCAGCGTTGCTCGCTTGCCGCCACCAGCGACAGGAAGGCCAGGAACGAGCCAGACGCGGTCAACAGATGCACCGAGAATGCCCGCGCCTGCGGCCAGGTGACCTTTTTCTTCGGCCTCGGAATCCGGTCGGTGATCTTTTTGGCGGCGTTTCTGGCCGTTGTGTTCTTGCTCACGGGCCCCGCCAATCCAGTTTGCAGATTTCGGCCGAGCGGCCGGCAAAGTTCCAGTTGCGGCCGAAAGCCCGCATCTTGCTCTTGTCGGACCTGGCCACGATGATCTCCGGCGCGATCCAGTATTCCGAGTTGCCGATCACGGTATCCTTCTCGCGATCCTTGCCGGGAATCGGTGTGACCGCCCCGTCGATGATCTTCGGTATCTGGAAAATGCGGGTCTTGTCACGCGTCTCGTAGGTGATCGGCACCTGCTCGACACCGAGGAACTTGCCGACAAGGATCGACAACAGCGAGGTTGTTCCGCCGGCCTTCCCGGTGAAGATCCTGGTCAGCGCTTTCACCGCGTAGACGGAGGCGCGCTTGTCGATGAACAGGCCTGCGGTCCAGTTGCCGCGGCTCATAAAGCCGGGGATTTCCATGACCAGACCGAGATTGAGGCCGGACAGGTCGACCTCGCCGAAATGGCCTGCGTCGATGCGGAAGCCCGCCCAGGTCTGACAATAACCCTCCGTCGGCGGATGGCTGCCAAGCGACAGCACGCAAGGACAAAAAACCGTGCAATTGCAGGAGAGTACGAGCTCTCCTTTCATTGCCCAGCCTTGCTCTGCCATGGAATTCTCCCCCGTCATGCCGAGACTACTAGCAGGGCGACTACCCAGACAAGCAGTATCGCACCGGCCACTCGGGTTGGAAGGCTGCCGGTGGTCTGTTTTTCGATCAAGGTGAACAGGCCGATCAGCGCCATCCAGAACACGTTCATCGCGCCGACGGCAAACATCACCAGCATCAGCGCCCAGCAGCAGCCGAGGCACCACAGGCCCTGCTTCAGCCCTAGCCGGAAGATGCCACCCGGCTCCGCGCTCCAGTTGGAAAACAGTGTCGAGAACGGGTTCCGGCATTTTGTCAGGCAGGCCTGCTTGAGGCTGCTGAACTGGTAGAGGCCGGCAACCAGCAGCGCGGCCGCCGCGGCAAGGCCGCTCACCGGATCGAGCAATCGAGCGGAGGACGTAAATGCGTGGACGAGCAACGTCAGCACCGCGAAGCCGATAGAGGCGACAAGCCATGTCGAGAGGTAGCCGGCAGCCAGGACCAGCGGATGGGCCACCGGCTCGCCCTTGATGCGGGCGGTGTCGGCGATTTCACAATAGGTACGGATCATCGGCGCCGCCGACGGCAGCATCGTCGCCACGGCCATCAAAAACCACATCACGATCAGCGCCAGAACCGGTGCGCCGCCGGCATCAAGTGGTGCGGGCGTCAGGCACATGCCGAAGAAGCGGTCGAGGACATCCGGCAGCGGCAGTTGCGGCAGATATCGCAGGACCACATGGCCTGGTACGCCGGGGAGCCGGGCTTCGGCGCCGCGGATCGCCATGGCGCCGAGAATGAACCAGGCGAGCAGAATGCCGCCGGCGATGGCGATGTTGACCGTCAGGCGGGGGCTGCGGGCCAGGCTTGCCGTGGCGCGGCCGGCGCGGTCGAGATGGCTGAAATCGTCCTGCTGGCCGGTCATGACAACCGAATGAGCCTAATCGCCGCGTTGATCAAGCCGCATGGTCTGACCTATATCCATGGGTAGACACCTGCATCGCAAACTGGAAGTCCAATTTGGATCATCGCGAGACAGCACGGATACTGGTAGCCGGCAGCGGCCCTGCCGGACTGATCGCGGCGCTCGGTTTCGCCGAGGCGGGCTTTCCGGTAACCCTGGTCGGACCCGAAGCAGGCGGGCCCGATGGCCGGACCACGGCGCTGATGAACCCTGCTCTCAAGGTTCTCAATCGGCTGGGCGTGCTGGCCGAACTTGCGCCGAAGGCCGCGCCGCTGAAGGTGATGCGCATCGTTGATGCGACCAGCCGGCTGATCCGCAGCCCGGTGGTGACTTTTCGCGCCATGGAGATCGGCGAGGAGCAGTTCGGGCTCAACCTGCCCAACAGTGCGCTGAACCCGACGCTGGCCAAGTCCGTCGCGGCCCATCCCGGCATCGAATGGCTGACGTCGATGGTCGAGAGTTGGCGTCTGGACGCCGATCAGGCGCATGCCGTCTTGACTGATGGTCGCGAAGTCTCGGCCGCGCTTGCGGTCGCTGCCGATGGGCGCCTGTCGCCGGCGCGCGAGGCGGCAGGCATAGTGGCCTCGGTGCGATCCTACCGCCAAGCGGCGCTGGTGCTGAATTTCGGCCATCGCAGCGAACACGGCTTCACCTCGACCGAGTTCCACACAGAGACCGGGCCGTTCACCCAGGTGCCGCTGCCCGGCAACCGCTCCAGCCTCGTCTGGGTGGTGAAACCGGAGGCGGCGAAGGACCTCGCCGCACTCGATGACGCGACGCTTTCCGAGCGTGTCGAGCAGCAGATGCAGTCGATGCTGGGCCGGGTGTCGGTCGAGCCCGGCCGACAAATTTACCCGCTTTCAGCGGCATCACCGGGGCGCTTCGCGCAAAACCGTGTGGCGCTGGTCGGCGAGGCTGCACATGTGTTCCCGCCGATCGGGGCCCAAGGTCTAAACCTCGGCATCAGGGACGTCGAGGATCTGATTGGAATCGCACGCGAAAATCGCGGCGACCCTGGCGCCGCAAGGGCTTTGGCCGCCTATGATTCCAGGCGCCGTCCCGACATTCTGGCGCGTTCGGGCGCGGTCAACCTGCTTAACATGTCGTTGCTGTCGGACATGTTGCCGGCGCAGATGGCACGCAGCGCCGGCCTCAATGTGCTCGGCAGTTTCGCGCCGCTGCGCGCCTTTTTCATGCGCGAAGGCTTGAGGCCGGGCAGCGGCTTTGCGGCGCTTACCGGCGGTTCAGGGAAACAGGTCCGGCGGTAAGATGCCGTGGCGGATCATGTAGAGCAGCCCGGTCACCGTCAGCACCGAGAGGCAGGTGGTGATCAGCACGCTGGCCGACGCGCGTTGCACCCAGACGCCATATTGCTGGGCGATGACGAAGACGTTGGTTGCGGTCGGTAATGCCGCCAAAAGCACGGCTGAAAAAACCCAGATTTCGGAAAAGTTCCCGATCCAGCTCAGCACGACGTAGCAGAGCGATGGATGCAGGATCAGCTTCAGCGCCGCGATCGACGCCAACTCATGCGGCACGCGGTTGAGGGGCCGGAGCGCAAGCGTCACGCCCATGGCAAACAGGGCGCAAGGGGCGGCCGCCCGAGACAGATATTCGAGCAGGCGATCGACCGGCTGCGGTGGGTGAAAGCCGAGATAGGCGGCGCCGACGCCAAGCGCGGTCGCGATGATGAACGGGTGCAGGACGATTTTCCTGACTACGCCGAGGATGAGCCGCCACGGCGATGTCTTGTCGTCGCCCGACAGCGCCATCATCATCGGCGCGATGGCGAAATGCATGATATTTTCGAAGCAGAAGATCAGCGCAACGGGGACCGCCGCTTGTTCGCCGAAGGCGAGCAGCGCCAGCCCCGGCCCCATATAGCCGATATTGCCGTAGGCCGCGGCCAGCGCCTTGATCGTCGACTGGGCTATCTCGCCGCGCGACGCCGTCACCGACCAGACGAACATGATCGAGAAGATCGTGTAGGTGGAAAACACCGAGCCGAAGATGAAACGCCATTCGGTCAACTGTTCGAACGGCGTGCGGCCAGCAATTGGAAGAACAGGGCAGGAAGCGCGACATAGACGATGAAGGTGTTCATCCAGCCAAGCGCTTCCAGCGGCTGCCTGGTGATGCGCGCGACCAGAAAGCCGATGAAAATCAGCCCGAAGAACGGAAGAACAAGACCGACAATGTCAGACATTTTTGCCCTGGCCCGAAACCCCGGGACCGGGCTAGCCCGTAGCTTCATCGGGCGTCAAGCGCTTCGGCATTGAACTGACACGCTTTCTGCGCCAAATAAAGCCTGATCCCAGACCTAAGTCGGGCTCGATTTTTGGCCACGGTGTGTGTAAATTCAAAGTCTTAGAGCGCTCTTCGCACATTCGAGGGGACGCCGGGCGCTCTAGAGGCTTAGTGGTGAGTATGATGAAAACGGCCAAATTTTCGATCGGACAGGTGGTTCGTCATCGGCTGTTTCCGTTCCGCGGCATCATTTTCGATGTCGATCCGCAATTTGCCAACACCGACGAATGGTACGAAGCCATCCCGGCCGACGTGCGGCCGCGCAAGGACCAGCCGTTCTATCACCTGCTCGCCGAGAATTCGGAAACCGAATACATCGCCTATGTCTCCGAGCAGAACCTGCTCGAGGATCAATCGGGCGAACCGGTCCGGCATCCACAGATCGGCGAGATGTTCGACAAGCGGCCCGACGGACGCTATGAGCCAAAACGCCAGTCGAGACACTGACATCACCTTGCATCGACGTGACGACAACAAAAAAGCGGGGCATGACCCCGCTTTTTGTCGCTCCGGTATCTGTCCCGGCGATTAGTTGGCGGCTTTGGCCTTGGCCTGCTCGTCCTTGAGCTTCTTGGCGAAGTCCTGGTTGTTCTTGACGACGAAATCCTGAAGTTTTTTCTGCCGATCCTCGATGTCCGACTGCTGCAGCGGCGCGCCGTCAAAGGCGCCGCTGAAGCCGGTCAAGGCAACCTTGATTGGATTTGGCTGACTCTGGAAGTTGATCGAGGTCAGCGTGATCGCCTGTCCCTTCTTGAAGGACGCGACGAGCGCGTCGGTCAGCGGCACTTCGGCAACGCAACGGTCGGCGAAGCAAATGACATAATCCAGCTTCGTCGCCTTGCCGGCGTCTATCTGCAGGGCGATGCCGGGGGGCACCAGGCGACCTGGGGGAACCGTGACCTGGAAGACCTTGCGGTTTACCTTGCCCTTCAACTCGATCAGGCTGACCCCGGTGACGAACTGGCCGTTGCCGGCAGTAATGATGTTCTGGACATTGCAGATGTCGACATCTTCCTGCTTGGTGCAGGCCTTGAACCAACCCTGCGGAATCTGTTGCTGTGCCGAAGCGGTGGGAAGTCCGGCGCCCAGAAAGCCGACCACGCCTGCGGCCAGGACCGAAAGGCGGTATGCGTTGCTCAGGCTCGTCATGTCGTGCATTTCCTCTCAAATGATCCCGGGACCGGCTTCTTCGCGCCGTGTGGTCCTGCTACCTGTTGCCGAATTGAGGCAACAGAATGACTTCGGAGCGCGTGTTACACTGCATGAGCAGCCGAATCCAGCCCGCCGCCTGCAATTCTTGGCCTCGCAATTTGGGTCGTGCGATTTGGGTTGATGTATCTGGCCGGAGCGCCGCAGCGCCATGTTAGGGTGCACTCCGAATCATCAAGCCGCCCAGTAAGGAGACGGTCATGGGCCGCATTCTTGTTTGGCTGATCGCCGCAATTTCGTTCTTCGCCTTTGCACCCGGCGTGGCGATGTCGGAACCGAAACATGCCATCGCCATGCAGGGCGAGCCGGCGCTGCCAGCCGACTACCAGCATTTCGACTACGTCAATCCCGATGCGCCCAAGGGCGGCAACATCACTTACTGCGTCGTCGGCAGCTTCGACAATCTGAACCCGTTCATCCTGAAGAGCCTGCGCACCACGGCGCGCGGCATGCAGGACCTCATTTTCGGCAATCTCGTCTTCGAGCCGTTGATGATGCGCAACTACGACGAGGCCTTCAGCCTCTATGGCCTGCTCGCAGACACAGCCGATATGGATCCCGAGCGCAAGTGGATCGAGTTCCATCTCAACCCAAATGCAAAGTGGTCCGATGGCGACCCGGTGACGCCGGATGACGTGCTGTTCACCTACGATGTCTTCACCGACAAGGGCCGCCCGCCCTACAGGGATCGCATGAGCCTGATCGCCAAGCTCGAAAAGACCGGCGATCACAGCGTGCGCTTCACCTTCAACGACAAGGCCAATCGCGAGACCCCCTTGATCATCGCGCTGACGCCGATCATCCCAAAGCACGCCTTCAACAAGGATACCTTCGACAAGACGACGTTGAAGCCGGTGATCGGCAGCGGTCCCTACATCATCGACAAGGTGCAGCCGGGACAGCGCATCGTGTTCAAGCGCAACCCGAATTACTGGGGCAAGGACATCCCTTCCAAGCGCGGCTTCGACAATTACGACCAGATCACCATCGAGTACTTCCTCAACGCCAATGCCAAGACGGAAGCGTTCAAGAAAGGCATCTGCGCCATTTACGATGAGGGCGATCCGGTCAAGCGCGAGCGCGATATCGATTTTCCCGCCTTTCATCGCGGCGAGGTGATCGCCGAGACCTTCGACACCGGCATACCGCCCGTGGTGACCGGCTTCCTGTTCAACACGCGACTGGAGAAGTTTTCCAATCCGGAGGTGCGGCGCGCGCTCGGCATGCTCTACGACTTCGAATGGGCTAACAAGAACCTGTTCGGCGGCAAGTACACGCGCACGATGAGCTACTGGCAGAATTCCGAACTTTCCGCGCTCGGCCATCCCGCCAGCGACAGGGAAAAGGCGCTGCTGGCGCCCTACCCCGGCCGCGTGCCGGCCGATGTCATGGACGGCAGCTGGCGCCCGCCGGTGAATGACGGCACCGGCCAGGACCGCAAGGTGATGAAGGTGGCGTTCGACCTGCTGAAGAGCCAGGGCTACGCCGTTAGGGATGGTGTCCTGCTGGACCCAAAGGGAATTCCCTTCGGTTTCGAGATCCTGACCGCCTCGCAGGACGAGGAACGCTTTGCCGCCATTTATCAGCGCTCGCTGGAAAAGATCGGCATCGCGGTGACCATCCGCAGCCTCGAAGCCGACCAGATCCAGTCGCGCAAGCAGCGTTTCGACTTTGAGGTTCTTGTCGGGTCGAGCGGGTTCAGCAACTCGCTGTCGCCCGGTATGGAGCAGAACCTTCGCTGGGGTTCTTCAGAGGCCAAAAGAGAAGGTTCATTCAATCTGGCCGGCGTCGCCGATCCGGCGGTCGACGCGGCGATCGACGCGATGCTGAGAGCACGGACCAAGGAAGACTATGTCGCCGCCGTGCGCGTGCTCGACCGATTGCTGATCTCCGGCAATTTCATGGTGCCGATGCAGTACAACGCGCAGCAATGGCTCGCTTACTGGAATTACCTGGATCATCCCAAAAAGACTCCCATATTCGGTTATCAATGGCCGACATGGTGGCGCAAGCCGAACTGAGCGTAGCCGAGATCATGCTCGGTAAAACGCTCGGCTGCAGGAGATCAAGATGAGCGATGACAATTCCATTTCCGTCGACGTGGTTTCCGACGTCGTCTGCCCCTGGTGCTTCGTCGGCCAGAAGCGGCTGGATAAAGCGATTGCCGCTGCCGGCGACGTTGAGGTTCATGTGCGCTGGCGGCCGTTCCAGCTCGACCCGACCATCCCGCCCGAGGGCAAGGACCGGCGCGAATACATGCTGGCCAAATTCGGCAGCGACGAGCGCATCCGCCAGATGCATGCCCGCATAGAGCCGCTCGGCGAAGCCGAAGGCATCGATTTCGCTTTCGACGCCATCAAGGTCGCCGCCAACACGCTGGACGCGCATCGTGTCATCCGCTGGGCCGGTGCCGCCGGTGAAGCCGTGCAGAACCGGCTCGTGCGCCGGCTGTTCCAACTGTATTTCGAGAAAGGCGGCAATATTGGCGACCACGCCGTGCTGATCGATGCCGCCCGCGAGGCCGGCATGGACGCTGCCGTGGTCGAAACGCTGTTGCCGACCGATGCCGACGTCGAGGAGGTGCGCACAGAAATCGCCACGGCATCGCGGATGGGGATCACCGGCGTGCCGTGTTTCCTGCTCGAAGGCAAATACGCCGTCATGGGCGCGCAGGACGCCGACACGCTGACTGATGCCATCCGCCAAGTCGCGGTCGCAAAGGCCAAGGGCGAACTGGAAAAGGCCGGCTAGAGCCTGTTCCATCCCGATGGAAATCGGGATGGGCTCTATCTCCTTGTTTGAGCATGATCTCTGGACAAAACGGTTTCCCGTTTGTCCGAGAAAACCGGCAACCACTTTTCGGGATCATGCTCGGGTTATTTCACCGTCACCTTGGCTTTGCTGAGGAAGAATCCGTGGCCGTTGCTGCCCGTGCAGGTCAGTCCCTTGGTTGACGACTGGCAGGTAAACGGCCCTTTGCTCCAGCTGCTTCCGTAAGCCAGCTTCGCCACATCGCTGCAGCAGCCCTGCTCGCCCGGATTCTTGATCAATGTCGCCGGGCCGTTCGGCCCAAGGATCACGGTGACGTAGCTGGGCTCGACGCGCGAACAGCTCAGTTCCGGACCGCCATCCTGTGGCTCGTAGGTGCTGGTGCCGCCCTTCGGCGTGTAGATGCAGCCGATGTTGCCGGACGGCGCATTGAACTCGATTTGCCCTTCGGCGCTTGCCGGAATGGTCTGGCTGCCGGCATGCGCAAGAGGCAGCCAGGCAAAGAGCGTCACGATTGCGGGAACGGCTGCGCTTGCAAGCATTGGGGAGCTTCCTTGTTGGGGACCGGACATGCATTGGTGCCGACAGTGCCCGGCAAGGTTCATTCCAGTGCGCTTGATTGTCAAACGGTGTTGAACTGCAGCTAAAAAGCGCGTGCCACCTCATGAACAGTCGCTTTACAGCAGCGACGATCTTGCGTGCCCAACCATGATGGCCGGTGAGATGATTCGGGCGGCCTGGGGCGATCATGGACGGCAATTTTTCGGGCGATCCGGTTAGCGCGCGGTGGGAAAACCGGCCGACGGGCAGGCCTTTTGGTCACAAAGCCGTGTATGAGCCTTCCCTCAGGGAATATATTCGCACATCTGAACGTTCTCGCAACACATTGAAATAAAGGACAAATTTGGCCCAAAGACGGCGATCTCGCAGCGCCAACTGTTGCCTCATGGCAACGGCGGGTGGGCTGCTTCACATCCGCCGGGATAAAATTCATAGAAAATGATCAATTGGTGTTACTATCCGTAACAAAACTAAAAAAGGTTTGGGCGGGATTGTGATTCGGGTCGACAGACCGCGACGTTCAATATCGGCACTTTGGAACCGCGACGCCCCCGTCGGGCCGTCGCCCCTGACGCCAGTATCGTCGATGCGGACCTTCTGGGGACTGATGCGGGCCTACTGGTTCTCGGACCGGTGGAGGGAGGCCTGGGCTCTCACCGTCGTCCTCGCACTCATCATAGCCCTGTCGAGCAAGGCCGACGTTTGGTTTACCGTGTTGGCGGGCGAACTGGCAGCCTCAATCGCTTTTTTTCACGACGCCGCGAATACCACGCCCCTTGAATCGGTGCTTACCAATGCCGGCCTGCTTGTGCTGCTGGTCGTGTTCAAGGACATGGGAATCATAGGCGCCTGCAAATTTGTATCGGCGACATTGCATCGCAAATGGCGCGCCTGGTTGAACGCGCGTTTCAATGCGGCGCTGCTCGATACCAACCATACGCACTACCACGCTCAGAATGGCTCGCCAGATGCGCCAGCGCCCGACAACATCGATCAGCGCGTGCAGGAATCCATCAAAGACATGGCGGGCGGCGCCATCGGGCTTGCCCAAGGTGTCTTCGGCGTCTTCACCTCACTTTATTTTGTCGGCGGCGCTTTGCTGGCGAATTCCGTGGAGGTAAAAGGCCTGGATGCCCTCGGCAGCTATGGCAGCGCCGTCCTCGCTCTCCTGGCGGTTGCCATCTACGTGCCGGTCAATACCTGGATCGCGATCAAACTCGGCGGAATGCTGGAGTGGCTCAACGTCAGGATGCAGAAGGCCGAAGGCACCTATCGCAGCGAACTGATCACCTTGTTGCGCCGCAGTTTCCATGTGTCGGCGTCGCAAGGCGAAGACGTGCAAAAGACGATACATGGACGGCTCTATCTCGATATCGATACCACCTGGTCGAAGCTCAACATCGTCAACACCCTCTATGCGGGATTCGAATCGGTCTATAATTTTGTCGGGGCCAAAGTTGTCGCCTACGGACCTGGTCTGGTGCCGTTCATCCACAACGGCGTCGACCTCAAGGGCTACATAACCGGTTCCGAGCAGGTCAACGCGCTGATCAGCAAATGTTCCTGGTTCATCCATGTCATGCCGAGTCTCGCCACGTTGCGGGCCAACAGCCAGCGCGTCATTGAGTTGGCGAACGCCATCGAAAACGTCCAGCAGCCGCAAGACTTCTACAGCCAGACCGGCCAGTCCGACTTCCACTATGCCAGCCAGAACCCCGTCTTCGGCCTGACCATCCAGAAGCTCGAACTGGCGCATCAGGGCGAGGACGCCACGCCATTCCTGAGTGCTGCCAATCTGCGCTTCCGGCGCGGCGAGTGGGCATTCCTCAAGGGCGAATCCGGCTGCGGCAAGACTTCACTGATCAAGGCGATCAACGGCCTGTGGCCCTATGGCCGCGGCACCATCGTCTTCCCTGACGGTGTGAAGAGTTTCTATGCCGCCCAGGAGGTCAAGCTGCAGCAGGTGTCGCTGAAGCAGCTGGTATCCCTGCCCGGCTCCGAGCAGGACTATGGCGATGCGCAAGTGGCGTCTGCCCTGCACAAGGCGGGCCTTGGCGACTTCATCGAACACATGGCCGATGAAAGCCGCGAGGGAAAGATCTGGGACCAGCTGCTGTCGGGCGGCCAGAAGCAGAAGCTGGTGGTGGCCCGCATCGTGCTGCAGCAACCGGGACTGCTGTTCCTCGACGAAGCGACCGGCGCGCTCGATCCCGATGGCAAGATTGCCTTCCATCAGGCGATCAAGGACAATTGTCCCGATGTCACGGTGATCAGCATCATGCACGAGGCGGTGGCGCCACGCTCGGCCTCGGGCGTAGAATTCTATCACAGCGTGGTCGCGATCGCCGACGGCGTCGCCACCAAGAGGCCGCTTGTTCCGAACCTGCCGCGCGAGCTCACCACCATCCTTACGCAGCCGCGGCCGGTCGAGGACAAATGGATGCGTTTTTCACGCCGGCTGAAGCAGAAATAGCAGCCACGCCGAAGCGCGTTCCGCCACTGGCGGCGGGGCACTCGCTCCCTCCCCCTTCAATAATCATCACAGTCTCGCGATTGGGCCGGCTCCCGGCTGTTTTCCGCCACTCCCGCGATTGACTCGCCAAGATGCGCTCCTATGTTGCGCCCGCTCGCTGAATTCCAACTCGAACCGCGAGCAGAAAGGTCACCGCGCCATGCCTGGCGACAGTAGTCGAACGCAACCGCCGTCCGCCTCGATGTGACCTCTAACGGCTCACGTCCCGCCGGACGGCAAGGAGTGAGCCATGAACGAATTTACCCCCGTCGTAGCGGGCGACGATGCCGTCGCTATCGCCCGTATCCTTGCCAATGATCACGTCGCCGATGTCGTCGAGGCCCTGAACCGGGAATCTCGCGATACCGCGATAGAACTGCTTTGCGAAATGCCGTTCGAGCGGCTCGTCGAGATCTTCGACCAGCCTGAACTCGACGGCGCCTCCGATCTGGCCGAGGCGCTGCCGCGCGCCAAGGCGTGCAAGCTCCTGACCGCCATGTCGGTCGACCGCGCCGCCGATATCCTGCGCGAACTGGACGAACCGGCGCGCTCCAGCTGCTCGGCGGGTTGGTCCCGCCGCTGCGGGCAACGCTGCTTTCCATTCTCGGTTATCCCGAAGGCAGCGCCGCCTCGATCATGACGACCGAATTCGTCAGCGTGCCGTCGGACTGGACCGTCGGGCGCACGCTCGACTACATCCGCAAGGTGGAGCGGACGCGGGAGACCGTCTACGCCATCTACATCGTCGATCCAGACACGCATGTGCTGGTGCGCTCGACCGGCCTGCGCCGGCTGATCACCGGCGAGCCGGACGATCCGATCCTGTCGGTGGCGCCGGATCGCGCGCCGGTGACGGTGACGCCGCTGACCGATTGCGAAACACTGGCGCAGACGATCTCCAAATACGACCTGCTCGCGGTTCCCGTCGTCGACCACGGCAAGATCCTCGGCATCGTCACCATCGACGACATCATCGACACCATGATCGAGGAGACGACCGAGGACGCGCATCGCTTCGGCGGCATGGAGGCGCTCGACGAGCCCTACATGAAGATGAGCTTTCTCGCCATGATCAAGAAGCGCGGCGGCTGGCTGTGCGCGCTGTTCATCTCGGAGATGCTGACCGCCAACGCCATGCAAAGCTATGAAGGCGAACTGGAGAAGGCGATCGTGCTCACCCTGTTCATCCCGCTGATCATGAGCTCGGGCGGCAATTCCGGTTCGCAGGCGACCTCGCTCGTCATTCGCGCGCTGGCGCTGCGCGAGATCGGCCTTCGCGACTGGTGGCGGGTGGCGTTGCGCGAATTGCCCACCGGCTTCGTGCTCGGCGCCATGCTTGGCGTGGTCGGCATCTGCCGCATCGCGCTCTGGCAATATATGGGCTTCTACGATTATGGGCCGCATTGGCCGCTGATCGCGGCGACCGTGGGGGCAGCACTCGTCGGCATCGTCACCTTCGGCTCGCTGTCGGGGTCGATGCTGCCGTTCGCGCTGAAACGGATCGGCTTCGATCCGGCGAGCGCCTCGGCGCCGTTCGTCGCCACGCTGGTCGATGTCACCGGCCTGGTGATCTATTTCTCGGTGGCGCTGGTCATCCTGCGCGGCACTTTGTTGTAATAAGCTTCAGGCGTCCCATCGCGGTGGCAACAGCGGCTGCGATGGGATGGGGGTATTCAAGATGGAGCGCGCGGGCATCAATCGACCCGCACGCCGTCCTTCACGCGGTAGGTCGGCTTGTACATGGTGACCAGTTCCTCCGCTGCCGTGGGGTGGACGGCCATGGTGCGGTCGAAATCATCCTTGGTGACGCCGGCCTTCAGCGGAATGCCGAGCAACTGCGCCATCTCGCCGGCGTCCGGCCCGAGGATGTGCGCGCCGAGCACTTTTCGCGTGGCGCCGTCGACCACCAGCTTCGTCAGCATCTTTTCGTCGCGGCCCGACAGCGTGTGCCGCATCGGCCGGAATGTGGCGCGGTAGATTTCGATATCGGAGTAGCGCTTGACGGCATCGTCCTCGGACAGCCCGACGGTGCCGATCTCCGGCTGTGAGAAGACGGCGGTCGGGATGGTGTCGTGGTCGGGCGCGGTCGGATTGCCCTTGAATGCGGTCTCGATGAAACACATGGCCTCGTGGATCGCCACAGGCGTCAACTGCACGCGGTTGGTGACGTCGCCGATCGCCCAGATGTTGTCGATGTTGGTGCGGGAAAATTCGTCGACAACGATGGCGCCGGTTAAGCCGAGCTCGATGCCGACGCCTTCCAGGCCCATATTCTCGGTGTTGGGGAGGCGGCCGATGGCGAGCATGACCTGGNTCGATGCCGACGCCTTCCAGGCCCATATTCTCGGTGTTGGGGAGGCGGCCGATGGCGAGCATGACCTGGTCGACGGTCAGCACCTTGCCGCCGGTGACCAACGCATCCAGCCTGCCGTCCGGCCGTTTGCGGACCCATTCCGACACGGCGTGGCAGAGGATCTTGATCCCCTTCTTTTCCATGGTTTCGTGCAACATGTGCCGCAGGTCCATGTCGAAGCGTGACAGTATCTCCTTGCCGCGATAGACCAGCGTGGTGTCGACGCCCAAGCCGTGGAAGATATTGGCGAATTCGACGGCGATGTAGCCGCCGCCCTCGATCATGATCGCCTTCGGCAGTTGCTTGAGGTCGAAAACCTCATTGGAAAAGATGCAATGCTCGTGACCGGGCAGCGCCGGGTGCGGCGCCGGCCGGCCGCCGGTGGCGATCAGGATCTGGTCGGCGGTGACGGTGCGGTCATCGCCCAGGAGATGCACGACATGCGGGTCGACCAGCATGGCGCGCGAGTGGAACGTCTCGCCGCCGGCGCCTTTCACGTTCTTTTCGTAGATCGCTTCCAGACGGGCGATCTCGCGGTCCTTGTTGGCGACCAGCGTCGGCCAGTCGAAGCTCGCCTCCGGCACCGTCCAGCCATAGCCGGCGGCGTCGGCAAAATGCTCGGGAAATTGCGAGGCATAGACATAGAGTTTTTTCGGCACGCAGCCACGCATGACGCAGGTGCCGCCATAGCGGTATTCCTCGGCGATGCCGACACGCTTGCCGAGCGCTGCCGCCACGCGCGCCGCCCTCACCCCGCCGGAGCCGCCGCCGATGACGAAGAGATCGTAGTCGTAACCGGCCATGCTGCTGTTCCTTGCCCCAAGAAATGTTTGAGACAGGTAGGCTGCATGAAGCCAAAAGAAAAGCCCGGTTTCCACCGGGCTTTCTGGTCCAGCGGCAAGGATGCCGGTGGCGAAATCAGACGTCTTAGTTCTTCGGCGCTTCCGGCTGGTCACCGTCTGCGGGCGCATCGCCGTCGGCAGGTGCAGCGCCATCGGCGGGGGCAGTTGCGCTATCCGGCGCAGGCGCGGCCGGAGCAGCGGCCTTCGCGGCGGCTGCCAGCGTTTCGCCGACCTGCTGGGCGAGATCGCGCGCCAGGCCGTTCTGCCAGATGTCGGCGGCCTTCACCAGTTCGCGCGTCACGTTGGGGCCGTTGTCGAGCAGCTTCTTGCCGGCATCGGAATTGTAGAAGGCGGCGATGTCGGTGAGATCCTTCTCGGAGAACACCTTGGCATAGGCGAGCGCTGCTTCCTTCTCCAGATCGGCACGGCGCGAGGCCAGCGCCAGTGCCTTTTCGCTGACGGTCTTGCCGATCAGCTCCTGCATATCAGGGTTCTTCTGGATGAGCTGCTGCTCGAGCGAGGCCGCCGCTTGCGGCAGGATGTTGTCGAACGAGTCGGTCGCGTGGATTGCCGTGACCGCCGCCCGTGCCGCCTTCAGATGCGATTCCGTGATCTCCTGCGAGAACGCCGGGGAAGAGAAGGCGAAAACGGCCGAAGCCGCCAGAACGGCGCAAAGATTGCGAACCCGGTTATGCAACATCATGATCGGTAGAACTCCCTGGTTTTCGGGCGGCATGGACTGTTTGGATGCCGTCGCCGCCGGCGATGATGGCCGCTGACGCCAGCCCGATGAAAAGACCATGCTCGACCACACCAGGAATGGCATGGAGAGCATTAGAAAGCGCTCTTGTATCCGGAATGCGGCCAAAAGATGCATCGAGGATAAAATGGCCGCCGTCTGTAACAAAAGGCTGGCCCCCCGTCATCCTCAATGTAACCGGGCCGGAAAGGCCGAGACTTTTGGCCGCTGCCGCGACCGCGATTTCGGTCGCGCACAGGCCGAATTGGTTGACTTCGATCGGCAAGGGAAACCGGCCAAGGGTGTCGACCATCTTCGAGCGATCGGCAATGACGATCATGCGCTGAGATGCCGCCGCGACGATCTTCTCGCGCAGCAGCGCGCCGCCGCCGCCCTTGATCAGTGTCAGCGCCGCGTCGATCTCGTCGGCGCCGTCGACGGTAAGGTCGAGCTCGGGCGTTTCCTCAAGCGTCGACAGCGGCACGCCAAGTTCGCGGCAAAGGGCTGCGGTGCGCTCCGACGTCGGCACGCCGATGACGGACAAGCCGGTGGCGATCTTTTCGGCCAGCAGCCGCACGAATTCGTCGGCCGTCGTCCCGGTGCCGATGCCGATGCGCATGCCGTCGCTGACATGGGCAAGGGCTGCCCGCGCGGCCTCGACTTTCAACTGCCTCGCATCCATGCTCGCCCCAGGGGTTTGGCTTGGTTCTGATTTTTCTGGATGCGCGCTCCTAGCACTTTTGCCCGCAGGGTCAAAGACTTTGGCTCGCACCGGCTTGCCTGAAAGAAGCGCAGCCGCTATCGCCTGCCTGCAATGCATCAGCCACAGGACAGGCCATGACCCAACCGATCATCGTGTTCGACCTCGACGGGACGCTGATCGACACGGCGCCGGATCTGCTCGACAGCCTCAACCACAGCCTTGCCGCCAGCGAGCTTGCCGCTGTCGACGAGGCCGGCTTCCGGCGTTTTGTCGGCCAGGGCGGACGGGTGATGATCGAGCGCGCGCATACCGCGCAGCAGAAATCGCTGGCGGTGGAGGAGCACGACAGGCTGCTGAAGGTGTTCCTCGACCACTACACACTCAACATCCCCGGCAAGTCGCGCCCCTACCCCGGTGTCGTCGAAGCCATCGCCCGCTTCGAGAAGGCCGGCTATCTGCTCGCCATCTGCACCAACAAATATGAGGCGAATTCGAAAGCGCTGATCGAGGCGCTCGGCCTGACAAAGCATTTCGCCGCGATCGCCGGCCAGGACACGTTCGCCTTCCGCAAGCCCGACCCGCGCCATCTGACCGAGACCATCCGGCTCGCCGGCGGCGATCCGCATCATGCGCTGATGGTCGGCGATTCGCAGACCGACATCGACACCGCCAAGGCAGCCGGCATTCCGGTGGTCGCCGTCGATTTCGGCTACACCGACCGCCATGTCAGAGAATTCGAGCCGTCGGCGGTGATTTCGCATTTCGACGCGCTGACGCTCGACCTGGCGGAACGGCTGATTGCAGCTGCGGCCGGCTGAGCGAAACGGGCGATTGCGCGGCAGCGCCTGCCCTCGCCTATTTCAGGCACAGAAGGCCGGCGCATCGCCTTGACTTCACAACCCTGCCTCCCTTATATCGCGGCTCGCTTGGCCTTCGGGCAACGAGCGGGCGATTAGCTCAGCGGGAGAGCACACCCTTCACACGGGTGGGGTCGCAGGTTCAATCCCTGCATCGCCCACCATCTTTCTTTCCCTGAACAGCGCACTCCAAGCCAGCACTCCTAGCAGCTGCAACTCGCCCCTTCCCCACCAAAATTCTTCTGCGCGAAGTTCAAGGCGCTTGAGTAGCTCGTGTAGCTCTGGAACTGGCAGACATCGGAGCCGTTGCGCACCTTCATCTGCTCGAGATCCCAGAACGAAACCTCGATGTGATCGTTGGCGCAATAGACCGTGTATTTTTCAGGCTCCAGCGCGTTGGCTTTCTGCAGCGGCATGGAGACGGCTGGAATGCAAAGCGCGGAAAGTGCAAGCATGACGGCGTGACGCGTGCGCATGTAAAAACCTCTGGAGTGAGAACAGCCCGTATTTGTCGCGACGATAGTGAGCGGCGCATCGCGGCTTTTTTACGCGCCCTTGTCTTCGCCCCGCTCGGGCCTTCAGTGTTTCTATATGCTGGTCCATATCTCCAATGTGTTGGCCTTGATGATCGGCACCGCACGGGCTGTCACCAGTCGGCCAGCGGCAACCGTGAGGTCGGCGGCCAGCAGTTCGGCGGCGCCACGGTCGGCGTCGTTGTAGGGGTTGTAGCGAACTTCGTTCTTGCCGGCGGCAGCGGCGACACGTTCTTCGCCAGGGTTTGGAATGCCCCAGCCCAAGGCCCGCATTTTTGCGGAAAGCGCCCCGGCCTCCTCGCGCGCCATGCCGGCGAACTGGACGTAAACCGTCTGTGGGCTCTGCTGGATACGCAGCCGGTCCTTCAGCGTGTTGAGTGCGTTGCGATCCTGCTCACCGATAACAGTCTGGCCGTCGGCTGCCGAAAGGGCGAGATCGGCAACCGCCCGGCGCGCGCCGGCAAACACAGCCAGCCAGTCCGGGCGTTCCCACAATTCAGGCGGTACCCCAAGCAGGGTCTCAAGCACGTTGCGGCGCCCCGCCGGTGTCAGCCCGCTTATGCTTTGCAGGCCGGCCATCTCGACGAGAGCCGCGACGATCTTCTGCCGTTCGACCACCGGAAGGTCTGCGTCTTCGAGGACGGCAATCAGGTCACCGCGCAGTGCATCATTTGCGCCGTCGAGCAGCTTGACGCGAGCCGCCAGTTCGTCGGCCGCGGTTCCATTGGGGCCGCGGTTCTTCAGTGAATCCGTCCATTCGATGAGAGGGTCGAAATTGAGGCTCGTGAGCCTTTCAAGCTCGGCAACCGGGAGCCGATACTGCTCGACGTTGAACGCCCCCGTAGCGTCGGCTGGAATGAAGAACGCATCGACCTCAAATTCCGGCTCCCTCACCTCTCCCTTCACGGCCGCCGACACCGAGGACACCGCGAGCTTCCAATAGGCATAAGGGACCGGCACGCCGTCGACCGGCTGGTCCGCGGGCCGGAAGACAGGACCACTGAAGATGGTCACCCGATTGGCGAGCGGATTGTGCTGCGAGCGAACCCAGTTTTCGAGCGGCACCCATCGGCTGCCGTAGAAAGTACGCGGCTGCGGCATCGTGTTTGGCAGGAAAGAGGCATACTGCGCCAGCTTGAGCGCCGCCGTTGCCGGATCGCCGGCGAACTCCGGACCCCAGGCGATGTCGCTGGCACTTGCAAATCGCGCCGCCAGCCAGGGCCGGTCCGCGCGAAAGTACCAGTTGGGACGAGGCTGGTAGTCGACCGACAATCGGCTGTCGGGTTTCAGTCTGCTGGCGGTGAATTGCAGCGGCAACCTCTGCGACCGATCCAGGTTGACGGCCGAATAGATGGCCATGCGATGAGTTCGGCCCATGACCAGCGAGTAGTTGATGTAATCAAGCGGCGGCGCCACGGCGTCGTTGGCCAGGTCGTCGGTTATCCTGGGCAAGCCGATCGTGGCCCCTATGAAATCGACCTTGTATCCCGAAAGAACGTTAGGCTGTTTGTCTATGTCTTTGCCAAGCAGCGGTTCAAGCGCGGCGCGCAGCGGCGCCGGCAATTGGTCGAGCGCGACCTCGCCGCTTTTGACCTGCCCGGCCAGCTCGACCAGCACCCCCTGTCGCAAATCGGGCGCCAACTTGTCCAGGGACACGCTGCCGAGTTTGAGCTGTTCGACCACAAGCAAGATCGCGGATCGCAAAGTGGCCTGCGTGGCTTGCTGCTCGGCCAGCGTCTTGGCGGCGTCTTCCGCCTTCTTCTCGGCAACGGCAAGTGCAGCCTCGGCTCGCTGGCGTGCGTCTTCCGTCTTTTCAAGGGCGGTGGAAAGCTTTCCATTGAGCTTTGCGACCTCACTCGCCGTCGTCTCGGCATCCTTGCGCGCGTCAACAGCGTCATTTCTCTGGACGTAGGCGAAATAGGTGGTTGCCCCAAGGATCGCGGCCAGGATGGCAAACAGCGCGATCAATATATTCTTGCTGCGATCGCGCTGCTTCTGGCTGTCGGTCTCCGCCTTGGCGCTCGCCTCGACGAACTCGGCGATGTCTGGCCCCTGCGGAAGCTCCGCCGCCTCCTTCAGCGCTTCGCCGCGCAGGAGATAGCCGGGATAGCCGGTGTTCTTCCATTGCCGCGCCTGGGCGGCCACGCGAATGCGAAAGCGCTCGGTCAGTTCGTCCGAACTCAGTTCGTCGTCGGATGCGAAGCCGTCGCCGGATACGGCACCGTCTTTGGTCGTCACGACTACAGGTTCAGGGACAGCGATGGCGATCGCCCCGGAATCGGTGATTTCACGCGATGCGGATTCGTCGTCGGCCGCAACGGCAACTGGCTCGGCTGTTTCGAGCCCACCACCGCCGGCGAAAGACGCGAGCCGCGCCGGGCTGACGTCGGCTGAGGTGATGCCCGGCCGCGTGACCAGTTCGGCGGACCAATAATCGAGTATGCGCTGCGCCGCGCGCCGGTCGGATTCCCGCGCGATGGTGCTGCCGGCGCGCCGTGCCTTGGCCAGGAAGTCGCGGATGGCCTGCGCATCGGGGGCCGTGTTGTCGATGCTGGCTTCCGTCGTCTCGGCGCCGGCCTTGTCGCTGCGGCTCATCGATGGGTCGACGGCTTCATTGCTGCTGGCGATGCGCATCAGCTCGAGATGTGCGATCCGGATGTCGCTCAGCGAAATAAAATCGGCCGGAGTTTCGGTCTCCGTGCCTGTCGCAAGTTCATCGCTCATGGCCCCAGGTCCTCAATGATCTTGTGCAAAGGCGTGCTGACGCGGACGATCGAGGCGCATTCCGTTTTCAGCGCCAGATCGACCTGGACGAAGCGTTGCTGGGCCTCGTCCCGATAGGCTTCGAAGGCAAGGATGAAGGCGGTATCGACGGTCTCGCGCGATAGCTGGTCGTTGACGTCGGTGGAGTAGTCGACGAGCGTCGCCCGCCACGCTCCAGTGGGGTCGAGGTCGGCAAGAACCTTGACCTTCACTTCCAGGTTTCGCCACAGCGGCGAAAACTGGAACGGCAGCGACTTGTCCGCCGCAGCGCCCCCTTCTATCGGCTCGATCATGTCGGTAAGGCTGGCCAGCTTGTTGTCGATGTCCTGCCATAGCTTGTGCTCGACGACGCGCGCATAGATGGTCGAGGACAGCACCATGATCGCGTCATGCGCGGCCTTGATCAAGGGCACGGACGGCTCTTCTGCAGGAAGTTTGCCGGCTATCGTATCTAGACCGGTGGCCAAAAGTCCGAAGGGCAGGTTCTTTGCCGTGACGAAAATCTGCTGGTTGAGCCGCGACGGCACGACGCGCAGCACGGTGCGCACGTCAAACAGCGCGTCGTAGGCGTCCGGAGACTTGTTATCGATGGCAGCCTGCAACTTGATCGCAGCCGCCTTGAGGTCGTCGAGCCAGGCCTGCTCGATATCGTGAAGCGCCGGCCCCGCCGGCAGCTCCATGACCGACTCTCCGATAGAGACACAGAAGAGCTTCAATATTTTGAGGAAATTGCGCATGACGCGGACCTGCTCCAGGTCGGCCCCCATGTCGCGGGCGGCGACCAGCAGGTTCTGGAAGCTGCCGATGCCGTATTGAAAACTCTGCAGATGGTCATGCAGGTCCTTGTAGGTCTTGAGGACATCGATCTGGCTGGTGACATTGGTGAGGCCGTTGTCGGCGGCAAGCGTGGCCTGAATGTCCTTGGACTGCTGGTTGACGGCGTTGAAGCCTGCGAGCGCGGTGTTGACCCGATCGTCGGTCGTCATGCCGGGCAACTCGGCCGTCGGTTTCTGGCCCGCGGCGAGTTCGTCCAGATAGGCCTTGAACCGGGCCGCGCACTGCGGATTTTGCGCCACGACGGCAGTCATAAGCGCCTGCGACAGTTTATTGGTCAACGCATAGTCAAGGATGTTGAACCAGACTGTAAGCGCCGCCCCCTGGAGGTTGATGGCGCCAGCGACGATTCCAGCGTCCTTGGTTACCTGCAACCAATCGGGAGGCAATGGGTAGAGATCAGCCAGTTGAAGCCTGAGGTCGAAATAGGCGCTGATCTCTGAACTCCCTGGTGTTTGGTGTCTGGCGTTATAAACCGTCACATCCGAAAAATTTTACATGCCGTAGTCCCAAATCGCCGCGCATCGAGCTGCGCCATCGGTCTGCATAGCTCACCATCTACACGGGCTTGGCCGCGAGGTCCTGGATGATGGTGTCGATCGCGATGCCTTCGTTGCGATAATATGTGCTTTTGGTAGGCGCGTTGGGCTCGGTGAGCCAGCCTCCGCTGTGATGCAGCGCAATCAGGTTCCAGTCGGTGTCGAAGACCGGCGAGCCCGAGGAACCCGGCAGCGTGTCGGTCAGATACTGGACGCGGCCGCCGCCGACGAAGGCCACGACATTGGCGACGAATGAAATCTGCTTTTGCGCGCCGCCGGGATGCTGGATGATGTTGACATGGTCGCCGGCCTTGACGGCCATGGGCTTCAATTCCAACTCGCCCCATTTGGAGGCATCGCCCTTGATGCGGACAGCTGACCAATCATTGTCCTTGGAGGTACGAAGCGGCACGGCGGTGTCGATGTCGAACTGGTCGAGCGGCGCGTCGAGCCCGGCAACGGTGCGCTGATAGTTGAACTGGACCACCGTGCCCGCCAATGAAGCGTCGTCAGGCAAGACATGGTTGTTGGTGATCAGTATCCCGCCGGTGGTCATGAAGCCGGTGCCGGAGCTGCCATCCGCACGCTTGATGCGCACCACCGATCTTGCCCTGACAAGGCCGAGTTCGAGATAGCTGATCGGCACCAGCGTGCTCTTGTCACCAAGGATTTTTTCGAGCTGGGCCGGCGCCGTCGCGCCGCTCCAATTGGCGGTCGCGGGGCCTTCGACCGGCGGCGGCGGGGCGTGCTGCTTTGCCTGCAGCAGTGCCTGGTCGCCGGGATTCTCATCGAGCGCAAAGGCGACGAGGTCGTCGGCCCTGGTCTCCTGCTTTGCGCGCTGGACAATCGCAAACCAGTTGTTGATCGCCTTGTTGTCAAAGGCGATCTGGGCCGTCGAAAGACCGACACCTTTGGCAACACGCACGCCGTCGCCGATCATCGGGTAGAGGTTAGCGAGGATGCGGTTGAGACTGTTCAGTTCGGATTGCGTCCATTCGGTCATGGGATTCCCTCCGACCCTAAGCCTTCTTCTTCCGCTTGCGCGACCCCGCCCGCATCGCAATTTCGGTGCCGCGCACCGTTTCGTACTGGTCGGCGTCGATCAGCGACTGATCGAAGCTGACGCCGGTCATTTCGGAGATTTCGGTCAGCGGGTACATGGCGCCGATGAACTCGTCGGAGACGGCAAACTCCAGCTGCGTGTCCGACAGATCCTGTTCGAGCACGAAGCCATAACTGGCGATGCCGTCACTGACGCGGGCGACTACCACCTTCCAGAAGCGGCGCGGCACCGGCGCGCGGAGACTGGTGCCTTTGGGACCCTTGCCGGCAAAGGTCCGGTCGTCTTCGGCGAGGACCGGGCCGGCGAAGACGCAAAGCCGCTCGCTGGCCGCCTCCGACAGGACGTGATTCTCAAGATCGCCCCAGTTCTTCTCGCCGCTGTCGGAGCGGTTGTAGCCTTCGACCTGGGGCGAGCAGTTGGTGACATGGAAGGAGCAGACATTGCCCCTGAGCAGCAGCTCGAAGGTGCTGCCCCAGGCCACGTCATCGCGCCTGACGATATGGCCCTTGTCGAAGGCGCCCTGATCCTGGGTGTAGAAGACATCGGGGATCTGATACTTGTCGTCGAGCCGCAGATCCGGGAACCAGCGCTCGCTGAACAGGCCGCCACGCGAATAGTTGCGGCCCTTTTCCGGCTCGCGCAGATTGCTCTCCTCGGTGACGTTGGAGGCGGTGAACAGCGCCAGCCGCCGCTTGGCGTGCATCTTGAGTGAAAAATTCTGGTAGTCCAGCCGCGTGCCCCCGTCCCTAAGTGGCGCCAGCACGGAGAGGTCGGTGGCCTCAGGCATGGGCACAATGACCGGTGCGAGTTTAGTGCCGCCAGAGAGAAATTTCTCGTCGTAGCCCTTATAGCCGGCATAGTCCGCGACCGTTTTGGGAACGAATGCGCCGCCTGGAGGGGTCGGCTTGGCCGCTTCCAGTTCGACCGATTCCGTGACCGCTTCATGGCCAGGCGTTGCGCCGAGCGAGACGGTGATGCGCAACGGCACTTCGAAGGTGACGCTGCCGCCCGGCGAAACGACGACGCCTCCGGATGGAGGCGTCTGGGTGGCGACGCCCGGGATCTGCTGGGCGCCGCCGACTTCAACCAGGTTTACGCCCTCGGCCGGCGACCCACTGTCCGCCTTGTTCCACCATGCGCCCCAATCGTTGGGGCCGCCGCTGGCGGCGCCGGCGAAATTGAGGCCGAGGTCGACGACACGCTGGTCCTTGGCGAGCGCGCCGGTGGGCACGGCGTAGTTGCGCTCGAGATAGCGGCCGGCAAAATGCAGCGCCACGACCTCGCCGGTGGCGAGGTTGATCATGGCGGTGCCGGAGTTGCCGCCAGTGGTCGAGCAATCATGTGTCGCCGCGCTGACGATCTTACCGAAACTCTCCGTATCGAAGCCGCCCTGCAGCATGCCCGGTTGCAGGCGCTTGACCTGGAAACGATTGCGCATGAGCTCGTTCTGGACATCGACCGCGTTGCGATTGTCGAACGCGGGATAGCCGATGGCGACGACTTCCTGGCGCAGCATATCGCGCGCGTCGGCGACCGCGAGCGACAGCGGCGTGATGTTGTCGGGCAGGCCTTCGACTTCGAGGATCGCCATGTCCCAATAGGGATGGATCATCCGGACATTGCGGATCTTGAAGACGTTTCCCGCCGCCGAATCGCGCTTGAAGTCGATGCCGGCGGCGCGGCCGTTGATGAATTGCACATTGCGGTCGCCAAGGCCGTCCGCAAATATCTGCGCCACATGACGGTTGGTCATCAGCAGGTTGCGGCCGACGACGAAGCCCGTGCCGCCGTAAGGGATATTGGTGTTCCACAACAGTTCGATACGCCCGATCGCCGGCAGGGCGGCTTCGATGCGCTGCTTCAATGCGGCCTCGCTGGTAAGCTTCGTCCACAGCGAATGGCCAGGTGTCGGAGCGCCGTCGAAAGTCAGCGTCGTAAAGGTGCCATCCTTGATGTCATAGACCGGCCGCAACTCCGGGATGATTATGGCTTCCAGATCGGAAAGCTGCTCGGGCGCGACTTCGGCGCCCCGCGCGAGGCTCTCCATGCCAGCGCGCGCCGATTCAAACGCCGCCTCCGTCTTGCCGGCTTCCGCAGGCGCAAGGGATTCCAGTCCGCCGCCTGCCATCGTCTCCATGTTGCCGAGGACCGATTCAGTCCCCTCGCCCCCGGTGACGAGATCGAGATATCNCGAGATATCGACGGATTCGCTGCTCTCTGCTGACCGGCATAGTAGCCCTCTAACGTTCTGTCGAAGTAAAGAACTGTATTGCCCCATTTTAGACTGGTGCAATTCTGACTGGCAGGCAAGGAAACAAATCAACTCGCGTCGAAGATGACCGCAGCGCAACGTCGGCATGTCTCTTTGCGGCAGTCGCTCGCGCGATGTATGACGCTCGCATTATTTCAGCGATGCCGTATGTGATCTCCGTCACAGACGCTCACGCTGTTTGCCCCCACCTATCGCAACGGGTGGAAGGGCCATTGCGGCCGCTCGGTTTTACAGAAATTTTATCACCTATCCATTTTTATCAGTTGGCGCCTGCACGCGCGGCTCCTCCCGCCGCGCGTGCAGGCGGCTTTCCGCCCGGCACGAGCCAGGCACTGGGCGCGACCACTGCGCCACGCCTTTACAAGGCGTAATCGCAAGGGATGAACGCCGGCCTTTGACGCGGTGCACTCTTGCCTTAGACTTCGGCCCTTAAACTTCGCCGATTGCGGCAATTGGGAATTTGGAACATGGCTTTTGGCGGCCCTAACGACAGAAACGATCTGCCGCGCCTGGCACGCATCGATCCAAAGCTGTTCGATATCCTGTTCAGCGGCTGCAAGGTCGAGCGCTACGCCGCCGGCCAGCATCTGTTCGTCCAGGAAGATGCCGCCGACCGGATCTACGGGGTGATGAGCGGCACGGTGGAAATCTCGATCTATTCGCCTGGCGGGCAGAAGCTGGTGGCCAATATCGAGCTGTCGCGCAGCCTCGTCGGCGAGATCGGCGCGCTTGACGGGCGGCCACGCACCGCCACCGCCATCTGCCTGACCGCTTGCGAGCTGGTTTCGCTCAGCAGGACACAACTCTTTGATCGCATTGAGAGAAATCCACCGCTGGCACGCGCGATGATCGAACTTCTGTGCGCCCGGCTGCGCTGGGTCAGCGGCGAACTCGGCGACCAGGCCTTCTTCGGCATCGAGGCGAGGCTCGCCAAACGCCTGGTCTTCCTGGCCAAGGTGATGGCCGACAGCGCCGGCTGGATCCCGATCTCGCAATCGGAACTCGGAGAGTTCCTCGGCGCCACGCGCGAGTCCGTCAACAAGACGCTCAACGACTGGCGCAACCGCTCGTTCATTGCCATCAAACGCGGCGGCCTGCGCATCACCGACACCGGGGCACTGCGCCACATCGCCGAGTCGCAGGACGACGACTGACGCCGAATCAGAGCCGCGAAATCAGGTAGCGCAGCGCCGAGCGGCTGGGCATGAAGAAATATCCACCCCCCTTGGTGGTGACGAATTGCGGCATGTCACGGAGCGTCGTGACCTTTTCCCATGACGGAATGGTGAACCTGCCATCGCCGCCGCGCGAACCAATCGTCGGGTCCTTTTCAGCGACGAGGCCCTGGAACGTGGCCGACGAAACCCAGGTCTGCTGAATGAATTCGTACTGGCGCTCTATGTCGGCGTTGAGGCACATGAACAGCAGCCCCTTTTCGACCTTGCCATTCTTGCCGTCCTGCTTCTGATAGGTGCGGCCGACCCGCAGGATACGATGGCGCTTGCCGATATTGATCTGCGTATCGCGGTCCTCACCCAGCGAGTCGCGTGGGTTGGAACGGCGAATGTGGGCACCAAGCGGGCAGCGATGGCCTTGCGGATCCTCGGCGCCAGCGGCGAAGTTGTTGTCGATGACGCGTCCCGGATGATCGGGGTTGCGCACCAGCGAGCTACCGTTCTGCCAGCGGCCGAGCATCTTGGCGGCAATCCAGTCTTGCGTGATGGCTTGGTTGCCGAGTTGGCTCGCGACCAAGGCTGCAGCCTTTTTGCAGTAGTTGTTGAAGACGTCGACGTGCTGCTCGAACTGGCGAATAACCAGGAATGAACCGTTGCGCCCGAAATCGCGCGGCGGTGGCGGCAGGCCCGGAATCAGCCGGCTACGGCGCACCTGCGAAAGGATTCCAGTCCGATCGCGTGATGCGCTTACCGAGGGCGAGGCTGGATAGAACCCATGCTCATCACGATAGCCGAACAGGAACTCGCCGGGCGCGACCAGATGCATGGGCGCGGCGCCCCTGCTGGCGCGGGTCGTGCCCCGGACAATCGGCTGCGAAATCCCGTCCGCGAAACCGAAATGCTCGTAGGCTGGCCCACGTTCCGACCGATCGTCACGCTTTGCCCCGTCGGACGATTTCGTCTTCGTGTCGGTCGGACCCCGGTTTACGGCGAGCGGCAGTTCGGCAACGACCTTCATGCCTGCACCGGTCGTCTTTCGTCTCACGGTGGCAATCTCGGTCTTCAACCGTCCCGGGTCTTCAGCATAGCAGACGATGACCAGGTCCACAGGGTTCTCCAGCGACCCCCACTCCCATTCGTCCGGGCCGTCGCGGCCTCGGTCGTCCAGTATGCGCCCACGCTCGGGGTTGCCCATGCCATGGCGAAAGGCGATCGGAAATGTTTCCAGTGGATCGCCCTCCACACCCTCGTCGAGCCCAAACTGCCGCAGGCCACCGGGACCAAAGGCGACTATCATAGCGCGCCCGGCGGGCCTGCCTTCGCCGAAACTCGTCTGCTCGACAACGAAATCGAGCCAGGCTCTGCGCTTGGGCGCCGGCAACTTGTCCGGCACCCGGATCGCAAGCATATGCGAATAAGCGAGCGGGCCGAGCGGGCCGAAGAAGATGGACTGGATCTCGCCGGTTTCCAGCTGCTGTTCGAGAGGCGCCGGAAAGGCAGAGCTGATATTGGCCAGCAGCGAAGTGGTCTTTTGAACGGTGGTTGTTTCGCTCGCCGGGCGCCGTAGCGAACCGAACAAGCTCAGCCAGTCGCGCGCCTCGTTGCCGACGGCGGAAGCAATGCCGCGCCTGACCCGGGAATTGATCCGGATGCGCTCTGTGTTGATTTGCGGATAGGCGGAGTACCAGAACAGGGTCGGCACCTGCTGGCGCCGCGCCCAGCGCTTGAAACGATCGCCGTCGCGCGCGCCGTCCAGGAACAGCCATCGTGTGCGTGGATAGCCCACGGTGTTGCTCCACACGCCGGTCAGGCCAGCGGACGCCTTGGCGATGAAGTCCTCAAGATAGCTTTCCCAGCTGCCGCCGTAGTTGGAGAAGAACATCAATCGGTTGGAGCCGGGCAGCAGTATCCAGCGGGCGAAATGGATGGTGTTGATGGTGTTGAGGAAGCCTGGCTTGAATACCTTCTGGGCAGCTATCGAGATCAGGTAGAAAGAAAACCTGAGCGCCAGCCGCCGCAGAATGCCGGCCTTCATCGTCGAAATCGCAGTCAGATGGTTTTGTGCCGCGTGGCCCTCCTTGACGAGTATCGCGTTCAATTCAGATATGCCGATCGATGTGCTTTCCGGCCGATCCCTGTCCTCGCGGCGTCGCAGCGCCAGCAAGCACGAAAACGCCAGCAGCGCCGCTGCCACCAACACTCCAAGTCCCGACAACAGAAGTGAGGTGATTGCTACCGCTATGGCGGTGAAGGAGATTTCCTGGGAACTGATGTCGATAGATCTGCCGAACACCACACTGTAGGTCATGTACCAGCAAGCAGCCCAGATGATCGCCACCGTGACGAAGACCGGTGGTACCAGCAACGTCGTCATCAGGGCACGGCCCCAATGACCCGGCGGCTTTTCGAGCAGGCTTTCGGCCGGCTCGAACGCCCAGGCAAACGTCCCTAATGACTGGACACGCTGGCGAACTTCAGCGAGCACGGCAGGAGCGTTGCCGGCCCCTTTGCGTGGCCGCTCGACGATGTCGCGCACGGCTTCGAAAAGCTGCTGCTCGGCCTTGATACGCTGGACCGAGTGCCCCGGCGTGCCCGAAAACACCAGTCCGGCATTGCTGCCGAAGGACGGCGATATGTCGACATTGTGCTTGCGCAGGAAATCGTTCAATGCGCCGCCATCGCGCAGATCGCAGACATCCTTGAAGATCGGCCGCAGCCGGTGCCCGATGGCGTGCGTGACCGCATCGATGACATCGTCGATGCTGCCGTCACCGGAAATCTCGAGAACCAGAGCTCCTTTTTCCTGACCGGAATCAGCGCCGATCTCGCCGGTGCCGACCACGGTCAGGCTGGTGAAGTGGACGGTGCCGGCAATGTCGAGCGCGGTGCGGATCTCTTCGACGGCCGGGTTGCCGAGGCTGGCAACCTTGTCGCGGACAGCATCCAGCGACGCGGACCGGGTGACCGGGCAGACCACCGTCACCATAGACTGCGTTACGGTGCGGCAGAGTTCTGCCCGTTCGAAATCGACCTTGAGGGTTTCGGGATAGGCGCCGATGCGGGTCATGCGCCCGGCCTTGCCGGGCATGCGGCGCACGCCCTGCTTCTGGAACAGGGCGCGCAGGCTTTCGCCGATCTGGATCCTGGCGATCTCGGCGCCGATGCACTGATGAATGCCGTGGCCGAACACCATGTAGTCGCGATGCGGGCGCGATGTGTCGAACTGGTCCGGGTTCTGCACGGCGTCGGCATCGAACATCGCCGACAGCGTCGCCGGCATCACCACCGTGCCGGCCTTCACCAGGCGCTCGCGGCGCGTACCCTTGCCGATGATCGCGTCGCGGGCCGTGTAGCGCCAAGGGCCGACCCAGATCGGCTTGAAGCGCATGGCTTCAAGGACGGCCCTGTCGAGCTTGGCGGTATCGTTTTCGGCCAATGCGGCATCGATAGCCTGCCGTGCGTCGGGCCGCGACAGGATCACGTCGAGGCAATTGCCGGCGGCCAACACATTGGTCGGGACGAAGCCGGCGATCATGCCCAGCATGATCGAATTGAGGTCGTCCCGCGACAGGCGGCCCTGATCCATCTGGACAACCAGCCTCGCCAGCGGTTGCTCGGCCTTCAAGCCCCGGTCCCTGGCCGACTGGATGGAGCGATCGATGGCTTTGAGAAGACGGTCGCCCGCCACCACTGCGAGTTCGCGCATGACGGGGCTCGCCGTCGGGTCCGAAAAGAACAGCGCACTCAGCGCGATCGCCCAGTCGGCGAATTCGGATTCATCGTCGATCTCGACGCCGAAATAATCTCGACAGATGTGCACCGGGACGATCTTCATCAACCTGGAGATCGCATCGAAGCCGGGGCTAGCGCGCATCATGATCTCTTGCGAATGACGCGCCGCGATCGGCCTGACGGCGGCTTCGACCTCGGCCGGCGGGAATGCACTCAGCACCGACGATTTCATGCGCCGGTAGTCGGCGCCGTCCTGCATGCCGAGGATGAAGTTGGATCCCCGGGCAAGCTCGGTCATTTCCGGGCCGTATGGGGTCTGGAATTCGTCGCCGCGCTCCAATATGTCGCGGACATCGGCGTTCTTGGTGACCACGAGAACACCGAAGAGCTTGCCGGTCGGCCGGAAACGCCGCAACAAGGAAAGCGCCCAGCGGGGGTCTTCGGCCAGAGACCCGACGATGCGCGCAATCAGCCCTGTCTTCCGGATCCGGCCGAGATCGAAGGGCGGCATTTCCGACAGCGGGCGCTGGTTTTTCTGGACCGCGCGAATAGCGTCGAAATACTTCAGTTCGGTCATGCGCGTTCAAGCCCCCCGGCTATCCAGTTATTGCGATGCCGGCCGTTCAACGCCTAGGTTTGCATCGGTTGCACGTATGTGAATCTTTTCACAGTTGGTCCATGTTCCAGCCAGCATTGACGCCATGTTCATTTGGCCAGTCGGAAATTGGCGACGAGGATCTCGTTCGCGGCCTTGTCGGTGAACGGTATCCAGCGCACACGCTGTTCTGAAAAATCGGGATGCCGGGTGGTGAAAATGGTCATCTCGCGCCGCGCCTGTTCCGGCCGGCCGCTTCGCATCAGCGCGCCGATCTTCAGGAACCTGGAATAGAAATAGCCGGGAGACAGGTTGAGCGAGCGGTCAGCGGCAGCGATCGCCGCCGGCCAGTTCTCGACCAAACAATAGGCCGCCGTCAGTTCCCCCAGATTGTGGAAGCGGTAGAGGTCGAACGGGCTCAATCGCTCGGTATCGAGAAAGAACGGTATCGCGGTCGCGGCATTGCCGAGCAGCAGCTGGGCGCTGCCCATGGCCGAGCGCGCGAAGGCAAAGCTCGGATTGATGTGGATCGCTTCCTCGAGATGGTCGACGGCCGACCGCGGTTCGCCGCGCATGATGTCGACGGCGCCGAGATGGGCGTGCGGGCGCGCATCCAGGCTGTCCACCAGCAACGCCTTGCGGGCAAACTGCTCGACCTTGTTCAAATCGTCGCTGTCGCCGAAACGCAGCCATGCCCGCCAGAAATACCACCACGCCAGTTCGTTGAGCACGGCGCTCGAGTTGGCGTCCTCGCGGTAGGCCTTCTGGAAGAACTCGAGTGCGGTTTCGGTGTCGCCGCGGGTGCGCCGGTTCATGTGCCAGCGGCCCCGTCGCACCAGTTGCCAGGTCTCCAGGCTTTCCCAGGGAACCTGGAAGGTGCGTGCCTGTTCCGCCCGGTCGACCTCCTTGTCGAGGATCGAAACGATCTCAGCGCCGATCTGGTCGCGCAGGTTGAAGATGTCGACCAGATCGCGATCGAAGCGCTGCGACCACACCAGCCGCCCGTTGGACGCGTCGGCCAGCGAGGTGTTGAGGCGGATCTGACCACCATTGCGCATCAGCGTGCCGCTGACGATGTAGCGCGCGCCGAGCGCGTTGCCGATCACCCGCGTGCCCAGCGTGTCGTCGCGGAACTGGAAGCTGGAGCCCTTGGCGATGACCGAGAGCCATCTGGTGTTGGATAGACCATAGATGATGTCCTCGGCGATGCCGTCGGCCATGTAGCCGATGTCATGCTCGCCGCCATCGGCGTGGAAGGGCAGGACGGCGATCGCCGGCGGCCCCTTGGACGACAGCTTCTGCTGCGCATTGGCCTGGGGAATGGCCGCGAACGACGCCGCCGGCGAGGATCCGTTGCCGCTGCGGCCGGCGATCAGAACGCGCACCGGCAAGGCGATGTTCTTCAGCCTGAATTCGCCGAGATCGGTGAATTCGGCCGCCGTCTTGTCCTTCACATGGTGCCAGGTCGTCTCCGAAACGGCGAGACCGTCGCCCGGCGCGAATTCCTGGATTCTCGCGGCGATGTTGACGTCGTCGCCGTAGAGGCGGCCACCACGCACGATGACGTCGCCGGTGTTGATGCCGGCGCGAAACGGCATGCGCATATCGTCGGCAACCTCGGCGTTGAGGGCGACGATGCGGCCCTGGAAATCAAAGGCCGCGCGCAACGCCTCGATCGGATTGCCGAACTCGGCCATGATGCTGTCGCCGGCGTCGCCGAACGTGCGGCCGCCAAATGTGCCACAGCTGTCGGCGATGATGTCGCGCCGTTCCTCGAATGCCGCGACAGCAGACTCGTCGTCGATGCCCATCAGCCGGGAGAACCCGACGGCATCGATAGAAATGATTGTCGCCAGCTGACGGGTGTAGTTCCGTACAGCCATGTTCGAGCCCCCGCTCCCTTTCTGGTTCTGGTCCAGCACAGGCGACGACCCGTTCCTGAAACACTTCGCCGCGCGCTGAGAGATGAAGATTCCGGCGGGGTTGGCGCGCCATGCCACCCCGCCAGGACCAGAAGTCTAGCAGGGTCTTGGGCAAAGCTCTACCACCATCGGGTTGTCCAGCGCGGGCCGTGGCAGCACTCATGGTTGGCCGGCGGTTGGCGCAAATATTGGCGTGCCGTAGCTCTGAGCGCGGCGATCCAGGGCTTCACGGAACCTGCGCGACGTCAGCACTCGGAACAAACTGTGCTGCCTGCGAGTTTCCGGTGCGGTTCATACCAACGTGAAATGAGGGTAATCATGCGAAATCTTGTTCTGGCGACCGGCGTCGTCGTTCTTCTGGCCGGCTCGACGGCCTTTGCCGCGGATGACAGCCCACTGCCGCCGACGAATGCCCAGAAACTGTCGGCAATCATCGCCAAGGTCGAGCAGCGCGACGGCTTTCGCTATGTGAAGGAGGTCGACTGGGACAAGGACGGGTACACCGTCACCTATTACACCGCCGACAAGGCGAAAGTCGAAATCACCTTCGATCCCGTAACAGCCGAACCGAAATAGCGCTGATACCGCACCGCTTCGGCAATTCCGTCCGCCGCGTTTTTTGCCTACGATGGTGGCAGTTGTCGGACAACGGGGCGACCATGCTTTCTTCCAATCGAATTGCCAACTCGCTTGCGCTTGTCGTTGCACTGGCTGGCGCGGCGGTCTGCCTTGGTCCAGCGCGTGCCGACGGGCCATCCTTCGACTGCCGCAAAGCCAGCCTGCCGGTGGAAAAGGCGATCTGTGCCGACCCGCAACTGTCGGCAATTGATGCCTTGGTCGCCAAGGCCTTTACGGGTTTCGAGCCAGCCTTTGGCCGCGACAAGCGCAAGATCGCCCGTGCGCTCATCACTGACAGGAACGCCTGCGGGCAGGATGCCGCCTGCATCGTCAGCGCCCAGAACAATGCGCTGCAGACCTACGGCAATGCGCCGTCCTGGGTGCAGGATTACAACATCGCCCTGATCGGCAAGAAGGCGCTCGACACCGCAGCCCGCCATCCAGGCAGCCCCGACCAGCCCCTGCCCTCGTCGATCGGGCAATGCGCCTTCACCCACATCACGGCGCTGACTACGCGGCTTGGCGACGACCCGCTGGAAACGGCCAGTCCTGAAGCCGGCAGTGTGACGCGGTTCAGCAATGGCGGCGCCGGGGTTTCCTACGAGCGGGAGCCTGGCCTTGCCAGTTCGAAAGCCGGCGATCCTGTCGTCATGTGCCTGATATCGATCCCGAGGGATTGTCCGCAGGGCGACGAGCGCGGGCGGGTCTATTACGGCGTCGACCTCACGATAAAAGGCACATGGATTTTGCCGGATTCGCAACATCTATGCGGCGGCGCCTGAAGATTTGCCGCAAAGCACTGCTGGATGCACTCTTGCGCCGATCCGCCTTTGATGGCTGAGTGCGCGTAACAGTTGCAGGGCACGGGGGTGCATGGCCATGGTTAAGCATGTTTTGAAGCGCATCCTGATGATGCTTGCCGGCTATTTCGTTTCGGTGCTGATCGGATTGTTCGCGGTCGTGGCGATATATTGCGCACTCGCCGTATTGCCCAACGCGCCGGACTATTTCGGCGCCATGCAATTTTCGCCCATTGTCGTGCTGCTGTGGCCGCCGCTCGGCATGGTCGTCTATTTCTTGACGATCGTGCTGACCGGCCTGCAGACGCTGATCTTCGCGCTGCTCGCCGAATTCTTTGCCCTGCGCAATTTCCTGGTGCACATGCTGTTTGGCGCCGCTGCCGCTGCAGCCGGCTTTTTCCTGGTCTGGCCGGCCGCGGAAGAGGATGCCGGACGCTGGGCCGATATCGGCATCATCGCCGCCGCCGGCCTCGTAGCCGGTCTGGTCTATTGGCTGATCGCGGGCCGCGACGCCGGCTTCCGGCGTCCGCTCATCCAGCGCTGATCGCAGGAAACGGGCGACCGTCCATCGGCCAAAAATCTAATAAAACCAGAGAGACAAAGTGAGTTCCTCGTTCGTTGAACGAGGAACTCCGCTGGTTTCAGCTCGTCGGCGAGCGCACCGCTTCAGTCGCTTCCAGCGCCTGCATCAGCCGCGTGTCGCGGTCGTAGACATCGTTGAAATATTCGACTTTGCCGGACAGGTCCGGCCAGGCAGTGAAGTAGGAGACATAGACGGGAATCGTGCGTGTCACGTCTTCGCTGGCATGGCCGTGCTTGAGCTTTTCGGCGATGTCGTCGACCGAGACGCCGAGCACCGCCGCCGCCATCCCACGTGGATCCTGAAGGCGAATACAGCCATGGCTGAGCGCCCGCATATCGCGCTGGAAGAAGGATTTTTGCGGCGTGTCGTGCATGTAGATGGCGTGCTTGTTGGGGAACAGGATCTTCAGTTCGCCCAGCGCATTGGCTTCGCTCGGCTGCTGGCGCACGCTGTAGGGAATGTTGGCGCCGTAGGCGCCCCAATTGACCGAGGAAGAGGGAACCCGCCTGCCGCGCGAGTCGGTCACCTCGTAGCCGGCACGGTCGAGATAGCCCGGATCGCCACGCAGCCTTGGCAGCATCTCGTTGACGATGATCGACTGCGGCACGCCCCAATAGGGATGGAAATCGACCTGCTTGATCTCCTTGAAGAAGAAGGCGGTCTGGTTGGTGGTCCGGCCGATGACGACGCGGGTCTTCAGCTTCTCCTCGCCATTGTCGATATAGCTGGCGGTGAAGGCGGGCTGGTTGATGAACACCCGCGGGCTGCCGAGATCGGACGGCATCCAGCGCAATTCTTCCAGCGCGACCTGCACCTTCTGCAGCCTGTCGGCCTTGGACGTGCCGGCGAGCGAGGCGACGGTGCGCGGGCCGATGACCCCATCGCCCTTCATGCCGGCCTTCACCTGCACGGCCTTGATGATCGGAACCAGTTCGGGAACATAGACATCGCTGGTGCCGAGACGAGACAGGATCTCGCCATAGGCGCCGCCCATCTCGTCGTCGAGATTGCGCGCGATCAGCGTCAGCAGCTTCGGCAGTTCGGCGCTGGTCTCGCCGGGCTTCAGCAACAGCTTGGGATCGACGACGATTTCGTTTTCGGCGCTCGCCTGCAGCGATTCAAGTTCGACGCGCAGCGCCTGATATTCCGCGTTCTGCGGGTGCCGCGATTCGAGGTAGGTGCGCACTTCCTGGGTGTGGGCCAGCGTCTTGAGCGCGCCTTCCATGTCGACCGGCTTCGGCGGAAATTCATAGTAGCCGGTGATGCGATTGGGATCGACGCGCCCGCTCTGGGCGTCACGGGCATAGCGCAGTACGCGCGCCGACAGCGCCATCTCGAAGCGGACGAGTTCCTTCAGATGGGCGTCGGCATCGACTGCCGATGCGTTGGCTGCCGGCACCTCGACCGTGTAGTCGGCCGACGTGAGACCATAGCTTGCGGCTTCGCCAAGCACCCGCACCGCATCCTGGGCGCGGGCATTGGGATTGCCCTCGTTCACCCAGATGAAATCAGGATTGGCAGAGTAATAGGCAATCAGTGCCTTGGCGATATCGGGCTCGGCATAGAGTTCATAGTCGCTGAGGCCTGCAACGGCTTCGCGGAAGGCGGTGCTGGTCGCCGACGGAACAAAGGCGGCGTCTTCAGCTGTTGCCACCTGGGGAGGTGCTGCCACCAATGCGGTAAAGTCGACGCGCACCAGCCGGTCGGCCTTGTAGGTGTAGTAGGACGGGCTGCTGATCCTGGTGCCGCCACCGCCCGATACGGCGGGCTTCGGCTTGCGCTTCGGCGGCGGCGGGAATTCGCCTTGCGGCCTGTGCTTGACGCCACCGCCGAACAGCATGTCGAACAGGCCTTGCGCGCTTGCCTGCGGCACACCGAAGGCCAGTGCTGCCGCCACTGCAAGCGGCATCACGGTGGCTTTATTTCCGAGGAATTTCATTAATCACCCGCTCCGGCTGCAAGCCGGCTCCCGTTCCGCGCCGCTAGACGATCTTGCCAACCGCATGGCGGATGTAAGGCGCTACTATACCGATTCATACCGATTTCGTTAAGCTTCCATAAATTTCCGCAGGCCTGTTGCAGAACGGTTTCACAACATCGTGACGTCTGGAGCGGCGTTGCCGCTCCAGACCGGTCAAAGCGGCCGCTGCTTCAGGCGTTGGCGCCACCGTCGATGGTGAGCGCGGCGCCGGTGACGAAGCGCCCTTCCGGACCGGCGAGCCAGGCAACCATGCCGGCGATCTCGTCAGCCTTGCCGAAGCGGGGCGTCGCCATCTTCCGCCGCTGGTGTTCGGCATGCGGGCCTTCGGCCGGGTTCATGTCGGTGTCGGTCGAACCGGGATGAACGACGTTGGCGGTGATGCCGCGCGGACCGAGGTCTCGCGCCAGCGCCTTGGTCAGGCCGACCAGCGCAGCCTTGCTGGTCGAATAGGCGCTGAGGCTGGTGTCGGTGACGCGCTCGGCCAGATTGCTGCCGATCGAAATGATGCGGCCGCCCTCGCCCATGTGAGCCGCTGCCGCCTTCGAGGCTACGAACGGCGCTCTCAGATTGACCTCAATGGTCTCGTCAAAGTCGGCCAGCGACATCTGTTCGATGGGCGCCGCGCGCCAGATGCCGGCGCTGTTGACCAGGATGTCGAGCCGGCCGAAGGCATTCACCGCCTCGGTGACCGAGCCTTCGATGGCGGCAGCGTCGCGATTGTCGGCTTGGATGGCGATCGCGCGACCACCTGCCGCTATAATCTCGGCGACGACAGCTTGGGCCGGCGCCGAGCTGTTGACGTAGGTGATGGCGACGTCGGCGCCATCGGCCGCAAGCCGTTTTGCTATCGCAGCACCTATGCCGCGGCTGCCGCCGGTGACCAGTGCTGCCTTGCCGTTCAATCCGTTCGCTGACATGTCATTTCCCCGTTATGTAACGATCGATACATAAATATCTGGCAACCTGCCTGGCGATGTCAAGTGAATTATGTATCGATCAACACAGAAAGATCGTCATGCCGGAAAGAGGCCGCCCCCGCACCTTCGATCGAACCGCCGCCTTGCGGCAGGCGATGGAGCTGTTCTGGGCCAAAGGCTATGAGGGCACCTCGATCGCAGACCTGACCGCGGCGATGGGGATCAGCTCGCCCAGCCTCTATGCCGCCTTCGGCAGCAAGGAGGCGCTGTTTCTGGAAGCGACCGAGTATTACACCCGCAACGAAGGCACCGAGATCTGGAGCGCGCTGGACGAAGCGCCGACGGCATGCCAGGCGATCGAGAATTTCCTGCGTCAGACGGCAAAAGCGTACTCTCAGGACGACCGCCCGCAGGGCTGTCTCATCGCACTGGGCGCACTGCACCAGGATTCAAGCAGCGGCGCGATCTGCGATGATTTGCGCCGCCGCCGCGCCGAAAACCACACCCTCTTGCTGAGACGGCTGGAACGCGGTGTGGCGGAAGGCGAATTGCCGGCGGGCTTCGACAGCAACGCGGCGGCGACCTTCTATGCGACGGTCCAGCACGGCATGTCGATTCAGGCCCGCGACGGCGCCTCGTGCGACGCGCTCATGGCCACAGTGGCCGGAGCGATGGCGGCGTGGCAGGGGCTGGTCGGAACAGCGTGACAAAGCGCGGAGCTTGTGCTGGAAATCCAGTCGGCGGCGAAATGCGCCGGGAGGGATCATCCGTGAAAAAAGGGTATCGCGAGTTGCTCGACGAGGCCAATGCCGAGATCGAGGTGGTCTCGCCCGAGGAAGCGGCCGGGCTGCTCGACGACGAGGACACCATCTTCGTCGACCTGCGCGATCCACGCGAGATCGAGCGGGACGGCCAGATCCCCGGCGCCAAACATGTCACTCGCGGCATGCTGGAATTCTGGATCGATCCCGAAAGCCCCTACCACAAGCCGTTCTTCGCCTCGGGCAAAAGCTTCGTCTTCTTTTGCGCCGGCGGCTGGCGCTCGGCGCTGGCCACCAAGACGGCGCAGGATATGGGGCTGTCGCCGGTCAAGCACATCCTTGGCGGCTATACCGCCTGGAAGGCGGCCGGATTGCCCGTCGAGCCGGGCGGCAAGAAGAACGGTTAGCTCACCGCTCCGGCGTTGTCGGAGTCGACAATACACCCATTGGAATCAATGCAGTATCGGCTCGCGCTCGTTTTTGACAAAAGTCACAGCGCGTTCGACAACACCTTTGTCGGCGAGAATGCGACGGTGGCCGAGCCCATCGGCCCAGTGCAGCCGCACATGGCTGCCGGCGCCGGCATAACGTGTGGCATGATCGGCGGGGACTTCGCGGTCGTCCGGCGCGTGGATGACCAGCGTCGGCACCGGCGCCTCAGCCAACTGGCGGTCGCCGGTGAATTCATGCAGCGGCCGGCCCGACAGCCTTTTCACCTGATCGGCCATGGAAACCTGCGAACGCGGACCGACATTGAGCATGCGGCTGAAGTCGGCGAAGATCGCCGGCAGGGAACTTGGCGCGGCGACCAGCACCAGCCGCTCGGCCGCGACGGGCTGGATACCCTTGATCGAACCGGCAATGGCATTGGCGGCGACGGCGCCACCGAAGGAATGGCCGACTATCGCCTTGAACGGACCGAACCATTCGCCGGCGACCCTGACCGCCTCGACCGCATTGACCATGTTGAGATGACGGCCCAGCGACTGGCCATGGCCCGGCAGGTCGAGCGAGGCGACCCGGTAGCCCGCATCGCGAAAGCCTTCGATCAGAGCGCGCATATATTCCGTGCGCGAACGCCAGCCATGGACGACCAGCACCGTGCCGGCGGACGCCCTGCCCGGCTCGGGCCGGAATTCGTGCACCATGACGCAGCCGGCCTTGGTCGTAAGCCGATGATGGCGCGCCTCGGCCATGAAGCCGGCGGCGCGGTCGACCGCACGCCGCTCGCCGTCACTGAGCGCCTTCACGCTCGGCGTGCGGCAGAACAGTTCGAAGGCGGCGCGCCCGCTCAGGCGGGGCGCCACATGCTCGGCGGCGCGGAACACGCCCCGGATGACCTTCAGTCCAAATGATGCCATAGTGGCGATCCATCCATTCCGTTCAAGCATGAACATAATAGTTCAAACATGAACATTAAACAAGAGCTGCCCTGGGACAACCCGCGCTTTCGCAACTGGGTCGCGGTGGCGCGCGCCTGCCATGTGCTGGAGCGTGCGCTGGCGGTAAAGCTGGCGCCGCTGGATCTCAAGCCGGCGCAGCTCGACGTGCTGATGAACCTCTATCGCCATCCCGGCATGTCGCAGCACGATCTCGCCCGCAAACTGCTGGTCGGCCGCTCCAACATCACCATGCTGTTGCCGCAGCTCGAGGCGCGCGGCCTGCTGCGCCGCGAAGGCGACGAGAAGGACAAGCGCGTCCTGCGGCTGACGCTTACCGAGGCCGGCACGGAGCTTTTGATGAAGGCGCTGAAGGTGCATATGGCGCTGATCGAAAAGGCGATGAGCCAGTCGACAGCGGAACAGTGCGACATGATCGGCGAACAGATGCGCAAGATCTATGACGTGCTGAAGGATACCTGAGCCGTTCGATCCACGCGCCTCCCACCTCACCACATCGTCTTCTTCGCCCGCTCCGGCCATTCCTTGTCGTAAGTACCGGCATCGATATTCTTGCGGCTGGTGACTTCCAGGATTGTTCCGGGTGTCGGCAGCGATTTCGGGTCGACGTGCTTTGCCGGGTTCCACAGCTCCGAGCGAACGATGGCGCGGGCGCACTGGAAATAGACCGAATCGACATCGACCAAGGTGACCGAGCGCGCCGGCTTGCCTTCGACGGCGAAGGAGGCGCAAAGCGCGGCGTCGGTGGTGATGCGGGCGCGGCCGTTGACGCGCAGCGTCGTGCCCGAACCCGGCACAAGAAACAGCAGCCCGACGCGAGGATCGCGGATGATGTTCTTAAGCGAATCGGCGCGGTTGTTGCCGCGCCTGTCCGGCATCATCAGCGTTTTCGGGTCATGCATGCGCACAAAGCCGGCGAGATCGCCGCGCGGCGAACAGTCCAGCCCTTCCGGCCCGCTCGTCGCCAGGGCGACAAAAGGCGAGGCTTCGATGAAGGCGGCATATTCGGGAATGACGTGGTCGAGTTCCTTGACCGTCGACGCTTCGCCGGGCAGGCCGTAGAGGGCTTCGAGCTGTTCGACCGTGGTGATGTCAGACATTTTCCCGTCTCCGAACCGTTGCCAGCGTTACCCCCAGTCAATGACGTTTTGCCGACAGTGCCGAACTAGCGGTCGCGGCTCAGTCCCTTCTCCTGGAGCTCGGCGAGATAGGCATTCCAGCGCGCGTCCTTTTCGTGGCCAAGCGTGTGCAGGTAATTCCAGGTGAAGATGCCGGTGTCGTGAAAATCGTCAAAGGTGATGCGCACGGCGTAGTTGCCGACCGGCTCGATCTTGAGGATGGCCACGTTGCGCTTGCCGGGAACCGTCACCCGCTGGTCCGGCGAATGGCCCTGCACCTCGGCCGAGGGTGAAGCGACGCGCAGCAGTTCGGCCGGCAATTCGAACGGCCGATGATCGGGAAAGGTGACGGACAGCAGTTTTCTGTCCTTCGAGACCCTGAGTTCCTTCGGCGCCGTCATTGTTCTGCATCCCGTCAATCCGCCCTTCCCTACGCTGCTTCGCGCGAGCGGAAAAGGCCATTTGGACCCGGCCGACACCGGATGTCGGCCAGGGAATGTCACCAAAGATCGAGAGCGGCTATCTTGAATGGCGGGTTGGATCGTATCACATAGCCGTATATAACGGCGCCACTCGCAGCCACGGGAATGCTTGAACGCATGGACATGATCGATCCCTTCGGTCGCACGATCAGCTACTTGCGCGTGTCGGTCACCGACCGCTGCGATTTCCGCTGCACCTATTGCATGGCCGAGGACATGGCGTTCCTGCCCAAGAAGGACCTGCTGTCGCTCGAGGAACTCGACCGGCTCTGCACCGTCTTCATCGAAAAGGGCGTGCGCAAACTGCGCCTCACCGGCGGCGAGCCGCTGGTGCGCAAGAACATCATGCATCTGGTGCGCCAGCTGTCGCGGCACTTGAAGAGCGGCGCGCTGGAAGAGTTGACGCTGACCACCAATGGCTCGCAGCTGTCGCGCTTTGCCGCCGAGCTTGCCGATTGCGGTGTCGAGCGCATCAATGTCTCGCTCGACACGCTCGATGCCGACAAGTTCCACGCCATCACCCGCTGGGGCCATCTCGGCAAGGTCATGCAAGGCATCGATGCCGCGCAGGCGGCGGGGCTGAAGGTGAAGCTCAACGCCGTTGCGCTGAAGGACTTCAACGACGTCGAGCTGCCGGAGATGATGCGCTGGGCGCATGGCCGCGGCATGGACTTGACCGTCATCGAAACCATGCCGATGGGCGAGATCGACGCCGACCGCACCGATCAGTATCTGCCGCTGTCGCTGCTGCGCGCTTCGCTCGAGCGCCAGTTCACGCTGAGCGACATCCCCTACAAGACCGGCGGTCCGGCCCGCTACGTCCATGTCGCAGAGACCGGCGGCAGGCTGGGCTTCATCACGCCGATGACGCATAATTTCTGCGAAAGCTGCAACCGCGTGCGGCTGACCTGCACCGGCACGCTCTATATGTGCCTGGGCCAGGAGGATGCCGCCGACCTGCGCGCCCCGCTGCGTGCGTCCGAAGGCAACGAACTGGTCGCTGCTGCCATCGACGAAGCGATCGGCCGCAAGCCGAAGGGCCATGATTTCATCATCGACCGCCGCACCAGCCGCCCTTCGGTATCGAGGCATATGAGCGTCACCGGCGGCTGATTTTTTCCGAGATTTGGTGCAGAATGCTTCCGTTGGAAGCGAGGGGGATTTCCATGCAGCGTGTTTGCCAAACCGGGCTGTCAGCGCTGGTCGTGGCCCTATCATTGGCGACCACAGTGGCGCTCGCAAAGCCGTTCACCTACATCAATGCGCGCTATGGCACGGTGTGCACGTTCCCGAGCCAGATTTTCAGCAAGCCGATGCCTGAGTCCCTCAATGGCGACGGTCGAAAATGGCTTAGCCCCGATGGTGCGAGCTTGTCCTGTTACGGCGGATACAAGCTGACGGAAGATACGCCCGACAGTCTGGTTGAAAAGGAAAAAGCCGACCCTGACTCTGGGGAAAAGGTCACTTACAGCAAAACCGGTAAGAACTGGGCAGTGGTCTCAAGCACCAAAGGCGACAAGATCTTCTATACCCGAATCGTCTTCGAAAAAGAGGATGCAATCCATACAGTCTGGATCGAATATCCCGCCTCGCTCAAGGCCAAGTACGACCCACTGGTCGGCGCTATCGGCGACAGCCTGCATGGGGCTGAGCAACACTGGGAATAAATCGCTCTCGACGCTGCAAACCCGATTTACCGCCATCGCGTTCCGCCCTAATTTCGGCCTATAGCGGCTCGTCGCTCGGTTTGGGGGAATACGACATGCGCACATTCTTACTTTCTCTTGCAATGCTTGGGTTTGCCGCCGCGCCGGCAGCAGCACAGTCCATCGGTGGCAGCTACACCGTTGCGGGCACCAATTTCGACGGCTCGAAATATGGCGGCGAAGCCACCATCACGCTGACCAGCGAGACCACCTGCACCATCCATTGGGAGACGGGCGGATCATCGTCGGACGGCATCTGCATGCGCAACGACGATGCCTTCTCCGCCGGCTATGTCATGGGCAAGGAAATCGGTCTCGTCGTCTACAAGGTAGAGGATGACGGCTCGCTGCACGGCCTGTGGACCATCGCCGGCAAGAACGGCAGCGGCACCGAGGTGCTGACCCCGAAATGAGCCTGCTGGTCATCCGGCCAGCCCTCTTAGCGATTTTGTGGGCCACGGGTGAAAATCCGTGGCCTATTTCTTTGACGTTGCTGTCTTGCCGCCGGCTGCTACAGGCTTGGGCGGTTCACCGTTTCGCCGAAACGTCGAACCGCTTTATTCTTTGTTTTCACGCAATTCCGGACGGAAAACCGTTTCACACTTTTCTGGAATTGCTCTTGCAAAACCGGTAACGCCCTTGCCTCTTTCCCCAAACATTCGCGGCGCGCTGTGCATGATGGTGGCCATGATCGGCTTCACCCTCAACGACGCCATCACCAAGTTCTCGTCGGAATCGATGAACATGGCGCAGGTCATGCTGGTGCGCGGCGCCTTTGCGTCGCTGCTCGTCGGTCTGCTCGCCTGGCAGCAAGGTGCGCTCGCACGGCCGGGCTCGATGCTGCAGCCGCTGGTGGCGCTTCGCGTGGTCGCCGAGGCCGGCGCCACCGTCGCCTTCCTTGTCGCATTGGCGCATCTGCCGATCGCCAATGTCTCCGCGGTGCTGCAGGCGCTGCCGCTGGCGGTGACGATGGGGGCGGCACTCGTATTCAGCGAAGCGGTCGGCTGGCGGCGCTGGCTGGCGATCGCGGTCGGCTTCGGCGGCGTGCTGATCATCGTGCGGCCAGGCTTCGAAGGCTTCAGCGTCTATTCGCTGTACGCACTCGTCAGCGTCGCCTGTTGCGCAGTACGTGACCTCGCCACCAAGCGCATCCCGAGGGCTATCCCGACCTTGCTGGTGTCGACGGCAACGGCAATCGCCATGACCATCGTTGGCGCCGTGCTGCTGTCGCCGATGGGTGGCTGGACGCCGATGTCCGGCAAAGGCACGGCACTGTTGGCATTGGCGGCGGTGCTGGTGCTGATCGGCTACCAGTTCATCATCATGGCAATGCGGGCCGGCGACATCTCCTTCATTGCGCCATTCCGCTACACCGCCCTCTTTTGGTCGAAGATCGGAAGAGCACACGTCTNCGGCTCCGGCCTCTACGCGCTCTATCGCGAACGGGTCGTCGGCCGGCAGAAGCCGGCGGCCGAAAGCGCTGGACCCGACATGGCGCCGGACGGCATATAGGTTGGCCATGAGCCAAGACATTGCAGGAATTATCCTGGCCGGAGGCCTGTCACGGCGCATGGGCGGCGGCGACAAGACTTTGCTGGCGCTTGGCGAGCGTCCGCTTCTCGACCATGTCGTTGCCCGCCTGGCGCCGCAGGTCGGATCGCTGGCGGTCAGCGCCAATAGTGACCCGGCGCGCTTCGCCGCGGCCGGTCTTCCGGTTCTCGCCGATGCGGTGGAAGGCTATGCCGGACCGCTGGCCGGAATTCTCACCGGCCTCGAATGGGCGGCAGCGAATACCGCTTTCAAGGCATTGGCGACGGCCGCCGGCGACACGCCGTTCCTGCCGGTGGACCTGGTCGAGAGGCTGGCTGCGGCTGTTGACGAGCGACCAGGCTCCATCGCTGTTGCCAGTTCCGGCGGCAGGCGGCATCCGACCTTTGCGCTGTGGCCGCTCGGGCTGCGTGAGGCCTTGCGCCATTTCCTGATCGACGAGGACAACAGGCGCGTCTCCGCCTTCATCGAGCGGCACGACTGTGTCGAAGTGGAATTTCCGTTGCTGACCCACGGCAGTGACGAGATCGACCCGTTCTTCAACATCAACACACCGCACGACCTTGCGGTGGCCGAGCGTCTGTTGCAGAGCATCGGCCCATGAACATCTTCGGCATCACCGGCTGGAAGAATTCCGGCAAGACCACACTGACCGAGAAGCTGGTCACAGAGCTCGTCCGGCGCGGCTGGACAGTGTCGACGGTCAAACACGCCCATCATGAGTTCGACATCGACAAGCCTGGCGCCGACAGCTTTCGTCACCGCCAGGCGGGCGCCACCGAAGTCGCGGTGGTGTCGGGCAAACGCTGGGCGCTGATGCATGAATTGCGCGGTGAGGACGAGCCGACGCTGGAGACGGTCCTGTCGCGGTTGGCGCCGTGCGACATCGTGCTGGTCGAAGGCTACAAGCGCGAGGCGCACAAAAAGATCGAGACCCGGCGGCGGGAGGCCAAGGACCGCTCGCCGCTGTCGGCGAACGACGGACATATCGTGGCGATTGCCGCCGACTTCGCGGTTACCGGCGAAAGCCTGCCTGTGTTCGATCTTGACGACACGGGAGGGATAGCCGACTTCATCGAGCGCATGACCGGCCTCAAACCTTGAGGCCCCTGCCCTCGCCCGGGTCAACCGCCCTCTTCAGCCGTTGCATTGTCTAAGCGCGTCGCGCCTGAACGGCCTCATGCGACGCTTCAGGTTGTTTTATTTATGCATGTCGTCGTCCCAAAACCGCTGCGCACTTTTGGGCGACATGCATTAACCCGGCGTCGGCATTGGCTGGACCCGCAAATCCCGCAAGCAACGGTTTTACAGTTGCTTTTCTCCCGAAAACAGTGGGAGTATCGCGCCAGCGGGCGGTCAAAAGCACCGCCCCACAGAGCCGTTCCGGAACGACGGCCGGGAGCCATAAAGAGAGGACTATCATGCGTATTGCACTGCGTATCGCGCTCGCCGCATCGGCTGCGCTGCTGACGCTCGGCGTCGCCCAGGCTCAGGAAACGACCCTGAGAATCGGCACCGAAGGCGCCTACCCCCCATTCAACAACCTGACCTCCGACGGCCAGCTCGTGGGCTTCGACATCGACATCGCCAAGGCGCTCTGCGACGAGATGAAGGTCAAGTGCACCTTCGTCGCCCAGGATTGGGACGGCATCATTCCGGCCCTGCAGGCCGGCAAGTTCGACGCCATCGTCGCCTCGATGTCGATCACGCCGGAGCGCGCCGAGAAGGTCGACTTCACCCACAAATACTACAACACGCCGTCGGCGATCGCGGTACCCAAGGATTCGACCCTCAAGGGCGTGACCAAGGAAGACCTGGCCGGCAAGACCATCGGCGTCGCAACCACCACGACGCATTTCAATTATGCCTCGAAAACCTATACGGACAGCACGGTCAAGGGCTATCCGAGCAGCCCCGAAGAGCAGGCCGATCTCGCCAATGGCCGTCTCGACGCGATCGAGGACGATATCGTCGTGTTGCAACAGTTCCTGGATTCGCCTGATGGCGCCTGCTGCAAGATTCTCGGCCAGCCTTCGCCGCAGCCGGTCGATATCTTTGGACCGGGCGCCGGCATCGCCGTGCGCAAGGGCGAGACGGATCTGGTCAACAAGTTGAACAGCGCCATCGACGCAATCCGCGCCAACGGAAAGTACAAGGAAATCAACGACAAGTACTTCAAGTTCGACGTCTTCGGCGCCGAGTCCTGATCGTCTGAAACAAGGCGGCAGGGGAAGTTTCCTCCTGCCGCCTTGGCCTGACAGAAGTGGAGACAAGACCCGTCAATGCCAAGCCAGAACATATGGATACTTCTCACTTGGGGACCCGATGGCTGGATTGACGATATTGCCTATGGCGCACTGGTCACCATTGCGCTCGCGCTGGCGACACTGCCGATCGGCCTGACGATCGGCTTTTTCGTCGCCTGGGCGAAACAATCCGAAGAGCCATCGCTTCGCGTGGCTGCCAACATCTACACCACGGTGTTTCGCGGACTGCCGGAACTGGTGACGCTTTTCCTGTTCTTCTTCGGCATGCCGATCCTCTTGCAGTATGTCATCCGTCTGTTCAGGCCGGAAGCGACGGTCGATGTCGACAGCTTCCTCGCCGGCATGATCGTGCTGTCGCTGATCTTTTCGTCCTATTCCAGCGAAGTCTTCCTTTCGGCCTTTCGCGCCATTCCGAAGGGCCAGTATGAGGGCGGCTATGCGATCGGGCTGTCGAAATGGCAGACGATGCGCAAGGTGATCCTGCCGCAGCTGCTGCGCATCGCCTTCCCCGGCCTTGAGAATTGCTGGCTGAGCCTGCTCAAGGACACGGCCCTGGTGTCGGTCGTCAACCTGGCTGAAACCTTGCGCAACGCCGGCGTGGCGGCCCGTGTCACCAAACATTCCTTCCTGTTCTACAGCGTCGCGGCGATGGTGTTCCTTATCCTTGCCATCCTGTCGTCGATCGCCACCGGCTTCATCCTGCGTTCGCTCGGGAGGAGGGAGGCACGATGAGCGTCGTGACGCGCGCCGCCGTCGACATCGAGAAGCCACCACCACGGGCGCGAGGCTGGCCGCGGGCCCGTATCGTCGGTTACGCGCTGGTCGGCTTCTGGATCCTGTTCGGCATCGGCATCGCCGTCTATCTGGTTTACGCTTGGAATGGCGAATTCTTCGCCAGATACGCGCCGGCCTATCTGCAGGGCTTGGGAACCACGCTTGCGCTGGTGGCCATCTCGATGGTGCTCGGCGCGCTTTTTTCGCTGCCCGTCACCTATGCCCGCATGTCGAAGAACCGCTATCTGTCCGTCCTGGCCTATTGCTACGTCTACTTCTTCCGCGGCACGCCGCTGCTGGTCCAGGTCTATCTCGTCTATTACGGCCTGGGCTCATTCCGGGTGCAGCTCGAATCCGTCGGGCTGTGGTGGTTCTTCCGCGACGCCTTCAATTGCGGTGTGTTCGCCTTCGCGCTCAACACCGCCGCCTACCAGGCCGAAATCCTGCGCGGCGCCATCGAGAGTGTTCCGCGGGGCCAATGGGAGGGCGCTGCTTCGCTCGGCCTGCACAAGCTGCAGACGCTGCGCAAGGTCGTCCTGCCGCAGGCCTTTATCGTCGCGCTCCGGCCCTACGGCAACGAGCTCGTCTTGATGATCAAGGCTTCCGCCATCGTTGCCATCATCACCGTCTATGATTTGATGGGCAACGCGAAGCTGGCCTACGCCAAGTCCTTCGACTTCCAGGCCTATGTCTGGGTCGCCATCGTCTATCTGGTGATGGTCGAGATCCTGCGCCACGGCGTCGAATGGATCGAGCGACGGATCACCATTCATCTGATCCGCTGAGCGGTCGGCTGTACCAGTCGATCGGCTCATGCGCGTCTTGACGAATTGTGTGCAGTGCCTAGAGCTTGCGCTGACAATTTCGCTTTCATCTGAAGGGCAAACCCATGGCATCTGTGGCATTTCTCGGTCTTGGCGTGATGGGCTATCCCATGGCCGGGCACCTCAGGAACAAAGGTGGCCATGAGGTCACCGTCTATAACCGCACCGCAGCGAAAGCCGAGCGATGGGTTGCCCAGCATGGCGGCAAGCTTGCTTTGACGCCGGCAGAGGCCGCAGAGGGCCAGGATTTCGTCTTCTCCTGCGTCGGCAATGACGACGATCTGCGCTCGGTGACGACCGGGGCCGATGGCGCCTTCGCCGCGATAAAAAAAGGCTCCGTTTTCATCGACAACACCACCGCCTCGGCCGAAGTCGCGCGCGAACTGGCCGACGCCGCTGAAAAGGCCGGCTTTTCCTTCCTCGACGCGCCGGTTTCCGGCGGGCAGGCGGGCGCCGAGAACGGCGTGCTGACGGTGATGGTCGGCGGCGAGCAGGCTGCCTTCGACAAGGCCAGGCCGGTCATCGACGCCTTTGCCCGGATGGTCGGGCTGATGGGTCCGTCGGGCGCCGGCCAGCTCACGAAAATGATCAATCAGATCACCATTGCCGGGCTGGTTCAGGGACTGGCCGAAGGCATCCATTTCGGCAAGAAGGCCGGGCTCGACATCGAGAAGGTCATCGAGGTGATTTCCAAGGGCGCTGCCGGGTCCTGGCAGATGGAGAACCGCCACAAGACGATGAATGCCGGTAAATATGATTTCGGCTTTGCCGTCGACTGGATGCGCAAGGATCTCGGCATCTGCCTCGATGAAGCCGACCGCAATGGCGCGAGACTGCCGGTGACCGCCCTTGTCGACCAGTTCTACAAGGATGTGCAGGCGATGGGCGGCAAGCGCTGGGACACCTCGTCCTTGCTGGCACGCCTGGAAAAATAGGCGTTCGCAATGGCCGAGCTTTCGCCCCAATCGAGCGCCGATGAGATCGTCGCCCATTTGCGCTCGATCGGCTCGGAGGACAATCGCCGCGGTATGCTGCGCTACGGCATCAAGATCGAGCGCGCGCTCGGCATCTCGCATGGCATGCAGCGGCAGATCGCCAAAAAGATCAAGCGCAACCACGAGCGTGCTTTCGAGCTTTGGCAGACCGGCATCATGGAGGCGCAGTTCATCGCTTCCGTCACGGCCGACCCGAAGCGCTTCTCAGCCGCGGATGCACGACTATGGGCCGCGTCCTTCGATTCCTGGGATATCGTCGACGGCGTCTCCGATCTCTTCGTCGACACGGACGCCTGGAAGGAGCTGATCGAAGAGTTCGCGGCGGACGAGCGCGAGTTTGTTCGACGCACGGCCTTTGCAATGATGGCGTGGTCCGTCGTGCACCGGAAGCAGGAGCCGGTGGCGACTTTCCTCGGCTTCCTGCCGATCATCGAAGCGCATGCCACCGACAGCCGCAATTTCGTGAAGAAGGCGGTAAACTGGGCGCTTCGTTCGATCGGAAAGCGATCGTTGGAGATGCACGGCGCTGCCCTTGCCGTCGCCGAACGACTGGCCCAGTCGGCCGACAAGACGGCGCGCTGGATTGGCAAGGACGCCGTACGGGAACTCACCAATGCCAAGATCATCGAGCGGATCGCCGCCAGAAAAGGCTGACCTAGCCAACGTCCGGTTCACCGAGGTGACGCGGCAGACGCGCGCCGATTTCGAAGGCCTCTTCGAAGCGCAAGGCGGTCCGAAGTATTGCTGGTGCATGGCCTGGCGGCCCCTGCCCGGCCGCCGCGAGCATGTCCAGCACGCCGAGTTGAAACGGGCCATGATGGCGCTTGTCGAGGCCGGTACGCCGGTCGGAATCTTGGCCCAGATTGACGGCAAGACCGTCGGCTGGTGCTCGGTCGCGCCGCGCCAGACATATCGGAAGCTGACGTCGCAACAGGACGATGACGAGACCGGCATCTGGTCGATCGTCTGCTTCTATGTGCCAAGGGCGCTGCGCGGCGGCGGGCTGGCGGCAGCGCTGCTTGACGCTGCCATAGATCACGCCTTTGCCAAGGGCGCCGGCGTGATCGAGGCCTACCCGGTCGACGAGGCATCGCCGAGCTACCGTTTCATGGGGTTTCGCGACATGTTCATCGCTCGCGGGTTCCATGAGGTCGGCATGGCCGGCTGTCGCAGACATGTGATGCGGCTCGAGCGTTGACGCGATCGGCCGCGGCGTCTTTACTCCTGCACAAAGGAAGCGGCCGATGAGCAGTCCTCTCAAATCGACCTTAGCGCTTGCAGCCGCGTTGTTGGTGTTCACCGCTACCAACGCCTCAGGCCAAACCGCGCACATCTTCTGGAAAGATCTGCGTCCTGCGACGCAGGCGGTGGCCGAAGATGCCGGCCTGCCGATGATTGCGGCAAAACTGCCCGATCGTGGCGAGACATTGTCGCTCAACCTGCAGGACAAGACGGTACAATTAGCCGGCTATGCATTGCCGGTCGACCGTGATGGCGATCTCGTCTACCAGTTCCTGCTGGTGCCGTGGACAGGCGCTTGCAGCCACATGCCGACGCCGCCGCCCAACCAGATCGTGCTGGTGACGCCGGCCCGTCCCTACAAGATGTCGCAGGCCTATGAGTCGGTTGCCGTGACCGGCGCCTTGCGGCCCGGCTTGGAGAAGAGCCAGTTGTTCATTCTCGACGGCGTCAGCATCATCCAGTCCGGCTACACCCTACGCAAAGCCGATGTGGTGGCAGTCGACACGGTGCCGGACACGATCACGCTGCCGGTCAACTCGCCCTGGAGTTTCCTCAACAAAAATAAAAACTAAGCGCCGCCTGCTTGTGCAGCGTCAACGCCCAGTCATGGACAACCGCGCTCAGGCCGCGTTGGCGCCGGATTCCTTGTCCAGCAGCATGTAGTCGAGCGGCATTTCGGTGGTGTACTTGATCTGCTCCATGGCGAAGGACGACGACACGTCGCGGATCTCGATCTTGGCGATCAGCCGCTTGTAGAAGGCGTCATAGGCGGCGATGTCGGGCACCACGACGCGCAGGAGATAGTCGACGTCGCCGCTCATGCGGTAGAATTCGACCACTTCGGGAAATTCCTGGATGACTTCCGAGAAACGCCGCAGCCATTCATGGCTGTGCGAATTGGTGCGGATCGACACGAAGACGGTGACGCGCACATTGACCTTTTCGTGGTCGAGGATGGCGACGCGCCGCTTGATGACGCCCTCTTCCTCCAGCTTCTGGATGCGGCGCCAGCACGGCGTCGTCGACAGGCCGACTTTCTTGGCGACATCGGCAACCGCGAGCGTCGCGTCCTCCTGCAGGAGGCGGAGAATTTTTCTGTCGAGGCGATCCATTAAGGTGCTCCTGGTGCAGGCCGCGTTCCCTCGGGCGCGACGCGCTTTGGGAATAGATTGGCTATACTCCCTCTTATTTCGACCTTTCACAAGAAAGAAATTCTGCCGGATGGCACAAAAGCGAGTGATATCTTGCTTAAAGTCTAATCTATGCGATAGCGGATTTCCGATCTCAGAAACGGCAGCAAATCCATTTCAAACCATGGATTCTGCTTCAGCCATCCTGAGTTGCGCCACGACGGGTGTGGCAGCGGCAGCACTTTCAGGCTGGCCGGCGCATCCCAGATGGTGCGCCAGTCCTTCACGGTTTCGGTCAGCGACGGCCGGCGCGTGGCGCCCATATGCCAGGATTGCGCGTAGGAGCCGATTGTCAAAACGAGGTCGATCTGCGGCATCAGCGCCATCAGCGGCGCGCGCCAGGCCAGCGCGCATTCTCGGCGCGGCGGCAGGTCGCCGCCCTTTGCGTCCTGGCCGGGGAAGCAGAACCCCATCGGCACGATGGCGAATTTATCCGTGTCGTAGAATTCCTCGCTGGTTACGCCCAGCCAGCTTCGCAGCCGGTCGCCGGACGGGTCGGTGAACGGCATGCCGGACGAATGCACCTTTGTGCCTGGCGCCTGGCCGGCGAGCAGGATGCGGGCGCTGGATGATGGCAGCAGCACCGGGCGCGGCTCGTGCGGCAGTGGCCTGCCGACCGGAGTGTCGACGCAGATGCGGCAGGCGCGGACCTTTGCCGTCAAGCGTTCGAGTTCCGCCTCCATCAGGCGGAAGCGCTCGGACGGCTGGAGACGGCGCTGTACCAGCGCAGCACGTTTGTGCACTCGTCCGGCACTTTGATGCGCGCTGGTTTCATGAAATCCATGGCGATCATGCCGGTGATATCGGCGATCGAATAGGCGTCACCGGCGGCGAATTCGCGGTTTGCCAGTTCGGGGTCGAGCAGTTTCAGGAATTCGACCGCTTTCGCCTTGTTGGCCTCGCCCCATTCGGGGATCTGCGGAATTTCCCATTCCTTCATCGCCGGATGGATGTGGCGAAAAGCCTGGGCGACGCAGCTGAGCAGATTGAACTCCATGCGCCTTTGCCACATCTCGACCTTGGCCTTGCCGAGCGCGCCTTGCCCGAACAGCGCCGGTTCGGGATGCAGTTCCTCGAAATAGCGGCAGATGGCGACGGATTCGGTGAGGATGGTGCCGTCGTCGAGCTCCAGCACCGGCAGCCGCTGCAGCGGGTTGCGCGACCTGACCGGCTCCTGCTTGTGCCCCATCGCACCCATATCGACCGGCACCAGTGGCACTGCGATGCCCTTCTCGGCCAGGAAAACCCGCACGCGCCGCGGATTGGGGGCGCGGCCGCCATCGAACAGTTTCATGCTTTCCTCCCGATATGGTCCTTCAACTATAGTGCTCGTCACCAGACGCGAAACATCTCTCGCAAGGCGTCACCGACCGAAGCCAGCGTGCCGTGCTTTCTTTCGAGCGGGCCGCCGTGGTGGCTTTCGCGCCAGTCTTGCGGCTCATCGAACGTGCCGGCCCAGATGCCAACCTTGCCGGCGCGGGCAATGGCCTGCTCGGTGTCGAAATCGCCATAGGCAATTGCCCAGCCGGCCTCAACCTGGGCCCGGTTGAGATCCTTTCCACCGGCCTTGCAATCGCCGAGCAGGCGGCCGTAGCGCTCGCGCTGCCAGCCGCTGCAGGTCACCGGATTTCCTGATATCAGCCGCACCAGCGCCTGGCGCGCCAGCCTGCCGCAGGCGTAGTCTGCGCCATCCCTACGGCAGATCTGCTGGTATTCCGGAGCGTCGATGCCGCGCATGCGGATACGTTCGGTGCCAAGAGTGAGTGAATCGCCATCGTTGACGATCGCCACCCCTTCCGCCTTGCGCGTCTCGAAACGGTCAAGGCGTGCGGCGAGCAGGATCAGCAGGCCGAGCAGAATGACCGTCAGCGCGTAATCCAGCAGCTTGCGCCACAGGCTTCGCGGCGGCGGCGGATAGTATCGCCGGCGCGGCCTTGGCGACCACGAACGGCTCATATGGCAAACAGTCTCTTAATCATTCGAACGTAGCTTAACGAATTGAGATCGCTGCGCGCATAAATCGAAGTTTCCATGCCTCTGCTACGCTCGAACACAGCGGATAAATTCATTGTGGACCGCCGGAAACCGCACCGCAACAGCGATGTGGCGCGCGCGGTGCGCAAGACGCGCGACCGTCTTTCGCAGCAGGTCGGCAATCTCGACTTCGACCGCGAGCTGCTGAAGCTGCATGCCGGGACCATGGTGCGCGGCGCAGCCGTCATCCCACTGCTGGTGTTGGCGGTCGCGGCGGCCGGGCTGCTGGCCGGTGTGGACAAACAGATCAGCGTCTGGGCGCTGTTCACCCTGATCTGCTATTCGATCGTCGCCTTCATGGCGCGGCGCGTCGGCCGCACCGAAGCTGCCGAGCTCAACCCTGTTCGCACCCGCAGGGAATTCCTGATCGGCCATTCGCTGTGCGGCCTCGGCTGGGCGTGGTTCGCCTGGCTCGGCTGCGCCACCTGCCAGATCGACCAGTTCCAGGTGGCCAAGGCGGTGGTGCTGCTGCTGGTCATGGCGGCGACCGCTATCATGGCGTCGTCCTTGCGCGGCTCGCTGATTGCCACCTTCGTCGTTCCGGTGGCGGTCTATGCCTATGCCGAGACGAAATTTTGGGTGCCGGTCGGGACGATCATGGTCGCCCTGCTGGTCGCGGCATTGCCGTTCTTTGCCTATATCGCGCGCCATCTCAACCGCTCGTCGCTGATACTTCTGTCCTTCCGCTCCGAAAAGGATGCGCTGCTCGCCGAGGTGGAGACCGCGAAATCGATGTCGGACGAAGCTCGTCGGCGGGCCGAAGACGCCAATCTGGCGAAGTCGCGCTTCCTTGCTTCTATGAGCCATGAGCTCAGGACGCCCCTCAACGCCATTCTCGGTTTTTCCGAGGTGATGGCCAATGAGGTGCTCGGGCCGATGAGCAACCCGACCTATCGCGACTACGCCCGCGACGTGCACGATTCCGGCCAGCATCTGCTCGACCTGATCAACGAAATCCTCGATCTGTCGCGCATCGAGGCCGGCCGCTATCAGCTCAACGAAGAGCCGGTGATGCTGCTCAACATCGCCGAAGATTGCTGCCACATGATGGAATTGAAGGCGCGCAACAAGGACATCCGCATCGTCCAGGATTTCGAAAGTGCCCTGCCGCGGCTGTTCGCCGACGAGCGCGCGGTGCGGCAGATAACGCTCAACCTCCTGTCCAACGCCATCAAATTCACCGCCACCGGCGGCGAAGTTCGCGTGCGCGTCGGCTGGACGGCGGGCGGCGGCCAGTACATTTCGGTCAAGGATAACGGGCCGGGCATACCGGAAGACGAAATCCCGATCGTGCTGTCCGCCTTCGGCCAGGGCTCGATCGCCATCAAGAGCGCCGAACAGGGCACCGGGCTCGGACTGCCGATCGTGCAGGGCCTGCTTGCCATGCATGGCGGCGAATTCGAACTTCAGTCGAAATTGCGCGAAGGCACCGAGGCAATCGCCATTTTCCCGCTCGCCCGAGTGATGGAGGAACTGCCGGCGCTGCCAACCAAGACCGTGGCGGCGGCCCGCCGACGTTGACAGCTTGTTCTAGGCTTTGACCGCCGCCGCCATGCCCGAACTGGTAAGCGCCGCCGCCTTGACCAGACCGGCGGCAAGGGCGGCCCCTACCCCTTCGCCGTGGCTGATGCCGAGATCGAACAGCGGCCTGAGGCCGAGCCGCTCGGCGGCAAGCCTTTGGCCGGGTTCGGGCGACTGGCTGGCCAGCAGGCAATGGTCGAGCGCACCCGGGTTGGCGGCATGCAGCACGGCAGCGGCAGCGGTCGCGGCGAAGCCGTCGAGCAGCACCGGGATTTTTTGCATCCGGGCGGCGAGGATGGCGCCGGCAATGGCCGCAAATTCGCGGCCACCGACCCGGCGCAGTGCTTCCAACGGGTCCTTCAGAGCCGCACCATGGAAGGCGACGGCTTTATCGACTACATCAGCCTTGCGCGCCTGCATGGCCGCGTCCGCGCCCGAGGCGGGGCCGACCCAGTCGGCGCCGCTGCCACCGAACAGGACGGCGCACAAGGCCGCCGCAACGGTGGAGTTGCCGACGCCGAGATCGCCAAGGCAAATCAGATCGGCGCCACCGGCGATGGCTTCCATGCCGAAGGCCATGGTGGCGGCGCAGCCGCGTTCGTCGAGGGCGGCGTCCTCGGTGATGTCGGCGGTCGCAATGTGCAGCGCCAGATCGAACACCTTGAGGCCAAGATTGTTGGCGACGCAAATCTGGTTGATTGCCGCACCGCCGGCGGCGCACAGCTCAACGGCGTTTGCGGTCGCAGCGACAGGGCGCGGCGAGATGCCGTGGCGGGTCACGCCATGGTTGCCGGCGAAGATCGCCACCAGGGGCCGGTTCACCGCCGGCGGGGCGCGCCCGCTCCAGGCAGCAAGCCAGGCGGCGATGTCCTCGATGCGGCCAAGCGAGGCTTTCGGCTTGTCGGCCTTGGAAAATAGGGTGCGCACCCTGTTTTCCGCGACTGTATCGGCAGGCGGCAGGCTCGCCAGCAGATTGCGAAAGTCGTCGAAGGGCAGCGCGCTGGTCATGTCGGTCCTGATCATTCCCTGTGGTTGATCAGCGGCATAACCGCCTTGCCCGGCCGGCACAACTCCCCTCGACATTGGCGCGAAAGCGGTTGCCCGCGCCGCATTCCGAAGGGCTTGCATTGGCTTTGCCGTTGCACCATGTGGAGATGGAGCGAGGGATTCCGGACGGAACCTTCAAGAGAAAGTCATGACGGCCATCGAATCCCCGTGCATCCTGGTCTGTTCGATCGACATGAAAACCGGCTTCTGCTTCGGCTGTGGCCGCACGCGCGATGAAATCGGCGCCTGGATGGGGATGACGCCGGAGGTACGCCGCAGCGTCATGGCCGAGTTGCCGGCCCGATTGGAAACGGTCGAGCGCCGGCCGCGCCGGGAAACACGCCGCAGCCGCATGGCGCGCGAGCGCGACGTCCTCTCTTGAAACGGCAGGTCCAATGAACCGACTGTTCTGGATCGTGATGGCGGCAATCGGCCTCGGGCTGGTGCTGCTGATGATCAACAACGACGCCGGCAGCACGTTCGGCATCGAGAATTACGATTTCAGCCGTCTGGTCTGGCTGGGGGCGATCGGCTTGCTGGTCAGCGCCGGCCTTGTCCGGTCCGGCAGGCCGCTCGGCGTCATGGCCCGCAATCTCGGCACGTGGGCCCTGATCGTGCTGGCGCTCGTCGCCGGCTACCAGTACCGCTACGAGTTGCAGGATTTCGCCAGCCGGGTGACGGCGGGCCTCGTTCCCGGCAGCCCGCTGGCGCTCGGCGTCGAGGACGGCCATGCCACCGTGACCCTGGACAAGGCCGACAGCGGCCATTTCGAGGCCCGCATCACGATCAACGGCGCGCCGATCCGCACCGTCGTCGATACCGGCGCGACCAGTACAGTGCTCACCGCCGAAGACGCGCAGGCGGCCGGCTTCAATCCGGCCGCGCTGAGCTTCACCGTCCCGGTCTCGACCGCCAATGGCATGGCGCGCGCCGCTTCGGTGCGCACCGACGAACTGGCGATCGGCGGCATCGTGCGCAAGAACATGCAGGTGATGGTCGCCGCGCCCGGCGCGCTCAGCCAGAGCCTGCTCGGCATGAACTTCATCGGTTCCCTGTCGGGTTTCGACGTGCGCGGCGACCGGATGATTCTGCGCGACTGAACTGCTTAAGCGGCCTTTTCAACACGGTCGAAATTGACGGCAGCGAACGCTGCCTTCAGCACATCCGGTCCGGCGCCGGGTTTCGTCGCGTCGGTGGACAGTATCTGCCGGAAGCGGCGCGCGCCCGGCAGGCCGTGGAACAGCCCGACCATGTGGCGGGTGACGTGGCCGAGCCGCCCGCCCTGCTCGATATGCCGCGCGGCGTAGTCGGCCATCGTGTCGATCAGCGCGGCAAAATCGTAGGCGCCGGCCTTGTCGCCGTAGAATGCCGCGTCGACGCCGGCCAGGATGCCTGGCGTGTGGTAGGCGGCGCGGCCAAGCATGGCGCCATCGACATGATCGAGGTGGCGAGCCGCCTCTTCGAGCGATTGAACGCCTCCATTGATGCCAATGAATTTGTTCGATTTTCTAGCCTTGAGGCGATAGACCCTGTCATAGTCGAGCGGCGGGATGTCGCGATTTTCCTTCGGGCTCAGACCCTCCAGCCAAGCCTTGCGCGCATGCACCCACAGCGCGTCGGCGCCGGCCGCGAAAACGCCGTCGGCCAGCGCGTCGAGCGCGGGCTCCGGATCCTGCTCGTCGACGCCGATGCGGCATTTGACCGTCACCGGGATTTTCACCGCCGCCTTCATCGCCGCCACACAATCGGCGACGAGGTCAGGCACTTTCATCAGGCAGGCGCCGAACGTGCCGGACTGGACGCGGTCGGACGGACAGCCGACATTGAGATTGATCTCGTCGTAACCGAAGCCCTCGCCGATGCGCGCCGCCTCGGCCAGCTTTTGCGGATCGGAGCCGCCGAGCTGCAGTGCCACCGGATGTTCGGTCTCGTCAAAACCAAGCAGCCGCTCGCGCGCACCATGGATGACAGCGTCCGCCACCACCATTTCGGTGTAGAGCAGCGCACGCTGCGTCAACTGGCGGTGGAAGAACCGGCAATGCCGGTCGGTCCAGTCCATCATAGGCGCAACGGAAATCCTATGGTCTTGATTTATCACGCTTTTTCTCGTATTTTCAGGGCCTTAAAACGTGCACACGTTCGCCGTTTGTACGACACGATATCCGTCAGTTTTCGCATTTTGTACCCCTCCCTGTGCACACAGCGTGCACGAAAAAGAGACCACCCATGGCATCCATCAACAAGTTGGCTTCCGGCAAGTGGCGTGTGCAGGTTCGCTGCAAGGGCCACTACCTCAGCACCAGCTTCTCGTTCCGCAAGGACGCCGAGATGTGGGCGCGCCGAATTGAGCGAGAAATCGACCTGGGTCAGAAGCCTGCTCCCAAGCACAAGGACGGGATCAAAACGGTCTCCGACCTGATCGACCTGCATATCGCCGATATGACGGAAGTTGGCAAGTTGATCGGGCGTTCGAAGGCATTCAGCCTGGACCTGCTACGAGCCAGGCTCGGAAGGCTCAACATCGCGGATCTCAGTCGCGAACAGGTCATAAAGTTCGGCAAGGAACGAGCCGAGGAAGGCGCCGGACCTGTCACCGTTGGAATAGACATCGGATACATCCGGACATTGCTGGTGCACGGCGCGGCTGTGCATGGACTGCCTTATTCAGCGGAGCCGGTGGAACTTGGTCGTGTCGCCCTCGCCCGCTTGGGTCTTGTTGGCAAGGGCAACGAACGCGATCGGCGACCGACACTTGGCGAGATAGAGGCCCTGATCCGGTACTTCAGAGAAAACAATTTCCAGATTATCCCCGTCGACAAGATCATCCGCTTTGCGATCGCCACCGCCATGCGGCTCGGGGAAATCTGCAACGCCACGTGGGAGGACCTGAACGACCGCAACAACACCCTGCTGATACGAGATCGCAAGGACCCACGCCACAAAAAGGGCAATCACATGCGTATCCCGCTCCTCGATGTGAGTGGTTACGACGCCCGCGCGATCCTCGAAGAGCAGCGTTTCTCCACTGAGGGAAAGGGACGCATCTTCCCCTACAATGGGAAGTCGGCCGGAACCGCCTTCCGACGTGCCTGTCATGAACTTGAGATCGAGGATCTGCACTTTCACGACCTGCGTCACGAAGGCACAAGCCGCCTGTTCGAAGCTGGCTTCACCATCGAGCAGGTCGCCATGGTCACCGGGCACAAGGATTGGAAGATGCTCCGCCGGTATACCCACTTGAGGCCGGAGCAACTTCATGTGATCGCGGCGAGGCTTCAACAAACACCGCCACATGCGGAGTTGCGGCAAGCAATCGGTTAATACCACATTGCCAGACATCCGCCGTTGCTGGGAGGACAACGACGAATCCAGGATGGATTGAGCGATGTTGTCACGGGTCGCAAGGATTGGAAGATGTTGCGTTGACATACGCATCTCAGCCGGAAACCCTGCACACGGTCAAGAGCTGCGAGGGCAGCCTAGCCGACCGCCAATAAATTGGCGCTTCCAAAGGAAACCGCAGGCGGCTCCGTGGAAAACGCAGCGATGATCGCCTCGAGCGAGACATTCAATACGCTGGAAAAGGTCCGGCCCTTCTGCCAAATCGCAACGTAGTGATAGAGCGCGGACGGCTCCACTGGCCTTATTCCCAAGTGAAACGCCGCGTACTCACGCGCAATGATCTCATTGGTTATCGAAATGCCTAGGCCAGCCGAGACGTATCCGGCTTCGTGACCGTTGCAATCGAATTCTACCAGTATGTCCGGCTCAACGCCGGCGAAGCGTAAGGCATTGAAGTTCATTTGGTGGGCGGCGAACTGGGGATCGATGTCAACGATCGTTTCGCCTGCCAGGTCGTGAGCATCGATACAGGTCTGTTTTGAAAAACGGTGGTCGGGATGAAAGATGCATACGTTTCGTGCCGACCCAAGCGGCGCCCACTCAAACAGATTTGGATCCAAGGGCAGCCTCGAGATTCCGAGTTCGGCACGCCCTGACAGGATGTGCTCGCCGATCTGCTCGTAGCTTCCCGAAAGTGACCGGACATTCGAGGCGGTCTTTGAGTGGATGATCGCCACGACCTTGGGCAAGGTCACGAAACCGAAAACAGAAGGCGCGGCAATCGCAATCCTCTGCTTTTCCTCGTTCTTCATAGCGAAGATCGACGCTTCCAGCCGATCCAGCGACGTCAGGGCAAGTTCCACGTTTCGCAGGAGTTCCCAGGCTTCCTGCAAGGGGACGATGCGGTTGGCTGATCTCTTGAAGAGTGTGATGCCGAGCGTGGTCTCGAGTTGCTTCACATGTTGACTGACGGCCGGCTGGCTTATCCCGAGCGCTGCCGCCGCTCGCCTTGTCGAACCGGCCCGCAACACCTCTCGGAAGACCTTCAGTTGACGGAGCTTCAGGTCGCTCTGCAGCAACTCCATTCCCTGCGCTCCTTTCCCTGATAACGCCACCCGGGAAGCAGATAACGCCAACCTGGGAAGCAACGAACCTCCTCAGTATATAACGGTGCGTTATAGATAAAATAATAAAAATTATAGATTGAGTGCGCAATTTCAAGCGATAGGATGAACTAATATCTCAAAATAACTCCAAATTACCAATATAACAATTCGCAACCTTGGGTTATACGTCTGAGTCCGCGCGACAAAGGGCCGGCGTATCCTGCGGTATTGCGAGTCGAGGAAAGCGCCCCATGGGTGGTTTTACTACTCAGTTTGTTGTCGCACTCACCGTGACCATAAGCCTGGCTCTTGTCAGCGGCTGCCTGGGTACGGCATTCGGGCTGTTTCTGGCCATTTCGAAGGGCACGGCACAGCCGCGCCTCAACAGCGTCGTGACGGCCTACACGACGGTTGTCCGTGGTGTGCCAGAACTTCTCATTATCCTGCTCATCTACTTCGGCGGAACGACCCTTGCCAGCAAGATCGCCGGCCGGTACGTGGAGGTGAACGCATTCACCGCAGGCGTTATCGCGCTCTCGGTCGTCTTCAGCGGCTATGCGACCGAAGTGTTTCGCGGCGCGATTGCGGCGGTACCCGCGGGTCAAACCGAAGCGGCAAAGTCGCTTGGGCTGAACGCCTGGCAGCGCTGGGTGTTCATCATCGGACCGCAGATGCTGCGGCTGGCGCTGCCGGCCTATGGCAATCTCTGGATCTCGCTCTTCAAGGATACCGCGCTGGTCTCCATCGTCGGTCTGACCGACATCATGCGCGTTGCGTATGTGGGGGCCGGATCCTTGCGCGCACCATTGACCTTTTACCTTGCCGCCGCCGCTCTCTACCTCTCGCTGACCACCGTCACGCTGCTGTCGATCCGGCTGGCTGAGCGACGTTATCCGGCCCTCGGCCGGTAGGAGGGAGCGACCATGAACCTCGGCCTGATGTTTGACGCACTGGTTGTCCTGCCTTCCGGTGTTGGTCTCACATTGACCCTGACGGTCTTGTCACTGACTGCCGGATTTCTTCTGTCCGTGCCGCTGGCCTTCATCCGCGCGTTCGGACGTCCCGGCCTCTCGCTCTCGGTGCTGGCATACACCTATGTCATACGCGGCACGCCGATGCTGGTTCAACTCTTCCTGCTCTATTATGGCCTCGCTCAGATCGAGGCGGTGCGAGCCAGCATCTTCTGGGTCATCCTGCGCGATCCTTTCTGGTGCGCCCTTTTGACATTCTCGCTGAACAGCGCGGCACACACCACCGAGATCCTGTGCCGGGGTCTCCAGTCCGTACCTAAGGGTGTCACCGAGGCGGCCACGTCTCTCGGCTTGAAACGCTTGCAGATCGCTCGCCTGGTCACCTTCCCAATCGCTTTCAGGATTTCGCTTCCGGCTTATGGGAACGAGATCGTCGGGATGATCAAGGGTTCGTCCCTGGCGAGCACCGTTACGCTGCTCGAAATCACCGGCATGGCGAGACAGATGGTTTCGACGACGTTCGCGCCCTACGAGATCTTCATCGTCGCCGGAGCGATCTATCTATCGCTGACATCGATTTCCGTAAAGGCGATCCAATTCCTGGAACGGCGGCTGTCGACGGACGGCCATCCGGTGCGTCGACGAAAGGCGCGATTGCGCCCCGCCCTACCTGACCCAGAGATCACGACGCCCCTGCCCTGACCTGCGGGTTTTTGGCAGCCCTTCCTATCCAAACCAACGAAGAGGTGCATCATGCGCATACCCCTGGCTATTGCTGTTTCTATCGCATCCCTGATGTCGGCATTCCCGGCGAGCGCCGAAAGCGAGCGCGTCATTTCGATCGCCTCCGAAGGCGCCTCGCCGCCTTGGGACAGCACCGACGCGAACGGTCAACTCTACGGTTACGATATCGATGTTGGACAGGAGCTGTGCCGTCGCATCGAGATCAAATGTACCTTTGTCCCGCAGGATTGGGACGGGATCATCCCGGCACTGCTTGTCGGCAAGTTCGACGTCATCATGTCCGGCATGGCGATCACGGAAAAGCGCAAGCAGAAGATCGCATTCTCCGTTCCCTACGCCACCGGCTTCAACCAGTTCGTTGTGCGCAAGAACCTGGGTCTCGATCCTGGCGACATCAAGCAGAAGGTCAACCTCTCGACCATCGGGGACAAGGAGAAGGCGACCATTGAACGCCTCAGATCGACACTCGCCGGCAAGGCGATCGGGGCCCTGCGCTCGTCAAATTCGGAAGCGGTCGTGAAGGAAATGCTGGGCGATGTCGTGACCATCCGCAGTTATGACAGCCAGGACAACATGAAGCTCGATCTTGCCGCGGGTCGCATCGACGGCGGTCTCGCCGACTACTTCACCTGGCGGGATTTCCTGGAGACGCCTTCCGGTTCGGATGTGGTGTTTTTCGGCCCTGAACTGAATGGCGGGCTCTGGGGGCCGGGCGTCGGCGCAGGTCTGCGCAAAGACGATACGGAGTTGCTCGCCAGGTTCAACGCGGCCATCGACGCGGCCACCAAGGATGGGACGATCAAGGCGCTGAGCCTGAAATGGTTCAAAAGCGATATCTCGCCTGCAGTCGCGCAATAGGCAGCAACCGACTTCGACATTGACGTGGCGCCGGCCGGAATGCCAGCGCCCTCCCCTCCTTCAAGGCGAGCCCCATGAAAGACCAGTTCTGCGCGGTCGTTACCGGCCAATCCCTGATCAAGCACGATATCCGTGACATCAAAGACGAACGCTTCATCGCGGTTACGGACTTCCTGCGACAAGGCGACGTCGTCTTCACCAACTTCGAGTCGACGATCCTGGGCAAGCACGGCGGGTGGCCGACCAAGGGCAAATACTTCGGATATTCCAGGGCTGAAGTGCTCGACGCATTGCAGGCGAACGGTTTCAACGCGCTTGCGCTCGCAAACAACCACGCCTTCGATCTCGGCGTTGGCGGCATCCTGTCGACGCTGGAGGAGGTGGAAGCGCGGGGCTTCCTCCATGCCGGCATCGGGGCCGACGAGACGGATGCGAGGAAACCGGGCCGCCGCCAGCTGGGCGCGCGCGAGGTCGCACTTCTTGCGATGGATGCAGGCCCTGGCCCGACCAACATGTATGCCGAAGACCGTACAGCCTTCCGGCCGGCTCGGCCGGGCGTCAATCGCCTGAGCACCGTTCGCAAGATGGGGGTGCCGGACGGACATTTCAGCAGACTGGCAAGGCTGGGCGCCCATTTGCAAAGCTCCCCGTTTGAACTGGCCAACTATGCGCAACCGGAGGACCCGGTAGAGGTGGCAGCCGGCAAGGAGATCAATTTCTACGGCACCGTGTTCACGCAAGCCGCCGATTTCGGCCGCCTCATCGAAGTCGACCAGCAGAGCGCAGCCATCCATCTGTCCGCCATCCGGCACGCCGCGGCACAAGGCGATTTCGTCATTGCCTATCTGCACCACCATCATTGGGAACCAGGTTGGCAGAACGTGCCGCGCTGGGTGCAGGCCTTTGCCAGGATGTGCATCGACGCCGGCGCCAACCTGTTCGTCAGCCACGGTGCTCCGGTGCTGCAGGCAGTGGAAATCTACAATGGCTCGCCGATCTTCTACGGCCTCGGAAATTTCCTTTTCCACGTCCACCCGAAGGAAACCGAATGGGATCCACCGGAAGTCTGGCAAAGCATCGTCGCGGCCTGCCGCTATGATGGGAGCGGAAACCTCGCAGGAATAGACCTCCTGCCCGTCGTGATCGGCGCGAAAGCTCAGTCTCTCGGATCAGCAACGGGCAGATTGGTACCCGTCGCCGTCGCTGGAAGCGCGGCGCGAGACATCCTCGAGGGATTCGCGACCCGATCGCGGGCGTTCGGCGTCGAAATCGAAGTGTCCCCGACTTGCGGCCGCATCGCCCTGCCCGCTGCACGAAAATTCGGCTGACGGCCCGACCGACCGCTCACACCGTCTTGCATTCCGCCGGCGGGGACTCGCCGCCCGTCTCGCTATCTGCCTTTGTGTCTAGCCTGGGCCAGTTCTTCTCCTAACGCCGCGATCAGGGACGAGACGCGACCGCGCACACGCGGCGGAAGTTTCACTAGCCCTTCAATCAGTCGCCGACCCTCCGCGCTGGCAATGAAATCCAGGCGCTCATCGACCGGCAGGGGCCGCGCCTCGACGCGGGTTTCATCGTTTCCCGGCAGGCCTTCAAAGAAGCGGCCGACAGGAACGCCGAGCGAACTGGCGATCTCGTAGAGCATCGACGCGCTCACGCGATTGCGCGCGTTCTCGTATTTCTGCAGCTGCTGGAAACTGATGCCGATGGATCGGGCAAGCTGGGCTTGCGATACGTCCGATTGGACGCGAACCGTCGCAATCTGCCTGCCGACATGCTGATCGGCGGGATGCGGGTCGCTTTCGATCTTCGGCTTCGGCCCCGTCCGAAGGAGGACTGAGCGTTGCGGTTTCAACAAGGCCTTTCGATCCTCCATTAGTCAGCCGGACAGAGAGTCTGTCGCCACGCGCCGGGCTCTCCGCACCGATGTGATCTGCAGGTCGACTCGCCATTTTATATACCTTATGGGGTGCAAAATGACCCTATTGGTGGCAAAGAAAATCTGCCTGCCGATTGTGGCCTCATGGTCAGTCCACGACAGATTCGAGCCGCACGAGCTTTGCTTGGTTGGTCGCAGCAGGAGCTTGCGGACAAGGCAATCGTGTCGCTGAACGCTCTGACCCGGTTGGAAAACGGCAAGGTAGATTCCCGGATCAGCACTTTGCAGGCCATTGAGGCGGCCCTGATAAAGGCGGGTGTCGAATTCTTATCCGCTGGTCAAAAGGGTGAAGGTGTTCGGCTCTTAGATCCTCAGGCTTGAATGTCCCGTTGGCGGAAGGACAGGTTCTCGCAGCTGCAACCGCCACAACTACCCTCCGGCGGGTGACGAGAGGCAAAGTCGTGGTATTGTCGGAATCAGCCATGATCCGAGTTTCCTGAAGCTTGGTTGTGGTCAGGCTGGGATGACTCCCCGACGCACGTCCTCAGCCGAGTCCAAATGTGAGCCCCTGCTCCTATGAAACTTTGGAAGCAGAAAAACTATGTGAGCGATTTCATATCACATGAGCCATAAGTGATCAACTTGAAATTAGATGATATGAAAGAAATTATGGGCGCCCAGATCAGAGGAGCGCGAGGATTAATACGTTGGAGTGCCGAAGATTTGGCCGATGCGGCGAGCGTGGGAGTAGCCACAGTTAGGCGCGCAGAAGCTGCGGATGGCGTCCCTCCAATCACAATAGCAAATCGGAATGCGATCCGTGGTGCCCTGGAAAGGGCGGGCATCGAGTTCATTTCGGAAAACGGCGGTGGCGCTGGCGTGCGCTTGGCCAAACGGCAATAGCGAACAACGCGCAGCTTCGAGCGATCGTCTAAATCTCATCGCCGACGTCCCGCTTGCTTTTTGCACTAGGTGCGGCCATCCGCACAGGTGACATTGAACGACTGAAAAGGGGCCGAAAGGGGACTGTCAGCTTCTAAGCACGAATTTTCACAAGCGGACTTTCATGCCGCAATGGAATCGACCTGACAGGGCGCAATCCAAGCCCTAGCCAGGGAACAGGAATGCCGAGGCAGGATCGAAGAAAATGCGTTGACCCGGTGCGATGGCGCTGTCCGCTTCCTCTGCATCGGAGGTTGGCCTGACGTCGATATCTTCTCCGGCCGCCGTGCGCGCCACGATGCGCCGGCGGTCGCCGAAGAAGGCGGTATCGACGATCTCGACGCCGAGTGCTGCGCTCGCTGGCCCGGGCGTCAGGCGGAAGGCTTCGGGGCGTACCATCAGGCGCACCTTTTGACCTTGACCAAAGGATGTTGTCGTCTTTACGCCGGTCACGATCGAGCCGTCGGCCAGGCGGACCGTCGACGCGCCACCTGCGGTTAGCAGATGCTCGGCCGGCAGGAAATTCGAGTTGCCGATGAAGCCGGCGACAAACTCGCTCGCCGGCCGGAGGTAAAGATCCTCACCGGTGCCGATCTGTTCGATACGGCCTTCCCTGAACAGAGCGATGCGATCCGAAAGATGCAGCGCCTCCTCCTGGTCATGCGTGACATAGAGGATCGTGACGCCTGTCTCGCGGTGGATGCGGCGGATCTCGGCCTGGATCTCCTGGCGCAACTTCTTGTCGAGTGCCGACAGCGGTTCGTCCATCAAGAGGATCGGTGGGTCGTAGGCCAGCGCGCGTGCAAGCGCCACGCGCTGCTGCTGGCCGCCAGACAGCGCGCCCGGATGGCGGTCGGCGAAGTTTTCGAGGCGCACCAGCGCCAGCATGTCGGCAACCTTGCGCTTGACCTCACCGTCGGGCCGGCGGCGCACGCGCAGCGGAAAGGCGACGTTCTCGGCGACGCTCAGATGCGGAAAAAGGGTGTAGCGCTGGAACACCATGCCGATGTTGCGCTTGTGCGACGGCACCGAAAGCAGCGATCTGTCCTCCAGGAGCACATCGCCCGAGCTCGGATCCTGGAAACCGGCGATGGCGTACAGCGTGGTCGACTTGCCGGAGCCCGACGGGCCGAGGAACGTCAGGAACTCGCCCTTGGGCACATCGACGGTGACGTCGTGGACGGCGACGAAGGCACCGAACGTCTTTCTTACTGCGCGTATGGACAGGAAGGGAGGGATCATCTGGTCAATTTTCTGCGAAGGAGTGCGGTCACGATCATCAGGCACAAGGTCAAGCCGACAAGCAGGCTGGAGGCGGCGGCGACGACCGGGCTGAGGTCGGCGCGCAGGCTGCCCCAGATTTTCACCGGCAAGGTTTGCAAGCTCGGGCTCGCCATGAAGATCGCCACCACGACCTCGTCCCATGAGGCCAGGAAAGAGAAGATCGCCGCCGAGAAGATGCCGATCCTGATCGACGGCAAGGTGATCCTAAGCCTCGCCTGCAGCGGGCTGGCGCCGCAGACGATGGCCGCGTCCTCGATGGATTTGTCAAAACCCTCGAGCGCGGCCGTGATCGGAATGATGGCGAAAGGCAGCGCCAAGATGGTGTGGGCGATGACGAAGCCGACCGTGGTGCCGGCAAGGCCGATGCGCAGGAAGAAGGCGTAGATGGCGATGGCGAAAACGACCACCGGCAGCACCATCGGCGTCAACAGCAAGCCGCGCAGGACCTGGCGTCCGCGAAACTCACCCCTGACCAGGCTGAAGGAGGCGAACAGGCCGATGATGACGGCGAGGATAGCGGCCATGGCGGCAATTCGGGCACTGGTCAGAGCGGCATCGATCCAGGTCGGGTCGCCCAGCAATTGCTGATACCATTTCAGCGTCCAGCCGGGTGGCGGAAAGGCCAGCCAGCGCGACGAGCCGAATGACAGGAGCACGATGAAGACCACCGGCAGCAGCAGGAAAGCCGTGACGGCCGCCGTGAAGCCGCCAAGCACCATCCGCAGCCATCCGAGCCGTTCATAGTCGAGCAGCATGTCAGGTCCCTCCCCCGGCGCGCCTGGCCCCAACCAGGCGAAACTGGATCGCGTAGAGCGCCATGGTGACGGCAAGCAGGACAAAGGCGGCCGCACTGCCGAGCCCCCAGTTGAGCAGCGACTGCACCGTCTGGGCGATCATCTCGGCCAGCATCATGTTCGATGTGCCACCGAGCAGGGCCGGGGTGACGAAGTAGCCAAGCGACATGACGAAGACCATCAGGCCGCCAGCAGCGACGCCGGGAAGCGACAGCGGCAAGAGGATGCGGCGGAAGGCCTCGAACGCGCTTGCGCCGCAAAGGGCTGCCGCGCGCAGCGTCATCGGGTCTATCGACCTCAGTGTGCCGACCAGCGGCAGGATCATGAAGGGCAGCATGATGTAGACCATGCCGATGGTGACGCCGGCCAGATTGTTGATGAGCGGCAGCGGTTCGTGAATGATGCCCAGGCCCATCAGTGCCCGGTTAATGACACCGGTGCGCTGCAGCAGCACCATCCACGCATAGGTGCGGGTAAGAAGGTTCGTCCACATAGACAGGATGATGATGCCGAAGACGATCGAGCCCAGGGCGGGCGGCATGATCGCCAGCATCCAGGCGACGGGGAACGCCACCAGGATGGTGACGGCGGTTACGACCGATGCAACCAGAAAGGTGTTGAGGAACACCCGCACATAGGTGCCGCTGCCGAACAGCGCCGCGTAGTTCTGTAAGCCCGGTTCGGGATCGGTGACGCTGCGCAGCAGCAGGGCGACCACCGGCACGATAAAGAACAGCCCGACCAGGAGCAGGGCCGGCAAGGCGCTGCCACTGCCGGTCGGCAGGCCGACGATCGAGCCGCGTCTAGGAGAATTTCCTTGCATCGAGCGGTCCTGTCTCGAAACGGGGCGCGCAAGCCGCGCCCCGTCGGTCTGCAACGGCGTTACTTGGTCTGCCAGGCATACCAGCGCGTCGCGATCTCGTCGCGATGCTCGGCCCAGTAGTTCATGTCCAGGTTGATCTGGCCCTCGACATGGGCATCTGGCAGGGCCTTGACGGAATCGGCCGGCATCTCCGCCTTGGCCTTGGTGTTGATGGGCGCATAGCCGCTTGCTTCGGCGAATTTCGCTTGGCCGGTCGGGCTGGTGGCGGCGGCAAGGAACTTCATCGCGCTGGCCTTGTTCTTGGTACCCTTCGGCACGACGAGCACGTCGGCGGCGGTGAGGTTCTGGTTCCAGGAGACGCCGACATCGGTGCCGTCCTGCTGAAGGGCGAAGACGCGCCCGTTCCACAATTGCCCGAAGGCGGCCTCGCCGGAGGCGATCAACTGCTGCGACTCGGCGCCGCCGCCCCACCAGACGATGTCGGACTTGATGGTGTCGAGCTTCTTGAAGGCACGGGCGAGGTCGAGCGGATAGAGCTTGTCCGCCGGCACGCCGTCGGCCAGCAGAGCGATCTCGATCACGCCCGGCGCCGACCATTTGTAGAAGGTCCGCTTGCCGGGAAACTTCTTGGTGTCGAACATGTCGGCCCAGCCGGCCGGTTCGCTCGCGACCGCGCCCTTGTTCCAGGCGAGCACGAAGGAATAGTAGAAGCTGCCGACGGCATGCTCATTGCTGAAGCGCGGGTCGAGATCGGTCTTGGGCACGACCGCATAGTCGATCGGCTCGAGCAGTCCGTCCTTGGCGGCCTTGATGGCGAAATCCATCTCCACGTCGACGACATCCCAGGTGACGTTGCCGGCGTCGACCATGGCCTTGAGCTTGCCGTAGTCGGTCGGTCCATCCTGCAAAACCTTGATGCTGGAGCTGGCCTCGAAGGGGGCGGCCCAGGACTTGGTCTGCGCCTCCTGCGTGGTGCCGCCCCAGCTGGTGAACGCCATCTCATCGGCCTTGGCGGCTGTCGCCGCGAGCAGTCCGGCCAGCAGGCCGGTCAAAATCAATTTCATTGTCATTCTCCTCTGTTGGTCTGTTCTTGTTTTTCTCAGTGCACCTGCGTCCTGCGCAACTCAGCGCATGACGAAGGGATCGGGGATCGGCTCGTCCGAGGTGTTGATCCATACGGATTTCGAGCGCGTGTAGTCTCTGATGGCGTCGAGACCGCCTNGACCTCGTTCAGATCTTTGCCGGCACGGTGCTCAATCAGACCGGAGCCGCCGAACGGAACGAGCGGCGATACGGCGCGATAGGTGTTGACCCAGACAACGCCGGCATGGATGTCGCGCGCCATGCGATGCGCCTTGCCGAGATTGCTGGTGAACACGCCGGAAGCCAGGCCGAACGGAGTGTCATTGGCGAGTGCCAGCGCCTGCGCTTCGCTGTCGAAGGCAAGCACGCTGAGCACCGGTCCGAACAATTCCTCCCGCACGCAGGGCAGGTCGCTGCCGCCGGCATCGATGATGGTCGGTGCGTAGTAGAAGCCGCTGCCGACTGGCCGTGTTCCACCGGTGACCAGCATGCCGCCCGCGGTGAGGCTTTCCGCGACAACCTTCTCGATCCAGTCGCGCTGCCGCAGCGTGGCGAGCGGACCCATTTCGGTCGCCGGATCCTGCGGATCGCCGATGCGAATCGCCTCGGCCTTGCGCTTCAGGCGAGCGAGGAATTCATCCTTCACCGAACGTTCAACCAGCAGCCGCGAGCCGGCGACGCAGCTCTGGCCGGTCGCCGCGAAAATGCCGGCGACCACCGCATTGGCGGCACTGTCGAGGTCGGCGTCGGCAAAGACGACGACCGGGCTTTTGCCACCGAGTTCGAGCGTGGTGTAGGCAAGGTTTTCCGCCGTGTTCCTGACGACGGCGCGCGCCGTCGACGGACCGCCGGTGAAGGCGACGCGCGAAACCAGCGGATGGCTGGTCAGGCGCCGGCCGCAATCATGGCCAAAGCCGGTGAGGATGTTGACGACACCGGCTGGAAAGCCGGCCTCATGAACCAATTCGGCAAAGGCAAGCAGCGGCGCCGGCCCATCTTCGGAGGCCTTGAGCACGATGGTGCAGCCGGCGGCGAGCGCCGGGCCGAGCTTGACGGCCGAGAGGAAGAGCTGCGAATTCCACGGCACCACCGCGGCAACGACGCCGATCGGTTCGCTGCGTATGGTGACGTCGAGATCCGCCTTGTCAACAGGCACATGCGTGCCTTCATGCTTGTCGGCAAGCCCGCCATAATAGCGGTAGTAGTCGCCGACATAGGCGATCTGGGCGCGGGTTTCGCGGATGATCTTGCCGGTGTCGCGCGTCTCGAGTTCTGCAAGGCGCCCGACATTGGCGGCGACGAGGTCGCCGAGCTTGACCAGCAGTTTTCCACGCGCTGTCGCAGTCATCCTTCGCCATAGGTCTGAGCGCAGTGCGCGGTGCGCCGCCCCGACGGCACGGTCGACATCGGCTTCGCTCGCCGCCGGCATCCTGGCCCAGGCCGTCCCGGCCGATGGGTCGACGCTGTCGAACGTGGCGGACGGCTCGTCGAAGCGGCCGTCGATGAAGTTCCTGAAAACAGCGTCGGTCATGGGCTCGCGATCAGAGGAAGGCCGGCATCACCCGGTCGATGAACAATTGCAGCGATTTCATCTTGCGCTGGTGCGAAAGGCCGCTGTCGATCCAGATCGAATACTGGTCGTAGCCGAGCGCCTCATAAGCCTTCAGCCGGGCGATGACCTCATCAGCCTCGCCAATTACCAGGTTCTGCCTGATCTTGTCCGGCGCGTATTGCGGCATGGCGGCGATCTCATCCGCCGTCAGCGGCTCCAATATGCCTTGATGCACCGGCTTCTTGTTCTGGAACCAGGCGCCGAACTGGCAGTAGAAAGTCGACAGGTCCTGGGTGAGGCGATCGGCATCGGTCGCGTCTTCGGCGACGAAGGTGTGCATCAAAAGCATGATTTCCGGTCTTTCGATCTCGGGATGCGCGGTGCAGGCGCCGTTAAAGCGCTGCATCAGGCTGGTCACCTCGTGATCGCCGGAAGCCAGCGGCGTCACCTGGACCTTGCAGCCATTGGCGACGGCGAAATCATGCGAATTCGGGTCGCGGGCCGCCACCCAGATCGGCGGGTAGGGTTTCTGCAGCGGCTTGGGCGAGGAGGTGGTGGCCGGGAATTGCCAGAACTCGCCGGAGAGTTCGAAGTCGCCGTCCCAGAGGCCGCGGATCGCCGGTATGATCTCGCGCATGCGCTGGCCGGCCCCCCAGGCGTCGAGGCCTGGAAAGATGCGCTGATATTCATAGCTGTAGGCGCCGCGCGCGATGCCGATGTCGAGCCGGCCGCCGCTGATTACGTCGGCCATCGCGGCTTCGCCGGCAAGCTTGATCGGGTGCCAGAAGGGCGCGATCACGGTTCCGGTACCGAGGCGGATGCGGCTGGTCTTGGCGGCGAGATAGGCGATGTTGATGAAGGGGTTCGGCGAGATGGTGAATTCCATGCCGTGATGCTCGCCGATCCAGGCGGTCTCGAACCCTGCCTGCTCGGCCAGCAGGACCAGTTCTTCTAGCTCGGTCACAAGCTCGGAATGCGGCTTGGCCAGGTCCGATCGTTCCATGTGCACGAAGAGCGAGAATTTCATCGCTGGTCACCTGTATTGACGGCGGAAGCGCCGGCGCTGGCGAGCGGCCGGACCTCGCCTTCGACATTGTTGCCGACATAGACACCGAATGCATCCACCGAGCATTCCCTGACATAGCGCGCGAGCATCGAGCGGATGGCCGGATCGGCGATCTTCAATCCTTCGATCGCGTCGATCTCGATCAGCCGGATGCCGCGATCGCTGGAAGCGGGCACGTCGAACGTGCCGCGATAGTAGACATGCGTGCGTGAAACAGTTCCGGCATCGTCCCAGACGGCGAAAAGGAAGCCGAGCTGAGCCTCAATGGCCTTTGCCACAAGCAACCCTCGGAGGCTATTGCCATCGCCCGCCGAGCCCAATCCCCGGCCACGCGGCAGTTCAAAACCGTCCGCGGTTTCCACGAACAGGATCCGGCCGCCATTTTCGAGGATGGCGCCAACATCGGTGCCGGGTTGGGTTGCGGCGAGCGCGTCCTGGCTGAGGCCGGGTGCGACATAGGCGCCGCGGCAATAGCCGAGCGGCTGCGAGGAATTGTGCTGGAAATCGCGGACGCGCCCAATGAGGATCGAATGATCGCCGGCCTCGACCAGTCGCTCCATGTCACAGTCGAAGGACGCGACGGAGCCGTCCAGCACAGGGCTGCCGGTCCGTCCCGGCCGCCAGGCAACGGCGGCGAACTTGTCGGCCACTTTCGAGGCGAAGATGCCGGACGCTGCCTTTTGACCCTCGTTGAGAACGTTGATGGCGAAGCTCTTCGATGTCGCGAAGACGGGATGGCCAAGCGCCTTGTGTGCGATGCAGACCAGCACCAGCGGCGGATCGAGCGAGACCGAGGTGAAGGAGTTGGCGGTGAAGCCGCGCGGCTCGCCTTCGGGGCCGATCGTGGTGACGATGGTGACGCCGGTGAGGAAGGAGCCAAGCGCACGGCGGAATTCGCCGCTGTCGAACCCGGTATTCGCTTGCGCAGGGCCGTCTTGTTCGGTCGCTTCGTCCTCGGTGAGGAAGTCAACGATGCAGCGCGTGGTGAGGTCCGGTGCCGCGACCGCCATCATGTGCTTCTCACCCGGCAGTACCGTGCAGCGGCCATGCGGCGCCAGGCGTGCCATCGCGGCTGACATTGCCGGTGAAGAGTTCCTGTCCTCGGAGCCGGTCATGAACAGGGCCGGCACGGCCAGCGTCGGCAGGCGATCAGCATGATCGCCGTCGGCACGAGTGAACAGGCGATAGGTGCGGGCATAGCCTTCCGGGTCGACCGCGCTCAGTGCGGATGCCGTCTTCTGCGCTGCCGCTTCCAACTCGACCGGCACCGGATCGCCGAACCAGCGGGCGATGGTCCGTGCCGTGCCGGCCGTATCGCTGCGGCCGTTGAGCGCCACCGCGCGCTGGCGAACGGCTTCGGCCAGTTCAGGTGTACGCCGGAACACGGCATTCAGTGAAACGATGCGGCGGACGCGCTCCGGTGCGCGCAGCGCGAGTTCCTGAGCAACGAGTGCACCCATCGAGTGGCCGACGACGGATACCTTGTCGAGGCCGAGATGGTCGAGGAGGCGAATGGCTTGGTCGGCATAATCGGCCAGTTCCGGATCTTGCGGTGGCAGCGGCGACTGACCATGGCCGAGCATGTCGATGGCGATCGCGTCGAAGCGGCCAGCCATGCGCTCGAGCTGCGGCTGCCAGATCGCAGCGTTCATGCCGACACCATGGATGAACAGCACTGGGGCACCGACACCGGCCCGGATGAAGCCGGTGCCGTCGGGCGCCGTGCCCTGTCGAGCCCATGCGGAAGCATCAGCCATGCACGTCCCCAAGCTCCTTGAGGTCCTGATAGCGGTCGCCGATGCGGTGATGCGGGCGACCGCCGATCGAAGCGCCAAGCGCGACCACCAGTTCGTCCGGCGCCGGCGCATCGCCGATCTGGAAATGCACGGTCAGGTAATGCGAGCGCCGTCCCTCGTCATTCTTATCCATTAGCGGGATCATGATCGGCGTGTTTGGCCCGCCGCGCAGATTGGTGAAGGCAAGATAGGTCTTGGCGCCGACGGCACGCCGATAATGATTGCCGAAATGGAGTGTGTGGATCAGCGCCGACGCATGCTCGATCTCGCCCGACGTACCGCAGATGGCGGCCTTGCCATAGCCCTCGATAGCCTCGCCGGAACCGGCGACGGCAACGATCTCGCGGGTCAGGATCTCCCCCAGCACCGGCGCACAGGCTCGGATTTGGGGCGACAGATCGTCGGTGAAGCCGCGACCGGCCCAGGGATTGGTCAGCACCGCGGCGACGCCGATAAGGCGCAGCGGCCGGGGGGTGGCCTTGCCGCCTTCGATCAGCGTGTTCTCGGTATAAGTCACGATCTTACGGATGGCGGTCTGCATTGGATTTCCTCGGGTAGGTGATGCCTCGGAACGTCCAATCCCGCTGTCATCTTATGGTATACCATGATATGGAGCGCCAAGTACCTTGTCAACCGGGCGTCGAATCTGTTTTGGTAGGGCGCAGGAGGCATACATGCCAGACGACAACCTTCGCATCGACCGCAGCGCCAAGACCTTGAGGACGCTGGCGCTGGAGCGCATGCGCGAAGCGATCATGGATTTCCATTTCCAGCCTGGCGAAAGGCTCGTCGAACGGCCGCTTTGCGACCAGCTCGGCGTCAGCCGTTCCGTCGTGCGTGAGGTTCTGCGGCAGCTGGAGGCAGAGGGGCTCGTGCAGATGATCCCTGGGCATGGGCCGGCCGTCGCCAGGCCGGACCTCGGCCGTACCGACGAGATCTACGAGCTTCGGGCTCTGCTTGAAGGCATCGCGGCCCGAGCCTGTGCCCTGTCGGCCACCGGCGAGCAGTTGGCAAGGCTCGAAGGGGCGCTGGCGGATTTGTTCGATGCGTGGGCGTCGGCGACGCCGCCTGCGGTGATGCGGGCGACGACCAAATTCTACGAGGCGCTGTTCGAGGCCGCCGACAAGCGTGTCGCCTGGGAAATCGTCTCCGGGCTGAATGTCCGCATCAACCAGCTTCGTTCGATGACCATCGTCTCGACCAACCGGCGCGAAGCGGCGATCACCGAGATGAATGAGATCATGGATGCGATAAGGGCGCGCAAGCCCGATGAAGCGGAAGCGGCGGCACGGCGACATGTCGAATCGGCGTGGCAGATCGCTCGAGATAAACTTCGCCTGGTCTAGGTCCGCGTGAGCCTAGCCTATCCAACCCTTCGAAGCGCCTTGCAGAAAATGTCTGCTTCCCGGCAACGAAAATGCAACTTTACGACTGAGATGACCCGCAAGCGGTCCGGCAGCTTCGGAGCCGTATCCGGACGGTCTGCTTCTAGGAAGCGCTCGTCGGTAAGCTGCCGTTCGAGTTCACGGTCATCGAGCGAAGTTTGCCTTGTCAACTGACGAATACGCTGCTTTGACGACCAAGTTTAGCGGGCGCTCTTACCGGCCGGCACCTTGACGGCTGGAACAGGGCCGGTAGCGGATCGGCAGCTTGTGGAGCCACGCAGCCGAAGAGCGGTCATTCCATGACGTTGTTTACAGCTCCAGGAGGAGTGTCACTCCTCCTCGAATAACAACCTGCCATTCGTCAACGCCTCCTTCCAACCTAGGGAGAACCGCCGGAAATCAGGCTGTCAGATTGCACACCGTCGCGTGGAGTCATTCATCGCGCCAGTATGGGTGGGAACAGCTGAATTGGCGCGAGCCAACCAGACGGCGTTTGGTCTCAGATATCGGTCCTCGGACGGGCAGATCATTCGCGGTCATGTTGGGTACGAAACTGTAACCCTGATCGACAAGCTGCAGTTTCAGCTCCGCCAGGTGGCGCCTGAATCCATTTTCGATGTAGCTGCGCGGATACCGCCATCCGTTCCTGCATGCTCGCACGAGAATGTCGGAATACAGTTCAGAGCTGGCAGCTTTCACCGCTTCTTCGGAAGTCAGTTTGCTGTTGGTTTGGGTACCTTCGGACAAGCATCGCCCCACCGACACCAAAAGCACCAGTATTACGGTCAAGACAGACAACTTTGTCATGGAGCCCTCCGTGTTCTGAATCGACCAGGCCTGCCAAGCAACCTGCCCTGCCGATCTGCAGAGACTAGGATGCTGACCCGTCGCATGGAATCGTGCAAATGCAGTGTTTTCGATATCGCATCTGTAGTATTTTCATCCTGATGTAAGGCCATCGGGTTCTGGCCACAGGTCGGCAGCAAGGAAAATGGAACGATGCTTCGCGCCGTAGGCAATCCTCTCGCCGGCTTATCGGATCGGGAGTTGATGGTCGCGGCAAAGTTTGCGGAGGGCATGACTTATCGCGAAATCGGCGAAACACTTTTCATAGCGCCTACCACCGTTCGGACCCATCTTTCGGCCATTTATCGGAAGCTCGATGTTCGTAGTAAAGTGGCGCTTGCTGGGTTACTTGCCGATCACCGCCAGCAGGACCGCAGCCATGCACCACCCGGAAGTCTTTCGACCGATGAGCCGGGTCCGCCGGTCCTCGCAGTTCTCCCGTTCGACAATTTAAGCGGAGAAGAACGCTGGACTCGTATCGCTGATGGTTTGTCGGCGGACCTCATAGTTGATCTCTCTCGCTACCGGGACCTTGCGGTGATCGCCCGCCAAACAATGCTTTCCTACAAGGGACGGCATGTTGACGTGCGAGCTCTCGGACGAGAGTTGAATGCCGACTATGTGATCGAGGGAAGTTTTCAAGTGGACGGGCAGCGGGTGCGCATCCGCGTCCAACTCGTCGACGCCCACACAGGGGTCGATGTCTGGACGATGCGTTACGATCGTTCCGCGAACAACCTGTTTGCGATGCTGGACAGCGTGACCGAAAACATCATCAATGTCCTTGCAACTTGCCACGGTCAGCTCGCCAATCTGCGACGCGATGCGGCTCGTCGGAAGGCTCCAGCAAGTTTGCAGGCCTATGACTGCTATCTGCTTGGGCTTGAGCAGAAGCACCTTTTCACCCGTGAGTCGAACAAGGAGGCGATACGGCTACTGGCGCGTGCGATCGAACTCGACCCGGGTCTAGCAAGAGCTTGGACCGCGCTGGCACTTGCGCATGCTGTGGAAGCTATCAACGGGTTTACCGACAACCTTTCCGGCTCGATCGAGAGCTGGAGCCAATGTGTCAAGCAAGCGCTGGCGCTCGATCCGTCCGACATTTACGCCCGCATAATGCTTGCCGATCTTCGGGCATTGCAGGGCGATGTCGAAGCTGCTGTCGAAGAACATGACCGAGTGTTGGTGGCTGCTCCAAATGACGCGGACTCACTTGCCTTTCTTGCGGGTAGCCTTGCTCTTGTTGGCAGCGACCCGAAGCGTGGCTACGAACTGGCCAAGCGAGCGGTCCGGCTAAATCCTTATGTTCCCTGGTATCATGGAATGCTCGCTCGATGCAGCTACGTTCTTGGCTTTTACCGTGAATCACTGGTCGCGCTACGTCAATCTGCGCCAGATTCGCCCGCCACCCTTCTGTTTCTGGCAATGGCTCATGCGATGCTCAATGAAACTCCTCAGGTCGCCAGGATCAATTCGCGACTGAAGGACGAGTTCCCGAATTTCACGGCTGAGGTGTTCATCAGAACCTATCCGGTTACCAATCCTGTCGCCATTGCTGCAATCAGAGAAGGCGCCCGTCGTGCGGGTTTGGCCTAGCTTCTTCACTCTGGTCACCTCAGAGGCGCATTGCTCCTCGGGCAGCATTGGGGCCGAATGCGGACTGGCGGCTTTAACTGAGCAGCAATCAACAACGGACGATTGCACCATAGCTTTTGAGGCCAGCCAAATGGCTTTGTCGTCCTGGGCGGGTTGCATAAGGCTGCACTCCAAACATGGCTTTCAAGGAAGCTGGACGATTCCCTCAAGCGCCGCGTAGACCGAGATTCGAAGCCAACGGTCCATGCTTCGCGCGAGGCCGGGGTCGCCGATGAGGAAAAGGCCGCCCCTCTCTTTCTCACGCTCGATGCTGGAGCGGCCCTCCAGGATGGCTCCCAGCGAAACAACGCCGGTCTCGACGTAAAGATCGACGTCCCGGCCGGGGTCGAGCGCGCATAGTTCAGCGAGGTCAATCTTTCGCCGCACGGCCCACATGAGGGTCGAAACATCCACGTCGGCGAGCGCGATCTCCGCCTCGATGTTGCATTGCGCCCATTCCGCCAGCGCGTTCATCGCCGGCTCGAGCCTTATCGACTTTTCGGTACGGAAATAGCTGATGGTGCCCGTCGCCTCGTCCTCGACGCGCTCGACCAGGCCCAACGCTTCCATTTCCTTGAGCCGCCTCGACAAGAGGGCGGACGAGACGTTGCCCACCCCCTTGCGAATGTCATTAAAGCGGGTCGAGCCGTTCCAGAGCTCGGTCAGGATTTGAATTGTCCAGCGTGGCTCCAGGAACTCGCAGGCGTGCGAGATCGGGCAGACCAGTCCGTAAGGCCGTCGCGTCATGGCTGACCGCTCCTTTGCCGCAGGTTAGGCCTTTCGGAGGTCTGATGCCAGTTCACAATCTGAAGCGGAACGCTTCCGAAGCTGCCCTGGCGCCTTCTCGCCTTCTGCCGTCACGTGATCGCCATTCGCATTCCCGATCAACGGAGGTTCACCATGACTTGGCGTAACATGACGCAAACGACAATAGGCCAGACCGCACGGCGCTTGCCGGGCACTTTTCTTGACCCTCCGCTCGAACGCCTGCTGGCCCTTGTCCGTGAGTGGAGGACCCGCCGCAACATAGAGCGCGGGCTCGGTCACCTGTCCAACTTCCTTCTGCGGGACGTTGGCTTGACCGAAGCGGACGTCGAAGCGGCCTGCGCCGACAGCTTCGATAGGTCCGCCTCTCGCGCGCTCCAGAGTGCAGCGCAGAACCGCACGGGAAATTGGTGAGAAGGGAGAGCCCCGGGAGCGGAAGCCGTTTTGACGGCGGCAATTGATCAGCCGAACTCAGGGCCATCCCCAGTAGCGCCTTGGTTTCAGAGATCTAGCGCGCCGAAGCGATTCGAATGCATACTTCCAAGTGGTCGGCCGGCTCTTCGGATTCATCGTGAGGAACGTCTGCTGTTGGAAGAAATCTACCGAAGCTTTGACAACCGAGTTGAGGCGCTGAGCGCACGCTCGTGCGGTATAGTAGGTCCGATAGCGAGCTACGAGCACGGCACGATCCGCAACTATCGAAGCCCGGCAATGCGCAGCCCCTCTACATAGAGAGCCCGGTGCTTGTCGTGAACGATCGGATGAAACTTGTCTACCCATTGAAGGGATAGGGACGGTTGAAGGCGCTTGGCCTGCGAAAGCGCATGAACCGCGATGTCCATTTCACCGGCCATCCCAGCGGCCGCCGCGTACGTCCGCCATGCAGACCCAAAATGGGGCCGGAGTTCAACCGCGCGACATTCGCATTCGACCGCGTCTGCATATCGTCCAGCCATGAAATGACATAAGCCAAGGATGGAGAAATTCGCAGCATATGTGTGATCGCGAGGACTTAGCCTACCCGCGATTTCAAGATGGTCGAGCCCCTCGGCGGGCATGCCCCCATATCCGTAAGTTGAGCCCAGGATCGAATGCGCAAAGGCGAAGCTCGGGTTTAGCTCGATCGCTTCATTTAGTTCTCTCACAGCAGAGTCGAAGCCGCGCGAAATCATGTGGACAAACCCTGCCGCTAAATGCGTCCACGGGTCCTCGGGGTCGCCTTGGATTGCCCGCTGCGCGAGGGCGCGAGAGGTGGGCAGAATGTCTGCTGCGTTGGCCCATCCTGACAAAACGCGGGCCGCGTGAGCCCACGCCAACAGGCTGTTGGCGCGGGGATAGTCAGGATCGAGGTCCGTAGCCTGCTTCAGAAATCCCTGTGCAATCTCGATTTCCGTAGCCGAACTCCAGGTCCAGACATATGGCATCGCCTTCATGACGAATCCCCAAGCGTCAAGATTGGTGGGGGACCTGCTCTGAAAGCGTTGCTGTTCCGCCGTGTAGAGCCGCGGCTCGATCGTAGCGATGACACTTTCGGCAATCTGATCCTGAAGCGCGAAGAATTCCGACAATTCCACATCGTATCGTTCAGCCCACACTTGTACCCCGGTCGATGTGTCACTGACTTGCGCGCTTATCCTGAGTCGATGACCTGAGCGCCTTACACTTCCGTCCAGCACATACCGCACACCAAGCTCTCGACCGACTTGTTTTAAGTCGACCGCTTTTCCCTTGTAGGTGAACAAAGAGTTCCGGGCGGACACGAAGAGCCAACGAAGACGCGACAGCCGAGTAATAATGTCTTCGGCAAGGCCGTCGGCGAAGTATTCCTGTTCGGGGTCGCCGCCCATGTTCTGGAATGGCAAGACAGCAATCGAAGGGTTGTCGGGCAGCGCCAGCTGTTCGGAGGACCCGGCAGTCGCAGCCAGATCGGTTTTTGGGACCGTGTCGCGCATACATAGGCGATAGGTGCGCACCGGGCGTGCGATATTTTTGAGCTCTTTCTCGCCCAGATCGACAAATTCTTCCTTCAGTTTGTCGCGCACCTGTTCGTAAGCGGCGGCCGATAAACAGATGCCGTTCGGCTCAGCGATGCTTTCTAGACGGGAGGCAATATTGACACCATCTCCCATCAGATCGCCGTCGCTCTCCTCGACAACATCGCAGAGATGAATGCCGACGCGAAATTCAATGCGTCGCCCGGGCGGTAAGCCAGCGTTGCGCTCAATCATGCCGTTCTGCATTTCGATTGCACAGCGTACGGCGTCAACAACGCTCCGGAACTCTACGAGGGTGCCGTCACCCATAAGCTTCACAACGCGCCCATTGTGGACAGCGATGGTCGGATTGATGAGATCGCTCCGGAGCGCCCGTAGCCGCGCCAGCGTTTGATCTTCGTCCGACCCCGCCAACCGGCTGTATCCGACCACGTCGGCGACCAGGATCGCCGCAAGTTTCCGCGTCTGGCTCACTTTGCCCACTCCTGTCGACTAAGTGGCATAGCACAGATTACAAAATCCCGTTTTCGAAGGCGACGTTCGATAGGTGAATTCCGAGATAGCCTCAAACAAAGCAGCGCGGGATCTGATTGGAAGTGAATCACGGCAACCACGATCTGTTGGCGAGGCGGACCTTAGGTGCCGTTGAAAATTTTCAGTCAACGAAGCGCGTCCTGTCAGACTTGATGATGACCTCGGCGAAATCGGGCGAGACCTTGCCGCACCAGGCCATCAAGAGTTTTCTCACCGCCCTGATACGGTGAGCCGCGCCAGCACCGTTTCAGCCTCGAGGCGAGGCACCACGGCGATACCATCGCGGTCGCCGACCAGTATGTCTCCCCGCGAGATGGTCATTCCTCCCAGTACCACCGGGAACCCGGCCGTGCCTGGACCATTGCGCGCCGGCGAGTTCGCGACGATCCCGGCACAGTAAACCGGCACCCGCCCGCCTCGATCCCGACAACATCGCGCACGAGGCCGGCGCACCCCTTGTTTCGCACCATGCCAAGGACGAGATCCTCAGTGACCGCCGCACCAGCAAAGCTGTCGGTGGCCGCAACGATGATATCGGCCAGTATCGCAGTACCTGGCGAGAGTGCCTTAATCCCTGGTGCAACGCCCCTCGCCCGCCCATGGCGTCTAGGACTAGGCTCACGGGCAAGCCGGAAAAGGCACTGATGATCTCTGCCGCAGGCCGTTCGAAACGGCTTTTGATGGTGAGCAGCGGTGGGTCTTCAATCATGTGGCGGCCTCACACCCTGAACGAACGAAAGACGAGCTGCAGCGGGATATTTGCGGTTCCTCAAAGGCGCTGCCGCAACTTCCATGCCCTTGAGAGATATCGAAGGCGAGGATCTTCGCTCTGGGGGCGAGGTGAAGTTCAAGCACCTGGCAGCTGAATTCCTCGCCATCGTAAAGAGCTGCGCGTCGTCGATCGCATCGAGGCAGCGACCCAAGGCGCCTCGCCGAGAGTGGAAGACGAGGAATAGTTCGCCCGATTCGCGTGATCGCATTTCGCGATAGCCGCCGGCGAGCCAGTCATTGGCTTCTCGGCGCCGGCCGATCTGTACTCCAGCGACCAGGTTTCAGAAAAGTTTCAGAATTTCGCCGGTACGCACCGCTCCACATGCGCCATGATCCCTACAATCTAGGGAGTGGCCATCATGGAAAACGACGTCGAAAGGCTCCGCATACGGCAAGAGCTTTACGAGTTGTACTTCAGTGGGGTCAACAGCTTGGCCTGCGCGCCAATGCCCGGCACCTTCTTCGAACTTCTAGAGTTGGGCGCCCTGGCTCGCCATGAACCCGTGCCTGAGGGGGCAGAACCTGCGGCTGCGGCAAAGGTCTTGACCGTAAGCGCGGATGGCCCCTGTATGTCGACGAGCCCGGCTCGGTTTGGCAGAGCGCTTCTGAATGTCGCATACAGAATCAGGGAGCATAGCAATCGGCGAGTGCGTGTTTGACACTTCGCGCGGCTTGCTGTTGCGCCAGGGTCATCCCGTCAGGAAAAACAGGGCACGTCGTCAGCAAGTCGGAGCTGATGGAGTCCGTCTGGCCTGGGCTGTTTGTAACCGAAGACTCGCTCACCCAAGGCGTGCGCGAGTTGCGCAAGGCGCTGCGCGATGACTCACAAAGTATAATTCGCACCGTCTCAGGCCGCGGCTACCTCCTTTCACCGCTTGGCGCGCCGGCGAGGCCGCCGTCCGACCTGCCTTCTGTAGCGGTGCTGCGCTTCACTAATGAAGGCGATGCGACCGACACGCCTCTGGTCGATGGTTTTGCCGAGGACATTGTCAACGCTCTGGCGCGATTTCGCACTGCTGTTGTCCTGGCGCGTAACTCAAGCTTTTCCTTTGCGTCGGAGGACCCCGGCAACTGGACCGAGGTCGGCAGGAGACTCGGGGCAACCTTCCTGGTTCGGGGACGCATGGGCCTTCGCGACGGCACCGTACGGGTGGCGGTCAACCTCATCGAAGCGGCAAACGGCGCGGTCTTGTGGGGCGAGAAGTTCACAGCATCGGGCTCAGCTGTTTTCGACATGCAGGAAGAGATCGCGCTGCGTGTGACGAACCGTCTTGTCGCACGGCTCGACGATGCGGGCTTGACGCGCGCCCGTCCAAAGCCTCCAGCAAGCCTGGCGGCTTATGAGCTTCTTCTCAAGGGGCTGGTGCATTTGCGTGGCTACGGCGCCGACGATAATCAGGCAGCGCGGAACTACTTTGCTGCGGCCGTCACCAAGGATACGCATTATGCGCTCGCGCGCTCATACCTTGCATTTGCCGACCTGATTATCGGCGATTATGGAATGGCTCCTCCGGAGGTGCTGGCCGACATAGTAGAGCAAGCCCGCTTCGCGGTAGGACTCGCACCAGAGGAGCCTCGCTGCCATCGGATTCTTGCCCAAGCACTGCTGTGCACGCGCACATACGATGCCGCCGAGCGGCACTTTCGAAGATCCTATGACCTCAATCCCTTCGATGCGGACACGATCGCGCAGATCGGCTATCTGCTTGCCATCAGGGGCAAGCCTTTCGAAGCCCTGACCTGGATCGACAAGGCGGTTCAGATCAATCCGATACATCCAGACTGGTATCATTCCGACCGTGCATTCGCCCAATACGCGGCGGGAGACTACAAGGGAGCCGTTGTCAGTTGGTCGATGTTGCCCATGACTTCGGCCGTAAGGCTCACATGGCTGGCGGCGGCACAGGCGAAGTTGGGCAACCAGGACGCGGTATCGCGGCTCGTTTCCGAACTCAAGCGTATCGCGCCATCCTACACTCCACTGGAGTCGATCCGGGCCAGCATGCTTTACGAGCATGAATCTGACGCTGACCATCTTCTCGACGGAGTCGCGAAAGCGCTGATGATGTGGAGCGCCGCCTGAACTGTTTGGTTACCGGCCGGACTGGCGGAGCTTTGGGCAACGTTGAAACATTACGACACCGATGTGTCGGATGGTTTGCATTCAAAGATTTTTGCGGCGCTATCTGAGAGCTCTCGTCGGTGATCGCGGGAGGAACTATGGAATCGCCCGAGCATGCTTTCGAAATCATCCGCTACAAGAAATTGGACCGTCCGCGTGCCGGCCTATAGCAACACGCTGACCTTCGCTTTCGAGGCAGAAAGCTACGCACGCTCCTATGCGGATGGCCAGGCTTTCCGCCTTAGCGTCCAGGTGGCTGAGCGCAAGAAGTGTGCGTGAAGGGGGCCTACAATCCTGGTCGTTTCGCCCCAGACGGCTGAACCCGACGATGTCCGCCACCAGGATTGCCGCAATCTTACGGCGCTTCGGTCATTTCTGCTGCCAAAACCGCCACAAGCTTTCGTTCTGGGCGCGCCACGATCCCCTCCGGCCCTACACCTGGGTTTGCTCTAACGTGGCACCCCTGCCTACGCGCAACCAGCTACCAGAGTCCGCTTCAATCGGCGGCAGAGCTCGGCCCAATGGCCGAATTGCGGCGCATAGCGGAATATGGCATCGCGCCTAGACGGTTGAGATTCAACCGCGGCTCAGAACTCGCCGGAGAGCACTGAAACGAATGCGATATTGCGCCGGCGTCAGCCCGACCTTGCGGCGGAAGAGACGCCCGAAAAAACTCGCATCCTCGTAGCCGACTTCATTGGCCACCCCCTCGACCGCCAGGTCGCCGGTCTCCAGCAGTTCCTTGGCCGCTTCGAGCCGGAGCGCGTGGATGTAGTCGATTGTCTTCATGTCCGTGGCCCTTGCGAAGCGGCGCACGAAGGAGCGCTCGGACAGGCCTGACAGCTTGGTCATGGCGGTGACGGGCGAAGGGGTCCGGTAGTTGCGTTCGGCCCATTTCTGGCAGCGGTTGATCACCGCGTCGTCGGTCTGGCGAAAGCGCATCAGCGCTGCGAAGGGCTGCTGGCCCATGTCGTGCCACTGCAGCATGTAGACCTTGGCGACCTCCATCGCCTCCCTGAGGCTGACGAAGCGCGCGATCAGATAGAGGGCGAGATCCTGCCAGCTTGAGCCGCCCCCGGCCATGACGATGCGCTGGGCCTCGCCGCTCAGCACGAGCGACTGGCCCGGCTTCACCTTCACGCCCGGATAGTTGTTCGTGAGCGTCTCGACATAGCCCCAGTGAATGGTGGCCTCGCGATTGTCGAGCAGCCCGGCCTCACCGAGCAGCACCGCGCCCGAACATGCGCTGGCCAGCATGGCGCCGTCGTCATGCGCTCGCTTCAGCCACGCGGCTTCGGCGTCATACTGCCCGGCAACGCTTTCGCCCGGATTGACGAAGAAATCTGGAATACAGACGATGTCGGGTGGCGGGCAATCGGCAAGGCTGTGATCTGGGCGCACCCAGATGCCGTTTGCCGCGCGAAACGGGCTGCCGTCCCCGGCGACCACATAGGGCCGCATGCGTGGCGTGCCCGCGGCTCCGCTGGTGATGAACAGGAAATCCCTGCCGGGCGAGGAAAACAAGTCGAACATGCCGTAGATCGTGGAGGCGGTAGCCTCCGGAGCGGCAAGGATCGCCACATTCAATGGTCTCGCCTGTTCAACCATGGCAGAAATGACCGCCTTCCAGCATTTTCGACTTTAGCGGCCGTGCCCGCGCCGCGCTAGCGTGTGTCAAACGAGGAGACCGCTACATGGCCGCCACCGCTACCCTTGCACAATCGAGCATCGATAGCTTCCGTTCCATCTTGTGCGGCGAGGTGCTGGAGCCGTCGAACCTGTCCTATGACGCGACGCGGGTCGTTTGGAACGGCATGATCGACCGCCGTCCCGCCCTCATCGCGCGCTGCCGGAGTGCTGCCGATGTCGTGGCGTCGGTGAATTTCGGGCGCGAGCATCGGTTAGCGATCGCGATCCGCTCGGGTGGCCACAATGTTGCAGGCTACGCCGTCTGCGAAGGCGGCCTGATGATCGACATGTCGCTGATGAAGGGCGTGCGGGTCGCGTCCGGCCTCGACCGTGCCCTCGTCGAGGGCGGCGCGACCTGGGCCGATGTCGATGCGGCCACCACCCCGCTTGGCCGCGCCACGCCGGGCGGTCTCATCTCGGCGACGGGCGTTGCCGGCCTGACGCTTTCCGGTGGCATCGGCTGGCTGCGCGGCAGCCACGGCCTCAGCGTCGATAATCTGCTGGCCGCCGATCTGGTGACCGCCGATGGCCGGCTCATCCATGCCGACGCGACGCAGAACCCGGATCTCTTCTGGGCGCTACGCGGCGGCGGCGGCAATTTCGGCGTGGTGACGAGCTTCGAGTTCAAGCTGCACCCGATCGAACCGGAGCTGATGTTATGCGGTCCGGCCTATCCCGAGGAGCGCGCCAACGAGATCATTCCGCTCTGGCGCGACTTCATGCAGACCGCACCCGACCGCCTGAGCGGCCTGGCCGAGTTCTCCACCCTGCCCGACGACCCCTCGATTGCCGAGCATGCAAGGGGCCGGCGCGTCCTGGCGCTCGGGCATGTCTATGACGGACCGGCCGACGAGGGCGAACGGGTCGTGGCGCCGTTGCGCAGTTTTGGGGAACCGCTCGTCGATTTCAGCGGCCGCATGCCATATCGCACCATCCAGTCGCTCTATGACGGGCTGTTCCCGAAAGGCCGCGACCGCTGCTACTGGAAATCCACTTACCTCTCGCGCCTCGACGACGAGGTCGTCGGGGAGACCACTGCTTGGATGGCGAAGCGCCCCTCCGAAATGACCTTCGCCTCGATCTGGAAGTTCGGCGGTTTCGTCCAGCGCGTTGCAGCCGATGAGACTGCCTTCGGCGACCGCTCCATGCCCTTCATGCTCAGCCTCGACGCCATCTGGCCAGGCGCTAACGAGGACGATGCGAACATCGGCTGGGTTCGCAGCTTCTGGCAGGACATGCAGCGCTACTCGACCGGCCGCCTCTATCTGAACTTCCCCGGCCATGGCGAAGGATCGGATCTCGTCCGCGACGCCTTCGGCGCTGAGGCTTACGCGCGGCTCGCCAAGATCAAGCACAGATACGATCCGGACAATCTGTTCCGCCTCAACCAGAACATCCTGCCAATGCGCTGACGCACAATCAAAATCGGGTGTACGGTGCGACCCTCGTCTCGCCGTGGGAGCTTTGATCGCGCTGAGTCGCGAGCGACGACCAGCGTGGTCGCCGCGATGCCCGCTTTCAATCAGTGGCAAATCTGTCCGCAACGGCTGAGATGAAGCGCAAAGCTGTCGGGCAACCTTGGGGACCGCAAGCCAACTGGCAGCTTTAAGGCTTCAATCCGTCAGAAGTGGACGTTCAGCGTGCGCGAGTTCCGGTGGCCAGGATCACGCCTGCTATGACTTCATCTCGACGCGGATACCGTGCAGGGTCTTGCTCGAAGCGTTGAGCACGCGACCCGCTGGTTGGGGGGCCATATGCACCACAAGACACCCTTGACCGTCCCATGCCTGAACCGCTTGGACGACATCTCGATTGGGCGGCATCATGGTTCCATCCGGCGCGAAGTCGTGGATAGGGCCTTCNCTGAACCGCTTGGACGACATCTCGATTGGGCGGCATCATGGTTCCATCCGGCGCGAAGTCGTGGATAGGGCCTTCCACCTCATCGAACACGAATACTGAAGGCCAGCGGTGGTGATGTGTCGGCTCTTCCTCGTCGGGCTTGAGGATTACCTCAAGCACACGTAGCCGGTCATTCTCAAACAACACCTTATGGTTTCCGGGAGCCGCGATAACGGCGTCAAGCTTTGGATCCCACTGCGTAGGATCGGTCTGGTCGATCACCTTGGTAGTCATGGCGTAATTCTCCTCTCAGATAGACAGGCGGCCCTCACGCCGTCGTCACTGGTTGAATTGTGCCTTGGGCGCAGAACTGCTGCCCGTCCGCCAGTCGCGCATAGTTATGAACGATCTGGTTCTCGTGATCTTGAACCTGCACGACGAAGTTGCCGCCTTGCTCGGTCCAACTCATGATGAAAAGTCCGGGTCGAACGCCGGTCAGATTGCTCTGAACCACCTCGTCGATCTCGGTAGCGCCGATCGTCGCCTGCACCCGCAATTCGGTCGGCGACAGGACCGTCAACCTCGGTACGAACTGTCCGAATGAGCAATCAAAAGTCTTTCCGACGAGCGAGGTCGGAGCACCATTGGTGGTAGCCATCCTAATCCTCCTTGATGATTTTCGAAATCAGCTCGGCCGATGCTCGGGACAGATGCCGAACTGCTACTTTCAATTTTTGGAGCGCTCCAAGTGCAAGTTCCAACATTTTGGACCTAGCGTCAAGAAAAAACTTGGAGCGCTCCAAGAAATTGTCTAATTGAGGGAAATGAACGCTTCTAAAATGCCTACGCTCGCCGATGTCGGCCGGCTCGCTGGAGTCTCCCGCGGCACCGTCTCCAACGTATTCAACCATCCGGATCTGGTGCGATCCGATCTGCGCCAGCGCGTCGAGGCCGCGGCGCGTCAGCTTGGTTATGATGGCCCCGACCCGAGGGGACGCGTGCTGCGCGACGGCAAGTTCAACGCCATAGGCCTGATCCCCCCGGGCGCATACGCCATTGCCGATATGATCAGGAGCCCATATCTGCGCGAGCTGGTGCTTGGCGTTTCGCTTGCTTGTGACGAGGCTGGAGCGACATTGAGTTTGGTCAATGGTACGGACGAGACACGCACTTCCACCATTCGAGAGGCCTTGGTTGACGGCTTCATTCTGGGCCACAGCGCGGACATCGAGTTGATTGCGTCTTTACGGCGCCGGCGGCTGCCCTTCGTCATCCTCGAGAGCGATGCCGGTCCGGACGTCAATTCTATCCGGATAGACGGCAGGAGCGGGGCGCTGGCGGCCATCAGGCATCTGGCTGCTCTTGGACATCGGCGTTTTGCAATCCTTTCCATTCGGCGCACATCGGGGTCACCCATCGTCCATTTGCCTGGCAATTCCCCGCGCGCTATCTCTGCCGGTTTTCAACTCGATCAGGAGAGACTTTTCGGCTTCGCCCAGGGTTTGGCTGAGTTCGGTCTGTCAATCGACAATGTCCCGATCATCGAGACGACCCCAGGTGAGCCTTCGGCCGGAGCGGTCGTATTCGACCGGGCTCCGCAAGCAACGGCGATCTTGACTATGTCGGACTGGCAGGCAATCACCGTCCTGGACGAAGCGCGTCGGCGCAATATCAAGATACCCGAACACATGTCTGTCGTCGGCTTCGATGGCACTGCGGAGTCTTCGCGCACCACGCCCCCGCTCACGACAGTGGCTCAAGACATTGTCGGGAAGGGGAGACTTGCCGCCACGACGGTGTTTGCAAACGGCGCCCCGAGCCAGGTGATCATACCGGTCGAACTCTTGGTCCGCGGCTCGACCGCCCGACCACGCGGTTAGGCCGGTCACCTCATACTCGTCGTAACGCACAGTGCGCACTGCGAACTCCAGCGTGGTCGCCGTCAACGTCTGCTTTCAGAAGGTATCAAAGGTGGCTGCAACGGCCGAGATCAGGCGCATTGCGGTCCGGCAGCCTTGGGGCCGGGACCAGTAAGTCCGCTTGTGGTCAGTTAAGAACGACAGAGGCCGATCTCGACCCACATCAGCCATGCGGAAACATCCGGTTTCGCACAAGGCTAAGCCATGAGGGCAATGTCTTCAAAACGACGTGGTTGCATTATCGCTGTCCAGTAGGCCAAGCATGCTCGCATTCGAAACGCCAGTCGAATACGCTCAGCGAAGCTTTGAGCTAGGGAGGCAGGACAACCGCACATGGAGCGAAGGCTTACCGCGATCCTTGCTGCCGACGTGGTCGGCTACAGCACGCTCATGGGCGAGGATGAGGTCGGCACGCTCGAACGACTGAAGGGTTGCCGTCGAGAACTGGTCGACCCCGCGATCAAGGAATTCCACGGTCGGATTATCAAGCTCATGGGAGACGGGGCGCTGGTCGAATTCGCCAGCGTCGTTGATGCCGTCCAATGCGCTGCCGCGATTCAGCGCCGGATGGCTGTCCGAGACCCGGGCACCTCCGACCCCCGCCACATCCGGTTTCGCATCGGCGTCAATCTCGGTGATGTCATCGTAGAGGAAAATGACATCTACGGCGATGGCGTCAACATCGCCGCGCGCCTCGAGGCTATGGCCGAGCCGGGGGGTGTATGTATCTCCGGAACCGCATTTGATCATGCCGTTCACAAGGTTGATGTCGGCTTTGCCAGTCTTGGCGAGCAGCGCCTCAAGAACATCGCCGATCCGGTTCGCGCCTATCGATTGCTGCTGGATCCCGCAGCATCGGGAAAGGTCACGGCCGCGCCACACCGGCCGAGCTCGCGCGTCATCATCCTGGCAGGCGCCGCCGCCTTGGCGATCGCCGCGATTGCCGGCATTTTCGCATGGCAGAAGTTCTCAGTGCCATCGCGGCCATCGGTTGCCGTGCTGCCGTTTGCAAACCTCGGCGGCGATCCAGGCCAGGACTATTTCGCTGACGGCATCACCGAGGATCTGATCACCGACCTCACCAAGCTGTCCGGTCTGGACGTCATCGCGCGCAACTCGGTGTTCGCCTACAAGAACAAGCCTGCAGCGCTGGCGGACGTCGCGCGCGACCTTGGCGTCCGCTTCGTTGTCGAGGGGAGCGTCCGCCGCACCGGCGAGCAGATCCGCCTCAATGCCCAGCTCATCGATACGGCAACGGGCGACAATCTGTGGGCCAACCGGTTCGACCGTGGCATGGCCGGCGTGTTTGCCGTCCAGCACGAGATGAGCGGCGAGATCGCCAAGGCGCTTGGCATGCAACCTTCGGCAGCGGAAAGCGACAGCATGGCGCGGCCGCCGACC
>NZ_AYXF01000012.1:0-127262 GCF_000502215.1 Mesorhizobium sp. L103C105A0 | reverse complement strand
AAATCCTGTCCCCGCAACCAACAAAAAAAGCCCGCTTCACGCGGGCTTTTTGCGTTCGGACCGTGATCGATGGCCGCGACCGGCTATTCAACGATCGAGGAGGGCAGCAAGGCTGGCGTGCTCGACTTTATTGACAGGTCCGCGAACCGGGGGGTGATGCCGCCTCGGCGCATTTCGGCGAGAGCTACACGTCGAGCATTGGGAGTTCGCCAACCCGTCATGGCAATCGATCTGCACGACAACAGCATGATTCGAGCGGCGGAGAGATCGTCGTGCGAAGGCGCGAACCGTTGATTTAAACAACCCGCGCCTTGCCGAAGCTTTTCGTCGCGGGCCGCGTCAGCCAGCTCGCCGCAATGACGCCTGGAAGGCCAGCGAGGTCCAGCTGTTGCTCGAGGCGAGATGGCAATAGAGCAGCGCAAGCGCGCCGGATTTCCTGAGATCAAGAAACGCCTCGTCGCTCAATTTGTTGAAGGCCGGCTCGTCGATCACCTGAAAGTCGGTGAGGTTGAGGGTCTCGCCGCCCTCCAGCGTCACCTTGCTCTGCCGCGGCGCGAACAGGCCGTGCGCGTCGATCTTGTCGATCATGGCGCGAGTCGCATTGAAGTCGGTCTGGAACTGGCTGCAGAAGGCGAGCGCCTGCTTCGAGGCCTCGGCCGGCTCGTTGCCGTCGAAGAAGGGCGCGGTCTCGTCGCTGTCCTTGGACGAAGGCATCTGCTCGACGACGCGTTCGCTGGCACGGTCGATGCACAACGTCAGGCGGCCGGTCGTTTTCGATTCATCGGCGAGGATGAAGGGGTAACGGCGGACATAGGCGGGAATGTAATGCGGCTCCGCCCATTTGCCGTCGGCGCCTACGAACAGGTTCTGGTCCTGGCGCAGACCGGTGATGATGACAGGCGCCTTGGCGTCGCCAATGAAAACGATCGGATAGGAGCGCATCGCCGCGGGCATTTCCGATGCGAGGACGGGGATGGCGTGCGCGGTGCGGGCAAAGGAGAAATCGGCCCGCGCCGTAAGGCCGAGTGAGCCGTGCCGCAGCGGATTGAGCGCCTCGGGTTTTTTGTAGAACAGCGGCAGCGCGTTGGTCGCGGTGCTTCCGGCCGGGGCCGTGTCTGTTTTCGCGTCAGTCATCCCTAGTGTTCTCCTCTTATACCATTCCGGTTTAGGCCAGTGGCTGCCGGTGCGCAACGCGTTGACGGCTGCTTCACCCTACGTGGCCAAGATAAATCTATCTGTTTGTTTGATCGTGCTCTTTTGTACTTCTGGAGATCGAGCTCTATAGACAGCACGCCATGAAGCGGCGAGATTGGCTGACGGGATAGACATCTCAAGAGAGCCGTCTGAAAGACAGACGAACCAGGGCAGGCGCATGGCATCGCTTTCGGATTTCGAGCAGGGGCAGAGCTTTTCCGTCGAAGCCGGCGGTCAGACGCTCACGATGGAACTGAGCGCGGTGCAGCCCATTGCCAACAGCCCGCGCGACGGCGGTGGCTTCACGCTGCTGTTCAGGGGGCCGCGCGACGCGGCGCTGCCGCAGGCTATCTATCGGTTCAACGGCAAAAGCGGCGCCCATGAGATCTTCATCGTGCCGATCGCTGCCGATGAGGCAGGGCGGCTTTACGAGGCGGTATTCAACTGATTTTTTTCGACCGGATCGGCCACGGGGACGCTCCGGCCATCAGGGCGATTTGGCAGCGCGGCGGCTCGACATATGATCGACTATATCGAGATTGCGGACGTATTTGACGGAGCGGCGTGTAGCGCACTGTGCGCGGAAATTCGGGCGGCCGTGGGCCGTCCGGCCGGCCTGCTGGGGCGTGCCGACCAGAAGATGGCATGGCCGGAGATCCGAAAGACCGTGCGCGCCGATGTTTCGCGGGCCACTGAAGAGCGAGTGAGTGCCCTGTTGGCGCAGCAGAAGGCGGCTCTGGAACGGCATTTCGGGCTGCTGCTCGGCCAGGTCGAGAAACCTCAGTTCCTTCACTATCGGCAAGGCGATTTCTTTGTGCCGCACCAGGATGGCAACACGCCGCTCATTCACGACGAGTCGCGGTTCCGAAAGATCTCGGCGGTGATCTTTCTCAACCGTCAATCGGACAACCCTTCGCCAAAAAGCTATGCAGGCGGCTCGCTGGTCCTGCATGGGCCTTACAGCGGCCCGGGCCTGCGCGTTGCCATGCCCGCGTTGCCGGGCTCTCTCGTCGCCTTTCGTTCGGAAACGACGCATGAAGTCACCCCGGTCACGCGCAACGAACGTTTCACCATCGTCTCCTGGTATCGCGGCACGTGACGACCGGCACGGCCCTTACGGCGAACGGATCATCAGGTCGTAGAGGCCCTTGTCCTCGGCAACGGTGAAGCCGAGGCGTTTGTAGAGCCGCCGCGCTGGATTGTTCTTCTCGACATGGATCGAGACCGACTTGCCGACGGCGGCGGCCTCATCGATGAGATCGGCGAGCAACGCACCGCCAGACCCCTTGCCGCGATGCGCCGGCAGGAAGGCGATATCTATGATGCAATGCTCGCTCGCCGAGCGCTCGATATACAGGCGACCGATATCTTGCCTTGCCTGCTCGATCACCAGCCAGTCGGCGTTGGGATAGTATTTCTGGTAATGCGCGTGCTGCGCTTGAAACTGCATGTCGAGGAACGCCGTTTTCTGCGCATCGCTCCACGGCGTGACGGCAAGTTCTTCGGCGCGGGTCGAGGCGTAGAGCGCCGACAGGAACGGCAGATCGGCGTCCGCCATCGGGCGGAACGTCAGATCAATCCGCGCCGCGCGCACCCAGCAAAATATAACAGGCCCGTTGTCCACAATCGGAAGCTGGATCATGGAGTGGCGCTTACGGACGCGCCGGATAAACGCCTTGCATGGCAATGATGAACGTCATCGCCAGATAGGGAGGCAGGTTGTTGTGAGGCAACGTACTGCCCGCCATGCTCAGTGCCTGGGGGTCCATCTGGACCAGATTTTGCGAAGTGTTGTTCTGATACAGCGTTCCGCCCCCCGACTTCCCCAGAACAACCGCATCGGTAAGAGTTCCCTGGGCGCCACTCTCGGTGGACATCGCGACAAAATGATTATGTTGCGGCATTTCCGTTTGCAGAAGGGTGATGGACGTTTCGCCACCCGTCTCGCCGAGAAACCGCTCCGACAAGCCATTGCCCTGTCCTTGCCCCATGGGCGCGGAGCCAGCCATATTCGGCAACGCGAAGGTCGACTTGCCGTCGCCGCCGTAAACTGTGCCCAGCAGCGAAAACAGCGCCGTATTCTGCGAGATTGGCAGGAGCTGGCCATCGCAGGTCGCCCACCCCGTCGGGGCGAAATCTCCGGCAAAAATTCGAATTTCGGCGACGAACGGATTGGTCATGGCAAGTCTCTAGCTTTGCTGGGGGAAGATGCCAAATAGCGAGATGATGAAACTGACGGCGAGGAACGGCACCATATTGTCGTGAGGCTGGCTGCCGCCGGCCGGCGAAATGGCTCCGGCGGCCATGTTGCCATCAGGTGCGATACCCACATAGGGCGTCAGCAGGCTCGATGTCGCCAGGACACCGCCGGACGGACCCGGATTCTTGGCGATATTCGACGAACCGGTCCAGGTATGGGAATGGTTCGGCATTTGTTGGGTTGAAACAGTGACGGATTCGACCCCGCCCAGTTCTCCGATGATATAGGTCTGGCTGACCAGCGGGCCCTTGCCAGCATGGACGGGGATGCGGGATGCGAGGTTGGGCAGGGCGAATGTTTCCTCCCCGTCGCCGCCATAGGTCGTACCGATCAGATTGAACAAGGTTTCGTTCTCGGAGATCGGCATCAACTGGCCTTGGCAGAACGCCCAGCCATTCGGAGGGAAATTGCCACCGAACATCCTGATCTCGCCGACAAAAGGTTGGCTCATCGAAGCGTCCTCTTAATTTCGCGACGGGAATATGCCTTGCAGGGCAATGATGAAATTCAAGACGAGATAGGGCGATCTGTTCTCATGCGGCTGGCCGCCACCGACGAAAGTGATGTTTTCCTTCGCCATAGCCACCGCGCTGCCAGGCGGCTGATAGATCGGGCTGGCGTTCGCCCCCAACAGCGCGCCGGATGGATTGTTGACGTTGCCGGCAGTGTTCGATGCGTTGACGAAATGGTTGTGTGTCGGCATTTCGCCGAGCGTGAGCGTGTGAAACTCTTCGCCGCCCTGGCCGCCGACAATTGCACCGATAGGGCCGCCCGTATGAACCGGCGCACGTCCCCTCATATCCGGAAGGGCAAAATTTGTCTGGCCGTTGCCGCCGTACCTGGTGCCAAGAAGTGAGAACAATGGCTGGTTCTGGTTAAGCGGCAACAACTGGCCGTTACAAAATGCCCAGCCGCGCGGTGCATAGTTCCAGGAAATGATCTTGACTTCACCTAAATAAGGCTCGCTCATCCCCGTTCCCTTCGTTGGCGGCTTACTGTCTGAATTCTTGTATTATGCCTAAGTAAGACAACAAGTCGATATCAGATTCATAAAATATATTTCCTAGGACGAAATCCAAGGTTGCTGACTACGGTGTCGCGGCAGGCAGCAGTGGCAGCGGCTGGTTGAAGAACGTCCGGGTGTCCGTCAGTGCCGTTGCCCCGCCATTGACGGTTTCGATACCGGCCTCGCTCGCCTGCGGTACGTTGATCGTGCCGTCGGCGCCGCCGAGGCCGTCCGCGAGGAAGCGGATGGCATTGGCGTTGTTGACGTTGGTGATGGTGTTGGCATGAACGTCGGCATTGATGATAGCGCCGGCAAATGTGGCGGTGACCGTGATGCCGCGGCTGTCGGCATTGTCGCGAATGGTGTTGTTGGTGACCGCCGCGTGCACGGTGCCCGGCTGCACGAGCTGCGTGATCGAGACGCTGTCGCCACCGCTTATGCCGTTGACGCCGATGCTCTGGATAATGTTGTTGTCGATCAGCACCTTGGCGACGCCGAGGCTTTCATGCCCAACCCTGATGCCGTTGCCGGTTCGCGATCCCGAGGTTGCTACGCCTTGCGTACCGATGACGTTGTTGGCGATTGTGCCGTCAAGCGTCCGTGCGAGGTCGCCGCTGCTGAACACGTTGATGGCCGTCGAGTCGCTGTTGGTGACGGTGTTGTTCCGGACGGTGAAATTCAGATTGCCGCCCGTGCCGGCGCCGGAATTGCTGCTCTGGGTGAGGTTGATGCCGTTGTTCAGATTGTTGAATAGATTTCCCGTGGTCTCGCCGATGTGAGCGTTGACGGTGCCGTCATTGGCAATGACGAACAGACCGGTTCCAGGGATGACTCCCGGTCCGGGATAGGCGTTGTTGCCGGTGAAGGTTGCGCCGTCGACGGTCAGCGTCATCGTCGGCGCGCCGGCGACACCGGCGCCGTCCGCCTCGAAGATGAAGTCGCTGCCGGCATTGTTCGAGGCGCCGTTGTTCGAGAACGTGCCGCCGCTCACCACCAGGTTCGCCAACGTGCCGCCGGAATTGATGACCTGCACGTTATGGGTGAATGAGTTGGAGACCGTGAGGTTGGTGAACGTGGTGACGTGCGAGGCGTTGCCGGTAAGTTCGTTGAACAGGATTCCGGACTCGGTGTTGGCATCGGCATTGCTGTTCAGGGTCAGACCGTTGAGCACCACGCCGTTGACCCGCAGCCCCTTTATGCCGTTGCCCGCATTGTCGCTGATGATCATGTTGCTCAGGCTGACATCCTGAGTGTCGGTCAGGCTGACGCCATCGCCGGTCGAGTTCTGGATCGTGCCGCCGCTGCCCCCCGTCGCGCCGGTGCCGGTCACCACCAGATTGCCGCTGGTGCCGGTGTTGTTGAGCACGATGCCGTTGGCTGCACCATTGGACGCAATGCTCCTGAACGTCACGTCGCCGGCGCCGATCGTCGTGTTGGCGACATTAAGCGCCGTGCCCGTGCCGGACGCGATGGTGTTGCCGGTGCCCTGCACCGTCACCGTGCCGCCGCCGGTGGCATTGAAACCGGCGCCGCTGGTGGTGGCGATGACCAGCCCGCCATTGGTGAAGTTGATCGTCGCACCGGTATTGTCGCTCAGGCTGACGCCAGCCGCCGTGGTCGAGGTGATCGACTTCGACGCGCCGGAGAAGGTGATGATGCCGGCGACATTGTCGTCCAGCAGGAGGCCGATCTGGCCCGCCGCATTATGCGTGATGTTGCCCGACAGGGTGATGTTGCCGGCGGTCAGGGCGCGATCCTGGATGTTGACCGCCTGGCCGGTGCTGCCGCTGGTGATCGCGCCGGCATAGGTGAAGGCCGCCGTGCCGCCGCTGTTGGCGGTGCCTAGGCCATCGCCGATACGGATCACGGCGCTTGTTCCGCCCACCAGCGCGCCGGTGCCGAGGTCGATCGCTCCCGAACCGGTGACGGTATCGAGGATGACGGCGCTGGTGCCGCCGGCGCCTTTGTTCGTGGAAGCGAAGGTCACGCCGCCCGCCGCGATGGCAACGCTGTCAAGGTTGACCGCGACGCCGCTGCCGGTCGAAATCGTGTTGCCCGAGCCGATAACGGTCACGGTGCCAGTACCGTTGCTCGTGGCGTTGAAGCCGGTGCCGGAGGTGGTGGTGATGGCCAGGCCGCCGCCGGTGAAGTTGACCGCGGTGTTGGTGTTCGCCGTCAGGTCGACGGCATTGTTGGCTCCGGTGGTCAGTATCTTGCTGGCGCCGGAGAAGTTGATCGTGCCGCCGGTGTTGGCGTTGACGAGGATCCCGTTGGCCACGCCGCCGGTGGCGCTGAGAGTGCCCGACAATGTCGTGGTGCCGGCGGTGCGGGTGGAGATGCTGACGACGTTTCCGGCCGTGGTCTTGGTGACCGAGCCGGCATAGCTGACATTGGCCGAGCCGCCGGTGACCAGGAAGGCCGCGCCGGTCGCGCCGCCGAGCGCACCGGAGCCGAGGCTGACAGTGCCGGCGCCGGTGACATTGGTCAGCGACACGTTGTTGGTTCCGCCGGTCGAATTGGTCGAGGTGAAATTGATGCCGGTGGTGGTGGCGATGCCGTTGAGGTTGACCGCCTGCGCGGAAGTGGAGCTCACCGTGCCGGTCGTCACATTGACCGTGCCGCCATTGATGGCGCTGAATCCGGTGGTGCNCGCGGAAGTGGAGCTCACCGTGCCGGTCGTCACATTGACCGTGCCGCCATTGATGGCGCTGAATCCGGTGGTGCCGTTGGTGACGATGTCGAGGTTTGCGAAGCTGACGGTCGAGGCCGTGGCGCCGTTGTTGATTGCGACTGCGGTGCCGGTCATCGGCGTCGTGGTGCCGAGATCGACCGTACCGGTGAAGCTCACCGTATTGGCCGCCGTCGCGCCGGAAATACTAATGCCGCTGGCAGCGCCATTGGCGATCACCGAGCCGGCGAAGGTGAAACTGCCGCCAGCGCGGGTCGAGATCGTGGCCGCCGCGCCCGACGTGCTGATGATAGAGCTGGCGCCGTCGAAGCTGATCACCGCGTTGCCGCCGGTCACCGAAAGGCCGCTGCCGCCCGATATGTCGACATTGGTACCGGCAATCGTGCCGCCAGCGCCCGACGCGCCACCGAAGGCGATGCCGGTTCCGGTCGCCGCCGTGGTGATGTTGACGTTGGTCAGCGTCGTCGTGCCGGTGGTGTTGTCGAGTTTGAAAGCAATGCCGGTGGCGCCGGTGCTGGTGACGTTGGTGATGGTGGTGTTGGACGCGTTCAGCCACACATCGCTGGCGTTGCCGGAGAAAGTAACGTTGTTGATCGTCGTGCTGTTTGACGGCGTGATCTCGATACCCTGCGTGGCGAAATTGCTGATGGTCATGTTGCTGATGACGGTATTCGCAGCACCCGCGCCATTGTCCTTGACGCCACGCGCGGCACCCGCCGGGCTGCCATTCAGGATGAAGCCGTCGATGATGTTGCCGCTGGCGCCGAGCGTGATGACATTGTTGCCGGCGCTCGTCGTCAGCGTCGCGGCGCCATTGGGCGTCTGGTCGATGATCGAGATGCTGTTGCTGGCGAGCTGGATGGTGGAGGGCACCGTCAGCGCCAGATTGATGTTGCCGTTGCCGAAGCCGCGCACCTGCTCGCCGGTGGCGAGAGCCAGCGTGTCGTTGCCATTGCTGCCTGCCGCGGTGATGGTGCCGCCATCGTTGACGAGAACCAGAATGTCCGTCGCCACGGCTGCTGCTTCGGCGGTGGCCAGCGTCGCGAGATTGTTCTGGTCGCGACCGCTGCCGTCACCGGTCGCGGACGCGCCGACGAAATAGACCTTGCCGACTCCGAAGCCCAGGCCGGGAGCCGACTGGAAGTTCACATCCTGGAAATTGTAGGTGCCGGCAACCGGCGCACTGGATGCGTCGATGCCTACATTGGCGCCGATGGTCGAGAGCTGGTCGGTCGCCGATTCGCCGTCGCCATAGGTGAAAGCGAGGTTGGTGGCGCTGTTGAGGAACACGCCGGTGTTGACGCCGGCAATGCTGGAGCTGGCGCCGCCGACAACGGCATCGCCGAGGCGTACCGTCTGGCCGCCAGTGGTGCCACGCAGGTCGACGCCTATCGAGGTGCCGGCGGCGGCGGCATTGGTGACATCGAAGTCATTGGCCGTCACCGCCGCATTGATGGTGGCACCGTTGAGGTCGAAGGCCACGCCCGTGGTGCTGTTCAGGCCGATGTCGAGATCGTTGAAGGACAGCGCCGCGCCAAGCGTGCCGGAAACATCGACACCACGCGTGGTGATGCCTTGCAGGTTGACCGTGCCGAGAATGATGGCCCCGCCGCCGGACGAGGCGATATTGGTCAGCGAGATGCCGGTTGCGGCGGCAGTGGCCGAAACACTGTCGAAATTCATGCCCGCAGCGCCAATCGTAACGCCATTGAGGTTCAACGCGGTGCCGCCGGCCGTCGTGGTGATGCTGTTGTCGCTGAGGAGCGCGCCGACGCTGACCGTGCCACCGCCGCTGGCGTTGAAGCCCGTGCCGGAGGTGGTGGTAATCACCAGGCCACCCGTATCGAAGTTGATCGTCGCGCCGGTGTTGGTCGTCAAGTCGACCGCCGTATTGGCGCCAGTGGTCAGCGTCTTCGTGCCACCGCTGAGAGTGATGGTCCCGCCGGAGTTGCCGTGGACATAAATACCATTGTCGAAACCGCCGGTGGCGCTGAGCGCGCCGGACAGTGTGACCGTGCCGCCGGTGACGCCGGAGATGTCGACGATCTTGCCGGCGGTGGTCTTGGTGACCGAGCCGGCATAGCTGACGGTCGCAGCGCCGCCATTGACCAGGAACGCAGCACCGGTCGCGCCGGTGAGCGATCCGGACCCGAGGCCGACTGTGCCGGTGACATTGGCCAGGCTGACATTGTTGGTGCCGCCGGCCGACGAGGTCGAGTCGATCGCGATGGTGGCGGTGACGCCGGTCAGGCTGATCGCCGGGCCGAGGGTCGAATTCACCGTCTCGCTGCCGCCGGTGGCGGTGATGCCCATCGTGCCGCCGGTGCCGAAAATGGCGGTGCCGAACGTGGTGTCGATGGTCAGGCCGCCGGTGAAGCTGGTGGTGCCACCGCTCTGCGAAAGGCCGATGCCGTTCGTCGTATCGATGTTGGCGAGGCCGGTGACGTTGACCGTGCCTGATACCACATGGATGCCGCCGCCGGCCGTGGCGGTGTTGTTGACCGTCACCGCGCCGAAGGTGAACGTACCGGTGTTGGCGCCGGTGACGTCTATGCCGAAGCTGCTGGTTCCGGTGATGCTGGTCGCGCCGGAGACATTCACCGCCCCGGTGACGCCGTTGAGGATGATGCCGCTGGTGGCGCCGCTCGAGGTGATGCTGTCGAAATTGACACCGCCGGCGCCGAGTGTGCCTTGCAGCGACAGCGCTGTCTGGCCCGTCGCGTCGATCGTCGTCGAACCGGCATTGGCGACGGTCAGGACATTCAGCCCCGAAAGGCTGAGGCCCGTGGCGAGCGATGTCGTGATGTCGAGGCCGCCATTGAAGTTGACCGCAGCTGCCGCGCTGCCGCCCGAAATCGAAACGCCATTGCCCCCGGTGATCGTCACCTGGTCGGTGAAGGTCACCGCGCCGCCGGTGCGGTTGGCGATATTGATGCCGCCGCCGGTCAGTGTTCCGGCCGGCCCGCCATTGGGCAGGAAGCCGCGCGACACCGAGAGGGTGCCGGTGCCGCCATTGACGTCGAGCAGCGTGCCGGCAACGTTGATGTTGTTGTTGATGACCGACAGGTTGCCATTGAGGCCGGTAACCTGGATGGCGGTCTGGCCGGCGGCGACGTTGCTGATCGTCACACCTTCGATGGTGATGCCGCTGGCATTGCTGAAGCCGACCGCGCTCTGGTCGACGAGGAAGGCGGCGCCGGTTGCGCCGGTGAAGTCGAAGGTGGTGTGGCGCACGGCATTGTCGCCGAGCAGATGCATGAAGTCGCCGGTGCCGCTGACCACGGCCTCGTCGCCGGTGATGTTGCCACCGGTGGCGCCGAGATTGCCCTGGACATTGGCCGGCTGGATCGTGCCGGTCGAAACCACATTGCTGTTGCCGAAACCGGTGATCGTCTGGCCGGAATCGAGCGTGAAGGCGGTGGCGCCGAGATTGATCGTGCCGACGAAGGCAAAGGTCTGCGCCCCGGTCAGCGCATCGGCGGCGGCAAGCGAAATGGTGTTGACGCCCTGGCTGAGATTGCCGGTCGTCCCGCCTGCGATGAACCCGCCCGACTGCGAGACCATCGTGACCGAGCCAGGCGCTACGGGCAGGTTGGCGCTGCCGGTGAAGAACACGTCGTCGAAATCGTAATTGCCGAGCGTCGGATCGAGACCGACCGTGTTGACGGTGAAGCCGCCGGGCGCGGTGATGGTGATCTTGGATTGCAGCCCGTTGACCGAGGTGCCGTCGCCGAAGGTGAAGTTGGCGTTGGCCGAGGTCGCGGTGGTGCCGCCGGACGACAAGTCGACGCCGATGCCGACAGTCTTGATCTCGGAGCCCGCCAGGAAGGTGACGACCTTGTTGCCGGTGGTCGACGACAGGTCGATGCCGCGCGAGGTCAGGTCATTCGTGCCGGTGATCGTCGTCAGGCGGAAATCGGCCGTCGTCGAGGAGCCGCTGAAGTCGATGCCCGTCTGGTTGGCGCCGACGTCGTCGATGGTGGTCGTGCCGAAGCTGACATCGTTGTTGGTGCCGGCGAAGTTGATGCCGGCAGTGCCGCTCGTGGTGCCCAGCGTGACCTGGGTCGTGCCGAAGGTCACCGGGCCGGCATTGCCGACAATGTTGATGCCGATGCCGCCGGCGCCCGTCACGGTCACCGCCCCGAAGGTTGCCGATGCGGTGCTCGCGACACCGGAGATGGACAGGCCGGTGCCCAAGGCATTGGTGATCGATAGCGGGATGGTAACATTCAACGTTGCGGTGCCGATCAGGCCACCGACCACCGCGCCGCCGCCACCGCTCGCCGACAGGGTCGGGCCGGTGAAGCTGAACGCACCGCCTGCCGGGGGCAATGTCGAGCCGATGGCGAACAGATTTCCGGTGCCGGTTGACGTGACGCTGCCGCTGAACTGGGCCGAGCCGCCGATGGTGCCGTCGATCTTGACCGCCGTTCCTGGTGCTGTTGCCGAGCTGGAGATGTTGGCCGAGACCGTGATCGCGGCGCTGCCGCCAAAAACCACGACGCCGTTGCCGGTGCCGGAATTGGTGATGGTGCCGCCGATGTTGATCGTGCCGGTGTTGTTGGTCAGGCTGACGTCGTCGCCCGAAACCAGCGTCGTCACCAGATTGTTGACATTAACCGTCGCGGCGCTGCCTTGCACCACGAAGCCGGGGCCACCGCCAACAACCGTGTCGATCGTCGTCGTGCCATTGAAGGTAACGGCGTTGGCCACGTTGGTGAGGCGGATGGCGTCGCCATCGACGCGATTGATGTCGACAGCGCCGAAGGTGACGCTGCCGCCGCTGGTGTTTTCGATGAGGATGCCGGTCTGCACGGCGCCGCCTGAGCCGTCGACGGTGATGCTGTCGAAAATGACGCCGCCTGCGCCGATGGTCAAACCGCCGGCGCCACCGAGATGGATGCCGTTTTCGACAGGGCCGAGCCCAGATGCGGTCGTGTTGGTGCCGGTGACGGTGAGCGTGCCGCCATTGATGGCGCTGAAGGCAAGGCCGCCATCGGTGGTGAGGTCGAGCCCGCCGGTGAAATTGATCGTGCCGCCGGCATTGCCGGTCAGGTCGATGGCGTTGGCCGCGCCGGTGCTGGCGGTGATTTGGCCGGCGAAGGTGGCCGACCCGCCGGTCATGCCGCTGATCATGACAGCGCTCGCGGCACTCGTCTGATTGATGGTGCCGTTGTAGGTGAGGTTAGGCGTTGCTCCAAGAATGCTGAGCGCCGTGCCCGTCGTGCCGGCGATCGAACTCGCATTGTCGAAGGTCAGCGTGCCCGTGGAACCGCCCGTGACGCTGACGCCGATACCGGCGCCGGTGATGTCCAAATTGTTGAAGGTGCCGGTGCCGCCGAAGTTGCTGGCCAGCAGGCCAGTGCCGCTGACGCCGCCCATCGTCGTGTTGGTGATGTTGATCGCACCCGTTGCGCCGGTCAGGTCGATGCCGGTTACGGCGCTGCTGATCGTCACCCCGGTGATGGTGGCCGCGTTTACATTCGATCCGTTGATCGCCGAGCCCGAACCTGCATTGCTGACGCTGAGGTCGGCGACGCGGTTGCCGTTGGCGAGATCGATGGTGCTGCCGGCCGAGTTGTTGAGAGTGGCGGCGCCATTGCCGAACGGATCGACCTGGGTGCCCGACGTAACCACCTCGGCGCCGGTGACGTTGGCGGGCGGCCCGCCGAGAGCGACGGTGTTGCCGTTGGCGAAGGAGACGATCTGCTGGCCGTCGGCAAGCGTGAAGCCGTCGGCATCGGTGTTGATGGTTCCAGCGCCGTTGTTGACAAGGACGAAGATGGTGTTGGCGTCGGTCGTCAGACCGTCGGCGGCGTCGGCGTTGATAAGGTCGCCAACGCTCGCGCCGGAGCCCGTTCCGGTGTCTGCGGCGCCAACGAAGACGATGTTGGCGGCATCGAACAGCTGCGGTCCGACCAGATGAGTGGCGTTGAAGGCATAGGTGCCGCTGCCGGCCATCAGGCCGCGCATGTCGAGCGAAGCGGTGGTGCCGGTGATCGTGCCGCCGCCGAACGAGAAGGTGGTGTTGGCGGTGGTGCCGGCTGCGCCATGTGTGCCCATCTGCACGCCGGTGTCGGCCGTAATGGTGCCGGTGCCGATGGTGACCGAGCCGCCAGTAGTGCCCGACAGGTCGATACCGGTCGACGTGGCGCCACCGAAGACGGTGAGCGAATTGGCGCTAAAGGCCGACTGGCTGCCCGACAGGTCGAGGCCGGTGGCCTCGACGCCGCCAATATAGATTGAGTCGAAGCTGATCGTGCCGTTGACGCCTTGAACGTCGATGCCATTGAGGCCCGGCGCACCGATTTCCGCATAGCCGAAGCTGACGGCGCCGGTGTTGCCGTTGAGCGCGATGCCATTGCCAAGCACCTGGCTGATGAGCACGTCGCCGCTGAAGCCGACCGTTGCCGTGCTGCCGCTGATCGAGATGCCGTCGCCGGTGGTGCTGCCGATCGTCGTCGGGCCGGTAACGCTGACGCTGCCGCTGACGCCCGAAAGGCTGACGCCGGTTGTGCCGCCGACGTGGCCGATGTTGGAGAGCGTGACACCGAGCCCGATATTCGACGCCGTAAAGGCGGATGTGGTGTTGTTGTTGACGGTACCGCCGTCGATCGAAAGCGAGCCGGTGCCAGTTGACGTGGCCTGGACGCCGCTGCCGCCATTGCTGGTCGCGTTGAGCGTCTGGAAGCTGGTGATGGCATTGCTGTTGATCAGCAAGCCGTCGCCGGCATTATCCGACACCGTCGTCGTGCCGGTGAAATTGTAGGTGCCGTCGCCCTGGATCGACAGCCCAGCGCCGCCATTACCGGTCGAGCTCAGATTGCTGCCGGAAACGTCGTTGGCGCCATCGAACAGCACGCCATTGAGGGCGGCCCCCGACACGGTCATGCCGGTCAGCACGACGCCGGTAACGCCGCTGCCATGGATGCCGTTGGCGGTACCGCCGGAGATGTTGAAGTCCTGGAGCGAGGTATTGTTGGCCAGCGTGACGACGTCGCCGCTGCCCGAAGCGGTCAGCGTTGCGGCGCCGGCCGCATCCGAGATGGTGCTGCCGTGATCGACGTTGTCGCCGGTCACATTGATCGGCAGGCCGCCGAGCGAGAAGGTGCGGCCGTTGCCGAAAGAGGCCAGGGTCTGCCCCGCTTCGAGCGTAAAGCCGTCGGTGTCGTCGATGACACCGCGATTGACCAGCACGAAAATCGCGGTGCCGTCGGTATTGTTGTCGGCGTCGGTGATCGAAGCCAGGTCCGAAAGCGAGGTACCGTCGCCTGTGCCGCCTGCGGCGACAAAGATCAGCTGCGTCTGGTCGAACAGTTGCGGCCCGTTGAACGTCGTCGTGCCGAATGCGTATTGGCCCGAACCGGAATTGAGGCCGCGTGCGTCGAGCGAGGCGAGGTTGCCGCCGATCGAGCCGCCACCGAAGGTGAATTGGGCGTTGGCGGTGTCGGCCGGCGAGCCGGCAATGCCGAGCCGCACGCCGGTGCCGACATTGGCGATGGTGCCGCCATTGGTGATGATGATCGTGCCGCCGTTGGTCTGGACAAGGTCGATGCCGATGGACGTCGTGCCGCCGGTGCCGTTTATGTTCAGGGACTGCGCGGTGAAATTCGTCTGGCTGCCGGAGAAGTCGAGGCCGATGCTGGAGCCGAGCCCCGAGATGATGATGTTGCCGGCGATGACGGACGCATTGACGCCGGTAAACACCATGCCGTCGGTGCCGGGATCGGTGATGTTGATGTCGCCGAAGCGGATCGCGGCCGGCGAATCCGTGATCGCGATGCCCGGTCCGGTCGTGTTCGAGATCGTCGTCGAGCCGTTGACGGTGAAGCTGCCCGAAAGATTCTCGAGCACGACGCCCGATGCGCCGCCCGTCTGGGTGATCGAATCCAGCACGATATGGGCGGTGATCGGATCGATGAAGACACCGACGCCGTCGTCGCCGAGCGCCTTGTTGGCCGACACCTGGCCGCCGCTGATGGTGATCGAGCCGGCGACCCCGGTGCCCTTCACGGTAATGCCGGCATCGTTGTTGTCGAGCGAGTTGAGGGTGGCGAAAGTGTAGGTGCCGTGGCCGGTTATATCCAGGCCGTCGTCGCCATTGCCCTGCAGTAGCGTCGTGCCGGTGAAGTTATAGGTGCCGTCGCCTTCGATGTGCAGTCCGTCGAGGCCGTTGCCGGTCGCGGTGAAGTTCGAGCCATTGACGCCGGTCGATGTACCGGTGAAGTCGGCGCCGTGGCCGCCGGTGCCGGTGACCGTGACGTTGGTCAACGTGGCGCCGGTGATGTTGTTGCCGAAGATGCCGTCCTTGCCGCCTGTGATGATGATGCCGCTCAGCGTGTTGCCGTTGGCGAGCGTCAGGACGTTGTTGGCGGGGTTGGTGCCCTGGAGGGTGCCGTTGGATCCGCCGAAATTGTAGGTGCCGATGCTGCCGTCGACGAGCCGCGCCTGGACGCCCCCGCCACCGCCGATGACGGTCTGGCCGTTGGCGAGCGTCACACCGGCTGTCGTAATGTTGCCCTTGCCGCCGAGCGCGACGACGACGGCGTTCGCGCCGGCGCCGGCGACCGCATTGTCGAGCGTGGTCGGGTCGCCGATCGTGCCGAGGCCGAGCGCGTCGTTGTCACCATCGGCAAAGAAGAACTGGCCGAATGCCGTGTTGGTGGCGGCATTGATCGCCACCCGCGTCGACGTGCCGGTAACTTTGTCCTGGCTCTCGATGCGAACGCCGATGTCGCCACGCACGCGCTCGTTGACGCGTTTGCGCAGGCCGGGGCTGACCGGATAGACCGGCTCGGCGCCGTCATCGGCCGAAGACGAGCCCTTGTCGAAAGCGTTGAGCGGCACCGTCAGCCGGATGCTGCCGGCGAACTGGGTGTCATCGCGGTTGTCGTTGCGCACCTCGCCGGTGAAGGTCAGCGACGTGCCTTTGCCGATGACGTCGCCGATCGAATATTCCAGGCCGGCCTTGGCGCCGGTGATGCTGCCGTCGTCGCCGTCGGGATCGCCGAAATGGTAGGCGCCGAGATCGAAACGCAGTGAATGGTTCTCGGGCAGGTTGAGCGGCACCTGAACGCCGACCTCGCCCTCGATGCCCCAGGCCGCGTAATCGCGGTGGGCGATGGCCGATATCTGCTCGATCAGCTGATGACCGACCAGCGACAGGCTCGACTCTTGCCCGGCCGTGCTGCGGTCGCCGCTGATCGGCAGATAGACGTTTACGTGCGCATCGTATTTTGAGGTGATGGCCTCGAGGCCGAGCGTCGAGGCGACGAACTGGTGACTGTCGTGGTTCTGGATGTTGAGATAGGCGTAGCCGCCGATCATCAGATCCGGATTCACGATGCGGCGAACGCCGAGGCCGACGTCCTGGCCGAAGCCGTCGTCGAAATCGTATTTCGAGCGCACATCGAGAAAGAGAACGGATTCGAGGTTCTGCTTCAGCGGCAGGAAACCCTCGATCGCCGTGTTGCCGCCATTGTTGTTGGCGCCGATGATGGCGCGGACCTGCGGCTGCCACAGTCCGGTGTCGCCGGCATGGGCGGCTATGCCGGAAAGGGCAAGTGCCAGAGTGGACAGCGCAGTCGTCTTCCAGAGATGCCTGGAAAAACCTGACCGGCGATACTTGCTATTCGCCCGGAAGCTTCTTCCGTGCGTCGCCATGTCATTGATCTGCCGAGTTTTCTCGGTCGTCTCCATCCCTTGCGAACCCCGACGAGTACACGCTCCGTCGCTAATACTATCCGAATCCCAGTGTATAGCGAGCATGATTGTTTGCTTTACACGTACAAGATTTCAAAGTTGTTTATTGTGACAATTCAGCAACAGTAATTTAGCCTGAGCTCATGTACCGTATTGGCTTCCCCGCCAGGCTCGGCTGTTGTATCAACGCGCTCGGCGAAACCCTGACACGACGAGGATCGGGTGGCTTCATTGCTGAGAACCGTTTGTGGCCGGGCCGCCTGGGTCGGCGCGCTATGGCTGGTCGTGACGGCAGGGTCGGCGCTTGCCGAAGAGCCGAAGTCAACCACATCTGCCGAGACCAAGCCTGCAGAAGGCAATCCGTGGGCGCTAAACTGCGCCAGCGGATCGGCCGGCATCGAGCTTCAATGCCAGGTCTCCCAAAACCTTACCGAGGCCAAGACGGGGCAGCGCGTTCTTACCGTTACGGTTCGCCGCGACAACGGCAATGGCAACCTCGCCATGCTGCTGGCCTTGCCGCACGGGCTGTTCCTGCCTTCCGGCGCCTCGTACCAGATCGACCAGGGGCAGAAGACGACCATTGCCATCCAGACCAGCGACCAGAACGGCGCCTATGCCGCGACCCCTTTGTCGGCGGACCTCGTCAAGGCGATGAAATCGGGAACCAACCTGAACATCGGCATGGAGTCGGTGACGCGCAAGCCGGTGACCATTCCGGTCTCGCTTGCCGGATTCACTGCCGCGATCGACAAGCTTCAAGCGTTGAAATAGCCGGCCTATCTCGGCAGATGCGTAAGCATCAGCTTACGTTATGGACTGGCCGGGCTCACACGTGCTTGCGGCCGCCTGTCTCGCGGAACCAGCTGTCGGGGTAAGGATACCACCAGTCCTGGATCGCCGGTCTGTGGTCGATGATGACCATCTTGGAGCGTCGGAAGGCGTCGAGTCCCTGGCGTCCCAGCTCGCGGCCAAGGCCTGATGCCTTCCAGCCGCCGAAGGGCAAGGCGTCATTGTCGATCAGCGGGTTGTTGACCCAGACCATGCCGGCCTCGAGCCGCTCGGCCGCCTCATGCGCCTCGGCGAGGTCGGTGGTGAACACCGAGGCGCCGAGGCCGAACGGGCTGTCATTGGCAAGCCGGATCGCCTCGTCGAAATCCTTGACGCGGCAGATCGCGGCGACCGGTCCGAAACACTCTTCGCGCACGATCGCCATATCGGGGGTGACGCCGGTCAGGATCGTTGGCTCGTAGAACCAGCCAGTGTTGTGCGCCGGCGGAATGCGCCCGCCGGCAACGGCTATAGCGCCGTTGCTGATAGCATCATCGACCAGCCGCATCACTTTCGCCCGGGCGGCTTCGCTGACCAGCGGGCCGATCTCGGTCTTGTCCATGCCATTGCCGATGCGCAGCGCCCGCGTCTTCTCGGCGAACAGCTCGACGAAGCGATCGTGAACCGAGTCGACGACAAAGAAGCGTTCGGCCGAGGTGCAGACCTGGCCGGTCAGGTGGAAGGCGGCGGTGACGCTGCCGGCTGCCGCCACGTCGAGCGGCGCGTGCTCGCTGATGATCAGCGGATCGCTGCCGCCGGCTTCGATGACGCAAGGCTTCATGCGCTCGGCGCAGGCGACTGCCACGGCTTTGCCGGCGGCGACCGAGCCGGTGAAGGCGACAGCGTGGGTGCGCTCGGAGGCGATCAGCGCCTGCGCGGTGGCGGCCGTGCCGGGCAGGCAGGAGACCAGCCCTTCGGGCAGCGAGCGGAACACGGTCATGTAATCGAGTGTCGACAGCGTCGTGGCTTCGGCCGGCTTGATGATGCAGCCATTGCCGGCGGCAAGCGAGGCCGCAACGGTCCAGCACATCAGCAGGATCGGGAAGTTGTAAGGCATGATGTGCACGGAGACGCCATACGGCTCGTAGCGCGCATACTGGAACGACCCGGCCTGCGTCGTACCGGCGATCTTGCCGGCGTCGTCGCGCGCCATCTCGGCATAGTAGCGGAAGATCGGCGCGCAATTGGCGATCTCGCCGATCGCTTCGGGATAGGGCTTGCCCATCTCGCGCACCATCAGCTCGGCGCAGCGCGTGAAGTCCGCCGCCTCGATGGCGTTGGCGACCGCATGCAGATGCTTTGCCCGGCTCTTGGCATCGAGCTGCTTCCAGGCGGCTTGTGCCGTGGTTGCGGCACACAGCACCGCATCGACCTCACCGTCCGTTGCGGCGGAGATCGAGCCGACGGTCTCCAGCGTCGCCGGATCGATCACCGGTTTTGCCGTGCCGGTCATCGGCCGGTAGTCCGGATTGACGAAGAAAGCCGGCCGTTCAGCGGAGAATTGCATGGTCGTCCTTTCAGGTCCGCTCAGCGGATCATGTAGACCTTCTTGATGGTCTCATGGACGGTGCAGACGCCTTTCCAATTCTGAGGAAAGAACGCCGCCGTGTCCGGCTCGATCTGGATGACCTCGCCCGATTCGTGCACATAGGTGCAGCGGCCCTCAAGGAAGTGGCAGAACTCGTCGCGGGTGACATGGCAGTGCCATTTGCCGGGGGTGCAGACCCACAGGCCGCATTCCGAACGGCCCTCCGGCCCCTTGTAGAGCAGCTTGCCCGAGGTGTGGGACACGCCCTCGATCATGGTCGGGATGACGCCCCAGTCGACGAGGTCGGTGATGGCAAGCGGGGATTGCATGATGGGCGTGGTCATGGCGATTTCCTTTAAAAAAGTGCTCAGCGGCACATGAAGGCCTTGGTCAGTGTTTGCGTGATGGTGGAGGTGCCGGCCCAGCCGGCGGGGAAGAACACCAGCATGCCGGCCTCGACCGGGATCTCTTCGCCATTCTCGCGGACATAGGTCCCGCGGCCCGACAGGAAATGGCAGAACTCGTCGGCGGCAAAGGTAACCTTGCGGCTGCCTGGCGTGCACGACCACAGGCCGCATTCGCTTGAGCCGTCCGGGTTCTGCGAGAGGATCCTGCCCGAGGCGCGCGGCGAGCCGGCAAGCGTGTTGCTGCCCCCGCCCCAGTCCTCCAGTTTCACGGTCGAGGCCTTTGGCCAGTGCGGTGTCGGCATATTGGGAAGCTCCGTTGCTGTTCAAGCCAGCATGTAGACGTTGCGCATGGTCTCATGCACGGTGCATTCGCCTGTCCAGCCGGCAGGGAACATGACCACGGTCCCGGCTGCGACTTCTACCACCTCCCCGGCATCCGACCGGTACGTCGCGCGGCCGGCGACGAAATGGCACAATTCGTCGCGCGGAATCGAGAGCCGCCAGCGGCCGGGCGTGCAGACCCAGATGCCGGATTCCGGCTGGTTGTTGGGTCCTTTGTGGACAAGCCTGCCGGTCGAGTGCGACGCGCCGTCCAGCGCGTCGGACTGGGCGCCCCAGTCGACGAGGTCGGTGCGGGTGGAGGCTTGGTAGAGGTGTGGGGCGGAGGAGGTCACAGCAGCGCCTCCAGCAGCCCGGCTGCCTTCTCAGGCCCGTTCTGGGCCTGCATCTGCGCCGAGGTCTTCGCCAGCCTGATCTTCATCTTGGTGTCAGTCAGGCAGGCTTCGATCCTGCTGATCAGCTGGGCGTCGCTCCAGTCGTAGCGCGGCATACCGAAGCCGTGGCCGGTTTCCTGGACGCGGGTGGCGTTGTCGTGGCCGTCCCAGACATAGGGCATGATGATGGCCGGCTTGCCGAAATAGAGGCACTCTGTGAACGAGTTGTTGCCGCCATGGTGGATGACCGCATCGACTTGCGGAATGACCGAAGGCTGCGGAAACCAGCTCTCGACGATGACGTTGCCCGGCACATCCGTGTACTGGTCCTTGTAGCCGCCGACATTGACCAGCGCGCGGTAACGGGTCTTGCCCAGTGTTGTGATGATGCGCTTCAACAAATCGACATCGCCGGCGCCGAGGCTGCCGAAGGAGACATAGAGCAGCGGCCCGTCATTGTTCTCGGCGAAGGTCGGCACGGCGTATGGCTTTTCCTGCCGCACGCAGCCTTCGAGATACTGGAATTTCGTCGTATCAAGCGGATGGCGGCGTTTGAACTTTGCCGCTTCGGGATAGAGCAGGAGATTGAGATAGGGCGAGGCCTCGAAGAACTGACCGACCGGGTATGGCGCTTCATTGTTTGCGGTGAGGAAGGCGTTGAAGTCGTCGTGGATGGGCTTGATCACCGCATTGAAATGATCGCGATAGCGCTGGTGGCCGACATGGTCGTTCTCGCCGCAACCGGAGAGATGCGGCGGGATGTCCTCATCCTCGATCTCGTTTTCCGAGCAGGAGATGACGCGCACCCAAGGCTTGCCGAACTGTTTGATGGCCGGAAACAGGATGACATTGTCGACGCAAATGACATCAGGCTTGATGGCGGCCAGGACTCGCGGCAAATCCTTCTGCGCCCATTTGGCGCTGTCGACGATCGCGGTCCAGCAATCCTTCACGTAATTGTCGACCTGATCGTAGGGCGATTTGCGGAAGTTCGGGATGTGGCCGTTGATGAAGTCTTCCCAGAATTTCGCCATCTGCTCGGGCGGCATCGGCTCCGACAAGTTCACCGGATGCGCTTCGAAGCCGTAACCCTTGTAGACATCGACAAAGCCGGGGTCGGACAGGAACACTACCCTATGGCCGCGCGCCTCGACGGCTTGCGCGATGCCGACCGAATTGAGCGCCGGGCCGTAGGCCGCTTCGGGAAAAAACGCGATCGTCTTCTGCGCCATCAAGCTCTCCTATTCCTGAAAAATTCTGACATCGGCGGCGTCCCAGCCGAGTTCGACCTGATCGCCCGACGAGACCGGCCGGCGGTCGGCGGCATCGGCGGTGACGCGCACCAGGAACGGTTTTGGCGACAGAGGCGTGCGGATATGCAGCTGCAGGTCCAGCCCGTGATAGGCCAGCGCCTCGACCGTGCCGGCGGTGTGGTTGGCGGTCTCGGGTGACGGGAACAGCCGGATGCGCTCGGGTCGCACCGAAGCGACAGCGGAAGCGCCGGGTGTGAGCTTGGCGGGAACCTTGCCGGTGATGCGCGCGCCGTTCGCGGCGATCACGCCATCCGCAGACACCTTGCCCGGTACGAAATTCATCACGCCGATGAAGTCGGCGACGAAACGGTCGGTGGGATGCTCGTAGATCGCGTGCGGCGCGTCGCATTGCAGCAGCTGGCCGTCCTTGAGCACCGCCATGCGGTCGGCCATGACGAGTGACTCTTCCTGGTCGTGGGTGACGATGACGAAGGTGATGCCGACTTCGTGCTGCAGGCGCTTCAGCTCCATCTGCATGGCGCCGCGCAGTTTCTTGTCCAGCGCGCCCAGCGGTTCGTCGAGCAGCAGCAACCGAGGCCGTTTGACCAGCGCGCGGGCGAGCGCGACGCGCTGCTTTTGGCCACCCGACAATTGCTCAGGCTTACGGTCGGCGAAGGGGACAAGCTCGGTGGTGGCCAGAATGGCCTCGACGCGGGAACGGATTTCAGCTTTCGGCAAGCGCTCCATCTCCAACCCGTAGGAGACATTGGCGCGCACGCTCATATGCGGGAACAGCGCGTAGGACTGGAACATCAGATTGACCGGCCGCTTGTTGGGCGGGGTCCGGGCGATGTCCTTGCCATCGAGCAGTATGCGGCCGTCGGTTGGCGTCTCGAAGCCGGCCAGCATGCGCAGCAGCGTGGTCTTGCCGCAGCCGGAGGGTCCAAGCAGCGCGAAGAACTCGTTTTCGCGGATGTCGAGCGAGATGCCGTCGACGGCGGTGACCCGGCCGAACTTCTTCGAAACGTTATCAATGGCCAGCAGCGTGCGCGGTTCGCTCATTGGCCGATGATCCCACGGTTGAGCCGCTGCGACAGGGTCAGCGCGGTGATGGATACCGCCATGACGATGGTCGCCAGCGCGTTGATCTCCGGCGTGATGCCGAAGCGGATCATGGCGTAGATCTGCATCGGCAGCGTCGTCGAGGCGCGGCCGGCACCGGCGGTGAAGAAGGCGATGATGAACTCGTCGACCGAGAGCGTGAAGGCAAGCAGAGCGCCGGCAATCACTGCCGGCGCGATGACCGGCAATGTCACACGCCGGAAGGTGGTCAGAGCCGAGGCGCCGAGGTCGGCGGAGGCCTCGACGATCGACCAGTCGAAACTCTTTAGCCTTGCGCGCACCACCGAGCAGACGAAGGCGAGGTTGAAGACGACATGGGCGAGGATGATGGTATGCAGGCCCATGGTCAGGTTTAGCATGGAGAAGAACGACAGCAGAGCGATCGCCAGGACGATGTCGGGGATGATCATCGGTGCGAAGATCAGCGCCTCGAGACCCCTGCCGTATTGCCGGCGCATCTCGATGCCGATGGCCAGCAGCGTGCCGAGCAGCGTGGCGATGGCCGTGGAGACCAACGCCACGATCAGCGTGTTGAGCGCAGCGGAAAGGATGGCGGAATTGCCGGCCAGCGAGGCATACCATTTCAGCGAAAAGCCCGACCATGCCGTCGGCAATCCGCCTTCGTTGAAGGACAGCGCCACCAGCACGGCGATCGGGATGTAGAGGAAGGCGAAGACGAGGGTGAGGATCGTACGCATGCCGAGCGTACGGGTGAAGGAATGGGTCATCGCCGGCCTCCGACAATTGGAGGGCAAGCGAACGACCAGAGTCCTTCTCCCTGTTCGCGGGTAGAAGCTACCGGCAGGCAGACGGGGGGCAGCGTTGAGCGTCGCAAAGGTTGACGCCGCCCCTCATCCGCCCCTTCGGGGCACCTTCTCCCGGTGAACGGGGAGAAGGCAAGAATTGCGCGGCGCTCAGCCATAGGCGTCACCCCTTGCCTCAGCCGCACGCCCCGCGGCGCGGTCGGCGGCGAGCGCCTGCGCCATCAGCACCAGAAGCATGATGGCGATCAGCGCCATGGCGAGCGCTGCGCCGAACGGCCAGTCATTAGCAGTCAGGAACTGGTCGTAGACGAGGTTGCCGATCATCTGGAAGCGGCCGCCACCGAGCAGCGCCGGGGTGACGAAATTGCCGATCGACAGCACGAAGACGAAGACAGCACCCGCAGCGATGCCGGGCACGGTCAGCGGCAGGATGACACGTCGGAAGGTGGTGGCAGCGGAGGCGCCGAGATCGCGCGATGCCTCGGCCAGTTCCGGGTTGAGGCGCGACAGCGGCGCGTAGCAGGCGAGGATGACGAAGGGCAGATAGTTGTAGACGAGGCCTGCGATGACCGCGCCTTCGGTATAGAGCATCGAGGGCGACTCGCCGGTGTAGCCGAACCAGCGCAAGAGCTGGGTGATCAGCCCTTCGCGGTTCAGCAGCACGATCCAGGCATAGGTGCGGATCAGGTAATTGGACCAGAACGGCAGCACGGCGAAGAACAGGAACACCGGCTGCCACCGGCGTGGTGCGGCGGCAATTGCATAGGCCGCGGCATAGCCGATCACGACTGCGATGAGCGTCGCGGTACCGGCGATACGTGCTGAGTTGAGGAAGATGCCGGCATAGAGCGGGTCGAAGACCAACCCGAAATTTTCCAGCGTCAAAGTGTAGTCGATGCCGCCATAGACGCCGCGCCGGAAGAAGGCGAGCGCCAGCACCAGGGCGCATGGGATAACCATCAGCGCGGTCAGCCAGACCAGCGCCGGGGCCATCAGCAGAGAGGAACGAAGTCGGGTCTGGGACAATTTCTCGGGTACCGCTCAGGGCCGGCGGCAGAAGTGCTGCCGGCCGTGAAGTCTGCGCCGCTTACTGCGCGGCCTTGATCTCGCTGACGATCTTGGAATAGTCGCGCTGGGCTTCGCCGACGTCACGCAACTGCTCGAACTTGACGAGATCGGCCACCGGCATCGCCATGTTGGGGAATTTGGCCAGGAAGTCGGCCGGCAGGCTTTCCATCGCCGGCTTGTTCGGCACCTTGTAGTCGATGTTCTGCGCCGCCCAGGCGTGGTTCTTGGCGTCGAGCATGAAGTTGATGAACTTGAAGGCGTCGTCCTTGTGCTCGGACGCCTTCATCACCACCATCGTGTCGACCCACAGGTCCGAACCTTCTTTAGGGATGACGTATTTGATCTCCGGCTTGTCGGCGATGCCGTAATTGCACCAGCCGTCCCAGGCCTGCACCATCAGCGCCTCGCCGGAAACCAGCTTGGAATAGAAGGTGGTGTCGTCATAGGCGAGCAGGGTCTTCTTGGCGGAGATCAGGAGGTCCTTGACCTCGGCCATCTTGGCCGGGTCGGTCTCGTTGACCGAATAGCCCTTGTCGAGCTGCCCGGCGGCCAGCAGCCAGCGATCGGTCGCCAGCATGGTGGTCTTGCCCTTCATCTCGTCGGAAGGGGCGAGCAGGTCGCTCCAGCTCGTGGGCGCCGTCTTGACAAGGTCAGAGCGGTAGCAGAGGCCCGTCGTGCCCCAGGTGTAAGGCACGGAGAAAGCGTTGCCGGCATCGTGCGGCAGCTTGGTCGCTTCGGGATAGAGGTTGGCGAGGTTGGGGATCTTGGCATGGTCGATCGGCTCGGTCAGGCCAAGCTTGTTTAATACTTCGGCGAAGGGCGAGGAGACGAAGACCACGTCATAGCCCTTGCCGCCGGCGGCAATCAGCTTGCCCATGATCTCTTCATTGGTGGCGTGCACCACCACTTCGCCGGCAACGCCGGTGGCGGTCTTGAAAGCGGCCATGGCGTCGGGTGCCATGTACCCATCCCAGTTCGAAATAACGAGGTCGGCTGCGGCGGCCGGCCCCGAGAGCGTCAGGGCGAGACCGAGAGCGATTGAGGATGTATTGAGCGCACGGCGCCGCAGGCTGGTAGCGGTCATGGCAGTCTCCCATTCGGTTTGATCGTCGAAATCATTTGCCGGACCAAGGCCGGCGACGCGCGCGCCTGCCTCGATCCTGTTCCCTCGGTCTTTTCTCGCCGATTGTGCCGACAGTACTATTGCAGAAAAAAGTACGTCAATCCATAATCTGTCAACCGACGGAGGAATTTGGCCGATTGTCCCTGTTCCGGCGATCAGCCAGACCAATGCGCCACATTCGCATTCGAGAAAAGTCATGCAAGCCGTAGCCAGACGACCTCGCACCAACCATCTCGATCTGGCGCAGCGCATCCTGGATGTGGCGCGGCAGCGTGGCTTCGAGCCTGGCGCCCGCCTGCCCGAACAGCAGATCGCCTCGCTGTGCAATGTCTCGCGCACGCCCGTACGCGCCGCACTCGGCCTGCTCGCGGAACGGGGCGTGGTGCGCTGGGAGGCCGACAGCGGTTATCATCTGACGGTCGACCTCGCCGCCCAGCCCGCCATTGCCGCCGAACTACCCAGTGCGGAGGAAGACGAGCTCGCCGAAGCCATCCTGCGCGACCGCTCGGCGCGACGGTTGGACCAGACGGTGACCATCGCGGGGCTGATGCGACGCTACGACGCTGATCGCAAGACGGTACTAAAAGCACTTAACAAACTGACCGACGAGAATCTTCTGGATCGTGCGCCTGGGCAATCCTGGTTGTTTCGCCGCGCGCCGGACGATCCGGAGGCGCAAGGCGAAAGCTACGAGTTCCGCTTGGTGCTGGAGCCGGCGGCCATCCTGACGCCAGGCTTTCGGCTGGACGGGGCGCGGGCAGCAATGTTGCGGCAAGGCATGGAAGCGCTTGCAGCGCTGCCGGACGAGACATTCGACACGCGCGAGTTCCAGCGGCTGGACATGGATTTTCATGGCATGGTCGCCGAGGGCTGCGCCAACCGTTTTGTGTCGGATGCATTGGCCGATCATCTCCGCCTGCGCCGGCTGCCGGGCATCTATTCCGGCGTCAACGTGTTTCGGCTGCGGCAATCGTTGCGCGAACACTCGGGCATACTCGACTATCTTGAAAGCCGGCAGTATGAGGTGGCTGCCGATCTGCTTCGCATCCACCTGCGGCTCTCCCGCAGCCAGCGACCGCAAGCAGCCAGCCGCGGAGCTCCCGCACTGTTCAGCATGATCAGCCGGCCGGATTGAAGAGGAATAATTGACGCGTAAAGCCAGCCCGACCATCGCGCTGTTTCCCGAAGCCAGTTTCGGCGCCGCGTTGAATTGCGTCGGTATCGCACAGGCATTGCGCGCACGGGGCGCTCGCCCCGTCTTCATCTGCCATGCCGGCTTCTCCGGCGTCTTTACCGACTATGGCTTCCAGGAATACCATCTGCCGACGGATGAGCCGCTGAGCGACAGCGACCGCCAGAGCTATTGGCAGGCCTTCGTGCGCCGGCACCTGCCGCATTTCCGGCTGAGCCCGATCGACCAGCTCGAGACCTATGTCGCGCCGACCTGGCAAGCGATCGTCGACACCGCCGTCAACGCCGAGGCGCCGCTGCGCCAATTGCTGGCGCGGCTGAAGCCGGACGCGGTGGTGCTCGACAACGTCATCATGTTCCCGGCGATCGCCGCCGCCGGCTGCCCGTGGGTGCGCGTCGTCTCCTGTGCCGAGACGGAACTGCCGGATGCCGAGGTGCCGCCCTATCTCTCGGGGATGGGTGCCGACGACCCGCAACGTGCGGCGTTCGAAGCGCGCTATCTCGCGGCCTCCGCACCCGCGCATGAGCGCTTCAACCGTTTTCGTGCGGATGCCGGCCTGGCGCCATTGCCCAAGGGCCTGTTCCTCGAGACATCACCCGACCTCAATCTGCTGCTGACGCCAGCGATCGTACGGCGTGAGCGGGCCGAGCCGCTCGACCCCAAACGCTTTGTCTATCTCGAAGGCTGCGTGCGTTCGGAAGGGCCATTCGAGGTGCCGGTGTTTCCGCGCAATGGCGGCCCGCTGGTCTATGTCAGCTTCGGCAGCCTCGGCGCGATGGATGTCGGGCTGATCGAGCGCATGCTCGCCGTCTTCGACAGGCTGCCGGCGCGCTTCATCGTCAATGCCGGCGGCCTGCGCGACGCCTATCGCGCGGTGCCGGACAATGTCTATCTCGACGCCTGGTTTCCGCAGCCTTCGGTGGTGGCGAAGTCGGACCTGTTCATCCACCATGGCGGCAACAACAGCTTTTGCGAGGCGCTGCGCTTCGGCGTGCCGTCGCTGATCATGCCCTATTGCTGGGACGGTCACGACAATGCGCAACGCGCGGGAGAGACAGGTGTCGGCGACCATATCGGCCGCGACGCCTGGACGGAAGGGGGATTGGAGAGAGCCATTCTCGGCCTGCTGGCCGACGATGCGATGCGCGCCCGCCTCAGGGACAATGCTGCCAAGATGGCGCTGACCCCTGGAACGGATGTGGCCGCGCAAGCCATACTCTCTCTCATAGGTACGTGAACCAAAATGCAGGACAAAAATACCAACACCGCTCTCTTCACCGGCAACGATCCCAAGGCCTGGCTCGCCCAGCACGGCATCACGGAGGTCGAGTGCCTGGTGCCCGACATGAATGGCGTGCTGCGCGGCAAGGCGCTGCCGACGGTGAAATTCCTCAAGGCGCTGGAAGACCGCGCACTCTACCTGCCGAGCAGCGCTTTCCTGGTCAGCATCGATGGCCGCTACTCCGGTTCCATCGACGAAGGCTTTGCCTATCAAGACCCGGATATGCGCATGGTGCCTGATATGTCGACGCTGTGCCTGGCGCCGGGCGGTGGCGTCGGCAAAGCCTATGTCTTCGCCGACGCCTTCCACATGCAAGGCAAGCCCTGGATGGCCTCGCCACGACATGTGCTGCGCGCCGTGCTCGATCTCTACCGGAAGCGCGGTTGGCGCGCGGTGGTGGCGCCGGAAATCGAATTCTATCTGACCGCGCCCAATCCGAATCCCGACCAGCCGCTGACGGCACCGGTTGGCGCCAATGGCCGCGCCGAGGGCTCGCAGCATCCCTATGACATGGTGGCGCTGGAAGAATTCGAGCCGGTGATAAGGCGCGTCTATGATTATGCCGCAGCCGCCGGCCTGCCGCTCGACACGCTGATCCATGAGTCCGGCACCGCGCAGCTGGAGATCAATCTCTTGCACGGCGACGCGGTGCCGCTCGCCGACCAGGTGCTGCTGTTCAAGCGGCTGACCCGCCAAGCGGCGCAACAGAGCGGCATGCACGCGACCTTCATGGCCAAGCCGATCGCGGCGCAGGCGGGAAGCTCGATGCATCTGCACATGTCTGTCGTCGATGAAACGACAGGCGCCGCGCTGTTTGCCGACAGAGATGATGCAGACACCGAAATGTTCGGCCATTTCATCGGCGGCCTGCAGAGATATGTGCCCGAGATCATGCCGCTGTTCGCACCCAACGTGAACTCGTTCCGCCGCATCCGGCCGAACCACAGCGCACCGGCCAACATCGAATGGTCGCATGACAACCGCTCTTGCGGCCTGCGCGTGCCGGCAGGTGGCCGCGCCGCCCGGCGGGTAGAGAACCGCTTGCCGGGAGCGGATTGCAATCCCTATCTGGCGATCGCCGGTTCGCTGCTTGCCGGCTATCTCGGCGTCGAGCAGAAGCTGGCGCGCTCGGCTGAGGCCTCGGGCAATGCCTACAAGATCAAAAGCACGCTGCCGAAAACGATGGAGGAGGCGCTTGATCGTTTCATTGCTTGCGAGCCGGTGCGGGCATTGCTCGGCGAGGATTTTTTCCAGACCTATCTGCGCGTCAAGAGCGTCGAACTCGACCTGTTCCAGAGCGTGGTGACGAGCTGGGAACGCGACCATTTGCTGCTGAAGGTGTGATCATGGCCTCCGGCTCGACGGGTTTCAATTCGAGCCTCGATATCGGCAATTCCTATTATGTCGCCACCGCCAATCCGGCGCCGGACCATCCGGCGCTGGTGGGAGATGTCGGCGCCGATCTGGTGGTGGTCGGCGGCGGCTGCACCGGCCTGTCGGCCGCCCTTCATGCCGCCGAGCGCGGCCTGAAGGTGGTGCTGCTCGAAGGCGGCAAGATCGGCTGGGGCGCGTCGGGCCGCAATGGCGGCCAGATGATCCCTGGCCTGCGCAAAGGCGCCAAGGGGTTGGTCAAGCTTTACGGCCCCGAGCGGGCGAAGGCGCTGTTCGACCTCGCCTTCGAGGCGCGGGGCCTGGTGCTCGACATCATCGAGCGCCACGCCATCGATTGCGATCTGCGGCTGACCGGCCATCTCGTCGGTGCCGTTAATGGCTCCGACCTCAGGGATCTCGAAGACGAGGCCAAATGCCTCGAGAGCGTGATGAAGTTCCGCGACGTCGAGATCCTGTCGGCGGCGCAGGCACGCGGCAAGGTGGACACGCCCTATCATGGCGCGATGTATGAGCCGCTTGGCGGCCATATGCATCCGCTGAACTACACGCTCGGCCTTGCCCGTGCCGCCGTGGCGGCCGGTGTCGTCATCCATGAAAATTCCGTCGCGGTAAAGCTGGAGCGCGAGCCTTCGATCCGGGTCTCGACGGCGCAGGGGTCGGTAAGGGCCAAACATGTCGTGCTGGCCGGCGACGCGTTGCTGCATGGGCTGGAGCCGCGCGTCAACAGCCGCATCATGCCGGTCGGCAACTACATCGTCGCCACCGAACCGCTGGAGGGCAAACACAATGTCATCCCGGCCAATGTCGCGGTGTCCGACACGCGCTTCGTCGTCAACTACTACCGCATGTCGGCGGACGGTCGGCTGCTGTTCGGCGGCGGCGAGCGCTACACGCCATCGCCGCCGGCCGACATCGCCGGCTTCGTGCGGCCGCACATGGAGGCCACCTTCCCGCAACTGAAGGGCTGCCGCATCGATCATGCCTGGGGCGGTCTGGTGTCGGTGACCACGTCGCGGCTGCCGCATGTCGGGCACTATGGCGAGGTCTATTTCGCGCATGGCTATTCCGGCAAGGGCGTCATCCTGTCAACGCTGTCGGGCAAGCTCTTGGCCGAAGCGATTACGGGCGACGCCTCGCGGCTGGACCTGTTCTCGACGCTGACGCCGATGCCGTTCCCGGGCGGTACGGCGCTGCGGGGCCCGCTCTATGTGCTGGGGATGTTGTGGTACGCCATGCGCGACCGCATCAAGCATTGAAGGCTGCGGCCGGCGGGCGCGAAATCATTGGAGGCGATTGCATGCGTGATTTTCAGTCCCCCGGACGCTCGCCAGTTCGCGCGACAGAAGCGATGGCGGCGACATCGCATCCGCTGGCGACGCTGGCCGCCATCGACATGCTGCGCTCCGGCGGCAATGCCATGGATGCCGCTGTGTGCGCTGCGGCGGTGCAAGGCGTCGTCGAGCCGCAATCGACCGGCATCGCCGGCGACTGTTTTGTGCTCTACAGTCCCAAAGGCGAGGGCGATGTTCTCGCTTTCAACGGCTCGGGGCGTTCGCCCGCTGCGGCAACCGCCGAATGGTATCTGGAGCGGGGGCATTGCGAACTGCCTGCGGCCGGACCGCATGCCGTCACCATACCAGGCGCCATCGATGCATGGTGCCGGCTACTCGAGGACCACGGAAAAAAGGGCATCGACGCCGCGCTGGCGCCAGCCATTCGCTATGCCGAACAAGGCTATGTCGTTCATGATCGCGTCGCCTTCGACTGGGCCGACGAGGTCGCCCTGCTCTCAGCCGATGAACATGCCGCGCGCATATTCCTGCCCGAGGGAAGGGCGCCGCAAGCCGGCGATGTGCATCGGCAGCCGCACTTGGCGGACACCTTGCGCATCATCTCCAACCGAGGCCGTGCAGGGTTTTATGAAGGTGAAGTCGCGGACGATCTGGTGGAACGTCTTCGCGCGCTGGGCGGGCTGCATGCATTGGAGGATTTCGCCGAGACCCAAGGCGACTACGTCACGTCGGTGAATACGTCCTATCGCGGCTACGATATCCATCAGATGCCACCGAACAATCAGGGCATGACGGCGCTGATCATGCTGAATGTGCTTTCGGGCTTCAGCCTTGGTTCGTTGGAGCCGAACAGTGCCCAGCGGCTGCATCTCGAGATCGAAGCCGGCCGGCTTGCCTACCAGGACCGCGATACTTTCATCGGCGACCAGGATTTCGTCCAGGTCCCCGTCGAACAACTGCTGTCGGCAGCTTATGCGGAGCGGCTGCGCGCCGCCATCGATCCGGCCCTCGCCATGACGCATCTGCCGCGGCTTGAGCTGCCGCGCAGCGACACCGTCTATATCTCCGTGGTCGACCGCGACCGCAATGCAGTCAGCTTCATCAACTCGACCTTCGGTTCCTTCGGCAGCGGCGTCGTCGGTCCCAAGACAGGCGTCGTGCTGCAGAATCGCGGCAGCAGTTTTCGCCTCACGGAAGGCCATCCAAATCGTATCGCGCCGCGAAAGCGACCGATGCACACCATCATGCCTGGCATGGCGACGCGAGGGGGTAAGGTGGTGATGCCGTTCGGGGTGATGGGCGGCGGCTACCAGCCGTTCGGCCATGTCCATCTGTTGACCAACATGATCGATTTCGGGATGGACCCGCAGCAGGCACTGGATGCGCCACGGGTGTTCTACAAGGACAATGCCGTGCTGGCCGAGCGCGGGATTCCGGCTGAGGCGATCGCCGGCCTGCGTCAGCGCGGTCATCAGGTTTCGATCGCCGAGGAGCCGCATGGCGGCGGCCAGCTGGTGCTGATCGATTGGGAAAAGGGCACGCTCACCGGTGCCTCCGATCCTCGCAAGGACGGTTGTGCGCTGGGCTACTGATCTGCGTTGCTGGAATGCGCATTCAGAACCAGATCAGCCAGACAAGCTGCAGGGTTACCAGTGCAATGGCGTCCCAGAAGATGAGTTCGCCTGTCGAGAACCAGCGCCGCGACCGGTTGAAGCTGTAGAACAGCCACCAGACCAAGGCTGCGGCGGCCAGCGGCACCAAAGCGAGCAGCGTGCTCACGGCAGCCGCGCTCCCGACACAGCATCGAATGTGTGCAGCGCTGCCGGCGGAAAGCGTAGATAAAGCGGCTGGCCGGGATCGAAAGCGCGATCGTCATTCACAGTCCTGACGATCAGCGCGTTGGCCTCGCTATTGGCGAAGATCAGCACGTCCGGCTCGACCGGTTCGACGACGTCGACGGCAAACAGGATGGCGTCGCCGGCAGTCGCGTCGACAAGCTGGATCTGCTCCGGGCGAATGCCGAGCACGATGGGACCATCAGGCTTTCCCGGAAGCGGGCAAGTGAAACCGCTGGCGTGGAAGACGCCGGCGCGGACATCGCCATCGAACGTGTTCATCGCTGGACGGCCGATGAATTCGGCGATGAAGCGATTGGCAGGCCGCCGATAGATCTCGCGCGGGTCGTCGTACTGGATCAGTGCGCCTTCGCGCAACACCGCGACCCTGGTCGCCAGCGTCATCGCCTCTTCCTGGTCGTGGGTGACGAAGACGAAGGTCTTTTTCAGCTCGCGATGCAGACGCTTCAGCTCGGTGCGCATGTGGAGCCGCAACAAGGCGTCGAGATTGGACAGCGGCTCGTCCATCAGACAGAGGCTCGGCTGCCAGACGAGTGCGCGGGCCACAGCCACGCGCTGCGCCTGGCCGCCCGACAATTGCGAAGGGCGGCGGTCGAGGTAACGGGTGATTTCGAGCAGCTCGGCCATGGCGCGGACGCAGCGGTCAAGCTCGGCGGCCGGCATTTTTCGGATGCGCAAGGGATAGGCGATGTTCTCGTAGACGCTCTTATGGCTGTAGAGCGCATAGTTCTGGAACACCATGCCCATGCCGCGCAGGCGCGGCGGCAGGTCGGTGACATCGAGGCCCTCGACCATGATGCGCCCGGCGGTCGGCCGCTCCAGCCCGGCGAGCAGCCGGCAGGCTGTCGTCTTGCCGGAACCGGACGGGCCGAGCAGAACCAGGAATTCGCCGGGCTCGAAAGCAAGGTCGAGCGCCTGCAGCGCCACCGTCCCGTCAGGGAAAGCCTTGGTGACGCCGTCGAAAACAATTGCCATGCGAGATCCCTTCAACCCTTGACCGCGCCGAAGGTGAGGCCGCGCACGAGCTGTTTCTGGACAAGGAAAGTGAAAAGCACGATCGGCAGCGTCGCCACGATGGCGACCGCCGCGACCTGTCCCCAGAGCGTGCCATGCGGCGTCACCAGTCCGGGTATGCCGACGGTCAGCGGCCGCCCGTCGAAAGCGACGAGGATGAAGGCATAGAGGAACTCGTTCCACGACAGGATGAAGCAGAGCACCGCTGTGGCGCCGATGCCGGGTGCGGCCAGCGGCGCGACGACGAAGAAGAATGCGCCGAGCCGCGAGCGGCCGTCCATCATCGCGGCCTCGTCGATCTCCCTGGGGATTTCGGCGAAGAAGCCGCGCATCATCCAGACGACCAGCGACAGGTTGAAGGAGGTGTGGGCGATCACCACGGCGTAGATGGTGTCGATCAGGCCCAGCGAGGTGAAGAACAGGAACAGCGGCACGGCGATCGAGATCGGCGGCGCCATGCGCGTGGTCAGGAAGAAGAAGAACAGGTCTTCCTTGCCTGGAAAATCCGAGCGGGCAAAGCCGTAGGCGGCCGGCGCGCCGATGACGATGCAGAGCACCGTCGACGAGACCGAGATCAGCACCGAATTGATCGCCAGCGGCCAGTATTCCTTGTCGATGAAGACCGCCGGATAGTTGGAGAACGTCGGCGTAAAAACCCATTTCGGCACCGAGGACAACAGGTCGACGCGGTTCTTGAACGAGGCCAGCACCATCCAGACGTAGGGCGTCAAGGCCACCACGACAGCGACCAGCAGCACGGCCCAGGCAAAGCTGCTCCAGGCGCGGTTGGTGGATTGATCGATCATCGCAGCGCCCTCAAAACGACGCCGCCTGCTTGCGGCTCGACCAATAGACGGCCTTGTAAAAGACGGAGCACAGGATCAGCACGACGAGATAGATCATGAAGGCGACCGCGGCGCCGTAGCCGAGATCCCAGTTGCGGAAGTTGACGCGGTAGGCGTAGATCGACACCAGTTCGGTCAGCGTTCCCGGACCGCCGCCGGTCATCAGGAAAACCTTGTCGAACTCCTTGAAGGCATCGATGCCGCGCAGCAATAGCACCAGCGCGATGACGGGCCGCAGCAGCGGCAGCATGACATCGCAAAAGATCTGAAACGGTTTTGCGCCATCCATCATCGCCGCCTCGAACGGCGCGCGCGGCAGGCTCATCATCCCGGCGAGCATGATCAGGGTGACGAAGGGCGTCCACTGCCAGACATCGATGGCGACGATGGTCGGAAACACCAGGTCGGGTGCCGAAAGCACCGCCGAATTCTGCGCCAGCAGGCCAACCTTGCGCATGTAGAAGGTGAGCATGCCGAAATCGCCCTGCAACAGCAGCCGCCAGATCAGCCCGACGGCGACCGGCGCAATCATCATCGGGATGAGCAGCAGTGTGGTGAGAAGCCGCTGGCTGGCGACGAAGCGGAAGATCAGGAAGGCCAGCGCAAAGCCGAGCAGGAATTCGAGGCCGACGGCGATGATGACGAATTTCAGCGTCAGCAGGAACGATGCCCAGAAGAGTGGATCGTTGCGCATCAGCTTGCGGAAATTGTCGAAGCCGACGAAGGCGCCCCCATGGCTGGCATCAGCGAAGCTGAGGTCGGTCAGCGCGGTGTAGACCATGTAGTAGAACGGGCCGACCAGGAAGACGACGACGAGCAGTGTCGCCGGCAGTATCAAGAGCGGTCCCACCCCACGGTCGAGAAGCGGCATTCCGCGGCGCGGCGATGGAGTGCGGTTCGTCACGGGCGTTTCCTGCGGACAAGAACGGCTACCCACTTGTGCGGGTAGCCTCTGCGCGACATCTCAAGGCCTATCGTGCCGGATAGGTCATGGGTGCGCAAGAACCGAGCAATGTCGAGATATCGGTGGCGGCGGTGTCGAGGGCGGCCTGCGCCTCCTTTTCGCCGGCGAGGTAGGACGACAGTTCGCGCACCAGTATGTCGGTCATCTCGGCCGATTGCGGCAGCGTCGCCTTCGGCACCGCATGCTCGTTGGCCTCCATCGAAGCCTTGGCATAGGGCAGCTTCTGCACCTCCGCCGAAGCATAGACATCGGGCCGACCTGAAGCGCCGCCATTGAGATGCTGCTCGAGCTGGCGGTCATAGCCCATCATCCACTGGACGAAGAGGAAGGCGGCCTGCTGGTTCTTCGAATAGACCGGGATGAGATAGGTCCAGCCTTCGACCTGGCCGATCTTGCCGCCATCGCCTTGCGGCACGAGATCGAAGCCAACCTTGCCGACGACGGTGGAGGCCGTGGTGTCGACCGATACGGCATAGGTTGCGTCGTTCCACATGATCAGCTCGGCGACCTTGGCTTGCTGCATCAGCGCCATGACATCATCCCAGAAATAGTTGAGGCTGTCCGGCGGCGAGAATTGCAGCAGGCTCTTGTAATATTCGAGCGAGGCGACGGCCTTGGGGCTGTTGACGATGACCGGGCCGCAGGCCGAGCCGCTCTTCACGTCGAGCACGTCGCCGCCGAAGGAATAAAGGAAGTTGAGCCACTCATACCACAGCGCCTCGTGGCGCTTGCCCTGCAGGGCGGTGCCGTAAAAGCCCTGGTCGGGGCGATAGAACCATTCGGCGATATCGCGATACTGCTTCCAGTCCTTGGCGGGAGCGAGGTCGTAGCCATACTTGGCCTTGAAGCCTGCCTGCTCCTTGGGATCGGCGAGCAGGTCCGACCGATACCACATGAACATGTTGAGCACGGTGAAGGGGAAACCGTACTCCTTGCCGTCATACCAGGAGATTTCGTGCCAGGCAGTCTGGTAGAGCTGCTTCTCCGGCTCGAAGCTCGGATCGCGCAAAGCCGGGTCGGCCATCATCTTGGCGATTTCGACCAGATGGTTGTTGGTGGCGAACTTGCCGAGTTCGCGATGCGGCTGGATGATGACGTCGTAGCGGCCGCGGTGCGAGTTGAGATCGAGCTGCACCTTGTTGACGGCTTCCGAGTGCTCGTACATCTCGACTTCGACATGGATGCCGGTCTGTTTTTCAAACTCCGGCGCCATCTTCTTCAGCGCTTCGAGCGGCGGCAGCGCCTCGCCGACCATGCGGATGGTCTGGCCGCTATAGGGTTTCGACGCCTCTTTCAGATCCCACGCGGCCGCTTGTGTCACTTGCCACGTCAGGGGCCACACAAATACGGCTGCGACGAGCAGTCTGGACGCGGTACGTCTCAGCGGCTTGAGCATTCTTCCCTCTCCCTAGAAGTCGTGCCTGGCGGGCCGGCGCCCGTTCTGTCATAAAATGTGTGGTACTGCAAATCAAAATGTGGCACCTTGCAACAAATGGTTGGGAGGTGTTAACAGACCGGCAGCAAACCGGCTTTCCCGACCAGGCGAGGGACCTTTCGGATGGACTTCATCTTTATGCTGACGCGTAACGATCGCACGGTCGAGGACTGTCTCGACCTGGTCGAGTTGATCGAGCCGGTCGGCCTGAAGCATGTCGGCTTCAAGGATATCGGCGTCGCGCCGGATGTGCTGCGAAAGCTCGCTGGCGCCATTGGGCGGACAGGCGCCACTACTTACATGGAAGTTGTCTCGACGACGGCGGAGGCCTGCCTCAATTCTGCACGCATCGCCAGGGATCTCGGCATCCAGCGCCTGCTCGGTGGAACCCAGGTCGACGAGATCATGGCGCTGCTGGAGGGGAGCGGCACGGAATACTACCCTTTTCCGGGTCGGCCGGTCGGCCATCCAACCAAGCTCGGCGGCTCGGCCGAGGACGTCGAGGCCGACTGCAGGGCCTTCGCCGAGAAGGGTTGTGCGGGATGCGACATCCTCGCCTATCGCGCCACCGAGGCCGACCCGGCCGAACTGGTGCGCGCAGCCCGGCGCGGGCTTGGTCCGTCGCGGCATCTGATCGTCGCCGGCGCCGTGGCATCAGCCGATCGGCTCAAGGCGATCAAGCTGGCCGGCGCCAACGCTTTTACCATTGGCACAGCGATTTTCGATGGCTCCTATTCGCCGACGAAAGGTTCTATCCTCTCGCAATTGCGGGATGTCCTCGCGGATTGCGAGCGCGTCTAATGCCAGTCATCGGCATCGATCTCGGCACACAAAGCCTAAAGGCGATCGTTGTCGATGACGAATTGCGGCTGCGTGGCGAGGCCGCTGCGCTGTACCAGCCGGCCTTCCCGGCGCCCGGCTGGGCCGAACAGAACCCGGCGCTGTGGCTGGCGGCGCTCAAGCCGGCCATTGCCGGCGCGCTCGACAAGGCTGGGCTTGCGCCGTCCGACATCAAGGGTATTGCCATTGCCGGCCAGCTCGACGGCTGCGTCGCGGTCGATGGCAATGGTGAGGCGCTGGCTCCGTGCATCATCTGGATGGACCGGCGGGCGGCAGGAGAGATCGCCGGCATCGATCCGGACTTCATCCGTGAGCGCACCGGTCTCGTTCTGGACGCCACCCATATGGCGGCGAAAATCCGCTGGGCCGCGCGCAACCTGCCCGAAGCGCGCCGGGTGGCGCTCTGGCATCAACCGGTATCGTTCGTGGTCGCGGCGCTGTGCGGTCGTGCCGTCATCGATCACGCGCTGGCCTCGACAACCATGCTCTATGGACTGAAGGAGCACAACTATGCCGGCGATCTGCTGGCGGCCTTCGACATCGATGCAGATAAATTGCCCGGCATCGACGATGCATCTGAGATCGCCGGCGCCTTGACGCACGCCGGCGCCGAGCTCACCGGCCTGCCTGTGCGCACGCCGCTGGCGGTTGGCACCGGCGATGATTTTTCGGCCGCCATAGGCGCCGGGGTTGTCGTGCCCGGTGTCGTCGCCTGCAATCTCGGCACGGCCGAAGTGGTCGGCGCGGTTTCCGGCACGCTTCGCCTCGACCCCAGCGGCCTGGTCGAGACCCATGGCTTTCTCGGCGACGGCTATTTCATCTCCAATCCCGGATGGCTCTCGGGCGGCGCGGTGACGTGGTTTCTAACAACCTTCGGCGTCGATTCGCCGGCGGCGATGTCGGAACTGGCGGCGACGGTGGTTGCCGGCAGCGACGATTTGCTGTTCTTGCCCGCGTTGTCCGGTGCCATGGCGCCGCGCTGGATCGCCGAAGCGCGTGCCGCTTTCTACGGCCTGACATCCTTCCACGGCAAAGCGGCCTGCGCTCGCGCAGTGCTGGAAGGCTGCGCCTTCGCCATGCGCGACGTGGTCGACCGGCTGGACGATCTCGATATCGCGACGGATCGCATCCGGCTCTCAGGCGGTGGCGCGCGCAGCCGGGTATGGGCGCAAATCCGTGCCGATGTCAGCGGCAGGCCGGTCGAGATCGCAGGTGCGGCCGATGCCTCGCCGATCGGTGCGGCAATCCTTGCCGCCGCGGCCATCGGCCTTACCTCCTCAGTGCAGCAGGCGGCTGAAAGGCTGGCCGGCCACATCGAGACGATCGACCCTGATCCTTCCGCCAAGGCCGCCTACGACAGAAGTTACCGCCGGTATCGCACCTTATTCGATGCCCTGACCCCGCTTCATGCTGACTGACCGGACTGCATCCTATGTCCAGACAAATGCTCGATCGCCTTATTGCCGGCACGCTGCCTGACCCGGATAGCCAGGGAATGCTGTCGGTGCCGCTGAAGACCATCGTCATAGGGCGCGGCCTCGGCGACGAAGCCGATGCGCTGGTCAAGCCGCTGCCGCTCGGCCGCAAGCTTTCCGTGGTCATGGACCCAGACACAAGGCTGGCGCTCGGCGAGAGGGTGTCGATTGCGCTGCGCGGCTCCAGCGATGTCGACAAGATCATCCTGCCGCGCCATCCGCATCCCGACATGGACGCCGTGCGATCGGTGATCGCCCGCACGAAAGACGCCAGCGGCCTGGTCGCGGTCGGATCGGGCTCGATCAACGACATCACCAAATATGCCGCCCATCTGACCCAAAAGCCCTATGCGGTGTTCGGCACCGCGCCGTCGATGAACGGCTACACCTCGGTGTCGGCGGCAATCACCGAGGACGGCCTGAAGAAATCGCTGACGGCGAGCCTGCCGGTCGGCGTTTTCCTCGATCTCGATGTCATGGCGCGGGCGCCGGACCGGCTGATCGCTGCCGGCTTCGGCGATTCGATGGCGCGCCCGACCGCGCAGACCGATTGGCTGATGGCGCATCTGTTGCTCGGCACGCCCTACCGGGAGGCGCCGTTCATGCTTCTGGCCGAGGACGAGGAGGCGCTCATCGCCAAGGCCGGCGAACTCGGGACCGGCGACCTTGAGGCGATGGAAGTGCTGGTGCGCACGCTGGTCATGTCGGGTCTTGGCATGACTTTGTGCGGCGGCTCCTATCCGGCCAGTCAGGGCGAACATCTGATCGCCCACTATATCGACATGCGGGGCCAGGGATTGCCTGAGGCGCATCACGGCGAACACATAGCGGTGACGACGTTGACGATGGCGCGGCTGCAGGAGCGCGTGCTGGCACTGCCGGAGCTGCAGCTCGCGCCGTCCGCGGATACGCCAGAACGCTTCATCGAGATCTTCGGCGAAACGCTCGGACGTTCCTGCTGGGCGGCATTCAAGCCCAAGCTGCTGGACCGCGAACGGGCAAACGCCATCAACACCATGCTGGCCAAGCAATGGCGCTCGCATCGTGAAAGGCTGGTGCGGGTGGCACGCCCGGCGCGCGAGATCGCGGCAGCACTGCGCGCCGCCGGCGCGCCGACCACGCCGCAGGAGGTTGCCATACCGGCTGGCTTCTACGACGAGGCGGTCGCCAATGCCCGGCTGATCCGCGACAGGTTCACCATGCTCGACGTCGCGGCTGCCTCGCTCGAAACGGTTGCGGCGGGAGCCTGAGCGGGTGCTGCGTCCGCTTGCCGACTTCACCGCGCTGGACCGGCGCAACATCGCCGTCGTTCTGACCGATATCGACGACACCTTGACCGACAAGGGACGGCTGCCGGCAAAAGCCTATGCGGCGCTCGAGCGGCTGAAGCAGGCCGGCTTTCTTGTCGCGCCGGTGACCGGCCGCCCTGCCGGCTGGTGCGACCTGATCGCGCGGCAATGGCCGGTCGATGGCGTGATCGGCGAGAACGGCGCCTTCTATTTCCGCTATGACGACGCCAAAAAGCGGATTGTTCGCCACTACGCCAAGAGCGCTGCCGAACGGCAGGCCGATGCCGCGCGCCTCAAGGAGATCGAGCAAACCGTTCTGCGCGAAGTTCCGGGTGCGGCGGTCGCGGCCGACCAGGCCTATCGCGAGGCCGATCTGGCGATCGATTTTTGCGAGGACGTGGCGCCGCTGCCCAAAACCGAGGTTCTGAAGATCGTCGGCATCTTCCAGCGCTACGGCGCGACGGCGAAAATCTCGTCCATCCACGTCAATGGCTGGTTCGGCAAATACGACAAACTGTCGACAAGCCGGCTATTCTTGCGGGACTGTTTCGGTATAGATATCGACCACGACAAGGACAGCATTGTCTTCGTCGGCGATAGTCCAAACGATGCACCAATGTTCGGCTTCTTCCCCAACAGCGTCGGCGTCGCTAATGTGCTGGACTTCGCCGGCGAGCTTCCGGCGTCTCCCGCCTTCGTCACAAGCGGTCGCGGCGCGGAGGGATTTGCCGAGCTTGGCGACGCGCTGATTGCTGCAAAGGGAATGGAATAGTCATGGACCAAGGCCGACTGACGAAGAAGGAGCGGCACGCGCTTATCCTTTCGGAAGTGCGCCGGTCGGCGTCGATACGCATCTCCAAGCTCGCACGGCGCATCGGCGTCGCCGGCGAGACCATCCGCCGCGATCTCATCGAACTCGGCGATGCCGGGCTGATCAACCGCACCTATGGCGGTGCGACGATCTCGCTGGTGACATCAGAACCGGTGATTTCGGAGCGTGGCCTGACCCTGATCGAGGAGCGCGCCCGCATCGGCCGCGGCGCGGCAAGCCTTGTCGAGAAGGGCCAGATCGTGATGATCGATGGCGGTTCGACCACCTATGAGGTGGCGCGCAACCTTTCGCAGCTGAAGCGCGACCTGACCATCATCACCAATTCCACCGGCGTGGCCTCGGTGGCGGGCGCCAATCCGACCTGTCGGGTGCTGCTCTGCCCCGGGACCTATGATAGCCGGGAAGGCAGCGTGTTGGGCGAAGACACCGTCGAGTTCCTGCGCCGCTACAATGCCGACGTCGCCATTATCGGGGCATCGGGGATAAGCGCCGATGGCCCGAGCGACATGATCTCGGGCGCCGCGGCCGTTAAACGCGCAATGATATCGCGTTCACTGTCGACGGTGCTGGTGGTGACCCACGACAAGTTTGGCCGCAGCAGTCTGGAACGCATCTGCGGGCTCGACGACATTGCCGATATCGTCACCGACAGCGAACCGAAGGCCGACCTGCGCACTGCTGCCGAACAGGCGGGCACGGAGCTGCATGTGTTTGCCGCCGACTGATCAGCATTGGCTATCCGGCGGCATCCCGGTTGGTCAGCGCGATGTGGCAGCAGCCGGGGCCGTGGCCCGGCGTCCAGGTGACATTGTCGAAGCGCACGCCCGTTGCCTCGAACAGACCACGGTCGAAAGCGCCGGCGATGCGGCAGAGCGTGGCGAGTTTTTCATCACCGACACCGGCCTCGACCCAGGCGTCCTTCAGCGGACAACGCTTCACCTTGAATGCGATGTGGTCCGGCCCGCGCTCGACATCGGTCGGATACATCAGGCCGCCATCCGGGCTGACGGCCAAAAATGCCTCGCCGATGGCCGGCGCGTCGTTAGGTCCGAAACGGGCGAAGGCGGCGGCCGCCACCTCCTTGCCGCGCTGCTCGATGGTGCGAATCATGATCGCCTCGGCCTTTTCCGCGCCGAGTTCGCCGGTCAGCTCGTCGAGAAACAGGCGGTAGAGATCGGCGCGGTTGCGGAAGGCGAAATCGAGTTCGCGCGAGAGTTTTTCGGCTCTGGGTGCTTCGGGATCGGTCATGATGTGTCCTTGCCTTTGACCATGATCTTGTCCGCAAACGGGTTTGCACTTTGCGGGATCATGGCCGGATCCTGTTCAATCTTGGCGCGGCCGCCACCAGCGCCTTGCCGACCGCCGATTGCGGCCCGTCGATGATGGTGCGGGCGTCGCCGCTCTCGGCGATCCGCCCGGCGTCGAGAAGGACGACGCGGTGAGCGATCGCACGGACCACGCCGAGATCGTGCGAAATGAAGAGATAGGCGATCCGTTCCCTGGCTTGCAGGTCGAGCAGCAGTTCGAGGATCTGTCCGCGCACCGAAACATCGAGCGCCGACACTGCCTCGTCGAGCACGATCAGCGACGGGTTTGTCGCAATGGCGCGGGCGATGGCGACGCGCTGGCGCTGGCCGCCGGAGATTTCGTGAATGGCGCGCGGGGCGAGATCGGCTGCCAGCCCGACGCGATCCAGCAAGGCAGCAATGCGGGCCGGCCTCTCGGCGCGGGAAGCGATGGCATGGATGCGCAAGGGATCGTCAAGCACGCGAGCCACCGTGGCGCGCGGGTTGAACGCGGCGAGCGGATCCTGGAACACCATTTGCAGGCGCGCGCGCTTGGTGCGCAGGGCCGCACCCTTCAAGAGCAGAAAGTCATCGCCTTCGAACTGGACGGTGCCGGCGTCCGGCTCGATCAACCTAAGCACCAGCCGCGCGATCGTCGACTTGCCGCCGCCGGAGGGCCCGGCCAGCGCCAGCGTCTCGCCGGGTTCGATGGCGAAGGAGACACCGTCGACGTGCGCGATGGCCTTGCCGCCACGACGGTATCGCTTGGTAAGACCGGAGACGGTGAGCAAGTTCATGCCGGCGCCCGTCGTAGCAGCGGATCGGCGTCGAGGCCGAGATGGGCGTCGAGCAGCGTTCGTGTATAGGCATGGCGCGGGGCGTTTATGATTTGCTCCGTCGGGCCGAGTTCGATCAGTTCGGCGTTCCGGAATACAGCGATACGCTCTGCGAGTTCGGCGGCCAGCGCGATGTCGTGGCTGATGAACAGCAGCGTCATGCCGTCCTCCGCCACCAGTTGCCGAATGAGGCTGACGATTTCGGCTTGCACAATGGTGTCCAGCGCGCTGGTCGCCTCATCGGCGATCAGCAGTTTCGGACCGGCTGCAATGGCCGCGGCAACAGCAACGCGCTGCTTCTGGCCGCCGGAGAGCTGGTGCGGGAAAGCACGCATGGCGGTTTGTGGGTCGGGCAGCCGGACACGTTGGAGCAGGGTTTTGGCTTTGGCGTAAGCTTGTGGCCAGTCGAGGCCGAGGTGGGTGCGGGCGACTTCGGCGATCTGTTTGCCGACGGTCATGACGGGGTCGAGGCTGGCGGAGGGGTCCTGGAAGACGAAACCAATGTCGCGACCGGGAAGGGGGAGCGTACTGGGTTCGGTTAATTTGAGAGGTCGGCGTTCCGTCACACCCCCCTCTGTCCTGCCGGACATCTCCCCCGCAAGGGGGGAGATTGCTCTCTCATCTCCGCCTTCGCCAACCACGAACGTTGCAGAAGGGAAGCCGTCGGCAAAGCTGCTGATCTCCCCCCTTGCGGGGGAGATGTCCGGCAGGACAGAAGGGGGTGGGAAGGATCGCGGCGCCTGAAATTGCCACTTGAAATGCCCTTCAATCTTGGCGCTCGCCGGCAGCAGTCCAGCCACCGCCAGCGCCAGCGTGCTCTTCCCCGACCCGCTTTCGCCGATAATCGCCAGCCGCTCGCCGGCAATAACATCCAGGCTGACCCCCTTCAGTGCCGTCACTTCGCCCCCGTCCCGCCGATAGCGCACCGACAGGTCGCGTACCTCAGCCAGTGCGGTCATGACAGGCTCCTCCGCACCGCCGTCGTTTCGACCACGCCTTCGCCGGCGAGATAGACGCCGAGCACGGTCAGCACCAGGGCAATGCCCGGAGCGATCGACAGAAAGGGCGCGGTTCGCAGCACAGTGCGGCCCTCGGCAATCATGCCGCCCCAGGTAACGCGATTGGGGTCGCCGAGACCAAGGAAGGACAGCGCCGCCTCGGTGAGGATCGCGGCGGCCACGATCACCGAGGACAAGGCCAGCACCGGCGGCAACGCGTTGGGCAACACCTCGCGAAAAGCGATCTCAAGCGGATGCATGCCGATGACGCGAGCGCCGGCGACGTAATCGCGCTCGCGGATCGACAGCACTTCGGCGCGCGCTACACGCGCCGGTCCGGTCCAGGCGCCAAGCGCTATTGCCGTGACGACGACGCCGAGCGACGGCCCGACGACGCTGACGAAGGCCAGCGCCAGGAGAAAACTCGGCACGGTCTGGAAGGCATCGGTGATGCGCATCAGCCCCTCGTCCACAAGGCCGCCGGCAAAACCGGCCAGCGTGCCGACGACCGCGCCGATGAAGAGTGCCGCCGCTGCCGCCGCCAGGCCGACCGCCAGCGAGGTGCGGGCGCCGTGGAACAGTTCGGCCAGCACGTCACGGCCGAGCCGGTCGGTGCCGAGCGGCAGCGACCAGTCCTGGAAGGGCGGCAGCAGTGCTGGTCCGGCAATGGCCTGCGGGTCGCCGGGGAAGAGCAGCGACGCAAACAGCGCCATGGCGAACAGAAGCGCCAGGATGATCGCGCCGGCGACCGCTTCCGGCCGGCGCAGGAACCGCGGCAGCGCGCTCACGCGCTGGCCTCGCCGGCGCCGACGCGCGGGTCGAGGAAGGCGTAGGCGATGTCGACGGCAAGGTTGACGGCAATGACGAGGACGGCGCTGGTGAGGATGATGCCGAGCAGCAGCGGCGTGTCGCGCGAAGCGACCGCTTCCTGCGCCAGCCGGCCGAGCCCGGGCACGGCAAAGACGCTTTCGATGACGACGCTGCCGCCCAGCATCTGCGCCGATTGCAGGCCGAGCATGGTGACCAGCGGCAAGAGCGCGTTGCGGGCGACATGGGCGAGCACGATGCGGCGGCGTGACAGCCCCCTGGCGCGGGCGGCGAGCACAAAATCCTGCCGCCACGCCTCGGCCATGCCGGCGCGCATCATGCGCAGATAGAGCGCGAGATAGATGAAGCCGAGCGCGGAAACCGGCAGGACGAGGTGGACGGCGATGTCGGTGGCGCGGTCAAAACCGGTCTTGTCCGAGGCCAGGCTCTCGATGCCGCCGATCGGCAGCCAGCGCAGGTCGACGGCAAAGACGACGATCAGCACCAGGCCAAGCCAGAAACCCGGCACGGCATAAAGCGCCAGCGAGCCGATCGACAGGAAGCAGTCGCGAAAGCTGCCGGGTCTGGCGCCGGCGTAGATGCCGAGCGCCGAGCCCAAACCGAAGGAGAGCGCGGTGGCGGTCACCATCAAGAGCAGTGTCGTCGGCAGGCGTTCCAGGATGACATCGCGAATTGGCCGCGAGAAGGTAACGGACTGGCCGAGGTCGAAATGCAGCAGCGCCCAGAGATAGTTCGCGAGCCGTGTCAGCTCGGACTGGTCGAGGCCCCAGCGATGACGCAGCAATTCGATCATGCCGGCGTCGCCGCCGGTCGAGACGATGTAGGCGTCGACCGCGTCACCGGGGGCGGCTTCCAGGAGGAGGAATGTGCCGATGATGACGATCAGCAGCACGAAGATGCTGCCGACGAGGCGACGGCGCATGAGGGTGAGGGCGCGGGTCATGGGAAAGGCATAGCGCTGCGCCAGTCGGGAGAGGTGCGGTGTCTAGGCACCCCCCTCTGTCCTGCCGGACATCTCCCCCGCAAGGGGGGAGATTGGATGTCGCCTCTGCCTTCGCCAATCTTCGATGCCGAATGTACGCGACAGCGAAGCTGCTGATCTCCCCCCTTGCGGGGGAGATGTCCGGCAGGACAGAGGGGGGTGTGATGAAACGCGGCCCTACGCCATGCTTTCACACCAATTTCTTTGCGAACTTTCATCCGCGCAAATGTGTCACGATTCCAGATAGGTGTCCGCCCAGTTCGACACCGCCCATCGCGGGTTGTTGGCGATGTTGCCCACGGTATCGCGCGCGACGCTGATGAAGCTCCATTCGGCGACGTTGATCAGCGGCAGGTCCGCCGCGACCTGTTTCTGGAATTCCTTGTAGAGGTCGGTGCGCGCTGACGTATCCAGCGTCTCCGAAGCCTTGGCGATCAGCGCGTCGAGCGCGGCGTTCTTGTAGCCGCCCTGGTTGGAGAACGGCACGCCGTCGGGAATGCCGCTCTGCACCAGGATGGTGGTCGAGATCGCCGGGTCGCCGCGGAACACCGGCGGGCCGACGGCGAGGTCGAAGGTGTGGTCGGTGTAGACGGCCTTGATGTGCGCGGCCGAGTCGTTGTTGACGATCACGGCGTCGATGCCGATTGCCGCCAGCGCCTGGCGCAGATAGTCGCCGAACTGCTTCGTCTCGTTGAAATAGGGTGCCGGCAGGAGTTTCAGCGCAAAACGCTTGCCGTCATCGGCGCGCTTGTACCCCGCGTCGTCGAGCAAGGCGTTGGCCTTGGCGACGTCGAATGGATAGATCGGCACGTCGGCAGTGTAGAATTGCGGATCGTTCTTCGGCACCGGGCCGGTGGCGGTGGCGGCATAGCCGAGGAACACCGTCTTGACGACGAAGTCCTTGTCGATGGCATGCGCGATCGCCTGGCGGACCTTCACGTCGGCCAGTTCCTTGCGGCGATGGTTGATCTCGACGACGAGCTGATAGGTCAGCCCCTCATAGCCCTTGGAGATCACCTTCAGGCCCGGCACCTTGGAGATGCGGTCGAGGTCGGCCAAGGGCACGGCGGAGAAGGCGGCGAGCTGGATCTCTTCGGCCTCGAGCGCCGCTGCAGCCGACGTGCGGTCGGGTAGCACCTGGTAGATGATCTCGTCGAGATACGGCTCGTCCTTGGCCCAGTAATCCGCATTCCTGGTCAGCTTGTAATACTGGCCGGCCTTGTATTCGCCGAACTTGAACGGCCCGGTGCCGATGGGTGCATTGTTGGCCGGGTTGTCCTCGATCTTGCCGACCTCGTAGATGTGCTTCGGCACCACGCTTGACAGCGCCGGCAGCGCGTTGCGGATCAGCTGGAACGGCGTTGGCTTGGCGAATTTGAAGACGGCGGTCAGATCGTCAGGGGTGTCGACGCTGGCCAGATCCTTGAACACGGTGCGGCCGAGATTCTGCAGCGGCTTCCAGATCTGCAGCGCGGAGAAGGCGACGTCGGCCGAGGTGAACGGCTCGCCGTCATGCCATTTGACGCCGTCGCGCAGTTTGAAGGTCACCGACAGCCCATCGGCAGCACCTTCCCAGGAGAGCGCAAGGCGGGGTTCCAGTCCGTCCTTGCCTTCGAACGAGGCTTCGGCCAGCGTTTCGACGATCTTGCTGGAGATGAAGAAGACGCCGTTGGAGGCGACGATGGCCGGATTGAGGTTGCGCGGCTCGGAATCGGCGGCAAGCACGAGGCGGCCGCCCTTCTTCGGCGTCTGCGCCCAGCTGAATGTGGGCATGGCGGTGGAGGCCAGCAGCAAAGCTGAGCCGCCAAGCAGCGTGCGTCTGGAAATATCCGACATGATCAACCTCCGTCCTCTCCGCGACCAGATGGGCGCACCCCTCGAAGCTGGCCTCACCCGCCAGCATCCTCGCGGCGATTATGACCCTTGCCAAGGGTTTCGCCAGAGACGGAATTGGCGCATCCTTGCTTGGCTTTGAAATTTTCGTCCGCTGGACCAGTTTTAGAGGTGGCCCTTTCATTCTGGTATTCTGGTAGGACCAGATTGCCTTAGTGTGCAGCAATGACGAGTGGTGACAGCCTGCCGAAGCAATCTAACCTGTTTCTGGCTGGACCAGAGTTAACGAAATGGTGCAGATTTGATCGAAAGCCAAGGGATCGGCCGCTGCACGATCGGCGATCCCACGGAAATCAGGGAGAGAACAATGAACATTGCCCCGGGCAAGAGCGCCGTCAGCAATATCCCGTTCGACCAGGCGAGGGTCGACCGGCTGATGGAAGAGGCCGGCATCGATGTTCTGCTCGCGACGTCCAAGCACAACACGCAGTATCTGCTCGGCGGCTACAAGTTCATCTTCTTTGCCGCCATGGATGCGATCGGCCATAGCCGTTACCTGCCTGTCGTCGTCTATGAAAAGGGTGGGCCCGATCATGCCGCCTATATCGGCAACCGCATGGAAGGCGCCGAGCACCAGAACAACCCGTTCTGGACGCCGACGCTGCATGCCGCCTGCTGGGGCACGCTCGATGCTGCCAATCTTGCGGTCGAGCACGTGACGAAAATCGGCAAGGTAGGCGCCCGCATCGGCATCGAGCCGGCCTTCCTGCCGTCCGATGCTTATGCGCTGATCCGCAAGGCGCTGCCGGACGCGAAGCTGATCGACGCGACCGATATGCTGGAGCGCATGCGCGCCATCAAGACGGACGCCGAGCTGGAAAAGCTGCGCATCGCCTCCGAGCTGATCACCGATTCCATGTTGGCGACCATCCAGTGGGCGCACGAAGGCAAGACCAAGGCCGAGATGATCGAGCAGCTCAGGCGCGAGGAGACCAATCGCGGCGCGCATTTCGAATATTGCCTGCTGACGCTGGGCTCCAGCCACAACCGTGCGGCGTCACCGCAGGCTTGGGAAAAGGGCGAGGTGCTGTCGATCGATTCCGGCGGCAATTATCACGGCTATATCGGCGATCTCTGCCGCATGGGCATTCTGGGCGAACCGGATGCCGAGCTGGAAGATCTGTTGGCCGAGGTCGAGACGGTGCAGCAGGCGGCGTTCTCGAAGGTGAGGGCAGGCACCATCGGCGGCGATATGATTTCGCACGCGGAGGGCGTGCTGAAGGCGTCGAAGGTCGCGCCCTATACGGATTTCTTCGCCCATGGCATGGGCCTGATCACCCATGAAGCGCCGTTCCTGATGACCAACCACCCGGTCACCTATGAAGGCACCTATTCGGCCAAGCCGCTGGAGACGAACATGGTGCTGTCGGTGGAGACGACCATGCTTCACCCGACGCGGGGGTTCATCAAGCTGGAGGATACGCTGGCGGTGACGGATGCGGGGTATGTGATGTTTGGGGATCGGGCACGGGGGTGGAATAGAGGTGGGATAGCCTAGCTCGGCGCTACCCCCTCACCCGGATTGCCATCCGAATTTCGAAGGGCAATTCGGGGCTATCCGACCTCTCCCCGAGGGGAGAGGAGTTTGCGCCGGCGCTGGCTTCTGCCTCTTCTCCCCCTCGGGGAGAAGGTGGCCGCGAAGCGGCCGGATGAAGGGGGCCTTTCGCGATTACTTCCCCGCCGGAATCAACCTGAAATCCGGCAACTCCCGCAGCACCAGTTCGGGTCCGGCCGGCGAATAGACGACGAAGAGCTGCATCGGCCCATCGCCCGTGTTCAGTGTCGAATGGAAACGGCTTTCCGGCACATAGATGGTGCAGCCGGGGCCGACCTTGGCGACGACCGGATTGCCCTCCTCGTCCTCCACCATCTGCTCGCCATTGCCTGAGATGACGAAGATGATCTCTTCCGCGCCGGGATGGTTGTGGCGCGTGTGGCCCTTGCCTGACGGCAGGTCGACGACGCCGCCGGAAAAGCGCGTCGCGCCATTTACTTCCGGCGCGACTGTCAGCGACAGCTTGCCCCAGTCAAAGCCGAAGGCGCTCACGTCCTTCGGGTATACGAACACCTTGCTCTTGTCGGTCATGATCTCATCCCTTCTTTTTCTTCTGGTCGTGCAGCGTGACGGCCTTGAAATCCGCCGTCTGCCTGGCGATCGCGGCTTCAGCCGGCAGCCGTTCCATCGAACTCGCGCCATAAAAGCCATGCAGGCCCTTGCAGCGGTCGAGGATGTATCTCGCGTCGTCCGGCATGGAGATCGGTCCGCCATGGCAAAGCAGGATGACATCCTTGCGCACCGATCGCGCCGCGTTGGCGATGGCGTCGATCTCGACCACGCAGTCGTCGAGCGACTTGGCCGACGTGGCTCCGATCGAGCCGCCGGTCGTCACCCCCATATGGGCAACGACGATGTCGGCGCCGGCTTTTGTCATGGCGCGCGCCTCGTCGGGGTTGAAGACATAGGGCGTGGTCAGAAGATCGAGCTTGTGCGCCTCGGCGATCATGTCGACCTCCAGCCCGAAGTCCATGCCGGTTTCCTCAAAACTCTGGCGCATGCTGCCATCGAACAGGCCGATGGTCGGGAAATTCTGCACGCCGGAAAAGCCCATCGTCTTCAGCTCGGCAAGCAGCAGCGGCATGATGACGAACGGATCGGTGCCGTTGACACCGGCCAGCACCGGCGTCTTTTTGACCACCGGCAGCACCTCGTAGGCCATTTCCTTGACGATCTCGTTGGCGTTGCCATAGGCGAGCAGGCCGGCAGCCGAGCCGCGCCCGGCCATGCGGTAGCGGCCGGAATTGTAGATGATGATGAGGTCGATGCCGCCGGCTTCCTCGGCCTTCGCCGACAAGCCGGTGCCGGCGCCGCCGCCGACGATGGGCACGCCGTCGGTGATCATCGCCTTGAACTTCTTCAATATGTCCTTGCGCGGTATTGCGGGCATTTGTTGACTCTCACTATCTGGCGATGTCGAGGAAGGCCGCGGTTGCGGCTTTGGCAAATTCCGGATCGTTGATGTGCAACGGCAGGCGTGTGACGCGGCGCGTGGCGCTCGGCCTGATGGTGCGCTCGATGGCATCGAACAGCACGGCGTCGGCTTCGAGGTCGAAGAAGGCGCCGCCCTCGATATCTAGTGCCGAGACGCCTTTTTCGGGGATCAGGAAATGCACAGGGCCCTCGCAGCGAGCGAGCCTGGTGCCGATCCACTCGCCTATGCCGCGGCATTCATTCGCCGTGGTGCGCATAAGCGTGACGTTGGGATTGTGCTCGTAAAACAGCCGGCCCCTAAACTTCTCGGGAATGGTCGGCGGCGCCCAGAAATTGACCATGTCCAGGGCGCCGACCGAGCCTACATAGGGCAGCTTGGTGCGGGCGATGGCGCCGAAGCGGTCCTCCGTCGCCGGCAGCACGCCGCCGAACAGCAGGTCGCAGACTTCCGTCGTGGTGATGTCGATGACGCCGGCGAGCAGGCCCGAGTCCGCGAGCTTCTCCATCGAGCGGCCGCCGGTGCCGGTGGCGTGGAAAACCATGCAGTCATAGTTGGCGCGCAACTGATCCGCGATGGCGGTCACGCAAGGCGTGGTGACGCCGAACATGGTGAGCCCGAGTGCCGGCTTGCCGGTGGCAGTCGGCGCCGGCCTGGCGGCCATGCCGGCGATTGCCTGCGCCGCATTGTGCAGCACGACGCGTGACAGCCGGTTCAGTCCCGCCATATCGGTGACCGATGGCATCATGATGATGTCGGAGACGTCGACATAGGGCGCGGTGTCGCCGGAGGCGAGCGTCGAGACCATGATCTTGGGCAGCCCAAGCGGCAGCGCGCGCATGCCGGCAGTGATGATCGACGTGCCGCCGCCGCCGCCAATGCCGATCACGCCTGATATGTCGTCGCGCGACTGAATGAAATTTGTGAAGGCGGCGCTCATGCCGGCCACTGCCGTGCCGCGATCATCGATGCCGAGCACGCCACTGGCTCCACCCGGATGATGCGCCGCGACCTCGCTGGCCGGGATATCGACCGGCACCGTGGCACCGCGCGTTCCGATGTCGACGCGGGCAACCGAACTGCCGGTGGCGGCAATAGCATCGGCCAGGAAGGCAAGTTCCTCGCCCTTGGTGTCGGCTGTGCCCACCACGTAGATGCGCTTCATCGCGTTTCTCCCGTCACCGGCCGACCGGCGCCGGGCCGCCTGTCGCCCTTTGCCGGCCTTTCGGTGGGCAAAGGTCATTGCAATTTTTTGAGACGCGCGTATCGTATTGACATGGAAGTCTCACGTCAACAAGCCGCTGGGAACGACGACGCCAACGAGGCTGCAGAACGCGGCCCACGGGCCCGCACAAAACGGCTGATGCTGAAGACGGCGACGCGGCTGATGCAGGCGGGCGTCACCCCGTCGGTCAGCGAAGTCGCGGAGGCGGCGCAAGTGTCGCGCGCCACCGCCTATCGCTATTTCCCCAGCCAGGCAGCCCTGGTGCAGGCGGTGGTTGACGAGGGGCTTGGGCCGATCCTGACCTGGCAATCGACGTCCACCGATGCCGGGCGGCGCGTTGCCGAATTGTTCGATACCGCCATGCCGCGCATCGAAGCTTTCGAGGCAACTTTCAAGGCAGCGCTGAAACTGTCGCTCGACCAATGGGCGCAGCGGCAGGCGGGCACGCTGGGCGGCGAGCCGCAATTCACGCGCGGACATCGCGTCCAGCTGCTGAAGGATGCCATCGCACCGCTCAAGGGCCGGCTGCCGCCGCGCGAGTTCAAGCGCCTGGCGCAGGCGCTGTCGATGATGTTCGGCGTCGAAGTGCTGATCGTGCTGAAGGATATATGGGGGCTCGATAGCCGCGGCATGCGGTCGGTCGCGCAATGGGCGGCGGGCGCCCTTGTGCGCGCCGCGGTGGCGGAATCAACGGCTGAAATCGATGCGGCCCCGACGGCGGCATTGGCGAAATAGCGCCAATCTGGTTCGACCAGATTTGGATGCCCACTATTGATGTTAACCGGGATGGCAGTGCCGAAACAAGGCTCTCCTATATCAACGAGTAGGAAAATTCAGGGAAAACAGTCGGATACATGAAAAATCCGGTTATACAAGGTCCGGTGGTGATCCAAGAAAGAGCTTGACGGCTATCCAAAATTGGTAATACCAGATCAGGAAAGAAAAGGCGGATCGAGAATGACAGCCGCAGTCCATTTCGGCAGGACGAGGAGAATCATACGGATGGCGCGTGTTCCGTCCGCACGAGGTGGCGCATCGTGACGCAGACGTCGCCTCGCGCCAGTGACGGCAAGGGGATTGCGCTGCGCCTCGATGGGCTCAGCAAGGCCTATGGATCCGTGCGCGCCATCAACGACCTGAGCTTCGCCGTCGACGAAGGCCGCTTCTTCGTACTCTTCGGGCCGAGCTCCGTTGGCAAGACGACGACGCTGCGCACTATCGCCGGCCTCGTCAAGGCCGACTCCGGCACGCTTGAGATCGGCGGCCGCGACATGGCCCATGCGCCGATCGCCGGCCGAGGCATCTCGATGGTCTTCCAGTCTTTCGCGCTTTACCCCCACCTCACGGTCTATGACAATCTCGCCTACCCGCTGCGCGAGGAGAAAGCCGCGCGCGCCGAGATTGACAAGCGGGTGAAAGAGACCGCCGAGATCCTGAAGCTGACACACCGCCTGAAGGCCAAGCCGGCAACCCTGTCCGGCGGAGAGCAGCAGCGCGTCGCGCTCGGCCGCTCCCTGATCCGCCGGCCAAAGATTCTTCTGCTCGATGAGCCGCTCACCAATCTCGACGCCAAGCTCCGGCACGAGACGCGCGCCGAGCTGAAGCGGCTGCACCGCCAGTTCGGCATGACCGTGATCTATGCCACGCCCGACGAGATCGAGGCTCTCTCGATGGGCGAGACGATCGCCGTCATGCGCGATGGGGGCATCGTCCAGATCGGCACGCCAGACGAGCTTTACGAGCAGCCGATCGATACCTATGTCGCCAGCAAGATCGGCTCGCCGCACATGAATCTGTTCACGGCCTCGGTGCGCGCCGACACCAGATCTTTCGACACGCCGCTCGGGACTCTGGTTCCGGCGACGGCGCCAAAGACTGCCGATGCCAACGAGGCCGCGCTGATCGGCATTCGCCCGAGCGACATTCGGCTCGCCGCCAAGGGCGAAGCCGGGGTTGCCTCGAAGGTGCATCTGGTCGAACCGCTCGGCGACATAACGATCATCTCGGTCGAGGCCGGCGGCGAGATGTTGCGCATGGTGCTGCCGGAAGCGATCGCCGCCAGCATCAGGACCGGCGATTCGGCATCGATCGCCATCGATAACAGGAAAATCCACGTCTTCCGCGCCGCGAGCGGCCAGGCAATGACCTGACTCGAAAGGCGAGAAGCAATCCGGTTAACCAAGGGAGGAAACGCGAATGACGGCGATGACCAAACTGAAAGGGCTAGCGACAGCCGCAAGCTTCGCTGCCACACTACTGGTGGGAGGCGTGACCTATGCCTCTGCCGAAGAAGTGACGTTGACGATGGCGGTGCCGGATTGGCCCCCGACCCGCATTATGAAGAAGTTCTTCGACGAGCAGTACAAGCCGAAGTCTGGCAATACTGTGAAGCTCGATGTGGACTTCATTCCGTGGCCGGATTTCTACACCCGCGTCAACGCCTCGTTGACCTCGGGCGAAAAGAAGTACAACTTCATCGTGTCGGACTCGCAGTGGCTGGGCGCCTTCGTCGAAGGCGGCTACTTCCGCAAGATCAACGATCTCATCGATGCCGACCCGGAACTCAAGGCGACGATGGAGTCGATGCATCCCGCCGTGCTCAACGCCTACTCGACCTATCCCAACAGCACGCCGAACTACTACGGCTTCCCGCAGTTCCCGGACGTGCTGGTCACCTACGGCCGCAAGGACGTGCTCTGCAACAACGACGAGCAGGCCGCCTACAAGGCGAAGTACAATGAGAAGCTGCCCTGCACCGGCGAAGAAATCGACGCCATGGACTGGAACACGTTCGAGCATGTTGGCGAATTCTTCCAGCGCAAGAAGGGCGACAAGCTCGCCGGCCAGGTGCTGGATGACGATTTCTATGGCATCGCCTATCAGGCAGGCAAAGGCTACGACTTCTCGACGAGCTCGGTCCACACGTTCGTCTGGGAGCATGGCGGCGGCATCTGGGATGAAACCAAGGCCCCGACCGGACATGCCGAAGGCGTCGTAAACTCCCCGAAGTCCATCGAGGGCATGGAGCATTTCCTCAAATTGCTGAAGTTCATGCCGCCGGTGGTCAAGACCGGCACCATGGACATCTTCGTCTCGGACCAGTTGTTCCGTGAAGGCAAGGTGGCCATGAACATCGACTGGATCGGTCTCGCCGAAGCCTCGCTCGATCCCAAGACGTCGAAGGTTGCCGACAAGCTGGTGTTCGGATTGGCGCCAGGCCTGCGCGGTGCCGACGGCAAGGTGAATCGTACGTCACAGATCGGCGGACAGCCTTTCGTTCTCACCACCTGGACGACGCCTGAGCAAATCAAGGAAGCGGTTGGCTTCGTGAAGTGGTGGCTCTCGCCTGATATCCAGCACCAGTTCGCCGCCGGCGGCGGCCAGTCCGCGATCAAGTCGGTCTACAGCGATCCGAAGTATGTGACCTATCGTCCGTGGGACCGCGCCTGGGCGAACTCGCTCGACTGGCAGAAGGACATGTGGCACGTGCCGCAGTTCTTCGAACTGCTCACCCAGCAGCAGGACCAGTACGACCTAGCCATCACTGGCAAGCAGGACGCCAAGACCACCTTGGATAACATCGCCAAGTTCCAGGAGGACCTCCTGAAGAACGATGGTCTTATCCAGTAACCTTCCGACATAGCTGCGGGGAGCGGGCAAAAGCCGCTCCCCGTCATTGCCACTTCAGGCGCTCCATATTTCGGACTCCCATGACCGCTGTTTCAAGCACGCTGCTGACACCACGCCTTACCGCGGTTGTTGCCCACAACTGGAAACTCGCCATCGCTGTCGCTGTCGTCGTGTCGGCCATATCAATGGCGGGCTTGCCTGCGGCTGTCTCCTTCTGGGTGGTGGGCGCCGCGGTGGCGTTGGTCGCGGCCGCATTTACCGTCAACGCGTATCGCCGCCACTACTTCGGCGCCTTGCTGGTCGCTCCGGCAATCGCCGTTCTGTTTGTGATGAATATCTTCCCCCTGCTGTGGTCGCTGGGCCTTTCGTTCTTCGCCTACCAGGCAAACCAGCAGACGATCCGCTTCGTCGGACTTGGGAACTACATCCGGATCCTTACCAACGATCTCGCTGCTCACGCGACTTGGGGCGCGCTGATCAACACCGCCATGTTCGTCGTGTTCACCGTCTCCGCGCAGATGATCGTCGGCTTTCTGCTGGCCATCCTGTTCGCCAAGCAATTTCCGCTGCGCAAGTATTTGTTGATCCTGGTGCTGACACCGATGATGCTTTCGGTTGTCGCCTCTGGCGTGTTCTTCACCTACTACTATGACCCGACATTCGGGATTCTCAGCTACGTCATCAATTCCATCTCCGGCAACCAGTTCATCCTGATGAGCAACAAAGTCGGTGCCGTGGCGGGAATCGTTTTCGCCGACGCATGGATGTGGTCGCCCTTCGTCATGCTCCTTGTGCTGGCGGGCCTCGTCTCGGTGCCGAAATACCTTTACGAGGCCGCTGCCATCGACCGTATTTCCAGCTGGCGGCAATTCTGGATGATCACCTTCCCCTACATCCGCGGCCTTCTGATGTTGGCCCTTCTCTTCCGCACCATCGAGGCATTCAAGCTGGCGGATCTCGTCATCCTCCTCACCAAGGGCGGCAACGACACGCTGACGATCTCCTATCACTTGATCCGCATCGCCAACGAGCAGAACAAGACGAGTGAGGGCGCGTCGATCTCCTATCTGATGCTGTTCATGGTGATCGTTCTCACCAACCTCTACCTGTACCTCGCAAACCGCCGTACGCAGGGAGCCTAACCCGTGACCGAATCGATATTGGGAAAGCTCGGCTTCCGCAGGGCCAGCGGAGTAGACGAGGCCGGCTGGGGGCGGACGCTCGCCGTGGCCGTCGTCGCCTTTATCTATTTTCTGCCGGTGCTGTTCATCATATTCACCGCCTTCAAACCGCAGGGCGACGCGCTTCTGGTGCCTCCGACGCTGTCGCCCACGTCGCTGTTCGGCTTGATTCCGGATCATTTTGTGTTCAAGCCCACGCTCGAAAATTTTGGGTCCGTCTTTTCTCGCTCGATGACGTCGGGCGGTGCCCCGGAAGCGACAGGATTCGACCGTTATTTCTTCAACTCGATCTTCATCGCCTCGGCTTCGGTGCTGCTGGCGCTGGTCATCGGCACCCTGGCGGCCTTCGGCTTCTCGCGCTATCCGCTGAAAGGCAATGACACCTACCTGTTCATCATCCTGACCACGCGCATGCTGCCGGCGATTGTGGTGATCATTCCGGTGATCCTGATGTTCCGCGTAGTGGGCCTGTCGGGCTCGTATCTCGGCATCATCATGCTCTACACCGCCTTCAACTTGGCCTTCACCATCTGGATGATGAAGAGCTTCTTCGATGAATTGTCGCCAGACGTCGAGGATGCCGCCCGCCTCGACGGATCGTCCGGAATGCGGGTGTTCTTCAAGATTTGCCTGCCCCAGGTCATTGCCGGGCTCGCCGCCACGTTCGTGTTCGGCCTGATCCTCACCTGGAACGAGTTCCTCTTCGCCCTCTTGCTCTCGGGGCCTGACACGAGGACGGTCCCGGTCGCCATGAACCAGGCCGTGTCGTCGGGTGGACGCGGCACCGACTGGACTTTGCTTGCCGCCATCGAAACCCTGTTCCTCGTCCCAGTCTTCCTGGTCACCTTCTTCTTGCAAAACCATCTGTTGCGCGGTGTTACCTTCGGCACGGTGAAGCGCTGAGATGTCAACCATCGAACTCCGCAAAGTCACCAAGCGCTTCGGCTCCTTCACCGCGGTCAAGGACGTTGACCTGTCGGTGGCCGCCGGTGAGGTCGTCTGCCTTCTCGGCCCGTCCGGCTGTGGCAAGACGACGACCTTACGCGTCATCGCCGGGCTGGAAAGCGTCACTGACGGCGAGGTCGTCGTCGCCGGCAAGGTGATGAACAAACTGCCGCCCGAAAAGCGCGACATCGCCATGGTGTTCCAGTTCTACGCGCTCTACCCGTCGGCATCGATCGCCGAGAACATCGCCTTCCCGCTCTATCATGACGGCATTTCCGGGGCTGAGCGGACTGCCCGCGTCAACCGCGTCGCCGCGATCCTTCACTTGGAGCACGTTCTCGACCGGCTGCCGAACCAGATATCCGAGGGCGAAAAGCAGCGCGCCGCCATGGCCCGCGCCATCGTCCGCGACCCCAATTGCTTCCTCTTCGACGAGCCCTTGTCGCGTCTCGATGTCGAACTGCGCCAAACCATGCGTGGCCAGATCAAGGAAGTGCTGCAGGGCCTCTCCAAAGCGACCGTGATCGTGACCCATGACCAGCTCGAAGCGCTCACCATGGCCAACCGCATCGCCATCATGAAGGACGGCCTGATCGAGCAAGTCGGCTCACCGCACGAGGTATTTGCCAAGCCCGCCAATGCTTTCGTGGCGAGCTTCATCGGCACGCCGCAGATGAATCTTCTCGAGGCCGACCTCAAGGCCTTCGCCGATGGCACGGCGGACATGACCGTTGCCGGCATTAGTCTGGCGATCCGCACGGACGCGGCGGTCGCGCGCCTGCAGCCCGGCAAGGTGACGATCGGTGTCCGCCCCCGTGCTTTCACCGTGACCGATACGGGGGACCGTGGCACCATCTCCGCCAGAGCCGAGCTCATCGAGCCCATGGGCGCCGAAACCCTTATTCATGCCCGCACGGCGGCAGGCGCCGACATCCGCGTCGTGGTGACGAGAAGCCAGTGGGTCAAGGTCGGCGAGGCGCTGAATCTACGCCCCGATCCCAGGCAAACCCATGTCTTCGATGGCGCCGGAAAGGCGGTGCGGTCATGAGCGACAGTTCTTCCGGCATGAGCCGCGCCGGCGCGTTCCGCCTCGAGCTCTTCATCATTGGCCTCGGCGTCTTGGCGCTGGTGCTGATCTTTCAACCCTTTTCCATCGGCCTGTACGCGGTCGGCAGCGGTCTCGTGGTGCTTGCCGGGCTCATCAACAACCTGCTGCCGTTGGCCCAGCCGGGCGTCAAGGTGCGCAGTGTGGTGACCGTAGCGCTGGTCGTGGCGCTGGTCTTCTGCATTGCGCTGCTGGTATCGATCACGGCGGCGCATCTCTACGGCGTCTTCTTCCTCAATCCACCGGACCCCAACACTCTCGCCGGCAAGGCGCAGCTCGCCACGCCGCCTTTCTACAAGCAGGCTTTCGTGTGGGAAATCGCCGCCGCGGCGGTGATTCTCGCGCTGATCGTCACCGCTCTCAACAAGACAGCGCGATGATCAGCAGCTGACGCTATCCGGCAGGTCGCGCTCGCGCCCGTCCGCGACGGTCGGTGTGCGTCGCCCTCTCAACTCTCACGCTGTCATCCTCCGGCTTGACCGGAGGACCCGACGCCGAGATCAAGGATCGTGTCGACCGCGCCGCCAAGACACTGCGGATCGAACATCTGCTCGACCGCAAGACCGACCGCCTTTCAGGCGGCGAAATGCAGCGCGTCTCTATCGGGCGCGCCATCGTGCGCAAGCCGCGCGTGTTCCTGATGGACGAACCGCTGTCGGCGCTCGACGCCAAACTGCGCGAGGCGCTGCGCACGGAACTGAAGAACCTGCAGATCCAGCTTGGCGCCACCTTCCTGTTCGTCACCCACGACCAGATCGAGGCGATGTCGATGGGCGACAAGGTGGGCGTGCTCAACCATGGCCGCATCATCCAGACCGGCACGCCGCACGAGATCTATAACAATCCGCGCGATACCTATGTGGCCAGCTTCGTCGGCTCGCCGCCGATGAACCTGATCGATGGCAAGCTGGTCAACGGCCGCGCGGTGATGGCGCCGCTGAATTTCGAACTGCCTTTCTCTGGGGGTGCCAAGGCGGGCGGTGCGACCGACGGTCGCCCGCTCGTCTTCGGTATTCGACCTGAGGATGTGTATCTTGAAAGCGGTGCGCCGGTCGAGGCACGCGTCCACGATGTCGAGAACCATGGCGTGGAAAAGATCCTGACTCTGCGGGTCGGCGACACGACGCTGCGCGCCACGGTGCCGGCCAGAACCGATGTCCAGATCGAGCAGCCGGTGCGCTTTGCCTGGAATCAGGACAAGGTGGTGCTGTTCGACAAGGGCAGCGGCGTGAGCTTGCGGCACGCCAGCTAGTTGCGGTCGAACGACGGCGCCGCCTGACTATTTCTGGAAGTAGGTCTCGTAAGGCGTATCGTTGATCAGCAGGATCACGCACTCCGTCTCTGAGAGGCAGGCGTCGTCGTGCATCTCGTTGGCCTTCTGGGTCCAGTAGGATCCCCGCGGCAATTCGACCTTCGTCGCTTCGCCGCCGTCCATTTGCCAATGCGCCCACAGACCCTTGATGACCAACGCGCGATAGTCGGCGGTGTGCGCATGAACCGGCGCGCGCCAGTTGCCGGGAACTTTCAGCAAGGCTGTCCTCGAGGGCAAAGGCGCGAGCGGGAAAGACGCAAGAAACGGCGAGCACNCGGCGAGCACCAGAAACGCGCCGTCTTCGGCGGCCTGGTGGTCGACAATGCCGGTGTGGCCAGCGCCTTCGCCTATTGTGGCGCTGCGACCTTGCTGGCGGCGATCGTTGTGTTCGCGCGCGGCCCTAAGCGCGTCGAATAGCCGATAGCCATCCTTGGCTAAAGCAGCGGGCCCGAGAACTATCAAGGTTTTCGGGGCGTTGCTTTTGTGGTGAGAGGCCACCGTAGGGTCAGACCGCGCGGCCGTCGAAGTCGAAGACCGGCAGGCCGGTGGGATCGAAATCGGCGACGCAGTTGAGGTTGATGTAGGCGCTGCGTTCGCTGCCCTGACTGACATCCTCGGCAAAGGGATGGATGCCGCAGGTGCGGCAGAAGCGATGCGCCATTGCATGATTGCCGAATGTGTAGGTGCCGAGATCGTCGCCCCACGCCAGCACCGTCAGGCTGTCATGCGGGATGGCGGCCAACAGCGCGCCCTTGCGCGAGCAGATCGAACAATTGCACCGCACGGCGCCGGTCAGCTGCGCCTTGAATTCGAACGCAACCTTGCCGCAGTGGCAGCTGCCTTTGTACAGCATCAGTCTCTTCCTATCGCTGGCAGGTGCAAAGGCACGCTGTCCGGGTTATTCCTTCCGCTGACCTAGCGGCCCATATGCCTTAAAGACGCTCCACCTTGACGGAATCCGACATCGACATGCAATCAATCCGCGATCGTCTCGAGATCATCCTGTCACGTCTTGCCAATTGCGCGGCAGGCGAGAAGGTGTTCACCAAACTCTATGCCGAGGCGGCGCGCGCAGCGGCCGAGGCCACCGATGCGCGCAAGAAGGCCGGCGTATCGCTCGGGCCGCTCGACGGCGCCATCATCTCGATCAAGGATCTGTTCGATGTCGCCGGTGAATCGACCACGGCCGGTTCGCTGATGTTGAGGGACACCGCGCCCCGTCGGCACGACGCTGCGGTCGTCAACCGTCTGCGCCAGGCCGGCGCCGTCATCATCGGCAAGACCAACATGACCGAATTCGCCTTCACCGCCATCGGCGACAACATGCACTACGGCACACCGGGCAATGCCGCCGACACCAGCCGCATTCCGGGCGGTTCGTCGTCGGGCGCCGCCGTGTCCGTTGGCGAGGGGACGAGCGACATTTCCATCGGCTCCGACACCGGCGGTTCGGTGCGCATCCCGGCATCGCTGAACGGCGTCGTCGGTTTCAAGCCGACGGCGCGGCGCGTGCCGCTGACTGGTGCCTATCCCCTTTCTGCGACGCTGGATTCGATCGGGCCGCTGGCGCTGAGTGTTGCTGCGTGTGCCCTGGCTGACGCCGCGATGACGGGCGAGCAGATGCCGCAACTGCACCTGCCGTTAGCGCTTGCCGGGCTTCGTGTCGGCATTCCGCGCGGCCTGCTTTTCGAAGACACGGAAACGGAGATTGCCGCCGCGTTCGATCGCAGCCTTGCCGGGATCGAGCAGGCAGGCGCGTGGCTCACGGACATTTCGATCGACGACCTCATTGCCGATCTGCGCCTGGCCACCAAACGCGGCTCGATCGCGGCCATGGAAGGTGCTGAAATCCATGCCGACTGGCTGGCGACGGGCGCATCGATGCCGGTCGATCCCCATGTCAGCGGGCCGCTGTCGCGGGCGGCGGCCATACCGACGCCGGTTTATATCAGGGCAATGCGTCGTCGCGCGGCACTGTGCATAGCCATGGACGAGCGGTTGGGTTCGGTCGATGTGCTGGCTCTGCCGACCACGCCGGTGACAGCGCCGACTATCGTTTCGATGGCCGAGGATACGGCTCTGCGTGAACGCACTGAAGGTCTGCTGCTGCGCAACACCCAGGTCGCCAACCAGTTTGACCTCTGCGCGATCTCGCTACCGATGCCCGGCATGACGCTGCCGGCCGGGCTGATGCTGGTGGCGCGCAATGGCCACGACCACCATCTGCTGCGCATCGCGGCTGAAATCGAGCGGCTGCTCCGATAGGCAGCGAGCCGTAGGTCGGCAGTCAACGTGCCGCGCAGCGCTTGCGCTCGCTTTTCTTGGAGGAGCGTTCGATTTTGGTAACGACCAGCATCGGCGGATCGTTCGGCTGGCCGCGATGCTGGATCGATCCTCGGACGACGAGTTTTCCAGCATAAAGCTTGTCGGAGAGGTCAGGTGCCGATCTGTCCAGCGGCGGCAATTCCGTAGTGTTGAGCTCCACGCCTTTAACGACATTGCCGGTGGTCAGATCCAGCGCATTGCCTGACGGGCAGGGCGCCATCATGCAGACGATCCCATTGCTGCAATAGACATAATCGCTGCTTTGTGCCGCCGCGAGCGAAGGTAAGGCCACGATCGACGACACTGCGAGAACCAGAGATGCGAAGCGAAAACCGGACATGGTTCACGCGTCCGCCGGGAACCGTCTGCGGTAATGCTCGACCACATCGGGATTGCGCAGATTGACAGGCAGCCGGTTGGCCAGCACCAGCAAGGTCTCGCCGGCCGCGCCCACGCCCATGCGCATCATCGATTGCTCGGTAATCCCCGCCATATGCGGGGTGACGATAACATTGTCGAAACCGAAATAGGGATGGTTTGCCGGCAGCGGCTGCGTGGCAAAGACGTCGAGTGCGGCGCCGCCGATCCGGTCTTGGCGCAAGGCCTCGATCAGCGCCTCGTCGTCGATCACCGGTCCGCGCGAAATGTTGATCAAAAGCGCGTCCGGCTTCATGCGGGCAATGCGTTCGCGGCTGATCAGGCCGCGCGTTTCCGGCGTCAGCGGGCAGCAGAGCACGATGATGTCGCTCTGTTCGATCAGCGCATCGATCGACAGGAAGCCGATCCTGTCGGGTGCCGGCTGCATGCTGCGGGTCGTCGCCACGACGTCGAGGCCGAAGCCGTGCGCGGCGATATGGGCGACCGCCTGACCGATGGCGCCGAAGCCGATGATGCCGATGGTCTTGCCGGCAAGCTCGCTGGCATGGCTGGCGTGGTCGCGGCCGGCATTCCAGCCCTTGGCGCGCAAGTCGCGGTCTACCGAACGGAAGCGCCGAAGCAGGGCAAGGGCCGCGAACATCACATATTCGGCGACCGAACGCGCATTGACCGCCGGCACGTTGGCGACCAGCACGCCGGCCGCGGCCGCGGCCTCCATCGGCACCATGTCGAGCCCGGCACCGTGGCGGACCGCTGCTCTGAGTTTCGTGGCGTTTTCGAACAGCGACGGCGGCAGCGGTGCGCGAACGATGATGACGTCGGCATGCTTCGCCTCGGCCGTCAGCGTTGCCGCATCGAGCGCTGAGGCGACGACGAGTTCACCGGCGCCCGCCAGCATTGCGGAGGCACGCGGATGCAGCGTGTGCGTCGACAGGATTCTGGGCATGGGGCTCTCGTGTTTGTCGCAATTCCCAAGGGAAAGCGCTGCGCGCTTTCCCGGGAAACCGTTTCACACTTTTCCTGGAATTGCTCTAGGCTTTCTCAAATGCCAGGCTTTGCGCTTGCGCCTCGCGGCCCTCGATGATCCCCTTCCAGTAGCTTTCCGCGCCTTGCAGGTGGGCGCTCATCAGCGCCTGGGCGAGATTGCCGTCGCGACGCAGCAGCGCCTCGTAGATCTGGATATGCTCGGCATGCGAGCGCACTGAGCGCTCGGGATCGTTGAAGTAGATCGGCAGCCGCTGCTCGCCCATCAGGTAATAGACGCTGCAGATATTGTGGAAGACGCCGTTCTTGGTCGCCCGCACGATTTCGAGGTGGAATTCGCGGTCTTCCTTGGCGAGGCCTTCGCCGGCGGCGATGCACTCCTCCGAGGCTTTCAGGATCTCCCGCAGGCGTTCGAAATTCTCTTCGGTGGCACGCGAACAGGCAAGTTCGGCGGCCTTGATCTCGTGGATCTTGCGCAGTTCCACGGTCTCGTAGATCTGCACCGGATCGAGCGGCAGGCCCGCGCGGGCGAAAAGAGCCAAGGCTTCTACACTGGCCTGCCTGGTGTCGACATAGATGCCGGATTTGGCGCGGCGCTCGACGATGCGCATGGCCTCCAGAATGGCCAGCGCCTCGCGGATCTGGCCGCGGCTGACACCGAAATGCTCCGCCAGCTCGCGCTCCGAGGGCGTGCGGCCGCTCTCCTTGTCCGAATGGGCGAACAGATAGGCGGCGAGTTCGGCGAGAAGGTTCTTTTCTTTCATCGTCAACCGCGTTGCGCGTGCGCCTCCAGGAACCGCTCCGAAATGGTGAATCCCAGACCCGGCTTTTCAGGGATCGCTATCATACCGTCCCTTGCTTCGACAGTCTCTTCGATAAGATCGTGGATCATAGGGTTGGCGCCGAGCGAATATTCGACAGTAAAACTGGCAGGCGAGGCCGCACAAACATGCAGGCCGGCGAAAAAGCATGGCGCGCCGGCCCACAGATGCGGGGCAAAGCGCAGATTGAAGGCACTGGCGATGGTGCCGATCTTCATCGCCTCGCTGATACCGCCGCAAAAGGCCGGATCCGGCTGGAAGATATCGGCGGATTTCAGCACCGCGAGATCGCGGAAGGCGTAGCGCGTCGCTTCGCTTTCGCCGGTGGCGATCGGGATCGAACCCGAGGCGCGCACCTCGGCCATACCAGCCTTGTCGTCGGCGATAACAGGCTCCTCGAACCAGGCGAGGTCGAGATCGCTGGCCAAGCTGATGAAGCGCTTGGCCTCGGCCACCGTATAGGTGCCATGCGCGTCGACCATCAACTCGACGTCAGGACCGAGCGCCTGCCGTGCGGCGCGGACGCGGGCGGCGGAAATGTGCGGGGCGCCGTCCATGGCGCCGACGCGCATCTTCAGCGCCTTGAAGCCGCCTTTGGCGATGTAGGATTTGAGCTGCTCGCCGATAGCCTCGGCGGCAGCCCAGCCGCCGGAGGCGTAGGCCGGCATGCGGTCGAGCTTGCGGCCGCCGATGAGCCGCCACACCGGCTGTCCCAACGACTTCCCCAGAATATCCCAGAGCGCGATATCGACGGCGCTGATTGCCGCAATGCTCATGCCGCGCCGCGCCAGCTGCGGCATGGCATGGCCGGCGCGCGCGGCACTGTCATGGCGCACGCCGTTGTAGAGCATCTCCCAGATCATGCCGATGTCGGCGGGGTCGCGGCCGATCAGCTGCGGCCCGACCTCGTGATTCAGCATGTAGACCAGCGCACCATAGCTGCCGGCGCTGCCGGCGGCGTTCTTGCCCTCGCCCCAGCCGATCAGCCCGTCGTCAGTCTCAATGCGCAGGATGGCGGCGTCGAACGTCGTCACCTGGCCAAAGTCGCTGCGATGCTGCTTCGCGGCCTCAATCGGCACGCGGACCCACCACGCCTGGACCGTTTTGATGCGCATCCCGATCGGCTACTTGATCAGCGGCAGCAGCGTTTCGGCCGTGATGCGCATCTGGTCGGTGTAGAATTTCTCCGTCAGCACGCTGGAGCCGTGATCCTGGATGAACTTCAGCTGTTCGGGAGAAATGTCGACCGGATTCCGGTCGACCATGTCGGGATAGGGCGCGGCGGGTGTGCGGTCGACGGGCGCGACGAATTCGTTGGTCAGCGCGCCGTCATAGCCGACTTCCTTCAGCGTCTGCACGATCCGCGGCCAATCGATCTGGCCAAGGCCGGCGGCAAAGCGGTTGTTGTCGGCGACGTGGAAGTCGAACAGCCGTTTGCCGACCTGACGGATCGCGTCATGGACGTTAAATTCTTCCATATGGATGTGATAGGCGTCGAGGCAGACGCCGCATTCGGGGCTCACCGCATCGGCCAGGGCCAACGCCTGCGCGCCGCGGTTGAACAGATAGGTCTCGAAGCGGTTGAGCGGCTCGACCGCGATCTTGACGCCGACCTTCTTGGCATGGGTGAAGCATTCGCGGGTGGCGTCGACCACCCACTTCCATTCCTCCTCCTCGGTGCCGTCCGGCACCACTTTGCCGACGGTCGCGGGCACCAGCGTTATGATCTCGCCATCAAGTTCGCTGACCATGGTCAGCACGTCCTTGACGTACTGCACCGAGCGTTCGCGCTGGCCCTGGTCCCTGGCGGCAAGGTTGCGTTCGCCCAGCATCAGCGTCACCGACCCCCAGCAGCGGATGCCGTATTCTTTCAGCAGCGCGCGGGTCTCCTTGGTCTTGTATTGCTCGGGCTCGCCGGAAATCTCGATCGACTCGTAGCCGAATTTCTTGATGCGCTTGAGCGTCACCTCCAACGGTTCCGCGCGCATCCAGTTGTGCGTCGAAAGATGCATGGTCTATCCTTCCCAGAATTCGTCTGTGCCAGTTCGCCTGCGATGCGCCCCACAAGGCGCGTCGCGTGTTTCCTCCCCAAGGCGCTCCAGCGTTTTTGCGCAACTGGTTCGACCAATTGGGCCCTAATGGAGGTCTACAGCAATTTTTGTCGCGCGGCAAGAACCGCCGCGATGCGATATCGGCATCTGTGTACCGTATTGATTATGCTGGTATATATCGCCAAAAATGGAATGCCCCGGCAGCTTTGCGCGTGAGTCAAATGGCTTGACCCATTTCCGGTATTTGGTAATACCAGAATGCCGATACGAGAATGCACATCACAAGAGACCAAAGAGGCTGGCCCTGCTTTCATCAGACGCTATGCTTGGTCCTTGGAAAAATGAATTGGGAGGATGCCGATGCCGTCGACAATGAAGGGTCCGGGGCTGTTTCTGGCACAGTTCGCGGGGGATACCGCGCCGTTCAATTCGCTGGCCTCGATCACCAAATGGGCGGCCGGTCTCGGTTACAAGGGCGTGCAGATCCCGACCTGGGATGCACGCCTGTTCGACCTCAAGAAGGCGGCATCTTCCAAGACCTATTGCGACGAGGTGAAAGGCATCTGCGCGGATGCCGGCGTCGAGATCACCGAACTGTCGACGCATCTTCAAGGGCAGCTGGTGGCGGTGCACCCGGCCTATGATGCCCAGTTCGACGGCTTTGCACCGCCTGCGGTGCACAACAACCCCAAGGCCAGGCAGAAATGGGCGGTCGAACAGATGGAGTTTGGCGCCAAGGCCTCGAAGAATCTTGGCCTGAAAGCCTCGGTGACGTTTTCCGGCGCCCTAGCTTTCCCGTACCTCTATCCCTGGCCACAGCGGCCGGCCGGGCTGATCGAGGAGGCCTTCGCCGAGCTCGGCACACGCTGGAAGCCGATCCTGGACGTCTATGACGAAAACGGCGTCGATGTCGGCTACGAGATCCATCCTGGCGAGGACATCTTCGACGGCGCAACCTTCGAGATGTTCCTAGATGCGGTTGGCGGTCACAAGCGCTGCAACATCAACTACGACCCGTCGCATTTCCTTTTGCAGCAGCTCGACTATCTCGAATTCATCGACATCTATCACGAGCGGATCAAGGCCTTCCATGCCAAGGATGCCGAGTTCAATCCGACGGGGCGGCAAGGCGTCTATTCCGGCTATCAGAGCTGGACCAATCGCGCGGGGCGATTCCGCTCGCTTGGCGACGGGCAGGTCGATTTCGGCGGCATCTTCTCCAAGCTTACCCAGTATGGCTACGATTCCTGGGCGGTGCTGGAGTGGGAGTGTTGCCTCAAGCATCCGGAGGACGGCGCGGCCGAAGGCGCGCCCTTCATCCAGCACCACATTATCCGGGTGACGGAAAAGGCCTTTGATGATTTCGCCGGCGGCACCACCGACAAGAAGATGCTGCGCGCCATGATGGGTATTTGAGACAAGCAGGAGAAAGACATGGTCGGCGCATCGAAGTCGGAAGCGGGAGGCGGCCCGATCCGCTATGGCATGGTTGGCGGCGGCCAAGGCGCCTTCATCGGCGCGGTGCACCGGATCGCGGCGCGCATGGACAATGACTTCGTGCTGGTGGCCGGCGCCCTGTCGGCCAATCCCGAGCGCGCCAAGGCTTCCGCCGCCGAACTCGGTCTCGACCCGGCGCGCAGCTACGCCTCCTATGCCGAGATGGCCAAGGCCGAGGCCACGCGCCCGGACGGCATCGAAGCGGTGGCGATCGTCACCCCCAACAATGTGCACGTGCCGGCGGCCAAAGCGTTTCTCGAGGCCGGCATCCACGTCATCTGCGACAAGCCGCTGGCGACGACTTTGGCCGAGGCCAAGAAGCTCGCGGCCGTGGTTGAAAAGACCGGCAAGGTGTTCGTGCTGACGCACAATTACACTGCCTATCCGATGATCCGGCAGGCGCGCGAGATGGTGGCCAAGGGGCAGCTTGGCGACATCCGCATCGTTCAGTCCGAGTACCCGCAGGACTGGCTGACCGAAGATCTTGCCGCCACCGGCCAGAAGCAGGCGGCGTGGCGCTCCGACCCCAAGCAGGCGGGCGCGGGCGGCGCGCTCGGCGACATCGGCACGCACGCCTACAATCTGGCGCGCTTCGTCTCGGGTCTGGAGCTCGATTCCCTGTCGGCCGATCTCGACGCTTTCGTGCCGGGGCGGCTGCTCGACGACAATGTCAATGTCATGCTGCGCTTCAAGCCGGTCGGCAAGGTGCATCCGGCCAAGGGCATGATCTGGGCGAGCCAGGTGGCGCCGGGCCACGAGAACGGGCTGAAGCTGCGCATCTATGGCTCTAAAGGCGGGCTGGAATGGGTGCAGGCCGATCCGAACTATCTCTGGTACACGCCGTTCGGCCAGCCCAAGCAGTTGCTCACCCGCAACGGCGCCGGCGCGCTGCCAGTTGCGGGACGCGTCAGCCGCGTTCCGTCTGGCCATCCGGAAGGCTATCTCGAAGGCTTCGCCAACATCTACCAGGAGGCGGCGCGGGCGATCCGCGCGGCACGCAAGAAGGGCGGCAAGCCGGGCAAGGACGTGGTGTTCCCGACCATCCAGGACGGCGTCGAAGGTATGGCGTTCATCGAGGCCTGCGTTAAGTCATCGAAGAAGAACGGGGCGTGGACGAAACTTTAGGGAGCGCCGGCGCCAAGTCTCTTCTCCCTTCGGGGAGAAGGTGGCCGCGAAGCGGCCGAATGAGGGCGCATGGTGCGAGATGCGAAAGAAACCAGCGCGCGCCGTCAAACGGGGAGGGGCTGTCGATGAAAATCGGCATGTGCATGTTTTTGTGGACGACTTCCGTGTCTAAGAAACACGAGCCGTTGCTGCGCGACATCAAGGCGACCGGCTTCGACGGCGTCGAGATACCGATCTTCTCAGGCACGCCAGAGGACTACAAGAACCTTGGCGATCTGCTCGACCGCATCGGGTTGGAGCGCACGGCTGTTACGGCGATGGGCGACCCGGCGATGAATCTGATTTCGCCGGATGCCGCGACCCGCAAGGCCGGCATCGGCTACATGAAATGGGCGATCGATTGCGCCCAGGCGCTCGGCGCGAGTACGCTGAGCGGGCCGCTGCATTCGACGCTCGGCGCCTTCTCCGGCAGCGGGCCGACCGCTGCCGAGAAGAAGCGCTCGATCGCCTCGCAGCGCGCCATTGGCGATCATGCCGGCAAGCGGAACGTTACCATCGGGTTGGAGGCGCTCAACCGTTTCGAGTGCTATCTGCTGAACACGATGGCCGATCTGTCCGAGCACGTCGATGCCATCGACCGGCCGCACATCAAGGCGATGTACGACACCTTCCACGCCAATATCGAGGAAGCCGACCCGATCGGCGCCTACATGAAGCACCGGCGGAATGTCGTGCACATCCACATTTCGGAGAACGATCGCGGCGTGCCGGGGCGCGGGAACATTCCGTGGAAAGAGACTTTCGCGGCCATCCGCAAGAGCGGCTATGACGACTGGCTGACGATCGAGGCGTTTGGCAGATCGCTGAAGGATCTGGCGGCGGCGACCAAGGTGTGGCGGGATTTTTCCGAGACGCCGGAAGCGGTTTATCGCGAGGGATACAGGCATATCAGGGATGGGTGGAAGCGGGCGGCTTAGCCGCGCCGCCCAAGGAGTGCTGCGTTCCTTCACACCCCCCACTGTCCGGCAGGACAGAGGGGGGTGCTGTCCCTCGCACGTCACCCCTCCTCGGCCTGCATCCTGTTGTAATCATGGATGGTCCGGCTGAGCCGGCGCCTCAGGAAATTCGAGATGTTGTCGAACACAAACACGACGAGCAGGATCAGCAGCACCATGTAGAAGACGTTGGCCCAGTTGGAATTGGTGCGCATGGCTTCCCAGAGTTTCAGGCCGATGCCGCCAGCGCCGACGGCGCCGATGATGGTGGCGCCTCTTGTGTTGGATTCCCACTGGTAGAGCGTCTGGCTGATGAAGACCGGGATCACTTCCGGCATGACCCCATAGCGCTGCACCAGCAGGCCGTTGGCGCCGGTCGACTTGATGCCCTCGCGCGGTTTGTCGTCGATGTTTTCCAGGCTTTCCGAATAGATTTTGCCGAGCGTGCCTATTTCGGTGAAGAAGATCGCGGCGCTGCCGGCGAGCGGTCCCGGGCCGAAGGCGCGGGTGAAGAACAGCGCCCAGATCAGCATGTCGACCGATCGCATGAAATCGAAGAAGCGCTTGAGCACCTGGCCGAACAATCCGCTCGGCGTGATGTTGCGGGCGGCGAAGAAGGCGAGCGGGAAGGCGACGAGGCCGCCGAGCAACGTGCCGAGAAAGGCCATGACGATGGTCTGCAGCAGTTTCGTCCAGACGTCGCCATGCTGCCACTGCGCATTGTTCCAGATGTTGTCGCCGGCGAGCGCGAGGTTCGAGGTGCCAGGCTTAAGTTCCGGTCCGGACCAGATCAGCGAGATCACTTCACTGGCCGATTTGCCGAAGAAGGGCGAGCGCGTGTCGAAGACGAAATTTGCCCAGCCGAGGAAGCGCTTGCGGACCTTGACGCGATCGACGGTGACGCGCACTTCGCCGACAAAGCCCATCCTGGCGACGATCTCGTCGTCATGCGCGGTGATCCAGCCAGGCACCGGACCTGTAATTACCGGCTTACCGCTGGTCAGCGCCACCGGCACCATCTCGCCATTGGCGACGATCGTCGCTTTGGTCTTGTCGAAGGTGACGGACCTGGCCGCGCCATCGATCAGGACGGTGAAGGTGCCATCCGCGTTCTTGACAACCCAGTCGGGATCTGGGTTCTCGCCGAGTGCTGAAAACCGCGGGTATTTCGGCGTGATTTCAGGCTGGTCGAGGCGGAATTCAGGCTGCAGATCGTAGCTGATCCATTGCGTCAGGAAGAGCGGCAGGCGCTCCCAATGCGAGTCGCGCATCACCTGCGGCAGGTTGAAAAACCACAAGGCGTAAACGAGGTAGAGCAGGATGCCGCCGAACAGGAACAGCGGCGCGAATCGCTTGTAGGCCGGCCGCCGAAAGATTTGCGGATAGCGTTCCTCGATCGACTGGACCTGATCAGTGGTCAAAGCGGTCATTTAAGCGCTCATCAGAAAAGCTTGCTCGCCGACCAGCTTGCGGCGCAGCCAGGCGGAGAACTGGTCGACGATGAAGATCGTCGTGAACAACAGCAGCACCAACGCCACCGTCTTGGCGCCGAAACCGCGCGATATCGAGAGCTTCAGTTCCTCGCCGATACCGCCGCCGCCGACGGCGCCGATAATGGTCGAGGCCCGCACGTTGATCTCGACGCGCAGCAATGTGTAGGACATGAAATTGGGCAGCACCTGCGGCAGGTCGGCGAAGCGCACGCGCTCGAACCAGTTGCCGCCGACCGCTCTCAGGCCCTCTTCGGCGCGCATGTCGATGTTCTCGTTGATTTCATAGAACAGCTTGCCGAGCGCGCCGATCGAATGCAGGCCGATGGCGATGATGGCTGCGATCGGCCCGGTCGAGACAATGGCGGCGAACAGGCCGGCAATGACGATTTCGGGAAAGGCGCGCAGCAATTCCATGAAGCGCTTGACGACGAGCCGCAGCGCCGGATGCGGCGTCAGGTTGCGCGCGGCGATGAACGAAAACGGCACGGCGAAGATGAAACCGATGAAAGTCGAGACCAGCGCCACGTTGAGTGTGGTCAGCATCAGCTCGAAATATTCGGGGATGTAGAAGCCGCCCCAGACATAGACGCGGCCGAGCGGGAAGTTGAACTCCTGGGTGCCGGTGTCATGCGGCGAGGCGATGTCGAACAGCGCCCGCCAGACGTCGTTCCAGTCCTTCGGGATCAGCCAGCTGAGGAAGTCGAATATATGCGGCAGCCGGTCCCAGAAGTGACCGGCATTGGCCTCGTCGGCGAACCACATGCTCGACAGCGTCGCCGCCAGCAGCAGGCCGATGCCGAGGATGGTATAAAGCCGCCGCAACGATATCTGGCGCTGCCAGGCGTTGGCTACCTGCAGGGTCGCGTTGGAGCGGGCTGTTGCTGAGATGGTCATGATCGGGACATGCAAAAAGGGCGGCGTTTTTCACGTCGCCCTTTCTGATTTTGCCGTCAGCCGCCGATGGCTGCCTTACGGGCTTCGACGATGACGTTGTAGAAGTCAGGCTTGACCGGGACGTAACCGGTGAAGTCGCCGCCTTCGACGCCTTCGAAACAGGCCTTGTCCTTCTTCGGCAGGTCGGTGAAGAAGGCGGCAAGCTTGGCGGTCATGTCGTCGCCGAGCGCGGTGCGCACGACCAGCGGGCCGTTCGGGATCAGGCCCGAGCGCCAGACTTCGACGAAGTCGTTGGGGTCGACGGCGCCCTTGGCGGTGACCTTGTGGAAGGTGCCGGAGGTGTAGCCGTTCTTGAAGTCGCCGATGCCGGAGGAATCGTCAACCGCAACGTCGACCTTGCCGTCGCGAACGGCGAGGATGTTGTTTTCATGGCCGCCATTGAACTGGGTCGAGGCGAAGTAGGCGTCGTTCGAGGCGCCGGTGTCCTTCGGGATCTGGGTCAGCGGGATCAGGTAGCCCGAGGTCGAGTCCGGATCGGCGTAGCCGAGCTTCTTGCCCTTGGCCGACTTGATGTCGGTAATGCCCGAAGACTTCAGCGCCAGGCCGATGGAATAATAGCCGGTGGCGCCGTCGGTCTGCTGGGTGGTGAGGATCGGGGTGACCGCCTTCGGGTCCTTGATGTAGACGCTGGCGTAGCCGGAAGCGCCGAGTTCGGCGAAGTCGAGCGTGCCGCCGAGCAGGCCCTGGATGACGCCGTCATAGTCGGCGGCGGGGAACAGCGAGACCTTTTCGAAGCCGAATTCGGTCTTCAGGTGATCGGCCAGGCACTGATAGTTGCGCAGGCGGTCGGTTTCGTTCTCTCCGCCGAGGATGCCGACGCGGAATTCCTTGAGGTCGGCCGCATGCGCGGCGCTGGTTGCCATGGCGAGCGCCGAAACGGCGCCGAATACCATCTTCCTGAACATTTGATGTCTCTCCTGTAAGTTCCGGCCCCGCGCCGGCAGCGTTCTTGATTTTTGCAAGTGCCCTTGACGCGGGCGGTCGATCCAGTGCGGCTCAGTTTTGGTCCATGATCTTTTCCGAAAACCGGTATCCACTTTTCGGGATCATGGATCAGTACCCGGGGAATGCGGGCTCGAGCGGGCTGGCGGATGCGGCGATCTTTTGCTTGTAGGCGATGCTGGTCGAGGTGATGGCCTCGGAGATATCGACGCCGTTGCCGTCGGCGCCATAGACCAGGCGCACGGCCTCGCGGTTGAGCGCTTCCGGCGGACCGTCGAAGACGATCTTGCCGGCAGCCATGCCGATGATGCGGTTGCAATAGGTGCGGGCGGTGTCCAGCGTGTGCAGATTGGTGACGACGGTGATGCCTTCGCGCAGGTTGATGTCCTGCAGCGAGTCCATCACCACCTTGGCGTTGAGCGGGTCGAGCGAAGCGATCGGCTCATCGGCGAGCAGCACCTTGGGCTGCTGCATCATGGCGCGAGCAATGGCGACGCGCTGCTGCTGGCCGCCAGACAGCGTGCCGGCTGGCTGCAGTGCGGTGCGGGCGATGTCGAGGCGCTCGAGTGCTGCAATCGCCTCAGCGCATTCGGCGCGGGTAAACATGCCGAGCAGGTTGGAAAAGGTCGAGCGATGATTGAGACGGCCGAGCAGCACATTGGTCAGCACATCGAGGCGCGGCACCAGGTTGAACTGCTGGAAGATCATGGCGCAGTCGCGCTGCCAGCGTCGCAGCGGCGAGCCACGCAGCCGCGAGACCTCGGCACCGTCAAAAAAAATCGATCCCTGGCTGGGGTCGATGAGACGGTTGATCATGCGAAGGAGGGTGGATTTGCCGGCGCCGGAACGACCGATGATGCCGACCATCTGGCCCTGCGGGATCGACAGGTCGATGGCGCTGACGGCGGTGTTCTTGCCAAATCGGCGCGAGACGCCGCGGATTTCGAGCGTGGCAGGGGTCGATAACATTGAAGAGTTCCAGACCTGAATTGATCGTCTGGTTCTCGCCTAGCGCAGCGACATGAACCTGCCATGTCATCACGATGTCAGTTTTGTTACGCTCCACAGCCGTGCGGCAAGTGGGGGTGATCGCACCCGATCAGGCGCCGTATTTCTCGAGGAACGCGTCTGCCTCGAGTACGCGAAAATCGTCGAGCGCGGCGCGCAGCCTGGCGTGGTCCCAGTCCCACCAGGCGAGCGCCTGGTAGCGTTCGGCCGTGCGGCGATCGAAACGCTCGCGGATCGGCTTGGCTGGCACCCCGCCAACGATGGTGTAGGGCGCGACATCCTTCGACACCACAGCGCCGGCGCCTACGGCAGCACCATCGCCGACGGTGACGCCGGGCAGGATGGTCGAGCCGTGGCCGAGCCAGGTGTCGTGGCCGATGGAGACGCGTTTGGCGCGGCGCTGGGCGAAGAATTCTGTTTCGTGCTCGGCGTCGTCCCAATAGTCGGAGGCGCGATAGGTGAAGTGATGCAGCGTCGGCCGCCAGGTCGGGTGGTTTGTGGCGTTGATGCGCACGGCGGCGGCTATGTTGGAGAACTTGCCGATGGTCGCGCACCAGACGACGCAGTCCTGCATGATGTAGGAATAGTCGCCGAGGATGCTTTCGGACACGCGGCTGCGGTCGGCGATCTCTGTCCAGCGCCCCAATGTCGAGTTCTCGACCTGCGCCGTGGCGTGGACCAACGGCGCTTCCGATAGTTTCCTGCTCATGCAGCGATTTTTCCGGCGGCGAAAGAGGTCACGTCGATGATGCGATCGGCGACGGCGTCACGCACATCCGGGTCATGGAAGATGCCGAGCAAGGCGACACCGCCGGCCTTCTTGGCGGCGATCAACGCAACCACAACGTCGCGGTTTTTCGAATCGAGCGAAGCTGTCGGCTCGTCGAGCAGCAAGACCGGATGCTCGGTGATGAAGCCGCGCGCGATATTGACGCGCTGCTGCTCACCTCCCGAGAAAGTCGCCGGCGGCAGCGCCCAGAGCTTTTCCGGCAAATTGAGCTGCCCCAGCAAGGTGCGTGCTTTTTTCCGCGCGCTCTCGCGGTCCTCGCCGCGTTCGACCAGCGGCTCGGCGACCACGTCGAGCGCGGAGACGCGCGGCACGGTGCGCAGGAACTGGCTGACATAGCCGATCGTCTGGCGGCGCACGGAAAGCACCGTGCGCGGGCTGGCGATGGCGAGATCGATCAGGCCGCCCTCATGCTGAACGATGATCTGGCCTTCATCGACGGCATAATTGCCATAGAGCATTTTCAGGATCGAGCTTTTGCCGGCGCCGGAAGGCCCGCCGAGCACGGCGCATTCACCGGCCCGGATCGAGAATGAGACGCCGGCGACAACCGGCAATCTGATGCCGTCGCGCAGATGCATGGTGAAGCTTTTGGCGACGCCGGAAACAACGAGGGGCGTCGGCATCAGAAGGTTCTCCAATCGTTGTTCGTCCGCGGGCCAACACCCCCCTCTGCCTTGCCAGGCATCTCCCCCTCAAGGGGGGAGATTGGCTGTCGCGTTCGACTTCGCCATTCTTCTGCATCGTAGAAGGGGCGGGACATAAAAGCTGCTGATCTCCCCCCTTGAGGGGGAGATGGCCGGCAGGCCAGAGGGGGGTGCCTTGGCGCCATCTTCACACCTGTAGAATCGAGGAAACAAGCAATTGCGTGTAAGGCGCGCGGGGATCGTTGAGCACGCGATCCGTCAGGCCGCTTTCGACGACACGGCCGTCTTTCATCACCATAATACGCTGCGACAGAAGCCGGGCGACGGCGAGATCGTGGGTGACGACGATGGCCGCCAGGCCGAGATCGGTGACCAACCCGCGCAGCAAATCGAGCAGGCGCGCCTGCACCGAGACGTCGAGGCCGCCGGTCGGCTCGTCCATGAACACCAGCCTCGGTCCGTTGACGAGGTTGCGGGCGATTTGCAGGCGCTGGCGCATGCCGCCGGAAAAGGCGCGCGGCTCGTCGTCGATGCGGTCCTCGTCGATCTCGACGCGCGACAGCCAGTCGACGGCAGTGGCGCGGATCTTGCCGTAATGGCGGTCACCGACCGCCATTAGCCGCTCGCCGACATTGGCGCCGGCAGACACCGTCATGCGCAAGCCGTCGGCGGGGTTCTGATGAACAAAGCCCCAGTCGGTGCGCATCAGGAAGCGGCACTCGGCCTCGCTCATACGGTAGAGTTCGCGGAACTGGCCGTCGCGCATGCGGTAGCTGGCGGTGCCAGAAGATGGTAGCAGCCGCGTCGACAGGCAGTTGAGCAGCGTCGTCTTGCCGGAGCCGGATTCGCCGACGACGGCCAGAACCTCACCCGGCCACAGGTCGAAGGTGACATTCTCGCAGCCGACGCGCGAGCCGTAGAATTTGGACAGTTCGGAGACGCGCAGCAGTGGGTCGCCGGTCATTCTGCTGGCCTCATCTTTCCTGCGGTAACATGGCTTTCAGCCGCAAGGTGGCCGCGATGTCCTTCGGCGCGCCGCTTCTCGCAATGGTCGGTGTCGGAGCAGACGAACATGTGGTCGCCATGGTCGTCGAGGATGACCTCGTCGAGATAGACATTTTCCGCCGCGCACAGCGCACAGGGCAGGTCGAAGGTCTGGACCTCGAAGGGATGATCCTCGAAGTCGAGGCTGACGACATCGGTGAAGGGCGGCACGGCATAGATGCGCTTTTCGCGCCCGGCTCCGAACAGCTGCAGGGCCGGCGAACGGTGCATTTTGGGGTTGTCGAATTTCGGCGTCGGCGAGGGGTCCATGACATAGCGGCCCTCGACCTTGACCGGATAGGCATAGGTGGTGGCGATGCGGCCGTGTTTGGCAATGTCCTCGTAGAGCTTCACATGCATCAGGCCGTATTCCTCGAGCGCGTGCATTTTGCGCGTTTCGGTTTCGCGCGGCTCGAGGAAGCGCAACGGCTCGGGTATCGGCACTTGGTAGACTAGAACTTGGCCGGCGCTCAGCGGGTGTTCCGGGACGCGGTGGCGGGTCTGGATGATGGTGGCGCTGGCGGTATCGGTCGTCACCGCGACGTTGGCTACCTTCTTGAAGAAGGCGCGGATCGAGACGGCATTGGTGGTGTCGTCGGCGCCCTGGTCGATGACTTTCAGCACATCGTCCGGCCCGATAATCGAGGCGGTGACCTGCACGCCGCCAGTGCCCCAGCCATAGGGCATCGGCATTTCGCGCGAAGCGAAGGGAACCTGATAGCCAGGGATGGCGATGCCCTTGAGGATCGCCCGGCGGATCATCCTTTTGGTCTGCTCGTCGAGATAGGCGAAGTTGTAGGTGGCGATGTCGGTCATGGCGATCAAATCCACTCCCTGCTATTGCATTGACGCCCAGAAAACGGAAATAAAGGCGAAGTCGAATGACTCAGACCGGTTGGATCCAGATTGCAATTCTGCTTCTGGCGTTTGTCTGCGTGGTCGGTTTTGTACCTCGGCGCTTGTTTCTGCCTGCTTCCAGAGATGGCGCGCATGTCACAGGCGGAAACGGCAGCTACGTCGGCGGGCATAGCAGCCATTCCCATGACGGCGGCAACGGGGATGGCGGCAACGGGGGTGGCGGCAATGGCGGGGGCGATTAGGCTCATTCGGCCGCCTCCCGCGTCTCTTCCACCTTTGCAGGGTTCTCTCGAGCTTCGTATTCGGCGCGCATGCGGCGCACCAAATCGAGCTCGGCCTGGAAGTCGACATAGTGCGGCAGCTTCAAATGCTCCACGAAGCCGGTCGCCTGAACATTGTCGGAGTGCGAGATGACGAACTCCTCGTCCTGCGCGGCGGCGACGACATCTTCGCCGAGTTCCGTTGCGCGCAGCGCGCGGTCGCACAGCGCCATGGCCATCGCCTTGCGCTCGCTTTGGCCGAAGACCAGTCCGTAGCCGCGGGTGAATTGCGGCGGCGCCTTGGCCGAGCCCTTGAACTGGTTGACCATCTGGCATTCGGTGACGCGGACCTTGCCGAGCAGCACGGCGAAGGGCAGTTCCGGCACGTCGAGTTCCAGCTCGACCTCGCCGATACGCACCTCGCCGACAAAGGGGTGGTTGCGGGCATAGCCGCGCTGGGTGGAATAGCCGAGCGCCAGCAGAAACCCTTCATCGCCGCGTGACAGCGCCTGCAGGCGGATGTCGCGCGCCATCGGAAACTCAAGCGGCTCGCGGGTGATGTCGCCGGGGACATGGTCCTGCGGCATGTCGCCATCCGGCTCGATCAAGCCTTCGCGGGCGAGGATGGCCGAGACGCGCGGCATGGCCTGCGTTTCCGTCTCGCGCTGCAGCGGTTCGGCGACATCGGCGCCGGTGGCGAGTTCCGGGTCGAGCAGGCGGTGGGTGTAGTCGAAGGTAGGCCCAAGCAGCTGGCCGCCGGGCAAATCCTTGTAGGTCGCCGACACGCGCCGCTCGACCAGCATGGCGCCGGTGTCGATGGCGTTGGTGTAGCCGAAGCGCGGCAGTGTGGTGCGGTACGCGCGCACCAGGAAGATCGCCTCGATCATGTCGCCGCGCGCCTGGACTATGGCGAGTGCAGCCAGTTCCCGGTCGTAGAGCGAGCCTTCGCTCATCACCCGGTCGACGCCGAGCGCCAGCTGTTCGACGATCTGGTCGAGGCGCAGTGCCGGCACCGAACGGTCGCCGCGACGGCGGTCGGCAAGCAGGCTGTGGGCATTGGCGATTGCGGCTTCGCCGCCTTTTACCGCGACATACATTTATGCCTCCATCGTCTTGATGCGCGTCGTGCGCGGCAGGCAGGCGATGCCGTCGGGCGCCGCCAGAATGATGTCGACGCCGCGCGGAAAGCGTTGACTGTTCTGCTTCCACTGTTCGACGAAATGACGGGGCATCTGTGCCGGCGCGATGGTCGCGCTGGTTTCGATCCCGGGACCTTCGAGCAATAGCGGCGCGCCGGAGGTGAGATCGCTGACCTGCAGGATCAGTGTCGTCGAACGGTCGGGATAATCCTGCGTGCCTTGCGAAAAACCGTCGAGGGCGGCCATCTCGGCCGGCGTGCCGACCAATGCGAAATGCGCATCGGCCGGCGTGTTGGCGAGTGGCACGCCGGCGTGGAAGCCGAGCCAGGATTTGATCGCTGCCGATGCCTGCAAAGCAGGATCGAGCCAGAGCGGTGTGTCGTTGTCGCAGAGCGAAAGTGCAATGGCGCCGGCGGTTGCGGACAGCGGCGAAGGGGGGCGGGCGAAGGCAGGCAGAGGCCGCTCGCTGCCCGGCCGCGCCATGGCATCCATGACCGCGCGGAAGACCGCCTGGGCGTTGAACACCGGATCGGCGAAGCCGCCGTCGATCCATTGGGCTGCGATGTCCATCAGTCTTCTCCGCGCACCATGGTGAAGAAATCCACTTTCGTTGCCGCCGTCTCGGAGCGGCGCTTTTCGCGCGCCTCGCTTTGGGCGGCGCGCAGCGGTGCGACCAGCGCACTCTCGACCGTCTGCCGATGGGCGGGATCCTGCCAAAGTGCATCGGCGATTGCCGCAAGCTTCGCCTTCTGCCTGTCGCGGCCGAGCATGTAGCTGTGGCCGACCTGTCCGGAAGAGAGCCGGACGGTGGCGCGGGTGACGGTCACTTCACCGACATTGAAGGGCGCGCCGCCGCCGCCGATGCGGCCACGCACGGTGACCAGACCGGTTTCCGGGCCGCGCAAAAGCTCTGCTTCCGAGATCAGGCCGGCCTCATTCCACAGCCGGGCGATGTTATCGCCACTGGCCTGCGCCAACGTCGTCATGACGGCTTTGCGCTCGGCCTGGTCGCGGGCTTCCTGTCCTCGCATGGATAACTCCCTGAAATGTACATAATTTGTCTAGTGATATAGACAATTATACAAATTGTACCTATTATCTAACTTGTGTCCATGACGGGTGGATGACATGGGCGGGAGCGTGGACGAAATGGTGGCTCAAAAGGGCGCGAGCAGCATCGAACGCCGTAGCGGTGTCGCGCTGTGGCGGCAGATTGCGGACCTGATCCTGCATTCGATCGCCGCCGGCGATTTTGCCGAGAATGCCGCGCTGCCGCCGGAAATGGCCTTGGCCGAACGCTACGGCGTCAATCGCCACACGGTGCGCAGCGCCATATCGGCCCTGGTGCAGGACGGCGTGCTGCGGGCCGAGCAGGGACGCGGCACCTTCGTCTTTTCGCGCAAACGGCTGTCCTATCCGATCGGCGCGCGCACTCGGTTTTCGACCGGTCTGCAAGGGCAAACATCGGAACGGCACATCGTGCTGCTAGCTTCTACAGTTGAGTCGGCCAGTCAGCGCGTCGCCGAGGGGCTTGGTCTGGCAAGAGGGGCTGAGGTGATCCGCCTGGAGACGCGCGGCGAAGCCGATGGACGGCCGGTGTCGCGCGCCGCCGCCTGGTACGAGGCGAAGCGTTTCGCCGGCATCAATGCTGCGATGGCCGAAACCGGTTCGGTTACCGCCTCGCTCAAGCGTTTCGGCATTGACGATTATCTCAGGCAATCGACGGTGCTGTCGGCCCGCCATGCCGATGCCGCCGATCTCGCCGACCTCGATCTGCAGCCCGGCGCAATCGTGCTGGTGGCGGTCGCCGTCAACGTCACACCGGACGGCCAGCCGATCCAGTTTGCCGAAACACGGTTTCCGGCGGAGCGGGTCGAGCTGAAACTGTCGGCGCTGTAGCGGGGTCGCGCCTATTTTTCAGCGGCCTGGCGTTTTGAGGACGGAGTGGGAGTCAACCTGCGCGGGTCGTCGTCATTCGGGCCGGGACCACCTGCGATGTTATGCCCCAACCTCGATCACAGCCTTGATCAACCCCGATTTCTCATGCGCCCAGCGGGCGAGATCATCCGGCGTGCCGGCCAGCGTGGTGCGGTGGGTGACGAGTTTTGCCAGAGGCACGGCGCCGTTGCGTATCGAGGCGGCGACGTGATCGAAATCGACTTTCAGCGCGTTGCGGCTGCCGATCAATGTCATTTCGCGCTTGTGGAATTCCGGGTCGGAAAAGACGATGTCGTCCTTGACGACACTGACCAGCACGAGCGTGCCACCATGCGCGACATGTGCGAAGGCCGACTGCACCGAGGCGGTGTTGCCGGTGGCGTCGAAGACGATGTCGAACCCTTCGCCGCCGGTTGCCTCGCGCACCAGTTCGGCTGCCGCTTTTTGTGAGCCGTCGAGCGTGGCGAAGCCAAGTTCGCCTTTTGCAAAATCCAGCCGCTCCGTGCTCATGTCGAGCAGGCTGACATCGAGCCCGGCGATGCGCGCAAACAGCGCTGCGCCAAGGCCGATCGGCCCGGCGCCGATGACCAGCGTGCGGGCGCCTGGTTCGGCGCGAGCGCGCCGCACGGCATGCGCGCCGATGGCGAGGAATTCCACCGCCGCCGCATCGGCCAGCGACAAGCCGTTTGCCGGATAAAGATTCTGCGCCGGCACCAGGATCTTCTCGGCCATGGCGCCGTCGCGATGGACGCCAAGCACTTCGATCCTGACGCAGCAATTCGGCTTGCCGTGCCGGCAGGCGATGCATTTTCCGCAAGCGAGATAGGGATTGATGATGACGGGCTCGCCCATGGCAAGGTCGACATCTTCGCCGGTCTCGACGACGGTGCCCGACACTTCATGGCCCATGATGCGGGGATAGGCAAGGAACGGGTGCTTGCCTTCGAAGATGTGGTAGTCGGTGCCGCAGATGCCGACATGGCTGACGGCGACCAGCGCCCAGCCGGCAGGCGGCGCTCCTGGCGCCGGCCGGTCTTCCAGGACAAGCTCGCCGGGCGAGCGGCAGACAACAGCTTTCATTCGGCAATTCCAGTGTTTCTCAAAAAAGGCGCCGGTCCGTTGTTAAGCAGGCCGGCGCAGAAGGTCAGGGAGAATTACTTGCCGCGACGGCGCAGCCCGTCGAAATAGACGATGATTATGATCAGCGCGCCGGTGATGATGCGCTGCCAGAACGAGTTGACGTTGAGCAGATTGGCGCCGTTGTTGATGGTGGCCAGGATGAAGGCGCCGAGCAGCGGGCCATGCACCGAGCCGACGGCGCCGAACAGCGAAGTGCCGCCGATCACCGATGAGGCGATCGCCTGCAACTCCCAACCTTCCGCCTGGGTAGGGTTGCCGATGCCGATGCGCGCCGCCAGCAGCACGCCGACGAAGGCCGCGCATAGGCCCGACAGCGTGTAGGCCATGTAGATGGTGCGCTGGACATTGACGCCCGAGAGGCGCGAGGCCTCGGCATTGGATCCCACAGAGAAGAGATAGCGGCCCCAGCGGCTGTGGTGCAGGAAGATGTAGGCCGGGATACCGACCAGGATCACCATCCAGAACAGATTGGGGATGCCGACAAAGGAACTGCGCGAGAACGCGGTGAAGCTGTCGCTGTTGATGTTGATCGAATTGCCGTTGGTCATCAACAGGCCGATGCCGCGCAACGAGGTCAGCGTCGCCAGCGTGATGATGAAGGGCGGCAGGCCCATCTTGACGATGCCGAAGCCATGGAACAGTCCGATGGCAACGCCGACCAGCAGCGTCACCAGAATGCCGACCCAGATCGGGAAGCCGGCATTGATCATCATGGCGACAATGACGGTGGCGAAGCCGACCACGGCGCCGACCGAGAGGTCGATGCCGCCGGTGATGATGACGAAGGTCTGGCCGACCGCCATGATGGCGATCATCGAGCCCTGCCGCAAAAGATTGGCGATGTTGTTGGAGGAGGCGAAGCTCGGCGTCGCCACCGACAGCACGATCCAGAGCAGAACCAGCAACGCCAGAAGCGTCAGCCCGAACAGGACGTTGTAGTTCCGTTTCGGTTTTTCGATCGCGACGGTTTCGATGCTCATGGTTCCTCCCGTTTCTTGTTTTGTCAGCCGATCGCCTGCGTCAGCACGTCTTCGTGGCTGGCGGCGCGAAAGCCATGGCTGGCGACCAGTTTGCCGCGCCGGAACACGTGCAGCGTATCGGCGAGCTCGTAAACCTCGGGCAGATAGGACGAGATCAGGATGATGCCGGCGCCCTTGGACAACAGTTCCCCGAACAGGCGGTAGATCTCGGCCTTGGTGCCGACATCTACGCCGACCGTAGGCTCGTCGAAGATGAACAGCTTGGCGCCGTGCGCCAGCCATTTGCCGATAACGATCTTCTGCTGGTTGCCGCCGGACAGGCTGGAGGCCAGTGCGCCGCGTGTTGGCGTCTTGATGCGGAGGCCGGCGATCTGGCGATCGGCTTCAGCCTTTTCCTTCGTGTTCGAAATCAGCAGGTTGTTGGAGATGCGCTTGTAGATCGGCAGGTTGAGGTTGAGGCCGACCGGCAGGTTCAGGCACAGGCCCTGGTCGCGGCGGCTTTCCGGCGCCAGCGCCATGCCGAGCTTGATCGCGTCGTGCTCGGAATTGATGTGGACCGGCTTGCCTTGCCAAAGGACCTGTCCGGCCGACTTCTTGTGGCGGCCATAGAGCGTGGTGACGAACTCGCTCCGCCCGGCGCCGATCAGGCCATAGAGCCCGACGATCTCGCCGGCGCGCACTGTCATCGAGACGTCTTCGAAGCCCTTGCCCGACAGGTTTTTCGCTTCAACGATCACGGCACCGGGGGTGAAATGCTCCTTGTGGTAGACTTGCTCGATCGAGCGGTTGATCATCATCTTGACCAGCTCGGCGTCATTGGTCTCGGCAATGTTACGAGTGCCGACCAGCGTGCCGTCGCGCAGCACCGAGACGCGATCGGCGAGTTCGAACACCTCTTCCATGCGATGGCTGATGTAGATGATGGTGACGCCTTCGCCCTTGAGCCTGCGGATCAGCGTGAACAGCTGGTCGGCTTCCTTGCGGGTGAGATAGGCGGTCGGCTCGTCGAAGATGAGGAATTTGGTGCCGCGCACGGTGGCGCGGGCGGCGGCGATCAGCTGCTGCTGGCCGATGGTGAGGTCACCCAGCATGACATGCGCCGGCAGGTCGAAGCCGAGACCGTCGATGATCTTCTGCGCTTCCTTGACCATGGCGCGCTGCTGCAGGATGCCGAAGCGCGAATTCTCCTCGCCGAGGAACATGTTGGCGGCGACGGTGAGATGGCGACAGAGCACGACCTCCTGATGCACGGCGTTGATGCCCAGCGCCATCGCCTCGTGCGGGGTTGCCAGCGCTGCCGGTTTGCCCTCCCAGATGACATCGCCGGAGGTGCGCGGCATGACGCCGGTCAGAAGCTTGATCAGGGTGGATTTGCCGGCGCCGTTCTCGCCGACGATGGCGTGGATCTCACCTGCCTTGAAGGCAAGGTGAACGGGCTTCAGCGCATGCGTGCCGGGATAGCGCTTTTCCAGCCCGTGCAGTTCGAGGATCGTCCTGCCGGGCGCTAGCGTTGGGGCCGGGTGCAGTTCCTGCGCCGTGGGCGTCATGACAATCCTCCCAGGTTGGCCTTACGGTTGGCACGTCGCGATGCAGTCAGCCACATCGCCGAGGTAATTCAAGCCGGTGGATATTCAAGCCGGTATCGAATGTTTCCGGGGCGCGAGGCCCCGGAAACGATTTTTGCCTGACGGGCTCAGAGCTTCGGGTTGAGCAGGGCGTCGATCTTGGGGTCTTTCATGTTTGCCTTGGTCACCAGGTTGGCGCCGGTGTCGACATTGGCCTCGACCTTCTCGCCCTTCGAGGCGGCGAGCGCGGTCTTGATGCCGTCATAGCCCATCCGGTACGGATCCTGGACGACGAGCGCGGAAATGACGCCGTCATTGAGGAACTTGATCAGCTTCTCATCGCTGTCGAAGCCGACCAGCGCCAGCTTGCCGCCAAGGTTGTTCTCGGCGACTGCCTGACCGACGCCCTGCGCCATGATCAGGTTGGACGCGAAGATGCCCTTGAGGTTCGGGTTGGCGGTGATCAGGTCGGTGGCGATGTTGAGACCGGTCGTTGCCTGGCCGTCGGCATATTTGTCCGCGACGAGCTTGAGCCCCGGATATTTCGCGGCCAGCTGCTCGGTGAAGCCCTGCTTGCGCTGCTCCAGCGAACCGGCGCCCGGCGCGTTGGTGATCAGGGCGACGTCGCCCTCGATCTTGCCGCCATTGGCTTCGCCGATGGCTGCTGCAAGACCGTCAGCGGCTACGCGTCCGCCCTGCACATTGTCGGTGGTCAGGAACGAGGTGAACGCCTTGGAGTCGGCGCCGGAGTCGATGCCGATGACCTTGACCTTGCTGGCCGCTTCATCGATCGGCTTGCCGAGCGCCTTGAATTCGGTCGGCGCGATGACGATCGCGGCCGGGTTGCCGGCGACGGCATTCTCGAGGATCGAGACCTGGCCGTTGACGTCGGTTTCAGCCTGGGCGCCGAGTTCGGGTACGTTGACGCCGAGATCCTTGCCGGCCTTGCGGGCGCCGGCCAGGACGATCTGCCAGTAGAAGGACGTGGTGTCCTTGACGATGATCGGAATGGTCACGTCCGCCGCCGAAGCCGGCGCCGTGTGCAGCGTGCCTGCAAACATCGAGGCGGCAGCAAGTGCCACCAGTGAACGGCGGTTGAGAATGCTGGTCACGAATTTCATTAGGAATCCTCCCTAGATCGCCCGGTGAAGGTTGCGGAAGCTCCATTTGGATAGGCGCGGCCCAAACAGAACTTTATCAATAAAAAACAGTTGCCGCTTTTTGATAGTGCATCGGTCCGGCCGACGCAAGCGGTGTTTCATATCGGCCTGCGCATGGCTCGGCGGGGAAACCTCCCTGCCGATCCTCAGTGCCACGTCCAGACGCTCCCGATCCTCCTTGATCATCATGGAATATTAATTCCACCGTCGAGTCAATATGGAATATTCATTCCTTCTTGAGAGCCGTGATCGTGGCGTTTCGTCAGCCGAGCTCCTGAACGATGGTGTAGGGAGCGTAGCGGGCGAATTCCGCTTGCGGCACCTGGACGTTGAACAGGTCGAGGTTGCGCGTCAGGTTGGCGGGCTTGGCCGTTCCGGTCAGCACGCTGGCCACGACAGGCTCCTGCAGCGGAAACTGCAATGCAGCCGCCGCCAGCGGATATCCGCCCTCATCAGCGATTTTCTCCATCGCCCCAACACGCTCGAGTATGTCCTGCGTCGCCGGCAGATAATCGAAATGCGCGCCGTGCACCGGCCCGGTCAGATCGGAAGAGCACACGTCTNCGGCTGGCCAGCAGGATGCAGTCGAGCGGCGCTTCGCGCAGCACGTCGAGGCAGATCTGCACCTCGTTGACGCCGAGCCCATAGGCGGAAATCACGCCGGACGTTTTAAGCTCTTCCAGCGCCTTCAAGCCGCCGTCGATCAGCTGGCGAAAGTGCAGCTTCGTCTTCTCGACGCCATGTGTGTAGGTGCCGATGTCGTGCACAAACAGGATGTCTATCCGGTTCAGCCCGAGCCGGGCATAGGAGAACTCGACCGAGCGCATGATGCCGTCATAGGAGTAGTCGTAGTCGAGCGCGAAGGGCAGCGGGTCGACATAGGAATGATCGGGAACCTGGTCTTCCGGCACCGGGCGGAACAACCGTCCGACCTTGGTCGACAGCACATAGGAATCCCGCGGCTTGTAGCGCAGGAAATCGCCGGTCCGCCGTTCCGACAGGCCGAAGCCATAGAAGGGCGCGGTGTCGAAATAGCGCAGGCCGGCATCCCAGGCTGTCTGCAGCGTCTCCATCGCCGCTTCGCGCGGACACGCCCGGTAGAGCCCGCCGATCGCCGCCCCGCCGAAGCTTATCTCGGTTACCTCGAGCGCAGTCGTGCCGATGCGGCGTTTGTCCATCCACAGCCTCCCCTTGTGAGCCGTCTTTGCAGCCCGCTTTTTTCGTCGGTGGTTAGAGCGTCGCGCCGAGGTGCCACGGCACGAACTCGTTGTCGCCGTAGCCGAACGCCTCGCTCTTGGTCTTGCGGCCCGATGCCGTCTCGACGATGAGTTCGAAGAGTTCCCGGCCCATGCCGGCGATGGTCTTCTCACCCGAAGCGATGACGCCGCAATTGACGTCCATGTCCTCTTCCATCTGGTGGTACATGGTCGAGTTGGTGGCGACCTTGATCGACGGCGTGGGCCGGCAGCCGAAGCAGGAGCCGCGGCCGGTGGTGAAGACGATGATGTTGGCGCCGCCCGCCACCTGACCGGTCGCCGAGACCGGGTCGTAACCGGGCGTGTCCATGAACACCAGGCCACTGCCGGTGACCTTTTCTGCATAACCGAAGACGCCGTTGAGCGGAGTCTGGCCGCCTTTGGCCACGGCGCCCAGCGACTTTTCCAGGATGGTGGTCAGACCGCCGCGCTTGTTGCCGGGCGAGGGGTTGTTGTCGATCGAGGCGCCGTGTTTGGCGACATGGTCCTCCCACCATTTGACGAAACCGTCGAGCTTCTTGGCGATCTCCGGCGTTGCCGCGCGATAGGCGAGCAGATGTTCGGCGCCATAGATCTCCGTCGTCTCCGACAGGATGCCGATGCCGCCGACGCCGGCCAGGATGTCGACCGCCGCTCCCAGCGCGGGATTGGCGGTGATGCCCGACATGCCGTCGGAACCGCCGCATTGCAGGCCGACGACGATCTCCGAGACCGGGATCGGCTCGCGCTGATACTGGCCGACTTCCTCGGCGATTTCGGCGAGCACGCCCATCGCCTTTGCGACCGATTTGCGCGAACCGCCGGCGTCCTGGATGTTGAAATGGCGTTTTCCCGCCGCCGCACCCTTCTGGCCGTAAAGGGTGAGCTGGTTGACCTCGCAGCCGAGGCCGACCATCAACGCGCCGCCGAAATTCGGATGGCGGGTGTAACCGGCGAGCGTGCGGTGCAGTACCATCATGCCGTCGCCGGTGCCGCTCATGCCGCAGCCCTGGCCATGGACGATCGGGACGAAGCCGTCGATCCCCGGATATTTCGGCAGCAGCACGCGGTTGGCCTCGTCGGCGATGGCGTGGCAGACGGTGGCCGAGCAATTGACGCTGGCGATGATGCCGATGAAGTTGCGGGTGCCGGCACGGCCATCGGCGCGACGATAGCCCATGAATGTCCGGGCGCGGTCAGCTTCGGTGGCATGCTCCGCTTCGCTCGGCGGCACCACCGGCAGACGGCCGGACTCGAAGACCAGATTGTGCGAATGGACGTGGTCGCCGGGCGCGATGTCCTGGGTGGCGCGGCCGATGGCCTGGGCATACTTGACCACCGCCTCGCCGGCGGCGATAGGCTTGATCGCCACCTTGTGGCCGGGCTCGATCAAGGCCGTGGCGACGGCGCCGCCGGGCAGAGGGGTGCCGATCTCGATGCGGCCATTGGCGACCGCGACATTGTCGGCGGGGGACAGAAGAATGCTGTTCGAGGCGTTCACGGGCAGTTTCCTGGGTCTGTTCCTGGGGATGCGCGGATTGACACGCGTCTGTTTACATATAATGTCTTTTATCGTGAAAAAACATTTGTGCGTCAATTGTTTTTTCAGGAGGAGACCATGTGTCCGATGGACGCTTGGCTTGTGGGGAGCGGCGTCTGACACGCAGAGCGTTTGCTCTGCCGGGTGAGAGCCAGGACATATGTGATATCGCGCTTCAAGCCAGCCACAGCAAGCGCCGGCGCGCAACGGGGCAGGGATGTCGAAGAGCAACAACGTCTACAAGGACGCTTACAACAGGGGTCTGCGGCTGCTCGATGAGACGCAGAGCCTGCCGTCGGAGCCGGAACTGGGCACTTTGCTCGGCGTCAGCCGGACCACCGTGCGCACCATTCTGGCGCGCATGGAAGAGACCGGGCTGATCGCGTGGAACAAACGCAGCAAGACAGTGCTCAGGACGCCGAAGCCGGATGATTTCTTCCCCGAGGAGGAGACAGACACACTGGCCCAGATCATCGAGCGGTCGTTTATGCGCAGGTTGCTGGCCGGCGGTGCAGAGGCCGGCATGCAGATCAACGAGCTCGAACTGGCGCGCGAGATCGGCGTCGGCACCACCAGCGTGCGCGAGTTCCTGATCCGCTTCTCCCGCTTCGGCCTGATCGAGAAGCGGCGCAACAGCCACTGGGTGCTGAAGGGGTTTACGCGAGCCTTTGCGCTCGAACTCACCGAAATCCGCGAGATGTTCGAGATACGCTCGGCGGCGGCCTTTGCCGCCTTGCCTGGGGATAGTCCGGTCTGGGCGGATCTCGACCGGCTGGAAGACGAGCACCGGCTTCTGGCCAGCGAAATCGCCATCCGCTTCAACGAATTCTCGGAGCTAGACGAGCGCTTCCACCGGCTGATCCACCGGGCGTCGCACAACCGCTTCATCGTCGATTTCTACGACGTCATCGCCATGATCTTTCACTACCACTACCAGTGGAACAAGGCGCAGGAGCGCGAGCGCAACGAAGTCGCGGTGAGCGAGCATCTCGCCTACATCGCGGCGCTGAAATCGCGCGATCTCGGCAAGGTCGACGCCGCCTGCCGCAAGCATCTGAAGTCGGCACGCCACACGCTGTTGACGTCGATCCCGGAAATCGGCGGCCGCCCGGCTTCCTGAGCGCGACGTCCGAAGGGACGTTATGCGCACAAGATCTCTGCCTCATGCCGTTATCCCAAACCGCTGCGCACTTTTGTGCGACATGGATCGAACGCGCCGCGTTGCCGCAGCGATGATTTGGCGATTTTCCGCCGACATGCCGCGTGCTAGATATCCACGCGTTGCTGCGTGAAGAGGCAGGTCTTTGGACTTCCGGCGTAAGAGATGGAGCATGACGGCCGCCTTTGTCGCGGCCTGTGTGCTGCTGCTCCAGTCGACGCTCGGCGTGCTTGCTTTCGGCATTGCGCCGGATGCCTCGCAACTCGACGCTTTCGGCAACGTCATCTGCAGCCATGATGGGGCGGTCCAGCTTCCCGGCGGCGATCCGCACCAGCCGCACATGCCGGCATGCTGCATGCTCGGCTGCAGCATGGCCTCCGTCGCCTATGCGCCGCCAGCAGGCGTCGGCGTGGCGCCGGTGAGCCTGTCTTTTGAAACAGTCGCGTTTCTTCCGCCGGCAGTCAGGCATCCCGACGTTACGCGTGAGCGCTCTCCGGCCAATCCGCGCGCCCCGCCGCTTGCGGGCTGAAAAACCGCCGCTCGCTTGGCGTAACCCGCGCGGGCGATAATCATCCAATGATAAACTCGTTCGCAGCCGGACAAAGGCGCGACCTCATATTCATGGAGCCTACCCATGTCCCGTTTTCGTCATGCCGGCGCGTTGCGCCGCAGCACCCCTATCTTCACCACTATCGAGCAGCGTCTCGGCAGCGCCCTCTTTGCCTTTGCACTGTTGTTCGTCGGCGCCCATTCCGTCCTTGCGCATGAGTTCAAGGCCGGTGACATCGAGATCGAGCATCCCTGGTCCCGTGCCACGCCAGCCGGCGCCAAGGTCGCCGGCGGCTATTTCACCATCGTCAACAAGGGCAGCGCAGCGGACCGGCTGCTGTCGATTGCCTCCGGCATTTCGGGCAAGGCCGAACTGCATGAAATGGGAGTCAAAGACGGCGTCATGACCATGCGCCCGGTCAGTGGCGGCCTGGACATTCCGGCGGGCGGCAAGATCACGCTGGGTCCTGGCGCCTACCACGTGATGTTCATGGATTTGAAGCAGCCGCCTAAAGAAGGCCAGATGTTTGCCGCCACGCTGACTTTCGAGAAGGCCGGAACCGTGACCGTCGAGTTTGCCGTGCAAGCCATAGGCAGCGCGCCACCCCTCGAAGACAACGACTGACCAATCAATTTGCCAACCGATTTTTCGAGAGGGACCATCATGAACAAGTATCTTTTGCCGGCCGCTGCATTCCTTGTCCTGGGGACAAGCGCTGCCTTCGGCCATATCACGCTCGAAACCCAGGAAGCGCCGGTCGGTTCGACCTACAAGGCCGTGCTGCGGGTGCCGCATGGCTGCGACGGCAAGGCGACGATTGCCGTGCGCGTGCAGATCCCGGAAGGGGTGATCGGAGTGAAGCCGATGCCGAAGCCGGGCTGGACGCTGCAGGTCAAGAAAGGCAAGTACGAGAAATCCTACCAGCTCTATGGCGAGGCGGTGACCTCGGGCGTCGAGGAAGTCGACTGGAGCGGCGGCAGCCTGCCGGATGAATTTTATGACGAGTTCGTCTTCCGCGGCACGTTGGCCGCCGATCTGCCGGCCGGGCAAAAACTCTATTTTCCGGTGGTGCAGGAATGCGATGGCGCCACCACGCGTTGGATAGAGATTCCGGCGGCTGGTCAGGATGAGGATGCGCTGGAAGATCCGGCGCCCGGCCTCAACCTGCTGCCCAAGAAATGATGCATTGGCGGCGCGCTGCTTCGAAGCGGCGCGCCACTGTTTTGGTGGATGGCATGAACGTGGCCTGTTTCCAGCGGATGGAACGGACAGCCGGCAGGTGCTTCAGCTTGCTGGCCGCGATCCTGCTGCTTGCCGTCCTTGCCACGCCAAACCAGGCCTTTGCCCATGCGGCGCTGATCAAGGCCGAGCCTGCCGACGGCGCGGTTCTGGAGCGAGCGCCGACGCAATTTTCGCTGACCTTCAGCGAGCCTGTGTCGCCGCTGGTGCTGACCTTGGTGCGGCCCGACGGTACGCCTGTCGCTTTGACCTCGTTTCGGTTGAGCGACCAAACGGTTGAGATCGACAATCCACAAAAGCTCGGGCCGGGCACCCATGTCTTGAGCTGGCGGGTGATTTCCGCCGATGGCCATCCGGTCGGCGGCTCGGTGCTGTTTTCCGTTGGCGCGCCAAGTGCGGCGCCGGCGGTGGGGGAAGCTGTCGATATAGATTTGCGGTCAGCGATCTGGACCGGCAAGGTTCTTCTCTACATCGGGCTTTTCCTCGGCATTGGCGGCGCCTTCGCGCTGACATGGCTGGCGCAAGGCCAGCGCTCAGGCCAGCGCTTCGTCATTGCCGCCATCCTGTGCGGGCTGGTCGCAGCACCCCTGTCGCTCGGGTTCCAGGGGCTGGACGCGCTGGGCGCGCCACTCGCCCGGCTGGCGCAACCGGTGGTCTGGCGGACGGCGCTTGGCACCAGCTTCGGCTGGACGGTGCTGATTTCGCTGGCGGCGCTCGGGCTTGGCCTGCTGTCGTTGGTCGGATCGCGTGCTGGCGCCAGGCCGTTGGCGCTCGCCGGGCTGGCCGGTGTGGGTGCAGCCCTTGCCGCCAGCGGCCATGCCAGTGCAGCCGAACCGCAATGGCTGACGCGGCCTATGGTGTTCCTGCATGGCGCCGGCATCGCTTTCTGGGCTGGAGCATTGCTGCCGCTCGGCCTGGCGTTGAGCAGCCAATCGGTGGAAGCCGGGGCGTTCCTGCGGCGGTTTTCGCGCGCGATCATGCCCGTGGTGGTAGTGCTTGCCGCCGCCGGTGTGGTGCTCGCCATCATCCAGGTGCAGACACCGGCGGCACTGGTCAACACCGCCTATGGCCGGCTGCTGCTGATCAAGCTGGCGCTGCTGGTGTTTCTGTTCACGCTGGCGGCGGTCAATCGATGGCGGCTCACCGCCTTGGCCGAGGCCGGAGCGACGGAAGTGCGGCGACGGCTTAGCCGCTCGATCTCAGTCGAAATGCTGATCGTGCTCCTGATCTTCGGCGTTGCCGCCGGCTGGCGCTTCACGCCGCCGCCACGGGCCCTGGCAATCGCCGCGGCACAACCGACGTCGACCCATATCCACACTATGAAGGCGATGGCCGACATCGACATCACGCCCGGCCATACCGGGGAGGTCACCGCCTCCATCGTCATCATGGATGGCGATTTCGGCCCGCTCGACGCCAAGGAAGTGACGCTGGTGCTGTCCAAGCCCGATTCGGGGATCGAGCCGATCAAGCGTCCGGCGACCAAGCCAGGCGACGGCACCTGGCGGGTCGATAATCTCGTCATTCCGATTCCAGGCCGCTGGACGGCGCGGCTCGATATTCTGGTTTCGGATTTCGAAGTGATAAAGATCGAAGCGCCGATCGATATCCGCGCCGAGTGATATTCAGCCCGCCCGCGAAGGACGCTCAGCCGAGTTCCTGGGCTAACCCGATGAGATGCCCTTCCGGCCCGCGGATGTAGCAGAGCCGATACACGTCCTCGTAACGGACGACTTCACCGACCAGCTGCGCGCCACGCTTGCGGAGCCTTTCAAGCGTGTCGTCGATGTCGTCCACGGTAAACATGACGCGCAGGTAGCCCAAGGCATTGACCGGGGCGTTGCGGTGATCGGCAACGACAGGCGGCGTGAGGAAGCGGGAGAGCTCGAGCCGGCTATGACCGTCCGGTGTGCGCATCATGGCAATCTCGACGTGCTGATCGCCGAGCCCGGTGACACGTCCGGCCCACTCGCCTTCGATCGTCGCCCGCCCTTCCAGTTCGAGGCCGAGCTCGCGAAAGAAAGCAACCGTCTCGTCGAGGTCCTCGACGACGATTCCGACATTGTCCATCCGTTTGACTGCCATATGTCCAACCTATCGCCATATGTTCGATCGGCAAGGCGTCGCCTGGTCACCAACTGACCCTTCCTGACTCGGTCTGACACAACGCAGACGCAACACAATTCGGCGAGGCGGTTGACGTGGCGCGAAAGGCCCGTCAATCATCTCGCCGAAAAGTGGGCATCCCGAAAAACGCGGCCTCAACAAAATCCGAAAGCAGGGAAGAAACGATGGAAAAAGCCGAAATAGGCCTGATCGGCCTTGGCACAATGGGCTCCAACCTCGCGCTCAACATTGCCGAGCACGGGCACCGCATCGCCGTCTTCAACCGCACCAAGGCGCGCACCGATGCCTTCCTCGAAGGCGCCGGTTTGCTCAGGGACATGGTGGTGCCCTGCTACAGCCTGGAGGAACTGGCAGCTGCGATCAAGCCGCCACGCCCGGTCATCATCATGGTGCTGGCCGGCAAGCCGGTCGACGAACAGATCGAAGCGCTGCGCGGCGTGTTGTCTGACCACGATATCGTCATCGATGCCGGCAACGCCAATTTCCGCGATACGATGCGGCGCTTTTCGGAACTGTCGGGCTCAGGTCTCACCTTCATCGGCATGGGCGTATCCGGCGGCGAGGAAGGCGCGCGCCATGGACCGTCGATCATGGTCGGCGGCACCGAAGACTCCTGGAAGCGCGTCGAACGCGTGCTGACCGCGATCTCGGCCAAGTTCAAGGATGAACCGTGCGCTGCCTGGCTTGGCACAGACGGCGCCGGGCATTTCGTGAAAACCATCCACAACGGCATCGAATATGCCGACATGCAGATGATCGCCGAGATCTACGGCATCCTGCGTGACGGTCTCGGCATGGGGCCGAAGGAGATCGGCAAGGTCTTCGAGGACTGGAACAAGGGCCGGCTCGATTCGTATCTGATCGAGATCACCGCCAAGGTGCTGGCCGCCGACGATGCAAAGACCGGCAAGCCGGTGGTCGACATCATCCTCGACCGTGCCGGCCAGAAGGGCACCGGCAAATGGTCTGTCATCGAGGCGCAGCAGCTCGGCATTCCGGCGACGGCCATCGAGGCGGCGGTGGCGGCCCGCGTGCTGTCCTCGATCAAGGATGAGCGGCAGGCGGCCGAAAAAGCCTATGGCAATATCGGCGTCACCAAGATCTCCGGCGACAAGGCGGCACTTCTGAAAGACCTGGAGCTGGCGCTGCTCGCCGGCAAGATCGCCGCCTATGCACAAGGTTTCGCGGTGATGAGCGCCGCCTCGAAGGAGTTCAACTGGAACTTGCCGATGCCGACCATCGCCAAGATCTGGCGTGCCGGCTGTATCATCCGCTCGCAGATGCTCGACACCATGGCGGAAGCCTTCGGCTCGGGCGGCGCGTCCACCAACCTTTTGATGGCGCCGGCTTTCACCACCATGATGCAGGAGGCGCATCCGTCGCTCCGGCGCATCGTCGCAAGAGCGTCGGAGGCCGGTTCGCCCGTGCCGGCGCTGGCGTCGGCGCTTGCCTATTTCGACAGCTACCGCCAGGGCCGCGGCACCTCGAACCTGATCCAGGCGCAGCGCGATTTCTTCGGCGCGCATGGTTTCGAGCGCATCGGCGAGCAGGGGGCTTTCCATGGCCCATGGGGCAGCGGCGCTGCCGGCTAGGGTCAGGTGAGGCGGCCTCTCAGGTCGTGCCAGTCAGCCCTGATACGCGACGACGTCGCCTGGCTTGACCACAGTCTGCAAAGAGCCAGGTGCCGCGCCGCCTATCCAGCCCAGCACGGCGCGGGCAAGCTCGGTGCCGGCGAGGCGGAAGTCTTCGTTGACGATCAGCAACTCCCGGCGGAACAGATGCAGCAGTTCCGACGATTGCTTGGACACGACATCGACGTCGCGGCCGAGTTTCAGGCCGGCATCCTCGATGCCGGCGACGATGGCCAGCGTTGCTGCGGCGGCGCTGCTGACGAAACCGTCCGGCCTGACGTCGCGGCGCATCAACTGCGCGGTCCGCGTCCTGATCTGATCGATCGACTGGTCGATCGAAACAGCGTTGAACGGCACTTCGCTGGCGTCGACCTCGCTCAGTGCGTCGGCAAAGCCATTGACCGTGTGGTCGTAATAGGTGAGCCCGACCGGCGGCGCTACCAGCGCCAGCCGGCGCCGGCCGACGCCGGCCAGATGGCGCACCGCTTCGGCGGCGAAGGCGTAATTGTCGAAGTCGTGATAGGGGTGGACAAGCCCCATGTCGGTGCGGCCATGCGTGGCAAAGGGTATGCCACGCTCCAGCATGTAGCGGGCGCGCGGATCGTTGGGCTGCGTGCGTGAGATGATGACGCCATCGGCCGAGCCGGACTCTACCAGATACTTTACCGGGTCCAGCGGATCCTGCGAGCGCGAGTAGGGCGTGACGATCAGGTGATAGGGTGTGTCGGCAATGACCTCCGAGACGCCGTAGATGATGTCCGAGACAAAGCTCATGATCTCGCGCTCGGTATTGAGCACGAGGCTGATAACATTGGTCTTGCCAGTCCGCAGGCGCACGCCGGCGCGGTTCGGCCGGTAGCCGATCTGCCTCGCGACGAGTTGAACCCGCCGCCTGGTCTCGGCGCCGATCTCGGGTGCATCCTTGAGCGCGCGCGAGACGGTGGTGACGCCGAGCCCGGTCATGAAGGCAAGCGTTTTCAGCGTCGGCCGCTCATGCGCCGACGCCTCGTCGTCCTTCTCCGTCTGGTCCCTGTCCATTCGTCCCGCCCCGTCAGGCGCATAGCAGCCGCCGGACCAGCCGACAATCGCTTCGATGACGATGTGGCACGGTTCTTCGCCGTCAGACCTCAATATACTGAAACGTTACAGATTTCCAACATCGCAGCGCGTGGGTCTCTCAAGCCATGGTTTTGGCAGGGTTTTGGCGGCCAGAAACGTTGCGCGAGAATCAGGTTCGAGACGGTTTTCTTGCGTTGCAGCATGATTTTGCAGCGCAGCACCCGGTTTTGCGCGGAGTTTGCCGGTTTGCTCGCAACGAATTTGTTCGCGCCTCGAAAAAACATTCGAGCGCGTTTATCTCAGGGGTTGCACGCACCGCATAATTGCCGTATCGAAAATCTGTAACGTTTCAGATTCTGGGAGGAACCGAAATGCGCTATAGACTTTTGACCGCTGCCCTTGCCGCGACGGCCGCGCTTCAGCTTGCCGGCCCGGCGGCCGCCACCGACCTGGAAGTCACCCATTGGTGGACGTCGGGCGGCGAGGCGGCGGCGGTTGCGGAATTCGCCAAGGCCTTCGACGCGACCGGCAATCACTGGGTCGACGGCGCCATTGCCGGATCCGGCGGCACGGCACGGCCGATCATGATCAGCCGCATCACCGGCGGCGATCCGATGGGCGCCACCCAGTTCAATCACGGCCGGCAGGCCGAAGAACTGGTGCAGGCCGGCCTGATGCGCGACCTCACCGATGTCGCCACCAAGGGCAAGTGGACGGAAATCGTGCGGCCGAAGAGCCTGCTCGACAGCTGCACCATCGACGGCAAGATCTATTGCGTGCCGGTCAATATCCACTCCTGGCAGTGGTTGTGGCTGTCGAACGAAGCCTTCGAGAAGGCCGGCGTGCCGCTGCCGAAGGACTGGAATGAATTCGTGGCGACAGCGCCCGCCCTGGAAAAGGCGGGCATCATCCCGCTCGCTGTCGGCGGACAGGCCTGGCAATCTTCCGGCGCCTTCGACGTGCTGCTGGCGGCGGTCGGCGGCACCGACGCGTTCCTTAAGGTCTACAAGGACAAGGATGCCAAGTTCGCCGCCGGGCCCGAGATCGCCAAGGTCTTCAAGGCCGCCGACGATGCCCGCAAGATGGCGAAGAACACCAATGTGCAGGACTGGAACCAGGCAACCAATCTCGTCATCACCGGCAAGGCCGGTGGCCAGATCATGGGTGACTGGGCGCAAGGCGAGTTCCAGGTTGCCGGCAAGGTCGCCGGCAAGGACTATGCCTGCTTGCCGGGCCTCGGTCTGAACGAAGTGATCGCCACCGGCGGCGACGCCTTCTATTTCCCGCTGCTCAAGGATGCCGACAAGTCCAAGGCGCAGGAGGTGTTGGCAGAGACGCTGCTCGACCCTAAGACTCAGGTCGCCTTCAATCTCAAGAAGGGCTCGCTGCCGGTGCGTGGCGACGTCGATCTCAATGCGGCGAACGACTGCATGAAGAAGGGTCTGGCCATCCTCGCCAAGGGCGCCGTCATCCCGTGGACGGACCAACTGCTTTCGCAGGATACCCAGAAGCAGAAGGAAGATCTCTTCGCCGAATTCTTCGCCAAGCCGGACCTGACCATCGAAGACGCGCAGAAGCGCTTCGCCGACCTCATCGCTTCGGCAGACTGACGTTGGAGGCAATACACCTCGCTCCCGGCCTTGCGAAAGCAGGGCCGGGATCGCACCGCCCTTACCCAGCCGGCTGACGAGATGAGCAAGAGCGAACGCCCCAACCCGCTGTTCCGCAACATCAATGCGAAGGTCGCCTCGATCCCGATGATCCTCACCGCGTCGGTGGTTTTCGTCGGCGGCACCGTCTGGACGGTGTTCTATTCCTTTACCAATTCGAAGCTGCTGCCACGGCTGAATTTCGCCGGGCTCGACCAGTATTACCGGCTGTGGGCGACGCCGCGCTGGCTGATCTCGATCGAGAACCTTTTGATCTACGGCGCGATCTCGCTGGTGTTCTCACTGGTCATCGGCTTCCTGCTTGCAGCGCTTCTCGACCAGAAGATCCGTTTCGAGGACACGTTCCGCACCATCTTCCTCTATCCGTTCGCGCTTTCCTTCATCGTCACCGGCCTGGTCTGGCAGTGGCTGCTCAATCCGGATTTCGGCATCCAGCATGTGGTGCGGGACCTCGGCTGGACGAGCTTCAACTTCGACCCGCTCTACAATTCCAGCATCGTCATCTACGGCATTTCGATTGCGGCGCTGTGGCAAGGCACCGGGCTCATCATGTGCCTGATGCTGGCCGGCCTGCGCGGCATCGACGAGGACATCTGGAAGGCAGCGCGGGTAGACGGGATCCCGATGTGGAAGACCTATCTGTTCATCGTCATCCCGATGATGCGGCCGGTTTTCATCACCACGCTGGTCATCATCGCGTCGGGCATCGTCAAGGTCTACGACCTCGTTGTCGCCCAGACCAGCGGCGGCCCCGGAATCGCCTCCGAAGTGCCGGCCAAATATGTCTATGACTACATGTTCTTCGCACAGAATCTTGGCCAGGGCTTTGCCGCCTCGACCATGATGCTGCTCTCGGTGGTGATCGTCGTCGTGCCGTGGGCCTACCTTGAATTTGGAGGCAGGAAGCGTGGCTGACCCGGCCGTCCCTTTGCCCGCCAGCGCGGGTGCCGCCGAGCGCGAAGCCTCCGGGCCGCGCGGGCCGAAGCCGCGGCATGTCTTCTCGCGCCGCAATATCTTCCTCTATGGCACGCTGATCGTGGTGGCGGTCTACTATCTGCTGCCGCTCTACGTGATGGTGGTCACCTCGCTTAAGGGCATGCCCGAGATACGGATGGGCAATATCTTCTCGCCGCCGCTCGAAATCACGTTCGAACCGTGGGTGAAGGCGTGGGCGACCGCCTGCACCGGCCTCAATTGCGACGGGCTTTCGCGCGGCTTCTGGAATTCGGTGCGCATCACTGTGCCGTCAGTGCTGCTGTCGATCGCGATCGCCTCGGTGAACGGCTATGCGCTGGCCAACTGGCGCTTCAAGGGCGCCGACACATTCTTCGTCATCCTGATCGTCGGCGCCTTCATCCCTTATCAGGTGATGATCTATCCGATCGTCATCATCCTGCGCGAGATCGGCCTCTACGGCAGCCTCAGCGGCCTGGTGATCGTCCATTCCATCTTCGGCATGCCGATCCTCACGCTTTTGTTCCGCAACTATTTTGCCTCGATGCCGGAAGAGCTGTTCAGGGCGGCACGGGTCGACGGCGCCGGCTTCTGGGGCATCTTCCTGCGGATCATGGCGCCGATGTCGCTGCCGATCTTCGTAGTCGCCATCATCCTGCAGGTGACCGGCATCTGGAACGACTTCCTGTTCGGCGTCGTCTACACCCGCCCCGACACCTATCCGATGACGGTGCAGCTCAACAACATCGTCAATTCGGTGCAAGGCGTGAAGGAGTACAACGTCAACATGGCCGCCACCATCCTGACCGGGCTCGTGCCGCTCATCGTCTACTTCATTTCCGGCAAGCTTTTCGTGCGCGGCATCGCCGCCGGTGCGGTGAAAGGGTGATGGCGATGATGGCAGCCAACGGCACCAGCGTTTCGATCCAGGACCTGTCCCTGAATTTCGGCTCTGTATCGGTGCTGCAGACCCTCAATCTCGAGGTCGCCGAGGGCGAGTTCATCGTGCTGCTCGGTCCTTCGGGCTGCGGCAAGTCGACCTTGCTCAACTGCATCGCCGGGCTGCTCGATATTTCCGAAGGCCGCATCTTCATCAAGGGCAAGAACGTCACCTGGGAAGAGCCCAAGGATCGCGGCATCGGCATGGTGTTCCAGTCCTATGCGCTCTATCCGCAAATGACGGTGGAGAAGAACCTGTCGTTCGGCCTGCGCGTTGCCGGCGTGCCTAGGGACGAGATCGCCAAGCGCATCGCCCGCGCCGCCGAGATCCTGCAGATCGAGCCGCTTTTGCAGCGCAAGCCCGCGGCCTTGTCCGGCGGCCAACGCCAGCGCGTGGCGATCGGGCGGGCGCTGGTGCGCGACGTCGATGTCTTCCTGTTCGACGAGCCACTATCCAATCTCGACGCCAAGCTGCGCTCGGAACTGCGCGTCGAAATCAAGCTTCTGCATCGCAAGCTGCAGAACACCATGATCTACGTCACCCACGACCAGATCGAGGCGATGACGCTGGCCGACCGTATCGCGGTCATGCGCGGCGGCGTCATCCAGCAGCTCGACGCGCCGCAGACGATCTACAACCGGCCGGTCAACCGTTTTGTCGCGGGCTTCCTCGGCTCGCCGGCGATGAATTTCCTCGAAGGGGAGCTGGAAGCCGGTGCTGCTCCGGCGTTCAGGACCGACGGTGTTTCGGTGCCGCTCGACCGCTATACCTTTGACGGCACGGAGCGCCCGGCCGGCGCTTGCGTGCTGGGCATCCGGCCTGAACACATCGCTTTCGGTGACGCTGCAAAGTCGATGCCGTTTTCCGCCGGCGGTTCGGTCGAGATCGTTGAGCCGATGGGTTCCGACACGCTGGTGTGGACCAAGCTTGCCGGCCGCAACTTCTCCTTCCGCGTCGAAGCGGAACGGACGCTGCGCAGCGGCGATCCGATCCAGTTCGGTTTCGATCCGGCGCGCGCCTCGCTGTTCGACGCTGCGACCGGCAATCGCCTGTGACCCTCTAGAATCATCCGCAAACCATCCTCCCAAGAACGACCGAAAACGATCCCCCGAAAACATCCCAAAGCCTTAACCACCCAAGAAACGGACAGAGACGATGAACTGGTCATTCCAACTCTACAGCGCCCGCAATTTCCAGCCGTGGGACGGCATCCTGAAAATGCTCGGCAAGCTCGGCTACAAGGAAGTCGAAGGTTTCGGCGGCGTCTATGACGACCCCACGGCGTTCCGCGCCGAACTCGACAAGAACGGGCTTTCGATGCCGACCGGACATTTCTCGATCGATGCGCTGGAGAATGATTTCGACGGCGTACGCAAAACAGCCGACGCACTCGGCATCACGCTCGTCATCTGTCCCTATCTGCTGGCCGAGCAGCGGCCGGCCGACGCTGCCGGCTGGCGCGGCTTTGGCGAGCGTCTGGCCAAGGTCGGCGAGACCGCAAAAAAAGCCGGCTACGGCTTTGCCTGGCACAACCATGATTTCGAGTTCAAGACACTCGCCGACGGCTCGGTGCCGCAGGATCACATCCTGTCGACTGCGCCCGACATCGGCTGGGAGATGGACGTCGCCTGGGTAGTCCGCGGCGGCGTTGATCCGCTTCCGTGGATCGAAAAGCACGGCAAGCGCATCAGCGCCGTCCATGTCAAGGACATGGCCAAGTCAGGCGAAGGCCTTGACGAGGACGGCTGGGCGGATGTCGGCCACGGCACCATCGACTGGGCCGGCCTGATCAAGACACTTCGGGCGAAGAGCGCGGCCAAATATTACGTCATGGAACAGGACAACCCCAACGATATCGAGCGCTTCGCCAGCCGCTCGCTCGCATCCGCCAAGGCTTACTAGGAACAATCATCATGGCAAAGAAACTGGGTATCGGCGTCATCGGCTGCGGCAACATCTCGAAAGCGTATTTCTCGCTGGCGCCGCTGTTTCGCGGCATTGAGATGCGCGCCTGCGCCGACATCAACATGGACGCGGCCAAGGCACGGGCGAAGGAGTTCAAGCTGCGCGCCGAGACCGTCGAAGAACTGCTCAAGGATGACGAGATCGACATCATCGTCAACCTCACCATCCCGGCGGTGCACTACGGGGTGTCGAAGCAGATCCTCGATGCCGGCAAGCACGTCTATTCGGAAAAGCCGTTCGTGCTGTCGGTCAAGGAAGGGCTCGACCTCAAGAGCCGGGCCGAGAAGAAAGGGCTGCGCATCGGTTCGGCTCCGGACACTTTCCTCGGCGGCGCGCACCAGCTGGTGCGCAACCTCATCGACACCGGCGCGCTCGGCAAGATCACCAGCGGCACCTGTCATGTGATGGGCCACGGCATGGAGCACTGGCACCCCAATCCCGATTTCTTCTTCCAGCCGGGCGCCGGGCCGGTGCTCGACATCGGGCCTTACTATATCACCAACCTGATCCAGCTGATCGGGCCGGTGAAGCAGGTGGCGGCCTTCGCGACGACGCCTGCCAAGGAACGCACGATCTCGTCGAAACCGCGCGCGGGCGAAAAAATCCCGGTCAACACGCCGACGACGATCCACGGCCTGCTGGAGTTCGAGAACGGCGCCGTGGTCACGCTCAACACCAGCTGGGACGTCTGGGCGCATGGTCATGCGCCGATGGAACTCTATGGCGAAACGGGCACGGTGTTTGTGCCGGATCCGAATTTCTTCGGTGGCGACGTGCGCATAACCGAGGCGGCAAAACCGGTGAAGAAACTGCCGAAATGGCAGCATCCGTTCGGCGTGCCCAACGAAATGCACGGCCAGGGCATGATGGCCAACTACCGCACCGCAGGCCTTGCCGACATGGCGCTGGCGATCGCCGAGGGCCGGCCGCATCGTTGCTCGATGGAGCTCGCGCTGCATGCCGTCGATGTCATGACCGGCCTGTTGCGGTCGGGCGAGACCGGCAAGTTCGTCGCCATGCAGACCAGCTGCGAGCGGCCGGCTGCACTCGGCGTCAAGGACGCAAAAGGACTGTTGGCGAAGCAGAAATGAGGTAGAAGGGTGTCGGCGCGCTCGCGCCGACACCCATACAATCCAGGATCTGTACCCATGCGCTGGCAGCCGGCTGAACACCGCTATGAGAAAATGCTCTACAACAGATGTGGGCGATCCGGCCTGAAACTGCCGGCGATCTCGCTCGGCCTGTGGCACAATTTCGGCAACGACACGCCGCACAACACCAAGCAGGCGATCGCGCGCAAGGCCTTCGATCTCGGCATCACCCATTTCGATCTCGCCAACAATTACGGCCCGCCGCCCGGCTCGGCCGAGATCGCCTTCGGCGAGATATTGCGCACCGACTTCGCCGGCTATCGCGACGAGCTGATCATCTCGACCAAGGCCGGCTATGAGATGTGGGCAGGGCCTTATGGCGAATGGGGCAGCCGCAAATATGTGCTGGCGAGCCTCGACCAGAGCCTGAAGCGGATGGGGCTCGACTATGTCGACATCTTCTATTCGCACCGCTTCGATCCGGATACGCCGCTTGAGGAAACGATGGGCGCTCTCGACCATGCGGTGCGTTCCGGCAAGGCGCTCTATGCCGGCATCTCGTCCTACAATTCGCAGCGCACGCGCGAGGCCGCCGACATATTGAAGCAGCTCGGTACGCCCTGCATCATCCATCAGCCGAGCTATTCGATGCTCAACCGCTGGGTCGAAGAGGACGGACTGCTCGATACGCTGGAAGGGCTCGGTGTCGGATCGATCGTGTTCTCGCCGCTGGCGCAAGGCATGCTGACCGACAAATATCTCGGCGGCATCCCCGAGGGTAGCCGCGCCAGCCAAGGCAAGTCGCTGCGGCCCGCCTTCATCAACGAAAAGACCATCGCCAACATCCAGGCGCTGAACGCGATCGCCGGCAAGCGTGGCCAGACGCTGGCGCAGATGGCGCTGGCCTGGGTGCTGCGCAAGGGCCGGGTCACCTCGGCGCTGATCGGCGCCAGCCGGCCCGAACAGGTCGAGGACTGCGTCGGCGCGCTCAAGGTGCTCGAGTTCAGCGATGCCGAGCTCGCCGAAATCGACACTTACGCACGCGAGTCCGACATCAATCTGTGGGCGGCGTCGGCCGAGCGCAAAGGCCCGCCGCGGAAGTAAGCGGAACAGCCGGCACCGGACATGAATCAAAACGGCGGGAAAGATCCCGCCGTTTTGCGTTTATCAAGCTTCGGGCCCGTTCAGGGCTTCTTGGCCGTGCCGAGACCGGCCTTGGGCGCCGCCGCGGCTGCCGGAGCCGGGGTCTTCATCTTGGCTTCGATCCAACCCGTATAGTTGGCCAATCGCGTGTAGATGCCATAGGCATTCTTGTGGCCGCAAGCGGCGGTGCCGTCGGACGGACCTTCGCCCCAGGAGACGACGCCGACCTGGACCGGACCGTTGGCGCCGGTCATGAACAGCGGACCGCCGCTGTCGCCGTTGCAGGCGTCGCGTTCGCCGCTGTCGGTGCCGGCGCAGATCATGTTCTTGGTCAGCGGATCCGACATATCGGCGGCGATCGCATTGGCGGCGGCATCGATGCCCTTTTCCGAATAACGCATCCGATGCGAGAGATCGCCAAGTGCCGCCTTCAGGTCATGCGCATAGATCGACTTGATGCCGCTGTTGCAGGCAGCGCTCGGCTCGAGATCGAGATCGGCCACCATCAGCGCGGTCGGGAAGGTGCCGTCCTGCATCTTGCCCCAGCCGATGACCGTGGTCTTGCCGCTGTCTGGCGTCGGCTCATTGGTGATCTTGATGACCGGCGCATCGGCGGGCTCCGCCAGCCGGAGCAGGCCGAGATCATTGTCCAGCGTCTGTTCGCTGTAGCCCTCGTTGACGATGACCTCGACCACCTTGTAGCGCTTGCCTTCGGTAAGATCGGTGGCGCCGGTCAGCACGGTCACCGTGTCGGGCGAAATCGGCCGGCCCTTGTCGTTGAGGCAGTGCGCCGCCGTCAGCACCCATTGCGGAGCAATCAGGCTGCCGCCGCAGAATTGCGCGTTCGGCTGCGAGGCCGGGCTGGGGTCCAGCCGGGCGCTGGTCAGCAGCGCCACCTGGAACGGATAGGCCCCTTTGTCGGCTTCCTTGCCGCCATAGACGCGGTCGGCCCCGTCGGGATTCTCGGCCTTGGCCTTGTCCCGGGATTCGGCAACGCGCTGCATCGGCGAGACCGCCGCTTCCGGCCTGGCGGCGTCGTCGGCTGCATAGAGCGCGTTGACGGCGGGGAAAGCGGCCGCGATGCCCAGCAGCGATGCAGCGGCAAGCGGCCTGAACCGATGGATAATGTTCACCTTGAAACCCTCCTGAGATGAAAATTGCCGAGCCATGCCGCCATGACGCATAACCAACAGAAGCGGTAGCGGTACCTCGATCGCCTTCTGCCAGAACGAACGACATCCGCGCGGTTATAAAACCGAAATACCACTTTTGCTAATCGTGCCCCATCGGGCAGAGCCCACCCAAACCCTATAGCCCCCCACGGGCTACGTGGAAGCGATTTGTCATTGCCAATGTTGGATTATTTTAGGCAGTATATCGACGCGGGTGCGTTTGGCGGAGGGCTTTAACGAGGCCGCCCGGACCGATGATCCGATACGGGCGGGTAACCAAACTAATTTTTTAACTCCACCACGATCTCGACAATATTTCTGTATTTTGCTCCACTCCTTGCTGACTTTTGGGAGAGTCTCACCATGACGAAACTGACAAGCACTATCATTGCGTCCGCACTGCTATCCACCGCACTGTGGACGATGCCTGCCTTCGCCGCCGATCCCGGCTCAGCGAATGCCGGCAATGGCGAAAGCATGCGCGATCTCGGAACGGGCGACTACCAGCCCGGCCGGGCAAAGCCGATCGCTCCGCCGAAACTGACCGAAGATGAAGCCAGCCGGGCAGCGCCGCTGACCGACGAGGGCACGGCGGTCAAATCCTATGGCATCGTCGGACGTTCCGCCGATGGCAAGGACATCAAGATCGATGCAGGCGAGACGCTGAAGGACCTTGTCATCAAGGAATTGAACGCGCCCGCCAACACACCGAACGCCGACAAGACCGGACTGACGGGCGGCGACGAAGCCGGCCGCCAGGTGTTCGGGGCCGACGACCGCGAGCAGATCAAGAACACCAAGACCTACCCGTTCACCGCGATCGGCTATATCGAAGGCAAAGCCAAGAGCGGTTACGGCAGCTGTTCGGGGACTTTGATCGGTCCGCGCACGGTGCTCACCGCCGCGCATTGTCTCTACAGCAATGAAGACAAGGCTTGGCTCGACGACGTCATCTTCGTGCCGTCGCTCAACGGCAACACCGCCGACGATGCACCGTTTGGCGCTTTCAGCTATGAGAGCGTCTACATCCTGCAGGGCTTCATCGACAATTATCAGGGTTACTACGGCTCGGTCATTCCGTGGGACCTCGGCATCATCACGCTGAAGCAGGATGTCGGCACCAATCTCGGCTGGCTGGGTTATGCCAACTATGAGAACCTCGGCGATTTCACCGCCAACATCGTTGGCTACCCCGGCGACAAGCCGATGGGTACGATGTGGAAGGCGACCTGCGAAGTGAAAGCCGAAAACATCGGCGCGGAGTATTTCCAATACGACTGCGACACCTATCCGGGGTCGAGCGGCAGCTCGGTCTACGCCTATGACAATGGCGCCAAGCAGCGCGTCGTCACCGGCGTGAACGTGGCCGAAAGCCCCAACGCCAACACAGCGGTGCGCCTGAACGCTGCCAACGTGGCGTGGATCAACAGCCTGTACAAATAAGGCCCGATCTTTCGCCGGCAAACAGCGGCGAGAAACAGCATTAGCAAACCGGCGGCGGGACGTTCCTGCCGCCGGTTTTTTTGTATCGGAACACCTCTCTTGCACTGTGTTACAGCGGTGCTTACGCTAGGCGATCCAAGGGGTTGGGTAAGATGGCGCGGGCAAGAATGATCTTCGGAGTCAAAGCGATGGCGGCTGCATCCATGCTGGCCGCACTGACATGCTTTTCCGCTATGGCCGATCAAGGCGGTGCCACACCCGATGGCGCCTGGGCCGAGCGGGTGCAAATCCTCTATAAAAGCGAAACACGTTCGGTGCTGCGCAAGAATGTACGGGTCTGGGATTCCCACCCGGAATTGGGTCTTGATTTCACCTGGGAGCCGGCAGCCGGCGTGTCGCCGGACCGCACCGTCGCAGCCGACGGCACCGTCAACGGCAAGGGCAGGCTGGTCTGGCGCGTACGCGGCTCGGCGAGCTATGACCCCAAGACGATCTATTCCAGCTATTTCGGCGAGATCAGGAATGGCCGCCCCGAAGGACAAGGCCGGCTGGAGCTGCGTTCAGGCGAGATTCTCGACGGCCGTTGGGTCGCCGGCCAGCTCTACGGCCATGCGATCCATGTCGATGCCGACGGCAATCGCTATGAAGGGCAATTCAGGGCCGGTGTGCCGAATGGCGAGGGCAGGCTGGAGACGAAGACAGGCGAGATATTCGTCGGCTCTTTTGCCGATGGGCTGAAGGACGGCAAGGGCCGCACCCGGCTGTCCGGCGGCACCGTCTACTGGTCGCAATGGGCGATGGGCAAGGAGATCGGCGGTGCGCGCCCCGACGTGCTGGCCGATGCCAGAGTGGGCGGGTTGCTCAAGGCGCAGACCGGCGGCGGTTCCGCCGACAAGGTCGAGATCGGCATTGCCGTCGACCAGCGCATGACGCAGCAGGCCGACATGCAGTACCAGCATCTGGTGCGCGACGAAGACATCGCGATCTATCCGGTGTCGGACCAGTACAACGATGCCTGGAACGGCACCGGAGAGATTCGTACCGGCAATGTCTATGAAGGCATGGACTGGGAGACGGCGCCGGCCTTCGCCGAAGTCGACCTCAAGACCACCGACCAGTCGAGGGTCAAGATCGACAGCCTGGAAATGAAGGTGGCCGCGAGCGAGGCCTACCGCAAGCCGATGCTGTCGATCAGCGAGCACTATGGCTGCGTCGGCTTCCGCCCCGACTTCTCGATCGTCAACAATGGCTGGGGCGACGTGAAAGACATGAAGATGTCGATCCAGTTCACCAGGACCGACGAGGAGGACAACGCGACCGGCGAGCCGAGCCGCATGTTCACGAAGGACATCGGCACTTTCGGCGATGGCGTCGACGTCTCGATCAAGGACGTGCTGACTGAAGCCGGCGTCGACACAACCACGCTCGAGACCGAGCGCTTCACCTGCCCGTCAAGGGACAGCCTGGATGTCTGCCGCGCCCAGGTGGCCAACAAGGTCAAGTTCGGCGACGTTGCCGATTACATCAGCGGCAGCGTCGAGAAAATGAGCGTGACCGGGATTGGCAAGCTCGATTATTCCTGGGCGGACGATCAGGGCGCTGTCTACCAGCAGAGCGAGCCGTTTCGCGTCATCGTCTCGCTGGTCAGCATCGAGGTCCCAGAATCGCTCGCCGAATGCGGCGATGGCGGCGGCGCGTCGCCCGAAGCGCTGCGCTACCAGAACATCGAATTTCCGATCGGCAAGACCGATTACAGCATCCCCATGCCGGTGCGCGGCAACAAGAATCTCAGCGCCTACACGGCACGGCTGAAAATGTGGTCGTCAATGTCGTCGATCCATCGCTTCAGCATCGCCGCCCATTTCGCCGATGGCAGCACACGTGAGAGCAAGCCGGCCACGTTCTTCTATTTCAGGCCGAAGCAGTCGCTGTTCGAAACCAGCACCAAGCCGGCGGTCTGCTATCTGCCGGAAGATCTGCAAGGCTGTTGAGGTCCTGTCACGTCCTTTCGGGAATCGCGTCATTTCGAGCCCATCTCGAAAAAATTGGGCAGCGGGATCAGCCGGGCAAAGATCGTGTCCTGGCTGAACACCCTGAGTTCCAGCATCGACCCGGACGATCGTTCGGCTTTCTGGTCGAACAGGAAATTGCCGAGCGAATAGATCTCCGCAACATCGCCGCCGCCGAGCGGCAGGATCGCCTCGCTCGATACATGTGGATGACCGCCGACGATTGCCGTGACACCGCGCAGCCGCATCTGGTCGGCAAGCATCTCCTCGCGCGGCGACGGCTCCGTCTTGTACTCGCGGCCCCAATGGACGAAGGCAATCACCGGCCGCTCGGCATTGTCGTGCAGCAGCCGGTCGAGCAAAGCAGGCGTCAGAAGGTCGGTGTTCCTGGAGCCGTTGGTATCGATGTCGGTCAGCCCGACCAGGTCGAGATCGGCAAGCGCCAGCGTCTCGCCCTGCCCGAAATGGGCGATGCCGGCCGCATCGAGTGCGGCCAGCGTCTCGGCATAGCCTGACGGGCCGAGGTCGTAGGCGTGATTGTTGGCCAGGCTGACAGCGGCGACATGCAATTTCTTGAGCATGTCGATGGCGAGGTCTGCGGGCATGGCCAGCGTCATGTCGTCGATCGCCTCAGGGACGTTGGGCAGGATCACGCCTTCGAGATTGACGATCAGCGGCCGCGAGCGGGTCAGGGCCAGCACGCTTTCGACGATCTTCTCGGCAACACCGTCGCGGACCAGGATCTTCTTCATGGCGCGGGCGAAATTCACGTCGCCCGCGAAATAGTAGAGCTTGTCGTCGGGACGGGCAGGATTGTTGAAGCCGGGGCCGAAGGCGCCGAACAGCGCCACGACATAGCTGGTGGTGCGCTCGACATAGTCGCTTGAATGCGCCTGCGAGTTCTCGTTGGCGACGACCAGCGGCGCAGCACCGAACAGTTCGCGCTGCAGCCTGGTCTGGATATAGAGCGCACCGACCGAATCGGCGTGACCCGGCTGGCGCAGCGCCGCGATGCCGTCGAGCGACCCGGCGGCGAGCATGTTGAGCGTCTGCTGGTCGAAACGCCTGGCTTCGTGCTGCGGCAGATAGTGGGAGAAATCGGTGGATTCGACGATCAGCGTGTCCTTGTCGACGATCGCTTTCAGCGCCTGCGCCAGCCGGTCCCAGTCGGCTCGCTTGGCTTTGACCGACATCGCCACCGGCACGATTTCAGCTTCGGGGAAATAGTGATGCAGGAAAGGCAGCATCGCCTGCACGCCATGCTCCCTGGCGAACAGGCAGGAGTCTTCGACCATGTCGCGGTTCGCTTCCAGAAGGTGCACGGCTTCCGTGTCGGCCTGGACTGGACCGAGCACTGTTTCAAAACCGCGCGGCGTCGTGGCGAAGAGTTTCTGCGTCTCGTGGAAATGGTCCGGCGACAGGATGACGATGCGCTTGTAGCGGAAGCCGGACGCGGCGTGGAAACCGAGTGCGACGAGATCTGCGACGAGCAGGTGGTGGGGGACTGTGATGCCGGTGAGGCGTTGGTTGGACGGCTCGATTCTGGCGACGGCGGCGATGGCGTCGGTGAAGAGTGTGGGGTCGGAGTAGAAGGACGGGAAGTTTGTGTCGCCGGGCGGGCAGGTGATGGGGGCGGCAGACGCTTGAAGCACTGAGAGGATAAGCAAGGCGGTGGCAAAGACCAGAATGCTGGTCCGTGCCCAGGCACCCCCCGCTGTCCTGCCGGACATCTCCCCCGCAAGGGGGGAGATTGGATGTCGCCTCGACTTTCGCCAATCATCAACCTTGAAAATAGATCTCCAGCAATGAAGAGACTGATCTCCCCCCTTGCGGGGGAGATGGCCGGCAGGCCAGAGGTGGGTGCCTGGGTGCCGACCTCTCACGGCTCAGCCAGCACAATGTTCTCCACGCCGCCGACATAGTAGAACGGCTTCTGCTTGGACGCGGTCAGCCGCAGCACTTCGCGCGAAATGTAGTCGGCGAGGCCGAACAGCGTCACGCCGCCGTCGGAGGTCTTGGCCCGGCCGCGCAGGCCTTCGAGGATCGAATAGGTGAAGACGCCATGGCCGAGCTCGGGCAGTTCGGCGGCGGTGTTGTTGGCAGCGGTGGCCGAGAAGACGACGATGCGTGCGTCCTGCGCGTCTTTTTCCAGGCGCGGGTTGAAGGCGTTGGCGGCGTGGCAGGTGTCGAGCAGCATGAAGCGCATGCCCTTGGCCCGCTCAACCGATTTCTGGATGTCGCCCCAGTCGACCAGCGAGGAGCGCTTCCAGCGGTCGGGATCCTGTTTGCGGCCGTCCGTGGGGATGAAATAATAGTCTTCGTCGATGTTGATGCCGTGACCGGCGACGAAAATGATGGTGGTGTCGTTCTCGCCGGGTTTGTCGAGGAAATCGGCGAGCTGGTCGTCGATGGTGTCGGAATCCGGTTCCAGGATGGTGTCGGCGCTGGCGACCTTGAACACGTCCTTGCCGGTATCGGGCGCCTCATCCAGCGCTTCGCGGTTGACCAGAACCAGCGTCTCCATCGCCGAAAACAAGGGCGCGGATTTCTGCGAGATCACCTTGAGGAATTCGGTGGCGTCATCGACGGGATAGCGCAGATCGCAGGCGTGGCCGGCGCATGCATCGGTGAGGAAAGGATATTTGTCGACGCCGATCACGGCGACGTAGAGCTTGCCCTTGTTGGCTGGATTTTCGGTTTTCCTGGCAAGCGCTGTGACACTGCGCTCGGTCAGATAGCCGAACTCGTTGGTGCCGGTGATGCGAATGGTATTTTCGCCATTCTCGACCGGCACTTCGACGATGGTGCTCTTGCCGCCATCGATTGACCGAGCGGTGACATCGCCGACATTGCGGCTGTCCGACAGGATCGAAAATCCGGCGACATCGGCGCCGGCTTCCTGCGCGCCCGAAATCTCGACGGCGACATAGCCCTCGCGGACGTTGCTCTGGTCGGCGGCAAGCTTGATGCCGAATTCCGGCGGTTTGCGCTCGAGCAGCTTTTCCAGCTCGCGGTCGACGCCGGGGCGCATTTCCTGGACCGCCTGTTCGGCGCTGCGCAGGATGATGGCCCGGCGCACCATTTCCGGGCTCCAGAGATATTTCTTCAGCTGGCCGGCGCTGATGAAACGCCCTTCGTGGTCGCGACCCTGATTGACGTGCCAGCCTATCAACTTGTCGCCGTCGGCGGAGGAATAATAGTAGCCCTGCGGCATCCAGGCGATCCATTCGGAACCGGCGAAGAACATCGACACGATCAGTTTGTGGCTCTTCAAATTCCACAACCGCACGGTCTGGTCGGCGCTGCCGGTGACCAACAGCCCTTCCTTCTCGGCGGCAACCATGGCGTTGATCTCGCCGGTGTGGCCGGTGAATTCACCCGATACATCGGCGGTCGCGGTTTTGTATTCCAACAGCGTGCCGTCGCTGCCGCCGGTGATCAGGCCAAGCCCATTGCCGATCAGCGTGTAAGCCGAATGGACGAAGCCATTGGTGGCGGCATTCTCGATGCTGTGCATCACCTTTCCGCCGCTCGCGATTTCGAGCACGGCATTCTCCAGGCCGTCCTTGCCGCCGGGGGCAGCACGGAGCGACCACTCACCCTCTGCGAGTGCCGCGCGGGCATAGGCGCCCTGTTCCGCCAACGCCACCGGGTCTTCGAAGAACCGCTCGGCCGTCGGTAGTGCCAGTACCTTGTCCAGCGTGCCCTGCAGCTCGGGACAGGACACGCGTTCAGGGCAGGGGTTGGTGTTGCCCCAAGCGATGGAGTTGCTCGCCGCATCGATCCCGATCGCCGTCACGGGTTCGCCGACCCCTTGCAGCAGCGCCTTGCGCTCGCCGGTCATGGGGTTCCAGACCTGGATGCCGTTGCGGGTGCCGCCGGCTGTCGCCACCAGCGAGCCGTCGGCATTGCCGGCGCCAGCAAAGACCGTGCCGTCATGGCCGTTATAGTCGAGCAGTTGCTCGCCGCTGTCGGTATTCCAGATCACCGAGCGATGCTTGTCGGCGCAGCGATAGCTGCATGACGCCACAAGCCGCGAACCCGTCGCGAAGCTCAGAGCGCCGATCTGGAAATCCTGCTTCGGCATGGCGCGGACGAATTTGCCCGTGCTGGCCTGCCAGAGCTGGACGTCGCCGTCCTTGCTGCCGGTGGCGAACAGCCTGCCATCCAATGACACGGCGAGTGCGGCGACGCCGACATCGCGCAGCGGTTCGGCCTCGGCGGGCAAAGCGATTTCCTCTGACTTGGCGACGTCCCAGAGCCGGATGCCATTGTCGGTGGTCGTCGCTGCCAGCCGGGTTCCCGCAGCGGCGAAGGCGAGCTTTTCTACACGCCAGGAATCGGCATCGAATTTTTCCGCCAGCGTCCAGCCCGACGCGGATTTGTCGTCCGCCCGCCAGAGGTAGACGAAACCATCGCCACCGCCGGCGGCGAGCGTGTTTCCGTCGGGTGAAAAGGCGACATCATAGATGGCATAGTCGGCGGCCTTGAGCACGGTTCTGATCTTGCCGGTGGCGAAATCGAACAGCCTGATATCGCCATAAGGGGGCTTGTCGCCGATGCCGGCGCCGAAATAACCGCCGGCGGCGATCGTCTTGCCATCCGGCGACACGGCAATCGCAAAGACCTTGCCGTCATTGCCATTGCCAAGATAGCCGCGAATGGTGCGGAGCGTCACCCCGCTCTGCCAGTCCCAGATGCGGATGGTCTTGTCATCGGACGCCGAGACCAGTCCCTCGCCGTCCGGCGTGAAGGCAAGATCGGTGACCCTGGCGCTGTGGCCGCCGGTGTTGAGATCGAGATGGAAATCGAGGTCCTCGGCACCGGCGGTTGACGTTAACGCCAGAAGACCGACCAGGATTAGCCACCGGATAGCACGAAAGGGATGGGAGCTGCCCGGCACCTTGTTGCGCCGCTATTTGGAGTCGGCGGGCGGCGGCGACCCGTGACGCACATAATTCTCGATCGCCTGGGCATAATTGGCGGAACCGGCCTTGCGTTCTTTTTCGATGTAGCCGGCAAAATAGCTCCAGAACGACACCGCATAGTCGCGGAAATAGGCATCGGCGACATCGCGCGAACAGAGCTTGCCCTCAACACAGATGGAGAGACGATTGAGGAAATAGACGATGCGATCAAAATTGTCGTTGAAATCGGCGATCGGCATGGTGCCGCCGCCGGCAGTCATCGCCTCGATGCCAATGCGTTGCCGGAAGACCTGTTCCTCGGTCGGCGACGGCGTGGCGCTGAGCAGATTGTCGTATTTGGCGTTGAGCGACGAGAGGCGCTCCTTGAGCGCGCGCTGCGCCTGCTGAAAATCCTTGCTTTCCCAAAGCTCGACCAGCGACATCGTCTGCTCGACGCGCTTCTGTTCCTGGTTTGCCAGAAACTGGAAGACCGAGAAGGCCAGGGTGAAGATGATCGCCAGGCGCACGGCGAGACCCGACCAGGCGTAGATCAGCATGCGCCAGTCGCGGTCGGTGAAGGGGTTGGCTTCCTTCTTGATCTCGTGACTGCTCGGCCACGGAAAGCCTTCGGTGGTTTCGGGCAAGGTCGCCGGCTTCTTGGCCGGCGGAGGCGCCGATGTGGTCGGCGATTTCTGCGTTGCAGTGCCCCCCGGCTTTTTCATCCGCAGCTGTCCAGTTGGATGATGGCGGTGGGATCGAGCACGATGCCGGGTGTCTCCAGCTTCTTTTTCAGGCAATCGAGCTGCGTGCGCGAAATCATGAACTGCACGTCCGGTTCGGCAGCCGCCTTGCTGGGTGACGGCAAGGGCTCGACCACGCCGCGCGAGGCGCAGCTGGAGAGATCGACGACAACGGCCGTGTTGCCGGTCTTGGCGATCTGGTCGTACTGGTCGAGAAAGCAGGTGGCGAGCTCGGAATTGGTGACGATCTGCTTGGCGCACAGGCCGCAATTCTCGTCCGCCGAGGCGCTGGCAACCAGCAACAGGCTGCCGGCAAGGCCGGCCGTCGCTGCACGCCAGGAGAGCACGGGGATAGTCACTGATGTCCTCATCTGTTGCATCCAGCCGCGGCGCATAGAGGTGTCGCGAGCCGGGAATGTTCATATATCACGCCTACAAGAGCCGGCGAAGCAATGTCAGGTCAGGCGCGGGGCACCGTCTCCATCGGGAAGATCATCACCGCGCCTTTGGGACCGCTCTTGTCGGCAAGCCGCATCACGGAGCGCGTTGCCGGTGCCATGCCGATGTCGGCCAGCATGTCGGAAAAACCAGGCGTTCCCGATGCGGCACGCGTCACGGCGCGCACGCCTTCCTGGGCAAGAAAGCTCAGATCCTCTTTCTCGCTTTGCGGCGGCGCCTCGGTCAGCACGGCAATCATTCGCTCCATGCCGAAGCTGGTGTCGGTGAAGGCGAGCAGCCCTTCCTTCAGGCCCTGATCGGCCTGCTGATTGATCGGGGCCAGCCGCTCGGCGACGATGTGGGTGATCGAATAGTCGCTGCCGATATACAGCACGTTGATGTCGACGAACTCGTCGGACTCGTTCTTGGCCGCAATGTGTACCTGATCGCCCGGCGAAACGCGCGGCACCGTTGACGATTCGATCGGCTCCAGCGCATCGCTGTCCTGGCGCTTGATCAGGAACTGGACGCTGACCTCGTCCGGCCGGTAGTCGGACGCCGCGGCGAGCCGCGACAGGCCGGTGGCGCGGAAGATCGTGGTCAGGGTCTTGGCTGTGTTTTCCGCAAGCTTGTCGCGGCCATCCTGATGGATGACGACGCGCGGCGGCTTGCTGCCGTCCTTCAAGCTGATGTCGCCGGACGCCGGCAGGAACCACAGCGCCGGTTCGTCGCTGGCGTTGGCGGCAGCGCCGTCCATGGATTTTTCGCGCAGCACCGCAAGCCGCAGATCGGCGCTCTTGCCGGGCTCGACCAGCGCGATGTGAAAGCCGGACTTCGGCTTCGCCACCAATTCGTCCAGAACCGAATTGACCAGCTCGGTTTCTTTTTCGAGCCCTGCGGTCGGCGCCGGCTTTGCCACCAGCAGCTTGTAGTCGACTGCGAGTTCGGCAACGCGCGCATAGGCGCCGGCGGGCACCGCCGTCGGCGCAAGCGCCGGCTTGCCGTCGAATTCGACCGGTGCGAGCTGGCTTTCGAGGTTTTTTGCCGATTTCACTTCGAGATAGCCGACGGCGTCGGAGAGCTTCGACAGCGCCGAAGGCAAAATGGCGAGCTTGCTGCCGGGGGTCAGACCCTGCAGCAGCCCGGCGCCGATCGCGGCATCGCCGTCCTTGACGGCAATCGGCCATTGCATGACGGCGTCGGTCTTGTCGGTGCCGAACACGCGGGCGTCCAGTTCGCCCTCGAACAGGGGCGTCGGCCTTGTGCGGCCATCGGCCGAATATTGCTGCAGCACGGCCTGGCCGAGCTGGCGATAGGTGACGTTGGGGTTCTCGGCCAATTTCGACAGGATCGTGAAGGTGAACAGGCCGAAGCGCGGCGCGTCGGGCGTGCCCTTGGGCAGCGGCATTTCCGGCGTCGTCTCGACCGTCTGCGCGGCATAGAAGGCGACCAGCTTGCCCCGGGCGATTGGCTCTGCGCCGGTCGGCGTCAGGTTGAAGGCCGGCTTGCGGCCGCCATTCTCGTCGAAACCGCGCGATGGGCTTGCCGAGATGTCGTCATAGGCCTTCACCGCGGCTGCTCTCGCCGCGTCGTCGCCGCCGACGAGGTCGGCGAACTCGACCTTGCGCTCCAGTTCGTCATCGACTTCCGCGGCGCGCGTCGCGGTGCCGGAATGGCAGCAGTCGAACACCACCCAGACAAAGGCGCCCTTGTCGCGGATGGCGTCGAGTGCGGCGCCGACTTCGTTGTCGACCAGCGCGTTCGGCACGCCCTCTTCGCGGTTGATCCATTTGTCGATATCGGACGGCAGGAAAATCTCGTCGAGGCCGTCGGTCTCGTCACCGGCCTTGGCTTGCGGCTGCTGGGCGCCGTGGCCCGACAGATGCAGATAGACGAAATCGTCGCGTTGCACCTTGCCGGCGAGGTCGGCAAGGGCGGCCTTGATCGCCGCATGCGTCGGCGGGCCGTTGGCGCCTTCGACGTCCTTGGCGAGCAGGATCACATTCTCGGCCGAGAACTTCACCGGATCGGGCGTGTTCTTCAGGAGATAGTCGCGCACCAGGCCGGCATCGTTCTTCGGCCCGATCAGCCAGTTCTTCTGCGGCAGGTTCGGATAGTCGGTGCAGGCAACCAGCAGCGCGTGATAGGTGCGCGAGGCGGCGAGGGCACGGAACGAAACCGTACCGGCAACCACAAGCGCCGACGTGCCGACGAGCAGCGTCCGTCGTGTCAGTTTGATCATAATTGCTTCCCCAAGCCCGATCGAATTTGCAAGTGCGGCACCTTTCCTCGCGAATTTTGTCAGTATTTTGAATGTGGTCGGTGCCGTCAATCGGCGGTGGTGGTCATGGTGTCGATGGCGATAACGGAAACAGTGGCAAAAAGCCTGCTTCATCGCTATCTCAAGGGAATTGAGACCGTCGCATGGCAGAAATGATTTGCGAGCGGCGCTGGATCAAACAGATGGAACGTGATGTCGTCCGAGAACCGCTCCACACTTTTCGGCATCATGCTCTAAACGATCGGAAAACGGGATCATGGCGGCAAGGGATGTGCTGACGAAGAATCAGCTGAGCGTACTCGAAAAGCTCGAGGCCGCCAGCGGACCGCTCAGCGCCTATACGCTTCTCGACCAGCTGCGCGAGCGCGGTTTCCGCGCGCCGCTACAGGTTTACCGGGCACTCGACAGCCTGGTGAAGTCAGGCTTCGTGCACCGGTTGGAAAGCCTCAACTCCTTCGTCGCCTGCGCCGAACCGCACGACCATACGCATTCGATGACAGCCTTCGCTATCTGCGACACATGCGGGCAGGTGATGGAGATGTCCGACCATGACGTCGACCATCGGCTGGACGAATGGGTGCGCTCGACCGGGTTTGCTGCGAAGAAGGCGGTGATCGAGTTTCGCGGGACGTGTGCCAAGTGCCTGGCTGAGGCGGCTTAGCTTGCTTCCTACTTGAGCCGAGGCGGTGCGCTATTCTCGAATTCGTTCAAGAATGTCTCATAGACGACGTACCGCGTAGGCCCAGGTGTTAGCTGCTCCATAAGCAGGGGTTTCACCTCGTCGAGCCAAGATAATTTGCCAAGGCCAGACCCGATTTTTGGCAAGGCGATGGATTCTACCCGGTTTTTGTCGGCCCATTTCACAAGCCCGCGAACTGCTTTCCGTAAATAGGGAAGCGTGGCGTGATACATATCTGGCTGGGTTGCCAGATAAATGAAGCCCGGCTGATTGCCGTCTGGCTCCAATGTCCAGATATGACCCCCAATAAACCTGCCGGTCCGAGCATATTTCTTGAACGCAGCCTGCACATTCGGCCACTTTTTCGAAATCTTCAGCGCAAGTCCGGTGCCAAGGCCCTCTTGATTGCCCTCTGCCACGCCTTGAGCGATATAGCTTTCCTGGGCGGCCAGCAGGTCTCCGGTGACAAAGACAATCATCGCACCTTCAATGCGCCTCGTCCCAGTTGTTCGCTGCGCGGGCATCGACATGCAGCGGCACCGACATCGAGATGGCCGGCATCGGCGCGTTCTCCATCACCCTGCGCACCACGGGGATCGTCGCCTCGACTTCCGCTTCAACCGTCTCGAAGATCAATTCGTCATGCACCTGCAAGAGCATGCGGGCGGACAGGCCGGCCTTTTCCAGCGCCTCGTCCATATGCACCATGGCGCGGCGGATGATATCGGCAGCGGTGCCTTGCAGCCTGGCGTTGATCGAGGCGCGCTCGTTGAAGGCACGGATCGGCGGGTTTGACGACCGGATCTCAGGATAGTGGATGCGGCGGCCGAAGATGGTTTCGACGAAGCCATGCTCGCGGGCATAGGCTTTTGTTGCCTCGATATAGTCGCGGATGCCGGGGAAACGCTCGAAGTATTTCTTGATGTAGGCGCCGGCCTCCTCGCGCGGGATCGACAGCTGGTTGGCCAGCCCAAAGGCCGAGATGCCGTAGATGATGCCGAAATTGATTGCCTTGGCGCGGCGGCGCACTTCGGAAGGCATGCCTTCGACCGGCACGTTGAACATTTCCGAGGCGGTGATGGCGTGGATGTCGGCGCCATCGGCGAAGGCCTGCTTCAGTTGCGGGATCTCGGCGACGTGGGCAAGCACGCGCAGTTCGATCTGGCTGTAGTCGGCCGAGACCAGTTTCTGGCCCTTGTCGGCGATGAAGGCCGTCCTGATCTTGCGTCCCTCCGCGGTGCGCACCGGGATGTTCTGCAGATTGGGATCGGATGAGGAAAGCCGGCCCGTCGTCGTCGCGGCCAGCGCATAGGAGGTGTGGACGCGCCTGGTGTCGGGATGGATGAAGCCCGGCAGCGCGTCGGTGTAGGTCGATTTCAGCTTGGTCAGCTGGCGCCAGTCGACGATCTTGCGCGGCAGTTCGTGGCCTTCGGCGGCGAGATCCTCCAGAAGCTGCGCGGAAGTCGACCATTGCCCGGTCTTGGTCTTGGAGCCGCCGGGCAGGCCCATGCGGCCGAACAGGATGTCGCCCAGCTGCTTTGGCGACCCGATGTTGATGCGCTCGCCGACAAGGCCGTAGATTTCCTCTTCCAGGCGTGCGGCGCCTTGCGCCAGCTCGCCGGAGAGCCGCGACAGGATCTGGCGGTCGACCGAGATGCCGCGCTGCTCCATCCGCGCCAGCACCGGCACCAGCGGCCGCTCCAGCCGCTCATAGACCGAGACCAGGCCCTTGGCGGCAAGTCGGGGCTTCAGCACCTGCCACAGCCGCAGCGCCACGTCGGCATGGCCGGCGGCGTAGGCGGTCGCCCGGTCGATGTCGACCTGGTCGAAGCCGACCGAGCTTCTGCCGGAACCGGCGAGATCCTTGAGCGGCGTCGTGGCATGGCCGAGCCATTTGTCGGCGAGCGAGGACAAAGTGTGGTGGCCGGTGCCGGCGTCGAGCACATAGGAAATCAACATCGTGTCGTCGAAGGGTGCGATATCGATGCCGTGGCGGCTCATGACGACGATGTCGTATTTGGCGTCCTGGGCGATCTTGAGCACCGATTTGTCTTCCAGCAGCGGCTTCAGCAGCGCCAGCGCCTCGCGGATCGGAATCTGGTTCTCCAGCGTGCCGCCGCCGAGCAGGTCGCCGGCGCCGCTCTTGTGGGCGAGCGGCACATAGGCGGCGCGGCCGGGGCCGATCGCCAGAGAGAAACCGATGAGGTCGGCCAGCATCGGATCGGAAGACGTGGTTTCGGTGTCGAAGGCGACGATGCCGGTCTCCTTGGCTTGGGCCAGCCATGTCTTGAGCGTCGCCGTGTCGCGGATGGCGACATAGGCGGCGGGATCGATTTTGGCCGCAGCGGCCGTTTCCAGGCGAAGTGCGGCAAGCAGCGAAGGGGCGTCGCCGGCTCTGGCGGTTTCGGTTTTGGCTTCATCCTGTGTTGCCGCAGGCGCCGCTATGCCGGAACCGACATCGGGGCCGTGCGCGGTGTCGGCGCGCTCGACGGTGACGGCGACAGCCTGCACATCGCCGGCTTCGGTGCTGGTCGCCTCGGCCACACGGCGGGTCAGCGAGGTGAATTCCATGGTTTTGAGAAAGCCGATCAGCTTCGGCCCATCCGGCGCATGCAGCACGAAATCGTCGAGCCCGTCGGTCACCGGCACGTCGTTCTTCAGCGTCACCAGCTGGCGCGATATGCGCGCCTTGTCGGCATTGGCGATGATCGATTCGCGCCTCTTGTCCTGCTTGATCTCGCTGGCCCGGGCGAGCAGCCCGTCAAGGTCGCCGAACTGTTCCAGAAGCTGCGCCGCCGTTTTCGGCCCGATGCCGGGTACGCCCGGCACATTGTCGACGGAGTCGCCGGTCAGCGCCTGCAGGTCGATCATCTTTTCCGGCGGCACGCCCCATTTCTCGATGACTTCGGGGATGCCGATCTGGCGGTCCTTCATCGGGTCGTACATGCCGACCGTGGGTCCGACCAGCTGCATCAGATCCTTGTCGGAGGAGATGATAGTGGTGTCGCCGCCGGCCTCGCACGCCAGCCTGGCATAAGTGGCGATGAGGTCGTCGGCCTCGTAGCCTTCGATCTCGATGCAAGGCAGGTTGAAGGCCACGGTTGCCTGGCGGATCAGACCGAATTGCGGGATCAGGTCTTCGGGCGGTGCGTTGCGGTTGGCCTTGTATTCCGGGTAAAGATCATTGCGGAAGGTTTTCGACGAATAATCGAAAATGACCGCTAAATGCGTCGGCACGATGCCTACATCGGTGTTGCGGGCGTCCTGCATCAGCTTCCACAACATGTTGCAGAAGCCGGAGACCGCGCCGACCGGCAGCCCATCGGATTTGCGGGTCAGCGGCGGCAGCGCATGATAGGCGCGAAAGATGTAGCCGGAGCCGTCGATAAGGAAGAGATGGTCGCCTTTTTTCATGCCGGCAGGGATAGCGCGCCGGGACGGCGCGGTCCATGGCAAAGGCGGGCTTCCAACAGGTGTTGCGGCGACATGCTGACAGAGCCTGCCTGCCGATAGGCCCTGCTGCTGTTTGCCTCGGCGCTCACGGCTATGTTACAAAAGTGTAATTTTTGTGCCCTTGAAACGCCACGATCCGAGACACAAATAAAGGTCATCGGCAGTTTTCGCCGAGTCCGGAGCAAGGCCCGTCCCCCGCCTATCCCGGACAATTGCGGCAGCCTATCCCCCCTCTCCGGGCTGCCGCATCGTTTCGAGTAAAAACCGCCGTGGTTCCCCTCCACCACGGCGGTTCTTTTTTGCCTTCTGACAAGTGTTTACGGTCCGTGGTCCAACGATCGCGGGCTTTTCGTTTTGATGCGCTGCCTTTACGGTCCCGGCACCGAAAAGAAAGGCCCGCAGTAATGTCCACTATTTCCTCCGTCCTAGACCGTCTCGATAAAAATCTCGACCATAGCCTGGAGCGCCTGTTCGGCCTGCTTCGCATCAAGTCGATCTCGACCGATTCCGACTATGCCGCCGACTGCCGCAAGGCCGCCGAATGGCTGGTGGCGGACCTCAAGCTGATCGGCTTCGACGCTTCGGTGCGCGACACGCCGGGACACCCGATGGTGGTTGCGCACCATGAAGGCCCCGCCGGCTCGCCGCATGTGCTGTTTTACGGCCATTACGACGTGCAGCCGGTCGATCCGATCGAGCTTTGGGAGAACGACCCGTTTGCGCCGGCGGTCAAGGAGATCGAGCCCGGTCACAAGGTAATCACCGGCCGTGGCTCGGCCGACGACAAGGGGCAGCTGATGACCTTCGTCGAGGCCTGCCGCGCCTGGAAGCAGGTGCATGGCAATCTGCCCTGCCGCATCACCATCCTGTTCGAGGGCGAGGAGGAGTCCGGTTCGCCGTCGCTCAAGCCGTTCCTCGAGGCCAATGCCGATGAGCTCAAGGCCGATTTCGCGCTGGTCTGCGACACCGGCATGTGGGACCGCGAGACGCCGTCGATCTGCGTTTCGCTGCGCGGAATGGTCGGCGAGGAGGTCACCGTCAAGGCCGCCGATCGCGACCTGCATTCGGGCCTCTATGGCGGCGCCGCCGCCAACCCGATCCGCATCCTGGCGAAAATCCTCGCCGACATCCATGACGAGAACGGCCACATCACCATTCCCGGCTTCTATGACGGGGTCGAGGAAACGCCGTCGCAGATCCTGAAATCATGGGAAACTCTGGGCGAGACCGCCGAAACCTTCCTCGGACCGATCGGCCTCTCGATCCCGTCGGGCGAAAAAGGCCGCTCGGTGATGGAACTGACCTGGGCGCGGCCGACGGCCGAGTTCAACGGCATCATCGGCGGCTATACCGGCAAGGGGTTCAAGACAGTGATCGCGGCGGAAGCGTCGTCGAAAATCTCCTTCCGCCTCGTCCACAAGCAGGACCCCGAGAAGATCCGCGCCGCTTTCCGGAAATTCGTCGAGGCGCGCATTCCCGGGGACTGTTCGGTCGAATTCCACCCGCATGGCGGCGGGCCGGCAATTCAGCTTTCCTACGACTCGCCATTCCTGACCAAGGCCAAGACTGCGCTGTCGGATGAATGGCCGAAGCCCGCTGTGACCACGGGCGGTGGTGGTTCCATTCCGGTGGTCGGCGACTTTCAGACCTATCTCGGCATGGAATCGCTGCTGGTCGGGTTCGGGCTCGACGACGACCGCATCCACTCGCCCAACGAGAAATACGAGCTGACCTCCTTCCACAAGGGCCAGCGCTCCTGGGCGCGCATTCTCGATGCGCTGACGCGCTGAGGAGGCTGGGAAGTTTTCTTGTTGATTTTTCAGCGGATCGCGGCGAGGACGAGTTACGCCGCGATCCGGAGACAACCATGGCCGACATCCGCTTCCACAAGAACGATCTGCCCGACCTCGCCCACTACAATGTCGACGCGGTGGCCATCGATACCGAGACGCTGGGCTTGAACCCGCACCGCGACCGGCTGTGCGTGGTGCAGATTTCGCCCGGCGATGGCTCCGCCGACGTGATCCAGATCGCGCCCGGCCAGAAGAAAGCGCCGAACCTCGTCAGCCTGCTGCGCAACCGCGGCATATCGAAACTGTTCCACTACGGCCGTTTCGACCTCGCCGTGCTCTACAACGCCTTCGGCGTCATGCCGGAGCCGGTGTTCTGCACCAAGATCGCCTCGCGGCTGACCCGCACCTATACCGACCGGCACGGCTTGAAGGACATCTGCTTCGAACTGCTTGGCGTCGGCCTGTCGAAGGCGCAGCAGTCGTCGGACTGGGCGGCCGAGACCCTGTCGCCCGAACAGCTCGAATATGCCGCTTCCGACGTTCTCTATCTGCACCGTCTGCGCGAGGTCCTGGCTGGACGCCTGGCGCGGGACGGGCGCACCAAGGAAGCCGACGCCTGCTTCTGCTTCCTGCCGACGCGTGCCAAGCTCGATTTGATGGGTTGGGACGAAGAGGATATTTTTGCCCACAGCTGATGGCCTTCAGATAACGCTTCCGGCAGCCTTGCAACCAGACACGCGTCGTGGCGTTCTGTCGACTCAATGAGGGGGATGACGTGGCAGACCGCAAACCGATAGCGACCGCCCCGACGGATGGATCCAAGGTCACTGTTCTGTGGAAGGACGGCGCCGGCGTCGTCAGCGAATCCGTCGGGCAATATCGCGACGGCGCCTGGTGGGTCTACACCGACAGCGATACCCAGAAAAAGGTCGACCCGACCAGCTGGCGGCCAGTCTCCAGCGACGATGACGACGATCAATGAGCGCCGCTAGCGGGTGCAACTGCTTTCGCATAGCCTGAAGTCGTTGATATCGAGGCCGATTCGGGGCCTTCCGCTCCGTAGCCTCTCTTCCTGGAGGAACGCGTCATGGGCATCGAAAGCCTTCTCATCTTCATCATAATCGGCGCCATTGCCGGCTGGCTCGCCGGCCTCATCGTCTCGGGCTTCGGCTTCGGCCTCATCGGCAACATCATCGTCGGCATTATCGGCGCCCTGATCGCCGGCTGGCTATTTCCAAGGCTCGGTTTCGCTATCGGCGGCGGCATTCTGGCTGCCATCATCAACGCCACGATCGGCGCCGTCATCCTGCTGGTGCTGGTCAAGGTTCTGAAGCGAGCTTGACGCTCTAAGTTTCATTCAACGCAATTCCTCAGGAGAAAGCCTGTGCTTTCCTGGAATTGCTGCCAAAGGAGCGCGCCGTGAAACAGAACACTCTCTATCTCCTTGTCGGCGCGCTCGTTGTCGTGGTCATCGCGCTCGGTGCATATGTCTATCACGAACAGACCAAGCCCAAGGGCGTCGAACTGAAGATCGACGACAAGGGCATTTCGATCCAGCAGAATTGAAATATTCGGGGTAGCCAGGGCCTCTGCCTTTTGCGGCAGACAGGCCGCGAGGATGCGGCTTTCGGACCCAGTTGGCGGCAGCGGATTTTAGAAATTCTTAAGGAATTTCAGAAGGGTGCATAAACCCTGCTTTAACGCGCCCTTAAGACTAAGCCCTTGATTTTGCTTGAAGTGGTTACCGTTGGTTGCGATCGTTCGGGGCGTTGGGGAGAGAAATTTAGTAAAAAACTACACCCCAATGAATTCCAGGTCGCGATGGAGCGCGCTGTGCGAAACGCACTCAGGGGCGAGGGCGAGTGCGAGCTGTTCGCGACCAACCAAGTCTCGTGTTGGCACCACCAAAACTTACGTTGAGATTTTGAACGGGATAACTGTGGTGTCGTTCGGTGCGAGGTTCCGAGCAGCCGAAACCACCCCCTTTATGTCGCCAGCGTGAAGAACATCGATTGGACTTTGTTCCTTAAGTTGAAAGTTTGGCGATATGAGCCATTCCCATGCTTGACGTGGACTACCAACGATCGAGATTACCTCGGCGATGCCAGGGACCGGCCGTCCATCAGCAAACTGCCTTAAAGGGAATACGGGCTTGCTGCTGCTCCGGGTATTTAGAGCGACGGCTTCATTTCGTTTCTGCCAACGATATAATGTGGAGCGCGGAATTCCGAAGAAACGCTCGATCTCCGTTGGGCCAGCCACCGGCCCGGCCCAATCGTCCGCCAGTTTCAGAGTTGCTGCCGGTTCGGAACGGCTGGCTTTGAGACGAACGAGGCGCCTAGAAACTTGTCCCAAGGCGATCTGTGTCAACTCGGTCGCAAACTCCGTCGCGTAATTTGGAATGTCTTCCTCAATGGTTTTGAAGGCCCTCTGAATAGCGTCTGGCTGACATACTATCTGGGATACGATGATGGCCGCTATCTCAGACGCAGCCCTCATCGCCGGCAGTCGAATCTTCGGTCCATCCGTTTGGAGCACGCTCTCAATGGCTAGGTAGAGGGTCTCCTGCAGGCCTTCGCGGCTTTCAAGCTTTTCCCTGTGCCGCAGTTTGGAAAAACGTCTTTTGGTTGTCATTGCGCTCTCGATTCTATTGCTAAGCAAGGCATCCCAGCGCCATACAAAGATCATAAAGGCGGGCCGAGGCAACGCCAATTCGTTACCAAATTGTTTCTCAAGTGGCAAAAACGTGACGTTTCTGCAACACGGGGCTGTCATAGAAGCCAGATTGGCCTTTTGGCGCGACGATCTTGGTTGCTCACCGCAATCCGATGCGTAATGTCGATTTCGAAGGAGCGGCGCGGTGCGCATCTTTTTCGGTAGTGGGGATGGGGCAGGGAACGCTGTCCTTCAGCNGTCGATTTCGAAGGAGCGGCGCGGTGCGCATCTTTTTCGGTAGTGGGGATGGGGCAGGGAACGCTGTCCTTCAGCTAAAGAATACCCAGACCCGTTTTTTAACTTTTGACTGGAGGTCAGAAAATGAACATTAAGAGCCTTCTTCTCGGCTCCGCTGCGGCCCTGATCGCAGTTTCCGGTGCGCGCGCCGCCGACGCCGTCGTCGTCGCCGAGCCGGAACCGGCTGAATACGTCAANGCTACTTCTACATCCCCGGCACCGAAACCTGCCTGCGCATCGGCGGCTATGTCCGCTACGACATCGGCGGTGGTGATGTCGGCTCGTTCGACGGCGCGACGTCCGCCGACGTTGAGGACGGCGGCAGCAACGACACCTGGTTCAAAAAGGCCCGTTTCTCGCTGAAGACCTGGACCGGCCAGGAAACCGAGCTCGGCACCTTGAAGACCTACACTGAGACCCGCTTCAAC
>NZ_AYXF01000011.1:0-155902 GCF_000502215.1 Mesorhizobium sp. L103C105A0 | reverse complement strand
CAAGTCGTCGTGGCGATGAACGATCGCGTCGAGGATCGCTTACCAAGCGGCGTTTACTAAGTTCCGCTGGTGCAGCCCTGCGCGATCACACCATAACCATGTGATGACAAATCAGCCATGTGTGTGGTGCGGCGGGCTTGTTCCGCTTGTGGCCGGCGCCTACCCACCCGGGTTCCCCAACCATGGCGTCGGCCATTTTCGTTCTCTCAGCGATTATAGGCCTTTGCTATCGGCCTATGTGTTGGCCTTGGATGGCGAGATCGCGGTTAGATCGCCTCGTTCGTTTGGATGTTTCGCTGGCGTTGGCAGGAGGCGCATATGTTCGCCAGCCGGCGGATACCACACCGCCCCACCGGTCAGGCCCAGCGCGTCCGCTGCAAAGTCCCGCAGACGGCTGCTGGGCCNGGCGCATATGTTCGCCAGCCGGCGGATACCACACCGCCCCACCGGTCAGGCCCAGCGCGTCCGCTGCAAAGTCCCCGCAGACCGCTGCTGGGCCGCTGGCGGGCAGCGGCTACTTGCTGACGATCCAATCCACCAAGCCAGTTTCGATCAGCTCGCACCCAGTGAAATCGCGCACCAGGGCCTTGGCTAAATCGCGCCATTGACACTCAGGCGTACCCGTTTCCCCTACTAGGGCTCGGAATGCAGAGCGGAGAACGTCGGCTTGAAATGCGGAGACGGCAACAGTAGACGGGTCGCCATCTTCCCAGCCTAGCGCCACGTCGTGACGACGTTGACCAAGGCGCTTCAGAAGCTCGCGTGAGGCTCGGATGGCCCTGCGCGATTGATCCATGTCCCGGCGAAATGTGGCGGGTTCCGCCATGGACTTCTGGCGCATCAGCAAGGTGGCCGTAGTGGCCGCTCGAGCGATATCTATGGACGTTGCAACCATCGCAGCCTCCCAGAAAAGGCAATGGCAAACGACACATTAATAAGCTCGCCGAAACTCTCTCCGCAATGAAAAGAGTTGTACGAATTTTACCAACCCGCACCCTTTCAGTGATGCCGGGCCGCTGCTGTCCTCGCTCTTGTTCTGTCATCGTAATGAAGGACGACATCTCCGAGCACCCGTAGCACACCTGTTGCATGGAAAAAGCTGTAGGCGTTTATAGGTGCCCGGGCACTCCGCCATTTGTTTGCGTTGTGGAGCGGGACAAAGCAGGCTTCCTCACTCAGGCCGCCTACCGTGAAGCGGGGCAAAAGCCCGACTTCGACGCATTGCCTTGGGAAGCTGAATACAGGGCCGCCAACTCAACCAAGCCGGCCGTATCCTAGCTGGCAACCAGGGGCACCGTGACGGTCGTGGCGTAATTTATCGGATACTGGTCGNCAAGCCGGCCGTATCCTAGCTGGCAACCAGGGGCACCGTGACGGTCGTGGCGTAATTTATCGGATACTGGTCGAAATACGGGAAAGCGATGACGAAGGCATAGCTCGCGGTCAGATGCGCCATCTTGAACCCGCCGCTGGCAGGGTCGGTCGCGATCGTCACAATGACGTTCTTCAGACCCAGGTTCACCAATTTCTGCGTGGCGATGGCCTGGATGTCGCTCTGCGAAAGCGTGTTGTTCAGCTGCAGCGCCCGAGAAGAGGTTTCCAGTGTATAGCGGACGGTCGACACGGCATTCATGGCCCAGCCGAAGGCGAAGATTCCGAACAAAAGCATCACCAGGAAAGGCGCGATCAAGGCGAATTCCAGCCCGGCTGCGCCGGAGCAGTCACGGCGCCACCTGGATCCGATCCTTTCAGCGGACACGGATCACCTGCTGATGACTGATCGCGCGCGGGTCCGGGAAGACACCGAAGTTAAACGGGGGCACCCAGGTGCCCGTCGCCGTTATCTGGACGAAGACGGTCGGCAGCTTCGTTCCGCCGCAAATGGTGGTCGCATCCACGACCGTGGCGCCGCACAAATAGGAGCGGACCAGTACGACCGCGGCGTCCTCGGGCTTGTCGTTCCAGCTCGAAAGCGCGACCGCCTGCGTTCCGGTGTCATTGGACGCGCCGGCCATTACGAGATTGGCCGCGGTTTTAACGCCCGCGCGCATCTGCAGGTAACTCGTTACGTAGGACCAGCCGTCGGCGATGCCGAGGCAGACGAGGCACAGGATGGGCAGCAACATGGAAAACTCGACGGCAGCTATCCCGGATTTGTCCAGGACAATGCGCAAGGTCCGCCCACCCATCCCGCTACTCGACGAGCTGAACGGATTGCGTCGCCGGAATGTTCTTCATCCCGAGGCTGGTGCAGTCCTGCTTGATGGTCGTACTGCCGGACCACTGGATGGTGTCGGCGACGACCTGAGTGCAGCCACCGTTCCCCGAGAAGTTGCCAAGGTAGTTGACCTGCTGCCTGGGAAAATAGATGGCGCCGGTCAAAAGCGAGTCCGCTGTGCCATTGAAGGTGCTCTGCGCCGCAGTCCCGGTCCTGTCGCCATAGAACAGCACGCCGGAATAGGCTCCGGAGGTAGGCGCGCTCAGCGTCACCTTGGCGTTGCCGTTCATGCTGACAGTGTTGCTGCCTGCCATGAAGATGGTTACCCCGCTGCCCGCGACGACCGCGTTGGCGTTGACCTTCATACCGCCCTGCACGACGTAGACGCCGGGCTGCAGGGTGACGTTGCCGCTGAGGCTCATGCCGCTACAGTAGGTGCCAGGCTGGAGTGTTTGCGACGTCTTGTTGCCGTTGACAGACTTGCACGGGTTCCCGGCCGTCGGCGCCGCCAAGCTGGAGAAAGGATCGGCTGCCGGCAAGGCTTGGGTGATGTTGGACTTGCAGACCGTGGTCGCCGGATTGTTCAGCACCATGCCGCCGACCGTGATCAGGCAGTCGGCCTTGAGCACCGCCGAGCCCTGCGTCTTTATGGCGTCNATTGTTCGAGGTCGCGGACTGCGTGGCGGCGGCGATGATGGTCGGGTTATCGGAACCCGCGACTTTCTCGAGCGCGCCGGCATAGGCCGCGGCATCGGCAACGGCCTGCAGCTTAAGGCTGCTGTAATACCAAAAGGATGTCTCCACACCGAGGCCGGCGCCGCCAACCACGACCGGCAAGGTGAAGGCAACGATGACGGCAACGTTACCGTTCGTGGCGCGCCTTAGGCGGCTCAAAGCAAACCAAATCCGGGTGAACGCGTTGGATGCCATATGTATTAGAAACCACGAATAGATAAACGAATGTCTAAAAACTCCATTCCGATTCGACGTAGTCGAACGGGCTAGCTAGGCGCAAGTTGCAGCGACCGCGCAACATCCTGTCGGAGGTTCCGCCCCAATCGACGAATGCGAAATATGCCGCTATCCCGAACTTTGTTGTCGACCAAGTGACATTTAAATGCCCCCTCTGCGAAGAAGCTATCGAGAAGACAGGGGACACCGCGCTGCCGGTAAGGGGAAAGATCGGCTCACGCCGCCTCAGGAACTTTGTGCAATCCGTCCGGGGCTGGCTCTGAGGGCCACACACGCCCGAAACCAACCACTCCAGCCACGATCAGTCCGTGAGGCGCCCACGAAACAACGTGGTGCCGTCGGTCAGCTGCGACCTGGAGATATCCCGGAACCCAGCCCCGGCCATCCACCCGCGATACTGACCTTCCGTGTACGATTCGCCCGCGCGGTAAAGGTTCAGGAAGGTGAGATTGAGAAAGACACCCTCAGGCGGGCCGAGACGGTCGTCATCGACGACACCCCACCCCGCAATTGCGATCTCGCCTCCTTGGGTGAGGCAACGCGCCGCGTTCAGGATCGAACTGCGCGCCTGGTCCGGCGGCAGGACCTGGACGACGGCCTTCAGGATTGCCAAGTCATGCCGGCCGGTCGATGGCGCGACCGTTATGTCGCCTTCTTCGACAACCACATCGCCGGCACCGTATTCCGACAGGATCGCTGGTGCGACCGCTGCGACCGTCGGGAGTTCCATCAAAGTCGCCGCAATATGCGGCCATCGCTCGCGAAGTCCGACCAGAATGGTCCCGGCGCCGCCGCCGATGTCGATCACCGAACGGACCGCCGAGAGGTCCAGCTCACGGGCCAGATTCCGGCCGAAAATCACCCCTCCCGGTGCGAGCATGCGGCTGAAGGCCGCTGCGGATTCTGGCCCCGCTTCAGAAAAGTCATGCAGCGCGGCCGGCCGGTTCTGCCGCAGCGACTCTGCGGTCAAAAGGTCGGCTCCCCAGAGTTCGCGCAGCAGCACATGATCGCCGCCGCGATAGGTCGGCTTGGACGTGTCGAGAAACTCCGACGATTCGGCTCCGTTGCGAAACTGACCATCCTCGACCTCGAGGAGACCGATGCTGGCGAGCGCGTAGAGGAGCCGCGACAGACGAGCGGGCTCGACTTTGAGCGCTGCCCCAAGGCTGTCGGCAGTCGCAGCATCGCCGCCGAGCCGGGTGAAGATGCCAAGGTCCAGCCCGGCACGAAGCGCCAAGGCAGGGGGCACCCCTGCGATCAGCTTGTCGATCCGATCGGAATCCACCATGTCATATCCCGTTGTGCGATCCAGGATCGACTTTGAACAGCTCGGCCAACCTCGTCAAATCAGTTCGCCAGCGCGCCGCTCTCCGCGTCGAGCAGGTTCAGCTTGGCGGTATCGGGTTCGACGTAAAGCGTATCTCCGGGGCCAGCGCTGATCCTACCAGCGCCCGCGACCGTTGTGCGCCGGCCCGGCATACCTCAAAAATCCGGCTGTGATAATGGCTGGTCGCGCCTTCGGACGCTACGCAGGTAAGGCCAGCAGCGCCAGTCCGGCCAGCGCCGAGCCGGCCAATGTCGGCAGCATGCCGATCCTCAGTTTCAGCATGGCGACCATGGCGGCCGCCGCCAGCAGCGCGGCGCGCCAATCCAGCGACGACAGCACCGGTAGCTCCATCCCAAGACCAAAACGGTGCACCGCGCCGAAGACGACATGCAGTGCGAACCACAGCGCAAGGTTCATCACCACGCCGACCACAGCCGCCGTGATCGCACTCAGCGCCGCCGACAGCGCCTTGTTGCCGCGCAGCGCCTCGATGTAGGGGGCACCCAGAAAGATCCAGAAGAAGCACGGCACGAACGTCACCCAGAGCGTCAGCAATGCGCCGAGCGATCCGGCCACAAGCGGTCCCATCGCACCGGCGTGACGATAGGCGGCGACGAAGCCGACGAACTGCAGCACCAGGATCAATGGTCCCGGCGTCGTCTCGGCCAGACCAAGCCCATCGACCATTTCACCCGGCGCCAGCCAGCCGAACGAGGTCACCGCTGCCTGCGCGACATAGGAGAGCGCAGCGTAGGCGCCGCCGAATGTGACCACCGCCATCAGGCTGAAGAAGCCGCCAAGCTGTGCCCAAACACTGGCAGGGCCGGTCAGCGCCAGGATCAGTACGACCGGCCCGAGCCAGATCGGCAGCCAGATCGCGATGGTGCGCGGCGCGTGCCATTTCGTCGGCTTGGTGTGAGCGAGGTCGCCGCGTTCGAACATGACGTCGACGGCGCCCCTGACATCGGGCAAATTGTCCTTGCCGCGTGCGGCTCCGGAAAAACGCGCCGGTGCCAAGCGGTTGCCGATCCAGCCGGTCAGCCCTGCAACCAGGATGATCAGCGGAAACGGCAGCCTGATGACATAAATGGCAAGGAACGCGGCCACCGCGATCGCCACCATCACCCGGTTCTTGAGCGCCCGTTTGCCGATGCGGAGGACCGCCTCGACGACGACGGCCAGCACCGCCGCCTTGATGCCGAAAAACAGCGCCTCGATGACAGGCGCATCATTGTAAAGCACGTAGAAGATGCTGAGGCCCAGCATGACAAACGCACCGGGCAGCACGAACAGGATGCCGGCGACGAGGCCGCCGGCGGTCCGGTGCAGCAGCCAGCCGATATAGATGGCGAGCTGCTGTGCCTCGGGGCCTGGCAGAAGCATGCAGTAGTTGAGCGCATGCAGGAACCGCTGCTCGCCGATCCAGCGGCGATCCTCGACCAATTCCTTGTGCATCAGCGCGATCTGTCCGGCCGGCCCGCCGAAGGAGAGCAGGCCGATCCTTGCCCACAGTTTCGCGGCTTGGCGGAAGGTCGGGACGACCGGAGCCTCGGTAGCCTGTGCATCGTCGTCCGCGGCGAGGGCGCTCATGGCGCTTTGCCCGCGCTGGGCCAATTGTGGGTTTCGTCAGTGGCATCGCGGCACCATCTGAAGAACGCATCGTAGAGCAGCATGCCGGCATCAAGCTGTTCGAGATCGTCGCGGAACATGCGCGACAGCCCGAGCGATGCAGCGAGGAACCCGGCCGCCTGCGGTACGAGATCGAGGCGCGCCGTATCGGCTGCACGCACGATCAGCGCAAGGCGATCGAGCGCTTCGGACCGCAACCCGAACTCTTCGATCATCGTGTCGAAGGTGCAGCGCTCGCCGCGATGGCTCCAGAACACGTCGTCGATGTCGAAGGCAACCGCCCCAAACCGATCGGCGGCCGCCAGCACTTCAGACGGCTCGACAAACAGGAACACCGCCGAGGGATCGACGAAGCGGCGGATCAGCCAGGGACAGGCGATGCGGTCGACCTTGGGGCGGGCACGCGTCACCCAGACCGTGCGGCCCTTGTCGTCGCGGGGCGGTATCTTGTCGGCCTTGACCAGAAGTCCCTTGGCCGCCTGCCACGCCTCGAAGCCGCCTTCAAGGGATTCGGCAGCAATGCCCTCATGGCGCAGCCATGCGGCAACGCCTTGCGAGAGCTTCAGCCCCTTCTGGCAGATGACGACAGCATGAGCCCCCGTGAACTCGGCCGCCCAGCTCGAAACAGACTTGAAGTCGCGCCGGCACGAGGCCGGAAGCAGCCGCGGATCGGCGTCGTAGTCTTCGTCGATGCGGACATCGACAAGAACAGGCGCGTCGGACAGACCGACAAGGCGGGAAAGCTGCGCTACGGTGATTGCGGTTGTTGACGGCATGGCGTCCACCTCCAGAGTGAGAGTTTGGACGCGATCATTGGGCTGACGCCTCACGGGGTCGTCGCGAAGGAACCCCTTGCCACAATGCTGGATTGATCCTTCGTCTTTGTCAAGGAAAGAGCGGCGCCGGGGGACCGCGCCTACTGCGCCGTCCAGCCGCCATCCATCGGCAAAGTCGTGCCGGTAATCTGCCTGGCCGAGTCCGAGCACAGAAACAGCGTCAGCGCGGCGAGCTCCTCGACGGTGACGAATTGCTTCGTCGGCTGTGCCGCCAGGAGCACGTCGCGCTTGACCTGTTCCTCGGTCATGCCGCGCGCCTTCATCGTGTCGGGGATCTGCTTTTCGACCAGTGACGTCCAGACATAGCCGGGCGCGATGGCGTTTACGGTGATGCCGTCCTGCGCGACTTCCAGCGCTACCGTCTTGGTCAGACCCGCTATGCCGTGCTTGGCCGAGACGTAAGCCGACTTGAACGGCGAGGCGACCAGTGCATGCGCCGACGCGGTGTTGATGATGCGGCCCCATTTGCGCGCCTTCATGCCGGGCACCACGGCCTTGATCGCGTAAAAGGCGGCAAGCAGATTGATGCGGATGATGGCTTCCCACTTGTCGTCGGGAAACTCCTCGATTGGCGCGACATGCTGTATCCCGGCATTGTTGACCAGAATGTCGAGGCTGCCCAAGGCCTGCTCGGCTTCGCGCACCATGGCGGTCACCGCTGCGCCGTCCATCATGTTGGCGCCGGAGTAGCGGCACTGGACGCCAAAATCCTTCTCGATGCCGGCGCGCTCCTGTTCGATCGCCGCGGCTTCGCCAAGGCCGTTGATCGTGACGTTGGCGCCCTCGGCGGCAAGGGCGCGGGCAATGGCCAGGCCAATGCCGCTGGTCGATCCGGTGACGAGCGCATTCTTCGAAGAAAGGGAACCCATGGAGATCTCGCGACTGTTAGGAGGACTACAAAGGCACATAGTTTGTGCGCCGCAACATGACAATGCCATAACCATATGTCGGCGCCATCACAGCCCTAAAACGCGCTTTGCCGGCCTCGCCGAGCGCCGTCTCAAGGCTGACACGTCAAGGCTGGCACGGCAGTGTTATGGTGCGGCGCAACATAGTCGGCCGCGCATTCGCGCAGTCATTCCTGAACCATCGATCCAACGAATCAGGGGGCTGTAGCTTGAAATCGCCGATGTCGTGATGCGTGCCTATGCCATGCCGCTCACCAACCGTCCTTTCCGCCCGGCCCGTATCGCTTCTTCGATCCGACGCCCTGAGCTATCCTGCAATCTCCAGCAGGGCCGATACCAGCAAGTGGCGTTCGTCGGCGGACAGCACGTCGGAATCGAAGAGGTTCATGCTGCGCAGCCCTTCGATGGCCAGAAAGCAGACCAGCAGCGTCTTGAGGTCCGGCGTCTCGCTCTTCAGCCGCTGCAGCAGCTGCGACTTGAAGGCTTTTATCGGCGTCAGGAAATCCGGATCCTCGGCGATCGCCGAGAATATCCACGAAGCCGTCGGCTTCGGCTCCTCGCAATCATCCGCCGAGAGCCGGATATAGGTGGCGAGCAGGCTCTCGCCGCTGGCGCCGGCGACACGGCCCGATTCCAGCGCCAGCTCGAACGCGCGCAGGTAATTCTCCACCAGGCCCTGCATCAGTTTGGCCTTGGTCGGAAAGTTATATAACAGGCCGCCTTTCGACACGCCGGCGCGGCTGGCGACGGCGTCAAGCGACAGGCTGCCGGGACCGGTCTCGCGTGCGACATCGGCGGCGGCGGCGAGTATCTTGTCGCGCGAATTTGCCCTTTGGGTCTTCATCGATCCCTTCCCCCGCACCAGCCTAGGCGGAATTGACAAGACCGTCCAGACGGTACAGTAAGTTCGCCGTCATTTGTAATCGGGACCTGGCGTCGATAAGTGTCCCGCTATTCGGCTATTTTGCCGGACACCGGCCGAGGGGACAGTTCGTGAAGCGCTTCATCTCTATCACCGCAATTCTGCTTCTGCTCGCTCTGGTGTGCGTCGGCGTTGTCGGCTTCAACCTGTTCCGCGACAACGCTATCAAACAGTATTTCGCCACCATGAAGCCGCCGGCGACGACCGTATCGACGGTTGTCGTCAAGCCTTCCGACTGGACGCCGGGGGTCGAGGCGATCGGCACGGTACGCGCCGTGCGCGGTGTCGACCTTACCGTCGAGACCAGCGGCATCGTCAAGGACATCCTTTTCCATGCCAACCAGAAGGTGCCGGTCGATTCGGTCCTGCTGCAGCTCGACGATGCCGTCGAACGCGCGGATCTGGTCGCGGCCAAGGCGCAGTCCGTGTCCGACAAGACGGCGCTCGAACGCGCGCTGGAGCTGCAGCGGCGCGGCGTCGGAACGGATGCCACGCTCGACACCGCTCAAGCCGCTGCATCGGCCTCCGCCGCGCAGGTCAACAAGCTGCAGGCCGTGCTCGATCAGAAGCAGCTGACGGCGCCGTTCGCCGGCACCGTGGGCATCCCCAAGATCGACCTCGGCCAATATCTCTCGCCCGGCAACGCAGTGGTGACCTTGCAGGATCTGGACACCATGCGGGTCGATTTCTCGGTACCCGAACAGCAGCTGCCGCTGCTCAAGATAGGCCAGGCGGTGCGGCTCGGCCTCGGCGGCACCGGCGGCGGCGCCGACATGCCGTTTGCCGGCTCCATTCGCGGCATCGATCCCAAGATCGACGCTTCAAGCCGCCTGGTGTCCGTCCGCGGCGAGGTCGCCAACCCTGACGGCAAGCTGACGCCCGGCCAGTTCGTCCAGGTTCGCGTCGAGCTGCCGCAGGAGAAAAACATTCTGTCCTTGCCGCAGACGGCATTGACGTCGAGCCTCTATGGCGACTTCGTCTTCGTCGTCGTTCCGGCGAAGCCGGCGGAAGGCGCCCCAGCCGCGAAACCCGAGGAAAAGCCTGCCGCGGGGGCCGACGCAGCAAAGCCGGCGGCAGATGCAAAGCCGGCAGACGCGAAACCGGCTGCCGAAGACGCCGCGGCGAAGCCCGCGGACAAGCCGGCTGTCGACCCCGCGAAGCCCGCGGCAGAACCGGAAAAGCCGGCGCTCGTGCTGTCGCAGGTGTTCGTGAAGCCCGGCCGCCGCAACGACGGCATGGTCGAGATCATCGAGGGCATCAAGGCCGGTGACGAGGTCGTCACCGCCGGTCAGAACCGTCTCTTCAACGGCATGTCCGTCGCTGTCGACAACACCATTGACCCCAGCAAGTCGGCTAACCAGCAGGCTCAGCAATGAACTTTTCCGACATCTTCATTCGCCGGCCGGTCCTCTCCACCGTCCTCGCCTGCATGATCCTGCTCCTGGGTTTCCAGGGCATCTTCAACCTGTCGATCCGGCAGTATCCCAAGGTTGACGAGACGGCGATCACCATCACCACCGCCTATCCCGGCGCCAGCGCCGACCTGATCCAGGGCTTCATCTCCGCCCCGATCGCGCGGGCCGTCGCCTCGACCGAGAACATCGACTACGTCACCTCGTCCAGCCGGCCGTCTTCGAGCACCGTGGTCGTCCAGATGAAGCTCGGCTCCAATCCGGATGTCGCGCTGACCGAGGTCCTGTCGAAGGTGCAGGGCGTACGCGGCACCTTGCCGGATGCATCCAAGGACCCGGTCATCGTCAAGGGTACCGGCCAAGAGTTCGCGATGATGTACATCTCGATGCAGAATCCGAACATGAGCAAGGAGCAGCTCACCGAATATATCGAGCGGGTGGTGCGGCCGCGCATGTCGACGGTCGAAGGTGTCGCCGACGTGCAGATCTTCGGCGCCGAGGAATATTCGATGCGGGTCTGGATCGACCCGGTCAAGCTTGCTGCGCGTGGCGTCACCGCCGCCGAAGTGCTGGCGGCGATCAACAACTCCAACTTCCTGTCGGCGCCCGGCAACACCGAGAACGAATATGTCGTCTCCTCGATCACGGTTCGCTCGACGCTGCAGACGCCTGAGGCCTTTGCCGAGCTTCCGCTGCGCTCGACGGACGGCCAGGTGGTGCGCTTGCGCGACGTGGCGCGAGTCGAGCTTGCCGCCGAGAGCACCGACACGAGGGTGAGCTTCAATGGCAAGCCCGGCACCTTCCTCGCCATCTTCCCGACGCCGGCCGCCAACCCGCTGACAACGGCGGAGGCGATCCACAAGATCGTGCCTTTGATTCAAGAGACGCTGCCGAAAGGCATGACCATCGAAATCGTCTACGATTCCACCGAACAGATCAGCGCCTCGATCGATGAAGTGTTCAAGACCATCGCCGAAGCCGTCGCCATCGTCGTCGTGGTCATCCTGTTGTTCCTCGGCTCATTCCGCTCGGTGATGATGCCGATCGTGACCATCCCGCTGTCGCTGGTTGGCGTCTGCTTCCTTTTGTTTGCGGTCGGCTATTCGATCAACCTTCTGTCGCTGCTGGCCATGGTGCTGGCCATCGGCCTTGTCGTCGACGACGCTATCGTGGTGGTGGAGAACATCCATCGCCACATGGAGGAGGACCACATGTCGCCGATGCAGGCGGCCTTCAACGGCATGCGCGAGATTTTCTCCGCCATCGTGGCCATGACCATCACGCTCGCCGCCGTGTTCGCGCCGCTGGCCTTCACCGGCGGCCTGACCGGTGCGCTGTTCCGCGAGTTCGCGGTGACGCTCGCCGGTTCGGTGGTGCTGTCCGGCCTCATAGCCGTCACCATCACGCCGATGATGGCGGCGCGTCTGCTCAAGGCGGGATCGCACAGTCGCTTCCAGCGCGTCGTCGACGGAACCTTCAGCCGTGTCGAGCATGTCTATGAGCGGGCGGTAACCGCCTCCTTGAGAAATCGACCGGTGACGCTGCTGATGGTCGTGGCGCTGGTTGCGCTCACCGGCTTCATGTTCACCAAGACCTCGAGCGAACTGGCGCCGGAAGAGGACCAGGGCTTCCTGTTGTCGATCGTGACGGCACCGCGCTACGCGACCTCGGACTACACCGAGACCTACGTCAACCAGATCCTCGGCCTGGTGAAGGACATTCCCGAAACCAGGGCGCAATTCTCCGCCGTTGCCTTTGGCGGCGCCACCAACGGCGCCTTTGTCGGCTTCGCCTTCAAGGATTGGGCCGAGCGCCAGCGCAACTCAAAGGAGCTTCAAGCCGATATCCAGGGACGCCTCGGCAAGGTGGCCGGCGTCGAGGCCTTCGTCTTCGCGCCGCCGACGCTGCCGGGCTCCGGCGGCGGCCTGCCGATCTCCATGGTGGTGCGCTCGACCGGTGGTTCCGCCGAGGTCTACGAGGCGGCCGAGCAGATTAAGAACAAGGCGCAGGCCTCCGGCCGCTTCATCGTCGTGCAAAACTCGATGTCCTTTGACGCTCCGCAGGTGACGGTGACCATCGACCGCGACCGCGCGGCGGCTCTCAACCTGCCGATCGCCGACATCGGCCAGACGCTGACGCTGCTGGTCGGCGGCGCCGAAGTGGCTCAGTTCGACCGCGATTCCAACAGCTACGACATCATCCCGCAGGTGCCGAAGGAATTCCGCGACAATCCCGAGAAGCTCGGCGAATATTTCGTGCGTAGCGTGACCGGCGAAATGGTGCCGCTTTCAGCGGTAGTGAAGATTTCGACCAACGCCGCGCCGGCCGCGATCGAGCAGTTCAACCAGCTGAACTCGGCGACGATATCAGCGCTGCCGCTTCCCGGCGTCACCACGGGCGACGGGCTGCAGACCCTGGAGAACCTTGCCAAGGAGAGCCTGCCCGATACCTTCTTCATCGATTATTCCGGCCAGTCCCGGCAGGAGAAGGAGCAGGGCAACACGATCCTTATCGCGTTCGCAGCCGCCGTAATCGTCATCTATCTGGTGCTGGCGGCGCAGTTCGAAAGCTTCCGCGACCCGCTGATCATCATGATGGCGGTGCCACTGTCGATCTTTGGCGCCATCGTGCCGCTCAATCTGGGGCTTGGAACGCTCAATATCTACACGCAGGTCGGCCTGATCACACTGATAGGTCTGATCACCAAGCACGGCATTCTTCTGGTCGAGTTCGCCAACCAGCAGCGCGAGTTGCATGGCATGAGGCGGCGCGATGCGATCGTCGCCTCGGCCAAGGTGCGCTTGCGGCCGATCCTGATGACGACAGCGGCGATGGCGCTCGGCGTCGTGCCGCTGATCGTGTCCAGTGGTGCTGGTGCGGCGGCGCGCTATTCGATGGGCCTCGTGATCTTCACCGGCATCCTGGTCGGAACCATGTTCACCCTGTTCGTGGTGCCGATGTTCTACACCTTCATCGCCAGCAAGGACCTGCCGCACCACGCCGAAAAGCCAGACCCGAAGCTGATGCCGGTGCACGCGGACTGAGCTGCGAACGGCGTTAGCGAACAAACGAAAAGAGGCCGGAAATTTCCGGCCTCTTTTTTGACTGGATTGATTTACCGCGAAGCTCTGATGGAGCTTCAGGCGGGAACTTGCGGTGCGGCATGACCTGGCCGGCTGCGCTGCACCATCGCTCCAAACGCAGTCTGCTACTTGACGATGACGATGCTGGTGTTGGTCGGGCCGAAGGTTTCGACCAACTGGTAGAAGTCGGCGGCATTGTCGGGATGCAGCCGCACGCAGCCATGCGACGCCGGCCGTCCCAGCCGCTTGATGGCGTTGGTCGCATGCACGGCGTAGCCGCCGCTGAAGAAGACCGAATGCGGCATCGGCGCGTTGTCGTATTTCTTCGAATGCCACATCTCGTGCATGCGGGTCGGCTTGAACGAGCCGGTCGGCGTGACATGCGCACTGTCGCCGGTCGAGACCTTCCAGGCGAAAGTCGGCCGGCCATCGACCAGCACTTCCATGGTCTGCTGCGACAGCGAAACACGCGCCACGATCTGGTTTGCCGCGGCATGGGCGGTGCTGTTGGCGGTGCCAAGCAGAAGCGCGGCGCCGCCGGCTGCGGCGGTGACGTTGATGAGTTTGGCGGAAATGGCTTTGTACATGATGGCTCCTCTTTGCCGGTCCTGCCGGCGTCAATTCGGTGGCCGCCTTATCCCCGCGCCATGTTTCAGACTGACTTCGCTGAGGCTCGTTTGTGTTTCGAATCTGTTTCCTCTGGTTAACAAGCAAGGTGGACAAGGGAAGCGTGCTCCGCCTTCGCTGCGCACTCCCGATCACGCACCGCGCCCCCAAACGAAAGTGCTGATGTCCTTATATGAAAGAAGATTGGCTTCGCTCGAAACCGACTTGCAACAAAGCGCGGCCTGGGCGGCATGATCTGGTTACAGGCTCGCGGCACAGTCATCCCAACGAGAACAGCCGGCGCCAACGAAAATGAGCATCAAATCGACCACCCTGTCCTGGCTCTTCAGGATAAGCATCGCCGCATTTGTCGTCGGCGGCATCGGCACAGTAGCCGGCACCCCGATGACGAAACTGGCGGTGATGAATTCGGGTGAGATTTCGACGCTGCATGCCGCGCTGTTCATAGCCTTGGTCTGGATTGTCTCCAGTCTGCGCATCAACCGTCTCAGGGCCCTCTGGCGGGTCGGCCTCGGGTTGAAGTGGATGCGCGGCCCCTCCGGCAACTTGCTGCCGAGAGGACCGAAGGCCCGCGTCGCAACGGGGGGCTCCGTGGGCGACGCGGGCACTTCGGGTTTATCCTGAAGCACCCGCGGTTCTGATTTTTGGGGACAACCGATGAAGACGAAATCTGCAGCCTCCGTGCTTTCGGTACTGCTCTATGCACAAGGCCTGCTCGGCTTTGCCGGTCTCGCCACGGTTCTCCTGAAGGACCGCGCGCATGCCGCCAGCGAAATCGTAGTCGCCAGCGAATTGCCGTCGGGACCATCGCTTCTGGTGGTGCGCTGACGCCTATGCATGGCGCCCGAGATTGCGCAGCTTTTTTGGGCGAGCCGAGGAACAATCCAGCCTCCCGACCCTCAGTCGGCGCGCTGCGTCGGCGGGTCGAACCGGTAGCCTGCGCCGCGTATAGTTGTGATGGTTTCGGTGTCGAGCTTGCGGCGCAGCCGCACGATGCGCGAATCGATCGAGCGGTCGAAGGCATCGGCATTTTCGGCGGGCGCCGCCGCAATGATGTCGTCGCGCGTCAGCACCTTGCGCGGGCTGGCCAGAAACAGCCTGAGCAGCGCCACCTGGCCCGGCGACAGCTGTTCTTCCGTACCCGAACGGTGCATGACGATGGCCGACCGCAAATCGACGGTGGCATTTTCCAGCACGATCAGTTCCTGGGCGGACCTGCCGCGCCGCGTCAGCAGGCCGCCGATGCGCGCGGCAAGCTCCCTGACATTGAGCGGACTTTCGACGACATCTGCGGCGCCAAGCTCGAGCGCCAGCACCTTGTCGACCAGATCGGCCGGCCGGCAGATCAGGATGAAATCCGGCCCCGCCTTCCCGTCCGCGCTCTGGCCGCCGCCATAACGCCTGAGCAGGTCCCGCCCTTCCGCCTGGCTGAGGCTGTCGCCGACGATGACGATATCGATGCCTCCGGCCGAAAGCAGGGATTCAGCTTCCCAGGGCTGCCGCGCCTCGCGCACGTCATGGCCGCGCCGGTCGAGATGATCGGCAAGATCGCCGGCCACCACATCGGCGACGGAAACCAGCGCGATGACGGATCGTGCAGCCATGTTTTTCTTCCCGTTCCCCCGCAACCGGATATGAGTGCTGGACATCATGTTTATACCCAATCTACTTTCCGCTGAAAGCGGGAGCGAGGCCATAGTGCGGGCACGGATTGTCATCGTCGAGGACGAGCCCGATCTCCGGGACGCGGTAGCCGAGTATCTCGGCGCCAACGGCTACGATGTGACCCAGGCCGGAAGCGCGGCCGAGGCGCGCGCCTTGCTGGAGACGGAATCGTTTCATTTGGCCATTCTCGACATCGCCATGCCGGGCGAGGACGGACTGTCGCTCGGCCGCTGGCTGCGCTCGAAAATACCGGTCGGCATCATCTATGCCACGGCTGCCGGCACCGCACTCGACCGCATTGTCGGGCTGGAGCTTGGCGCCGACGACTACATCGTCAAGCCCTACGAGTTGCGTGAGGTGCTGGCTCGTGTGCGCAGCGTGCTGCGCCGCGTTCCGCAGCCGAGCCCGCCCCAGGCGGCGAAGACACAAGCCGATGGCGGCCGCCGCCTGACCTTCGGCCCGTTCCAGGCCGACCTCGACGGCAGGCTTGTCACCGGCGCCAACGGCGCCGTCATCGACATGGCCAAGAGCGAGTTCGATGTGCTGGAGGTTTTCCTGACCCGCGCCAACCGGCTGTTGACGCGATCGGCGATCTCCGAGGCGATTGGTTTTGTTGAGGATCCTGAATCGTCGCGCGCCGTCGACATTCGCATCATGCGGCTGCGCAAGAAGATCGAAACCGATCCGGCCAATCCGAAATTTTTGCGCACAGTGCGCGGCGAAGGCTATATCTTCTCGCTGCCGACCGGTGACGGGCACTAGAGCAATTACAGGAAAAGTGTACGCGGTTTTCCGCCCGGAATTGCGTAAAAACAAAGAGATAGAGGCTTCTCCGTTTCCGTGAAACGGTGAAACGGTGAAACGCTCTAGCAATTCCAGGAACAGTGCGTAGCGATTTCCGTTCGGGATTGCATTGAAACATGGAGCGTTTCACCTTTTTCGTGAAATGCTCCATAGCTGCCTAATTCGACGGCCCTTTACTGATGGCTGACATGACCGCTGAACCAGCACCACGTATGGACCCGCAAGGCGCTCGCCAGAGCGCCGCGATGGCGGCTGTGCGCGTCGTCCGCCGGTTGCGCGATGCCGGCGACTGGCAGCGCGAGATGGAAACCATCCTCGAAACGCTCTGCAGCGCCATGAATTGCCAGCGCGGCATCCTGTTCAGGCTGCGCGAATTGCCCGGCCAGGGCTTCGCCCAATCGGTCGCCGCCTACTGGATCGATCCTCGCTTCGGCGGCGAACTGGCTTCGCCGACGGTGATCATGCAGTCGATCGTCGATACCGATCCGCTGCTGGAGCGGATTGGAGAGGACGAGCGGCAAGGCAAGATCTTCGCCGGCCATACGCGCGATCTCGACGGGTTCCTCAGGGCCGATTTCGAAAAGCAGCACATCAAGTCGTTCCTGTCGGTATCGGTGTTCGCGCACGGTCATCTGTGGGGCACGTTCGCGGTCAATGACTGCCTAAACGAGCGCGAATGGACCGAAGAGGAAGAGGCGACGATGCACATCATCGCGCTCGCCATCGGCGACGCCATCGAGCACTCGCCGTCCGACGCCCATGCCAGCGAAGTCATCCGCCGCACCATGCTGCAGGCGTCGCTCGACGCCATCATCGTCATCGACGAGACCGGCTCGATCATCGAATTCAATCCGGCCGCCGAAAAGATGTTCGGCTATCAGCGCAGCGACATCCTCGGCAAGGACCTGCTCGATACCGTGGTGCCGGAATATTACCGCAAGGGCTATGTCTCGGGCGCCGAATACATGTCTGGCCGCGGCGCGCCGATGGTTGGCCAACGGCTTGAGACCGTGACACAGAATGCGGCCGGCGAGGTGTTTCCCATCGAATTGACGGCGACCGAGATGCGGGTGGCTGACCGTCAGCTCATCTTCGGTTCGATCCGCGATCTGCGCGATAAGCTGCGCGCCGAAGAAGAGATCAACCGCCAGCGCGAAAAACTGCACCAGAACGAGAAGATGGCGGCGATGGGTTCATTGCTGGCCGGTGTTTCGCACGAGCTCAACAACCCGCTCGCCGTGGTCGTTGCGCAGTCGACGCTGCTGCATGAATTCGCCACCGACCCGCAGACCAAGGTTCGCGCCGAGAAAGTGCGCGCCGCTGCCGAGCGCTGCGGCCGCATCGTCAAAAGCTTCCTGTCGATGGTGCGCCTGCATCCGGCGGCGCAGGCCGAGACCGATCTCAACCAGGTGATCCGCGCCGCACTCGAAGTAACCGCCTATGGCGCACGCTCGAGCGGCATCATCATCGACACCGATTTCGCGCCCGGCCCGCTGCTGGCGATGGCCGATGCCGACCACGTCACGCAGGTGGCCGCCAATTTCCTGATCAACAGCCAACACGCTCTGGCCGGTATCGGCGGCGACCGCCTGATCAAGGTGCGGACATTCCGCAGCGATCGCGGCAACCCCGGGTTTTCGGTCGAGGACAACGGACCGGGCATTCCCGAGGCGATCCGCAGCCGCATCTTCGAATCCTATTTCACCACCAAGCCGGTCGGCGTCGGCACCGGCATCGGCCTGTCGATCTCGAAATCGATCGTCGAGCGCCACAACGGCAATATCTGGTTCGAGGAGGTGCTGCCGCGTGGCGCGCGCTTCGTCGTCCAGCTGCCGGTAATCACCGGCGGCGCGGCAGCAGCCGGCGACAGCCCGGCTCGTTCCAGCGGCTTGCGCCATGCGCTGATCATCGACGACGAACCCGACGTCGCCGGCTCCCTCTCCGACATCCTGGAACTGATGGGTATCAAGTCGCGGGTCGTGCCGGCCTGGACGTCGGCGGCGGCGACCTTGACCGGCCACATGCCGCCAGACATCGTCTTTTCCGACTTGCGCATGCCCGGCACCAGCGGCATTGCCATCTACCGCGAATTGCTCGCCGACAACCTGGCGCTGGCCAAACGCTTCGTGCTGGTCACCGGCGACCTGATCGGCGCCAAGGCCGAGATCGAAGCCTTGCCGGCGCCGCAGCGCCCGCAAATCCTGGAAAAGCCGTTCTCGACGCTGGACGTCCGCGGCGTACTCTCGGCAATAGCCGACCAGGTCGCCGCCGCCGGCTAAGTTTTCGGAAGCACCCATGTAGGGTCTATCGAGATTCGGGTCAGGCCGAGTCGAGAATGGTGGTTCCCGAGAACCGGAGCGGAGCGTACTTGAAGTACGCGAGCACCGGAAGCGCAGGGAACCTCCATGCGCAGGCCGGCCTCACCCGAATATCGATAGGCCCTAAAAAAGAGGCTCCCGACCGAGGGAAGCGGCGGGAGCCAAGAACGAGCGCGGGAGGAAGCGCTCGGGAGGTTCAGAAAACGTTGGGTGTCGTGGTCAGCGGCGCTGCGTTGGCGATCATGCGGACGGAACGCGCCTTGTGCACGCCGGACTGGGCGGCGATGACGCGCAGGCACTCCGCGCTCTCGGCGCCCCAGGCCTGACCCTGGCAGGCAAAATCGATTTCCGGCTCCGGCAGCCGGGCGGTCTTGATGGTGGTCGGCGCGCCCTGGACAACATTGGCCGGCGGGTTGAGCGAAGCAAAAGCCGGACCGGAAGCCGGTGTCAGGAACATGACGGCCAGAGCGCAGGCGCCCAGCATGGAGAACATCGCAACCGGATGGTCGCTGGCGCGCTGACGCAGTGCCAGTTTGGCGCGTCGTTCGTTGCTAGTGATCTCGACTTTCGTATGCATTGCTGCTCCCCTTCGTTTTCTTATGAAACGAACCTAAGCGCGCCTGGTAACGGGCGAATGATGCGCTTGGCTTGCCCGCGTAACAGGTTTGAAACAAGAAATTCGGGCATATCCGGACAGATCCGGTCATGTGCCGACGGCAAGATGCGTTTGCGAAGCTGTTTCATCCGGGCAATCAAATGTTGACGACAGGCGGGCCGCGAACGCACCAAGCCCGCTTCCTGTCGGCCGCACTATGAACAAGCTCACACTGCGGATCGAATTTGCGGACGCCAGGTATTTTCGTCTCGGAGCGGGCCGTGTTTGCAAGCTCGGCACGGCCAAATCCGCATGCCGGACAGCTATTTCACGCCCCCGGTTAACGCCCGGATATTCCGGGATTTTCTGGCTTTCAGCTGGTCCTGTTGTGCCGACTTGAAAAGTTGTGATTTCTACAAGCCATTGCATTTCAATGTAAAATATGGTTTTATTGAATGAGTATTCAATAAAAGAAGAGCTTTTTTATGAACCCGCATCTCCGTGACGTGGCGATCCCCAATGATTGGGACCGGCGGGGTCTGCCGGGCTGGAGTTATCACTCCGACGCGCTTCTCGAACTTGAGAAGGAATACGTCTTCCGCAACCATTGGCAGATCGCCGGCCATGTCTGCGACGTGCCGAATGCCGGCGACTATCTGACTATGGACGTGGTCGGCGAGCGGGCGCTCATCGTGCGCGGCAAGGACGGCGTCGTGCGCGCCTTCAACAACATGTGCCGGCATCGCGGCAGCCGCGTCGTCGCCGACAGCCAGGGCACCTGCAAGAACGCGCTGGTCTGCCCGTTCCATGGCTGGGTCTACAATCTCGACGGCACGCTGCGCGGCGCCGCCCGGCCGCGCTCCTTCCCCGAGCTCGACAAGACCGAATTCGGCCTGATGCCGCTCGACCTTGAGATATGGATGGGCTTCATCTTTGTCCGCTTTCGCAAGGGCGGCCCGCAGCCTTCGGTGGCCGAACTGTTGAAGCCGATCGAGGCCGAGATGGCACACTACAACGTGGCCGAGATGGTGCCGTCCTGGGGCATCTGGACACAGAAAACGCCGGTCAACTGGAAGTCGGTGCGCGACGTCGACAATGAAGGCTACCACGTCGCCATGGCGCATCCGGCGCTGCAGGATCTCTACGGCTCGACCTATTTCGACGAGCCGTTCATCAACGGCGTGTCGCGCTCGTTTGCCACCTACAATCCGCATGCCGGCCGGCGCTGGAGCGTGCGCGAATACATCAAGCTCACGCCCGATGCCTCACACCTGCCGGAGCATCTGCGCAGGGCCTGGATCTATTACGGCATCTTCCCCAACAACGCGCTGTCGATCATGCCGGAATCGGTGCAGTTCTATCAGGAGTTCCCGCTGTCGACCGGCGAGACGCTGCTGCGCGGCGCCATCTACCGCTACCCCGACGAGACCCGGGAACAGGCGGCCGCCCGCTATCTCGCCTACCGCATCGACCGCGATACCATGAACGAGGACGTGCAGCTTTCCGTCTGGTCAAACGAGTCCATGATCTCGGAGGCCTTCGAGGGTTTTTATCTCTCCGACCTCGAATACGGTGTGCGCACCCACCACGACCATCTGCGCAAGCAGATCCCGGTGCTGGGCCTGGAGACGGCGCCGGAGGAGAAGGACATGTGGAACCTCAATGAGGCTATGCGCTCGCAGGTGTAGGGGCGGAACTGCCAGTCACCCCTGCCACACGCCCTCTTTGCGCAGATCGTCCATGGTCCGCGAAATGCCTTCGCGCAGGATCGCCACCATGTCGTCGATCTGCTCTCGCGTGATGATCAGCGGCGGCGACATCACGCACATGTTGATCAGCGGCCGGACCAGGAGGCCGAGTTCGTGGCAATGCGCGTCGATGCGCTTGCCGACATCCTTGTCGAGCTGCAGCGGATCCTTGCTTTCGCGGTCGGCTACGCACTCGACGCAGCCCATCAGGCCCATGCCGCGGACTTCGCCAACCAGCGGCAGTTCCTCCAGCGTCTTCAACTGCGCCTGGAAATAGGGCGCGACATCGCGCGTGTGGGCCAGCACGCTGTCTTCCAGGATATCGAGGTTCTTCAGCGCCACCGCGCAGCCGATGGGATGACTGGTATAGGTCAGGCCATGGCCGAACATCGCATCGGGATGGTTGGAACGGCGCATTTCCTGAAGCAGCCGCTCCGAGATGATGACGCCGCCAAGCGGGAAATAGCCTGATGTAACGCCCTTGGCGAAGGTGATCATGTCGGGGTCGATGCCGAAGCCATCGCCGGAGGCAAAGACATGGCCGAGCCGCCCGAAGCCGGTCACCACCTCATCGGAGATATAGAGGATATCGTTGTCCCTGCAGATTTCGCGAATGCGCTTGAGATAGCCATCCGGCGGCACGACGACGCCGCCGGATGCCTGCACCGGTTCGCCGACGAAAGCACCGATCTTCTCTGCGCCGACGCGGGCGACCGCATCGCGAAACTGATCGACCAGGAAATCGCAGAAGGCGGCGATGTCAATGCCTTTCGGCCGCCGGAACGGGTCTGGCGAGGACAGTTTGACGACCAGATCGTCGGCGCCGTCCATCCAGTCGCGGTCGCGCGGCCGGCCGTTGAGCGAGGCCGACAGATAGGTCGAGCCGTGATAGGCGCCGCCGCGGCTGAGGATCAGCTTCTTTTCCGGCCGCCCGCGCACATTGTTGTAGAACTGCATGAAGCGCAGTGCCGTCTCGACAGCCGACGATCCGCCGGTGGTGAAGAAGGTATGGCTGAGATCGCCCGGCGCATGATCGGCGAGGCGCTTGGCGAGCTCGGCCGACGGCGCATTCATCGTATACCAGGGCGTGTTGTAGGACAGCATCATCGCCTGGTCGTACATCACCCTGGCCAGCTCCTCGCGGCGGTGGCCGACATTGATGCACCACATGCCGGCCGGCCCGTCGATCAGTCGCTTGCCTGTTACATCGGTGATGTAGATGCCATCGCCCTCGCCGATCAGCGCACGCGCTTCATTGCCGACCGAGCCGGCATAAGGCCAGGGCTGGATGAGATGGCGCTTGGCCAGCTCGACCGCATCGCCACCGTCAGCCATTTCCATCGCTCTTAGGTCTCTTGCAGCCGCCATCATTGCCTCGCATCGTCTGAGCGTAATTTCACCGGATAGAAAGCGAAGCGCCAAGGGCAGGAAAGCCGGCTTTCTTCACTTCATTTTGAATGTCCGTTCAATCAATATTACAGAAATAGCGCTTGATTTCAATGCACGGATGCGCTCATGATGAAAGAAAGCCGGCAAGCTTGAGCGCAACCAGCAAAGCGCGCTCCGCAAAAATTGGGAACAGGCAGCCGGCCCGGTCGATGGGAGCATCATGGCGGAACAGTTCGAGCCAGCAACCGAGATCACGCCCGGGTCGCTGCAATGACGGTAGCTGCCGAAGGGGTGCCCACGCGGCGCATGACGCGAGCAAGGCGAAACGCCCTTCTGCAGTCCGAGTCCGTCCAGGGCCTTGCCCTGATCAGCCCGACCTTGGTCTACGCTTTGATCCTGCTGCTGGTGCCGATCCTGGTGGTCTTCGCCCACTCCTTCTGGACGCAGAACTACCTCACCATCGACCATACATTCACGCTGGAGAATTATCGCATCGCGCTGACCGAGCCGATCTACCGCGATCTGCTCTGGCGCTCGCTCTACATTTCGCTGACGGTGAGCTTTTTCACCGTCATCCTCGCCTATCCGATCGCCTATTTCATCTCATTCCATGGCGGTCGCCACAAGAGCCTGTGGCTGTTCCTGATCACCATCCCGTTCTGGACCAGCTATCTCCTGCGCGTGATGTCATGGAAAGTCATCCTCGGCTATAATGGCGTGCTGAATTCCGGCCTGATGGGCCTCGGCATCATCGACGAACCATCGACCGCGCTACTCTACAATTCCAGCGCCGTCATCATCACGCTCACACACGCCTGGGCGGCCTTTGCCATCCTGCCGATCTTCGTTTCGCTCGAGAAGGTCGACCGCACCTTGGTCGAGGCTGCCACCGATCTTGGCGACGGCCCGCTGCGCTCCTTCCTGCGCGTGACGCTGCCGCTGTCGGCGCCGGGCGTCATCTCGGCCGCTCTCATCGTCATGATCCCCACCGTCGGCGACTACGTCACCGCAAGGCTGGTCGGCGGCAAGGATGGCGTGATGATCGCCAATGCCATCGAGTCGCAGTTTCACAAGGCCTCCAACTGGCCACTCGGCGCGGCACTGTCCGTGACCACCATGCTGGTCGTGACGCTAATGGCGGGCGCCACCGTGCTCATCATCCGCGCGCTGCAGAGGCTGGCGCGATGACGGCGAGGCGGCGCCTTTTCCCCGGCGGCTGGCTGTCCGCCTACGCCCTCCTCTACGTCGTCTTTCTCTATCTGCCGGTGATCTTCCTGCCGATCTTCTCGATCAACACCGCGCCGACGCCAAAATTTCCTCTCACCGGCTATACGCTGAAATGGTACCAAGACCTGCCGAAGACGCCGGCGCTGCTTGACGCCGCCTGGAACAGCCTGATCGTCGGTATCTCGGCATCGGTGCTGGCGACGCTGCTCGGCATCCTCGCCGCCCGCTCGATCACCCGCTACCGCTATCCCGGCCGCCGCACAATCAATGGCCTGATCATGGCGCCGCTGGTGCTGCCGGAAATCATCCTCGCCATCTCCATGCTGCTGGTCATGCTGCAACTGGGCTTAAGCCTTTCGCTGTTCACCGTCGTACTCGGCCATGTCCTGATCTGCATTCCCTATTCGATGACGGTGCTGACCGCCGGTTTCGAGGGCTTCGACCGCAGCCTCGAAGAAGCCTCCGCCGATCTCGGCGAGAGTGCCTTCGGCACCTTCCGGCGGGTGACGCTGCCGATGGTGGCGCCGGCGATCATTTCCAGCCTCCTGGTCTGCTTCACCATCTCGCTCGACGAGTTCGTCATCGCTTTCTTCCTGACCGGCACCGAGACGACGCTGCCGATCTATATCTGGGGCCAGTTGCGCTTTGCCGCCAAGCTGCCGGGTGTGTTGGCGCTGGGCACGCTGCTGCTGGTTGCCTCTTTCGTTTTGATGACCGTTGCCGAGATCCTGCGCCGCCATGCGGCCAGACGCACCCAGAGCGAGGGAGGCCTCTATGCCTGAGCAGTCCCGGGCCGAACGGCCTCAGGATGAGCCATCCAAGCAAGATAAGTCCGAGCGGGCCCAATCTGATCGACCCCAAACCGACCGAGCAATGATCGAAATCCGCAGCATTACCCGCAGCTATGGGGCGTTCAAGGCGCTCGACGACGCCTCGCTGACCATCAAGGAGGGCGAGTTCTTTTCGCTGCTCGGCCCTTCCGGCTGCGGCAAGACCACGCTGCTGCGCATGATTGCCGGTTTCGACAACCCGACCAGCGGCTCGATCTCGGTCGGCGGCCAGTCGATGGAAGGCATCCCCGCCAACCGCCGGCCGACCAACATGGTATTCCAGAGTTATGCCATCTTCCCGCATCTCAATGTCGAGCAGAATGTCGCCTATGGGCTGAAACGGCTCAGGCTGGGAGGAACGGAAGAAAAGCGCCGCGTCGAGGAAGCGCTGGCGCAGGTGTCGCTCACCGGCCTCGGCAAACGCCTCGCCACCGAGCTTTCCGGCGGCCAGCGCCAGCGCGTGGCGCTCGCCCGCGCCTTGGTGATGCGGCCCAAGGTGCTGCTGCTCGACGAGCCGCTGTCGGCTCTCGACAAGAAATTGCGCGAGCAGATGCAGGTCGAACTGCGCCGCCTGCAGCAGGCGGTCGGCATCACCTTCGTGCTGGTCACCCATGACCAGTATGAGGCGCTCGCTATGTCCGACCGCATCGCCGTAATGTTCGGCGGCAAGATCGCCCAGGTCGCCTCGCCCAAGGAAATCTACCAGCGGCCGGTCAACCGCCAGGTCGCCGATTTCCTCGGCGGCATGAATTTCGTAAAAGCGCAGATCATAGAGGAGAATGCCGCCTCGCTGGTCGTCGACACGCTGGGCTTCGGCCGGGTCAGGACCGACAAGCCGAAGGCCTTCATGCGCAATGGCGGCGGCGCCACTCTGGGCATCAGGCCGGAGCGATTGCGCGTGCTGTGGGACAATGCGACGGCGAAATTCGAAGTGGCCGGCAAGGTGGTCGAACGCCACTATTTTGGCGAGATCACCCACCTGATCGTCGAGATACCCGGATTGGAAAAGCCACTGTCGGTCACAGAGACCAACGACTTCGGCGCCGACGATATCCCCGTCGGCACGTCGGTCCGCCTCGGCTACGATCCCGAGGCCCTGGTGGCGATGGCGGACTGAGCATGATCCCGAAAAGTGGGAACCGATTTTCGGAATAAGATCATGCTCCACTAAGAATTTTAAGTTCCGTCGCGATCTGTTTGGCTGCGATCCGCCCCATCACGATGGCGCCTTCGACATAGCCCGGGAATGACGGCGACAGTTCCGAAGATGCGAAATGAACAGGATCTGCGCCGGCACGGATCGTGCGCTCGGCATCCCGTGCCGTCACATCGACAATAAGGTCGCTGTAGGCGCCGCCGCTCCAGCGGTCATCGATCCAGTCGCGCTGGCTGAAATCGACAATGTCGGCTGCCTCCGGCCCAAGGGCATCAACGAGCCTTGCCGTGACCTCCGCACGCAACGCCGCGCCCGCGAGCGGACGCCAATGCAAGCCCAGCGGTCCGCCGACGAAGACGACCAGCGCGGCATGTTGCGCATCCTTGCTGGCGTCACAAGCGAACAGGCCCGGCAGGTCGCGCCACATCACCATGCCGCACAGGTCGCGCTTGCGCCAGAACGGCGTGGGATAGCGCACCAGGATCTTGATCACCGCACCGCTTTCCCAGACGCCGAGCGCCTTTGCGAGAGCTGGCGGCAGAGCGGGCGCGAAATCCAGCTTCGCGGCCCTCGCCGGCGGCAGCGCGACCAGCACTCTTCGCGCTTCGATGGCGCTGCCTGCCGAGACGGCACGAACCCCTTGCGGCCCGTGCTCGATGCGCGTAACCGCCTCGTTCAGCCAAACCCTGTCGCCGAGATCTCCGGCCATATCCTCGGCCAGCGACTGCATGGTTTCGAGCAGCGAATATTGCAGCTCAGGCACCTCGTTGGTGATGCGGCGGTCATTGTCGATGAGGTACCACAGCGGCACCTTGTCCATCGCCAGGCACCACAGGCCTTCGATCATCGAGCGGAAAGCCGTCTTGGCGTCAGTGGGATCATGCTGGCGTTCGAGCCAGGCGGCAGCGCTCATGCCGGCGATCGAGGGATCGTCCGGCTCGATCGCATTCATCCGCTCGCGGATTGCCATCGCGCCATGATAGGTCCGTTCGGCCTCTTCGACCGACAGCGATGGATGGGTGATGAAATCGCCATTCACATAGGTTTCGACGAAGGCCTTGCCACGGGACGCGGCCAGCGCCGTCACCTCCGGCATGTCTTCGCAGAAAAACTGGCCGCCGCTGTCGATGCGCTCGCCAAGCCCGTTGCGAATAGCCTCGACCCTGCCGCCGACGCGGTCGCGTGCTTCGAGCAGCACGACATCGATGCCGGCCTTTCTCAGCTCAAGCGCAGCCGACAGGCCCGTGAAACCGGCGCCGACGATGACGACATCGGTTCTTTCAGTCCTGTCGCTCAATAGCCGGCCTTGATCTTCTCGAATTCCGTGACCATGCGCTGCTTGAGCTCAGGCGGCACCGGCTGCTGGAACAGCGTCCTGTCCAAGAACTTGTCGAGATTGTCGAAGCCACGGTCGCTCAGCACCTGATGGTCGATCGCGGCCATCCCGGCGCTGTTGCCGTGGCCGTAACCGAAGGTCTTGACCAAGTAATCGGACACGGCATGCGCGTTGACCGCACTGAGGAAATCATAGGCCTGATCGAGCTTGCCCGGCGCATCCTTCATCAGCACATAGCCGCACACCCAGGTGGATATGCCTTCCCTGGTGTCGCGGTTCATGGCGATCGGCATGCCTTGGCCCTTGAGCGTCACGAAGGTCTCATTCCAGCCCCAGACGAGGTCGACCTCATTGCCGGTAAAGGCCTGGTTGAGGTCGGTGTCGTCGGTCCAGTAAAAGCGGATGTTCTTGTGGACGTCACGCAGGAAGGCGGACGCCTCCTGGAACTGCGCGTCGGTCATCTTGGTCCAGTCCTTGAGGCCGATGACCAGGCTGGCCAGCGCATAGGCGTCATCGACATTGTCGCCGATGGTGACGCGGCCCTTGAATTTGGGATCGGCGAAAATCTTCAGCGACTGCGCTTCCTCCGCGGTGACCTTGTCGGTGCGGTAGAGCAGCGAAGTGTTGCCCCAGTCGAACGGCATGAACCAGGCCTTGCCGTCGGCGGTGACGGCGAGATCCTTCATCGCCATGATGCCGGGATTGAGATCCTTCCAGCCGGCGATCCGCGAGGTGTCGAGCGGTTGCAGAATGCCGGCCGCGCGCCACTTGGTCACGCTTTGCGAGCAGGGGTGGGCGATGTCGGCCTTGAAGCCGGCGCGCATCTTCTGGAACGCTTCCTCCTCGTCGCCGAAGAAAGCAAAGGTCGGCTCGGCGCCGTATTTGGCGGTGTAGTCGGGGTGCAGCAACGGATCTTCATAGCCTGACCAGTCGAACACGACGAGGTCGCCGCCGCCTTCGGCATAAGCAAGCACGGCGCCAGCGCCGACTGTAAGAGCAGCGGCAAGGGCGAGGCGGCGAAGCATGGAATTCATGGCGCGAAACTCCTCATCGCGAAAAGCGGCCGGGCGACGTTACGGAATTTCAGCGGCCTTGGCGAGACCGTCTGCCCGGCGCACTGACAGGCAGACGGAGGAGGCCGGACAGAGCTTTAGTAGCCTGCCTTGATCTTCTCGAATTCGGCGATCATCTTGAGCTTGAGCGACGACGGCACGGGCGATTGGAACAGGGTCTTGTCGACGAATTTCTGCACGTCGTCATAGCCCTTTTCTTTCAGGATCGCCGGGTCGACGCCGGCCATGCCCTTGGCGTTGGCCTGGCCATAACCCCAGTCCTTGACCAGCACCTTGGCGGTCTCGGGATCGTTGATCGCGTTGAGGTAGTCATAGGCCTTGTCGACATTGCCGGGTGCGTCCTTGAACAGCACGTAGCCGCAGACCCAGGTCGAGATGCCTTCGTCCGTATCCTTCTTGGACTTGATCGGCACACCGGCAGCGACGGATTGTACCGTGGCATCGTTCCATGCCCAGGCGAGATCGACCTCGCCGCCGCTCAGCAACTGCACGACGTCGGTGGTATCGGTCCAGTAGGAGCGGACATTTTTGTGCACCTGACGCAGGAAGTCGGAAGCCTGCTTGAACTGGTTGTCCGTCATCTTGGTCCAGTCCTTAAGCCCGATGGCAAGGCTGGCCAGCGCATAGGCGTCGTCGACATTGTCGCCGATTGAGACCCGCCCCTTGAACTTGGGATCGGCGAAGGCCTTCAGCGACTGCACATCCTTCGCGTCGATCTTGTCGGAGTTGTAGGTGAGCTGGGTGTTGCCCCAGTCCCACGGCATGAACCAGGCCTTGCCGTCCGAAGTGGTGGCCAGATCCTTCATCGCCATGATGCCGGGATTGAGATCCTTCCAGCCGGTGATCTTCGAGGTGTCGAGCGGCTGCAGCAGCCCCGCCTCACGCCACTTTGTCACGCTCTGCGAGCAGGGATGGCCAAGATCGGCCTTGAAACCGGAGCGCACTTTCTCGAAGGCTTCGTCCTCGTCGCCGAAGAAGGCGAAGGTCGGCGAGTCGCCGTTCTTCTCGACATATTTGGGGTGGAAGCTCGGGTCCTCATAGCCGGACCAGTCGAACACGATCAGGTCCTTGTCGGCGGCGACCGCAATCGCCGCAGCCGAACCAGCCAGCGTCGCCGTCAGCGCCAATGTCAGTGTCAGGCGTCGGGTTATTCTTTTCATGCTGTTCCATCCTCTTTGTCATTGCATTGCCGACTCGACTGGCCGGCTTCTGGTTATCCGTAGTGCTTGGGAAAGGCGGCTGCGAGGAACGCGTTGGCCGCTTGCAGCGCGGTTTCGCGCGTGGTGTCTTCGGTTCCCATCATCAACCGCAGCCACAGGCCTTCCAACATGGCTGACAGCGCCAGCGCCATCACCTGCGGCTCATAGGCATAGCCGCCGCTCTGCTTGAGCGTCGCGCAGAGGTCGATGAAGACCTGCTGGTAATATGCGTCGCGGGAACTGCTCAGCGCCTGATAGACCGGCCGCGACTTGGCCTCGCCCCAGAAAGCGAGCCAAGCGGCGAGCTTGCGCTTGTTGCAGATCGAGCGGTCGAAGTCGGCCCAAACCAGAATCTGCAATTGGCGGGCTGGGTCATCACCGGCTTTCCGCAGGGCAGCACGCCAATGTGCCGAATACTCGTCATACATATACTGCAGGGTGGCGATCAGCAGCTTCTCTTTGCTCTCGAAATGAAAGTTGACGATGCCGCGCGACAGGCCGGCGCCATCGGCGACATCGGCCATCGTCGTCTCCGCGTAGCCGCGCTTGGCCAGCGAATCGATGGTCGCTTCGATCAGCTGCTGTTGCCTGACCTCCTTCGACGCCTTGCGGCCGCGTTTTTCCGGTTCGGTTTCTCCAGACGTGTCGGAGGATCGCTCTTCGCGCGCAGCTTTCATCGGTGCCGTCATGCTCCACATTGCCGGCTATCCCACGACAGCCGGCTTCCACCCGCGAAGATGAGTGGGACGGTGCTCGCCACTGTCAAGCACCTTCTTCATGGCCTCCCAGGTCTTGATGTTCTTGTCGATATAGGCCGCTCCGACCGCGGCTGCCGCCGTCTCGTAGAGCGGGCCTTTCAGCCTTTCCAGCTCGCCGCGCGCGACCTTGCGATACCAAGAATTGCGGTCTCTGACGGCGATCGGCAAAGCCGGCGCTGCGCATCGCTTGCGCATAGCGTGCCGGCGAGGCCATGGCGAAGGACAGGCCTTCGGCCGCGACATAGGCCTTCATCTCAGATGACGGCTCGCCGTCATGGCCGATCAGCCAGTCGGAGGCGGCAAAGACGCCGCCCGGTTTCAGCACGCGGAAGATTTCGGCAAACAGCGCGTCCTTGTCGGGCACATGCAAAAGCGCGTCCTTGGAGAACACAACATCGAAGGCGCCATCGGTGAAAGGCAGCGCTCCGGGCGGCGCCTGGACGAAGCTGGCGCGGTCTGAAAGCCCTCGTACAGCAGCCCGCTTTCTGGCCGCCTCGATCACCGGCCGCTCGATGTCGAAGCCGGTGGCATGAGCAGCACCGTGGCGCTCCACCAGATGCAGCGCGATGCCGCCGGAGCCGCAGCCGATGTCGAGGATCGTCTTGCCCCTGAGCGACAGCCCTTCGACCACCCGGTCGACCTCGTCTGGTCCGCCCGGCGACAGATAGCCCTCGCCCCACAGCGCCTCGAGGAAGCGGATCGCGGCGTCGTCATATTCCGGCTCGCCATCTGCCGTTTCGATCATCAGACCTTAAGTCCCGTCAGCCGAATTGCGCAGGTTCGAATGCCGGCAAAGCGTAGCGTATTAACAGGAAAACGCAATATCATTTGTTGAACATTCATTCAGAATGGCTGGACAGAATAGCCGCTGCCGTGCCAAATTCCGCGCATTCGGCGACAAATCACGCGAAAATGAAGGGTCGAGCACCATGAAGGCTGGGCGCGAATGAAAGCTTGGGATGCGATCGTCATCGGCGGCGGACACAACGGCCTGGTCAACGCCTGCTATTTGCAACGCGCCGGGCTCGACGTGCTGGTGGTGGAAAAGAACGACTGGGTCGGCGGCGCCGCCACCAGCCGCGAGCTGACGCCGGGCTTCCTCTACTCCAACTGCTCCTATGTCTGCTCGCTGTTTCGCCCCGAGATCATGCGCGACCTCGAACTGCCGCGTTTCGGCTTGCAGGTTATTTCCTATGAGGGCGGCGCCGTGTTCACCCGCGACGGCGACTACCTCGCCAACTACCGTGACCACGATGCGCACCGGCGCGAATTCGCCCGCTTCTCCAGGCGCGACGCGGAGGCCTATGACCGCTATTCGCGCGACGTGACGCGGCAGTGCCGTTTCATCCAGCCGCTGCTGATGCGCACCGCACCGGACCCGGCCAGTCTCAAGCCGCGCGACCTCGGAGAGCTTCTCTATCTCGGCAAGAAATTCGTCGGCCTGTCATCAGAAGAAATGGCGCTGACGCTGCGCTTCTGGACCATGTCGATCTCGGAATTCCTCGACGAATATTTTGAGACCGATGTCATCAAGGCGAACTTCGCTTTGTCCGGCATTATCGGTACCGCGCTCGGGCCGATGTCGCCCGGCACAGCCTACGTGCTGCTGCACCATTATATGGGTGAGGTCGACGGCTCGGTCGGCGCCTGGGGCTATGCGCGCGGCGGCATGGGCGCCGTCACCAAGGCGCTCGCCGCTTCCTTCAAGGCGTCCGGCGGCGCTATCCGCACCGGCGCCGAGGTCGACCATGTGCTGGTGAGCCGAGGCAAGGCCAAGGGCGTGGTGCTGGCCGGCGGCGAGGAGGTCTACGGCAAGCTCGTCGTCTCCAACGCCGACGTCAAACGCACATTCCTGAAACTGGTCGAGGAGAAGGAACTGCCCGACATTTTCCTGCGGCGGGTCAGGAACTTCAAGATCCGCGGCTCCTCCGGCAAGGTCAACATCGCGCTGGATTCTCTGCCGGAATTCCCGGCACTGCCGAAGGATTCACCCGTTTATCGCGGCGACATGCATTTCACCGATTCCATGGAGCGCATGGAGCGCGCCTATGACGACTGGAAGGTCGGTCGCTGGTCGGCCGACCCATTCCTCGACATGGTCATCCCAACGACGCTCGACCCGACCATGGCGCCGCCGGGCAAGCATTTCATGAGCTGCTTCGTGCAGTACGCACCGCCCAAGGTGAAGGGCCGGGACTGGACCGATGCCGACCGCGACGGTTTCGCTGAAAGCGTGGTTGCGCAGATCGCGGAATACTCGCCAGGCTTCCGCGACCGCATCGTCCATATGGAGGTGCGCACGCCGCGCGAGATCGAAGCCGAGGTCGGCCTCACCGAAGGCAACATCTTTCAGGGCGAGCTGACCTTCGACCAGTTGCTGTTCAACCGGCCGGTGCCGGGCTACGCACAATACCGCTCGCCGGTCGGCGGGCTCTATATGTGCGGCTCCTCGACACATCCCGGCGGCGGCGTCATGGGCGCACCCGGCCGCAATGCGGCAGCCGAGATCCTGCGCGACCTCGCCAAATCGACCTCCCATATGAGCCCGGCCCATGACGTCATTTGATGCCATTATCATTGGCGGTGGCCACAACGGCCTTGTCGCTGCCGCCACTCTAGCGAAAGCCGGCCGCAAGGTGCTGGTGCTGGAAGCGGCCGGCGATGTCGGCGGCGCGGCGCGCACCGAAGAGTTTGCGCCGGGTTTTCGGGTCTCCTCGATCGCGCATGTGCTGAACCGCCTGCACCCCGACGTGGTGAAGACATTGGAGCTGGAGAAACACGGGCTGCAGGTCACCCGTACAGACTTCATGCCGTCAGTCGCCTTGGCGAAGGACGGCCCGCCGCTTGTCCTGCATGGCGCCTATGGCGAAGTGCTGACCGGCTCCACTCCGTCCGAGCAGTCCGCCTGGAAGGAATTGCGCGCGCAACTCATGCGCTATGCCGGCATCCTGAAACCGTTCCTGTCGCGGCGCCCGCCCGATCTCGGTGGCATGTCGCTGCTTGAAACCGCAGCGCTCGGCCAGACGGCCGTGGCGCTGAAAAAGCTCGGCAAGGAAGACATGCGCGACTTCCTGCGCGTTCTCCTGATGAACGTCGCCGACCTGCTCGACGAGCAGCTTGCCGATATCAGGCTGAAGGGCCTGCTTGCCTTCGACGCCACGCTTGGTAGCCACCTCGGCCCGCGTTCGCCGACCTCCCTGCTCGGCCTCTACTATCGGCTGGCCGGCGAGACCGGCGGCAAAACCGGCGCGCAGATGCTGCCGAAAGGTGGGATGGGTGCAGTCGTCGCCACGATCCGCGCGGCGGCGGAGAAAGCCGGCGTCACCGTCCGCACGGCAGCGCCCGCGGCCAGGATAGTCGTCGAGAAAGGGCGCGCCCTCGGCGTGACCCTCGACGGCGGCGAGGTGCTGCACGCCAGAACGATCGTTTCCGCCATCAACCCGGCGACCACAATGCTCGATCTCGTCGGCCCGCGCGAGATCGACACGGGTTTCGTGCGCAAGGTAAAGAACATCCGCATGAGGGGCGACGCGGCGAAGCTCCATCTGGCGCTCGATCGGCCACCGCAATTTTCCGGCGTCGACGCCGATAATCACAAGGGCCGTCTGGTTATCGCGCCCTCGCCCGACCATGTCGAGCGCGCCTTCAACCCGTCGAAATATGGCGAGTTCTCAGCCGAACCGGTGATGGAGATCACACTGCCGTCGCTCTCCGACCCGTCGCTCGCGCCAAGCGGCGCCTGTGTACTGTCGGCTGTCGTGCAATACGCGCCTTATGCGCTGAAAGAGGGTTGGGACGCCGGCAAGCCGAAATTCCTCAGAGCTGTTATGGCGCAGCTCGAAGCCTACGCCCCCGGTATCGGCAAGTCCGTGCTGCATGCCGAGCTTTTGACGCCAGCCGATATCGAAGCCAACTACCGCATGCCGGGGGGCCATTGGCACCACGGCGAATTGCAGGCCGACCAGATGTTGATGTCGCGGCCGGTCTCCGGCTGGTCGGGCTACGACACGCCGATCGAGGGGCTGTTCCTGGCCGGCGCCGGTTCGCATCCAGGCGGCGGCGTTTCGGGTGCTCCCGGTTTGAATGCGGCGCGGCGCATCATCGCGATGAAGGGATGATCGGATGTTTCAGCCAGTCAACGCCGCACTTTACGGCGAAGGAATGCCGTCATGACGAGTCCGATCAACAACGCCGCCCGCACCACAGCGCAGTCGCATTTCCGCACACTGCGTCTCGGCACGCCGTTCCAGCCGCGCATCGATGCGCTGGCCAGAACTCAGGACTGGTACAATTGGGCCGGCTATCGCGCGCCGCATTCGCTGTGGGACGAGGAACTCGAATATTTCGCCATCCGCAGCCAGGCGGCTTTGTTCGACATCTCGCCGATGACCAAATACCGCATCGAGGGGCCGGATGCCGAAGCCTTCCTCGATCGCGTCACGCTGCGCGATGTCACCAAGCTGAAACCGGGCCGCGTCCACTACACCGCATGGTGCGACGACGAAGGTTTTGTCCTCGATGACGGCACGCTGTTCCGGCTGTCACCGACCCGCTTCCGCCTGTGTTCGCAGGAGCGGCACCTGCCTTGGCTGCTCGACAGCGCCATCGGTTTCGAAGTGACCGTCGAAGAAGAGACTGAAAGCGTCGCTGGTCTCGCTCTGCAAGGCCCAACCTCCTTCGCCGTGCTGCGCGAGGCCGGCTTTGCCGGCGTTGAAAAACTCAAAGTGTTCGATCTCGCCGAGTTCCCGCACGATGGCGGCACTATCACCATCTCGCGCACCGGCTTCACCGGCGATCTCGGCTACGAACTGTTCGTGCCGGCCGAAAAAGCGCTCAGCCTCTGGGACCGCCTGATGACGGCAGGCGAACTGCGCGGCATCCGCGCCATCGGCTACGCCGCCCTCAACCGCGCCCGGCTGGAAGCCGGCCTCATCGTCGCCAATGCCGACTTCACCACCGCAGACCATGCCATTCGCGCCGACCGTCTGCGCATGCCGGACGAGATCGGTCTCGGCTTTATGGTCGCCCTGGGAAAAGGCCATTTCAATGGCCGCCGCGCCATCCTCGAAGCCCGTGCCAAACGCAAGCTGCTTTACGTGCTGGTCGGGTTGGAGATCGAAGGCAACATCCCGGCCGAACACGCCATCGTCTATCACAAGAAGCATCAGGAGGTCGGCCTGGTCAGCGCCGCCATGTGGTCGCCGATGGCCAAGCGCAACATTGCCATCGCCTCGCTGACGCGTCCCTATGGTGATACGATGGTGGAAGACCTCTGGGTCGAGATCTACGCCATGCGCGAGTTGCAGTACCAGAAGCTGATGAAGCGGGCCAAGGTGGTGGCCCGTCCTTTCATCAAGCTCGACCGCCGCACCGCCAATCCGCCGGCGGATTTCTGATCATGGCCGACGAACCGGATGATGAGACGGAAGCCGCCGAACAGTGGCAGCTGGTCAACACGCCGCTCGGCGAAAAATGGTCGGGTCGTACCCGCTATGCCGCCGCCATGTACTTCTACAAGCGCGGCGAAATGAGCGCCGAGACGCTGGAAGTCTACCGCATCTGCGCGCGGCTGGACTGGGAGAACCCGCTGCCGATGATCAGGGATCGCGGCGGCCAGGATTGGCTGAAGCGCATGGGCGCTTAAGCCTCAGCCTATGGTTCTTTCGAGAACGCTCAGCCAGTTGCGATAGGCTATCTTCTCGATCAACGCGCGTCCGAAACCGCGCGCGGCCAGCGCATCTATCAGCTTCGGCAGACCGGCAACGTCGCCGATGACGGCCGGAATCATCGCCCCGTCGAAATCGGAGCCGAGACCGACGCCGTCCTCGCCCAGCGCCTGCAGCAGCGAGTCGACATGGCGCACCATGATGTCGAGGCTGGTGTCCGAATTCATCCGTCCGTCTTCACGCAGGAAGCCGGTGGCGAAGTTGAGCCCGACCATGCCGCCGGTCTCGCGGATAGCGCCGAGCTGCCAGTCCGTCAGGTTGCGCGAATGGGTGCACAGCGCATGCACGTTCGAATGGGTGGCGACCAGCGGCGCATCGCTGAGTGCGGCGACATCGCGAAAGCCCTTTTCGTTGAGATGCGACAGGTCGATCATGATCTTGAGCTGATTGCAGGCCTTGACCAGCGCCTTGCCGGCATCGGTCAGCCCCGGTCCGGTATCGGGCGACGACGGGAAGCGGAACGGGACGCCATGGCCGAAGGCGTTGGGGCGGCTCCAGACAATGCCGAGCGAGCGCAGGCCGGCTTCGTAGAGCACGTCGAGCAAGGTAAGTTCGGGATCGATCGCCTCGACGCCTTCAATATGAAACACCGCCGCGATCGAACCTTTCGCCATCGCCTCGCGAATGTCACCGGCACTGCGGCAGACTGTCAGCGCGCCCGCGCGCTCCAGCCGAAACAGGATCGAGGCCATGCCGATGGTGGAATTGAGCGCATCAGCGCGCGGCAGTTCCGGCGGCAATGGCTCATTGTCGCTCGGCGCCGGCGGCACCGCAGCACGTTTGCTCTTCTCGACCGGCGGTGGAAAGATCGCGAACATGCCGCCGGCAAAGCCGCCCTTCTTGGCGCGCGGCAGGTCTATATGACCGCCCTGCGTCCCCTCGATGAACAGCTTTTCGACGTCTGTGTCTTTCGACTGGTACAGTCGCAGCAGCGTGTCGTTGTGGCCGTCGAAGACGGGGACGAGATCGGGTTCGGTCATTAGGAAGCCATTCGGTCAATTGGCAGGAGCGGACGAACCGCGGCGAACTGTGTACTTAGGCAAGAAGGCCGAACTGCGCAAATGCCAGAGAGGCGTTCGCTCTTGTGGCTGAGCGACTCCGACCACCTGCCGGGTCCCCGCTGCTTCGCAGCGTCCCGGCGTTCGCCGGCCTTTCATCGTGCCACTGGCACGATGAATTCGCCTTCGGCGACCGGCAACTCACCCCACAAGGGGAGAAGGGAAAAAGGTCTATTGCTTCAGCACATCCGCCCATTCCGGATGGCGGCGGAACTGGGCGTTGGCGAAGGGGCAGAGCGGGATGATCTTCTTGCCCACTGCCCGCGCGTCCTCGACGGCGCGTGTGACAAGCCGAAGGCCGGCGCCCTGGCCGCGAAACACGTCCGGCACTTCGGTGTGATCGATGATGATCTGGTGCTCGCCGACCTTGGTGAAGGTCATTTCCGCCTCGGCGCCGCCGGGTCCGCGCAGCACATAACGTCCCTTCGAGCCGCGGTCCTCGAGTTCGATCTCAGGCAATTCGTCAGGCATCGCTTGCTCCTTCAACCGGCGCATCGGCAAAAAGCCGCCTCGCCGCTTCGATCTCGTTTGGTCGAATTTCGTGGCCGCCATCGTGCCACTCCACTGTGACATCGGCGCCATTGGCGCGCAAATAGGCCTCCAGCCGGGATGTCAGGTTGGGCGGGCAGATCGGGTCGCGCTTGCCGGCGGTGACCAGGATGCGGCGTCCGGCAAGGCTGCCCTGCACCTGCGGTTCGAACGGGATCAGCGGGTGCATCAGCACCGCCGCATCGAACAGCTCGGGCGCGGCGAACATTACGGACGCCAGGATGTTGGCGCCGTTGGAATAGCCGAGACCCAAGACCGAAGATGGCCTTGCCGCTGCCACCTGCGCCTTGATGAAACCGGCCATCTTGGCGGTCGCCCGCGCGAGGTCGTCCATGTCGTAGACGCCCTCGCCGGTGCGGCGGAAGAAACGCGCCGCACCATGCTCGGAAACATCGCCGCGCGGCGATACGATCGTCGCCTGTGGCGCGAGGTCGCGCCCGAGCGACAGCAGCTGGCTCTCGTCCGCGCCGGTGCCGTGAAAGACGAAGAGCAGCGGGCCGCCGGGCGAACCCGGCAGCGCCTTATGGATGTAAGCTTCCTTGCTCATCGTCTCAGCCTTCCAGCTTCTGCAGATGCTCTTCAAGATAGGGCCGCAGATGCTGGTGCTGCGTCGGCAGTTTCAGGGCTTCGCCGAGATGGGCGGTGTCCTCGTCGCGGTCGAAGCCCGGCTCATTGGTGGCGACTTCGAACAGCACGCCGCCCGGCGTTCGGAAGTAGATCGCCCAGAAATAGTCGCGGTCGATCACCGGCGTCACGCCATAACCCGTATCGATCAGCGCCTTGCGCACTTCGAGCTGCTGGGCGCGGTTCTCCACCGCGAAGGCGACATGGTGGACCGAGCCGGCGCCGAGATTGGCAAAGCCCGCGGTAGGAAGCGATTCGATATCGACGACATCAGCGCCGTTGCCGTTCTTGATGGCGAGCCGGCTGACACTGCCGGACTTGTCCACTTGCTCATAGCCCATGAACTTCAACAGCTCTTCCGTGGCGCCACCATCCTTCAATCTGAGCGAGACCGAGTGGAAGCCGCGTATCGCCTCATCAGCGGGAATGCCGCCTTTCAACCATGGCGCGCGGCTGTCCGCCTTGTCTTCGACCAGCGCGAAACCGTCGCCGTCGGGACCGGCGAAGGCCAGCCGCTTCTCGCCGAACGTCTCTTCGCGGGAGACACCCGCAACGCCTTCATCGGCGAAGCGCTTTTCCCAATAGCCGAGCGTGCCGGCCGGCACCGAATAGGCCGTGGTACCGACTTCCCCGACGCCATGGCGGCCCCTGGCAATGTCCGGGAACGGAAAATAGGTCATCACCGAGCCGGGCGTACCGTGCTCGTCACCATAATAGAGGTGATAGACATCTGGCGCGTCGAAGTTGACGGTCTTCTTGACCCGGCGCAGGCCGAGCTTGTGCGTGAAGAAATCATTGTTCTGGCGCGCATCGCCGGCCATCGACGTCACGTGATGCAGGCCCTTGATCTGGTCGAGCATTGTCTTGCTCCTTCCCTTCGGTTTGCGGCTCTTGCCGCTGTCCGCGCTTATATGAGTGGCCGCCTGGCAATGGCAAAGGCGGCAAACTCAGAATGGACTGTATCCCAATAATGAACAGCAGGAAATTTTCGTTCACCATTTAAGCAAGACTGACAGGCTTGCGCTGCCGCCAAATTCCGGTTCATTGAACGTCTTCCCGTGACAGGATAGAGCATTGGCCGCGAAAAGCAGACGCCCGAACATCCTATTGATCTCCTGCGACCAATGGCGGGGCGATTGCCTGTCGGCTGCCGGCCATGCCGTGGTGAAGACGCCGAATGCCGATGCGCTCGCCGCCGAAGGCGTCCTTTTCATGCGGCATTACGGCGGCGCGGCGCCCTGCTCGCCGGCCCGCGCGTGCCTCTACACCGGCCTCTACCAGATGAACAATCGCGTCTGCCGCAACGGCACGCCGCTCGACGCCCGCCACGGCAACATGGCGCTTTCGGCCCGCGCCCTCGGCTATGATCCGACTTTGTTCGGCTACACCGACGTCTCGCCCGATCCGCGCACGATGGCGCCGGGCGATCCCCGGCTGAAAAGCTATGAGGGCGTGCTGCCCGGCTTCAGCGTTCGCCAGTTCCTGCCTGAGCATCAGAAACCATGGCTGTCATGGCTGAAGGCACGTGGCGTCGACACCAGCGCGGGCTCTCCCGGCATTCACCGCCCCGTGGGCGGGGAAGCGGGCGACGCCGTGACCAGCGCGCCGCCTGTCTATTCCAGGGACGAGACGCCGACCGCTTTTCTTGCCGGCGAATTCATTCGCTGGCTGGACGAACAGGATTCGCCATGGTTCGCGCATGTCTCCTTCATCAGCCCGCATCCGCCCTTTGTCGTACCGCGGCCCTACAACACGCTGTATGATCCGGCGGACGGACCGCCCTTCCGCCATGTCGAGACTTGGCAGGCAGAGGCGCAAAGGCATCCCTATCTGGCTTACGACCTTGGTCGCCAGAAGCGGAGAAGCTTCCGCCCCGGCACCGACGGCCACGTGCGCGACTGGGGCGAGGACAACATCCGGGCCATCCGCGCGATCTATTACGGCATGATCTCGGAGGTCGACGCGCAGCTTGGCCGCATCTCGCAAGCGATCAAGACGGCGAATGCATGGGATGACACCATCATCGTGCTGACTTCGGACCACGCCGAGATGATGGGCGACCATTTCATGCTGGGCAAAGGCGGCTTCTTCGACGGCAGCTATCACATCCCATTGATCGTGCGCGACCCACGACGCGGCAATGCAGCCGGCTCGATCGTCAACCACTTCACCGAGGCCGTCGACATCTTCCCGACCTTGCTCGATCTGCTGGACGCCGACGCCCAGCTGCATCTCGACGGCCGCTCCCTAAAACCGTTCCTGCAATATGAACCGCCTAAGGATTGGCGCGACGCGGCGCATTGGGAGTTCGACTTCCGCTCGATTGCCGATGGTGAGGCCGAACGGCATTTCGGCATCGGCTCGCGCCAGTGCAACCTCGCCGTCATCCGTACGGAAAAATTCAAATACGTGCATTTCGGCGGCGGCCTGCCGCCGCTGCTCTTCGACATGGAGAAGGATCCGGGCGAACTGGCCAACGTTGCCGCCGACCCGGCCTATCTCAGCGTGCGGCTTGAATTTGCCGAGCGGCTGCTTGCCTGGCGCGCCGAGCATCTTGACCAGTCGTTGGCGCTTGCAGAGCTGACGGACGAAGGGGTGGTGGGTATGTGGTAGGCAGTAGGCAGTAGGCAGTAGAATGTTCTGGCGGCCTGATGCCTCGTCACTCGGTTTCGCCTACTGCCCAATCCCTACTGCCTATTCCCTTACTGTACCATCATCCGCTGCTGGTCGCGCTTCTCGGCATAGCTGCCCTTGTCATACGCGGCCTGCGCCTGCAGCTGCTCCTTGGTGAAGTTGGTGTAGAGATATTTGTTGCCGTCCTTGTCGGTCATGAATTTGAGCTTGTCCATGCCGACCGCGACCTCCTTGGCGCCGATGCCTAGAAAGCCGCCGACATCGATGATGACGGCATCCGGCTTGCTGTCGGGCGTGAGCACGACGTCGCCGATCTCGCCGACCTTGGCGTCGTTGGCGCCATAGACGGTGGTGCCCTTCAGGTCGTCGCCTCTGATGTTACCGACCGGCATTTCGGTCAGTGTCGACTTGTCGATCGCTGCCGTTTGCGTCGGATCGGTGGCCTTTGTCCCGGCCGGAGCTTCCGCGGTCTTGTCCGCTGGCTGAGCATTGTCAGCCGGTGCAACGGCCGTCGGGGCAGCGGGAGCAGTCGGCTGCGTCGCGTCGGAGGTTGTCGTCACGGGCGCCGGATCATAGGGCTTCCGGTCGAAATCAGGCTGCGCCTGCAGTTCCTCCTTGGTCGTCTGCGCCACCAGCCAGCGATCGCCGTTCTTTTCGGCCCACCGCGCCTTGGCGAAATCATAGGTCACGTTCTTTTCACCCATGCCGAGGAAGCCGCCGACGCCGATCACCAGCGACTGCGCCTTGCCATCCTTGGTCAGCACGATGTCGTTGACGTCGCCGATATTCTGGGCATCGTCGCCAGTGCCATTGTAGACATTCTCGCCGATGATGTTGGTTGCGAGATTGCCGTCAGCGCGTTTCACCGCCGGTTCTGACGGCGCGGCGTTGAGATCAACCGGCTTCTGCGGGTCGTTCTGCGCCGTGGAAGCAGGCGCCGAGGCCGGATCGTAGGGCTTACGGTCGAAGTCGGGCAGCGCCGTCAGCGCTTCTTTCGTCGTCTCGGCGACGAGCCAGCGGTCACCATTCCTCTCGACCCATTGCAACTTGCCGTAGTCGAAGGCGACGTTCTTGCTGCCTATGCCGAGGAAGCCGCCAACGCCGATAATGGCGGATTTCGCCTGGCCGTTTTCATCGAGGACGACGTCGCTGACGTCACCGATCTTCTGCGCATCGTCGCCAGTGCCATTGTACACCGACTCGCCGATGATATTGGTCATCAGCGCGCCGTCGGCCTGTTGCGGCGCCGGCGCGATGGTGGCAGGGGCTTCAGCCGGCGCTGGGGTCGTCGCCGGGGTCGTCGTTGACTGCGCAAACGCACCGGTAGCGATCAGCGTTGCGAGTGCAGTCGTCGCGAACAGTGTGCGGATCATGATTAAGTCTCCTCTTGCGTGATCTCATGCGCGCCGCAATCGGCAAACCACTTGCCGGGAGACCGAAGGCGGCGCCTCCAATGGGATCACAACGTTGTGACAAGGCGCTTGTTCCGAAAAAACGGGAGCATCGAAATACCCTGGGCAAGTCCGCGGAATCGCCCGACATTCCCGCCCGGCCGATGGAACCTTTGCCAAGCTTGCCCGTTTCAGCCTGCGGCTGGCATTCCGGCCGCTAAAAAGAATACGGAGTGGGGCATGCGATTTGCAGCGGTGCTGAACCGGGACGGCGGCACCTTGCGGACCACCGATCTTTCAGCGCTAACCGACCGGATGCGCCAGACGCTCGAGGCGGCTGGTCACTCCATCGAGATCGACATCGTCGCCGGCAAGGAGATTGTCGCGGCGCTCGACAAGGTCGCCGCGCGGCGCGACATCGACGTCGTGCTGGCCGGTGGCGGCGACGGCACCATTTCGGCCGCCGCGGGGCGGCTGATGAATGGCAAGAAGGCGCTGGCCGTCCTGCCTGCGGGAACAATGAACCTGTTCGCCCGCGGCCTTGGAATTCCGCAGACCATCGATGGCGCGCTGAAGTCCTTTGCCGACGGCGAGATCATGGCGGTCGATATCGCGAGCGCGAATGGCCGGCCGTTCGTGCATCAGTTCTCGATCGGCCTGCACGCCAGGATGGTGAAGCTGCGCGACAATATGGAATTCGCCTCGCGCTTGGGAAAGATTCGCGCTTCGGCCAAGGCCGCTTGGACGACGATCAACAATCCTCCCGCCATGAAGGTGACATTGACGGTCGGCGAAGCCGAGATCGTGACCCGCATCAGCGGCATCGGCATTTCCAACAATCTGTTTGGCGAAGGCCATCTGCCTTATGCCGACAATCCTGCCGGCGGCGTGCTCGGCATCTATGTCACCGTGGCGCGGCAGCGTGGCGAGCTGGTCAGGGCGCTCTTCGACATGGCTCGAGGCAGGTGGCGCGACAGCGATCATGTCGAAACTCATCAGGCCGACAAGGCAATCGTGAAGATCCATACCGGGAGCAAGAAATTCGGCGCCGTCATCGACGGCGAACTGGTCAAGCTGGAGCGCGAAACGACAATCCAGATCCACCCTGGCGCACTGAACGTCCTGGTTCCGGCGCAAGCCGCCCAGGCGAAGGCCGCCTGATGCGATTACGAATGACGCGGAAAACCCTAGCCGCCCGACTGCCCCTCGCCGGCTGGCGAGCTCTGGTTGGCCGGCGCGGTCTGGCCGGTGGGCTGCCCTTGGCTTTCAGGGGTATCTGGATCTATCTTTTGGCCATAAATCTCGGCCGCTCCCCAAGCAATAAAAGCCAGGAGCAACGCGGCGACCAGTATGCGCAGGCCGTGCCAACCCCAGCGCCCCTGACGGGCTTTGTTTTCAGGGGCGATCTTGGTCATTGGCGGCGTTCCTGTCGTGCAACCGGCATGGTCGATGAAACCATCGCCGGCGAAACATGGTGGGGTAACGATTGCTTGCTACAAAAGTTCCGGCGCGCGACGGCCGCGCAAGATGCGCGCCACCGCGGGTGGGGCCTGCAAGCGAGGGGGCTTGGTGGATAGCAAGGTGGCGAAGCAGGCTGGTTTGCCGGTTGAGGTCCGCCGCGCCGTGGCGGCGCCGGAGCGGCTTGCCGTACTGCACGGGCTTGACGCGATCGACACCGACTCCGATCCCGACTTCGATCGCATCACCGGCCTTGCCGCCGCCGTGATGCGGGCGCCGATCGCGCTCGTCACGCTGCTCGACACCGAACGACAGTGGTTCAAATCCTGTGTCGGCTTCAACGAGACCGAAACCGCGACCGACATATCGTTCTGCGCCCATACCATTGCCGCCGGCGACGAGCCCATGGTGGTGCCGGATGCCAGCATCGACCCTCGCTTCTCCCGCAACCCGCTGGTCACCGGCGAACACCATGTCCGCTTTTATGTCGGCGCGCCGATGGTGGTCGCCGGCGCGCGCGTCGGTACGGTGTGCGTGCTCGACCGGGAGCCGCATGAACTTCCGTCCGCTGCCGCGCTCGATCATTTGAAATCGCTGGCCAGCCTCGCCGCCAGCCTGTTTACCCTCAAGGACGCCACCCGCAGCGGCGCCATTGCCACGGCTGCTTTGGCGCAGGAGGAAAAGCGCCGAGCCATAGCGCTCGATGCCGCCTCGCTCGCCAGTTGGGCCTGGGATATCCGCACCGACATGATCGAATGCGACGTGCGTTTGTCGGAGCTGTTCAACCTGCCGCGTTCGAACCGGCTGCGGGCGCGCGACATTTTGGCCGCCATCGACCCGCGCGACGTCTACCAGACCGAGACGCGCTTTCGCGATGCCCTGACCGGCAGCGACGACTATTTCGGCGAATACCGGGTCAAAGGCTTCGATCCGCCGCGCTGGATAGTCACCCGCGGCCGCGTCATCGAGCGCGACGGCGAAGGCAAGCCGACGCTGATCTTTGGCGTCAACTACGACATCTCGGAACGCAAGCTCGGCGAGGACCGGCAAAGGCTGCTGCTGCGCGAGCTCAACCATCGGGTCAAGAACACGCTGGCGACGGTGCAGGCGCTGGCGACGCAGACCGTTCGCCACGCTCGCCGCCCAAGCGAATTCCTGGAAGCCTTCGGCGCCAGGCTGCAGGCGCTGGGCGCTGCCCATAACCTGCTGTCGGATCGCGAATGGCGCGGCATCGGTATTCGCGAACTGATGCAGATCGAGGTCAAGCCGTTCGATTCGGCAGAACGGCCGCGCATCGTGATCTCCGGTCCGGATCTGCTGCTTTCGCCCGACCAGGCGGTGGGGCTCGGTTTGATCATGCACGAACTGGCCAGCAACGCGCTGCAATACGGATCGCTGTCGGTTGGCTCGGGGAAGGTCGATGTCGACTGGAAGGCGGCGGGCAAGAAAGGCGCGCGCCGCCTTGTGCTGACCTGGAGCGAAAGCGGCGGGCCGAAAGTCGACCCGCCGGAACGCCAGGGCTTCGGCTCTATCCTGATCCGCCGCAGCCTCGCCAAGGTTTTGTCGAGCGAAGTGACCCACGAATTCCGCAGCGAAGGCGTGTTCGCCGAAATATCGATGCCGCTTGAAGATCTGCCGGCCTAAAGCGCGTCACGCTGAAACGGATTCATACGACGCGCTTTAAGTCTTTGTTTTGATGCATGTCGTTGTCCCAGAACCGCGGCACACTTCTGGGCGACATGCATTAAAAGCGATTCCAGAAGTGCGAAGCGGTTTTCCCGGGAACAGCGTATCAGCGCGACGCGCTTTAGTCGGCTTCGCTGTCTGGATCGCCCGGATCCGGCTTGACGTTCTCGCGGTAGATGGCATAGGCCGCGAGCGCGATCATCGGGCCGAGAATGACGCCCTTCCCGCCTTTCCCCTTGAGCAAGGCCGGCAGCACGGCAAGCGCCGCGGTGATACCGAGCGCCTTCAGGTCGGCATTGCGCCTTCGCGCACGTCGGCGTGCATGCGTTCCAGCCGCAAGTTGATGAATGAGCACGATAAGCCCGGCCAGTACCAGGAAACCAGCGGCGAAGCCAAGACAGGCGGCCATCGAGCCATAACGGTCAGCCGCCCAGATGTAGGCCGCCCCCAGGAGAAACCCGAGGCCGCACAGGGCAGCCACGGCGGCGAGCCCGTAGACGATTGCCGCCGTGCGCGCGCGGCGCATGGCGGCAATGGCTTCACCCGAGGCCAAGGCCGAGATAAGCGGTGCCAGCATGCCCATCTCTGTCGAAACTAGCGCCGGGCAAGAAGCGCAAACAGGAAGCCGACGCCGGCCGCGATCGCCAGTGAAGTGACCGGCTTCTCGCGCACATTGGCCGTGATCTGGGCCTCAAGATCCTTGGCGTTGCCACGCAGGCTGTCGAAGACGGCTTCGCCCTGCGCGCGCAACTGGTCGACGCCTTCGGCAGCAGCGCGCCGCGCCGTGCCGTAACCATGTTCGCCGGTCTTGGCCAATTGCTTGGTCAACTTTTCGATATCCGCCTTCAACTGCCGAATGTCGGCTTCCAGGTCGGCGTTCGTCTGACTTTCGTTGGCGGTTTTTCCTGCGGCAGTTGCCATTCTAAACTCCTTGCGTTTGCTTGGCTTCAAACGCCCGACACACGTCATGGTTCCGAAATCGGAGACCGTATCCATGAAAGGGTGTTTGCAAGTGCGAGTCCAGCCCCAGATGGAGGCCTGCCTGTCAGATCAGTGGCCGACGGCCTTCGCTTAGGCCCTCCCAGCGCGCGAGATCCTTCAGCCCCTCCCCGTCGATCACTTCGCAACCGCCGTCGCGCCAGGCGATCAGCTTGCGATCGATGAGCTTGCGGATCGTCTTGTTGGTGTGGACCAGCGACAGGCCGAGCGTATCGGCGACATGCTGCTGGGTAATCGGGATTTGCACCGGCGCCTTGCCGTTGAGCCCGACTGCCGCCGCGCGGCTGGCGATGAAGGCAATGAGATAGGCGGTGCGCTCGACCGCCGTGCGCCGACCGACGCTGAGCAGGTTCTCGTCCAGCATGCGCTCCTCGCGCGACGCCAGCCAGGTAATGTCGTAAGCAAGGCCCGGATGGTTGCGGTAGAGCTCGTGCAGGTTTTCACGCTCGAAGACGCACAACAGCATGGGCGACAGCGCCTCGACCGAGTGCTGCATTTCGCCCATCAGGCTGCCCTGCAGCCCGATAAGATCGCCGGGCATGGAGTAGTTCAGGATCTGGCGCCTGCCGTCCGACAATAGTTTGTAGCGGAAGGCCCAGCCCGAAAGCACGGTGTAGAGATGAGCACTTTGGCTGCCTTCGACCAGCACTGTGGCGCCCTTGTCGACGGCCAGTTCGCCCTTCTTGAACATGCTGACATAGGCAAGCTCCTGCTTCTCGAATTCCCGGAACACCGGCAATGGCCGAAGCGGGCAGATCTCGCATGGGTACTGACGGCTGGAAAACGAACGACCATTCTGGCCAGACATTTCGATCCCTCTTTCGAAAGTCTCTTGCCAGAGACTGAGTGCTACGCCTTTGCAAGGCCGCGGTTCCGCTGCCGATGGCATGTCTTTTTTAAATGACAGGATAGCAAATAGCGATCATGACTCGCTACACTCCACTGAGGCGAATTCGAAGCTCGCTTGTGGAGTAGAGCCGGTGGGCGAACTTTTCGGATTAAGGCCTGACCGATCCCCCAAGGTCCGCGATGCGGTTGACTGGAGTCACTGTACCCGATGCTGCAAGAATTGAGGAGAGATTGCCAAGTGCCGCCATTGCTTGAGGGATTGCGAATTCTTGTCTTGGAGGATGAATTCCTGATCGCCATGGATGTCGAGCAGCTTTGCCGCGACCATGGCGCGAACGACGTAGTGATTGCCCGCGCTCTGGCCGAGATCGATGAGCAGAAGGTCGTTGGCGAGTTCGACGCCGCTATCGTGGACCTCATGCTGGGCGGAACGTCCACACTCGATTTCGCCGCGCGGCTGCGCCAATCGGGCCTGCCGTTTGTCTTTGCCTCCGGCTATTCGGACCCCGATGAGATCAAAGGGTCTTTTCCCGGCATCCGCCTGGTCACCAAGCCTTATTCGGGGACCGATCTCGTCGAGGCTCTGGCGGCGGCCTGCGGCCGCGCGCCAGTCTGAGATATCTTCGATGCGTATGTGTAAAGAGCCCAGGCCCGCAAACGGGCCTCCGCCGTCAGGCAGCGTTTGAACCCGTCACCTGGGACGAGATTGCGTCCGGCCCGTATTCGTCTTCACCGGAGATTTTCAGGATCTCCTGCAACCGCGTGCGGGCCCGGCTGACCCGGCTTTTGATCGTTCCGACCGCACAGCCGCAGATTTCGGCGGCCTCTTCATAGGAAAAGCCTGAAGCGCCGATGAGGATGATGGCTTCGCGCTGGTCCTCGGGGAGTTGCTCGAGCGCGCCGCGAAAATCCTTGAGGTCAAGCTGGCCGTGCTGAGCCGGATGAACGGCAAGCCTGGCCGTCATGATGCCGTCGCTGTCCTGCACCTCGCGGCCGCGCTTGCGCATCTGGGAATAGAACTCGTTGCGCAGGATGGTGAACAGCCATGCCTTGAGATTGGTGCCGGGCTGAAAGCTCTCATGCTTGTCCCAAGCCTTGACCAGCGTCTCCTGCACCAGATCGTCGGCCTTGTCGGCATTCTGCGTCAGCGACACGGCAAAGGCCCGCAGGCTCGGGATCGAGCCGAGCAGGTCGGTCTTGAACCCTTGTGAGACAGCTGCCATGCCTCAGTCCTTCTTCTGTGCAGGTTCGGCCTTTTCCAATTGGCTGAGCAACTGGGCAAAGCGATCCGGCACATTGTCCGAGACCAGCTCGTCATAATATTGTTTGAGTTTGCGGCCGATTTCCGAATTCGCCCCGAGCGGGTCGCCGGAATTGGCCCGGCGCCTGTCAGCGGCGCCAGCCAGCGTTTCTTTATTCATGTCCTTCATTTCGCCCTTAAATCCAGCGCCCCGAGCCGCCCCATTACACAACGCAAAGCGGCCCCCTCGTCTGGTTGCCCATCGCACCACAAACGTCGCCCGTACGGTTTCGTTCCACAAGTCTCGGAACTTTTTCGCAAAACCCGCGTTTGGGTGTTGGGGCTTGCAATCAGCTTGACCTGCACTCTATGCAATCACGTCATCTGAGGGAGACGTCTACCATGAGCCTTTCCGCAACCATCGCTCCGCACCTGCCGTTCCTGCGCCGCTTTTCACGCGCCGTATCCGGATCGCAGGAGAGTGGCGATGCGCTGGTAGCCGCGATGCTCGAAGCCATCATCGCCGACGTCGACATCTTCCCGCAAGCGTCAAGCGACCGCATCGCGCTCTACAAGGTATTCGCCAAACTGTTCACCTCCATTGCCATCCGCGTTCCGCAGGAGCAGGCACAATCGGCATGGGAGCAGCGCGCCGCCGCCAATCTGAACGCCATTGCGCCACGGCCACGCCAGGCTTTCCTGCTGGTCGCGGTCGAAGGCTTCGGTGAAGACGAGGCAGCTGAAATTCTCGATGTCGACGCCAGGGAATTTTCCGAACTGCTTGCCCAGGCGAGCAACGAGATCTCTCGCCAGGTGGCGACCGATGTGCTGATCATCGAGGACGAGCCGCTGATCGCCATGGACATCGAGGAAATGGTCGAGAGCCTCGGCCACCACGTGGTCGGAACCGCGCGCACCCATACCGAGGCGGTGGCGATGTTCGGCAAGACAAGGCCGAAGATGGTGCTGGCCGACATTCAGCTTGCCGATGGCAGTTCGGGTATCGATGCGGTCAACGAAATCCTGTCGTCGACTTCGGTGCCGGTAATCTTCATCACCGCCTTCCCCGAACGTCTGCTGACCGGCGAGCGGCCTGAACCGGCCTTCCTTGTCACCAAGCCGTTCAATCCCGACATGGTCAAGGCGCTGATCAGCCAAGCGCTGTTCTTCGACCGGCAGGCCAAGGCCGCCGCGTGAAGTAGGGCCTTCAATCTCCAACTTTTCGCCGCCTCGCAGGGTTGGCGGCACTGGCGATCGCCTAACCCGGCGATCGGCGGCTGCCCGTCGCGCCGTATGGCGCGCACGCGCGCGAATCAATTCGCGTCCGGGCCTCTTCCAAAGACCTTCTTTTTCGGCAAATGGTGGAACAAACAGCAATCACTCACGTTCTTGATCCAGTATCGGAAGGAGACAGATCATGCTCTACTGGGCGCTCGTATTTCTCGTCGTGGCGATCATCGCCGGCGCGCTTGGTTTCGGCGGCATCGCCGGTACCTCGGCCGGTATCGCGCAAATATTGTTCTTCATCTTTCTCGCCTTCCTCGTCATCTCGCTTCTGGCCGGCCTGTTCAGACGGGCATCGTAGGAGCGGGCGAACACTGGAAGCCGCACCCCTCAAACGGTTTCCAGCCACCGCCGGGCGATGTCCTCCAACGGGACATCGTCCGGCGGACCTTTTCTGGGGACCTACTCAGGAACTGAGTCCAAGTGAATCGTTCGGTCCTGATCAGGTGGACAGGTGATTGATGCGTTCCATTGGCGGAGGCGAGAGCGGACAGGGCGACGAGGTGATCGCACTGCACCCGGCTGAAAGCGGAATGCAGCTTGGCCGGGCCTTGCTTCACGCTCTGCACAATGCCGGCATTTCCGTCCTCTATCAGGATCGTGAATTGAAGACTGTATGGGCCCGCAACATGCGTGCGCCGTGGGTTTCCGACACAGCCGACAGCAACGGCGCGTTGCCACCGGCGCAAGCTGAGCAAATCGCCGCCGCCAAAAGCAATGTGATCGCTTCCGGCAATCCGGAACGCCTTGAACTGAGTGTTCCCACCGGTGATGGCATGCGCTGGTTCCAGGTATGGGTCGATGCCGATCGGGGCCATCGCGGCGACGTGCAGGGCGTCGTCACCACGATGGTGGAAACCACCGAGCAGAAACGCCGCGAACAGACGCTGAAGACGCTGTTGCGCGAAGTCAGCCACCGCTCCAAGAACCTGTTGGCCATCATCCAGAGTATTGCCACCCAGACCGGCCGCTATTCCGAGACACCCGACGATTTCCTGAAGCGCTTTCGCGGCCGCCTGCAGTCACTGGCTTCCTCCCAGGATCTGGTAACGTCGTCGAACTGGCGGGGTGCAGCACTTCGCGAGCTTATCCGCGGCCAGGTCGTTCGCTACGGCGCCGATCCCGCGCAGAGCCTGCGCTTCAATGGCGTCAACCCCTACCTCAATCCCAACGCCGCCATTCATATCGGACTGGCAATGCACGAACTCGCCGTCAATTCATTCAGCTACGGCGCCCTGGCGCGGCCGGACGGCTTTGTCGAGGTAACCGCCGATCTGTCGAACGTCGCAGAGGCCGCCGACAAGCCAGCTTTGTCGCTGACTTGGGTCGAGGCCATTGTCGCCAATGATAACAGACGCACCGAGAAACGCTTCGGCAGCGTTGCCCTCGAACGTGTCGTGCCGGCATCGCTGAACGGCACGGCGACGCTGGAGATCACCAGTGACCGCCTCGAATATCGCCTGGTGGTTCCGCACGGCAATTTCGAAACCGAATGAGCGGCGGGATTCCTTAACCGGCTGTTCACCATAAAATCCGATGCTGTGGTTCCCAGAGATTGCTGGATCTTGACCGATTCAACCGATGTTCGGCCGCGGCCTGCAACGCAAGTATGGGAGGAATGATCATGACGGTGGCCGATATGAACAGGCTGGAGCAGGCCGCGCGGGTCTCGATGAGCGGCTTTCAGGATCCTGATGCTTCAGCCTCGCCTTTGCAGCACGCCTGGCACCCCTTGCTTCGCTTCGCCGCTGTCGCGCTCGTCGCCGCTGTTGTGCTGATCGTGGCGTCGCAATTGGCCTGAGCCAGATGCTCAGGTTCACGCTGCTCCCAAGCAGCCTGGCTCAGAAGCTGTCCAGCTCGTAGCCGACCAATTATTAACGCCCCTTTCGGCACAGGAACTTTGACGGCTGTGGACCGTTCTTATGGCGAGAGGACGTGTCACCGTGGAACACATCGCCGCTTTGCTTTTGGTAATTGGCTGTTCGAACAACATGACCGAATGCCGTGAACTGCCGGTGCCGGTCAGTGTTTTCGAAACCGCCGAAGCATGCACGGCAGAACGTCCATTCGCTGCCGGCGACGTGCAGGGTCAGGCCGAGCACGTCGTTGCCAAATGTCTTACGGTGGACCCCGCGCTGGAGGATGATTACGACCAGATCGTCTGGAACGTGCGCCCGGACGGCACCCTCGACGCGTCTTTGCAGATTTCCAGTGTCGTGGTCGCGTCGAACGCCACGCGCCGCGAAAAAGACTCTCTTAGCCAACAATAAGATCGAGCGGGCAAAGGCTGCTGTTTCGTGCTAAATAGCGGCTGGAGCTTACTAAAGTGAGGACAAAAGTGAGGAGAGATTCTATGCGGAAATTGATTATTGCCATGGTTGCGGTGGTCGCCGTCAGCGGCTGCAGCACGACCGAGCAGGATGTCGGTGTCGGCGCCGGTGTCGGTGCTTTGGCCGGCGGACTGATCGGCGGCGGCAAGGGTGCGCTGATCGGCGCAGCCGTTGGCGCCGGTTCCGGCCTGCTGGTGCGCAACCTGCGCAACGGCTATTGCCAGTATCGCGACAATCGCGGCCGGCTCTACACCGCTCGCTGCTGATCCGCTTCAAAAGCATCAGACAATCGCGACGGAGACCGGTCAGCCGGTCTCCGTTTGTTTGACTGCATCAGGCTGCGGGATCCTGATTTCCACCGTAAGCCCATCGATGCGAAAATCTCGGGCAATCGTGCCGCGCAATTCGCGCGTGACATTGAGGTCGATCAGCTTGGTGCCGAAGCCGGTCTTCGCCGGCGCTTCGAGTTCCTTCTGCCCGGCCTCGCGCCAGTTCAGAACCAGCATCCGCTCGGACCCGCGCCCCTCGAACGACCAGTCGACCTTGAGCGCACCCACGGAATTGCCGGCCTCGCCATATTTCAGCGCATTCGTCGCCAGTTCGTGAAAGGTCAGGCCAAGCGCCTGCGTCGTCCTCTCGTCGAGCAGCACCTGAGGCCCTGACAATATCCCTTCCGGAAGCTCCTTGCCGAACACCTGGCCGAGCTCGATGCGCAGCAGGTCGCCAAGATCGGCCTTCTGCCAGCGCGAACGCGTCAGCATATCCTGGGAAGCCGCCATTGCCTGCAGGCGGGCTGAGAAGGAAGTTGAGAACTCCTTCACGTCGGTTGCTTGCGCTGCCGTCTGGCGCGCAATCGCCAGCACCCGCGTGATCGAATTCTTGATCCGATGCTTCATCTCCTGCAGCATCAAATCCTTTTCGAGCAGGCTTTTTTCCGTCGTTTCATGCAGCAGCGACTTGGCGTCGTAGGCGCGCTCCTGATAGCGCGCCACCAACGCGATGGCCCCAGCCAGAAGCAGGCCGAACAGCCCGAGCATGACCGGAATGGCGCGCGAGGACGGTTGCGAAAATGCACTTGTCGGCCGAAACAGCACCGTCCACGGCCGACCGGCGACGATGATCTTGCGCGTCACCAACAGCCTGTCGCCAAAGCTCGCAACCGGCGGCGTTTCCGACTGGAACAGAAGATTGTCGGCGTCGGCCGTGCCGTCATAGACCGCGGTGTTGACCGGCAGCAAAGGCGTGCGGCTGAGCGCGGTCTGGAACAGGTCGCGGGCGCGGAAGGCCGCGTAGAGAAGGCCTGATGTCGATGATCTGGACGCATTGATACCATCCGGCGCGGTTTCGACATTGAGCCTGACGAAGACCAGGAAACCGGTAAAGGTCTGCGCCGCGCCAGTGTCCTGGCCGAGCTGGACCAGACCGCTTGCGTGCTGTGCGTCATCGGCCATCGCTTTTTCGATCGCCTCGCGCCGCACCGGCTCGGTGAACATGTCGTAGCCGATGGTGGATTCGTTGGCAGGGTCGAGCGGCTCGAACAGCACGACGGGCGTGCGCCATGGCTGTGTCGTGTCCGGATAGACCGTGTGGGCGGCGCCGCGGTCGCGCAACATGTCGCGCTCGACCGCCGCTTCGTCACCGGTCTTGGCCAGCCTGAGATAGCCGATGCCGCGCAGGCCGGCGAAATTGTTATCGACATCGAGGGCGCTGAAGAAGGCCTTGAATTCGCTACCTGAAATCTCGCCATTGCGGGCGTCGAACAGCGCCTGCGTCGAGCGCAGCAGTGACAGATGCAGATCGATACGGCTTTCGATGCGGTTGAGCGCGTCGTCGGCCGTCGCCTCGAACTTGATGCGCGCCGCTTCCTGGGTCGCGAAATAGGCGAAGCCCGCCATCGTCAGGCTGATCAGTGCAACGGCAATGAAGGCAAGGATCGGGAAAAACTTCTTCAACGCAGGCCCATGGACGGTTCGGGACCTTTATGGGCAAGTCGCCGCGGCAAGACAATGGCGCGGCCAAGCCATAATGACAGCTGGCATATCATGCATATTTAGCCGGCTTATCGATCTCGAGCATCAGTGAACATGACAGCTGACGATAGCGTGGTCTCAGGCCGCGATCTTCAGCGCACCCGGACCGGGAATGGCGCCGGGCGGGCACTTTCCCAGGATGATCATGCCGAGCACTTCGTCCTGGGTCACATCGGTGGTGCGCGCGGTGCCGACGACCTGGCCGTTCTTCATTACGCAGACTCGGTCGGCAAGCTCGAACACGTCGTGAATGTCGTGGCTGATCAGGAAAATGCCGATGCCGTCGGCCTTGAGCTGCTTGACCAGTTCGCCGACCTGCGCCGTCTCCTGCGGCCCAAGCGCGGCCGTCGGTTCGTCCATGATCAGGATGCGGGCGTTGAACAGGATGGCGCGTGCGATCGCCACCGACTGGCGCTGGCCGCCCGAGAGCTTGATTACCGGCTCCTTGAACCGCTGGAAGCGCGGATTGAGCCGGCCCATCACCTTGCGCGCCTCGGCCTCCATGGCGACATCGTCGAGTGTCCCCCACGCGGTCATCAGTTCGCGGCCGAGGAAGAGGTTGGCGGCAGCGTCGACATTGTCGGCCAGCGCAAGCGTCTGGTAGATCGTTTCGATGCCGTATTTCTTGGCGTCGCGCGGATTGGAGATCGAGGCCTCCTGGCCGTTGACCAAGATCTGGCCGGCATCGCGCTTGTAGGCGCCCGACAGGATCTTGATCAGCGTCGACTTACCGGCGCCGTTGTGGCCAAGCAGCGCCACCACTTCGCCCGGGAAAAGATCGATGGACGCATCGTCGACGGCGCGAATGCCACCGAACGCGATCGAGATGTTGCGCATGTCGATCAGTGGCGTACCGGTGGGAGCAGTTTTTTCCATAATCGTTCCTCCCTAGACGCGCTGGCGGTAGACGGTGTCGAGCCAGACGGCGATGACCAGGACAGCGCCAACGACAATGCTCTGCAGCGGCGAGTCGATGCCGAGCAGCACCATGCCGGATTGCAGCGACTGCATCAGTAGCGCGCCGAGCATGGCGCCCATCACCGTTCCGGCGCCGCCCGCGAGCGACGTGCCGCCGATGACAGCGGCCGCGATCACCAAAAGCTCGTCCAGCGTGCCCAGCGCATTGGTTGACGCATTGAGACGGGCCGACGAGATCGCCGCGCTGATTGCAGCCAGCACACCCATGATCATGAACACCTTCATGGTCACCCAGCGCGTGTTGATGCCGGCGAGTTCCGCTGCCTCCGGATTGCCCCCGATGGCGAAGACATAGCGGCCGAAACGCGTGCGCTTGGTGATGAACGTCATGATGATGCCGACAATCACCGCCATCAGCACCGGTATGGCGATGCCATGCGCGATGAACAGCCCGCCTTCGGGAACGGTGATGCCGTTCTGCTGTGCGTACAGGCGCACGATGCCGATCGGCCATGGATAGGAATTGGCGATCCACACGGCGCCGAGGATGGCCGCGCAAGCGACCACGCCAAGCAAGGTCTCGGCCCAGACGGGGCGCAGTGGAAAGCTGAAGCGCTTGCGCTGTGAGCGACCGTTGAGCAGCGCGAAGGCGACCGCCGCGCAGGCGACGATGCCGACGATCCAGCTGGCAGCGGCGCCAATCGAGCCGCGTGGTCCGCCGCCCATCAGCTGGAAGGTGGCGTCGAGTGGCGCGACCGTGCGCCCGCTGGTGATGAGCCATGCCATGCCACGCCAGACCAGCAGGCCACCAAGCGTCACGATGAAGGCCGGAACCTGCATATAGGCGATGATGAAGCCCTGGAACGCGCCGATCAGCAGACCAAGCACCACGCCGGCGGCAAGCGCGACGACCCAGAGCCAGGGGTTTCCAAGCTGGAAGCCGATGACGCGAATCAGGAATTCGGCCTGTGCCACGCCCATGATCATGCCGATCACGCCTTCGACGGAGCCCACCGAAAGGTCGATGTTGCGCATGACGATGACCAGTACCATGCCGGTCGCCATGATCGCGACCGAGGACGTCTGCACCGACAGGTTCCAAAGATTGCGCGGCGTCAGGAAAAGCCCACCCGACAGCATATGTATGCCGACCCAGATGACCAGCAGCGCGCCGACCATGCCGAGCATGCGCGTGTCGAGCTCGGTCGCTTTCAGGAACCGGGCGACCGCGCCGAGTTCAGACGCTCGTGCCGTATCGGCCTGCGGATTTGAGGTCGTGTCGGTCATGATGTCCTCCAGCGGCTTGCCGTCTGGCGCGGATGCCGGACCACAGCCTAGAAGTTTGCCGCCGATGGCGGAAACACACAATTCTCGTAGAGAAAACGCCGCGGCTTGACAGCCGCGGCGCCTCATTTCTTCAAGTCGTCGAGATCAGTTGCAAGCCGCGACGCTGCCGGCGGCGACGCCCGTGCAGACTTCGTCCTTCTTGATCCAGCCGGCGTCGATGACGACGTTGAGGTTGTCCTTGGTGATCGCGACGGGGGTCAGGAACAGCGACTTGACGGTGTTGCCGCCAGGCGTGGTGAAGTCCTTGGCGCCGGCAATGTCGCCCGTCTTCTTGCCATCGGCAAGCTGCGAGGCGATCTCGGCGGCGTTCTTGCCGAGTTCGCGCGCGTCCTTCCACACCGACACCGTCTGCGTGCCGAGCGCGATGCGGTTCAGAGCGGCATGGTCGCCGTCCTGGCCCGAGACCGGAACCGTTCCGGCAAGGCCCTGCGCCGTCAGCGCGGCGACAACGCCGCCGGCGGTGCCGTCATTGGCCGCAACCACGGCATCGACCTTGTTGTCATTGGCGGTCAGGAACTGTTCCATGTTCTTTTGCGCGTTGGCCGGCAGCCAGCCATCGGTATAGGCCTCGCCGACATTCTTGATCTTGCCCGAGTCGATGGCTTCCTTGAGCACTTCCATCGAGCCCGAGAACAGGAAATCGGCATTCGGATCCGAGCCAGAGCCCTTGATGAAGACATAGTTGCCTTCGGGCTTCGCCTTGAACACTTCGCGGGCCTGCATGCGGCCGACTTCCTTGTTGTCGAAGGTCAGGTAGAAGACGTCCTTGTTCTCGATCAGGCGGTCATAGCCGACGACCGGAATGCCTTCGTCCAGCGCCTTCTGCACCGCCGGGCCGATGGCCGAGGCGTCCTGCGCCAGGATGATCAGCGAGTTGGCGCCCTGCGAGATCAGGCTTTCGACGTCGGTCAGCTGCTTGCCGGGATTGGACTGCGCGTCGGCGGAAATGTACTTGTCGCCGGCAGCCTCTATCGCCGTTTTCATCGCCGCCTCGTCGGTCTTCCAGCGCTCTTCCTGGAAGTTCGACCACGACACGCCGATGACCTTGTCCTTCGCCTGCGCGACCGACATCAGCGCCAGCGACATGGCGACACCCGCCAGCATGGCGGCTGCAAATCTGTTCATCATAATCCTCCCTGCGCCGCGTGCGGCGCGACAAAACTGGCCCGAGGGCCGGCACACAGAGGCGCTATTTTTTCGAGCCTCGAAAAAATACTGGTTCAATGATAACGCGCTGTCAACATCGATTCTGATGGATTCTGATGGCCGTGCCGAATTTTTTCGAGGTCCGCAATAAACAATGACAGGGCTGCCGGCGTCTGCCAATATTTGGCTGGTGCCGTCGAACGCCGTCACTATCATGAGGCGCGAGGAGGCCGGGAGGAAACAAATGTCGGTTGGAATCCGCCACGACGATCTGCGCCGTCGCAACCGTGCGATGGTGATTTCAGCCGTGCGCCGGGCCGGCCAGCCGTCGCGGACCGAGATTGCGGCGACCACCGGCCTCAGCCACTCGACCATATCGGCAATCTCGTCTGATCTGATTCAAGAAGGCATCCTGATTGAAGGCAAACCTGGCGAGACCGGCGCACTGAAACGCGGCCGGCCGCAGGTGGGCCTTGGTCTCAACCCGGAAGCGGCGGCGGTGATGACCGTCGTGCTGTCGCTCAATTTCCTGTCCGTCACCGTCATCGACTATGCCGGCCACGTCGTCGCCGAGGAACAGCGCCGGCTGGACACGCTGACCAAGCCGCGCGACGAGCTGATTGGCGAATGCGTAGCAATCGTCCGGCGGCGGCTTGAGGATCCCGACCTCGATGTCCAGAGCATCGCCCGCATTGCCATGGGCATCCAGGGCATCACCGATTCGCAGGCGCGCGCCATGCTGTGGTCGCCGATCACGCCACTGACCGACATTGCCTTCGCCGACATGTTGGAAGCGGAATTCGGCATTCCTGCCACCATGGAGAACGATTGCAACATGATGGCGGTGGCGCTGCAATGGCGCCAGCCCGAGCGCTACCGCGACAATTTTATCGCCATCCTCTTATCGCACGGCATCGGCATGGGCCTGGTGCTGAAAGGCGAACTGTTCACCGGCACCCATTCCTCGGGCGGCGAGTTCGGCCACATGATCCACCGTCCGGGCGGCGCGCTCTGCCGCTGCGGGCGGCGCGGCTGCGTGGAAGCCTATGCCGGAAACTACGCCATCTGGCGCAGCGCCAAAATGATGGGCGAGGATGCCGAGCCGGTCGATATCGGCGACGCTGATATGCGCGCACTCGCCGCGCGCGCCCGCGAAACCGACGGCCCGGAGCGCGAAGCCTATCGCAGGGCCGGCGAGGCGCTCGGCTTCGGCCTCGGCAGCCTGTTTGCGCTGATCGATCCGGCACCCGTCGCCATGGTAGGCGTCAGCGCCGCCGCCTTCGACCTGATCGAACCGGCATTGCGCGAAGCGATCGCCCAGACCGCCGGCGGCCAGCACTCGAAATCGATCTCCTTCGACACCGAGCCCAACGAGCTGCCGCTGATCCGCGAAGGCTGTGCCATGCGCGCGCTCGGCTTCGTCGATCAGGAGATTTTCGCGCCGGGCATTCAGGCCAAATCCGGCAAGCATGTCGCCTGAATGGCCGGCAACGGCGCGACGCGCAGCATCCTAATCTTCCCTGATCGCGTAGCCGGCGCCGCGAATGGTACGGATGACATCCGGCATGCGGCCGTTGTTGACCGCTTTGCGTAAGCGCCCGACATGGACGTCGACGGTTCGCTCGTCTATATAGATCGTCTCGCCCCAGACATTGTCGAGCAGTTGGCTGCGCGAGAACACGCGGCCGGGATGGCGCATCATGAATTCGAGCAGCCGGAACTCGGTCGGTCCGAGCCTGATCTCGCTCTTCTTGCGGTAGACCCGGTGCGATTCTCGATCGAGCACGATGTCGCCGACCTTGAGCACGCTCGACAGCACTTCCGGCTTGGCCCGGCGCAGCAGCGCCTTCACGCGCGCCATGAACTCCGGCGTCGAGAATGGCTTGACCAGATAGTCGTCGGCACCGGTGGACAGGCCGCGCACGCGATCGCTTTCCTCACCGCGCGCGGTCAGCATGATGATCGGCAGCCGCTCGGTTTCGGGCCGCACTCTAAGCCGCCGGCAGAGCTCGATGCCGGAAACAGCGGGCACCATCCAGTCGAGCACCAGGAGATCGGGCACGTTTTCCTGCAGGCGGATCTCGGCTTCGTCGCCGCGTGTCACCACCTCGACCTGATAGCCTTCGGATTCGAGGTTGTAGCGGAGGAGCACGCCCAGCGGCTCCTCGTCCTCCACGACCATGATGCGTGGCGCGATCATAGGCAGTTCACCCTCATCAGGCCGGCGTGGCCATCGCCGTCTCGTCCTGCTTCGGACGATTGGCGGGCAATTGCTGGCCGGTCAGCACATAATACGCATTTTCGGCGATGTTGGTGACATGATCGCCGATGCGCTCAAGATTCTTGGCGCAGAACAAGAGATGCGTGCAGGCGGTGATGTTGCGAGGGTCTTCCATCATGTAGGTCAAGAGCTCACGAAACACGGACGTGTATTTGACGTCGATGCGCTCGTCGTCATTCCTGAGTTTTGCAAGCGCTGCCGCATCGGTGGCGGCATATTCCTCGACGACGCCTTGCACCTGGATCAGCACCAGTTGCGCCATGGCATCGATGGAGTGCGAGAGGTCGCGCGGCGTGACGCTCAAGCCCACGGTGCCGACGCGTTTGGCGATGTTCTTGGCGAGGTCGCCGATGCGCTCGAGGTCGCCCGCCATGCGGATCGAGCCGACCACGGCGCGCAGATCGTTGGCCATCGGCTGGCGCTTGGCGATCAGCGTGATGGCGCGGTCGTCCAGTTCGCGCTGGCGCGCATCCATGATGGCGTCGTCGGAAACGACACGCTGTGCCAGCGCATTGTCCGAATTGAGCAGCGCCCTGGTCGAGCCGCTGACCATCGAGCCTGCCAGATCGCCCATGTCGCGGATCAGCTTGCTGATCTGCCCGAGCTCTTCATCGAAGGAGGCGACGGTATGTTCACCCATGATCTTGGTCCTCGTGCCTGAAAATTCACCCGCCGGACGGCTCAGCCGAAGCGGCCGGTAATGTAGTCCTGGGTGCGCTTGTCGTCGGGGTTGGTGAACATCTTGTCGGTGGCGCCCTCCTCGACGAGATAGCCGAGATGGAACATCGCCGTGCGCTGCGAGACGCGCGCCGCCTGCTGCATCGAGTGGGTGACGATGACGATCGTGTAGTTCTGGCGCAGTTCGTCGATCAGCTCCTCGACACGGGCGGTGGCGATCGGATCGAGCGCCGAGCAGGGCTCGTCCATCAGGATCACCTCCGGCGACACGGCGATGGCGCGCGCGATGCACAGGCGCTGCTGCTGGCCGCCGGACAGGCCGGTGCCGGGCTCCTGCAGGCGGTCCTTGACCTCGTTCCAGATCGCAGCCTTCTTCAGGCTCTGCTCGACGATCTGGTCCATGTCGGACTTGCGCTTGGCCAGCCCATGGATGCGCGGGCCGTAGGCGACGTTCTCGTAGATCGACTTCGGGAACGGGTTGGGTTTCTGGAACACCATGCCGACGCGGGCGCGCAGTTCGACGACATCGATGTTCTTGTCGTAGATGTCGTCTTCATCGAGCGTGATCTTGCCGGTCACCCGCGCCGAATCGATGGTGTCGTTCATGCGGTTGAGGCAGCGCAGGAAGGTCGACTTGCCGCAGCCGGACGGGCCGATCAGCGCCGTCACCTGGTTCTGGCTGATGTCGAGATTGACGTCGAACAACGCCTGCTTCTCGCCGTAGAAGACGCCGACCTTGTCGCCGCGCATCTTGATGACTTCGTTCGACTTGGCGTTCATTTTGTCGCCCACTGCATTCTCAAGGGACTGTTCGGTCATGATGTTCATACCAAATTGCCTTTTTTCTACCAGCGCCGCTCGAACCGGCGCCGGAGCACGATCGCGGTGATGTTCATGGCCATGAGGAAGACGAGCAGGATGATGATGGCGCCGGACATGCGCTCGACAAAAGCGCGCTCAGCCTCGTTTGCCCACATATAGATCTGAACCGGCAGCGCGGTCGCCGGATCGAAAGGCGTCGTCGGATAATCGGCGACGAAAGCGACCATGCCGATCAAGAGCAGCGGTGCTGTCTCGCCGAGCGCACGCGCCAGGCCGATGATGGTGCCGGTAAGGATGCCTGGGGCGGCAAGCGGCAGGATGTGATGGAACACCATCTGCATCTTGGAGGCGCCGAGACCTAGGGCCGCCGAGCGGATCGACGGCGGCACCGCGGCGAGGGCGGCGCGCGTGGCGATGATTATGGTCGGCAATGTCATCAAGGTCAGCACCAGGCCGCCGACGAAGGAAGCCGAGCGCGGCATGCCGAGGAAGTTGATGAACACGGCAAGGCCAAGCAGACCGAAGACGATCGACGGCACCGCCGCGAGATTGTTGATGTTGACCTCGATCAGGTCGGTGAAGCGGTTCTTCTTGGCGAATTCCTCGAGATAGATCGAGGCGGCGACGCCGATCGGCAGCGCCAGCAACAGCACGATCACCATCATGTAGAACGAGCCGATGATCGCCACGCCCATGCCCGACGTTTCGGGCCGGCTGGAGGCGCCATAGGTGAACAGGCCGGTGTTGAAATGCTCGGCCATCACGCCGTCGGCTTTAAGCTTGTTCATCCAGTCGATCTGCTGGTTGGACACCTTGCGGCGCGCTTCATCGACGCCGAGGTCGATCTGACCCTTGAAGGCCGAGTCGAGGTTCGCGGCAGCCAGGATGTCGACGTCACGCGTCCTGCCGATCACCGACGGATCGGCGGAGACGATGTCGCGCAGCTGGACGCGGGCGCCTTCCGACAGGAAGCCCCTGAGCTTCAGCATCATCGGCTTGTTGGCCGGATCGATGCCGAGCTTGGCCACCAGCGCGTTTTCGGCGAGCTTGGGATAGTTCGCCTTGATCAGCACATTCGGGTCTGTGGCACGCTTGTTCGAGGGGTCGATGACCTTCTCATCGAAGGTGATCGGAAGCGTCACCGTCGTCTGCCAGAAGGCGGTGTAGCCTTTCGAGACGATGGTGATCAACATGATGGCCAGGAACGCCAGGCCCACCGAGATCGCAATCACGCCATAGATGCGGAACCGGCGTTCGGCGGCATAGCGCGCCTTCAGCCCGATGTCGCGGCGCGGACGCGCGACGGCACCCGCCATCGTGTCCAGGGGGATGTCGGTCATTCGTACTGCTCCCGGTACTTGCGCACGATGTAGAGGGCGACGATGTTCATCACCAGCGTCAGCGCGAACAGCGTCAGGCCGAGCGCGAAGGCGACCAGCGTCTGCGGCGAGTTGAACTCGAGATCGCCGGTCAGCTGGTTGACAATCTTGACGGTGATGGTCGTCATCGCCTCGAACGGATTGGCCGTCAGATTGGCGGCGACGCCCGCCGCCAGCACGACGATCATCGTCTCGCCGATGGCGCGCGACGCCGTCAACAGGATGGCGCCGACGATGCCGGGCAGTGCCGCCGGCAGGATCACCCGCTTGATCGTCTCGGAGCGCGTGGCGCCGAGGCCGAGCGAGCCGTCACGCATTGCGCGCGGCACCGCGGTGATGATGTCGTCGGACAAAGAGGACACGACCGGGATCAGCATGACGCCCATCACCAGACCGGCGGTGAAGATGCTCTGGCCCTGGATGAAGGGCGAGCCGCCGGTGAGTGCCGCCGACAGGTCGCGCAAGAACGGTCCGAGCGTGACAACGGCGAAGATGCCGTAGACGATGGTCGGAATGCCGGCCAGCAGTTCCAACGCCGGCTTGACCACCGAGCGCACACCGCGCGAGGCATATTCGGACATGTAGACCGCCGACATCAGCCCGACCGGCACTGCGACCAGAAGCGCGACGGCGGCGATGTAGAGCGTGCCGGCGAGTAGCGGGATCAGGCCGAACTGACCCTGGCTGCCGCCGGAACCGGCGGCGGCGAAACGCGGATCCCACACCGTGCCGAAGAAGAAGCTCATCGGCGATACGCTCTCGAAGAAGGTGATCGTCTGGAACAGCATCGACAGCACGATGCCGACCGTGGTCAGGATGGCGATGGTCGAGGCCGCAAGCAGCCCCCACAGCATCAGCTTCTCGACATTGTTGCGCGCCCTGGCGCGCGGCGCGATCTGCCTCAGCGCATAGAAGGCGCCGGCGACCGACAGCGCGAAGGTCAGCACGGCGCCGAACAGGCCGAGCCGGTCCTGGACCTGGTTCGCCTCGACCGCGATCGGGATCATATAGTCCTGTGTGTCGCTGGCCAGTGCCACGCCCTTGGCGGCGAGCAGCGGCTGCAATTCGGCGAAAGTAGCGGGAAGTGCGGTATCGCCATCGAGCCGGCGCAGGCCCTTGGCCAGGCTCTTCACCATGCTGGCGTCGAGCGCTTCGCTGGCCACCTTTGTGTCGGCGGTGCGCTCGGGCAAAGCGGCATGGATGTGCCGGTCGAGATAGAAGGAAGAGCCGATATCCCAGACGGCGAGCAGCAGGACGGCAGGCAGGACCGCGAGCAGAAAGGCCCACCAGCCATGATAATGCGCGCGCGAATGCGGCTTGACCTTGCCGGTATCCTGCGCCGCTGCGCGCTGGCGGCCGATCACAAAAGCGACCACGCCTATGGCGATGACTATGGCGAGTACGAGCAAGGACGACATCACCCACCCCAGGGAAAATTCAGATCGCCGCCACCGTTGCGGCAAGCGGCGAAATCAGGGCGCGGATTTGGTCCGCGCCCTGATCCGGTCGGTTGATTACATCGTCTTTCCGGCGGCGAAGGCGTCGCGCTGGCCCTGACGTTCGGCGTCGGGAGCGGAAACCAGGCCGTACTGGGCGAGCGGGCTTTCCGGGCCGATCATCTGGTCATCAAGGAAGAACTCGACATATTCCTTGAGGCCGGGAACGACGCCCAGATGCGCCTTCTTGACGTAGAAGAACAACGGCCGCGACACGGGGTACGTGCCATCGGCGATGGTCTGCGTCGAAGGCACGATGCCTTCCACGGTAGCGACCTTCAGCTTGTCGGCATTGTTCTCGTAGAAGGCGAGGCCGAACACGCCAACGCCGGTCTTGTTGGAGTCGATGCGGGCCAGCGTCTCGGTGTAGTCGCCATCGATGTCGACAGCCTTGCCGTCCTTGCGGATGGCGATGCAGGTCTTGCCGATTTCCTTGTCGTCGGCGATGCCGGCAGCCTTCAAAGCGGCCTTGTCGCAGCCGGCGTCGAGCAGCTTGGTCTCGAACACTTCACGGGTGCCGTGCTTCTCACCCGGGATATAGGCGGCGATATCCCAGTCGGGCAGCTTCGGATTGACCTGGTTCCACTTGGTGTTCGGGTTGTCGACCAGCTTGCCGTCGACCACCAGCTTGGCGGCGAGCGCCTTGTAGATGTCGGCGGGAACCAGCGCCCAGTCCGGACCCTTGATGTCGGTGGCAAAGACGATGCCGTCATAGCCGATGCGGACTTCCTGGACGTCCTTGACGCCGGCGTCGGCGCAGGACTTCAGCTCGTCCTTCTTGATCGGGCGCGAGGAGTTGGCGATGTCGATCGTGTCTTCGCCGACGCCCTTGCAGAACTCCTTGATGCCGGCGCCGCTGCCGCCGGACTCGACCACCGGGGTCTTGAAGTTGGTGAAGGTTTCGCCGAACTGCTCGGCGACGATCTTGGCGTAAGGCAGCACGGTCGACGAACCGGCGACCTGGATCTGGTCACGCGCAGCGGCGACACCGGACGATGCGGCGAACGCTACCGCCACGGCCGATGCCGTAACGAGGAATTTCTTCATGTGGCCTGCTCCTGTTCGGAAGATGGTCTCTTGGCGCCCTCTTCAAACCGGCGCCCGCTGAGGCCAATAGCCTTCGATTATTACAGTCGCATGACAGTTTCGTGTCAGCCCGGTAACGTCGCACAGACGTCTTGTGGGCCGCACCCTTTAAGCCGGTTTGTGGGAATGGAAGTTGCCGCTGGAATCAGACGCTTGCGCAATTCGTGCTGGCATCAAGTCCCGGCACATCGCAGGCCGCGATGCCGAGAAAGAAAAACCGGACGGGAGCGCGTTGCCCGTGGCCAGAGCGAATCTTGGCCGAGCCATCGCCAAAAACAGGTCCGTTGGGGTAGATTCGACGCTGTTTCTTGTCGGCGGTCGCTTGCTCCCGCCCGTAACTGAATGAGCGGTTTCGTCGCGACCATTGTCCTGACTGGGCGCCAGCTTTGATATGGTGCGATCGCACCATAGCCTTGGCTGTTGCGGCGCGGCCGAATCCCGGCCGGCGCCGCAGGTTGCTATCCAGCGTCTCGTTGGGCTTCGCCTGATATGCCGACCCAGCGCTCGACCTTTTCGAGCAGCGCCCTGGGGCTGATCGGCTTGGGCAGATAGTCGTCCATGCCGGCTTCCAGGCAGCGCTCGCGGTCGCCCTTCAAGGCATGCGCGGTGACGCCGACGATCGGGATATGCATACCCGTATGTTCTTCAAGCCGGCGAATTGCGGCGGTGGCCTCGAGCCCGTTCATCTCCGGCATCGAGACGTCCATCAGGATCATGCGCGGATTAAGCCGGCCGAAGGCGTCGAGCGCCTTGCGGCCGTTGCCGACGATTTCGAAACTGTAGCCGGTTTCGCCGATTATCTGGGTGAACACCATCTGGTTCACCTCATTGTCCTCGGCAACGAGGATGTCGAGCCGGCGTTCATCCCCGGCGGCCCGGGCGCGGGCACGAACCGGCGGCGGTTCCAGCAAGGCGCGTTCCGAGGCAGCGAGCGGCGGCTTTGCCGGCGACGGTTCGTTCCTGCCGCCGCCGGAACCGCTGCTTGCCGCCGGCAGCACACGGCCCGTGATATTGTGATGGTGCCGCTGGATGGTGGCGACCAGCGTTTCCAGAAGCACCGAGGAACGCGCCGGCTTGATCAGTTGGGCGTCGATGCCGAGATCGCGATAGCTGGTGTTGGCGAGCGACTGGTCGACCGAGGTCAGCATGATGATCGGCGTGTCGGCCAGCCCTGCGGTGTTGCGCACGACGCGCGCCATTTCGGCGCCGCTCATCCCCGGCATCTGATAATCGAGCACGACGCAATCGACCGGCACGCCATAGGCAGCCGCGGCAACCAGCACCTTGAGCCCTTCGGGTCCGCTTTCGGCGGCGCAGGAATCGAAGGTCCATGACGCCATCTGCTCGCTCAGGATCGATCGGTTGACGGCATTGTCGTCGACGATCAGCACCCGTGAGCCGGTCACGTCGACCGGCATGATCCGCCGTCCGGTCTGTTCCTCGGCCCTGGGCAATGTCACGGTGAACCAGAAGGTCGAGCCCTTGCCTTCGGCGCTCTCGACACCGATCTCGCCGCCCATCAACTCGACCAGCCGCGAGGTGATGGCGAGCCCGAGCCCTGTGCCTTCGTGGCGTCTGGTCGACGAGGTGTCGGCCTGACTGAATTTTTCGAAGACGAGCTTCAGTTTCTGCTGCGGAATGCCGATGCCGGTGTCGGTGACCGAAACGGTAAGCTTTGTCCCCGTCGGCCCCCTTTGTCCGGTCACGTCGACCAGCACGTGGCCTTCGTCGGTAAACTTCACCGCGTTGCCGACCAGATTGGTGACGATCTGCCTCATGCGACCGACATCGCCGACGAACAGGCTTTCCAGGCCCGGCTCGACGCGCACGATGAGCTCGAGGTCCTTCTCCTTGGCGCGCGTCGATATCAGCGTCGCCACATCCTCGATTGCTTCGGGCAGGTTGAAGGGCGCAGGGTCGAGCACCAGCTGTCCGGCATCGATCTTGGAGAAGTCCAGTATGTCGTTGATGATGGTCAAGAGCGCGTTACCCGACTTGACGATGATATCGGTGAACGTCTTCTGCTTGGGATCGAGATCGGATTTGGCCAGCAACTCGGCCATGCCGAGTACGCCGTTCATCGGCGTGCGGATCTCGTGGCTCATATTGGCCAGGAATTCCGACTTGGCGCGGTCGGCCAGTACGGCGCGCTGGCGCGCCTCGCGCAGTTCGGCCTCGCGCAGCTTCAGTTCGGTGATGTCGGTGGTCGACCCAATCAGATAGAGCGAACCGTCGGACGCGATCATCGCGCCCTTGCGGGCGAACTGGTGGCGCACGCTGCCGTCGGCAAGCGTCACCGTTTCCTCGATCTCCTGTGTATCGCCTGTGCGCAGCACGGCGAGATCGCTGTTGACGAAGGCTTCGCCGTCCTCGCCGAAAATCTCGATGTCCGTCTTGCCGATCGCGTCTTCCCTGCGGAGGCCGGTGAGGTCGCACCAGCCCTTGTTGACGTAGAACTGCCTGAGGTCGGAGCGCTTGGCGTAGATCGACACCGGCACGTTGTCGATGAGATTGCGGAACACCTCGTTCTCGCGCATGCTCTCTTCCAACGCCTGCTCGCGCGCCTTGACGTCGGTGATGTCGGTGCTGGACCCGACCAGGTGCACCGACCCATCGAGCGCCACCAGCCGGCTCTTGCGCGTCATCAATTGCCGCACCGTGCCGTCGCGATGGGTAACGGGCTCCTCGATCTCGCGGCCGCGGCCGGTGACGACGACCTGGGTGTCGTCATGGGTGTAGGTTTCGGCGTCGTCTATGCCGAAAAGCTGGAGATCGGTTCGGCCGATGACCTCCTCCTTGGGGATGCCGGTCAGCGCGCACCAGGCCTTGTTGACGAATTCCATGCTCAGATCCTGCGCCTTGATGAAGGCGGCGACCGGCAGTTCGTCCATGACGTAGCGGAACAGGTCGATCTGGCGCATGCTTTCCTGCAGCGCCTTTTCGCGGCTCTTGATCTCCGAGATGTCGACGCGCACGCCGATGAAGGTGCCGTCCTCGGTGCGCATATCGTAGACCTGATACCAGCGGCCGTCGGGATTGCACCGTTCGTAGGAGGAGTTCGGCAGGCGGTAGCGGGCGAGAATGGCATCCAGCCAGATGTCTCGATCGCCGTCATAGAGCTTGTCGGTCTCCGGATCGCCACTGAAGCGGAAATATCCCACGGAATGTCCAAGTTCCAGGGCCTCGCGGAAGGTGCGGCCGGGCTGCCATGCCGGTTTCAGCGCCGGCAGCGTGTCCTGCAGCTTGCGATTGGCAAAGATGAACTTGTCGTCGCGGTCATAGATGATGACGGCCGCCGGCAGCGACTCCAGCACCGTGGCGAGGTTCTTGCGCGCGTCCTCGGCCTCGGTCTCGCGGCGCTTCATGTCGGAAATGTCGAACAGGAAACCGGCGACATAGTTGCGGCCACTGGGCATGCCGACGCGGTTCTTGCGCACGATGCGCGAGCGGCTGGCGCCCTCGGCGTCGAAAGTCTCCTCGACCTCGTAGGGCGTGCCGGTCGCCAGCACGGCGCGTTCGCTGTCTTCGAACTGCGCGGCGTCCTTTTGCTTGAGGAAGTCGCCGCCGGGCCTGCCCAGCATCGCTTGCGGGCTCTGTCCGAACAGTGCCGAAAACGCCTCATTGACGAAGACGAAACGCAGATTGTCGTCCTTGACGAAGATCGGGTCCTTGACGCCGTTGATCACCGCCTCGGCCAGCCGCGATTTCTCCAGCGCTTGGGCGAGTTCAGCCTCGCGATCCTTCATGTTGGTGACGTCGACATAGGAGATCAGCCTTTTGCCGCCGGCGAGCGGCGCCAGCGAGGCAATCAGCGTACGGCCGTCATTGCGTGGCAGTTGCCTTGAGCCCACCAGGCCAGCCGAGATTTCTGCTTCGCGCTCGGCGATGTGGCCCTGCCATTCCGCATCGTCAGCACCGTACGGGTCCATATCGCGGCTGGCCTGCATCAGTTCGCGGAAGCCGCAGCCGATCCTGGCGCGTCGGGGATCGATTTCCCAGAAATCATAGAAGGCGCGGTTGATCACCTCCGCGCGCATGTCCGCATCAAGGACGAGCACGCCGATCGGCATCTGGTCGACCATCGTGCGAAGATTGGCGAAGGTCTCCGTGATTTTGGCGTTGGCACTCTCGATCTCTGCGTCGCGACGCTTGAGCTCGGAGACGTCGTAGTAGGTCAACAGCCGCTTGCCGCCGGACAATGCCGTCACCGAGAACATCATCGTCCTGCCATTGGCATGGAGAAATTCGCGTGGCGCAACCGAGCCGGCGCTGATCTCCTCGATGCGGGTGGCGAGGTAGTGCCGCCACTGCTGTTCATCGAGATCGCCGTAGATGCCGTTGCGGCGGTTGAGTTCCATCAACAGACTGAACGGCGCGCCGACAGTGACGGCGCCATCGGGAATCCTGGAGAGCTCGCGATAGGCCTTGTTGACGATGAGTGTGCCGAGCTTTTCGTCAAGCAGCACGACGCCCATATGCATGGCATCCATCGTCCGCTCGAGATCGGCGAGGTGCTGCGTGGCCTCGCCGGCCGGCGGATCGCTCTCCTCCTCCCGCAGTTCGTCCAGCGCACCGGCCAGTGCCGTGACGTTGCGGCCGATGCCGCGATAGCCGATGAATTCGCCTTCGCCGTCGAACCGCGGGGAACCGGTGATCGAAACCCAGCGACAGCCGGGACCGCCGCCCTTCAACTCATAAACAAAGTCGCGAAACGGCCGATGCGCCTGCAGATCCTCCAGATGCGCGGCGGCGTGTCGATTGCCGTGCACCATCTGCTTGAGGAAATCGAAGCGGAAACGGCCAAGTATGCTGGCGGGATCGATGCCGGTGGCGGCCTGGTAGTTCTCCGAAAGCCAGGAAAAGCGCAGCTCGGCGTCGGTCTCCCAAACCCAGTCGGCGCCGGCCTCGACCAGTTCGCGCAGCGCTTCGGGCGAACCCCCGACGGACGTATCCTCGCCGTTCACCACCCCTTTTCGGGAACCGCGTCCGCCGCGTGTTCCAACAGTCCCGTCAGCCATCCCGTTCCCACCCCGAAAGCCAAGGCCGAACCCCCTCAGCGGTTCGCCGGCGGAATGTGCCCGAGAAGCATTAATGATCCGCTAACCATAACCAATCCAGACTGCGGCCAGAGCCACATTGCCCTGCGGTATTCCGCCGGTTGTCGGCGGAACCCCGGCCGGGCTATAAGTCGGCGGGGGTGTTGCTGATGACGGGTTGGATCGTGCCTTGTTTCCTGTGCCTGGCGCTGCTTGCGGGCAGCGGCTGCGCACGCAGCTATGACGGCACGGTGGTGATCCCGAAGCCGCTCGATATCAGGCGGGTCTGGGATCGCGATCCGTCGCAGACTGAGGCCAGCCGGATGCAGGCGGCAGCCGGTGTGTTTCCGACGCCGCCGCCGCAGGAGCCCTACCGGCCCGCGGCACGCAGGCACACAACACAAATAGCTGCGCCAAGGCGGCACGTCAGGTCCAGCCCTCCCAGCATGGCTTCCGAACCGGCCAATCCGCTCACCTGCAAGAATGTCAGCGAACCCGGCAAACGCTACAGGATGGTTTGCGAATAGCTGGTACTAGAGCAATTCCAGGAAAAGTGTGAAACGGTTTTCCGTCCGGAATTGCGTAAAACAAAGACATAGAGCGGTTCGCCGTTTCGGTGAAACGGTGAAACGCTCTAGGCGCAGGTTACTCCGCCGGGAAGAAAGCCGGCCCGACCACCCTGACCGGCCGCGAGCCGGCCAATGGCTCGACCGGTTGTCGCTGGGCGGCGCCCCTGGCCTCTGCAGCGTCTGCGCCAGGCTGGGGAAGTTGCGCCACGGTGCCAAGATCCGGCTTCGCTGACGGCAAAGGAATGATCGCGTTGGCCATATTGGCTGGCGTCACCGTGCGCGCTCTCAGCTCGGCAATGCGCCGGTGATAGCGCTTGAGGTCGCAGGCCCTGAAGTTCGCATCATCGCGATATTTGAAGGCCGTCGGCAGGTCCTTGTAGGATGTGCGCGTATCGAGCGCGACCATCTCTTCGGTTTCAAGGCTTGGGTCACTGAGCATGTACAGGTCGACGCCGGCATCGTCGCAGATGTAGCGGCACTGATCGACCATCTCCTTGACATCGCCGCCTTGCACGAACTGCGATTTCGGCGCCGGGAAGAAATAGCCGTCGGAGAGACGAACGCAAAACAGCATCGAATTGCTGCCGATCATGGCACCAGCCGGACGCTGTCTTTGTTGCCCGGCGGCGGGCCTGCAGCCGAGCGCGACGAGCCTGGCCTGCAGTCCGGACGTATCCCGGCGCGAAATCGCGGCGCCGGCGATCTGGCGTTGCACCCGAGTGTATTATGCCGGTTCCTGTAAATTCGCTATTACACTTTTGTTTCAAGATTGAGACGTAGCCAGGCTTGGGCGAGCCCAGGCCCCCGCAATCATCGATCCCGCGTTGTCGGCCCTTGCGGATGAAACCTTTCTCCGGTGTCTCGCGTTGTGTCGGGCAAAGGAGACGAAGATGTCTATTCACTTCACTGTCTCTGGCCTGACCAGGAACCTGTTCCACTCGCTGGGGCTGGACCATGAGCGGGCGCCGAGAGCGCTCGATCCCGAACAGAGCCTGTTGCTGGAATGCTATCTGGCCGGACAGATTCCGGAATCCGCCTGGGCCGACTACGTCTTCGAGACGCCGGAACTGCAGCGGCATGTCGATATCAGACGCCCGCACAACTGATCAGAGCAACTTCAGGAAAAGTGTGAGTCGTTTTTCCGCGAAAAGCGCGTAGCGCTTTCCCCTGGGAATTGCGTCAAGACAACGAGAGAGGGGGTCGCCGTTTCTGTGAAACGGTGAAACGCTCGCCCGCTCGCCTACTGCTTGGGCGAAGCGAATTGCACGGTGAAGACATTGCCCGCGACGCCTTGCGCCAGCGTCGGCGAGAAGCTCAACGGCAGGCACTTTTGCAGGGCAGTGGTTGCGGCGTCGACGAACGACTTCCTGGTATCCGCATCGCCATCGACCTTGATCGCCGTCGGCCGCGGCGGACCGATCAGCGTGCCGTCGCGCTTGAAGCTGAAGCTCAAGGTGACGCTGGCATTTCCAGCACCCGCCGGCGGCGTCCAGCACGCCTGGATGGCATCGCCGACCTCCGCCATCGTGTCGAGCGGCGCGGCATTGCACGGGTTGCCTCCGACCGACACAACACCGGCAATCGCAAACACTCTCGCTACGCCCTTCATCGCAAAGCTCCTCGTGTGTCGTCCGCCGACCATGATGGTAGGGTCGAAGCAGACGATGGCAATATGCCTGATGTCTTACAGCATGAGGCGCGCCTGATGGCGCATCGGCGAAAAGCAAAAGGCCGGCATTGCGCCGACCTTTCCCTTCACCCTTGCGCCAGTACATCCGTGGTCGCGCGGTGCCCTCAATAGACAGCGTTCTGGTTAATGAATCCTTAGCTTTGCGCGCTGGCCTGCGACTTCACATAGGCGATGTAGCCGCGCACGTCGCCGGCCGGCTCGGCATAGGCCTGGCCGAGTTTCTTCTCCATCGCCGCGACATACTCCTTGGCCCATTTTGGCAGCGCATAATCGATGACGGCCAGGAACTCCAGCGTCGATGCCAGGCGTATGTCGGCGATCGACGGGTGCTTGCCGCCGATGAACGGCTTGCCGTCCCTGAAGAAGGAGTGAAACACCTCCAGCGGCTCGGCAATGGCGGCCATGGCGGCCTTCTGCGCCTCGGACTTCTTCTCCGGATGAGCGTCGCTATGGCCGACCTCGCCGGCGTAATGCGGAAAACCCAGCGCCGGATAGGTGGCGCGCGCCACATACGGGTAGAGCGTGCCGATCAGGTAGAACATGGCGCTGTCGACCATCGCCCGCTTGGCCGGCGCCTTGGGATAGAATTTCTCCAGTCCGTGCTTGTTGGCGAGATACTGCATGATGGCACAGCTCTCCCACAGCACGCCGCGCGGCAGCCCCTTGTCCTCGATCATCGGCGTCAGATGCGCCGGATTGCGCGCCATATATTCCGGCGACCGCGTGTGGCCCCAGGCGTCGGTCTCGGCGGCGTCGAACCCGGCCGCACGGGCAAACACCCGGACGGTCATGTTGTTGACGCTCGGCTTCAGCATCGAGAGCTTCAGCGCCGGTTTTTTCGCCCCCTTGGCCTTCGGCCCCGACATCTTAGTAGCCGGCTTTGTCGCGGCTTTCGCGGCCGGCTTCGCGGCTGCCTTCGGCGCGGCCTTTACGGCCGCCTTTGCGGCCGGCTTCGCTGCCGCTTTTGCTGCTGGCTTGGCCGCTGGTTTGCCAGCGCTCTTAACTGTCTTTGCCATATGGTCCTCCCCTTTTGCTGGCCGTCAGTATGGATTCTTCGGCGTCCGGTCGTCCGACAAGGTCGCGCGCGACCGTTCGACCAGCGTCTGGATCGCATCGGCAAGGTGCACTTCGGCGATGTTGTAGTGGCCGCGCGCAACGCGCAGCTTGTGCGCCTGCATCAAGACGTCGGCATGGGTGAAGCCGGCCGGCGGCTCGAAGCGGTAGGACGCCAGCTCGATCAGAAGGCCGAGCGGATCCTCGAAATAGATCGAATCCATGAAGCCGCGATCCTTGACGCCGCTGTGCTTGATGGCGCGCTCGTCGAGCCGGGCGACCGCCTGCAGGAAGGTCACGCGCGACACCGAGAACGCAATATGATGGACGCAGCCCGGTTCGGTGGGCGTGCGCCGCTTGACCGGCGTGCGGCTCTCGTCGGTGAAGACGGTGATCAACCTGCCGTCGCCGGGATCGAAATAGAGATGGCTTTCGCTTGGCTTGTCGAGATTGGGTTGCTCGAAAATGAACGGCATGCCGAGCACGCCCTCCCAGAAATCGATCGAGGTCTGGCGGCCGGCGCCGACGAGGGTGATGTGATGGACGCCCTGCGACTGCAGTTTCTGCATCGGTCTCCTCCTCGCCGACCCTCGCCTATGTTCCCCGGCGTCTTGCGCGCCGCAACGAGCCCTTTGGCAAGGCTTCGTACATGATGCTAGTGCAATTGGCAGCGCCGCGCCAGAAGCTCGCGGAGACTGCCGGCGCTGGATGGTGAAAGAGGCTTAAGGTTGCATGACCTGAGGCTACGCGACCGCTCTGAGCTCGGCTTCCGCCAGCGTGCCCAGGCCCGCGCATTCGGCGCATGCCATGGTCTGCCCGGGACAGCCGGCCCGATGCGTGCCTTGCGGGCAGCAATGCCCTTTCGACTCGCGCCATTTCAAGCAATCGAAAACCTGCCCGCTGCCGTGACAGCACGGGCATATCATTTTTGCCGAACTCATACCTGCTATGCCCAACCAAATCCGCGTTGCCGCAGATGCTATCCCCGCACCGCAAGTAACAGAGATCGCTACGCTTTCAAGCGTCGCGGTCTGACTTAAATTGGGTGTATCTGTGACGCGGATTTGCCGGGTTTTCGCTTATGCCGCCGGCCCTCGCGGTCACACGCGATCCGCGCGGCTGCTGCCCGAAATTGTCGATGATGCGGAAGGAAAGCGGTTGCTTGGTACGCCCAAGGGGAATCGAACCCCTGTTCCCGCCGTGAGAGGGCGGTGTCCTGACCGCTAGACGATGGGCGCGTTCAAGAACCGGCGATATAGGCTGACGCTTGGGAAAAAGCAACTGGGCTTCGAGCGCTTCCGCCGAACCATTGATTTGCGTTGTTCATGCCTGCCGTTTGGGCTCGATCAGATCCCACAGATTGCCGTAGAGATCGGCGAACACCGCCACCGTGCCGTAGGGCTCGAAGCGCGGCGCTTCGCGAAAGTCGACGCCCTTCGCAAGCATCGCTTTGTGGTCGCGGGCAAAGTCATCGGTTTCGAGGAACAGGAAGACGCGGCCGCCGGTCTGGTTGCCGATGCTCTTCTCTTGCGCCGCGCCGTCAGCTTCGGCCAGAAGCAGCCTTGCGCCCTGACCGTTCGCCGGCGCCACCGTCACCCAGCGCTTGCCGCCGCCGAGATCGACATCTTCGGCAAGCAGAAAGCCGAGCCGTTCGACATACCAGGCAATCGCCTCATCATAGTTGGCGACGACCAGCGCGACGGTCGCGACCCGGCGATGTTCGGCGAAGCCGCTCACAATTGCCGCCCGCTCATTTGTTGCGGATGGCGAAGCGGCCGATGATACGGCGCTCGGCGATGTCGTAGACGAAGATGGTGCGGCTGCCGTCGCTGAGCTCGGCGTCGATCGAAATGCGATTGCCCGACAGAGCCTGGCTGATCACCTTGGCTCCGACCGGGAGCACTATGTCAGCCGCGAGCGGCTCGCCGGGCGGAACTGGAATGTCGTTGGCGAGCGGCGGGTTCGCGGGCGGCGCCTTGCGGGATTTGTAGACAATGGCCGCGATCACCACCATAAGGGCCAGCAAAAGCAGGCCGAGATTGATGGCCATGAAACGGATGAGCCTGCCGCGCACCTTTTCGATCTCGGGATCGAGCGGCTTTTCTTCTTCATCGGCAACGGGCCGGGCCATGGCAGAACTTCCGGAACTTTTTTCGATGAGCGCTCATAGCGAAGAGACCCCTGAATTGATAGAGGCTGGACAATTCATAGAGGCGGCGCCAACCGTGCTCGAAGCCGGCGCGGAAGCGGCCGGCCAGCGCCTCGACCAGTGGCTGGCGAGCGCCCTTGGTCCCGACATGTCGCGCAGCCGGGTGCAGATGCTGATCCGGCAAGGTGCCGTTTCGATCGACGGCAAGCCGGTCGACGAGACCAAGCGCAAGATGAGTGCCGGCGAGCGCGTATCGGTCGTCATGCCCGAGCCGGAACCGGCCGAACCGCAAGGCGAGGCCATCGTGCTCGACGTGCTTTATGAGGACGACGAGCTGATCGTCATCAACAAGCCGGCCGGCCTCGTCGTCCATCCCGGCGCCGGCAACTGGACCGGCACGTTGGTCAATGCCCTGATCCACCACTGCGGCGACAGTCTTTCAGGCATTGGCGGCGTCAGGCGGCCGGGCATCGTCCATCGGCTGGACAAGGAAACCAGCGGCGTCATGGTGGTGGCCAAGACCGACCGCGCCCACAAGGCGCTGTCGGAGGCCTTTGCCGACCACGGCCGCACCGGCGACCTCGAACGTGCTTATCTGGCGCTGGTCTGGGGAATCCCGTCGCGGCCGACCGGAACGGTCGACGCGCCGCTTGGCCGTGCCGCCGACCGCGTGCGCCGCGCCGTCGTGTCGGAAGGCCGTGACGACGCCCGCCACGCCGTGACCCATTTCACCGTCAAGGAGCGTTTCGGCGAAAACCAGCAGCCGTTCGCCGCCGCCAGCCTGGTCGAATGCCGGCTGGAAACCGGCCGCACCCACCAGATCCGCGTCCACATGGCTCATATCGGCCACCCCGTCATCGGCGACCCGGATTACGGCCAGGCCTTCCGCACCAAGGCCAACCGGCTGCCCGAGCCGCTGAAAACCCAGGTCAAGGCATTTTCCAGGCAAGCTTTGCATGCCTGGCTCCTTGCATTTCGGCACCCGGCTACCCATTTATCGATGAGGTTCGAGGCGCCGATACCGGGGGACATGGAGGAACTCGTCGGCGGCTTCCGCAAGCTCTGAACCAGCCAGCTAAAACCTGAGCGGCATTGTTCACTTCAGCGTGACACACTGTTTCGTGTTGAACAAATGCCTGTCTTTTCTGGTTTTGTTCCTATATAAATCAGTTGCCGCGGGCGAGCCTTTTGGTGCTCGCGTCACATGCCCGCCGCGTTTCGGGGGCATCACTCCAATAGAGAGGGGGCGCAATCATGGCCCAGTCACTACCCAGTATTGTTTCCGGCGAAGGCGGCCTCAGCCGCTACCTGGAAGAAATCCGCCGCTTTCCCATGCTTCAGCCGCAGGAAGAGTACATGCTCGCCAAGCGCTACGCCGAGCATGAAGACACTTCCGCTGCGCACAAGCTCGTCACCAGCCATCTTCGGCTCGTCGCCAAGATCGCCATGGGCTATCGCGGCTACGGCCTGCCGATCGGCGAAGTGATCTCGGAAGGCAATGTCGGCCTGATGCAGGCCGTCAAGAAATTCGAACCCGAGCGTGGCTTCCGCCTCGCGACCTACGCCATGTGGTGGATCAAGGCCTCGATCCAGGAGTACATCCTGCGCTCGTGGAGCCTGGTCAAGATGGGCACGACCGCCAATCAGAAGCGCCTGTTCTTCAACCTGCGCAAGGTGAAGGGCAAGATCCAGGCGCTGGACGATGGCGACCTCAAGCCCGACCAGATCACCGAGATCGCCACCCGGCTGAACGTGTCGGAAGCTGAAGTCGTGTCGATGAACCGCCGCCTGTCCGGCGACGCGTCGCTGAACGCGCCGATCCGCGCCAGCGAAGGTGAATCCGGCGAATGGCAGGACTGGCTGGTCGATGACCACGAAAGCCAGGAAGACATGCTGATCGAGCAGGACGAGCTGGAAAACCGCCGCGGCATGCTGTCGGGCGCTCTGGCCGTGCTCAATGATCGTGAGCGGCGCATCTTCGAGGCCCGCCGCCTCGCCGAGGAGCCGCTGACGCTGGAAGAATTGTCGTCCGAGTTCGACATCAGCCGCGAGCGCGTGCGCCAGATCGAGGTGCGCGCCTTCGAAAAGGTGCAGGACGCGGTCAAGGCCGCCGCCAAGCGCCAGATGCAGGCCCTGCGCACGATCGAGGCGCAGCCCGCGGCGTAAAGCTGGGTTCGGCTAAGGAACAGAAGGCGGCGTCGGGAAACCGGCGCCGCCTTTTTTTATGTCTTACGCTTACGCTGGCGATTGGCGAAAGCATTCTTGACATCCAATCTCCCCCCTTGCGGGGGAGATCGGCAGCTTCGCCAACTGCCCTCTCAAAGCCCATCAAGCGGAAACTTCAGATACCGCCTCCCATTGGCCTCCGGTTCCGGCAGCCGTCCACCATTCATGTTGACCTGCAGCGCATGCAGGATCAGCCGCGGCATCGGCAGTGTCTTGTCGCGCGCTTCGCGCAAGTCGACGAACTCGGCTTCGCTGCGCGCCGCAACGAGGTGGATATTCTTTGCCCTCTGCTCGGCGACCGTGCTCTCCCAGCACGGCTCGCGGCCGCCGGCCTGATAGTCGTGGCCGACAAACACCCGCGCTTCGTCCGGCAGCGCCAGAATGCCCTGGATCGAATGCCACAGCCGCGCGGCACTGCCGCCGGGAAAGTCCGTCCTTGCCGAGCCGCTGTCGGGCATGAACAGCGTGTCGTGGACGAAGGCTGCGTCGCCAATGACATAGGTGATCGAGGCGAGCGTGTGGCCGGGCGAGAACAGCACCTTGACCGGCAGGTTGCCGATCATGAACGTTTCGCCTTCCCCAAACAGCCGGTCCCACTGCGAGCCGTCTGCGGGGAAATCCGGCCAGTTGTAGATCGCCTTCCACAGCGCCTGGACTTCGATGATCCTGTCGCCGATCGCCGTCGGCGCGCCGGTCTTTTCCCGGAGATAGTGCGCCGCCGAGAAATGATCGGCATGCGGATGGGTGTCCAGGATCCACTCGAGCTCCAGCCCGTTTTCGCGGATAAAATCCAGCAAGGCGTCGGCATTCTTCGTCGCCGTCGCGCCGGATTTTTCGTCGAAATCGAGGATCGGGTCGATGACGGCGCAGCGTCTCGTCACCGGGTCGGTGACGACATACTGGATGGCGCCGGTCGGCTTGTCGTAGAAGCCGGCGACCTCAGGTTTGGCCGAAGCGATGTCCAATGTCCGGCCCCCCTGCCCCTTGCCCGACAGGAACCGTTTTCTCCGTCGGGTTGAACAAGAGCATGGTCATCTGGCAAAGCGCGCCGGTCAAGCACGCCTTGCCACAAATAGGACTGAAGCCCCAAATAGCTCCGACGGAGAAAACCTAGGCTGACGGCTGCTTGGTCTTCCTGAGATAGGGCAGGATCGTCTCGAAAGCGCCAAAACGCTTGACCGCATCTTCGTTCGAAACCGCGGCGGTGATGATCACATCCTCGCCCTGCTTCCAGTTGGCCGGCGTCGCCACCTGGTGCTTGGCCGTCAGCTGCATGGAATCGACCGCGCGCAGGATCTCGTCGAAGTTGCGGCCCGTCGTCATTGGGTAAGTCAGCACCAGCTTGATCTTCTTGTCCGGCCCGATGACATAGACCGAGCGCACCGTGGCGTTGTCGGCCGGCGTGCGGCCTTCCGACGTCTCGCCGGCGCCCGCCGGCAGCATGTCATAAAGCTTGGCCACCTTGAGGTCCTTGTCGCCAATCAGCGGGTAGTTCACCGTCTGGCCGGTCGCCGTCTTGATGTCGGCCTGCCACTTGTCGTGGCTCGCAACGGGATCGACGGAAATGCCGATGACCTTGACGTTGCGCTTCTTGAACTCGCCTTCGAGCCCCGCCATCGTGCCCAGCTCGGTGGTGCAGACCGGGGTGAAATTCTTCGGATGGCTGAACAGGATCGCCCAGCCGTCGCCGATCCAGTCATGAAACTTGATCGGCCCTTGCGTGGTCTCGGCGGTGAAGTCAGGCGCGATGTCGTTGATACGAAGGCTCATGGCATTATTTCCCCAGCAACAGATTTCGTCAGGAGCGGCCGTGGACGGCGTCAACGCTCCGGCATTCCCGCATCTTAGCGCAAAAATCGCGGCTGCAGGACAATAGAAAACTATTATTGGCGACGGAACGAGCACTTTCGTTCTACGGACCGACGTTGGGCCGACAATCTTTCGTTTGTGCGGGAAAGGCTCAGGCCTTGTTGACCGCCAGCGACGTGGCCAGGTCTTCCATGCGCTGGGCGAGCGCGCCGAGCGCGCTGGTCAGCACAGTGTCGTTCTTGTCGGCCTTGGTCAGCGCTTCGTCGCGCGTCTTGCGCAGCGTCTGCACTTCGGTCTCCATGCCCTTGACCCGCTTCTGCAGCTCCGAAAGCTCGTCCATCACCATGATGCCGGCCATCACCGTCAGCCGCTGGTCGCCGATCTCGCCGAACGAATCCTTCAGATGCGAGACATAACGGTCGAACCGCTCGGCGAGGTCGATCAGGTGCTCTTCCTGACCCTCGTCGCAAGCCATGCGATACTGCTTGCCGTCGATGGAAACCGTGACCTGTGCCATGGCCTGCAGCTCCTACCTGTCCAGCACCGCGCGGATGGTTTCCATGGCGGTCACCAAGCGGCGCGACACTTCCTTGTTGGCATCTTCCAGCCGTTCGGCGCGGGCTTCGGAATTGTCGAGTTCCTGCGCCAGCCGTGAACGGTCGGCGTTCATGCGCTGCACCTCAGCCTCGGCTTCGGAATAGTCGCGCTCGTGCTCGAGCTTGGCCGCGACGGCGTTTTCCAGCCCCTCGATGGCCTTGCCCAGCCTGTGGATGACTTCCTTGAGTGTGGTTTCGCCGGTCATGGCCTTCGTCCTGTGCCCTGCCCATCACCGAATCGCTTCGCGTTCAGAACGCGTTAACAAGGAAACATTAGGCACCGGGTGAAGGCAACGTCAACAAAGCTCTCGCGACTGTCCCCCGCTAACGCTAATGTAGGTCGCCCCATAAGGTCTCAAAGCCATCACAAGACCGGCAAATGTGCAGCCGATTTGTTGACTAAAAGCCCGTGGCTGCTATGTGTCGCGCACTCTTTCCTGGGCTCTGCCAAGCCCACAAATCCCCACCCCGGAGGTACCATGACGTCGCGTGAACAACATGACCGGATGGCCAATGCGATCCGTTTTCTCTCCATGGACGCCGTCGAGAAGTCCCAGTCCGGCCATCCCGGCCTGCCCATGGGCTGCGCCGACATCGCCACAGTGCTGTTCACCCGCTTTCTGAAATATGATCCGAAGAACCCCCATTGGCCGGACCGAGACCGCTTCATCCTGTCGGCCGGCCACGGTTCTATGCTGCTCTACTCGCTGCTGCATCTGACCGGTTACGAGGACATGACCCTCGACCAGATCAAGCATTTCCGCCAGCTGGGTTCCAAGACTGCCGGCCATCCCGAATACGGCCATGCCACCGGCATCGAGACGACGACCGGCCCGCTCGGCCAGGGTCTCGCCAATTCGGTCGGCTTCGCGCTCGGCGAGCGCATCATGAACGCCGCCTTCGGCAACGACCTCGTCGACCACTACACCTATGTGCTGGCCGGCGACGGCTGCCTGATGGAAGGTGTTTCCCAGGAAGCCATCGCGCTGGCCGGCCACCTCAAGCTCAACAAGCTGATCGTCTTCTGGGACAACAACAACATCTCGATCGACGGTCCGGTTTCGCTTGCAGACAACACCGACCAGGTCGCCCGCTTCCAGGCCTCGGGCTGGAATGCCAGCCACATTGACGGCACCGACCCCGAGGCGATCGCCTACGCCATCGAAGCCGCCCGCCATTCCGACAAGCCGACGATGATCGCCTGCAAGACGACCATCGGCTTCGGCGCCCCGACCAAGGCCGGCACCAACAAGGCGCACGGTTCGCCGCTCGGCGCCGACGAGATCGCAGGCGCGCGGAAATTCTTCAACTGGGACTCGCCGCCCTTCGAAATTCCGGCCGACATTCTCGACGCCTGGCGCACCGCCGGCAAGGCCGGCGCCAAGCCGCGCACCGACTGGGAAGGCCGGCTCGCCAAGGCCAAGCCCGAGCTGAAGGCCGAGTTCGAGCGCCGCCTCGCCGGCAAGCTGCCGTCGAATTTCGATGCCGTCATTGCCGACTACAGGAAGAAGCTGTCGGCCGACAAGCCGAAGGTCGCCACCCGCAAATCGTCGGAAATGGCGCTGGAAGTCATCAACGGCGCGGTGCCGGAAACCATCGGCGGCTCTGCCGACCTGACGGGCTCCAACAACACCAAGACCAGCCAGACCAAGAACATCACGCCGGACGATTACGGCCAGCGCTATGTCCACTACGGCATCCGCGAGCATGGCATGGCGGCCGCCCTCAACGGCCTGACGCTGCATGGCGGCCTCATCGCCTACGGTGGCACCTTCATGTGCTTCTCTGACTATGCCCGTCCGTCGATGCGGCTGGCGTCGCTGATGGGCATCCGCTCGATCTTCGTCATGACCCATGACTCGATCGGTTTGGGCGAAGACGGCCCGACCCACCAGCCGGTCGAGCACCTGGCGGCGCTCCGCGCCATCCCCAACCACAATGTCTTCCGTCCGGCCGACGCGGTGGAAACCGCCGAATGCTGGCAGATTGCCATTGAATCGGAAAAGACCCCGTCCACCCTGGCGCTGACCCGCCAGAACCTGCCGACGGTGCGCACCGAGCACTCGGCCAGGAACCTCTCGAGCCAGGGCGCCTATGAACTGGCCGCGGCGAGCGGCGAAGCGGCGGTGACGATCTTCGCGACCGGCTCCGAGGTCGAGATCGCGCTCGGCGCCCGTGATTTGCTTGAAAAGCATGGGCACCCGACCCGCGTCGTCTCGGTGCCTTGCTTCGAACTGTTCGACCAGCAGAGCGACGCCTACCGCAAGGAGACGATCGGCAACGCGCCGATCAAGATGGCGATCGAGGCCGGCATCCGCCAGGGCTGGGATCACCTGATCGGCTCCGACGGCATCTTCATCGGCATGACCGGCTTCGGCGCTTCCGGCACCATCGAGCAGCTCTACCCGCATTTCGGCATCACCGCCGAAGCCGCGGCCAAGGCGGCGGAAGCCCGCCTGCACGGCAAGTAAGATCAGGGTCAGTCCCGCGCACCTCCAAGGCGGATTCGCGGGGCTGGACCAACCTAATCGATTTAAATTCGGCCTTCTGCGGCTGGATTCTTGTGCCATCCGCCGCTATGAAGCTGCGGACCCATCTGCCGCCTCCAGCTCCCAGGGAGAGTAAAATGACCGTCAGAGTTGCCATCAACGGATTTGGCCGCATCGGCCGCAACATCCTGCGCGCCATCCATGAATCCGGCCGCAAGGACATCGACGTCGTCGCCGTCAACGACCTCGGCCCGGTCGAGACCAACGCGCATCTGCTGCGCTATGACAGCGTGCACGGCCGCTTCCCGCACGAAGTGTCGGTCTCGGGCGACCAGATCACCGTCGGCAAGGAGACCTTCAAGGTCACCGCGATCAAGGACCCGGCGCAGCTGCCGTGGAAGGAGCTCGGCATCGACATCGCGCTCGAATGCACCGGCATCTTCACCGCCCGCGACAAGGCTGCCGCGCATTTGACCGCCGGCGCCAAGCGCGTCGTCGTCTCCGCGCCTGCCGAAGGTGCTGACCTCACCGTCGTCTACGGCATCAACCACGACAAGCTGACCAAGGACCACATCGTCATTTCGAATGCGTCCTGCACCACCAACTGCCTGGCGCCGCTCGCCGCAGTGCTGCACGAGACCGTCGGCATCGAAAAGGGCATGATGACGACGATCCACTCCTACACCGGCGACCAGCCGACGCTGGACACCATGCACAAGGATCTCTACCGCGGCCGCGCGGCTGCCCTGTCGCAGATCCCGACCTCGACCGGTGCGGCCAAGGCGATCGGCCTGGTGCTGCCCGACCTCAAGGGCAAGCTCGACGGCATCTCGATCCGCGTGCCGACCCCCAACGTCTCGGTCGTCGACTTCAAGTTCATCGCCAAGCGCGCCACCACCGTGCAGGAGATAAACGAAGCGGTGATCGCCGCCTCCAACGGCAAGCTGAAGGGCATTCTCGGCGTCACCCATCATCCGAATGTGTCGATCGACTTCAACCACGATCCGCGCTCGTCGATCCTGGCGCTCGACCAGACCAAGGTCATGGACGGCAACTTCGTTTCGGTGCTGTCCTGGTACGACAATGAGTGGGGCTTCTCCAACCGCATGGCCGACACCTCGGTCGCCTTTGGCAAGACCATCGCCTGACCTGAAGGCATCGTCTCGCAGCTTCGAACGCCCGGCTGTGCCCGGGCGTTTTTCGTCAGCGCGCCGGGCAAGGCGCGCCGAGCCGCCAAACGCCGGAAAATCAGCGGCATAAGGCAAAAAGCCATCCTTGCGCCTTGCACCGGCCATGCCTTCGCCCCACTCTCCCGTGAATCGGTAGAAAGAGGAATTCGAGGGGCAAATCACGGATGGAGCATGCGATCTATCTCGTCACGCTGGTCGGCACAGCGCTAGTCGTCGCCGCAGCGTTCTCGAGCCTGATCGCCTTCCGCTTCGGCGCCCCTTTGCTGCTGCTCTTCCTCTGCATCGGCCTCGCCAGCGGCGTCGATGGTCTCGGCATCGAATTCGACAATGCGCGCGTGGCATATTTTGCCGGCTCGCTGGCGCTGGCGGTCATCCTGTTCGATTCCGGTTTCGGCACGCCGCTCAACGCGCTGCGCCAGGCGACCGGACCGGCGGTGTCGCTGGCGACCTTCGGCGTAATCCTGACCACTGGCCTGTTCGGCGCCGCCTCCTATTACCTGCTCGACCTCAGCTGGCTGGAATCCTTCCTGCTCGGCGCCGCGGTCGCCTCGACCGATGCGGCGGCCGTCTTCTTCCTGCTACGCGCCGGCGAGATCAATCTGCGCGAACGCGTGCGCGCGACACTGGAAGTCGAATCCGGCACCAACGACCCGATCGCCATCTTCCTGACCATCACGCTGGTCGAGATCATCGCCGCCCACGCCAATCCCGAGACCCATGTGCTGGTCACCGACCTGATCCTCGGCTTCCTGCTCAATATGGGGCTCGGCGCCGTCGTCGGCGTGCTTGGCGGGCTCGGCATCGTGCGCCTCGTCGACCGGCTCAACCTTGACCATGGCTTGCTGCCGATCTTCGTGCTGACCCTGTCGCTGATGGTGTTCGCCGCCGCCGGCGCCATTGGCGGCTCGGGCTTCCTGGCGGTCTATCTCGCCGGGCTGATTGCCGGCAACTCCGACATCCGCGCCGTCACCATCCTGAAGCGCTTCCAGGACGGCATGTCGTGGCTGGCACAGATCATCATGTTCCTGATCCTCGGCCTGTTCGCGACACCCTCGCAGTTTCCGGCGATCATGGTGCCGGCGGTGCTGCTCGGCCTGTTCCTGATGTTTGTCGCGCGCCCTGTCGCCGTCTGGCTCTGCCTGATCCCGTTCCGCCTGCCGCGTCCCGAGATCGCCTTCGTCTCCTGGGTCGGCCTGCGCGGCGCCGTGTCCATCCTGCTTGCCATCACCCCGCTGCTCGGCGGACTGGAGAACGGCCGCACCATCTTCAACGTCGCCTTCATCATCGTGCTGGTATCGCTGGTGGTGCAGGGCTGGTCGGTCGGTCCGCTGGCGCGCCGGCTCGGCCTGATCGTGCCGGCGAGGCTTGGGCCGCTCGACAAGGTCGAACTCGAACTGCCGGGCTCCGCCCACCACGAACTGCTCGCCTACCGCGTCGCGCCCGGCAGCCCGGTGGCGCGCGGCGAGCGTATCCCGCGCTGGGCACGGCCCTCGTTGGTGCTGCGCGACGGCCGCTCGATGCGTTTCCAGGACATGGGCCGGCTCGCGGCCGGCGACCAGGTTTACATCTTCGTGCCCGACCGCTATCCGCGCCTGCTTGACAAGCTGTTTGCCAGCCGCGCCGTAGTCGACCCCGAGGATGCCGACTTCTTCGGCGCCTTCGCCGTCGATCCCGCCCGCTCGGCCGCAGAGCTCGAGGCCGCATACACTCCGGGATTGAGCGAAGCCGAGCAGAAGCTCACCGTCGGCGCGCTGGTGACGGCGCGGCTCGGCGGCCATGCCGAATATGCCGACCGGGTGCTGATCGGCCCGATCGAATTGATCGTCCGCGACGTCGACGACAAGGGCAAGATCACCGGTCTCGGCCTCTCCTTCGAGCCGACCGCGCCGGTGGCGCGGGTTCCGGTGTTCCTGAGCGCCGGCGAGATCGGCGATCGTGTCTCCGCCTTCATCCGCAACTGGCGCAAGCCGACCGAGACGCAGACTGCAGAGGCGACAGCCAATGAGAAGGCCCTTGAGCCGACGGCGGAAAAGATAACGACAGAAGGCTGACAAGCGATCGGTTCACGCTGACGTCCCGCATCATCACGACAGCCTTCGCCTTGATCTCAAAATTTAGCTCGCACCCCGGCTCAAGCCTTGCATCGTCATCGATGCGAGGTATGGTCCCGGCGATTTTCCACGGAAAGGAACCCGCATGGCCGCCTTCAAGACACTCGACGATATCGGCAATATCAGCGGCAAGCGCGTGCTGGTGCGCGTCGACCTCAACGTTCCCGTCGCCGATGGCAAGGTCACCGACGCCACCCGAATCGAACGCATCGCACCGACCATCGCCGAACTGTCCGGCAAGGGCGCCAAGGTCATCCTGCTCGCGCATTTCGGCCGCCCGAAGGATGGTCCCTCGCCCGAATTCTCGCTGAGGCCGATCGCCAAGGCTACCGCGGAGGTGCTTGGCCGCCCGGTCGGCTTTGCCAGCGATTGCGTCGGCGACACGGCGGGCAGTGCGGTCGCCGCCATGAACAAGGGCGATGTGCTGCTGCTGGAAAACACCCGCTTCCACAAGACCGAGGAGAAGAACGATCCTGATTTCACAGAGCGGCTCGCCGCCAATGGCGACATCTTCGTCAATGACGCCTTTTCCGCCGCCCACCGGGCGCACTCCTCGACCGAAGGCCTGGCGCGGCTGTTGCCGTCCTATGCCGGCCGCACCATGCAGGCCGAGCTCGAGGCGCTGGAGAAGGGGCTCGGCAATCCGGTCCGCCCTGTCGTCGCCATTGTCGGCGGCGCCAAGGTGTCGACCAAGATCGACCTGTTGATGAACCTGGTGAAGAAGGTCGACGCGCTGGTGATCGGCGGCGGCATGGCCAACACTTTTCTCGCCGCGCGTGGCACCGCTGTCGGCAAGTCGCTGTGCGAGCATGACCTTGCCGCGACCGCCAAGCAGATCATGATCGAGGCCGCCGAGGCCGGCTGCGCCATCATCCTGCCTGTCGACGGTGTCGTCGCCAAGGAATTCAAGGCGGGTGCGGCCAGCGAGACCGTTGCCATTTCGGATGTCCCGGCTGACGGCATGATCCTCGATCTCGGCGAAAAGACCGTGAAGACGATCGGTGAATGGATCGACCGCGCCGCGACGCTGGTCTGGAACGGCCCGCTCGGCGCCTTCGAGATCGAGCCTTTCGACCACGCCACGGTGGCGGCGGCCAGGCACGCGGCGGCCCGCACCAGGGCCGGCAAGCTGGTCTCGGTCGCCGGTGGCGGCGATACGGTGGCCGCCCTCAACCATGCCGGCGTCGCCGACGACTTCACCTATGTCTCGACCGCCGGCGGCGCTTTCCTCGAATGGATGGAAGGCAAGCCGCTGCCCGGCGTCGACGTCCTGAAGAAGCAGGCCTGATCGGGACGAGGGCGTCAAACGAGGCGCTGGAAACTTTCAATCGATTCGAGCTTTCCGATCCCATTCCTTTGGCGGTAGACTTCCGTTACGCGCGGAACGTACCCCCTTAGGAGAAGAAAAATGAGCGAACGTCTCGAAGACATTGCCGCCGCGATGGTGGCCGGCGGCAAGGGCCTGCTGGCCGCCGATGAGAGCTCCGGCACCATCAAGAAGCGCTTCGACGTTATCGGCGTCGAATCGACCGCCGATAGCCGCCGCGACTACCGCGAGATGATGTTCCGCGCCAAGGACGCAATGACGAAGTACATCTCCGGCGTCATTCTCTACGACGAGACCATCCGTCAGAAGGCTGCCGACGGCACGCCTCTGGTCGACATCATCAAGGCGGCGGGCGCCATTCCCGGCATCAAGGTCGATGCCGGCGCCAAGCCACTCGCCGGCTTTCCCGGCGATACCGTTACCGAAGGCCTCGACGGCTTGCGCGAGCGGCTCGCGGATTATTACAAGCTCGGCGCCCGCTTCGCCAAATGGCGCGCGGTGATCGACATCGACACCGGCAAGGGCGTGCCCTCGGTCAATTCGATTGCCTCCAACGCCCATGCGCTGGCCCGCTATGCCGCACTGTGCCAGGAGGCCGGCATCGTGCCGATCGTCGAGCCGGAAGTGCTGATGGACGGCGCGCACGACATCGACACCTGCTACGACATCTCGAAGGCAACGCTGATCAAGCTCTATGACGAGCTGCATGCGGCGCGCGTTGTGCTGGAAGGCACCATCCTGAAGCCGAACATGGTGCTGGCCGGCAGGAAGTCGGGCAAGGTGAGCAGCCCCGAAGAGGTCGCGGAAAAGACCATAAAACTGTTCCGCGAAACCGTACCGGCAGCGGTGCCGGGCATCGCCTTCCTTTCGGGCGGGCAGTCGGACGAGGAGGCGACCGCCAACCTCAACGCCATCAACGCCATCGGGCCGCATCCGTGGAAGCTGACCTTCTCCTATGGCCGCGCCTTGCAGGCCGCCCCGCAAAAGGCCTGGAGCGGCAAGGCATCGAACGTCGCCGCCGGCCAGGCCGCCTTCACCCATCGTGCCCACATGAACCATCTGGCGGCGCTGGGACAATGGAAGGCGAGCCTCGAACAGGCCGCCTGAGCGCAGTCCTCCCGTTGTCATACAACCCGGGCCGATGCGCCCGGGTTTGTTTATGCAAAGCCCGGCTTGGACGGAGTTCGTCCATCCTTATCTCCTTTTCGGCAAAAGCTGACGGCGATGTCGGTTTCTGCCCACCCCAAACGTCCTTGGGTGAACAGACAGGGAGAACTTCATGGCTCGCAGCAAGGTGGTTTCGCGTGAAGACTGGTTTGAGGCGCACAAGGCGCATCTGGCGCGCGAGAAGGAATTGACACGGTTGCGTGAGCGCATCGCCGCCGAGCGGCGTGAACTGCCCTGGATGAAAATCCGCAAGGACTATGTCTTCGAGACCGAGCAGGGTCCGAAGAACCTGGCCGGACTGTTCGGCGCCAACAGCCAACTGATCGTCTACCACTTCATGATGACGCCAGGATCGAACCATCGCTGCGAAGGCTGCTCCTTCCTTGCCGACCATATAGACGGCGCCGATCAGCATCTCAGGCACCACGACGTGTCGCTGGTGGTGGTTGCGCGCGCGCCGCTGGCGGAACTGCTGCCTTACAAGCAGCGTATGGGCTGGAAATTCGACTGGGTGTCGTCCTACGCCTCGGATTTCAACTTCGACATGCAGGTCTCCTTCACCGACAAGCAGATCGCGGGCGGCGACACCACCTACAATTTCGAGACGCGTCCGCGCACGTCAAAGGACCTTCCCGGCACCAGTGTTTTCTACAAGGAAGAGAACGGCGACATATTCCTTACCTTTATGTCGCGCGCCCGCGGCGGCGAGGCCCAGATCGGCACTTACGACTATCTCGACATGACACCGAAGGGCCGCGGCGAAAATGGCCCTTATCATAGCCTGATGGACTGGGTGCGGTTGCATGACGAATATCAGGACAAGCAGGCGGACAAGCCGAACTGCTGCGACTAGAAGCTCGTTCACCTCAGGCGAAACTTGCGCTAAGGCTGCCGCTGATCTCTAAACGGTATCGCCATGCGCTTCCCGGCCCTTCTTACCTGGCTCGCCTACCCCGTTTATGTCTGGCAGGGCCTCGGCGTGCGCCGCCGCACCACCCGCATGCTGCCGGCACAAGGGCCGGTCATGCACGAAATATCGGGCAAGGCGCCGGCCATCTCGCTGCTGGTGCTGGGCGATTCCTCGGCCGCTTCCGTCGGCATCGGCAATTCCGAGAACGGGCTTGCCGCGCAGCTTGCAATGCTGGTCGCAAAACGAACCGGCCTTGCCGTGCGCTGGCGCGCCGCCGGATTCAACTCGGCAACGTCGGGCCAGATCCGCGACCATGTGCTGCCCAATCTGTCGGCCGATCGGTGGACGCACATCGTGCTCGCCATCGGCACCAACGACACCAAGAATTTCCACTCGGTACCGCGCTTCAAGAAGGAGTTCGGTGGCCTGCTCTACGCCCTGCGTGCCAAATGGCCGGAGGCGCGCGTGGTGTGGTCGCCGGTGCTGGAGTTCACCCGCGCGCCGGCCATGCCGCCACTGCTCGGCAAGATTCTCGAAATCCGCGCTACCGCAATGAACCGCATGGGCGAGCGCCTGTGTTTCGAGCGCGGCGCCATGCCGGCGCCACGGCTGCCGATCACCAACCCTGAGGCCGGCTTTGCCTCCGATGGCTTTCATGCCTCGGAAGCCGGTTACCGCGCCTGGGCCGAACATCTGGTCGGATGGGTGCTCGCCGATTGACCTGAGGGGGCACAAGCTCGGACTGGTGGGCTTCAGAGAACTGACGCGAGTATTTCCAAATACTGTTGATTGCAGCCTGCTTCCAATGGATCTGAGCCAGAATATCATCCAGCAGCAATGGATGAGCTACGGCCTGGATTCCGAAACCGGCAACGACACCTGCACGCTGACCGGCAACCGTGCCGAATCGAGCAAGCATGTCATTCCGGCCGGCCCGGCCAACGCCACGCCTTTTATTGCGGCGAACCTGCCGGAATTCATGACGACGCGCGGTGGCGATTACTTCTTCGTGCCCAGCCTCAACGCCATCCGGATGATTGCCATGGGAACGGTGGACCCGACCTGACCCTCAAGGCTATGCCCAGTGCCCCAGCGCACCCGCCAGCGCGATGGCCGCCATGGCGATCAGGGCCAGCTTCCAGAAATCGCCGCGCCGCTTCAGGCCCGGCCAGCCGAGCGGCTTGATCAGCTGAATGGCCATCATGCCGATGATGACGAGCGCGAGGAGTTTCGACATGCCCGCCTTTGAGCAGCATCGCGACAGGCTGTCAAAGCGGTTCTTGCATGGTCTCGGTCGACTTGGCCATTCCTGACAAAAGGCTCGTTTCCGAACCGACCGCCAAGCACCTCGCAGCTTTCTTCAACGACCTGACATGCTCCTGACAGACTGCTGTCAGGAGGGGTATGCGATAGTGTCTCCATCAGAGAAGAGGAGATGGTCATGAACAGCTTTGGTATTTTGAACAGCGTACAGCACTATGTCGGCAAGATCCGCACGATGCGCAATGAAGTTCGTACCCAGCGCTTCCTGAACTCCTTGCCGGCGGACATCCGCAAGGACATTGGCTGGCCGGATATGTATGAGGGTCACAGCCGCATTCGCGAGATCTGAGGCGTTTTACATGACAATGCTTGGATGCGGACCCCGCAACGCCCGGATCATTGACATCGACCCCCGGGCGGCGACCCCTCGGGCTGGCGCAAAGACTTTTGGCGCCTGCTGCGGACAATGCTGAAGGCTCCTGACAGAATGCTGTCAGGAGCACCATGCCATAAACGTGTCAGGAGACATGAATGGTGAAAAGCTGGAACGACAGGCTGAACACGCCGGGCGTCAACGGCGTGAAGCCGACGCCACGCACAATGGGCGACGTCGTCGAGGGCCAGCCGATGCTGGTGCCGACGGCCCGTCAGGTCGATGATTTCATTCGCACGATCCCCAACGGCGTCGAGATGGATGTACGCGCCTTGCGCACCGCCCTCGCCATCGAGCATGGGGCGCAAGTGACATGTCCGGTCACCATCGGCTATCATCTGCGCACCGTCGCCGAAGCCGCCAATGAGGATCTCGAACGCGGCATGACGCTGAACGATATCACGCCGTACTGGCGTGTGCTCGACGTGAACACGCCGACAACGAAGAAGTTGTCCTTCGGCGCGGAATTCGTCGCCGTGCAGCGCAAGCGCGAAGGACTTAAACCATAATGCGTGTCGCCCAAAAGTGCGCAGCGGTTTTTGGGAGAACGACAAGCATAAAACAGGACATGGATGTCACCCGGAACCGGTTTTGGGACCATGACATTCATAGACAAGCAGCCGAGGGACCATACGATGCGACGTGCCGACAGGCTCTTTCAGATCGTGCAGCACCTGCGTGGCGGCCGGCTGGTCACCGCCCAGAAGCTCGGCACATGGCTCGAGGTTTCCGAGCGGACCATCTACCGCGATATCGCCGATTTGCAGTCGACCGGAGTGCCGATCGACGGCGAGGCCGGCGTCGGCTACATGATGAGGGAGGGTTTCGACCTTCCGCCGCTGATGTTCACGCGTGACGAAATCGTCGCGCTGGTCGCTGGCGCCCGCATGGTGCGGGCCTTTGGCGGCGCTGCTATGGCGCGAGCGGCCGACGAGGCGCTGGTCAAGATCGGCGCCGTCCTGCCCGACGCCGAGAAGGACCGCATCGCCCGCACCGAGATCCACACGCCGATGTGGGTGGTGAGCGACGCCGCGCGTGAGGCGATCGACGTGATCGAGCGCGCTGTCGAGAAGCGACAGGTGCTGACCATCGACTACCGCGACGAGGCCGGCCGCGGCACCGGGCGTGACATCCGTCCGCTCGGTCTGTGGTTCTGGGGCAAGGTATGGACGCTGGTTGCCTGGTGCGAGATGCGCGACGATTTCCGCGCCTTCCGCATCGACCGCATCGCCTCGGTGGTCATCGCCGGCCGCATCTTCAAGCCGGAGCGCGGCAAGCAGCTTGCCGACTTCTACCGCGCCGTCGAACGCTCGGAGGACTATGGCATGACGCCGGACCGGGCGGCGCGCAGCTGAGACTTCGACAATCAATGAAAAAGCCCGCTCGATGAACTGACCCCCGAAAGTTGGACACAACCTTCGGGGGTTTTGCATGTCCAGACACGGCGAGAGTTTCAAGCGCTCGGTTGTCGATAGCTATTTAGGCGGGGATGAGAGCTACGCGAGTGCGGCGTCGATGCATGGCGTTGATGCGGCCACTGTTCGCAAGTGGGTTGCGTTGTACCAGGCGCATGGCGATGCCGGGCTATCTGGTAAGTACGGTCGTTACGACGCGGCGTTCAGGCTGTCGGTGCTTGAGCGAATGTGGGAGGAAGGTCTGTCGTATCGGCAGACGGCTGCATTGTTCAATATCCGCAATGCCAGTTGCCTGACGGGCTGGGAGAAGCGCTATCATGCGGGCGGGATAGAGGCGCTCGGCCCGCGTCCCAGAGGACGACCCATGTCAAAGCCGCCGTCCCCCGCAGTGCCTGTTGCAGCCAGTGACGAGGCCAAAAGCCGCGAAGAACTGCTGGCTGAGCTGAAGCATCTGCGGATGGAGAACGACTACCTAAAAAAACTGGAGGCCTTAACGCAGGGACATGCGCTCAAAAAGCGCAAGCCGTCCAGGCGTTAAGGCCGTTGCATTCGCTTGAGGGGCTGCTCGAACTGGCGAAGCTTGCGCGCAGCACGTTCTATTACAGACAGAAAGCAGCGAAGCGCTCGGACCGCCATGCGGCGCTGAAGGCGGCGATCAAGGCCATCTTCGACAGCCACAAGGGTCGCTACGGCTATCGCCGGGTGACTGCGCAACTGCACCGGTTGGGCCGGCGCGTCAACCACAAGACCGTCCAGAGCCTGATGGCCGGGATGGGATTGAAGTCGCTGGTCAGGCCGAAGAAGTATCGCTCCTACAGGGGTGAGGCTGGGCGGACCGCTCCCGATCTGTTGCAGCGCAAGTTCGGCGCCGACCGCGCCAACCGCAAATGGGTGACCGACGTGACGGAGTTCAGCCTGGCCGGCGACAAGCTCTATCTGTCCCCGGTCATGGATCTCTACAATGGCGAGATCGTCGCGTTCGAGACGGCGCGGCGGCCACGCTTCAAAATGGTGGACAATATGCTGACCAAAGCCCTCGCCCGGCTTGGTGAGAACGAAAGGCCGATCCTGCATTCCGATCAGGGATGGCAGTATCAGATGTCGGCATTCCAACGCAGGCTGGAAGCCAGAGGCCTCCAACAGAGCATGTCACGCAAAGGCAATTGCCTCGACAACGCCCCAATGGAGAGCTTCTTTGCCATCCTCAAATCCGAGCTCTTCCATCCCGGAACCTTCGACACCCTTCAAAGCCTGGACGACGCCATCACGGACTACATCGACTATTACAACCACCGCCGCATCAAACTGAAACTGAAAGGGCTGGCCCCTGTGCAATACAGGAACCAGCCCTTAAACCTGCCAACTCAATGAACCGTCCTACTTTATGGGGTCAGTTCACTCGCGCCGGGCTTTTTTGATGAACTGTCGCAAACCTTACTCGTCGTCCGCATCTTCCTTCTTGGACTTGAGCGCCGAGAGCTTGGCGAACACGGCGTTTGCGTCGAGCTCGGCATCCTCGTCCTTCGGCTTCTCCGGCGCCGGCACCAGGCGCTCGGTCACGGCAGCCGGCAGCAGCGTGTCGCCGACAGGCTGCGCCTGCTCGCGGCCGCGCGAGGCGCGGTTGACTTCCATGTCGAGGTCGATCTGCGAAGCGAGACCCAGCGTCACCGGGTCCATCGGCTGCAGATTGGCCGAATTCCAGTGCTTGCGCTCGCGGATCTGTTCGATCGTCGACTTGGTCGTGCCGACCAGGCGCGAAATCTGCGCGTCCTTCAATTCCGGATGGTTGCGGACCAGCCACAGGATGGCGTTGGGCCGGTCCTGGCGCTTCGACAGCGGTGTGTAGCGGGGACCCTTGCGCTTGGATTCCGGCACCCGCACCTTGGGGTCGGACAGTTTCAGGCGCTGGTTCGGATCCTTCTCGGCGCGCGCGATCTCGTCGCGGGTCAGCTGTCCGGTCATGATCGGATCCATGCCCTTGATGCCCTGCGCCGATTCGCCGTCGGCGATCGCCTTGACCTCGAGCGGATGCAACCCACAGAACTGCGCGATCTGCTCGAAGGAAAGCGCGGTGTTGTCGACCAGCCAGACGGCGGTCGCCTTGGGCATCAGCAGCGTATTGGCCATTTCAAAAATCCTTCTCGTTCGCCCGCGTTCCCGCGCGGGCGGTGGTTTAGAGCCACCAAAATGGGAAATTCGCGGCCTGTATAACCGCTCCGCTGCCGTTTCGCAATGTTTTTGGCGCAGGGCGCAGCCGTCGGACACCGGACAGCGGGGGAGGCCAGGAGGACCTCGGCTCCGGCGATCATTGATGCCGAGTTGTACAGGGGGTCCAAAACGACAAAACCCGCCGGACAGGGTCCAGCGGGCTCGGAACCGGCGACGGGATACCGTCTGCGGCGGCTCTTGCTTCTGCCGCGTGGTCAGGCCTCATCGGCCGACCAGGCTTCGAATTAGATGGCCTTGCGGGCAATCCTCTCGATGTCGCCGCGGCTGATGCCGAGGTCGCTGAGCTGACGGGCGTTGAGCTTGTTCAGCTCGCGCACGGTTTCGTTGTACATACGCCAGTTACGGAAAGCGCGGATCGGGTTCATGGTTGTCCTCCAGTTGTTGGATCAAATCGTTTCGATGACGCTTAGATAGGCAGTGCTGCCCACGAATTGAACAGACGTCTTTGCATAGCCGCAATGCAAATGCTGCATTGCAGCATTAAGCTTCTGTTCATCTTGCCGACAGGCTGAGCGCGGAGCATGGCGCGAGGTTCAGGTCAGGCCGAGCAGAGAATGGCGGCTCCCGAGAACCGGCCTACGCCCGCCGTAGCCTTCATAGAGCGGAGGCATTTATGACGGCTTCGGCCGGCGAAGGCCGGAGCGGAGCGTACTTCAGTACGAAGCCCGGCCTACGCCGGCCGTAGCCTTAACTGCCGCAACCCCTCTGAGGGCTTCGGCCGGCGAAGGCCGGAAGCGCAGGGAGCCGCCATTCGCAGGCCGGCCTCACCTGAATCTCGCCCCAACTAGCCGACGTCGAGAACGATCTTGCCTATATGCTCGCCCTCTTCCATGCGCTCATGCGCCCGCCAGGCGTCGGTCAGCGGGAAGATCATGTCCATCACCGGCGCTACCTTCCGGGTGCCGAGCAGCGGCCACACCTGTGCTTCCAGTGCGGCGGCGAGCGCCGCCTTGAATTCGACCGTGCGAGGCCGCAGCGTCGAGCCGGTGTGGGTCAGCCGCTTGACCATGATTTTCGAGAAATCGGCGCTCGCCACCGCGCCGGCCTGGACGGCGATCTGGACGATCCTGCCCTCGACCGCGGCGGCCTCGTAGTTGCGCGCGATATAGTCGCCGCCGACCATGTCGAGAATGACGTCGGCCCCCTTGCCACCGGTCGCATCCTTGACCGCCGCGACGAAATCCTCCTCGCGGTAGTTGATCGCCCGGTCGGCGCCGAGCTTCAGGCAGGCGTCGCATTTCTCCTTCGAGCCGGCGGTGGTGACGACATACGCGCCGAAGGCCGACGCCAGCTGGATCGCCGTGGTGCCGATGCCCGATGAGCCGCCATGGACCAGCAGCGTCTCACCCTTTTTCAAGCCGCCGCGCTCGAACACATTGTGCCAGACGGTGAAATAGTTTTCCGGAACCGCGGCCGCCTCCGTGTGGGTGAAGCCGGCGGGCAGCGGCAGCACGCTGCCGGCATGAACCTTGACATATTCGGCATAACCGCCCCCCGGCGTCAGCGCGCAGACCCGGTCGCCGATGCGCCAGCGCGATATCTCGTCGCCAAGGGCGGCCACTTCGCCCGATGCCTCGAGACCGGGCAGGTCGGAGGCGCCGGGCGGCGCCGGATAGGCGCCCTTGCGCTGCTGCACGTCGGGGCGGTTGACGCCGGCCGCACGCACCCGGATCAGGATTTCGCCGGGACCAGGCACCGGCACGTCGCGCGTTTCCGGTTTCAGCACCCGCGGCCCGCCCGGTTGCGAGATTGCGATGGCCGTCATCGTGGCTGGAATTTTATGTCCGCTCGCCATGAAATTTCCCGTCTCGGTCCGCCGGTCTGTCGCCGGCTGCCAGCTTCTTGCCGGCTGTTTGCATCTGCGCCCCTGCCCTATGTATGCTGATTGCCGGATCAGGCAAATGGCCAAATCAGCCCAATACTGAATAGGGAGGAGCGACGATGGCGATCTTCGACGACGAACCCAAAAAGAAAGCCCGCCCGCATGAGATCGGACAGGATCTGTCGCTGCTTTCGGTCGGTGACCTTACCGAACGGATCAGCATCCTGCGCGAGGAGATTGCCCGGCTCGAAGCCGAGCTCCAGACCAAGGGCAGCACCAAATCGGCGGCCGAAGCCCTGTTTCGCCGCGGCTAGTTTTCGCGTTAGTTTCGGCGTTGAGCATCCGCCGCCGAAAAGCCCGAATGCGCCTGTCTTCAGACCCCGCCACCGAATCTCCAGACGGATCAAACAATGTTTGCAAGCTACAGGCCGATCCTCTCGCTGCTTCGCGGCACCGCTTTCCTGCTTGCGGCGTCGGGATTGCACGGCCTGTTGTTGCCGTTGCGCGGCCAGATCGAAGGGTTTTCGACCGCATCGCTCGGCCTGATGGGCACGGCCTGGGCCGGTGGCTTCGTCACCGGCTGCTTCTTCGCACCGCGCCTGGTGCGCCGCGCCGGCCACGTCCGGGCGTTCGGCGCCTTTGCCGCTTCGGGCGCCATCGTGGCGTTGCTTACCGGCCTGATCATCGACGAATATGTCTGGATCCTGCTGCGCGCCTTCACCGGCTTCACCATGGCCGGAGCCTTCATGGTCATCGAAAGCTGGCTGAACGAGAAGGCCACCAACGAGAACCGCGGCACCGTCTTCGGCCTCTACATGATGGTCACCTATGCCTCGATCATGGGCGGCCAGATGATCGTTGCGGGCGGCGACGTCAGATCGGCGTCGCTGTTCATGATCACCGGCATATTGTTCTGCCTGTCGCTGATCCCGACCGCGGTGTCGTCGGCTTCGTCTCCCAAGCCTTTGCAGGACGTCAAGCTCGATGTCAAAGGTCTCTACGCCAACTCGCCGGTGTCGGCGATCGCCTGCCTGTTGGTCGGCATCGCCAATGGCGCCTGGGGCACGCTTGGCGCCGTCTACGGCGCCCGTATCGGCATCTCCACCGCCCAGATCGCACTGATGATGAGCCTTGTCGTTATTGCCGGCGCGGCCATGCAGCTTCCGGCCGGACGCCTCTCCGACAAGACCGACCGCCGTTTCGTGCTGGCGGGCGCGGCTTTCGGCGCCGCACTGTTCGCCATCCTGATCTTCCTGTTCGAACCGCGTTCCGCCGTCCTCGTCATTGTCTTCGCCGCCGCCTACGGCGCCTTTGCCTACACGCTCTATTCGATCGCCGTGGCGCATGCCAACGACCACGCCCGATCGGAGGATTTCGTCAAGGTCTCGGGCGGCCTGCTGCTTCTGTATGGCTTTGGAACCATGATCGGGCCCTTGCTGGCTGCCGCCCTGATGGGCTGGCTCCGCCCCGAAGGCCTGTTCCTGGCCACCGCGCTGGCGCATCTCAGCCTCGCCGCCTACACGTTGCTGCGCATCAGCCGCCGCGCGCCGGTGCCGATCGAAGACCGCGATGCCTTCAAGACCCAGCCGGCCGATCGCTCGGTCACCCCTGAAGCACTGCGGCTCAGAAAAGCGGAAGCCGACGGTTGAGATTTGAAAAGCTTTGCCCCACAAGTATAGGCATGATCTTTTCTGACGCCTTCATGGCGATTGCCGACCCCAACCGGCGCTATCTTCTGGAAGAGCTCCGGCGTGGCCCGAAAACCGTCAACGAACTGGCTTCGGGCCTGCCAGTCTCCCGCCCGGCCGTGTCCCAGCATTTGAAAGTGTTGCTGGACGCCGGTCTGGTTCAGGCCAAGGCTGAGGGCACGAGGCGGGTCTATACAGTCAGCAGTGGCGGCTTCCTCAAGCTCAATATTTGGCTTGATCAGTTCTGGGAAGCATAGGCCGCGATTCCAGCTCGCCTCCCTGGCTTTCAAGTGTCCGTTGCCAGCGCCTTGCCCAGCGCATCGAGCAGGAATCCGGTACCATGCTCGCGCGATGACGGTGTGTCGTGCCCATCGAGAAACGCGCCCTGCTCGGTCAGCACCAGACGCGTGCCCGTGCCTTCCGGGCGAAGCTCAATTGTCGCCAGCGAAACCGAGATTCTGACATCACCGAACAGCATGTCGTAGCTGTAGACGATGCGCTGGTTGGGCACGATGTCCTGATAGGTGGCGGTATAGGTGTGGATCGGCCCGTCCTTCGGCCCGCCGGCATTGACCTCCTGGCCGCCAACGCGAAAATCCATTTCGTGCCTGTGGGTCATCGGGTTGTCGGGGTCGGCGAACCAGCGCCGCTTGGCGGCCGGATCGCTGAGCGCGAAATAGACTTTCGCCGGTGCAACTGGATAGAGGCGCTCGAGGACGAAGGTGGAGTGGACGACGGATCGTTCGGCCATGTCAGGTCCTCTTGGTCAGCTTGATGGTTTCTGCGCGACGAAGACGCCGTCGCGATAGGACGCGCCGAAATAGACTTCGACGGCGCGCAACCTGTCGTCATGGAACAGATGCAGTTCAGTGTTGCGGAAGGTCTTTCCGTCCGCCGTCTCGCAGCGATAGAGGACAAAGGCGGCGTCCTCGTCCTCGCATATCCGCTCGATGACGATCGAGCTGAAGGCCGGGCTGTCAGGCCAGCAGCGCTCGAAATAGGTCGCACGGTCGATGGCGTCGTCATAGGGGCTGGTGAAGGTGAAATCGTCGGCGAGCACCGCCGCGACGGCAGCCTTGTTATTCGCCTGGTAGGCGGAAAAATAGCCGCGGATCAACTCCGCTCTGCTTTTGCCGGGCATGGTCATTTCTCCTCTGCTTCAGGTCATTCGGTCCCGGCGAGAAAATCGCCGAGCCGGTCGAGCCGACGCTCCCATGTCAGCCGCCGTTCGTTGATCCAGTGTTCTGCGCTGCGCAGCGCCTGCGGCGCGATCTGGCAGGTGCGCACGCGGCCGAGCTTTTCCGAGCGCACCAGCCCGCTTGCTTCGAGCACGTTGAGATGCTGGACGACGGCCGACAGCGACATCGCCAGCGGTTCGGCCAACTGGCTGACCGAGGCTGGCCCACGCGACAGCCGCTCGACCATGCTGCGCCTGGCCGGGTCCGCGAGCGCCTGGAACATCAGGTCGAGCTGGGCGGGATCGTGCAGCATCGCGATCAGCCGTTATTGTAGGGAAAGAACTTGAAGTAGGGCTGCGCCTCCTCGACCACCCGGGCGAAGGACGGCCGCTTGAGCAGGCGGTCGTGGTAGTGTTTCACGGCCGGATAGCTGTCGCCGAACGGCTCGACCTTGTTGGCGTAGAACAGCGCCGGCGAGGCCGCGCAGTCGGCCATGGTGAAGGTAGGGCCGGCCGCCCAGATTTTCGAACGCATCTCCTCCTCGATGATCGCATAGGCGTTGCGCAGTTGCGCGCGCGCCTCGTCGACCCCGAACGGGTCGGTCTTGTCCTGCGGGCGCAACCTGTCGCCGACGATCTTCTGCATCGGCGCCTGCACGTAGAAATCGTAGAAACGGTCGGCCTGGCGGACCTGGAGGGCAAGGTCGGCCTCGGCCGGGATGAGCTCGACCGGCCCGGGATAATGCGCGGCCAGATATTCGATGACGATGGTCGATTCCAGCACCGTGCGGTTGCGTGCATCGTCACGCAGCGCCGGCATCTTGCCGGTCGGCGACACCTTCAGGAATGCTGCCCGCGACTGCTCGTCGCCGAGGTCGACGATAACCGGCGTAAAGCGCGTATCGTTCTCGTAAAACGCAATCAGCGGTTTCCAGCAGAACGATGCCAGCGGATGGAAATGGAACGTCAGGGACATTTTTTGCTTGTCTGTTTGCGGTTCGTCGATGCTGGAGCGGTGCCAGCCAGCGCCGACACTGAAGCATTTACTTAACTATTTCCATGAGGCGAATGTGTCAAGGTTCCAGACTGCCTTCAGGGTTCGGTATGCGCCACGATGGCGGCGACGATCGTGCCCCAGTCGTCGGGATGCAGTTCGTGGCCACCGCCTTCGACGCGGACAAGCCGCCCGCCGGCAACAGCGTCGGCAAGGACTGCGCCATGCTCGACCGGAAAGATCGGATCCGATGTCCCGTGAATGACGAGCAGCGGAACTTTGATCTCGCGCAGGCGTCCTTTCAGATCCTCGCCGCCCTTCAGCATGAAATGGTTGGTCGCGCTCAGGAAGCCGCCGGATCGGTCGTAGTCCTGTTGGACGAACGCCCGCATCGCCTTCTCGTCGAACGGATGCGCGGTGCTGGCGATCGCACGCGCATCCTTGACGACGAAGCCGATCACCTGGTCGCGGTCCGACCAATCGACCTTGGCGCCATCGGCCGAGTGCTCCATATAGGCCTCGGTCGTCGCCGGCAGGTGCGATGTATCGATCCCCACCGGCGAACTGCTGATCACCGTCAGTGTGATGACACGCGAGGGATGTCTCAACGCCAGTCGTTGCGCGATCATGCCGCCCATTGACATCCCGACCACATGCGCCTTGCCGATGCCGCAACCGCCGAGGACGCGCACCGCATCGTCCGCCATGTCGTCGAACGTATACGGCGGCTCGCCCGTCGCATATTTGGTCGACAGGCCGGTATCGCGATTGTCGTAGCGGATCACGAAACGGCCCTCGCCGGCGAGTTTTTTGCAGAGCGCCTCCGGCCACCAGAGCATCGAGGCCATGGCGCCCATGATCAGCAGAATGGCTGGATCTCCGGGATCGCCAAACGTCTGGGAGACGATTTCGGGTGCTGCGGCCCTTGTCATGGGACTCTCCTCCTATCGGCCAATCAAAGGCCAATCAAACTGGTTGCATTTTGCAATCGGTTGCACGATAATAAAACTGATACGATTATGCAACCGGTTTTTTGAGGAGAGTCGGATGAACACCGAACACCGCTCGGGATGCCCGATCAATCTGTCGCTGGAAGTGTTCGGCGATCGCTGGAGCCTGATCATCCTGCGCGACATGATTTTTGGCGGCAAACGCCACTTTCGCGAACTGCTCAACGGCTCGATCGAGGGCATCGCTTCCAACATCCTGGCCGACCGGCTGAAGCGGCTGATGGAACTCGCCATGCTGACCAAGGCCGACGACCCCTCGCACAAGCAGAAGGCGATCTACAGCCTGACCGAGATGGCCATCACGCTGGTGCCGATCATGGCGCATCTCGGCGCTTGGGGCCGCGTCTGGCTGCCGGTGAGCGAGGAGCTTTCGATCCGCGCCGAACTGCTGGAGAAAGGCGGGCCGCCAATGTGGGAGCAGTTCATGGACGAGTTGCGCCACGACCATCTGGGCACGCCTGTCGCCACACCCGCGGGGCCTTCCGTCCGCGCTACATTGCAGGCCGGATATGAGGCGGTGGTCGCCCGCAAGGCGTCGAGCGGCATCGAGGCCCCGGCCGCTTGACCAACTTATTTCCCCATTATCAGGTCGGCTCTGCTATCAAGGGGCTGAAAAACATAATTTATGGGATTGGATAACGCTCTTGGTCGAGAACTCTAAGGATACTGCCCGCGCCCGGGCAGATATGCGTTTCAAGAAGCAGGAAGAGGCAGCCACGGTGCGGCAAAAGGCGATGGCGGAGTATGTCGCCGAGGCCGACGCCCGCCAGGCCAAGACCAACAAGCTCCGGGCATTGCGCCTTGCCAAGGAAGCGGAAGACCTCGCCAACGCACCCGCCGCTCCGGTCAAGAAAGCGGCCCGAGCCAAGAAAAAATAACGCGGTCTCTTCATCGACGCGCCATCTGGATGCCGGCGGATCGTATCCGCCATGTGCCACGATCAGCAATGCCCGCCATTTCCGCTTTCCCGCACGAAGCAATTTCAACCGCAACCGGGATTTCGCATCCCGCATGTCAGGTCGATGATTGACGCGTTTTGATCAGGAGACAGCCATGACCGCACTGACCCTCGAAAAAGCCAAGCACATCATCGACGCCGCCTTCGCCAAGGGCGCCGAGATGAAGCTCAAACCGCTCGGCGTTTCCGTGCTGGATGCCGGCGCGCATCTCGTCGCCTTCCAGCGTCAGGACGGCGCCTCGTTCCTGCGCCCGCAAATGTCGGCCGGCAAGGCCTATGGGGCGCTGGCCATCGGCATGGGTTCGCGCCGTGTCGAGGCTTTCGCCAAGGAGCGGCCGCATCTCGTCGCCGGCATTTCCGACGTCTCGGGTGGACGCGTATTGCCGGTCGTCGGCGGCGTGCTGATCCGCGACAAGGCAGGCGCCGTCATCGGCGCCGTCGGAATTTCGGGAGATACGTCGGACAATGACGAAGCCGCCGCCATCGCCGGCATCGAAGCGGCGGGCTTCACCGCCGATCCGGGCTGAGGGGGAGCTTCGTCATCCCAGGGCGAAGCAGGAGCGAAACTCCGTCGCGAAGACCCCGGGATCCATGCCGCGACCTTTGCCGCAAGTGTAAGCGGAGCAGAATTCTGAACCGTTGCAACGCCTTAGCTTCACGGAATGGATCCCAGGGTCTGCGCCGCGTCGCTTCGCTCCTGCTTCGCCCCAGGATGACGACCAGAAAGAGCAGCCACGCCAATCGCGAACGGATGCGACCATCCAACGAAGGCGGCTAGTTCAAATTTATGTCTCTACTCGCCGACCGCATCGACACCGAAAACCCGGCCAGCACATCGAACAGGGCGATCACCATCAGCGTGAAGAAGACGGAGTGCGCCGCGCCCTTCACCAGCAGGAACTCGACCAGGAACGCCACGAAGACCAGCGTCGACAACAGATGGTCCATGATCGAGGCGTTCGTGGTGCGCACCGACTTCACCATTTCGAGGAACAGGAAGATCAGCCCGATCACCACCATCAGGTCGCCGAGCGTCATCGAGAACACCCCGCCCGACATCATGCTGAACGAGAAGATCTCGGTCGCCCACGGATCGTCGCCGCTGCCGAATATTCCGAGGAGTCCGAGATTGTAGGCCACGAAGGGCACGATCAGCAGCGGGATGGCACCGAACATCAGGCGTCTCCTCTAGCAATTCCAGGAAAGCGGTTTCCCAAGGAATTGCCTAAACAATGGGGCACCTTCTGTAGAATGCCCCGCAGGCACGCCGTCAAGATTTTTCGCTAGCGCCCGCAAACACGGAAAAAGACCGCGCGAAACAACCCTGTCAGCCACAGTTGCCCCGGCTGACCACCGACACGCCGGGATTCAGCGCTTGAACTGGCCTGTCCGCACGGCGGCGCCGATAGCGTTGAGGATGAAAAGGCCGGCGGTCATCGAGGTGATCTCGTTGACGTCGCGCGCCGGCGCGATCTCGACGATGTCGATGCCGACGACACGTCCCTTGGCGAACAGCCCCTTGATCAGTTCGATCGTCTGCCGGTAGCTGATGCCGCCAGGCGCCGGCCCTTCGACCGCCGGCATGACAGCGGGATCGAGACCGTCGGCATCGATGGTCAGGTAATAGCGGCCACGGTCCGGGATGCGCTTGAGCAGCGCCGCCGTACCGATATCCTGCCATTCATTGGCGGTGACGATGTTGGAGCCGTAGGCGCGGGCCGCCTCGACCTCCTCGAGCCGGGCGCTGCCCTGGCCGCGGATGCCGAGCTGGAAAATCCCGGCTATATGCGCCATCTCCGAAGCGCGGCGGATGGGGCTGGAATAGCCTTCCCTGACCCCGTTGACATTGTCGCGCCAGTCGAGATGGGCATCGATCTGAACCAGGGTGATCGGCCCTTCGCCGTCAAGCGCCCGCAGGATCGGGATCGGAATGCCGTGATCGCCGCCAATGGTGATCGGCAAGGCGCCGGCGACGCGGATCTTGCGGATTGCCGTTTCGGCCAACCTGTAGTGGCTGCCGGCGGCATCGCCGGGGACATCGCCGACATCGACCACCTTGACGTCCTGCCCGTCGAACAGGGTTCCGCCAATGTTGAAATCATAGCGGTCGAGCCCGAGGCTGATGCGCTGCGAGGCGCGCCGCACCGCGGTCGGCGCGTTGGTCTGGTCGTTGACCAGCTCGTCGATCGTGTAGGGACTGCCGTAAGGCATGCCGATGATGGCGACATCCGCCTTCAGCGCATCGAGGTCCTCGACCAGCGGGAAGTTCATGAAGGTCTGGAAGATATCGCGGGGTGCTGTGGTGAGCTTGGTCATGCGGTCCCTCTGAAGCCGGTCGATCATCGCGCGGAAGCGCCGCGACAAGGCATGCGGACTCAATACAGCACCGCCGCCGCAGCTTGTATCGCCACGGACGCCCGGTCTTTGGCATAGTTGGTGGCGCGGCGCACCAAACGCAAAAAAACCGGCCAATGGCCGGTTCTTTTGGTATTCAAACCCTTCGAAAGCTGGTCTCAGCTTTCCTTGGGCGTCAGCACCTGGCGACCGCGATACATGCCGGTCTTCAGGTCGATATGGTGCGGGCGGCGCATTTCGCCGGAATTTTTGTCCTCGACATAGGTCGGGGCCTTGAGAGCGTCGGCCGAGCGGCGCATGCCGCGCTTGGACGGAGAGGTTTTTCGTTTCGGAACGGCCATGGATATGCTCCACTACATGGTCAAAATGCCCCGATAGCCCTCGTGAAAGGGCCGCGTCAGGGCCATAATCTGAGAAAGTCGGGTGCCTATACACGCCCTGCGCCGTTTTGGCCAGCACCGTGGCGATTTTTTTTGAGCCGGCAGCGGTTCGACCTAATCAAGACAACCGACATACGCGCCCGAACGGCCGGCGCGGCGTTCGATCAGCGACGCCAGGCGCCGCAGACCCGGACCGGGCTTGGCCGGATTGCGGGCGATCGGATTGGGCAGCGAGACGGCGAGCAGGGCCGCCTGCCGCCGCGACAGCTGTTTGGCCGAAACGCCGAAATGATGCTGCGCCGCCGCCTCGATGCCGTAAATGCCCGGCCCCCATTCGGCGATGTTGAGATAGATTTCCATGATCCGCCGTTTCGACATCACCGCGTCGAAATAGACGGCCAGCGGCAGTTCGACCACCTTGCGCACCGAGCCCAGCGGCCGCGACCACAGGAAAAGGTTCTTCACCGTCTGCATGGTGATGGTCGAGGCGCCGCGCGTCGCCTCGCCGGCCAGCGCATCGTCGACGACGCCGCGCAATTCGCCGAGATCGATGCCGCGATGGAAGCAGAATTGCCCGTCCTCCGACATGATCACCGAATTGGCCAGCACCGGGGACACATCGTCGATCGATACCCAGCGCCGGTCGTAGCCGGAGAAGGTCGCGAGGTCTTTGACCATCAAGGTCGATATCGGATGCACGAAGGACGGCAGATAGAGGAAGGTCAGCCCAACGGGTATCGCCGCCAACACGGCGGCGACGACCAGGCAACGCCGGGCGAGGCGCTTCAGACCGGCGCGGTTCACGCGCCTCGGTCGCGCCATCTCAAACCCCTCGGTTTCATGATCGACGATCGGTTCCGTCAAGCCGCCCCACCCGCGCCATTCTCCCGCCTCCGGCATAATGGCGCGAGGCTTCTTGCGCAACGTCTGAGTGTCGGCTACCGCTCCCGGCCATGACGAAAGACGAGCAATTGGCCTTTGAGGCCGCACTTCTGGGGCGGGCGGCGGCGATCGAGGCCGGGCTCAGGCTGCTGCTCGACGGCCGCACGCTTGCCGGCGAGATCGCCCGGCCGGAGCGTCTGATGGCGGCCATGCGCCATGGCGTGCTGAACGGCGGCAAGCGGCTGCGCCCCTTCCTGGTCATGGAAAGTGCCGCCCTTTTCGGCGCCGATGGCGAGGCGTCGCTTCGCGTGGCGACAGCGCTCGAATGCGTGCATTGCTATTCGCTGATCCATGACGATCTGCCTGCTATGGACGACGACGATCTGCGCCGCGGCCAGCCGACCGTGCACAAGGCCTTCGATGAAGCCACCGCTATCCTTGCCGGCGATGCGCTTCTGACGCTTGCCTTCGATGTCCTCGCCGATGAGGCGACGGCGCTGCCGGCGGATCGCAGGGCGGCACTGGTGCTGGCGCTGGCGCGCGCGGCTGGCACCGGGGGCATGGTTGGCGGGCAGACGCTCGACCTCGAAGCCGAGCGCAACAGGCCGGACGAGGCCGGCATCATCCGGCTGCAGGCGATGAAAACCGGCGCGCTGATCCGCTACGCCTGCGAAGCCGGCGCAATCATTGCCGGCGCTGCACCGCAGGACCGCGACCGGCTGGCCGAATTCGGCTCGGCGGTCGGGCTTGCCTTCCAGCTTGCCGACGACCTGCTCGACCTGACCGCCGATGCCAGCCAGATGGGCAAGGCGACCGGCAAGGACGCAGCCGCCGGCAAGGCGACGCTGGTCGCGCTGCATGGCGCGAACTGGGCGCGCAGCCAGCTCCATGGGCTGGTCAAGCAGGCCCATGAATTGCTTGAGCCTTACGGTGAACAGGCAGCCTTGCTGAAGGCAGCGGCAAGCTTCGTGGCAATCCGCAACAACTGAGGTTTGGGCAATCGGATGCCGAACCGTTTTCGGAATTTGTCGGCCTTGCGCTGCCTTGCTTGGTGTCTCTCAAATGCCCCAAAGCAACTGGGCGCGCTATCTGACCTTGACGACGACCTTGCCCTTGGCGCGTCCTGTTTCGACGTAAGCCAGCGCCTCATTGGTCGCTTCAAAAGGAAAGACCCTGTCGACGACCGGGCGAATCGCCCCATCTTCGATGAGGGACGTGATTTTGCTCAGCTGCTCACCTTGCGCCGACATGAACAGGAACGAAAATCCCACGCCCCGGCGCTTGGCTTTGGTCCTGATACCACGGCTCAGCAGCCGCAGCAGCAGCCTTAGCACCACGTTCAGTCCCTGTTTCCAGGCAAATTCGGGATCCGGAGGACCGGAAATCGAGATGAGCTTCCCACCCGGTTTCAGCACAGTCAGGGATTTCTCAAGCGTCTTGGCGTCCTGGCTGTTCAGGACGACGTCGTAGCCCGACAGGATTTTCTCGAAGTCGTCCTTCCTGTAGTCGACGACGACATCGGCGCCGAGATCCCTGACCAGATCGTTGCTTGCCGCGCCCGCTGTTGTCGCAACGATCGCGCCGAGGTGCTTTGCCAACTGGATGGCGAATGTCCCCACGCCGCCGGAGCCAGCCTGGATGAAGATCTTCTGGCCTGTCTTCAGACCCGCCCTCTCGATGAGAGCCTGCCAGGCGGTCAGACCGACCAGCGGGATCGAGGCCGCCTCTTCCATGCTGAGGTTCGCCGGCTTCAGCGCCACGTCGGCTTCATCGATTGCGATGAATTCGGCGAATGTGCCGATCCGGCCATCGCGCGGTCGCGCATAGACGGCGTCGCCGGGTTTGAATCTGCGGACTTTCGAGCCCACCCTGGCAACCCTCCCGGCCACGTCGTGACCGAGGATGAAGGGCCGGCGATAGGGAAGGATGAGTTTGAATTCGCCGGTTCTGATTTTGGAATCCAGCAGGTTCACCCCGGCGGCATGGACCTCGACCAGGACGTCATTGTCCAGCAGCTCCGGCTCCGGCATCTCGGCCAGCCGCAAAATGCCTTTCTTGCTATATTTATCGACAACGAATGCCTTCATGGCAGTGACTTTCTGAAAGTGTCTGTTGGCCTGCTGTCTGTGCGTGAAATTCTCCGTCCCACCGTTGTTCAGACCGGCAGGCGGAACTGCTTGCGCAAGGTCTTGTCGAACATCCCCGCGGGGGCGAAGCGGCGCAGCAGGCTGACCTGGCGCGCTGCCTTCCCTGCGGTATAGCGCCGTCGCGGACGGGCGTCCGTCGCTGCCTTGACGACCACATCCGCCACCACTTCCGGCCGATCGGCTTTGGGCATCACATCGGCAAGCAGCGCCTTGAGACCGGCGCGCGCCTGATCGTAGTCCTTCAACAGGGAATCCGGCTCGATGCCGTTCTGGTCGAAGACGGTGCGCACGAATGCCGGCTCGATGACCGAGACGCGAATGTTGAAGGCGCGAACCTCATGATCGAGCGATTCCGAATAGCCCTCCAGCGCGTGCTTGACCGCCGAGTAGTGCGCTGAGTATGGCGCGGGCACCAATCCTAGAATCGAGCCGATGTTGACGATGCGCCCTTGGCCGCGGCGCCGCATCGACGGCAACACCGCATTGGTCATGCGCATGACGCCGAACAGATTGACGTCGAACAGAGCCTGCACCTGTGCGACCGAAGATTCCTCGGCGCCGCCAAGCAGGCCGACACCGGCATTGTTCACCAGCAGATCGATACGACCGGTCTGGGCCAGCACGGTTGCAACGAGGGCGCTGACGGACTCCCCGTCGGTCACGTCGCAGGTCAGCATGGACACTTTAGCCGGGCCGTTGCCGGCCTTGCTGCGGCTTGTCCCGAAGACGGTATACCCCGCCCGCGCCAAGGCCTCGGCACTGGCGCGGCCGATGCCCGAAGAGGCTCCGGTCACGACTGCGGTTCTTTCCGAAAGGGTACTCATTTGATACTCCACAGACATGAGGGCTAGCTTTTTGCCGTTGATTGAATTATGATCATAATATCACATTACACCCATAATGCAATAGCAGAAAGGAAGAGCGCCATGCGCTACGAAAAGGGCCGAAAGGACGCCTCCCGCGATCGCATCGTCGAGGTCGCAGCCCAGCGTTTTCGCGGTGACGGCATCGCCGCGTCCGGACTGGCAGCCATTATGGGCGACGCCGGGCTGACGAACGGAGCCTTCTATCCGCATTTCCAATCCAAGGCGGAGCTTGTGCGTGAAAGCCTGGTAGCGGCGCTAGAGAGCCAAGTGCAGCAACTGCAAGAGGTATTGGCCGCCGGTGGTCCGGAGATGGGGATAGCGGCTTATCTGTCAGCCGGGCACCGGGACAATCCGGGAACGGGCTGCGCCAACGCCGCGCTGCTCCCGGAACTCGCGCGTCAGCCGCTCGAAACGCGCCAAGTCTACACCGAACGCTTGCTGGTTCTGGTGCGCCAGTTGTCTGCAGCGCTTCCGCAGGCCAGGGATCCGGAAGGCGTTGCCATGGGCGTCTTTGCGACCCTCATCGGCGCGCTTCAACTGGCCCGCGCGGTGGCAGGGACCGAATTGTCGGATCGCTTCCTTGCGGCAGGAGCAGATGCCGCGCGCAGGCTGATCCAGCCACGTGACGGGGAGAAGGCATCCTAATTTAGAGATAGAGCAGAAGCGGCAAAGAGCCCGACATCCTCATCATGGCGGGCCGCATTACAAGAAGGATCCGCTTTGCCTAAAAGTTGTCAGCCACTGCCAGCACGAGGCCATCTCAACCTGCATCAGGGAATGACCGCATTAGGGGCCGGAAGCGACTGGCAGCTTCAAGGCTCGGAATCGGACGGCCACCGCGACGAAGTCGTAAGGGATAAGTTGCGACGGAGGAATCGATTGGATGCCCGAAAATTGTGCTGATGAGGGAGGGATAACTCACTTTGCCAAGTTAGAGCGGCGTGTTTTCGCCCTTCCGTCACGCCTTGAGACGGAGTGCCTCCACAAGAAGAGCGAACGCTGCAGTGTGCTGGCGTCGGCTGGGATAATAGAGGTGATAGCCCGGGAAGGGTTGGCACCAGTCTTCCAGCACCCGGATCAGGCGTCCGTCTGCGATGAACGGAGCGACCTGGCTTTCAAAGGTGTATGCTAATCCGATCCCGTCGAGGGCCGCAGCCTCCAGCATTTCCCCGTCATTGATAATGAGTGGGCCATTCATCCTGACTTCAAGTTCCTCACCGCCTTTTTCGAACTCCCAGGCAAAGAGCCCGCCGCCGGTCTTCTGACGGTAGCTGATGCCTTTGTGTTCCCCAAGTTCGCGCGGTGTCTTTGGAACCGTTCGGGTTGCAAAATACGACGGTGATCCAACCACCGCCATACGCAGGTCCGGGCCGATCCTTACTGCCACCATGTCCTTCTGGACCTGCTCGCCGATCCGGATACCGGCGTCGAATTTGCTTGCAACGATGTCAACCAGACCTTCGTCCAGGCTCAATTCTACTTCGATATCCGGATACTCCAGAAGGAGTCTGGCGATGACGGGCCACAGTACTGATTTGGCAGCATACCGGAATGTCGTCAGGCGAATGAGGCCAGTGGGCTTGTCGCGCAGGGCGGCGACGGCGGCGATCTCGCTTTCGATGTGATCGAAGGCCGGTCGCAGGCTTCGCAGCAAGCGCTCTCCAGCTACCGTCACGGACAGGCTGCGGGTGGTGCGTGAGATCAGCCGGACTCCCATGCGCTGTTCCAGCGTTCTGACAGCGTAGCTGAGCGCCGACTGCGATAGACCAAGCTTTGCTGCGGCGCGCGTGAAGCTGCCCGCCTCTGCTACGGCGATGAAGACTGCCAGGTCGCTGAAATCTCCGCGCCTCATTTATCAATCCCATTTCTAACTTCATGCAGATTATAGAGGCTAATCGTATCGAGTCCTATTCCCTATGTCACCTGGCCGACAACGAAACGCTGAGACGGACGTGCCAAGCCAACGCGCCATAAACTGAAAGATACCGACCAGGAAGGATACGACTATGAGTAGAGTATGGATGATCACCGGCGCAGGGCGAGGCATGGGCCTCGACTTTGCCAAAGCGGTCCTGGCCATCGGCGATAAGGTCGTTGCGACGGGTCGTAACCCAGATCGGGTCGCCAAGGCGATCGGGCAGTCGGACAATCTTCTGGTCGTCACGTTGGACGTGACCAAGCCGGCCGACGCCGACGCCGCGGTGAAGGCAACCCTGGACCGCTTTGGTCGCCTCGACGTGCTCGTCAACAATGCCGCGGGCTTCTATGCCGGCTATTTCGAGGACCTGACTCCGGCCCATATCGAACTTCAGCTCGCGTCCACCCTGACCGGCGCCATGAACGTCACCCGCGCAGTCCTGCCGGTCATGCGCGCGCAGGGTTCTGGCAAGGTCATTGCCATCTCATCGACGGCCGGCCTGGTCGGCTTTGAGTTCTGTTCTGCATACGCCGCGGCAAAGTTCGGCGTTGATGGCTGGATCGAAGCCGAGGTGGCGCCGTTCGGCATTGAAACGATGATCGTGAACCCCGGGTTTTTCCGCACGGAGCTGCTGACGGACGAATCCACTCAATATGCTCCGTCATTCGTCAGCGATTACAGCGAACGTCGCGCCCAGCAGATAACGGGCTGGAAAGCCGCGAACGGCCAGCAAGTCGGCGACCCCGCCAAACTCGCGCAGGTGTTGATCACTCTGGTCGACAAGCCGGAGCTGCCCCGTCGATTCATCGCCGGTGCCGATGCTCTTGCAATGGTCAGGCAGAAACTCGCTCTGCTGCAGGAGCAGGTCGATGCCCATGAGGAGCTAGCCGGCTCACTGGCCTTCGACAGCTGAACGTCGCATCCAGCACTGCCGTCGTCGCAGGTCTATTTATGAGCGCCATCGATAGGCTCATGCGAATTCTGGGGGCTAATCCGAATGTCGCGCCCGTGCTCTCCTGAGGGTTGACCGTTGGGCAACCGGCCAACGACCGAACTTCGGAATGGACGTTCCCTTTCCCACTGATGCCGCCAGGCGTCGTCGGTCCGATTAGCTTCGCGTCCTATATCCCGCCCGCCACTCGAGGAGACGACATGCCAGAGCCCCGACAGCTAGCCTTGGACATCAACAGCCGGCGCCACCAGTTCAATCTTGATGTACGCGTGACTCTGCTGGATGCACTACGCGAGCATGCCAACCTGCCCGGCACGAAAAAAGGCTGTGATCATGGGCAGTGCGGCGCCTGTACCGTCCACGTCGACGGCGAGCGGGTATTGAGCTGCCTGACGCTGGCGGCCCAGGTCGAAGGCCGTCAGGTCACGACGATCGAGGGCCTCCAGGCTGCCGACGGCGTGATGCACGCAGTCCAGACCGCGTTCATCGAGCACGATGCATTCCAGTGCGGCTATTGCACCCCCGGTCAGATCATGTCGGCCGTTGCATGCATTCGTGAGGGCCACGCCGATACGGACGAGGACATCCGCGAATACATGAGCGGCAACATCTGCCGGTGCGGCGCTTACCCCCATATCGTCGCCGCGGTGCGCGATGCCGCCAGCCGCCTGAAGAAGGAGGCAGCACTATGAGACCTTTCGAGTATCTCCGCGCCAAAGATGCCGCGAGGGCGCTTGCCGAGGCTACCAAGCCAGAGACAAGATTTCTCGCCGGTGGGACCACGCTTCTTGACCTCATGAAGCTGAATGTCGAGCGTCCTGCGCGGGTGGTCGACATCACGCGCCTTCCCGGCCTGGACACGATCGAGGTATCGGCGGATGCCATTCGCATCGGTGCGCTCGCCAAGATGAGCAAGGTCGCCGACCACGCCGATATCAAGCAGGCTGCGCCGGTGCTTTCCGAAAGCCTGTGGCGCGCTGCCTCGGCACAGCTGCGCAACATGGCGTCCATCGGTGGAAACTTGATGCAGCGAACCCGTTGCACCTACTTCCGGGACCCCGGGCGCTTATTCGAACTGCAACAAGCGCAATCCAGGTTCCGGATGCGCTGCCCTTGGCGGCGTCAACCGCAACCACGCGGTGCTCGGCACGAGTGACGCGTGCATAGCAATCTACCCCGGAGATTTTGCGGTTTCCCTGGTGGCATTCGACGCCACGGTCATCATCCGGGGAGCTTCCGAACGCAAAATTCCCGCCGACGAATTCTTCCTGCTCCCTGGCGATACCGCACACCTTGAGCATAATCTGTCGCCCGGAGAGATGATCGTCGGGATCGAGATCCCGCGTTCGGCAGCCCTGGAACGCTCGCATTATCTCAAGGTCCGGGATCGCGCGTCGTACGAGTTCGCCGCGGCCAGCGCCGCTGTCGGAATCGAATTGGAAGCCGATGGCAAGACAATTCGCGAAGTACGCATTGCGGTCGGCGGCCTCGCCACCAAACCCTGGCGCCTGCGCGCCGTCGAAAATTTGCTCAAGGGAAAGACGCTCGACGAGGCGACGCTTCGTACTGCCGCGGCAGCCGCCGTCGACGGCGCGAAGTCGAGCGGACACAACGCATTCAAGATCGAGCTGGCACCGAAGGTTGTGGCACGCGCCCTGATGACGGTAGGAGATATCGTATGACACACGGTAACGCGTTCGAACTCAACCGCCGCACCGTCTTGAAGCTCGGCGCCGGCGTAGCCGCTGTCGCTGGCGCCGCTGTCGATCTCTCGTCAAAAGCCGTTGCGGCTGAGACCGTCCCCGCCAAGGCGCCAGCTCTCGGTGCCAGGCTTTCCCGCGCCGAAGGCCCGTTGAAAGTAACCGGGCAGGCTCGCTATGCGATCGAGCAGAAGCTGGAGAACCTGGCCTATGGCGTTACCGTCCAATCGACGCGGCCGGCAGGGCGTATCGTCAGTATCGATACGTCGGCCGCCAAGGCTCTACCGGGTGTCCTGGATGTCTACACCGCGCAGAATTCCCTGAAGCTCAACAAGCCGACCGTCTACAGCAAGGGCGGCGGAGCGACCGAGGAATTTACCCCAATTCAAGACGATGTGGTCCGTTTCAACGGCATGCATATCGCGCTCGTGGTCGGAGAAACCTTTGAGCAGGCAACGGAAGCGGCAAGTCTTCTCAAGATCGAATATGAGGACGGCGACCCTATTCTCGACATCAACGATCCCAAGGCAAAAGTGCAGCCCATCGATGAGATGGGTGCCGCGTGGGGCGATGCGGCGACAGCGTTGGCCAATGCCGAGGTCAAGGTAGACGTCACTTACACGACGTCACGCGAATGCAATGTGCCGATGGAGCCGCATGCGTGCATCGCTTCCTGGGACAACGGGAAAATCACCGTCTGGGAGCCCAGCCAGTGGGTTGGCGGGGCACGGAGCGTCGTGTCGGAATGGCTCGGCATCGACATCGAGAATGTACGGGTGATCTCGCCCTACGTCGGCGGTGGGTTCGGGTCCAAGATCGGGGCACATCCGCATGTGGGGCTGGCTTGCGCGGCCTCGCGGAAGCTGGGCAGGCCGATCAAGGTTTCTCTCACGCGGCCGCAGACGTTTACCGGCCTTGGCGGTCGGCCGGCGACACGGCAGACGCTCTCAATCGGAGCCTCTAAGGGCGGAAAGATAAGCTCGATCGTCCATGAGAGCTGGAACGAGACGGCGATTGACGAGGTCCATATCGAGGCTTGCAACAATGTGACGAAAATCATGTATGCGACGCCGAACTTCTCGTCACGTCTCAACGTCGTGCCGGTCAATACGGTCCAGCCCGGCTGGAAACGGGGCCCCGGCGAAAACCCCAGTGCCTATGCTGTGGAAAGCGCGATCGACGAGCTGGCGTACGCGCTCAGCATGGATCCGGTCACGCTGCGCCTTGCCAACTGGGCGGAGACGGATCCCAGCAATGGGATGAAGTGGAGCACTCGACAGTTACGCGAAGCCTATGCCGTGGGCGCGGAAGCCTTCGGCTGGTGGAACCGGAACCCGGCCCCTCGCTCGATGCGCGAAGGCCGCGAGTTGATCGGTTATGGAATGGCCGCCGGGTCATACCCCATGATCCGTACCGCGAGCGAAGCCAAGATCGTACTCCATGCCAGTGGACAGATCGAAGTCCTCAGCGCGGGCACCGACATGGGAACGGGGACCTATACCATTCTCGCCCAGACAGCGGCTGACGCATTGGGCGTTCCTGTTGAGACAGTCGCGGTGCGGCTGGGCGATACCCTCCTCCCCAGATCGGCGCTCGCAGGCGGTTCCCAGCAGGCCAACAACCTGACGGGAGCGGTGGACAAGGCGGCCAGGAATGCACGGGACGCCTTGCTGGCGCTTGCCGCATCCGATCCGAGGTCGCCGCTGGCAGCCTCGAAGGCGACTGACCTCACGTTCGAAAACGGCTCGGTGCAACCGACCCGACGGCCGAACGGCGGTATCGGCATCGCGGAACTCTTGAAGGCAGTGGGCAAAGACAAACTGGAAATCGAGGGTAACACCTTTGCTCCCGGCGCCACCGAGGAGATGAAGAACGGAGCTGACCGCAGTTTTGCACAGTTGAAGGGCGCTGTGGAAGGAGGCGTCTCGGCCCATAGCTGGTGTGCGCATTTCGTGGAAGTTCGGATCGATGAGGATTTTGGCACGATCCGCGTCAAGCGCATGGTCTCGGCATTCGATAGCGGCAGGATCTTCAATCCGAAGCTTGCGGAAAGCCAGTGGATCGGCGGTATGGTCATGGGTCTCGGGCAGGCTCTCCTGGAAGAAGGTTACGTCGACCAGCGAGACGGGCGCACCATCAACGCGAATTTTGCCGACTATGCCGTCCCGGTTAACGCCGATGTGCCCGACATCCAGGTGATTTCGGTTGGAATTCCGGACATGCAGGCAACCGCTCTTGGCGGCAAAGGCGTCGGCGAGATCGGTGTCGTAGGGGTCGCACCTGCGATCGGTAATGCCGTTTTCCACGCGACCGGCAAACGCATTCGAAGCCTTCCGATCACGCTGGAAAAGCTCGTTTGAGTTCGGTCGATGCGCCCTGGTGACCCTCAGGCTCGCAAATAGGCGAGCATGCAAAAACAACGATTCTAAACCCAAGGCAAAACTGGGTCGCTAATCCNCCCTCAGGCTCGCAAATAGGCGAGCATGCAAAAACAACGATTCTAAACCCAAGGCAAAACTGGGTCGCTAATCCCTGGTCGCCGCCTGTTGTAACGTCACCAAGCAACGCCGGGAAAGTGTGCAACGGTTTTCCCGGCGCGTTCAATCGTCTTTGATCAGCACGATCTTCGCCGGATCGAAATCGATCCCGACCATCGTCCCTTCCGCCACGGCGGGTGTGACATCAGGCGATGTCGCGAACAGTTCGACCGCCGGATCGCTGATCGCGATGCGGTATTCCATGTGGTCGCCGAGATACGAGCTCTTGACCACCCGGCCCTTCATGGTGCCCGCTGGCTGGCCGGGCAAGATGCGCACGGCATTCGGGCGCACAGCGAGCATCGCCGGTCCCGGAGCGTTACCGCGACCCGGCATGTCGAGCAGCAAGGGTCCGACCTTGACCCTCGCTCTGGTCGCATTGCTGGAAAGCACCTCGACGTCGAGCAGATTGGCGTCGCCCATGAAATCGGCGATGAAACGGTTGGTCGGCTCGTTGTAGAGGTCGCGCGGCGTACCGTCCTGGGCGACGCGAGCGGCGTTCATGACGATGATGCGGTCGGAGACGGCGAGCGCCTCTTCCTGGTCATGCGTGACATAGACCATGGTCAGCGCCAGATCTTGCTGCAGGCCGCGGATTTCGTCGCGCACCCGCCGGCGCAGCTTGGCGTCGAGATTGGACAGCGGCTCGTCGAACAGCAGCACCTTCGGCTCCAGCACGATGGCGCGCGCCACCGCGACGCGCTGCTGCTGGCCGCCGGACAATTCGCTCGGCTGGCGCTTCTCGTAGCCGGACAGGCCGACAAGCGACAGCTTTTCGGCGGCGCGCTCGGCTGCCTGCGCCTTGCCAAGCCCCATAGCCCGCAGGCCGTAGCTGACATTCTCCATCACGTTCATATGCGGAAACAGCGCATAGGACTGGAAAACCATGGAGACATCTCGCTCGGCGGCGGACAGCAAGGTGACATCCTTGTCGTCGATCAGGATGCGCCCGGTGCTGGTCTGTTCCAGCCCGGCGATCAGCCTGAGCGTCGTGGTCTTGCCGCAACCCGAGGGCCCGAGCAGCGTCACCAGGCTGGCCGGCGCGATGTCGAAGCTGACGTTGTCGACGGCGGTCACCGCGCCATATTTCTTGGTGACGCCCTCGAACCGCACCGCTGGCCTGTCCGTCGCAACCGGGGCAGCAGTCTTCGCCGTCTGATCCACGCCGCTTCTCCCCATCAGATTGCTGCCACAACGGCTTCCGGACCAGGCCGGCGCCGGCCGAGCCGGCGTTCGCCGACCAGCAGCTGGATGCCGATGAGGATGACCATCATGACAACGATCATCACCGCCGAATAGACAATCGCGATGCCGTATTCGCCGACATCTGCGCGCCCGACAATGTAGACCGTGGCGAGATTGAACCGGCCGCTCGCCAGGAAGATGACGGCGCTGACCGCCGTCACCGCGCGCACGAAACTGTAGATCATCGCGGTCACGATGGCCGGCTTCAGGATCGGCAGGATCACCCGCCGCAAGGTGGCGAAGGATCGCGCCCCAAGCGTCAGCGATGCCTCGTCCAGGCTCTTGTCGATCTGTCCGAGATTGGCGAGCCCGGCACGGATCGCCACCGGCATGTTGCGGAAGATGAAGGAGATCACGATGATCAGCCCGGTGCCGGTCAATTGCACCGGCGGCACGTTGAAGGCAAGGATATAGCTGACGCCGATCACCGTGCCGGGAATCGCGAAACTCATCATGGCCAGGAACTCGAACATGGTGCGCCCGGCGAAACGCTGCCGGTCGAGCAGATAGGCCGTCAGGATGCCGAGCGCCGCAGTGAACGGCATCGCCACCAGCGCCAGGCCGATGGTCATCAGCAGCGACGGCCAGGCCGAGCCGCTGAAAAACCAGCCATTGACGCCTTTCTCGATCGAAAAGGCGGTGAGGAAATATTCGAGCGTCGGCGTGTTGTCGCGCCCGATCGATTGCACGAAACCGCCGCCCAGGATGATGCCGTAGACCACGATGGTCAGAACCAGCCACGGAACGACGGCGGCGTAGCAGCCGATCCGCAAGGCCTTGGGCAGCGTCGCCGGTACGCCGCCATCGCCCTTGCCTGCGACGGTGACGTAGCTGCGGCTGCCGATCCAGCGGCGCTGGATGACGAAGGCTGCCAGCGTGAACATCAACAGCACGATCGCCAGCACCGCCGCGCGGCCCTGGTCGTGCGCCGCGCCGACCACTGCAAAGAAGATGTCGGTCGACAGCACGTTGAAATTGCCTCCCAGCACCAGCGGATTGGCGAAATCGGCCATGCTCTCGATGAACGAGATCAGGAAGGCGCTGGCCAGGCCCGGCCGGATCAACGGCCAGGTGACGGTGCGAAACGTCCGCCAGCGACTGGCGCGCAAGGTCTGCGACGCTTCCTCCATGCTTGGGCTGACCCCTTGCAGCACGCCGACCAGAACCAGGAAGGCGATCGGCGTGAAGGCCAGCACCTGCGCGATGGTGATGCCGGCCATGCCATAGATCCAGCGACTGCGCGGAATGCCGAGATGCACCGACATGAGGTTGGTGACGATGCCGGCGCGGCCGAAAAGCAGGATCAGCGCCAGGCCGATGACAAAGGGCGGCGTGATGATCGGCAGGATGGACAGGCCGCGCAGCAGCCATTTGGCCGGCAGCTTGGTGCGAAGCGCAATCAGCGCCAGGGCCAGGCCGAGCGCCGTGCAGAAAAAGCCGACGAGGACTGCGATCGCCACCGTGTTCCACGCCACGCCGCAGGAGCCCTCGCCATAGAGGCAGCGCAGGCTCCATATGTTGGCGCTGAAGATCTTTTCGAAGAACAGCGCCGGCACGACATTGCCGTCATTGTCCTTGATGGCCGAGGTGAGGATCGACAGCAGCGGATAGGCGACGAACAGGATCAGCGAAGCAATCACGATTGAGAGCGAGCCGACGACGAAACGGTCGCCCTTGCACCAGCCGCGCGCGGCGAGCGCCTCGGCGATGAACATCAGCATCGCCACGGCATAGAGCGCAGCGCCCCAGCCGAGCCCCGGCTGTATCGGTCCCGGCGTGCCGGCGATCTGGGTAAGCAAGCCAAATCCCCAGCCCGAATGGATGATGGAAAAGCCTTCGATGGCCAGCCACAGCAGGCCCGCCGCGCCTGCAACCGCAAGGCTCTTGGGGTTGTTGCGCGCCACCAGCCAGCTCGCCAGCAGAAGCGGCAGGACAAGCGGCAACAGCCAGGGCCGGCCACCAAGCGCCAGGATGATGGCCGGCGTCGCATCCGCCGGCTGTGCCAGCCAGTCGAACGACAAGAAGCCGCCTTCGACCTTGTACCAAGGCAAGAGAACGAAGCTCGCCCACGCGGCCATCACCCAGGCGAGCGCGCTGCGTCCAGGAGCGGAACTGACCATGGAACCGGCCGCGGCCATTCAATGTCTTTCTGTGCCAAAGGATGGTGCGCCGGCTGCCGCGAGGGGCAGCCGGCGATCAGATGCTAGAGTGAGCGCAAAAGAACGCGCTCAGCCGCCATTGCGGACCTCATCGGTGAACTTCTTCAACAGCCGCTTGCGTTCGGCCGACGAGCCGTATTTGGCGAAGTCGTAGTCGATCAGCTTGATCTTCGAGAGGTCCGGCGCCTCGGGCGGCACCGGCGTGGCGGTGTTCGACGGGATCTGGAAGCTGCCGTTCGGCGCCGCGAGCTTCTGCGCGTCCGGGCTCAGCGCCCAGTCGTAGAATTTCTGCGCCTCTTCGGCATGCTTGGCGCCCGTCACGATGCTCATCGAACCGATCTCGAAGCCGGTGCCTTCGCAAGGCGACACCACCTTCACGGCAGGGTTCTGTTTCGCGGCATTGATCACGTCGTGCTGGAAGGAGATGCCGATCAGCGTCTCGCCCTTGCCGACGGCGAGCGCCGGCGCGGCCCCTGCCTTGGTGTATTCGGCGATGTTCTTGTTGAGCTGCTTGAGATAGTCGAATGCCTTGTCCTCGCCCATCAGCTGGACGATGGTGGCAAGCATGGTCCAGGCCGTGCCCGATGAATTCGGGTCGGCCATCTCGATTTCGCCCTGGAATTCCGGCTTGACCAGATCGGCCCAGCACGCCGGCGCGGTCAGCCCGCGCTGCTTCAGATCTTCCTCATTATAGCCGTAGCCGAGTGCACCGAGATAAATGCCGACCGTGCGGTTCTTCGACCTGTCGGCCTGCTTCAGCGCCCAGTCGCGCAAGTTTGCCAGCTGCGGCGACTTGTATTCCTGGGTGAGGCCCTCTTCCGCCGCCTGCAGATGCGGGTCGCCGGTGCCGCCCCACCAGATATCGGCTTGTGGATTGTCCTTCTCGGCCCGGAGGCGGGCGTAGATTTCGCCGGCGCTCATGCGGGTCATGTCGACGCTGACGCCCGTCTCCTTCTGGTAGGTGGTCGCCATCGCCCGGCACCAGGCCTCGTCGACGGCGCAATACATTGTGAGGCTGCGATCGGCCGCCTGGGCGGCACTCGCCAATCCGAACAAGGCCAGCGCCGCGCCAAGGCCAAGCCAGGCGGCGCGCAAGCCTTGCTTACTGTCAAATGTCTTCATCGATATTCCTCCCTGTCTTCTCACTGGAAACGATCTACCCGTCGTCGAGCGGCACTCCGATCACCTGGGACAATGTCGCCGCAACGCCGGGTGCTGCCGCTAGCACGGGATTGCCCTTCGCCATTCCGTCGCCGTCGAGGAACCGGTTCACACGGCCGCCGGCCTCCTCCACCAGCAGCAATCCGGCCAGGCAGTCCCACGAATTGATGTGCAGCTCGGCATAGGCATCCGAGCGGCCGTCGGCCACATAGGCCAGCCCAAGCGCTCCGGAGCCGGAGCGCCGCACATTGGCGCCGAGTGCCCAGACAAGGCTCACCTTGTCCAGATAGTCGCGATTGGGAATCCTGGGCGACCAGCCGAACTCGACAAAGGCGCGGTCGAACGCTTGCGTCGGCGACACATGGATCGGCGCGCCATTGCGCGTCGCGCCTTGCCCGCGACGGGCAAAGTACGTTTCGCCGACGGCCGGATTGGCAATGCCGCCGATCTCGCTGCGGCCGTCCTCGACGAAAGCTATCGAAATGCAGAAATGCGGAATACCGCGCATGAAATTGGCGGTGCCGTCGATCGGGTCGACGACCCACATGCGGGCAGAGCCGATGCCGCCGCCTTCCTCGCCCAAAAACCCGTCCTGCGGAAAAGCCTCTGCGAGCGTCGCGCGGATGTGCTCCTCGACCTTGCCGTCGGTTTCAGTGAGAAAATCCTGCGGGCCTTTCATCGCCACCGGCTGGACGGCGCCCTGCCTGGCATAGCCTTCCATCGCCAGTTGCCCGGCCGTGACAAGCAGTTTCCGGCAGACCTCGGCACGCCTGTCCATCTCGGCCTCGGACAGCCGGTCCGCCTTCGGATGCGCCGCCGCCCTGCTCATGCAGCCGGTCCGGACAATCGCGCCCTCAATGCCGTCTTCGGCGAAATGGACAGGGTATTCCTCCGATGCCACTCTTGAGCCGGCTTGTATTGCACGGCTGTGCAAAGCTGTTGCATTCGGCCATGCCTGTCAAGTGCGGTGGGTGGCAATGGCAGAAGAGTTGCATTACATTGCACGGGCGTGCAAAGAATCACGAAAACAGCAGCGAGAGCGTTGGCTTGAAGGTTCCGAGAATCCGCACCGGTTTTTCCAGCGCCCAGCAGGTTGCCGACCTCGCCGGGGTTTCGCGCTCGGCCGTGTCACGTACCTTCACGCCCGGCGCTTCCGTTTCCGGGGAAACCCGCGAGCGGGTGATGCTGGCGGCCGAGCAACTCGGCTATCACGTCAACCATCTGGCTCGCGGCCTGATGCGGGCCTCGACCGGCATTGTCTGCCTCATCGTTGCCGATGGCGACACGCCCTATCATGCCCGCCTGCAGAAGGCGCTGACCCAACATCTGCGGGACGCCGGCAAAATGGCCATGGTGTTCAACACCTCCGGCCCCAGCCACCATGTCGACCAGGCGCTGCGCAACACGCTGAACTATCGCGCCGATGCGAGCATCGTTCTGTCCGGCTCGCCGCCGCAGTTGCTGATCCGCACCTGTCTTGAGAACGGCCAGCGGCTGGTGCTGATCAATCGCGATGACCGCTTCGACGGCCCGCACAATATCGGTGTCGACAACGCTGCAGCCGCAGAGGCAGCGCTGCATGCCTTCATCCGGGCCGGCTGTACCCGCCCCGCTCTGGTGACCTCGGCTGCCGGCACGCCCAGCCTGCTCTCCCGCGAAACCGCCTTCCTTACCGCCGCGCAGAAGGAAGGGCTGGAGGTGACCGTGTGGCGCGAGGGCCGCACCGGCTATGCCACCGGAGCCGATGGCGCTAGGCGACTCTTTTCCGGCCGGCAGCGGCCGGATGCGGCGTTCTGCGTGACCGACCTGATTGCGTGCGGCTTTCTCGATGCGGCCCGCCACGAGTTCGGCATCAACGTACCCCGCGATCTCTGCGTCATCGGCTTTGACGACATTGAACAGGCCGACTGGGCCTCTTACCGGCTGACGACGTTCTCGCCGCCGATCGAGGAGATCGCCAGGCGCGCCGTGCGGCTCGCGACCGGCGCGCGGGAGGAGGCTGGCAGCCGCCTGATCTGCCATGCGCCCATGGTCTGGCGCAGCACGGTGAGGCCGGGCCAGGGCTGATGCGAAACATGTGTCGGTCAAGACGGGAAACGTACTGATGTCCAAGAAAAAGGCCAGGAAGACCCGCCAGGCGGCAAGACCGGTGGAGATAGCTGTAGGCCCCGAAATCCGGAGCATGATGCGCAAGTTCGGCCTGACCGAGGAAGAAGCACTGCGCATGATGCGCGAATGCGATGCCACCCTCTATGGCGCCAACTCCGGGCACGTGCAGCCAGGATCTTGACGGCCCGCCAGGCGCGAACGGAATTTTAATGTAAATCAAGCGTAATCCCGACCGTTAAAATGATGCGTATGTGTTGGGGTTGCGCATGCCGGAATATTCTTTCTTCATCCGCTCGATCCGGATCCGCTACATCTCGGGATTGCTCATCTTTGCGCTGGCTTCCACCGCGGTGATGTTTGCGCTCAATCGCGTCAATTCCTTCCGCCACGACATCGACGCGCTGAGCAGCAATCTCGTCGTCTTCACCCGCGACCTGCGCAACGCCTCCAGCTTTGCCGAAACCGCCAGCACGACCTGGCGCACCGAAACCCGTGACGGCCTTGCCGCCGCCGCGCGCGGCCATTCGCAACGCCTGACCAGCGAGATCGAAACACTGTCCGCGGAGTTGGCCGCGATCAAGCCGAGCCTGTCGGCCAAAACGCTGGACGAACTCTCGTCGGCCGCCGTCAACGGCGACCTGTTCTGGTCGTCGCGCGACATCGTGCGCAACTTCAACCTGATGTCGGCGGCGCAACAGACCGACGAATGGAGTTCGCGCGAAATCCTCAACCAGAACGACCTGTTCGTCCAGCCGATGCTGGTGCGTGTGCGTACCGCCATGGATGGCGAACGCCATCTGGCCGACGCCTCCAGCGACAGGCTGCTGTTGTGGGCAAGCGGCCTTCTGTTCGCGGTTCTTGCCATCGTTGCCCTCTGGATCTTCCGGCCGATGGAAAAGGCGATCCGCCGCGCCTTCACCGAATCCGCCGCATCCTTGTTCAAGGCCGAAGCGGCCGACCGCGCCAAATCGGAATTCCTGGCCAATATGAGCCATGAGATCCGCACGCCGATGAATGGCGTGCTGGGCATGGCCGAACTGCTCGCCAAGACCGAGCTTAACGCGCGCCAGAAGACCTTCACCGAAGTCATCGTCAAGTCCGGCAATGCGCTGCTCACCATCATCAACGACATCCTCGATTTCTCCAAGATCAATGCCGGTCAGCTGACGCTCGATCCTGCACCCTTCCGGCTTGCCGAAGCGGTCGAGGACGTGGCCACACTGGTGTCGGCGCGCGTCGCCGAAAAGAACCTCGAGCTGATCGTGCGTGTCGACCCGCGCCTGCCTGCCCATGTCGTCGGCGATGCCGGACGGTTTCGTCAGATCGTCACCAATCTGCTCGGCAATGCGGTGAAGTTCACCGAGAAGGGCCATGTGCTGATCGATGTCGGCGGCGAGGTGGTCGACGGCATCGTCCAGCTCAAGGTCCGCGTCGAGGACACAGGCATCGGCATTCCTGCCGAGAAGCTCGAGAACGTGTTCGAGAAATTCGCGCAGGTCGACGGCTCGTCGACGCGCCGCCATGAAGGCACCGGCCTCGGCCTTGCCATCGCCGCCCGCCTCATCGACCTGATGGGCGGCAAGATCGGCGTCGAAAGCGAGATCGGCCGCGGCTCGGTGTTCTGGTTCGCCGTGCCGCTGCCGGCGCATCAGCAGGACACGCGCAACGAGATCGTGCCGGTCGATGTCACCGGCGCCCGCGTGCTGGTCATCGACGACAACCCGGTCAACCGCGAGATCTTGCTGGAGCAGCTCAGAAGCTGGAGCTTCGACTGCGCGGCCGCCGAAAGCGGCGCCGTCGGCCTCGCCTTTCTAGACCGGGCCAGCCAACTCGGTGCTGCGGTCGACTGCATCATCCTCGACTACCAGATGCCCGGCATGAACGGCGCCGATGTCGCCAAGGCGATTTCCGCCGACAGCCGTCTCTCCGCCATCCCGGTGGTGCTGCTGACCTCCGTCGACCAGGTCGATTTCGGCAAGATGGTCATCGATTTCGGCATCGCCGCGCATCTCACCAAGCCGGCGCGCTCGGCCATCCTGCTCGGCACCGTCATCTCGGCCATCCAGAAAGCGCGGGCCCAGATCGGCAAGGCCCAGTTCGTTCGCGAGCCGGTTGTCACGCAGGCCGCACCCACACCGCCTGCCTTCACCGTCATTCGCGGCCCGGTGATGCCCGTGGCCGCGACACTGGAATTGACTGTCACGGCAAACGGCCCGATCGATATTCTTATCGCCGAGGACAATGACGTGAACCAGCTGGTGTTCGGCCAGATCCTCAATGGGCTTGGCCTCAGCTACCGCATCGCCAGCAATGGCCGCACGGCCGTCGAGATGTACCGGGCGCTGCGGCCGAAGCTGATCCTCATGGACGTCTCCATGCCGGAGATGAACGGCTACGAGGCGACCCGCGCCATCCGGGCGGCGGAGGCAGCGAGTGGCAATCACACACCAATCATCGGCGTCACCGCGCACGCACTGAAGGGCGACCGCGACAAATGTATCGAGTCCGGAATGGACGACTATTTGCCCAAGCCGGTGTCGCCCGACCGTCTCGGCAGCAAGATCGGCACCTGGCTCAGCGAGACGGTGGCGGTAAAGAGGGCTTGATCAAATCGCCGCGTCCAGACGATAGCGGCTCATCCAGTCGAGGCTAATCTCGTCCGAGAGCTTGGCGACGCCAGGCTTTATGTCGGCGGCATTCGGCGCCGGAACACCCAGGGCCTTGCAGATGGATGCCAATGCCGCTGGCGGATCGGCTGACAGGCGCTTATAGCCGATTCGCAGCGGGACGATCCCCTGCTCCGCGAACCAGACGTTCCAGGCCGCGTCATAGGCTTCGAGTTCGGCAAGCTCGCGCTGGATCCGCTTGAAATCGTAGCGGGGTTCCTGCGGCGGTGCGACCCGTTCGATCTCGGTTCCGTCGGGCGCGATGTGCCAAAGCCCGGTCTGCTCGGCCTTGATCAGCGACACCGCCTGCGCCAGCTTGTTTTCGCGCGAAAGATGGATGTAGAGGACCCGCCCGAAGGCCTTTTCAAAGCGTGCTTTGTCCGATGGCAGGTCTGGGTAGATCCGGTCGAGGATGGCCGAGAGTTCACCCAGGTTCTCCCGCATCAGGCGCAAGCCGAAGACGGCTGTTCCGCCCTTTCCCGCGCTGATTGCCGCCTTGAGGTAGGCGACATCGAAGTCATGCGCGCTCATCGTATCGGGATGCGGCAATTTCCACTCTTCTGCCCATTCCGCCTTGTCCTGCCGCCGGTAGAACGAGTGCGGATCGCCGGCTGTTTTCGTCGAGGCCAGAAGGCCGCACAGCAAGGTGCTTCCGGTTCTCGGCGTGCCGCAGATTATGTAGCCGTCACGCATCTCGGGGCTCTGTCGCTTGTCATGGATTGGGCTAACCTCGCCAGGCGCGGTGACACGCGCGCTTCGCGAAGGACTCCAGTCTAGCCGCGCCGGAAGGGGTAGAGGAATTGCTGCCAGTATCCGTTCGGAACGGGATGTCCGTGAATGCCGTAGCCGTTCGGCCAGCGCCCTTCGGGCATATGGTGGGTACCGAACAGCCGGTCGAGCAGCGGGAAATGGATGGCGAAGTTTACGTCGATCGCTTCTTTCTCGAGGCCGTGATGCCAGTGGTGGTAACGCGGCGACACCAGCACCTTTTCGACTGGACCGAAACTGGTTCCGATGTTGGAATGGATGAAAGACGAATAGACGTAGACGATCAATATATACGTCTGGATAGCCGATTCATCGAACCCCAGCACGAACATCGGGGTGGCCGTCAGGCTGCGCAGCACGATGATTTCCAGGAAATGCATGCGCGCACCGGCAATCCAGTCCATCGACTTGGCGGAATGGTGCACGGCATGGAACTTCCACAGCCAGGGAATGCGATGGAAGGCCCGATGCACCCAATACTGGGCAAGGTCGGTCAGGAACATCACCGCCAGCAACTGCACCAGCCACGGCAAGTCGTGGACCCAGGCGCGCACCGAACCAAGGGCGCCCTGTGCATTGACGAAGTTGGACGGCGCCAAGGTCAGGTAGGTCAAAATCTGCACCAGCAGCGATGAGACCAGATAGTAGAACAGGTCCTCGCGCCATTCGTCGCGGAACACGGTCTGATCCTTGTTGCGCGCGAAAAGACGTTCGAGCGGAACGAACAGCACACCCATGAACAGAGCGTTCAGGATGAAGAAATCAAGCCCGAAGAACACCCCTTCGATGTGCAGTTGATGGCGCACCGGAAGCATGCCGACCAGCGACGCCAGCAGCACAGTGAACATCGCTGCCGCGCCGAGCGTCTTTTGCCTGCGCAGCGTCATGCTGAGGATCGCCAGGATATAGCCGGAGATGAGGACGAAATAGAGCACCGGCTTGAAGAACAGCATCTGGTGGATGGGGGCCAGATCCGGCATCGATGTAAGCGACGGGTAGCGCAGCACGATGACCATCAGCAGGGCGGTGACCCCGGCAAGCAAGCCAATCGAGCCGGACAGCCAGCCAGAACCGAACGGCCGTTTGGCGCGAGGCGTTTCAAGTTCACCGACGACGCGTCTAAGGAAATTTGTCACCGGCATGATGTTCCCCCGTTAACGGCCTTCAAAAGGTCTCGCCGGAAATTTCCACCCGTCTTACTACAGCAGGGCTCATAAATATTTAATCGACACGACTTTGCAGGCCAGAGACAGCTATCGGCTTTTGGGGCAATTGGTAAAAGCTGCGATCGTGTCAAAGACACCAGGCCACTATAGTCGGAACCTTTCCTGGATGCGAAGGGCGCATTCGAGCGGCGTCAGCCGGCTGGTGTCGACTTCGAGGTCGTAGTCCGTGCCTTTGTGGACGCGTCCATATTGCCAGCGCGCCAGGCCAGGCAGCCTGTCGGCGCGCGCGGCCTCGCGCGCTTCCAGCACCTCCAGCGGCGCCATGACGCCGACCAGATGCAGGTCAAAGCTCGACAGCAACTTGCGGTGCTCCGCTATCTCGTCATTGAAGATCACGTCGTCGACAATGAGATTGTTGCCTTGCCCGGCCATGGCGGCGATGGCATGGCGCATGCCGCGCATGGCTCGCGCGCCGACCGGCCCGCTCCTGATCACCACCGACGGCTTGCCGTCTTCCAGCACGGTCTCAAAGGAAAACCCGTCGGCATGATCCTGCAGCGCCGGCGGCAGCATGTCGATGAAAGCATCCATCTGGACATGCAGGAAGGGCTCGGTGGCGATTGTTTGCAGCGCCCTGGCGATCGAGCTTTTGCCGGCGCTGCCGACGCCATTAAGCAGGACGATTTTGGCCGTCATGTCGCCCCCTATCGGTTGCGCACGACGATACAGGCGCCGCCGACGCTTTGCAGTTTCTGGCAGATGACGTTGGCGGCGGCACGGTCGTCGACGCCGATCCTGACGGCGTAGATGCCGCGTCGGCCGATCGGCGTGCGCACCCGGCTGACCACCGGGTCACGACCGGAAAGCAGCGCCGGAAACCGGCTCCTGACCCTCAGCCACTGATTGATCGCAGCTCCCCTGCGGAAATTGCCGGCCACCTGGACGCCCCATGGCTTCACATTGATCGAGGCCATCGCCACGGTTCTGGACATGATCACCGGCAGCTTGCGGCAGGCGACGGGAAAGCTGGTTTTCGCGTCGAGCGGCTCGATCGTTCCGGCGTAGGCGCTGTCGGAGAACTTGTCGGCCGGTTCGCCCATGATGTCGAAGACGTAGCTCTCGGTCTCCATGGGCAAGAAGCCGCCCGAACCCAGCCAGCGCGAAACGCGGCTCTCGCCGGCATTGTAGGCAGCCGCCGCCAGGCCGAGATTGCCGAAGCCGGTCTTCATTTCGGCGAGATATTTCGCCGAAGCCGGGATCGCCTGGTCGATGTCGAAAGGATCGGCCAGCCCGCGCATCTTGGCGGTGCTCGGCATGAACTGGGCGATGCCTTCGGCACCGACCGGGCTCACCGCATTGGGGTCGAAGCGGCTTTCCTTCCAGATCAGCCGGGCGAAGTAATCCTTCGGCAGGCCGTTCCGCTCGGCATGCGTCTCGATCAGGTCACAGACACGGCCGATCAATCGTTTCGCCGCCGAGCGCGATTGCGGTGGATCGGCGAGCGCCTGTCCGGCACCCAGCCCGCAGAGCAGGATCACACCGGCTTTGAGCAGCCCCCGCATGGCTTATTCGGCCGCAGCCTTGCCGTGCTGGCCAAACCGCTGCTCGATATAGTCGGCAACCATTTTTTCGAAATCGGCGGCGATCGACGGACCGCGCAGCGTCGCCGACTTCTTGCCATCGACGAAGACGGGCGCGGTCGGCGTCTCGCCGGTGCCGGGCAGCGAGATGCCGATATCGGCGTGCTTGGATTCGCCGGGGCCGTTGACGATGCAGCCCATCACCGCGACCTTGAGGTTCTCGACGCCGGGATATTTCTCCCGCCAGACCGGCATGTTCTTGCGCAAATCGGCCTGGATGTTCTGGGCGAGTTCCTGGAACACGGTGGATGTCGTGCGGCCGCAGCCGGGGCAAGCGGCGACGATCGGCACGAACTGACGGAAGCCCATGGTCTGCAGCAGTTCCTGCGAGACCTGCACCTCGCGAGTGCGATCGCCATTCGGCTCCGGCGTCAGCGAGATGCGGATGGTGTCGCCAATGCCTTGCTGCAAGAGGATGCCCATGGCCGCCGACGAGGCGACGATGCCCTTGGAGCCCATGCCGGCTTCGGTGAGGCCGAGATGCAGCGCATGGTTGGAACGCGTGGCAAGCTCGGTGTAGACGGCGATCAAATCCTGCACGCCGCTGACCTTGGCCGACAGGATGATCTTTTCGCGGGCGAGGCCTATCTCTTCAGCCATTTCGGCCGACAGGATCGCCGACTGCACGATCGCCTCGCGGGTTACTTCCTGCGCCGTCAGCGGGAAGCCTTGGCGCTGGTTCTCGTCCATCAGCCGGGTGAGCAACTCCTGATCGAGCGACCCCCAATTGACGCCGATGCGCACCGGCTTGTCATGCCTGATCGCCATTTCGACGATCGCCGCGAACTGGCGGTCCCTCTTGTCCTTGAAGCCGACATTGCCGGGATTGATGCGGTATTTGGCCAGCGCCTCGGCGCAGTCCGGATGGTCGGCCAGCAGCTTGTGGCCGATATAGTGGAAGTCGCCGACCAGCGGCACATTGATGCCGAGCCGCTCGAGCCGTTCGCGGATGCGCGGCACGGCGGCGGCGCTCTCGTCACGATCGACGGTGATGCGCACGATCTCGGAGCCGGCGCGATGCAAAGCCGCAACCTGCGCGACGGTCTGGTCGATATCGGCCGTGTCGGTGTTGGTCATCGACTGCACGACGACCGGCGCGCCGCCGCCGACGACCACGCCGCCGACATCGACGCCGACCGATGTCCGGCGCCCAAAGGGGGAGGAAAAATACCCGGTCATGCCGGCAGCCTCTTGATCACCCGAGCGACACACGTCCACGTCGACGCACGCTCAATCAGCTATCAGCGCATAGCGCTGAGGTTCGGGCATGAGGTGGAGGAGCAAAGATGGCTTGTCAATGGCGACAGACAAGCAGAGCCGCCAAATCGCAGCAGCGCGGCGACCCCACAGACGGGTTTCGCCGGCCAACAGTATCGGAATCAGTAGCAAAAACAGGCCTCCGGCGGCATGTCGCCACCGGAGCGATAGTCACGCGCCAAGGCGGCGGGTCTAATCCTGGAAGGGCGTCAGTGTCTCGTCGGTTTCGCCTTCAGTTTTTCAATCTCGTCCTTGAGTGCCAGCTTGCGTCGCTTCAGATTCACGATTTCGAGGTCGTCGACCGATGGATGGTTCATCGCATCGTCGATCTCGCGTTCGATATCACCGTGTTTCCGCTGCAACTCATCAAGATGGGATGCAAGAGACATGATTGGTTCTCCCTTTCATGGTTTCCTCGATTGCAGCCGTCAAAGGCACGTCCACCGCAGGTCGCATCTGTGACGGCACCATGACAGTCTGCCACCATCCGGCTGCGATGTCGAATGCTGCGTGGTAGCATTCCACGACAATGTGATATGTGATATTGGCTGCGCGCCGGCGGCAATTGATGCCGCCCCCGCCCAATCATGCCCATTGCCGGGCGCCGCAGACATGCAGACGGTAGAGAATGTCCGACCAGGAAAAGGCCGATGTCCGCCTCGAATTTTCCCGCCTGAAGCAGGAGCATGCCGATTTCGACGCGGCCATCAATGCGATGATCGCCATGGGCTGCGACCCCTTGCAGATCCAGCGCATGAAGAAGAAGAAGCTTTTCCTCAAGGACCGGCTGATGGCGCTGGAAGACAAGATCATTCCGGACATCATCGCTTAGCCGACGGCCTCGGGGCCTAACTGCTCACCCCGCTATCGACAGCCGCGCCGCGCGATGGCGCAGCAACGTCAGCAATTCGTCGGTCTTCTCCGCTGAAGTGTCGATCGGCACCACCAGGCACATCGTCGCCTCGACCTTGCCGGCGGCCGCGAAGACAGGGGCGGCCAGGCATTTGGTGTAGGCGTCGACCAGCCCCGAAGTGATGCAATAGCCGGTCGTTCTGGCCGTCGCGATATCGGCAATGAAGTCGTCGAACTGCAGCCTGCGGCCGTCGGGCAGCAAAAGGTCGTCTTCCGAGACCATGTCCTGGATGGCGGCCCTTTCCAATCCGGCCAGAAGCAGCCGCCCCGATGCCGTCCATGGCAGCGGGATCTGCAGGCCAGTGGCCGAGCTGATGCGGAACGGCCTGGTGCCGGGGCTGGAATGGACGATGGTATAGCGCCCGCTTTGCAGCATGCACAATTCGGAGGTCTCGCCGGTCTCGCGCGACAGATTGTCGACCTCCTGCCGGCCCCGCCTAAGCAGGTCGTTGCCCCTGACATAGTCCATCCCATAGAGGTAGAGCTTCTTGCCGAAATAGACCCGGTTGCCGTCGCCCTCCATCTCCAGGAGACCCGCATCGACCAGCGAACGCACCAGCGTATAGGTGGTGGAGCGCGGCGCATTCACCCCCTTGGCTAGATCGCCAATGCCGATGGCGCGCTGGGTAACATGCAGGAAGTCCAGGATCTCCAGCACCCGGTTGAGGCCCTTCTCGCGCGAGCCGGAGGTCTTGTCGGGCGTCGGGCTCTCGGCTGGACCAAGCTCCGCCCGATCCGTGAGTCCATTGCTGTCTTGCATAACTGATTCCTGATGTTAGTATCTGTCTTGTACAGGATACATGTGTCTATTGTAAGAGACAATTCAGGTCGGCGACACGTGTGTCTGTAAGGGGAACTCAAACAACAGGAGGTCGCAGTGAACGACGCATCCAAGCGAGATTTTCTGAAACTGGGCATGGCCGGGCTTGCAACGGCGGGCGTGATGACCGCTGTCAGCGCCGAAAAGGCGGCGGCACAAGCCGCATCCGACAGCGTTCTGCGCACCGCGCTTGACCGCGGCAAGCTGATCGTCGGCACCGGCAGCACCAACGCGCCATGGCATTTCGAAAACGATGCCGGCGAGCTGGTCGGCATGGACATCACCATGGGCCGCATCCTGGCCAAGGGTCTGTTCGACGATCCGAGCAAGGTCGAGTTCGTCATGCAGGATCCGGCGCAGCGCATCCCCAATGTCACCACCAACAAGGTCGACATTACCATCCAGTTCATGACCATGACCGCGCAGCGCTCGCAGCTGATCCACTTCTCCAGGCCATACTATGTCGAGGGCGTCGCCCTGCTGACGCTGCCGACGGCGGAAAACAAGACCTTCGACAAGCTGCTCGCCGGCGGTTCGGCGACGCGCATCTCGATCCTGCAGAATGTCGATGCCGAAAGCTCGGTCCATTACGCCCTGCCGGAGGCGCAGGTGCTGCAGATCGACACCCAGGCCAATGTGCTGCAGGCACTGGAATCGAAACGCGCCGATGCCGCCGCTGTCGATCTTTCAACCGTGCGCTGGCTGGCCTCGCGCAACCCCGACAAATATTTCGATGCCGGCAAGAGCTGGTACTCGATGCTCTACGGCGCGGCGGTCAGGCAGGGCGACCTGGACTGGCTGACCTTCGTCAACCAGACCTTCACCATCGCCATGTTCGGCCATGAGACCGCACTCTACGACGCCGCCTTCAAGGACTATTTCGGCCAGGAGCCGCCGGCCCGCCATCCCGGTTTCCCGGTTGTCTGACAAGCGCTGGCGGAAGGGTTAGCCCTTCCGCCTTCTAGTTCGCATCGCCTTGGTTATTGCGGGAGACGCATGGGCTATACGCTCAACTTCAACCTGATCTGGCGCCATTTCGACAAGCTGTGGGGCGGCCTTCTGCTCAGCCTCGAGCTTGCCGTGATTTCGATTGCCATCGGCGTCGTCATCGGCCTGGTGCTGGCGGTCTGGTATGTCTCGGCCGGACGCGTGGTGCGCGCCATCATTGCGGCTTACGTCGAATTCATCCGCAACGTGCCGCTGATCCTGCTCGTCTATCTTGTCTTCTACGGCCTGCCGACGGTGATCGACGTCGCCTACGACGCGCCGACCTCGTTCGTGCTGACGCTGTCGGTCTATAGCGGCGCCTATCTGGTCGAGGTGTTCCGCTCCGGCCTGGAAGCCGTGCCGCGCGGCCAGCTCGATGCCGGCAAAGCCATCGGCCTGACGCCCTGGCAGCGGCTGGTTCATGTGCGCCTGCCGACCATGCTGCGCATCACGCTGCCGGCGCTGTCCAACACCTTCATCTCGCTGTTCAAGGACACGTCGATCGCCTCGGTGATCTCGGTGCCCGAGCTCACCTTCGGCGCCCAGTGGATCAACTTCAACACCTTCCGCATCGTCGAGGTCTATCTGGTGACGACGGCGATGTATCTGGTGACCGGTTACACCCTGCTCTTCGGGCTGCGGCTGGTCGAACGCCGGTTCAGGGCTGCGCGCTGACATGCTGAGCCAGATCCTCTACGCCGTACCGTTCCTCGCCCAGGGCTTCGCCATCACCTTGTGGGTGTCGCTGCTGGTCGTGGTGCTGTCGCTGATTGCCGGCGTCGCGCTCGGCGTCGGCCTGGTCTACGGCCCGGCGCCGGTGCGCTGGGCCGTGCGCATCTTCTCCGACACCATCCGCGGCATCCCGATCCTGGTGCTGATGTTCTTCGTCTATTACGGCCTGCCGGCCATCGGCCTGCATCTGCAATCCTTCTCGGCGGCGGTGTTGGCGCTCACCTTGTTCAAGACCGCGCAGGTCATTGAGTATCTCCGCGGCGCCGTCGGCTCCATTCCCAAAGGGCAGTCCGAGGCGGCGATGGCGATTGGGCTGACTTTTCGCCAGCGGCTCACCTACGTCATCTTTCCGCAGGCCTTCCGGCGCTTCCTGCCGCCCTGGATCAACGGCGTCACCGATGCGGTCAAGGGCAGCGCCCTGGTCTCGCTGCTCGGCATCACCGACCTGATGCAGGCGATCAACCAGGTCATCGGCCGCACCTATGAGGCGATGCCGCTCTACATCCTCGGCGCCTTGATCTATTTCGCCGTCAACTATGCGCTTTCCTACGCCAGCCGGCGGCTGGAACGGCGCTTTGCCTTCATCCGGGACTAGCACGATGGCCACAAGCTCGAACGACAATGCTGCCCTTCTCGACATTGCCGGGGTCTCGAAAGCCTTTGGTTCGGTCGAGGTGCTTCGCTCGGTCAGCCTCAAGGTGGACAGGGGCGAGGTGGTCACCGTCATCGGCCCTTCCGGCAGCGGCAAAACCACCCTGCTGCGCTGCGTCAACTTTCTCGAAAGCTACGACTCAGGCTCGATCCGCATCGACGGCAAGGAGGTCGGTTTTCGTGAGGCCGGCGCGCGCCAGCGGCGCAGCGAGCGCGACCTTGCCAAGCGCAGCGAGCGCGACCTTGCCAATATGCGCGCCGAAACCGGCATGGTGTTCCAGAGCTTCAACCTGTTTCCGCACCTCACCGCCGCCGGCAACATCATGCTCGGCCTCACCAAGGTGCGCGGCAAGAGCAAGGCCGAGGCGCGCCAGATCGCCGAGCATTGGCTGAGCCGCGTCGGCCTCGCCCACAAGGCCGACAGCCTGCCGGCGGAACTCTCCGGGGGCCAGCAGCAGCGCGTCGGCATAGCGCGGGCAGTCGCCATGGAGCCGAAGATCCTGCTGCTCGACGAGATCACCTCCGCGCTCGATCCCGAATTGGTCGGCGAGGTGCTGGCCGTTGTGCGCAGCCTGGCCGAAGACGGCATGACAATGGTGATGGTCACGCACGAGATGGCCTTTGCCCGCGACGCTTCGAGCCGCATTGTCTTCATGGCCGATGGCGGTGTCAGCGCTGTTGGCCCGCCGAAGGAGATCCTTGCCGAAGAGACCACCAATGAGCGCCTGCGCTCTTTCCTGGCGCGGTTCCGCGCCTCGCATTTCTGACATGGGCGGCCCAAAGCAATTCCAGGAAAAGTGTAAGCGGTTTTCCCGGGAAAAGCGCGAAGCGCTTTCCCTTGGGAATTGCGTAAAACAACAGGCCGGCCCAAGGAGAATTCTTCCATGACGCCTTACATCCGGCTCGCCGAGCTCGGCCTGACGCTGCCCGAGCCGCCGACGCCGATCGCCAATTTCGTCACCCATGCGGAAAGCGGCCGGCTGATCTTTCTTTCGGGTCAAGGGCCGCTGCGCGCCGACGGCACGCTGTGCACCGGCAAGGTCGGCGAGGACGTCACCGTCGAGCAGGCCTATGAGCATGCCCGCCTCACCGGCCTCAACCTGCTCGCCGTCATGCACGCCGCCGCCGGCGATCTCGGCCGCATCGTGCGCGTCGTCAAATTGCTCGGCTTCGTCAATGCGACGCCGACCTTCAGCGACCACCCGAAAGTGGTCAATGGCTGCTCGGACCTGTTCGCCAGCGTCTTCGACAAGATCGGCGGCCATGCCCGCTCGGCGATCGGGGTCGGCTCGCTGCCTGGAAACATCACCGTCGAAATCGAAGCGGTCGTCGAGATCGCCGCCTGACCGTCAAGGGATTGCTGAACATGAAAACCTATTCCGACACCGGCTCCAACACCACGATCCGTGAACGGCTGGGACTGCGGCCGATCATCAACGTCTCCGGCACGATGACGACGCTCGGCGCCTCGATCATCGTTCCCGAGGCGATCAGCGCCATGGCCGAGATCGCCTCGCAATGGGTGGAGATGGACGATCTGCAGCGCGCCGCAAGCGTGATCACCGCCCGCCTCACCGGCGGCGAGGCCGGCTTCATCACCGCCTGCTGCGCCTCAGGCATCACAATGGCGATCGCCGGGGCGATGACCGGCACCAATTTGCTGGCGATCGAACGGCTGCCCGACGATACCGAAGGGCTGAAGTCCGAAGTCGTCATCCAGCTCGGCCATATCGTCAATTACGGCGCACCGATCGACCAGTCGATCCGCGTCGCCGGCGCCAAGGTCATTCCGGCCGGCACGGTCAGCGTCACGCAGGATTATCATGTGCGCGAGGCTATCAACGAGCGCACGGCGGCGGCGCTCTACGTCGTGGCGCACCACACCGTGCAATACGGCATGCTTTCCATTGAGGAATTCTGCGATATCTGCCACGCCAGGGGCGTGCCGGTGATCGTCGACGCGGCTTCCGAATATGACCTGCGCAGCTTCCTGGCGCGCGGCGCCGACATCGTCGTCTACAGCGGCCACAAATTCCTTTCGGGGCCGACCAGCGGCATCGTCGCCGGCCGCAAGGATCTCGTCCGCGCCGCCTATCTGCAAAACCGTGGCGTCGCCCGCGCCATGAAGGTCGGCAAGGAAAGCATCGCCGGCACGATGGCGGCGCTCGAAGCCTGGGAAAAGCGCGACCATGCCGGCATCCGCCGACGCGAGGAAGCGGCGCTCCATCTGTGGAGGGATTCGCTGCAGGGAATACCCGGCATCGTCGCAAACATCATTCCCGACCCGACCGCCAATCCGCTCGACCGGCTGCAGATCTTCGTCTCCCCCGAAAGCCGCTTCAGTGCCGCCGGCCTCGCCTCGGCATTGGCGGCCGGATCGCCGCCCATCATCGTGCGCAACCACGAAGTCGAGCGTGGCCATTTCTTCCTCGACCCGTGCAACCTGCACCCAGGCGAGGCCGAGATCGTCGCCGAACGCCTCCGCGCCGTGCTCACCGCGGCCGACAGGCCGGCGGATGCGATGAGACAGCCGCGAAAGGATTCATCCGGCGCCCTGCGCTGGCCGGACTAGGCTGCGGCGGCCGCCATCCTTGCGGGCCAGCCCGAATTCCGCTAAGGCGCGCCTTTACCGCCGGGAGCATGCGCTTGACCGACCACCGCGCCGACGTCGCCATCATCATGGGCAGCCAGTCCGACTGGGCGACGATGCGCCACGCCGCCGAAACGCTGGAGGCGCTGGGCATTCCGCACAAGCGGCTGATCGTCTCCGCCCACCGCACCCCGGACCGCCTCTATGATTTCGCCAAAGGCGCCAAGGCGGCCGGCTACAAGGTGATCATCGCCGGCGCCGGCGGCGCCGCCCACCTGCCCGGCATGACGGCGGCGATGACGCCGCTGCCGGTGTTCGGCGTGCCGGTCGAATCGAAGGCGCTGTCCGGCCAGGATTCGCTGCTCTCCATCGTCCAGATGCCGGCCGGCATTCCGGTCGGCACGCTTGCCATCGGCAAGGCGGGTGCGGCCAACGCGGCCCTTCTGGCGGCCGCCGTGCTGGCGCTGCACGACGAAAAACTTGCCGCCCGCCTGGATGCCTGGCGCACCGCCCAAACCGCCAGGGTCGCCACCGAACCGACGGACGCGCCGTGAGCCTGCCCGCCGGATCGAGCATCGGCATCATCGGCGGCGGCCAGCTCGGCCGCACGCTGGCTGTTGCCGCAGCGCGCCTCGGCTACCGCACAATTATCCTCGAACCGCAGGCCGATTGCCCGGCGGCTCAGGTCGCCAACCGCCAGATCACCGCCGCCTATGACGATGCGGACGCCCTTGCCGAACTGGCGGCAGTCAGCGCCGTCGTCACCTACGAATTCGAGAATGTGCCGGTAGCGGCTGCCGGCGCGCTCGCCGCCAAGGTCCCGGTCTATCCGCCGCCCAGGGCGCTGGAAGTCGCCCAGGACCGGGTGGCGGAGAAGCTATTCCTGAACGGCATCGGCATCAGGACAGCGGATTTCCGCTCCGTCGACAATGACGACGAGCTGACGGCGGCGCTGAGAGAGTTCGGTGGCAGCGGCATCTTGAAAACCCGCCGCATGGGCTATGACGGCAAGGGCCAGCGCGTCTTCCGCAACATGGAGACGGGCGGCTTTGCCGGCACATGCGAGACCATGGGCAATGTGCCGCTGATCCTCGAATCCTTCGTCGCTTTCGAGCGCGAAATCTCGGTCATCGCCGCGCGCGGGTTGGACGGCGCGGTCGCCGCCTACGATCCGGCTGAGAACGTCCACCGCGACGGCATCCTGCATACCTCGACCCTGCCGGCCCAGATCAGGCTGGAGACGGCGGCGACGGCACAGGGGTCGGCAGCGAAAATCCTGGCGGCCCTCGACTATGTCGGCGTCATCGGCGTCGAGTTCTTCGTTCTTGCCGATGGCACGCTGCTGGCCAACGAAATGGCGCCGCGCGTGCACAATTCCGGCCACTGGACGGAAGCCGCCTGCATCGTTTCGCAATTCGAGCAGCATATCCGCGCCATTGCCGGCCTGCCGCTGGGCAACCCTGGCCGGCATTCAAACTGCATCATGGAAAACCTGATCGGCGACGATGTGCTGCGCGTACCCGCTTTGCTCGCCGAGCCCGATCTGATGCTGCATCTCTACGGCAAGGCGGAAGCGCGCCCAGGCCGCAAGATGGGCCATTTCACCCGCATCAGCCGCCGTAGCTAAGCCATTCCGGCACTTTGCGCGAGGGCGTGGATCGAGCCCTATTGCAGCTCGTCGTTCAGATCCCCGTCCTCGTCGGGGCTGGCGCAACTCGCATCGCCTTCCCTACAATTGGCGCCCGCGGTGAGCTGTTTGATGCGCTGGTCCGTCAGTTCGGTCAGGCATTGTGAAACCTCCATCGGATGGATGGAGCCGCCCTCGCTGTCTCTCGTCGTATAGGCGCATTCGGCGTCGCGGAAGGCGATCCAGGCGCGTTGCGCGACCTGCAGCAGCTTCCTGCCCTTGTCGTCGTTGCGACCGACGAGATCCTTGTAGGCCTGGTTGAGCTTGGCATCGGCGGCCCGATAGTCCTCGCCGGCGCAGATGTTCATCATCTGCTGGCTGTCGTCGTTGCGGTCGCATTCCTGCGCCTGCGCGATGGAGGCGGCTGCCAGAACGGCAAGGCTCGCGGACACAAACAACAGGCGCATAGAGGTCTCCAAATCGGCTTGCGGGTGCCGCACCATTCCAGCCCGCCTTCGGCCGCGCAATGGCGTGGAGCCGAGATGGCGGATATTTGATGGCCAAAGCCATTCTCGGCCTCTATCCAGCACGCTTGCGGTTGACACGGGCAAGGCTCCTCGTTTATGAGCCACCGCAAGTTCAAAGGCGCGCTTTTCAGGCGCGCCTTAATAATTCGGCCCGGACAGGGCCCAGACCGACGGGCAAGACCATGAAGATCAAGAATTCGCTCAAGGCGCTGAAGGCGCGTCACCGCGACAACCAGCTGGTTCGCCGCAAGGGCCGCGTCTACATCATCAACAAGACCGCTCCACGCTACAAGGCGCGCCAGGGCTGAGTGTTCGGCCGGAGGCTCGTTGCCTCCGTCCATATGATGGTAATTGCCTGGTTCCAGGCACTTTCACGCTAATTTCAGTTTGACGATCCGCCGTCCGGGGTTAGATTCCGGCGATGCGGATTCTTTTTGCATTTTTGGCCACCCTGTTTCTTTTCGGCGTCGCTCCGGCGTCGGCGGACGATCCGCCGGCAAAGCCGCCGGTTGCCCTGACCAGGGAAGCCAGGCTCGACCAACTGTTTGCCGAGCTGAAGCGCGAGCGCAACGAAAAGGCGGCCGAGCGCATCGCCGGGCGCATCTGGGGCGAATGGTTCCAGTCCGGCAGCGCCTCGATCGACCTGATGATGCAATGGTCGCAAAAGGCGATGGACGACCAGAAGTTCGACGTCGCCCTCGACTTCCTCGACCAGGTCGTCATCCTTCAGCCAAAATATGCCGAAGGCTGGAACCGGCGCGCCACCGTCCATTACATGATGAAGAATTTCGGGAAATCGATGTCCGACATCGACCAGACGCTGCAGCTGGAACCACGCCATTTCGGCGCGCTTTCCGGCCTGGCCCAGATCATGGCCGCCACCGGCCACAAGCAATCGGCGCTCGAAGCCTGGCAGAAGGTGCTTACCATCTATCCGATGATGCGCAGCGCCCAGGACCAGGTCGCGGCAATTTCGGAAGAGCTTGCCGGCGAAGGAATTTGATTAGGCAGTAGGAATTAGGGATTAGTCAGTAGTCAGTAGTCAGTAGTCAGTAGAGAAGATTGGTCGAGACGCCACCTCCCTACTCCCTACTCCCTACTCCCTACTCCCTACTCCCCACTCCCTACTCCCTACTCCCTAGAACTTATCCCCCTCCACCCCCGTATCTCCGCGCATGAACCTCATTTACGCCGCCTGTGCTTTGCTCCTCGCGCTCGTCTTTGCCCTGGCCGGCGTCACCCGCGCCGGCGCGTGGCTGATCGAGTGGCGAAACCCGCCGGCCGGCGAATTTGCCGACATCGGCGGCACCCGCATCCACTATGTCCACGTGCCGGCGCCTCAAAATGCCGAGCTGCCGGCCATCGTCTTCATCCACGGCGCCAGCGCCAATCTCAGGGATCAGATGCTGCCGATCAGGCCTTTGCTCGAAGGCCGCGCCGAGATGGTCTTCCTCGACCGGCCGGGCTTCGGCTGGTCGGCACGCGGCCCCGGCAATGAGAGCCCGTCGGCGCAGGCCGACACCATCGCCAGGCTGATGGACCGTCTCGGCATCCACAATGCGATCATGGTCGGCCATTCGTTTGGCGGCGTGATCACCGCCGCCTTTGGCCGCGAACACCCGGAGAAGACGCTCGGGCTGGTCTTTCTGTCGCCGGTCAGCCACCCCTGGCCGGGCGGCGCGACCGCCTGGTACTACAACCTGACCGCCACCCCCATCATCGGCTGGCTGTTCTCGGAGACATTGACCTATCCGGCAGGCACGCTGCAGATGGACAGCGCCACGGCCTGCGTGTTTTCTCCCAACAAGGTGCCGGAAGGCTATGTCGGCAATGCCTCGATTCCGCTGGTGCTGCGTCCCGGCGCTTTCCGCGCCAACGCCATCGATGTCGCCGGCCTCTACGACTATACGCTGAAGGCCGCGCCGCATTACCGCGACATCACAGCGCCGACCATTGTCATCTCGGGCGACCGCGACAAGGTGGTCTATGCCTCGATCCATTCCGTCGGCCTGGTCAGGGACATCCCCGGCGCCGAGCTGATCTGGGTCCACAATCTCGGCCACAAGCCGGACTGGATCGCCCCCGATCTCGTCATCGGCGCCATCGAAAAGGTCGCCGGCAAGGTCGTCGACCTGCAGGCAATGGCAAAAACCGTGGAAGCACGCATCGCCGGCGATGCGTACAATGAGGGGCGATGCCCCGACATCACCGTGCCCGACGCGGAACTGGCCCCGACCTGATCGCAATGTATGTCCTGAAACACGGCATCAAGGGAAACCCGGAGAAGCGATGGGCGTTGCCGGACCGCATCTTCTTCGGCTATGGCGCGTGCGCCATTCTTGCCGGCGCCTTTCTCGAGCGTGCTCCTCTGGACGGCTTTTACGGCGAACGGATCATTCCTGGCGAGGGCTTTTCCGGGAACCATATTTACGCGACGAACGGCGTGATCGCGTTCGACTACCACGGCTATTCCGCCCGCGAGCGGCTTTTGGAACACCACAAGAGGGGCTGGGCGTCGCGCAATCCCGGGTGGCACTGCACGATCGCCACGGTCGATTTCGATCTGCTCGACACAGTCGACCTCAACCGGCGAAAGAGGCTGGGGCCGGACCAGTATCTGCACGACCCCGTTCCCCGGGCACGCCGCTTCCTTCAGCGCATCGATCACGCCGAAGGTGCGGCAAGAGCGCTGCGAACTGTGATGAGTTGAAGCCTCTGTCAACCTATGTTGCGGGTGGCCTGCACGTCCGACCCGACATAGGCGATGCGCAGCATGTTGGTCGAACCCGGCGTCCTCAGCGGCACGCCCGCCGTGATGATGACGCGGTCGCCCGGCTGACCGAACCCCTCTTCGAAAGCGATGCGGCAGGCGCGGTCGACCATGTCGTCGAGGTCGCTGGCGTCGGGCGAGACGACGCAATGCGTGCCCCACAAAAGCGACAGCCGCCGCGCCGTGTTGAGGATCGGCGACAGGGCGATGATCGGCACTTGCGGCCGCTCGCGCGCGGCGCGCAGGCCGGTGGTGCCCGACGCCGTATAGGTGATGATCGCCGACAGTTTCAGCGTCTCGGCAATCTCTCGGGCCGCGAGCGAAATGGCGTCGGCACCGGTTGCTTCCGGTTCCGAGCGCTGCGCGTTGATGATGCCGGCATAGGTCGGGTCGGTTTCGACCTTGGTGGCGATGCGGTTCATCATCGCCACCGCCTCGACCGGATAGGCGCCGGCAGCGGATTCGGCTGAAAGCATGATGGCGTCGGCGCCCTCGAACACGGCGATCGACACGTCGGAGACCTCGGCGCGGGTCGGCACCGGCGCGGTGATCATCGATTCCAGCATCTGCGTGGCGACCACCACCGGCTTGCCGGCCCGGCGCGCGGCGCGCGTGATCTGCTTTTGGATGCCGGGCACCGCTTCCAGCGGCATTTCCACACCGAGATCGCCGCGGGCGACCATCAGCGCGTCGGAGAGTTCGATGATTTCGGCCAGCCGGGCTACCGCCTGCGGCTTTTCGATCTTGGCCATGATAAGCGCCCGGCCGCGCGCGATCTTGCGGGCTTCCGCCAAATCCTCCGGCCGCTGCACGAAGGACAGCGCCACCCAGTCGACGCTTTCCGCCAGCACCGCATCGAGGTCCTTACGGTCCTTTTCGGTCAGCGCACCGACCGGCAGGTCGGTGTCGGGCAGGCTGACGCCCTTCTTGTCGGAAATGGTGGTACCGGCGACGACCGCGCAGGTGATAGACTTGCCGTCGCTCTTCACCGCCCTGAGCTCCAGCTTGCCGTCATCGATCAAGAGACGGTGGCCGGCCTCGACCGAGCTCAGGATTTCGGGATGCGGCAGGTAGACCCGGGTCGACGTGCCGGGCTCGGGATTGTTGTCGAGGTTGAAGGTCTGGCCCGGCGTCAGAACCTCCTTGCCGTTGGCGAACTTGCCGACGCGCAGCTTCGGTCCCTGCAAATCGGCCAGGATGCCGATCGGACGGCCAACTTTCTCCTCGACCGCGCGGATGCGGCCGACCAGCGTGCGCATCAACTCGTGATCGGTGTGGCTCATATTGATGCGGAAGACATCGGCGCCGGCTTCGAACAGCTTCTGCAGCATCTCCTCGGACGAGGAGGCAGGACCGATGGTGGCGAGGATCTTGACCTTGCGGCTACGTCTCATTGACTGTTTGTTCCCGGGGCGGCTGGAGCGCCTCCCGTTGTGGACTCATCGGTCAGCTGGACCATCCAGCTTGCCTGCTCGCCCGTGTCATATTCCTGGAATCCGGCGCGCTGGAAGCCCCGGGCGACGCAATCGGTAACGCCGGCAATCTTGAATTCTTTTTCGGCCACGCACATGTTGATCGGGCCATCCCAGCGCCCGCCGCGCTCGGCGTCTTCTGCATAAAGATAGTAAAACCTCGATGACAGCGGACCTTCGATCAGCGTCTTGCAGCTCGATCCTTCGATGTGCCACCACCCCTCGGTGATCCAGCCTGCCTTGGCGCGGTAGCCGATGCCGACGCCGACCAGGTTCTGCGTGGCGTTGCAGACGCGGAAATCGGCGCGGGCAGGCGAGGCCGCGACCAGCGCGGTGAGCCCTAGCGTCAGGGTCAGGAGCGGCACGGCAAAGGCGGTGCACGCACGCGGCCTGCCGGCGGAACCCATCCCGAAACCCCTCAATAACGTCATCTGCATCTCTCAACGCCCCTTTTCGGAAAAGTCCGGGCGCATGTCAACGCGCCGTTCTGTCCAATTCCAATCGATTTAGAAAGGCCCCCGACACGCGATCTGCCGCGCGTCACAGGATTTTCGCAGAAACCGTGGCCAAACAACGGCATTGCGCAACAGTCCTCTTCGTGGGAATGACGATACCACCCTCCCCGGAAGCCAGCGAACAGACCTTTCCAGCCAATGACCCGATCCACAGTTTTTGCGCCTTTCGATATGGTCGAAGGCGACCGCAAGCGAGGCATCGTGCTTGTCGCTGACCATGCCCGCCGCGACCTGCCGGAGGAGTATGGCAGTCTAGGCCTGCCGGCGGCGGAACTCGATCGCCATATCGCCTACGACATCGGTGTCGAGACGGTGACGCGCGAACTGGCGGCAGCGCTCGACGTGCCGGCGGTGATTGCCAATTTTTCGCGGCTGCTGATCGATCCCAATCGCGGCGAGGACGACCCGACGCTGATCCGCCAGCTCTATGACGGCACTGTCGTGCCGGGAAACTATCCCATGGCACCGGCCGAACGCGAAAGGCGGCTCGACGGCTTCTACCGGCCTTATCAGGACGCGGTCGGCGCCATGATCGCGTCGGTGGCGCACGCCTCAGGCAAAGCGCCGTTCATCTTCTCCGTACACTCCTTCACCCCTGTCATGCAGGGCTTCATCCGCCCTTGGCATGTCGGCATATTGTGGGACCTCGACGACCGCGTGGCGCGGCCGCTGATCGACATGCTGGCGCAGGATAAAAACCTCGTCGTCGGCGACAATGAACCCTATGACGGCGCGTTGCGTGGCGACACCATGTTCAAGCACGCCATCGTCAACGGCTTTGCCCATGCGCTGATCGAGATCCGCCAGGACCTGATATCAGACAGCAAGGGGGCGCTGGCCTGGGCGCAACGGCTGGCGCCGATCGTTGACGCCATCGACCGCCGTCCCGATATACATCAGGTGAAGATGTTCGGCTCGCGCACCGGGCCGCTGTGAGGATCCAAGGCAATGACCGAACTCAGCGATGACCAGAAACGCGATTTCGAGGCCGCGGCCTTCCGCCGGCTGGTCGAGCATCTGCGCGAGCGCAGCGATGTGCAAAACATCGACCTGATGAACCTCGCCGGCTTCTGCCGCAACTGCCTGTCGAACTGGTACCGCGAAGCGGCCGAGGCTGAGGGCGTCGATCTCGGCAAGGACCAGTCGCGCGAAATCGTCTACGGCATGCCCTATGCGCAATGGCAGGCGCTGAACCAGACCGAGGCTTCGGACGCCAAGAAGGCGGAATTCGAGGCGAGGCGGCCGAGGGATCATTGACGATTGGCTAGGCCCTACGCGACTTCGTCATCCTAGGGTGGAGCAGTCGCGAAGCGACGTCGCGGAAACCGTAGGATGACGAAGAGAAAGGCGCTTGACGAGAAATTGAATCGATCTAATTTGCCGCGCAAAGCCATTCCTTGACCGGATTCGAACCATGGACGCGCAAGACACCATGCAGAGCGCCATTCGCGGGCGATGGGCCGTAGCCGCGATCTTCCTCGCCAACGGCTTCGTGACCGGCAGCTGGGCGCCGCAGATTCCGGTGTTCCTGACCCGGCTCGACATCTCGAAATTCACCCTCGGTCTGCTGATCCTTCTGTTCGGCGTCGGCGCGGTCGCGGCCATGAGCTGGTGCGGCCATCTGATCTCCAGGCATGGCTCGCGCACCGTGTTGCGCTGGTTCGGCCTGTGCGGCAGCCTCGGCCTGCTGGTCGTGGCGCTGACGCCCAACGTGCCGCTGGCGTCGATCGCCATGATCATCTTCGGCGGCTCGATCGGCGGCATGGATGTCGCCATGAACGCCAATGCGGTGGTGGTCGAGCGCCGGCTCTCCCGCGCCATCATGTCGTCGTCGCACGGCTTCTGGAGCCTCGGCGGTTTCGCCGGCGGCGGTCTGGGCGGTTACGCCATCCAGACTTACGGCCACCTCGCCCATGCGGCTGTAGTCACGGTCATTGCTTTTGCCGTCATTGCCGTGGCGGTCGGCTACCTCATCGCCGAGGACAAGCCGCAGGTCGCCGAGCATCATAAATTAACGCTGCCGGCCAACCCGCTGGTCTATCTTGTCGGGCTGATGGCGCTGCTGACGATGATTTCCGAGGGCGCCGTGCTCGACTGGGCAGCGCTTTATCTCCGGCAGGAGCTCGGCGCCGACCTCGCCATCGCCGGCCTTGCCTACGCCGCCTTCTCCGGCGTCATGGCTGTCATGCGCTTTTTCGGCGACGGCGTGCGCAACCGCTTCGGCGCGGTGGCGACGCTGCGCGGCTCGGCGGTGGTCGCCGCCGCCGGCATGCTGGTCGCCGGCCTGTCGCCTTCGCCCTGGATCGCCATCGCGGCTTTTGCTCTCTGCGGCTTCGGCATCGCCAATATGGTGCCGATCATCTTCTCGGCCGGCGGCAACCAGGAAGGCATGTCGTCGGGCACCGGCATGAGCGTCGTCACCACCATGGGCTATTCCGGCATATTGGTGGCGCCGTCGGCGATCGGCTTCGTCGCCGAGCATTCCAGCTTCGGGCCGATCTTCGTCGCCATGTCGGGGCTGTTGATCGTCGTGCTTTTGATGGCCGGGCTCGCTCACCGCGCCGAATTCGCGGCCGCCCCCGCCGAATAGCGCTTCAGCTCCTCGTAGAGGAAATCCGCTACGCGGCGGATGCGCACGCTGGTGCGCACGTCGCGATGCATGGCCAGCCACACCGGCAGGCTGGGCAGTGGCAGGCCGGGCAGCAGTTTCTCCAGCGACGGGTCGCTGTCGGCCAGCGGCTCCTGGCCAAGACCGACGCCGTTTCCCGCCCGCAGCGCTTCCCACAGAACGATCTGGTTGTCGGCCCTGAAGCGGAAGCTGCTTCGGGTGACGGGGATGCCGGCTTGGGTAAAGCCCCGGATCATCTCGTCGCTGCGGTCGAAGCCGATCAGCGGGTGGTCGAGAAGATCGGCGGGCTTGAGCGGGCGGCCGTGCTGGTCGAGATAGGATTTCGCCGCGCAGCAGCAGAGCTTGATATCGCAGACCTTGCGCGCCGTCAGCTCGTTCTGCGCCGGCTTGACGATGCGGATGGCGATGTCGGCATCCCTTCGCAGCAGGTTCTCGACCTGGTTCGAGGCGACGATCTCGACCTCGATGCCGGGCTCCTCGATGCCGAGCCGCGCCGTCATCTTCGGCAGCACATAGGCCGCCACCACCTCGCTGGCGGCAATGCGCACCGTGCCTTCGATCGCCTCGACCGAGCCCAATGCCAATAGTGCGAACGCGCTCGCCTGCTCGCTCACCGCTCTGCCGCGTTCGAACAGCGTGGCGCCTGCTTCCGTCAGCGCATAGCCGCGCCGCCCGCGCCGGAACAAGGTGACGCCCAACGCCTGTTCGAGCTCACCGATGTGACGCCCGAGCGTCGGTTGGCTGGCCGACAGTTTGCGCGCCGCGGCCGACAGGCTGCCGGTCTCCGCCACGGTGACGAAACTCTTGATCAGGTTCCAGTCGATGTCTTCCATTCATTTATGAATAACAAAGCTGCATTGATAGTCAATTTTCATTCGCATATGGAGGCATCATATTCGCCGTGCAAACACCAACACGGAGAAGAAAAATGACCAAGATCGCAATTCTGGGGGCCAATGGCCGGCTCGGCCGCGTGGTTGGCAAAGCCTTCATCGACGCCGGTTTCGACGTCCGCGCCGTCACCCGCAGCGGCAAGGTCCCAGCCGAACTCAAGGGCGCCACCGCCGTCGCCGGCGATGCGCTCGACCGCGAGGCGCTGATCCGCGCCACGCAAGGCGTCGACATCATCTTCAACGGCCTCAACCCGATCTACACCGACTGGGGCAAGTGTCTGCCAATGGCGGAGAACGTCATGGCCGCCTGCCATGCCAATGGCGCGCTGCATCTTTTCCCCGGCACTGTCTACAATTACGGCTCGCCGATGCCTGAGGTGGTCACCGAAGACACGCCATTCCGTCCGACCACCGAGAAGGGCCGCATCCGCTGCGCCATGGAAGCGCTGTTTCGCCGCGAGGCCGATGCCGGCCGCGTCCGCACCATCATCCTGCGCGCCGGCGATTTCTTCGGCGGCACCGGCAGCGGATCATGGTTCGACCTCGTCGTCGCCGCCAAGATGAGCAAGGGCGTCTACACCGCGCCTGGCCCTGCCAACCTCGTGCACGAATGGGCCTATTTGCCGGACTTCGCCATCGGCTTCGTCGGCCTGGCGCGCAATCAGGGCAAGCTCGGCTTCTTTGAGGCGCTCAACTTCCCCGGCCACGCCGTCACCGACATGGACATCAAGGCCGCGGCCGAGAAGGCGCTTGGCCGGCCGCTGAAACTGACCTTCATGCCGTGGTGGGTGCTGCGCGCCGGCAGCCCGTTCGTGGCGATGTGGCGCGAGATCGTCTCGATGTCCTATCTGCGCTTCGAACCGCACCGGCTCGTGTCCGACCGGCTGGCAAGCATCATCGGCGAAGTCCCGCACACGCCGCTGGACGAGGCCGTGGCCGAGGCATTGAAGGACATCGGCATCAGCCTCGACAATGCAAAAGACGCCGCTTAAATGCATGTCGCCCAGAAGTGTGCGCGGTTCTGGGACAACGACATGCATCAAAACAAAGACTTTAGACAAAAATCTCTCTCGCGGTGCTGGCCCAATCGCTGGAAATCAGCAACCGGATGGTCATTATGAGGAGACTGTTTATAACGGTCGGCGAGATCACCATCACCAAGGGGAGACGATGCGTTACATACGTCCGCTTTCAATCGAAGACGCCGTTGGCCTGCTGGCCGACGCTTCCGGCACATCAGCCATTCTCGCTGGAGGCAGTGACCTCCTCGTTCGGATGAAGGGCGGGTTTGTCGATCCCGACCTGATCGTCGACATCAAGGCGATCGAGGGCTTGAGCGAGATCAGGGAGACGGCCGACGGCTTCAGCATCGGCGCCACCGTCCCCTGCGCCGTCCTGGGCGAGAGCTCGGTTCTGAAGAAGGCCTGGCCCGGTGTCGTCGAAGCGTCGAAGCTGATCGGCTCGAAACAGGTCCAGGGCCGCTGCACCATCGTTGGCAATCTGTGCAACGCATCGCCGGCCGCCGACAGCGTCCCGGCCTTGGTGGCCGCCGCCGCCAAGGCCGTGGTTGCCGGCCCCTCGGGCAAGCGCACCATTCCTGTCGAGGCCGTGCCGATCGGGCCCGGCAAGACCTCGCTCACCAAGGGTGAGATCGTCGAGGCGATCCTGCTCGGCAAGCGGGAGCCGCGTTCGGGCGACGCCTATCTCAGGTTCATTCCGCGCACCGAGATGGACATCGCCGTGGTCAGCGCCGGCGTGAAGCTGTCGCTCGACGAGCATGGCGTCATCACGGCCGCGCGCGTCGCGCTGGGCGCCGCGGCCCCGACCGTGCTTCTGGTGGAAGAAGCAGCCGAGGCTCTCATCGGCAGGAAGCTGGACGAGGCGGCACTTGAGCGGCTCGCCAAGATCTGCGCTGGGGCCTGCCGCCCCATCGACGACAAGCGCGGCACCATCGAGTTCAGACGAAAAGTTGCGGGCGTGCTGGCCGGACGGGCCGCGACGACCGCCTACGCACGCGCAGGAGGCAAATGATGGCCGGTGTAGCAGTTTCAACGACAATCAACGGCGATCACGTCGAATACCTTTGCCAGCCCGACGAGACGTTGCTCGACGTCCTGCGCGATCGGCTCGGGCTGACCGGCGCCAAGGAAGGCTGCGGCACCGGCGACTGCGGCGCCTGCTCGATCATTCTCGACAATCGGCTGGTCTGCTCCTGCCTTGTGCTTGGCGCTGAAGCCGAAGGCCGGCATATCGAAACCGTCGAGGGCATGGCGCATGGCGATCAGTTGCATCCGCTGCAGCAGAAATTCCTCGAGCATGCAGCCTTGCAATGCGGCATCTGCACGCCGGGCTTCCTGATCGCGGCGAAGGACCTTTTGGCCAAGAACCCCGATCCGACCGAGGAAGAAATCCGCTTCGGCCTCGCCGGAAACCTCTGCCGCTGCACCGGCTACGACAAGATCGTGCGCGCGGTCCAGGATGCGGCCAATGTGATGAAGGGAGCGCACGCATGAACTTCGATCCACGCTTTTCGGGCCGCAAATTCTCCTCCGTCGGCACGCGGCCTATCCGTCCCGACGGCGTCGACAAGGTGACGGGACGCGCCCGTTACGGCGCCGACTTCAACATGGCGGGACAGCTGGTCGGGCGTGTCCTGCGCAGCCCGCATGCGCATGCCAGGATCCTCAAGATCGACACTTCGAAAGCGGAAAAGCTGGCCGGCGTGAAAGCGGTGATCACCGCCGCCGACCTGCCCGACCTCACCGATGGCGACGCCGCCATGTATGACGTCCTCGACAATTGCATGGCGCGCGGCAAGGCGCTCTATGACGGCCACGCCGTGGCCGCGGTCGCCGCCGTCGATGCCCGCACGGCCAGGCAGGCGCTGAAGCTCATCGAGGTCGAATACGAGCTGTTGCCGCATGTGACCGATGTCGACGAGGCGATGAAGCACACCGCCCCCTTGATCAACGACACGATCTTCACCGAGGGTCTCGAGGAAAAGCCGGCAAAGCCGTCCAACGTCACCAAGCGCAGCCAGTTTGGCCATGGCGATGTCCATCAGGGCTTTGGCCACGCCGATGTCATTGTCGAGCGCTCCTTCAAGACCGAGCAGACGCATCAGGGCTATATCGAGCCGCATGCCTGCGTGGCGAGCGTCTCGTCGGACGGCACCGCCGACCTCTGGGTCTGCACGCAGGGCCATTTCGTCTACCGCCAGCATTGTGCGCAACTGCTCGGGCTGGAAGCCTCGAAGCTGCGCGTCACCTCCTCGGAGATCGGCGGCGGCTTCGGCGGCAAGACCCATGTCTGGGCCGAGCCGGTGGCGCTGGCGCTGTCGCGCAAGGCCGGTCGGCCGGTCAAGCTCGTCATGACCCGCGACGAGGTGTTCCGCGCCTCGGGTCCGACCAGCGCCACCTCGATCGACGTGAAGATCGGCGCCCGCAAGGACGGCACCATCACTGCCGCCGAAGCGACGCTGCGCTACACCAGCGGTCCCTATGCCGGCACCTGGGCCGAGATCGGCGCCATGACGGCCTTCGCCTGCTACAAGCTCGATAACGTCCAGACCGTCGGCTTCGAAGTGCTGGTCAACCGGCCGAAGACCGCGGCCTATCGCGCGCCCTCCGCGCCGATGGCGGCGTTCGCGGTGGAAAGTGCAGTCGACGAGCTGGCCAAGGAACTCGGCATGGACCCGGTCGAGTTCCGCATCAAGAACGCCGCGCAGGAAGGCACCCGCTCCTCCTACGGTCCGGTCTACGGCCCGATCGGCATCGGCCCGACGCTGGAGGCGGCCAAGCACCATCCGCACATGAAGGCGCCGCTGAGCAAGAACCAGGGCCGCGGCATGGCCTGCGGCTTCTGGTTCAATTTCGGCGGCCAGACCTGCGTGGACCTGAACATCGGCATGGACGGCTCGGTGTCGCTGGCCGTCGGCACGGTGGACGTCGGCGGTTCGCGCGCGTCGCTGTCGCTGGTGGCGGCGGAGGAGCTCGGCATCGACTATGCCCAGCTCAAGGCGGTGGTCGCCGACACCTCCTCGCTCGGCTACAACGACATGACCGACGGCAGCCGCGGCACCTTCTCGTCCTCGATGGCGACCATCTCGGCCGCCCGCAACGCCATCAAGATCCTGCGTGAGCGCGCCGCCCAGACGTGGGACATCCCCGTCGACGACGTGGTCTGGGAAAACGGCCACGCCATCGCCAAGGGCGAGAAGTACGGCAATCTTGCAGCCCTCTCGCTGAAGGAGATCGCCGCCGCGTCCGGCAAGACCGGCGGGCCGATCGCCGGCCACAGCGAGCTCGTCGCCGACGGCGCCGGCGTCTCCTTCGCCACCCATATATGCGACATCGAGGTCGACCCCGATACCGGCTCGACCAGGGTGATCCGCTACACGGTGATCCAGGATGCCGGCAAGGCGGTGCACCCCACCTATGTCGAGGGCCAGTACCAGGGCGGCGCCGCGCAAGGCATCGGCTGGGCGCTCAACGAGGAGTACATCTACGGAAAGGACGGGCGTCTCCAGAACGCCGGCTTCCTCGACTACCGCATCCCGGTCTGCTCGGACCTGCCGATGATCGACACGCAGATCCTCGAGATACCCAATCCCAACCACCCCTATGGCGTGCGCGGCGTCGGCGAAACCTCGATCGTGCCGCCGCTGGCGGCGATCGCCAACGCGGTCTCCAACGCCGCCGGCGTGCGCATGACCCACATCCCGATGTCGCCGCCACGGGTTCTCGCCGCGATCGAGGCGGAACGGGGAGGCTAGGGCAAAAATGAGGTTCTTGCCCTAATGGTCGAAGTCACGCTCTGGGGCGCGCTGGGCCAGCTCGCCGGCGGCCAGAGCAAGATCGAGGTCGAGGCCAAGGACATAAGGGAGCTGTTCAGGAAGCTGGCTGAACAGTATCCCGGCATCGAGCCCTGGATCGAGAAGGGCATTGCGGTGGCGATCGACGGTACGATCTATCGCGATACCTGGTCGAAGGAACTGCCACAGGGAGCGGAGATTTTCCTGCTGCCGCGGTTGGCTGGGGGGTGAAGTGGGGTGTCGCCCTACGTCCCAGAGCGGACCGGCATCCTCGGTCTGCGAACTTCAAGTGCAATGTCGGTCCTCGCCTAGATGCCAGTTTTGCTGACCGCGTCTTATCGGCGGCGGGTTGGCCAACAATCCAGAGAACCTGATTCGCTGGATTACTATCGGCAAGGGACATCAGTCCGCACACGGCTCTGAAGTGACTCGAGCGGGTCACCGTTTGACGGACAACACCGGCCCCTTTCTGGAGAGGCCGGCTATCGTTGATCCAGGATCATCAAGCTAGGTTTGGCGCTGAGACGTATCGGAAATTCGTTCGCGCACGGCATGCTCGGTCTTGTCTGCTGTGGACTTCACGATCTCGCCGAGCTGATCGGCTATCGTGTCTGCTTCCATATCTTGCCGGCCAGCTTCCTGCTTGATGGTCTCATAGGCGTCGGCGGCGACCTGCTTGGCCTCATCGAGGCCCCTGTCGAGCAAAGTTTCGGCGGAATCGCGAAGCTTGTCGCCATAGGCGCCTAGTTGCTCGTCCTCCGTTGCGGTATGGGGCAGCATTGCACCTATGGCGGCGCCGATGGCGAGACCGACGGCCGCTACGGCCAAGGGTTGATCCTCCAACAGATCTTGCGCGGAGCGGCTGGCTTTCGCCGCCATGTCCCCAGCCGTCGAGCTTGCATTGGCAGCGCTTCCCGTCAGACTCGCCGCAGCGGCTCTTGCGGTGCTCGATATGGTGTCGCCGGCGCTGGCAGCGCTCGAGGAGAGCGATTCCGCGGCATNGGCATCGGAGAGCGTGCCGCCCAAGCCGCCGCGCTCCCCTGCTACATCATGTTGTCCGGGCGCTGAAGGCAATCGGTAGTCATCCGAACGTTGGATGGTGTTTGAGGTACCGCTGCCGAACATCAGCCAGGCCAGACCTGCGCCCACCATGGTGACCGGCAAAGGATTGTCTCGGACCTGCGTTCTGAGATTGCTGAGCATGGCCGCGCTCTCCCCTCCCGAGAACAGCCCGGTGAACTCATCCAGCAATTGTCCAGGCGTCATCTTGCCTCGAATGGATTCGGCGGTCTCCATCACCCGAGCGCGAGCCGCCTCGGCCTCGCGTTCAAGTTCGGCTGCGGATTTCTCGTTCATCTCACCTGTTCCTTAATCGCGCTCGCGTCGCGCTTGAGCTGTCCCTGGGTCCGGTCGGGGGTAAGTTCCGAAGGCGCCATGCTGGCCGTCCCGGTCCGCAGCAGGATGACGCCGAGGACCGCCACGACCACACCGACCAGCAGGGAAGACCACCCCGCGCCAAGCCCTGCCCGCGTCAGTGCGATAATGAGCGCCTGCAGCAACACCAAGAGCGCGGCGAGCAGGCAAATCGCGCCGCCCAGCACTTCCGCAGCACCTGCTCCGGCTTTGGTAAGCTTTTCAGAGAGCTCGGCCCGAAACAGCCTCGCCTCGGTTTGCACCAGAGTGGTGACATTCTGGGCCAAATCGGTGACTAGCCCGGCAAGGCTGGGATTGTCCTGGTTATTCATCTGTCCTGCTCCGCGATCTGCGTGGCGCCATCATCGCCGACCACGCCAAAATCTTGTGGACGATCAGCGGACCAACCCTGTGGCTGATCGGTGTGTGATCTGAGGCCTCCCGGAGCGGCCTCAGAATCGGGCCTTGCCGACGGAGAAGCCTTGATGAACCGCCCGAGAGCCAATCCGGCCAACACCGATCCCGCAAGCAGGACACCGGGATTTTGCCGGCCGAAGGACTGCACGTCATCAAGGACTTGGCTAAAGGGCTTCTGTTTCAAGGACGATGAAAGCCGCTCAAGGCCACTGGCAGCATCCAAAGCGAATTTCGATGCGTTCCTTTCATCGTTGCTGGCAAGGTGATCGCTGGCCGCTCGCAGTGCACCACCCAACGCCGCCAAGCTCGATCCGATGTCGCGCTGCGCCTCCTCCGCCTTGTCGGAGATGACCTGCGTGGCTTCAGATGCATAGTCGCCAGCCTTACGGGTCACCTCGTCCCGCGCGTCGTGAAGCAACTCGCTGGCACGCTCATTTTCCTGGCGAAGTCTGTCGGAGACGTCGCTTTTCGCCTTGTCGAAATCGGTGGGCTGTCCGCCCTGATCGTTCTCATGCTGCATGAGGCCACCTAGTGAAAACCGAGGAAGGAGAGGACCGCGAGCACGACAACGATAAGGCCGATAAGATAGATGACACTGTTCATGTGCACGTCCTCCGTAGCTTTCCAACTTCGACGAACCTGCGATGTTCCGTAAGTGAGAGCATTTATCTCAGCCGAAACGAAGAGCTTCGTCAGGCACGCACCCAGTCACCAGTGAGTTGCCCTGTCCCTCGTGCGGAGCGCCAGTTGCTCCGTACGAACGGGTGCGCCCGACCCTGCGGGAACGAGTGCCGGCTGCCTCCTCTATTGCAATCTTTGCCTATTCGGCGACCCCGCCTCGGCGTACCGGCGACCAAGGAGAACTCTCCCTTGCCATCAATTGATGGTCCATCGCTCCAACGGCCCCGCGCTGGTTCGGCACCTTCGACGAAGCAATGATGAAGGCATAGGATACGGCTTGAGGCGCAAAGCGGCCTGTCATGCATGCCTCAGCTAGGCTACTGGCGAACGCGTCTCCAAGGCCAAGTCTCTACTTTGCAGAACGCCTCCCTACGCCCCCAGCGTCGGCTCCGTGTTCACCTCCAGCGCCTCTTCCGCTTCATCCTCTTCACCCAGCACCTCGCCATGAACCCCCAGCGGCCGCCCGATCCAGATCGGATCGACCAGATGGTCGCGCTTGGGGTTGGTGGTGTTGGGGTGGATGAGGATGCTGAGGCCGCCGTGGTTCAGCATCAGCCAGGGGACCAGCGTGGCGAAAATCTCGGTGGCGAAGGAGACCTGGTACATGGCCTGTTCGTGCGGGCCGACCGGCTCGTCGCGCCAGTTGCCCAGGCGCACGCGGAAGCGTTCGCCGATGCGCAGGCGCAGCCATTCGGCGTGCTGCCGCTCGGCTTGCCCGTCATAGTAGATGTGGGCGTGATAGCTGGCGATCTCGGCGAGAGGCCTTGGCGGGTTGGCGGTGTTCACCTTGATGGCTCCCTCGGTGATTGTTGTGCGGGCAGCGTATACGCAAGGGAGCGGGGTGGCCAAGGGGGGCACAGCGTGTGCTCGTCATCTCGGGTTGTGTGCGTCAAGTTCTGCAAAATGGGGCGGCCATGATGCTGGTCATGCGGCTTGGCGCAGAGCGAGCTTCTTGTGCTCGCGCAGGTCGTCCATATTGATGTATCGGTTGGCCTCCATCCAGTTTTCATTGGTCTCGACGGCCAACGCCCTGACCAGGCGCAGGCAGCTTTCGGTATTGGGGAAGATGCGCACGACATAGGTGCGCCGGCGGATTTCCTCGTTGAGCCGCTCCAGTGGTGGATTTGAGATGCTTGTGGTGCTGTCTCGGCAGCCTGAAGAAGGTCAGGGTTTGTTCGATGGCATCCTCGG